>CAVZTS010000016.1:0-46043 GCA_963778275.1 uncultured beta proteobacterium | reverse complement strand
GTGCTGACCCGCCAGCTCGCGTCCGCGGACACGGTGATCTGTCGCTGCGAGGGCGTTACCCGCGCAGCCATCGATACTGCGCTGGAACGCGGCGCGGCGACCCTGGGAGCGGTGAAGCGCCGCACACGCGTCGCCATGGGCCGCTGCCAGGGTCGGTACTGCGAGCCCATTGTTGCCGCGATGCTGCCTGCCGATCCGACGCTCTCGCGCGAGGAACTGCACGGTCTCGCACCGCGGGCGCCGGTCAAGCCGATTCGCATCAGGGACCTGACGTAGGCACGGCGCGCATGAGTGCCGATACGCCATTGGCCGAAACGGATGTGCTGGTCGTCGGAGCGGGGTTCTACGGCTGCAGCATCGCCTACTTCCTGTCGCGCTTCGATGTCGACGTCGCGGTCGTCGCCTCCGGCGATGTCGGCGAGGGCGCCTCCGCTGCCAACGCCGGCAATCTGCATCTGCAGCTTTCCCCTTTCAGCCATGCCGACAAGGCTCCGGAGTGGGTCGCACAGTTCGCGCAGACGCTGCCGTTCTTCGTCGACGCGCTCTCGCTGTGGAAGCGCCTCGACGACGAGCTGGATTGCGATATCGAATTGCGGTGTCCGGGCGGAATCATGGTCGCCGAAACCGAGCCCCAGATGCAGATCCTGCGGAGAAGGTTACGCTGGAACGGTCGCAGGGCCTGCAGGTCGAGATGCTTGGCGGCAGTCAGTTGCGCCGCCTGGCGCCGTATATCGCCGGTCACGTGCTCGGCGCGAGCTATTGTCCCGACGAGGGCATGGCCAATGCCCTCCTGTCGGTCATTGGACTCGCCGATGGCGCCCGCAAGTCCGGAGCGCGCTTCGTGCTCAATGCCCCGGTGAGGCGGGTGGAGCGACGGGAAGGGGGCTGGCGCATCGCCACGGACCGCGGCGAGATCCTTTGTCGGCGCCTCGTTATCGCGGCGGGATCGGCCTCCGGCGAGATCGCGGCGATGGCCGGCGTGCAACTGCCGCTGGCGCACCGGGTCATCCAGATGGTTGCCACGGAGGCCTGCGCCCCCTTCATCGACCACCTGCTTTATCACGCCGAGTCGCGCTTGACATTGAAACAGGTGGCCAATGGCAACGTGCTCATCGGCGGCGGCTGGACGGCATCGCGCGACGCGGTGTTCGGGCGGCCGGCGGTCCTGTCCGAGAGCCTGCGCGGCTCGCTCTCGGTGGCCCGCACGGTCGTGCCTCGCCTGGCCGAGGTCGCGGTGATCCGCTCATGGGCAGGCCCCAACATCTATACGCCGGACGGGCGCCCGATTCTCGGCGCCGTGCCCGGCTACCCGGGACTGTTCGCCGCCGTATGCAATACGTACGGGTTTACACTCGGTCCGCTGTGCGGCTTGCTGGTCGCCGAGCTGATTGCCGGGCGGCCGCTCTCGTTGAGCTGTCTGCGTTTTCTCCGTCGCGATTTGCAACGACGGAGGATCCGACCGAAATATCCGGTTGACAAGCGCGGGCTCCTCGGGCCCGGAGCGGCTCACGGTTTCAGGCGGTCGCCCGGCGCAGCGCAGCACGCGCGAGCAGGCGGGTTGAGTCGAGCGTCGGCAGCGGGCAAATCGAGCCGTCCATGAGCAACGGGAGCTCGGTGCAGCCGAGGACCAGGCGTCGCAACCCTCATCTTTCAGCCGTTCAGCGACGCGCTGCAAGTAGGCGACCGCACTGGATGCGAAGACGCCGTAGACCAGCTCGTCCATGATGATGCGATTGATTTCTTCGCTTTCGGCGGGCTCGGGCGCACGTACGCCAGGCCGCGCACCGCAAGCCTATCGGGATAGGTGTCACTCGCAACGAGCCAACGAGTGCCAGTCAGGCCAAGGCAGCGGAAGCCGCGCTCGACCGCATGTGCGGCGACGATCTCGGCGATGTGCAGCCAGGGAAGTGGCGAGCGTGGTTCAACGTAGGGAAGTGCCTCGTGAATGGTGTTGTCCGGGCAGATTAAGAAATCGGCGCCGGCTTTCTCGAGCTTGTTTGCGGACGAGAGCATCAATTCGCCGACACCTTGCCAATCGCCGCGGTCGATGCATTTCATGTACTCGGCAAGCGCGTGCGTGTGCATCGAGACCTCGGGGTGAGCGTGCGGACCGAGAAGCTGCGCGCCTTCCAGGCAGATCGTCCGATAGCAAAGCGCTGCGCCTTCGGCAGAGCAAGCGACAATGCCGATATGGTTGGGCATCCCCCAATTCTACGGCGCCACGGACGCGCGCCCGGCTGCGCGAAGCGAACTGCGCCCAATGCGGGCGGCGGGGAAGTGGCGGCGCGCGGCATGGAGCGGCGTAGAAAGGCACGCAGCTGTTTGATTCGGCACCTAAGCGCCTGATATCGTTGGGTTCGACGTCCGCCCTAGCGGTGCGGCAGCCCCGGCGTCAAAATGCGGACACGGGCAGCCAGGGCAGGGTGCCGCGATCACCTGACGGAGGGTCGATTGAAACCTGATTGGCAGGGCGTATTTCCCGCAGTGACGACGCAGTTTCGCGAGGATCTTTCGCTCGATATCGATGCCACCGCGCGCGTCATGGAGGGCCTCATTCGGGACGGCGTGTCCGGCCTTATCGTCTGCGGCACGGTGGGCGAGAACTGCTCGTTGGCCAGGCCCGAAAAAATCGCGCTCATGGAGGCGGGCAGGGCGGTGGCGCGCGGCCGCGTCCCGGTCATAAGCGGCGTCGCCGAGTTCACCTCGGCCTTCGCGATCGACATGGCGAAGGAGGCCGCGCGCATCGGCCTCGACGGCATCATGCTCATGCCGGCGCTGGTCTACACGTCTAAGCCGCACGAGACGGCGGCGCACTTTCGCAGCGTCGCGAAGGCGACCGATCTGCCGGTGATGGTCTACAACAATCCGCCGATCTACAAGAACGACGTCACCCCGGAAATCCTGGCCTCGCTCTCCGATTGCGAAACCATCGTCTGCTTCAAGGAATCCTCAGGCGATACCCGGCGCTTCACCGACCTCAAGAATCTGGTCGGCGATCGATTCGTGCTGTTCGCCGGGCTCGACGACGTCGTGGTGGAGAGCATCCTGGTCGGCGCGGTGGGCTGGGTGTCGGGCCTGTCCAACGCGTTTCCGCGCGAAGGCGAGACCTTGTTCCGGCTTGTCAGCAGCGGCCGGTACGCCGAAGCGATGCGCATCTACCGCTGGTTCATGCCGCTTCTCCATCTCGACGCCCGCCCCGACCTCGTCCAGTGCATCAAGCTGTGCGAACACCTCGTGGGGCGGGGCACGCACCGCACGCGACCGCCGCGGCTGCCACTGAGCGCGAAGGAAACCGCCGAAATCGAAGCGATCATGAAGCAGGCGCTCTCCACCCGTCCCGCGTTGCCCGACGTCGGATTGCGCCAGGCGGCATGACGTTTGCGTTCCGGCTGCCGCAAAGGCGCCGGCATCCAGCCGTCGCGCGGCGTGCTCCCGACTAGACCCGGTCGCTCCGCAACGCCAGCAGCCGCTCGAACACCGCAGGGCTGCTGCGCAGTCCATTGTGCTCGTATTCGTTGGTGAGCCAGACCTTGAGACCGGGGATGGCCGCGGCGGTCCGCTCCGAAAGCGCGCGCGGGACGTACATGTCTTCGGCGTAGATCGCTGCGACGCCGGGGACCGTGTTGCGGGCGAGTTGCGCCGGATCGTACAACGCCGGCCAGCGTTCCTCCCGTGCGAGCAGTTCCGCCACCTCGCGCAAGGGCCGCAGCCGGAGATAGTCCTCGAACATCCACGGATAGATCATCTCGCCGGTGAACGATGGCGGCTTGCCGGGCGCCCACGTCCATGTCGGGAAACTCGCCACGCACGCGCTCGGCCGACCAGCCGGAGGCAGCACCCTGCGTGTAGCACATCTCGTGCAGGGCGGCGAAGATAGGGTTGGTTTCGAACGGCTGTGAATTTTCGAGCGCACGCAGAAACGGCAGGCTCAGTTCGTCGCCGTCCGCGCCGCCGCAGAAAGCGCTCTCGAGCAGGTAGTGGAGATTCTCCATTCCATCGTCGAACCCGAGCATGAAGCCGACCTGCTGAAACCGACGCGCGGTCAGACGGCCTCCTGTCGGCAGCGTGCCACGTCGTGCCGGTGAAGGTGCTCCAGGATGCGGGTGCAGAGTTCCTCGTCCGCCGGGTAGCGGGCAAAGAAATTGCGCGTCTTGCGCTGAACCTCGGGTAGGTATGACGGTAATAGTCGTCGGCGCTTCCGTCCAGCGGCGGCAAGCCGCCCGTGATGAAGACCTCGCGCAAGCCCTGCGGATGGGCGGACAGGTAGCGAACCGCGCAGAATCCGCCGTAGCTCTGGCCGAGAACGCTCCAGGGTTGCTCGTCGCCGACGAGCTCGCGCCGGATCATCTCGGCGTCGCGCACGATGGCATCGGCGCGGAAATGCATGAGGTAGTCCGCCTGCGCGCGGGCATCGCCGCGCCGCGCGAGCGTTTGCGGCAGCACGACGCTGCTGCGCCCGTTGCCGCGCGAATCGAGCAGCAGCACGTGATAGTCGTCGAGCGCGCGCTTCAGCCAGCCGGAATTGTTACCGGTCGCGGGCCCGGGAATCCCGGCCCGCCTTGCAGGAAAACGAGCCAGGGCCGGGTCGCGTCCGCATTTCTCGCTGTGCCTGACCGCGCGCGCGAAGATCGACAGCGATTCGCCCGACGGCCGGTCGTGGTCGAGCGGCACGGTGAATTCGTAGTCGATCGAGCTCCATGCCGTGATGGCGGACGCGTGGCGATTGTGCGGAATGTCGTCATGGCTCTTCCTTGTCGTTCTCCCATCGCGGTGGGGTCATTGGTCTTTTCGCGGGCTTCTCGCGGTTTCTGTCGCGCGGAACCGAACCGCTGCGGACGAAAGGGCGCGAGATCGATCGGCGGCCGGCCGCCCGGACATGAGGTCGGCGACGAGGCGCGCCGTCGCGGCGGCCTGCGTGAGGCCGAGGTGGCCGTGGCCGAACGCATAGATCGACGCGCTCGTCCGTCGCGCGCCGGCCCGATCGCGGGCAAGCGTGTCGGGCAACGACGGGCGAAATCCCATCCACTCGCTGCCCGCCTTCGGTGCGCAACCCGGGCATGAAGCGCTTGGCCTTCGCGAGCAGCGCCGCCGCGCGCGCGAAGTTGGGCGGCGCGTCGAGTCCGGCGAACTCCACCGCGCCGCCCACGCGCACGCCACAGGCGAGCGGCGTGACGACGAAGCCGTGGCCGCCGAAGGTGAGCTGGCGCTTCAGGTCGAAGGCGCCGACCGGCAACGTCGTGTTGTAGCCGCGCTCGGTCTCGAGCGGGAATGCGCTCGCGGAGCGTGCGCGCGAGACGATGCGACCACGCGCCGGCGGCGACGACCACGTGGCGCGCGTCGAGCGGCTGCCCATCGCGCAGCATGCACGTTGACGCCATCGCGCGCCGGGCGCGAGCGCCGTCCGCGTCGCGCGCGCCGGATGCGGCCGCCCTGTCGCTCGAAGCTGCCGCGCCAGCGCCTCGGTCACCTGCAACGGATCGCTGACCGTCTTCCATCCCGGCACGAACGTCGCCGCCACCAGCGCCGGGCTCAAGCCCGGCTGCAGTTCGGCGATCGCCGGCGGGCCGTGCAGATGCGTGAACGCGATGCCGTGCTCGGCGCGGGCCTGCCATCCGGGCTGCGCCGCGTCCAGCTCGGCCTCGCTTTCGTAGAGGTGCAGCACGCCATCGCTGCGCAGCATGTCGGCGGCACCCGCTGCGGCGAGCAGCAACGGCGTTTCGGCGGCGGATAGGTCCATCAGTTCGCGGCCTGCGCGGCGGTGCTCGCGCGCACGCGGTCCGGCTGGCTCGCGCGCCAGAAGCGATACAGCCACGGGGCAATGCGCGGCAGATAGCGCGGACGGATCGCCAGCGGGCCCAGCGGATCGAGGAGCCAGCGCGGCGCCTTTCGCAGGATGCCGGGCGAGGCCAGCGGCAGGATGTCCGAGAACGCGAGCGCGCCGGCGTTGCCGCGGCTCGCCTGCGCCGCGATGCCTTCGCGGTCGATCAACAGTACTTGCCGCCCTTCCTGCTGCAGGCGCAACGCGATCGCGACGCCGACGATGCCAGCGCCGATCACCAGCACGTCGGCACGAGCGTGCCCTCGCTGCTGCGCGAGCGGCATTTGGCGGAATCGGCGCAACTGCGCGGGCGCGCATGCGACGCGCCGGTCCCGGGTCAAGCCAGTCCCCAGGCGAACGGGTCCGCGGGGTCGAAGACGAGCTAGCGTCGAGTGTCACGTACGCGCGGCCGTGGATCAGCGGCAGCACGGCATTCGCCGGGACGTCCGGCAGCGCAGTCGCCGGGCGCGAGTAGCGGCCCGTGAAGACGCTGCCGATGACGCTTTCCTGGCGCCACGGCGCGCCCGGCGCGAGCTTGCCGTCGGCTGCGAGGCAGGCGAGCTTCGCGCTGGTGCCCGTGCCGCAGGGCGAGCGATCGTAGGCGCCGCCCGGGCAGAGCACGAAGTTGCGGGCGTCGTTCGCCCGGATCGGCGGGCGCGTCCGAATAGCTCGACGTGATCGATCTCCGCGCCGCCCGCCCCGGTTACGCCCGTCTGCCGCAGCGCGTCGCGCACGCGCAACGCGAACGCCGTCAGCTCGTCGACGCGGCCGACTTCGAGCGGCAGGCCGTGGTCGCCGCACAGGAAGAACCAGTTGCCGCCCCACGCGACGTCGCCGTGCACGACGCCGTGACCCGGGAACGTCCACGCGCGACCTTCGCCGCGTGCCGGTACGCCGGCACGTTGGCCACGGTGACCGTGCCGTCGGCATGCAGCGTCGCGGTGACGCTGCCGACCGGGGTCTCGATGCGGTGCTCGCCGGGCTGCGATCCGGCCGAGATGCGCCAGCGTCGCGACCACGCCGATCGTGCCGTGGCCGCACATGCCGATGATAGCCGACGTTGTTGAAAAAGATCACGCCGCAGGCGCTGGCGCGATCGACCGGCGCGCACAGCAGCGCGCCGACCAGCACGTCCGAGCCGCGCGGCTCGTTGACGATCGCGCTGCGCCAGCGCGTCGTGCGTGTCGCGGAACCGGTCGCGGCGCTGCGCCATGTCGCCGCCGCCGAGGTCCGGGCCGCCGCTGACGACCACCCGCGTCGGCTCGCCGCCGGTGTGCGAGTCGATGACACGCGTGGGCGCGGTTGGATGCGAGGTCACGATGCGAAGCCGCCGACAGTGCAGGGCGTCGATTATAGTCGACACCGGCAACGCCCTTGGCCGTGGAACGGGGTCGGGCAACGCGAGCGGACGACACGACGCGGGCTGGCCAAGCGGGAGCTCGTCGCCCGGCTCGGCGGACGTTGCCTCGCTTCAGGAGGCTACTTGCCCTGAAACAGCCCGTCGGCCGCGTCCGCGCCATCGGCCACGACGGACCATGACTCGTACACGGCCTGCGGGGGCGCCTTCCACCGGAGCATCCAGATATCCGGCCGCTGAAACAGCAACTCGCCGCGTTCGCCGCTCGCTCCGGTCAGGAGAAAGCCGTGCTGCGACTCGTTGGGCAGGCCGCAGAAATGGATGATCGGGTCCCAATGCTCCAGGTGCGAGTGCGCCATTGCCAGAGCCTGGTCGAGACAGCGGTGCGCGTTCTCGCGCAGGGCGATGGGCTGCCTTGGCCGTTCCGGAAAAAGGCCGGCCAGCTGTGCCCACGCCGCCTCCGCCGCCGCGGCCCAATCGTCAAAATGAACATCGCGCTGTTGGACGCGGCAGCGCGCGGCGCGCTCACTTCGGGACAGGATATGTCCTTCGAGGGCCACCAATTGCAGCGCGTCCGGGGCGCCAACACCGTAGAAAGTCTTGCGCACGATTGGCGCTCCCTGCGCGTCGCAGCCGATCGTGAGGTAGGTGTGCGCCTTCCGATCGGGTACGAACTCATACCCAAACAGGCCGGCTTCGACGATTGGCAGCAGGTCGAGACCCATGCCCGTTGGCAAGGGATAGCGGGACGCCGTGGCGACGAGATGACCCCGAACGAGCGGCAACAATTCCTTGGCTTCGGAGAGCCGGGGGCAAAGGGCATCGGGCGATAAAGCCTCGCGGCGCATGGGGCGTGCGGTTCCTTGCGCAACGGCGCGGCACCCGTCACTCTCCGGGGCCGTGGAGTTGCCCGGCGGCTGTTCGAGGCGCATTGGGCTCGCGTCGCAGCCGCTTGCATCCAGCTGCGCACTGCCAGAAAGCTGTACGTTGCGCACCGGCGGTAACGCCTGGGTCTCGCGGCTGGACTGATGTTTGTTGATCGCCGCGTACGTGCAGGCAAGCACCGCACCGAACGCGCCGTGCGAAACGATGCCCAGCCAGTCGCGCTGGTCGACGAACCATGGCGAGAAGGACGTGAAGCCGTAGAAATTGATGTAGTAGAGCGCAAGCCCGTACAACCCGCCGATCAGGATGCCCATCGCCGCATCGACTCTCGGCATCACCAGGGCCAGGAACGTGCCATAGACAATCGACAGCACGACATGGAGCAGGACCGCCACCGCCACGATGCGCGCGTCGAACGTGTCCGGGGGGACGAGCGCCCTGGGACCCAGCGCGATCGCAGCCATCATTCGCAGCGGCGCCCACGGCGAGATTCCCCGCACCGCCCAGCCGAGCCCGATGTCGAGCGCTGCGAAAACCAATGCGGCGACGAGGCTTGCGTACACGGCAACGCGCCAGCTGAACGCTTCGTGCAACGGCAAACCAGCGACATCACTGTCTTTAAGGTGTGACATAGATCTCGAGCGGTCCATATCCATTTTTGGTTGGGAGCTTGCTGGCGTCCCGCAATCAGTCGCCAATCTAGTCCCGGCGGAAGTAGCCTACAATGCGATTTTTCACGCTCCGTTGCGCGGTCACGCCGGACCCCTTCTTCGGTCCGGAACCTGTTGCGTGTCGCAACGCGCACTCGGCAACGGTAGACTCGGCTTAAAACAAATCAAGATTCGCGAGGCTTTGGCGTGCAGCTCCATCCGCACTCTCCACGCTGCTCTTCACCGACATCGAGGGTAGCACCCGCCTGTGGGACCGGGACCCCGTGCGGATGAAGCATGCGCTTGCGCGGCACGATGCGCTGTCACGCGCGACGGTGGAGGCGCATCACGGTCTGATCGTGAAGATGACGGGTGATGGCATTCATGCCGCTTTCGACGATCCGCTCGATGCGGTGGTAGCCGCGCTCGAGCTGCAGCAGGCGCTCTCCGAGCTCAACGCAAGCGGCGAGCTTGCGCTCTCCGTGCGCTGCGGCCTGGATGCCGGTGTCGTCGAGCGCCGCGACAACGACTATTTCGGGACGCCGGTCAATCGTGCCGCGCGCATCATGGCCGCGGCGCATGGCGGACAGGTTCTGATATCCGACCCCGTCGCGGTTCTGGTCCGGGATCGCTTGCCGGTCGGCGTGTCGTTGCGCGATCTCGGTCGCGTGCGCTTTCGCGATCTGACCAGTCTCGAGCGCGTCCACCAGCTTCTGCACCCGCGGCTTCGGGCTGACTTTCCGGCGTTGCGCACGCTGGCGGCGACGCCGAATAATCTGCCCCAGCAGTTGACCGCGTTCATCGGGCGCACCCGCGAGCTGGCCGAGGTCAACCGGTTGTTGGGCAAGACCCGGGTGCTGACGCTGCACGGCGTGGGTGGTATCGGGAAGACACGCCTCGCGTTGCAGGCTGCGGCCGATGTCCTGGGTGACTATCCCGACGGAGTGTGGCTGGTGGAACTGGCGTCGTTCGCCGATCCGAGGAACGTGCCGCTGGCGGTGGCTGCAGTGCTCGGCGTGAAGGAAGAGGCGGGGCATCCGGTGGCCGAAGCGCTACTCGAGTTCGTCAAGGATCGAAAGCTGCTGCTGATCCTCGACAACTGCGAACATCTGCTCATGCCCTGCGCCGAGCTCGCAACGCAATTGCTGCAGGCCGGACCGCAATTGTGGATCCTCGCAACCAGTCGCGAGCCCCTGCGCGTGGCTGGCGAAACAAGCTATGCGGTACCGGCGCTCGCCGTCCCGGACCGAATCAAACCTTGTCCCTTGCGGATCTGGCGCGCGTCGAGGCGGCGAGCCTTTTCATCGACCGGGCGCTTTGTGCCCAGCCTACGCTGCAGCTGACGCAACAGAATGCGGCGGCGGTGGCCAGCATCTGTCGGCGCCTGGACGGCATTCCGCTCGCGCTCGAGCTGGCCGCAGCGCGGGTGCGCACGCTGGCGGTCGAGAAGATCGCCGCCCGCCTGGACGACCGGTTCAGCCTGCTCACGCGCGGTGACGCGACCGCGTTGCCGCGCCAGCAGACGCTGCGCGCCCTGATCGACTGGAGCTTCGATCTGCTCGACCGAACCCGAACGCACGCTGCTGCGGCGGCTCTCGGTCTTCGCAGGCGGCTGGACACTCGAAGCGGCGGAAGCAGTCGGTGCGGGCGGTGAGGTGTCCGGTACGGATGTCCTCGGGCTGCTTACCAATCTGGTGGAAAAGTCGCTCGTCACGCTGGAAGCCGAGGGTGGGCGCTATCGGCTGCTGGAGACGGTGCGGCAGTACGCGCTGGAGCGGCTCGATGGATCCGACGAAGGCGACGCAACCCGGACGCGGCATCTGGATTTCTTCCTGGGGCTCTCCGAGCAGGCCAGCGCGCAGCTCGTCGGCCCGGACCAGGGCGCGTGGCTCGCCCGGCTCACCCTGGAGGCGGAAAATCTCCTGGCCGCTCACGCCTGGTGCGACCGGGTCGAGGGCGGCGGCGAGCTCGGATTGCGGCTGGTCCACGCCGTGAAGCTCTACCTGATCTACCGTGGCCGCCTCGCGCTGTTGCGGCGCCTGACGCTGGAGGCGCTCTCCCGTCCGGGGGCGCAGGGGCGCACCCGGGCACGCTGCCGGGCACTGCACACCGCCGGCCAGGTCGGCTTCTTCATGGGCCGCTACGGCGAGGCGCAGGGATACCTCGAGGAGAGCCTGGCGATCGCGCTCGCAATCGAGGACAAAGAGCGAGCGGCCATGGTGCTCGAGGAGCTAGGCGTGGTGTCGTCGGGACAGGGAGACCTGGTCAAGGCTCGGGGCTATCTGGAGCAAGCGCTCAATCTGACGCAGGATCTGGGCAAAGAGCGTCCTCTCGCCTCGGCGCTCAATGCGCTGGCGCAGCTCGATCGCAGGGAAGGCAAACTCGATACCGCCGAACGACTCTACGAGCAGGTGCTGGCGCTGGCTCGCGAGCTGGGGGACCAGGAAACCATCGCGATCGGGCTTCTCAACCTGGCGATGGTGTCGATGGGCCGCGGCTCGCGCGATCGCGCTTCGGCCGCGCTGGCCGAGGCGCTGGCGATTTCCCAGGAGGTCGGCTCGACGCGGGCCGGTCAAAGCGCTCTGGAGGTCGCCGCCGGTCTGCACGCGCTGGGCGAAGCGTGGGAGCGCACCGCCATTCTGTTCGGCGCCGCCCAGGAACAGATGAACCAGTCCGGACTCCACGGTGATCCCACTGATGAGGCGTTTCTCGCACCGCTGATGTCCAAGGCGCGAGCGGCACTCGGCCCGAGGCGCCTTCGCCGCCGCCGAAGCGACCGGCCGCGCGCTCACCTACGAGGCGGCGATCGCGCAAGCGCAGGCGTGGCTGACGCAACTTCGCTGACCGTCCGCGGGTCAATCGCCATTCGTCTTACTGTTGGCGAGCCCGCGCAGGTTGTGCACTCGGCGATTCGCGGCCAAACCCAGCCTATCGCCGCCCCGATCACCTGCCGCGGCGATTGACTGCGCGGCGGCGGTCTCCAAGGTGGGACCGTCCGGACTTAGTAATTGATGACGTGGGGATCCAGCACCATCCTGCTCGCGCCGGCACTGTTTGTCACAGTGACCTTGTAAGGGTACCCCTCCTGCTCGTCGAGGGCGGTCCCGGTGGCATCGAAGCATGAAAAGATCAAACCGGTTGAGTCCACCGCGCAATTGGTGAACTCCTGCATCCCCTCACTACTCGTGAACGCAATTCCGTCAGAAGGGAACGTGAACGAGGGATTGGTCGAATTGTCCAGAAACCAATAGATTGTTTGATTGGTGCCTGTCTTGTAAAGATGCGTATTGTTAACCTGGAGCTTCTTTTTGGCGCCGTAGAAGAAGACCTTGATGCAATGGATTCCGGGGGTGCCGCAGTTGATAATCGTGGCCGTCGTCAGCGAGGGTGGTGGTGGCGGCGGCAGTGGCGCTGGCCCATAAGCATGCAGCACCAGCGCACCGATCACCGCGCCGACCAACGCGCTACCCACGATAGTAAGCAGAGTGCGATTCATATGATTTCTCCCCGTCGTGTCGTTTTGGCGTACCAACGACACTTATCCCTTGGACGCAGGTTTTTGGCGCCCGTGACATACGTATACTACAGGCGATTTATAGCAAATGGGTATGCATCCGACAATGGCCCTGCAGGGGCGCTTGGGGCGCGTAAAGCCGCAATGAATCAGGCGCGGGCCGGCGAGGTCCGTTCGCCAGGCGAGAATCGCCGCACGCGTCGGGTGGCCGGCACTCCGGCAATGCATCGGCAGCGTGTCAAGACGTATTTCTGATTCACCGCGAAGCTGCAAGCCAAGTCTGCGCACGCGATGAAGATCGCGGCGCGCAGATTTCCTGTGCCGTGCAGTTTACAGCCTGCCGCTCAGGGTAACGTCCAGATAGACGCGCTAGTTGTTGATGACGTGCGGATCCAGCGGACTCGGCTTGGGTATGCCAACCACGGTGATGGTGTATTTGTAGTTGCCCTTCTCTCCCTTGGGGCTTTCGCAGTGAAACACGCGGGCGTTGCCGGGGTCGGGACCGCAATTCGCAAACTCGTCCGCGCCGCCGTCGCTGGTCGAAAACGCGATGCCATTGGCCGGAAAGGTGTACGACTGCGAAGGCTCGTCGTCCAGGATCCAATGGATGAAGTGGCCCGGCCCTTTCTTGGTGAGCGGATCCGCATCCACAACCAGCTTGTTCGTGTCCTCGTCGACCGTGACCTTGATGCAGTGATGCTTGGGCAGGGTGCAGTCAAAGGCCTGCACCGCTGCCGCGTAAGTCGCACTGAGCGCCAGCGCACGGCCAATGCGAAATGAAAACGATTCATCGAGCCTTCTCCCTGTTGGTTGACTTGCAACGCCGCCGCCTGTTGGGTCCATCGCTAGCGGGTTTATGGAGCGTTGCTGGTCCAGCGTTATACCAGTGCTGTTTGCGATCGGCAAACGGTCCGCACGGGACTAAGGCGTCGAGGATTCAGGCTGCAGGGATCTGGCGCACGTTCTCCCAAGCGGCAATGGAACCCCGGACAACCCGAAACAGAGGATGCGCGGCGGGAAGCAAAACGTCGCAATGGCGGCGATCGACCGCGTGGCTGCGCTTGCGCAACTTGCTCAGGAGCCAGCACCATTCATAACGCAACTGGCCGTCGGTGACGAGCAGGCGCTGTTCGGATGCGGCGCGGGCGAGCTTGGAACGATCGAAGTGGTATCCCCAAACTGCGCTTCGTCGTAAACGCGCGCCAGGTAGCCATTGATAGTCGTGCGCGGCGTAGCGCATTGCCGGAACCGCTGCAGCTGAGGGTGATGCCGATAGCCCACCGTACGGCCACGAAGCACCTCGCGGGCGAGCAGCGCCTCGCGCCAAAGCGCGACCAGGCCCTGCGCGTCAAGGTACTTGGGATGAATCGTCCAGAGTCGCACGGCTGCCCTTGGCGCTGCTACGCGCTGCCTGCCACCTGTTTCGCGCTCTGCGCGCGTAGCCGCCCGCCGAAAAGGCGGGGACATCGCTGCTACGGCGCTACCTCGAAGGCCTCGTGCGAATCGGTGTCGAAGGCAAGTCCCTTGGGCAGCGGGACGATGGCCGACTGGACCGAGCCGCCCGCGACGTGGATTCGATTGTCCAGGGCCGCCATGATGCATTCGTGCCGTGGCAGGAGCATGGAGGGCAACGGCCACCACGTGTCGCTTGCCGGATCGTAGGCCTCGAAAGCGCGAAACGCAGCCAGGTATTTCTCGTCCTGCACCTCGCCTCCGGCGACATAGATGATGCCATTGAGCTGCGCCGTGTTGAGCCCGCTGCGCGCGGTGGGCATCGGGTTCCGCGTCACCCAGGAGTCGGTTGCCGGATCGTAGGCTTGCACCAGGTTGATATTCCCCGGGAAGCCGATGATGAATGCGCCGCTCAGCCGGCCGCCGATGACGTAGATCTTGCCGTTCACGGCTTCGCCGCCCATGTGGTTGCAGGGCGTCGGCAGCGGCGCGCGCGCGCGCCAGCTGTTCGTGGCTTGGATCGTATTCCTCGACCACGCCGAGGGAGCGTTGCGGCTGGCGCGGGCGAATCGTCGGCGCGCTTGCGTCGGGCGTGGGCCCGGCACCACCGATTACGTAGCACTTGCCACCGACCACGGCGGCGACGCCGGCACCGCGCGCCGTTGGCATCGGGGCGAGGGCGCGCCAGCCGTCCGTGGCCGGATCGTATTCCCAGGCATCGTTGACCGGATTCCAGCCCGGTGGTCCCGACGGCGGAAGGTCGAAGCCGCCGAACAGGTACACTTTTCCGTTATGCGCCACCACGCCGGCGTGATGGACCGGGTGCGGCATCGGCTTCTTCTGCGTCCACGCGTCGCTGGCCGGGTCGTACGCAAACACGAGTCCGGCCGGCTTGAATCCCGGCAGCAGCCCCTGGGTCGCGTAGAGCTTGCCGTTGCTTGCCGCTCCCAGCAATTCCCCGGTCGGCTGCGGAAACGGTGCGAGGCGGATCCACTTGCCCTGCGGCGGTCCCGCGACACTGCGCTGCGCCGCCGGCGCGCCCATCGCTTGGGCACGGACGCCTGCACCCTTGAGCGTCCCCACGATGCCGTCTCCGACGGCGGCGGCCACCAGCCCCAGGCCGGAAGCCACGAAGGTTCTCCTGCGCATGTCGGTTGACCTCCCTGTGCACGCGGTCCGGTAGCGGGCACCGCCGTTGGAATCCCGCAGTCGCGCTCGATCGGTATCGGCGCGTCAATGTGGCATCGACCGCGCTTGCAACCGCAGCTTTATCGGGAACTGAACTTACTCTGCCCGCGTGGCTCGCGCAAGCATGCGTTGGCTGGCAAGCGCGGCTAAGCGCGATCGCCGGGTCCGCACAGTGGATCGCGTTGCCAATGCGCGGCGAAGCTCCGCTGCCCGATTCGGCGGCGGCGGTCGTTGCACGCAATGGCTTTGCGTTTCGTGCCACAATTTTGCGCTTCACACCGGAGCGGCTGTTGCCGCAGGAGAGGATCGAGTTTGCGACGGAGCTCAGGCCTGATGCCGAGCGAACGATTCGGGAGAACGCCGGCTTTTCCGCCGGGGCGTCGCGCCGCTGCGGGCGTTGGCGTGAGCGCTCTTGCCCGCTCGGCGCGGGCACGAATCGTCATCCACGCCCTCGTGGGCATCGGCCTGGCATGGGCGAGCGCCGGCGTCGGCGCGGCGGGCAATTGCCAGCTGGTCCAGATCGCCGACCTGCCGGTGCGCCTGGAACGCAACCATTTGCTCGTCGATGGTGCCATCAACGGCCAGAAGATCGGCGTCATGCTCGATACGGGATCGGTGAGAAGCCTTATCCTGCGCTCGGCAGCGGTACGGCTGGGGCTCTCGCTGCGGGACGCCAGGGATTATCGAATGTTCGGCGTGGGTGGCGAGCTTCATGTCGAGGCCACCAATGTCAGCGAGTTCAGGATGGGCCAGGCCATACGCAGGAATTTGCGCGTGCTGGTCGCGGGCGACCAGGAGATCGCCGGTTCCGCATTCATCCTCGGCGAGGATTTCTTCCACCAGGTCGATCTCGAGTTCGATCTCGCCCACCATGCGGTGCGGCTCTACCAGCCAAGGGATTGCGCCGGGGCGAATCTGGCGTATTGGGCGACCGGCGGCGCGGGCGAAGTGGACATGGAGGCGATCGACGATGCCTCTCCGCAGATCATCCTCACCGTGCACATCAACGGCCAGCCCGTGCGGGCCCTGCTCGATTCCGGCGCGGGAGGATCGGTGCTGAGCAAGGCAGACGCGGCGCGGCTGGGCGTCACGCCGGAAACCCCGGGCGTCGTGGCCCTCGGGACCAGCGCCGGCTTGGGCCGCAATATGGTCGACAACTGGAGCGGTCCGTTCGAGAGTTTCGCCATCGGCGACGAACTCATTCGCGATACCACGCTTCGTTTCGCCGACTTGTGGAAGGACGCGAGCTACACCACGGGCGAAAGCCGCATTCCCAAGCACCCGTCGGAGCTGATGCTGCTGGGCTTCGACTTCCTGCGCGCGCATCGCGTGCTGGTCGCCCACAGCCAGCGCAAGATCTATTTCACTTACGTTGGCGGCCCGGTGTTCCAGCAGCCCCCGCCAGCGCCGGCAAAGGATGCGGCGCGCCGGGAAGCCGAGCCCAGGCCGGGGAGCGGCGAAAACTGAAAACGCGCCGCCGGCCGGCGCGAGTCCCCGGCAAGCGCAGTCGGGGCCGTTGCCAATCCGGCAGCTGCCGCGCCGCGCGGCGTTTTTCGGTGCCTGCGCTTTAGTAGCGCTTCGTCAGCGTCATGATCTCTCCCTCGCGCTTGATGTCCATGCGCTTGAGGAAGCTCATGCCGAGCAGGCCAACCGACAGGCCTTCACCGTCCATCACGACCGCATCGACGTTGTTCACCGTGACCTCACCCACGCGCACGGTGTCGAGCTTGAGGCGGTAGGCCACGGCGACGCCGTTGGCCGTATTCATCAGGATCCGAGTGCCCTTGCGGTAATCGAGCCCCAGACGGCGCGCTTCGCTGGCGGGCAGCGAAATCATCGTCGCACCGGTATCCACCGCGAAGCGAATCGGCATCCCGTTCACCTGGCCGTCGGTGACGAACTGGCCCCGGTCGTCGGCAGTGATCATTACGGCCGGGGCCGAGGACGCAGCCCGCATATGTCCGTGGCCCAGCCCGAGGGTGACGCGTTCGCCGTTCAGGTCGAGGGTCGCGCTTTCGCGGTCCACGGCGAGCAGCACCACTCCCTCGGCAGTCTTCTGTCCCACCGCGAGGGTTTGCAGCGCGCCCCCATCGATCTGCACCACGGCCTTGTTGGTGAACAGGCCAACGATTTTGACATCCATGGCACAGGCACCGCCGGAGAGCAGGAGGCCCAAGAAGAGCGATGCAACAGGCGGGCGCCAATCCATGCAACCTCCGCGAATGACAGCCGTCGCAATGGTTGCCCAGTATAACGAAAGGTGCCAGCGAACGGGCCGCGGCCGGCTGGATTGCCGAGGGTGTCGGCGTCGGCGTCGGATTTTGCTCGCCGCAATAAGCGCTCCGCCCAGCGCTCGCATAAGGCCACGGCCCGCCAGGGGCCGCGTGCGCTGCTCGCCGCGAGCCCGCGAGAGCACCATCGTGACGCGTGATCGCGTCGCCGATTCGCGCTGTCGCTGGACAAGGCGCGGGGCCAATGCGATGATTTTTTGGCCAACCCGCGGTGCCATCAGGAATTGCCATGCCGAGCCTCACCCTGCACGTCAATGGCGAAGCCAGGTCGGTCGAGGTGCGCGACCCGGACGAGCCGCTGCTCTACGTCCTGC
Source organism: uncultured beta proteobacterium (assembly GCA_963778275.1). Lineage (GTDB taxonomy): Bacteria > Pseudomonadota > Gammaproteobacteria > Burkholderiales > Casimicrobiaceae > PALSA-1003. The sequence goes on along the minus strand of CAVZTS010000016.1, from coordinate 28,574 downwards.
GCAACTCGCTCTCGCTGACCGGCGCAAAATTCGGCTGCGGTCTGGGCCAGTGCGGCGCGTGCACCGTGCTCGTCGACGGCGACGCGGTTCGCTCCTGCCTGCTGCCGGTATCCAAGGTCGGGGACGCGGAAGGTGACGACGATCGAGGGCCTCGGCACGCCGGAGAAACCGCATGCGCTGCAGGCAGCGTTCGTCGCCGAGCAGGCGGCACAGTGCGGCTACTGCGTCGCCGGGATGGTGATGACCGGCGCCGCGCTGCTCGCGCGCAAGCCCCATTTCACGCGCGAAGACGCGCAGGCGGCGCTCGAGGGCAACCTTTGCCGCTGCGGCACGCACCCGCGAGTCCTGCGCGCGCTGCTGCGCGCCGCGCGGGGAACCCCGGCATGAGTGCCGTGTTTTCCCGCCGCGAGTTTCTTCAGGCCGGTGGCGCACTCGTCGTTGCCTTCACGCTGCCGGCGCGCGCATTCGCGCAGCAGGCCCCGCAGGCTGGAACGCCGCCGGGCAAGACACTCGACATCGGCGCGGTCGATGGCTTCGTCGCGGTCAATGCGGATGGATCGGTGACCATTTACTCGGGCAAGGTCGATCTCGGGCAGGGGTTGCGCATCGCAATCCCTCAGATGGCCGCGGAGGAACTCGGCATCGGTGTGGACAAGATCGTGCTCATTGAGGGCGACACCGCGCTCACGCCCGACCAGGGCGCAACCGGCGGAAGCAGCGGCGTCATGCGTGGCGGCGTCGAGATCCGGCAGGCAGCGGCGACCGCGCGCGAGGCGCTGATCGCGCTCGCCGCGACGCGAATGGGCAGATCCTGCCACGCAACTGGATGCAGCCGGCGGCGAGGTGCGGCCGAAATCCGGGGGCGCCGGCATTCGCTTCGCTGACCTCGTCGGCGACAAACACTTCGGGCTCAAGGTCGATCCCAAGGCGACGCTGCGCGATCCCGCGTCGTACACGATTGTCGGCAAGCCGCTCGCGCGTCCCGACCTTCCGGGCAAGGTTACCGGCCGACACACCTACGTCCACGATTTCAAGGTCGACGGAATGCTGCATGGCCGTGTCGTGCGACCGCCGACGGTGGGAGCGAAGCTCATCGAGGTCGATGAGGCGTCGATCAAGACAATCGGCGGGGCCCGCGTCGTACGCAGCAACGACTTTCTGGGTGTCGTCGCCACCAGCGAGTGGGACGCCGTGACCGCGGCGCGGCTACTCAAGGCGCGTTGGTCGGAATCGGCGCCGCTCATCGGCGCCGCGGCCGTCCGCGACTGGCTGCGCGCAGGGCCGTTCGAAGGTGAAGAGACGCTGGTCAGGAAAGGCGATGCCCGTCGGGCGCTCGCCGGGGCGCGGAAGGTCACTGCCGAGTTCTATTGGCCGCTGCAGTCGCATGCGTCGATGGGGCCGTCGTGCGCGATCGCCGACGTCCGCGACGGCAAGGCAACCGTGTGGTCGGCGTCGCAAGCCACCCACCGCTTTCGCGAGACGATGGCCCAAGCGCTGGACTTGCCGAGAGAAGCCGTGCGCGTCATCTATCTCGACGGTTCCGGCTGCTACGGGATGAACGGCCACGACGACGCTGCGGCCGACGCGGCGCTGCTGTCGAGGGCCGTCGGGCGGCCGGTGCGCGTGCAATGGTCGCGCGAGGACGAGCATGGCTGGGACCCGAAGGGCCCGCCGCAGCTGCTCGCGCTCGAAGGCGCGCTCGGCGACGATGGCAAGATCGCCGCATGGCGTACCGAGATGTGGATTCCCAAGGCGACCGCGAGCCTGCCGAACATGCCGCTGTTAGCGCTCGACGCCGCCGGCATCGCGCAGACGCCGGGAATCACCACCGGCCTTATCAGCCAGAACGGCGATCCACCGTACGCGGTGCCGCATCAGGAAGTCGTTGTGCACTGGCTGAAAACCGCGCCGCTGCGGCCGTCGAACATCCGCGCCCCGGGCAAGGTGGCGAACTGCTTCGCTGTCGAAAGCTTCACCGACATGCTCGCTGCCGCAGCGCGGCGCGATCCGGTGGAGTTTCGCTTGCAGGGTTTGTCCGATCCGCGTGGCATCGAGGTAATCCGGCGCGCCGCCGCGCTGATCGGCTGGCAGCCGCGAGCGTCCCCGGCGCCAGCGGGCAACGGCACCGGGCGCGGCTTCGCCTACATGCACTACAAGCACAACGAGAGCTACGTCGCGATGGCGATGGAGGTCGCGGTCGATCGCACGGGAGGCATGATCCACGTGCGCCGCGTCGCCTGTGCGCACGACTGCGGCCTGGTCATCAATCCCGGCACGCTGCAGGGGCAGATCGAGGGCAGCATCGTGCAATCGCTCTCGCGCACGCTGCTCGAGGAGGTCGCGTTCGACCGCGCGCGGGTGACGAGCGTCGACTGGGCGAGCTATCCCATTCTCAAATTCCCCGAGGTGCCGGAGATCCTGATCGATATCGTGGACCGGCCGCGGGAGCGGCCGCTCGGCGCGGGCGAGGCTTCCGCGACGCCCGTGCCCGCGGCACTCGCCAATGCCGTGTTCGACGCCGCGGGAGTGCGCCTGACCAGCGTGCCGTTCACGCCCGAGCGCGTCCGCGCAGCGCTCGCTTGACGCGTGGGCGACTCTGGCGTCGTGCTGAGGGCGCGTCGCAGTCCGCAGCGAAGCATTCCTTGAAACCCTTGCCGCCCGCGCAATGAATGCACCAGCCTCTGGCGAGGCCGCTTTTGCAGTCGAAACGGCGCAGCTGTCGCGCCGATACGGCAGCTACCTTGCCGTCGACCGGCTGGACTTGCGCATCCGCAGCGGCACGGTGTTCGGTCTGCTCGGCCCCAATGGCGCCGGCAAGAGCACGACCATCAAGATGTTGACCACGCTGCTGCCGCCGACATCGGGTCGGGCGACGGTCGCCGGCTTCGACGTGGTGTCCAGATCGCGCGCGGTGCGCACCCGCATCGGCTACGTGCCACAGATGCTCTCCGCCGACGGCGCGCTCACCGGGCGGGAGAATCTTCGCCTCTCCGCCGCGCTCTACGGCATGGACGCCACCGCGGCCCGCGGCCGCATGGCCGACGCGCTTGCCTTCATGGGCCTCGAGGCTTTCGGCGACAAGCTCGTCAAAACCTATTCCGGCGGAATGATCCGCCGCCTCGAGCTCGCGCAGGCCATGCTGCACCGGCCCTCCGTGCTCTTCCTTGACGAGCCCACGATCGGACTCGATCCGACCGCCCGGCACAGCGTGTGGGACCGACTGCTCGAGCTGCGCGATCGTTTCGGCATGACGATCCTGCTCACCACCCACGACATGGAGGAAGCCGATGCGCTGTGCAGCGAGCTCGCCATCCTGCACCAGGGCGTGGTGACGGTGAGCGGCGAGCCGCGCGCGCTCAAGGCGGCGCTCGGCGCGGACGCGACACTCGACACGGTGTTCGCGCACTACAGCGGCGGCAGCATCGAGGATGGCGGCCGCTACATCGATGTGCGCCAGACGCGCAACACCGCGCGCCGCCTGGGTTAGACGCCGTGATCGTCTACGCCAAGCAAGTCACCGCTGTCGCCAGCGCGGAGCTGCACAAGCTGGTGCGCGATCCGACCGAACTGTTCTCGCGTGCCATCCAGCCGATCCTGTGGCTGGTGATCTTCGGGCAGGTGTTCAGCCAGGTTCGCGGCATTCCGACTGGCGGCATCGGCTACCTTGCCTTCATGACGCCGGGGATCCTGGCGCAGAGCGTCCTGTTCAGCGCGATCTTCTACGGCATCGCCGTGATCTGGGAGCGCGACTTGGGCATCGTGCACAAGCTTCTGGTCACCCCCGCGCCGCGCAGCGCGCTGGTGCTGGGCAAGGCCGCGGCCGCGGGCCTAAGAGGTGTGGTGCAGGCCGGGGTGGTGTTCCTGATCGCGCTCGCGCTCGGCATCGAGCTGCGCTGGCAGCTTCTCCCGATCGCGGTCGTGCTCGGCGCGGTGATGCTGGGCTCGGCCATCTTCGCGACTTTTTCGTTGATCATCGCCTGCATCGTCAAGACCCGCGAGCGCTTCATGGGCATCGGCCAGGTGCTCACGATGCCGCTGTTCTTTGCGAGCAGCGCCATCTACCCGCTCGACCTGATGCCCGGCTGGCTGCAGGCCGTCGCGCGCTTGAATCCGCTCACCTACCTCGTCGACGCACTGCGCGGAACCATGATCGCCGGCGGAGAGGCCGTGCACGGCCTGGGTACGGATTTCGGCGTCATGCTCGCGGTGTTCGCGGTGTTCACCGGCCTCGCCGCCAGGCTCTATCCGGCGCTCGCGCGCTAAATCCGGCGCGCCGCGAGCGGCGGGCCCGGTTTTCCGCCCTGGCGTATCAGCCCGCGCTACGCAGTGGCTTATCCGACGCTACCTTCGCTGCCCGAGTTTCAAAAGCCGCCGCCGTCGGGCAATCTCCGGACGTCGCAACCCAAGGAAGCAAGCGCCATGCAACGACCGCTCGACCGCCTGCCACCGTTCCTGATCGGCGGCGCGGTACTGGGACTTTGGCTTCACGGCCCGGTCCCGCAGTGGCCGCATTACCACGACTTCGCCGATCAACGGGTCCTGCTCGGCATCGCGCACGGCGCCGACGTCCTGTCCAATCTCGGCTTCGCGATCGTCGGCTTGTGGGGGCTGTATCGGCTCTGGCCCGCGCGGCAACGGCCCGAGATCGCCGCCGGCTGGCCGGGCTACCGGCTGTTCCTGATCGCGCTCGTGCTGACGGCGCTCGGTTCCGGGTTCTACCACCTGCACCCCGACAACAGCCGGCTCGTCTGGGACCGGCTGCCCATTGCGCTGGCGTGCGCGGGCCTGCTCTCGGCCGTCTATGCCGAATCGAGACCGGATGTGGACGGACGCAGCCTCACGCTGCTGCTTTCCGTTGCCGCGGTCCTCTCCGTGGCGTGGTGGTACGTCACCGAAAAGAACGGTGCCGGTGACCTGCGGCCCTACCTATTGCTGCAGGCGTGCCCGCTGCTGCTCATCCCGCTGTGGCAGTCGATCCACCGCGCACCGCGCGCCGATCGCGTCGCCTTCGGCGTGGCGATAGCCCTCTACGTTGCGGCGAAGGTGGCCGAAGTTCGCGACCACGAGCTGCTGCAGGCGCTGGGCTGGATCAGCGGTCACACCGTCAAGCATCTGTTGGCGGCGGCCGCGGCCGCCGTGCTTGCCGGCCGCCTGGCGCTGCGCGTTTCTCACGCGGCGCCGGGAGACCGGGCGCCGCGGGCGCAGCCTGCCACCAATCCTTACGGAATGTTCGGGACCTGGCATTGAAGGCGGGTGCAGCACTGCCCGCCGGCAACGGTCATGCGCGGGCCATTCCGCCTGCGCCCAGGCGCTGCGGCGCGATCGCGTCGCACGCGCCCTGCTGCCGTTCGCTCAGATCGGCGTGCAGAAGGCCACGTCGCTCGCGCCTATACCCAGCGGCACCCAAGCGCGGTTTTGCATCGCCCGGCGCACGGACAGGTCGATGGTGTGGCGCTGGTTCGCGTCCTGCCGATTGTTGAAGAACCTGTACACCGGCAGCGTGCTCGCCGGACAGAAGCCGTTGACGTCCGGCAGCAGCACGTAGAACGCGGCCGGATTCTCCAGCGCCCAGACGAAGGACCAGTGGGCGATGATGTATTGGCACTCGGCTGCGTTGGCGGTGAAGTAGTGCGAGTCGATGAGGCCGCCGGCGTAGAACCGGCACACGGGCACGGCGTTGAACGGCGCCAGCGCCGGGTCGGTCCACGCGAAGAAAAGCTCGCCGGTGCGTTGGAAGGTGGCACTCAAGTACGTGTCGATGAACGCGATCTCGGCCGGGTCCGCCGACAGCACGTAGTGATCGCGGTCGCTGCGATAGTATTCGATGACCGGTGCCGCGCCGGGAGGCGCCACGGCGTCGCCGGGGAAGGTGCTTTGCAGCGCGAGGGTGGCATCGAGCAGCCCCGAGCCGCAGGCGCCCTTGCTGCATACTGTGTCGAACGCGAAATTGCGCGCCGCGCCGGTGACGATGTCCTGGACTTGGCCCGGCGTCAGGTTGGCATTGCGCGCGACCATCAGCGAGGCCACGCCGGCGACGTGCGGCGCGGCAGCGCTTGTTCCGGCCGCGAATTCGTAGATGGGATTGCCGGGTCCCGTGGCGCCGTCGTTGCCGGTGGACAGTACCAGGTCCAGCTCTCCGTTGGCCGTGAAGTCGCCGCCCGGCGCGGAAACATCGACGCGCGGGCCGAAGTTCGAATAGCTCGTGATGTCGCCCTGTCGCGTGCTTGCCCCGACCGCGATCACGCCGCTGCAATTGGCCGGGCTGAAGTTGGCGGCATCGTCGCTCGAGTTGCCGGCGGCGGCGACCACGACCACGCCTTGCGTCAGCGCGGTGTTGATCGCGTCCTGCGTCGCCTGGTCACAGGCGCCGAAGCCACCCAGGCTCAGGTTGAGCACGCGCGCGGGATTCGGATTGGGAGGCGCGCCGGTGACCGACGCGCCGACCGCCCACAGGATGCCTTCGAGGACCGTTTCGGCCGTGCCGCCGCACTGGCCGAGCACGCGTACCGGAAGAACCATCGCGCTCCAGTTGACACCGGCGATGCCAACGCCATTGTTGGTATCGGCCGCGATCAGTCCGGATGTGAAAGTGCCGTGGAAGGAGCTCCGCTCGCCGGGGATTCCGGGCCCGCACTGGTTGTCGCTGGTGCCGTCGCCGGGATCGCTCGCGCCGGCGACGCCGGCGATGAAGTCGTAGCCAGGCAGGAATTTGCCCGCGAGATCGGGATGGTCGGTGACGCCGGTATCGATGTCCGCCACGATCACGTTGGGGCTGCCGGTCGTGAGGTCCCATGCCGCGGGCGCGTTGATGCCGCCGATGGGGTCGGTAAGCCCCCATTGCTGGACGAACAGCGGGTCGTTCGGCACCAGGGTTGGAAACACGCGCCGCACCGGGTCCGCGTACTGCACCGCGCTGTCGCTCTGCAGCTGCTGCGCCATTTCGGCGAGCGTGTCTTCGGGCACCGCCTGGCTCACCGCGAGCACCCAGACGTTGCCGATCTGGCTGCTGACGCTCACCGGCAAGCCGACCAGGTTCGTCCAGCGGGGCAACAGCGTGCTCCAATCAGGCGCAGGGTCGCCGACTAAACGCACCATGAGCTTCTGGCCCTGGAAGGGGCTGGCCTTGGTCGTCGCCACCTTGGGCGCCCCGGGCTGGATCGTCTCTGCCCACAGCACGCCGCGATCGGCGCGCAGGTGCCGCAGCATCGCGCCGGCCGCTGCAGCGGACAGCGGCGCGGGCAGCGCGAACTCCAGGGCGCCGGTGCGCGTGGCGCCGGACAGCGCGAGCGGCATCCCGGCGAGAGCGGTCAGCTTGGCCGCCGCCGCCGGCGGCAAACTGCCCGGCGGCGCGAGGTAGGGATGCAGCATGACCCGGATGCCGGTGACATTCTGCGCCGCGGCCGCGGTCGCGAATGCGGCGAAGAGCAGCGCGAGGCTCAATCGACACAGCGATCGTTGCAACATGGTTGCTCCAAGAATAATGGGCGCTTGAGGGGCATCGGCGCCGCGTCGGCGTGCGCGAGCCCCAAGCAGGTCCGGCCCATCCTACACAATGACAATGGGATTGTCAGCCCGGATAGCGGGCGCAAGGCCCCGTTCGGCGTTTGCCGCCAAGTAACGCCTTCGCCCGCGCCCAGCAGCCGCCCCTTGCGGCCGCACCCGCAAAAGTTCAGCTTGCCGCCGCGTGCTCCGGCTTGAGCGCGTCCTGGAAGGGCGCGAGCAATTTGACCATTTGCGCAAAAATGCGCGGATTCGCGGCGATGACCCGGCCGCCGTAAAGAAAAGTCCCTTCGCCCTCCAGATCGCCGACCAGTCCGCCCGCCTCCACGATCAGCAGGCTGCCGGCGGCGACATCCCAGGGATTGAGGCCCACTTCCCAGAACCCGTCGTAGTAGCCCGCGGCGACGTAGGCCAGGTCGAGCGCCGCCGCGCCGGGGCGGCGAATGCCCGCCGCCTCGAGCGTCATCGCCCGCATCATCTGCAGGTAGAGGTCGAGGTTGATGCCGTCGCGAAACGGGAAGCCGGTGCCGATCAAGCACTCCTTGAGATGCTGCCGCCGCGACACCCGGATGCGGCGGTCGTTGAGAAACGCGCCGCGGCCGCGCGTCGCGGTGAACAGATCGTTGCGCACCGGATCGTAGATGACCGCCTGCGTGATCTGCCCCTTGTGCTGCAACGCGATCGAGACGCAGTACTGCGGGAAGCCGTGCAGGAAATTGGTCGTGCCGTCGAGCGGGTCGATGATCCAGACGTATTCGGCGGCGGCGTTGGCGCCTTTGGCGGTGCCTTCCTCTGCTAGAATCCCGTGATCCGGATAGGTCGCGTGCAGCGTCTCGACAATCGCCGCTTCCGCGGCGCGGTCGACTTCGCTGACGAAATCCTTGGGACCCTTGGCGGTTACCGTGAGCAGATCAAGGTCGCGGGCGCCGCGGTTGATGACGCTGCCGGCGCGACGCGCGGCCTTGACTGCGGTCATGAGCATCGGGTGCATGATCGCCGGAGTCTCTTTGGGGATTGCCGCGTTGGGTGGACCCGCGCGGCGCCGGTTGCGGCGCGCGCTCGCCGCAGCGCATGCCAGCCTCGCATTCTACCTGCATTTGCCGTCGGCCTTCGCCGAGGCCCGCGCTCGCCCGCCGCGATGCTGACCGCAGCGCTTGACCGGATCCGCGTCGTGCTCTGCGCGACGAGCCACCCTGGCAACATCGGCGCCGCTGCGCGGGCGATGCGCGCGATGGGCCTGTCGCGGCTGGTGCTGGTCGCGCCGCGCGCGTTCCCGCACCCGGACGCGGACGCGCGCGCCGCCGGCTGCCAGCGAGTTGCTGCGTGCCGCGGCAGTCGTGCCGACGCTTCCGGAGGCGCTCTCCGGCGTGACGCTGGCGATCGGATTCTCGGCGCGGCCACGCGAATTCGCCGCCGCGGCGCGGTCAGTGCGCGCCGCAGCGATGGAAGCGATCGCGCACGCGGCGATGGGCGAGGTGGCGCTGGTATTCGGCGCCGAGATGTCGGGGCTGTCGAACACCGAGCTTGCGCACTGCCAGATCGTGGCGACGATTCCCGGCGCGCCGGGACAAGCCTCGCTCAACCTCGCGGCGGCGGTGCAGGTCGCGGCCTACGAGCTGTTTGTCGCGGCGCATGGCGAGCGGATCTGGACGGCGCCGCGTTTCGAACCGGCGACGCTCGACGAGATCGAGGCGCTCTACGCCTGCGCCGAACGCACGCTCGTGGCGATGCGCTTCCTCGATCCGCGCCAGCCGAAGCGGCTGCTCGCGAGGCTGCGCCGTCTGTTCGCCCGCGCCCGCCTGGAGAAGGAAGAGGTCAATATCCTGCGCGGGATTCTCGCGCGCATCGACCAGCTGCTCGGTCGCCTGCGCGCCGTGACCGACACGACCGCAGCCTCCGGAGGCAAGTCCCGCGCCGGCTGCGCTGTGCCGCAACTGCGGCGCGGCCGCGCCGGGCACGTATTGCCCGAACTGCGGGCAGGAGACGAGCCTCAAGCTGCCGACGGTGCGCGCCTTGCTGCGCGATGCCGCGGGGCGCTACGTGGCATTCGACGGCGCACGTGGCGCACGCTGTTCGCGCTGCTGTTCCGCCCGGGTTTTCTGACGCGCGAGTATTTCGCCGGCCGCCGCCGGCGCTACATCCGGCCCTCGCGCCTGTTCCTGGTGCTCTCCATCGGGCTGTTCGCGCTGCTGCGCTTCGAGAGCAAGCCGCCGCAGCTCCTGGACTCGGAACTCACCGCCCGCCAAGCGCGCGGAGATCGCGCGCGAGGCCAACGAAGGCGGCCACACCGGCTTCAGCCTCGACGAGGACCTCAACGTGCACCTCGATACCGAAGGGGGCACGCGACTGGAGAATCTGCGCGGCACGTGGCTCGAGCCGCTGCGCGAGCGGGGGGAGTTTTTCAACCGGCTGCCGCGGCAGGCAAAGGTCGAGCAGATCTTCGCCGGGGTGATGCGCTACGGACCCTACGCGATGTTCGCGCTGCTGCCGCTGTTCGCCCTGCTCGTGGGGATGGTCTATGTCGGGCGCACCCGCCGCTATCCGGCGCGGCCGCGGCGCTACGCCGCGCATCTGGTGTTCGGGGCGCACAACCACGCCTTTCTGTTCCTGGTGGTGGCCCTGATCGTGGCGCTGTCGGAAGGGTGGGTGCGCGCCGCGCTAGCCACGTGGGCGGTCGTGTATCTGCTGCTGTCGATGCACAACGTCTACGGCGGGCGCTGGTCGGGGGTGTTCCTGCGCGCCTTCGTCATCGCGGTGCTCTACGTTGCGTTCTTCGCGGTGGTCGTTTCCGGCCTCGTTATCGCGGCCATCCTGTTGCGTTGACCCCGGTGCGCCCAAATAGTAGGGTAATTCGCTCGGATATGAAAAAATAACGCCATGTTCAGCCGACTCCGCGAAGACATCCGGGTCGTCTTCGACCGCGACCCCGCCGCCCGCAGCACCTGGGAGGTGCTCACCTGCTACCCGGGGCTGCATGCGCTGACCTGGCACCGCTGGCTCGCGCATCCGCTGTGGCGCTGGGGCTGGCGGTGGCTCGCCCGCTGGCTGTCGCACTGGAGCCGCTGGCTGACCGGCATCGAGATCCATCCCGGGGCCACCATCGGCCGGCGCGTGTTCATCGACCACGGCATGGGCGTCGTGATCGGCGAAACCGCCGAGATCGGCGATGATTGCACGCTCTATCATGGGGTTACGCTGGGCGGCGTCAGTGGGAAAAGGTCAAGCGCCACCCGACGCTCGGCCGCGCGGTCGTGGTCGGCGCCGGGGCCAAGATCCTGGGCCCGGTCCTGGTCGGCGACGGGGCCAAGATCGGCTCCAACGCGGTGGTGGTGCGCGACGTGCCGGCCGGGCGCCACCGCGGTCGGCATCCCGGCCCGGATCGTCACCGGAGACGACGCCCTGCGCCGCGAGCGGCAGGCGGCCAAGATCGGCTTCTCGGCCTACGCGATCAGCGCCGACATGAACGATCCCATGGTCCAGGCCGTGCATTCGCTGCTCGACCACGCGGCGGCGACCGAGGAACGGCTGAAGAAGCTCGTCGCCGCTGCTGCAGCGCGGCGGCTTCGATTGCGCCGACGCCAAGGCCACCGCCGACCTGTTCGACCCGGAACGCATCAACCGGATGCTTGAGTGAACCAATCGGGCCTTTAGTTGACTAATTTGATCGGGAATTATAGATCTATTAGGGTGTCCCCGGGGCCTTGGAGCCGGGTGGCGCAACGGGACGGCAACCATGCGACTGACGACCAAAGGACGTTTCGCCGTGACGGCGATGATCGACGTGGCCATGCACAATGGCGAGGGACCGGTGACGCTCGCCGGCGTGGCCGATCGGCAGAAGATTTCCCTGTCCTACCTGGAGCAGCTGTTCGGCAAGCTGCGCCGGCACGGGCTGGTCGACAGCGTGCGCGGCCCGGGCGGCGGCTACAACCTTGCGCGCGCCGCGAACGGCGTGTCGGTGGCCGACATCATCACCGCGGTCGACGAGCCGATCGACGCGACGCAATGCGGCGGCAAGGAGAATTGCCTGGACGACAAGCGCTGCATGACCCACGAGCTGTGGGCGAACCTCAACACGCACATCTTCGCGTACCTGAGCTCGGTCACGCTCGAGCAGCTCGTCCGGCAGCAGGACAAGCAGCCGGTGGCGGTGCTGCAGGACCATCGCCCGGCGCCGGGCAAGAAGCCCGAGCCGGCGACGGTCGTTAGCGGCCTCGAGCGACGGACGCGAAGACGACCGATGAAGAAACCGATCTACCTCGATTATTCCGCCACCACGCCGGTCGACCCGCGCGTGGCGGCGAAGATGATTCCGTACCTGACCGAGCATTTCGGCAATCCGGCGTCGCGCTCGCACGCGTTCGGCTGGGAGGCCGAAAAGGCGGTCGAGGAGGCGCGCGAGCAAGTCGCGCGCGCTGGTCAACTGCGACCCGAAGGAGATCGTCTGGACCTCGGGCGCGACCGAGTCGATCAACCTCGCGATCAAGGGCGCGGCGCATTTCTACAAGGACAAGGGCAAGCACCTCGTCACCGTGAAGACCGAGCACAAGGCGACGCTCGACACGATGCGCGAGCTGGAGCGCGAGGGCTTCGCGGTCACCTATCTCGACGTCGAGACCGACGGCCTGCTCGACCTCGAGAAGTTCAAGGCGGCGCTGCGTCCGGACACGATCGTCGCCTCGGTGATGTACGTGAACAACGAGATCGGCGTGATCCAGGACATCGCCGGCGATCGGCGAGATCTGCCGCGCGCGCGGCATCATCTTCCACGTCGACGCCGCGCAGGCGACCGGCAAGGTGCGCGATCGACCTCTCGGCAGCTGAAGGTCGACCTGATGTCGCTTCTCCGCGCACAAGACCTACGGCCCGAAGGGCATCGGCGCGCTGTTCGTGCGGCGCAAGCCGCGGGTGCGCATCGAGGCGCAGATGCACGGCGGCGGCCACGAGCGCGGCATGCGCTCGGGCACGCTGCCGACGCACCAGATCGTCGGCATGGGCGAGGCGTTCCGCCTGGCGCGGCTGGAGATGGCGACGGACAACGAGCGCATCCGCATGCTGCGCGACCGGCTCTGGCAGGGCCTGTCGGCGCATCGAGGAGGTCTACGTCAACGGCGACCTGGAGCGGCGCGTGCCGCACAACCTCAACGTCAGCTTCAATTTCGTCGAGGGCGAGAGCGCTGATCATGGCGATCAAGGACGTCGCCGTGTCCTCCGGCTCGGCCTGCACCTCGGCCTCCCTCGAGCCGTCCTACGTGCTGCGCGCGCTCGGGCGCAGCGACGAGCTGGCGCACAGCTCGATCCGCTTCACGGTCGGGCGGTTCACGACCGAGGAAGAGATCGACTACACGGTCGAGCTGGTGAAGCGCAAGATCGCCAAGCTGCGCGAGCTGTCGCCGCTGTGGGAGATGTACCAGGAAGGCATCGACCTCGACACCGTGCAATGGGCGGCGCACTGAACGCGCAGACGCCCGAGGAGAAGCAACATGGCATACAGCGAAAAAGTACTGGATCACTACGAGAACCCGCGCAACGTCGGCTCGTTCGCCAAGGACGACGACGGGCGTCGGCACCGGCATGGTCGGCGCGCCGGCCTGCGGCGACGTGATGAAGCTGCAGATCAAGGTCGGCCAGGACGGCGTCATCGAGGACGCCAAGTTCAAGACCTACGGCTGCGGCTCGGCGATCGCGTCGTCGTCGCTGGTCACCGAATGGGTCAAGGGCAAGACGCTCGACCAGGCGACGAGCATCAAGAACACGCAGATCGCCGAGGAGCTGGCGCTGCCGCCGGTCAAGATCCACTGCTCGATCCTGGCCGAGGATGCGATCAAGGCGGCGGTCGCCGACTACCGCAAGAAGCACGACAGCGAGTCCGACCGACCGAAGCTGCCGCCGTCGCGCAGCACGCGGCGGCCGACTGACGGCAGCCTCAAGACGCATGGCGATCACGCTGACCGAAAGCGCGGCCAAGCACGTCGCCGGATTCCTGACCAAGCGCGGCAAGGGCGTCGGCCTGCGGCTGGGCGTGCGCACGACCGGCTGCTCGGGTCTCGCCTACAAGCTCGAATACGCCGACGAGATTCACAGCCGAGGACCATCGCTTCGACAGCCACGGCGTCACGGTGGTCGTCGACCCGAAGAGCCTGCCGTACCTCGACGGCACCGAGCTCGACTTCGCCGCGAGGGCTTGAACGAGGGCTTCAAGTTCAACAACCCGAACGTGAAGGATGAGTGCGGCTGCGGCGAATCGTTTAACGTCTGAGCCGATTCCCTCCCCCTCGATCGCGGGGGCAGGGTTGGGGCAGGGGTGATGCGAGTGCCCGCACCTGCCCGGTGCCTCCCCCGCAAAAGGGGCGGACAACAAGAATGATCGATTTCTCCCTGGACTATTTCGCGTTGTTCGGCCTCCCGCCGCGGTTCGCTTCGACCCCGCCAAGCTCGACGCGGCCTACCACGCCCTGCAGCGCGCGGTGCATCCGGACCGCTTTGCCGCCGCGGGCGAGGCCGAGCGCCGCGTGGCCCTGCAGTCGTCGGCGCGCGTCAACGAGGCCTACCAGGCGCTCAAGGACCCGGTCGGTCGCGGCCAGTACCTGCTCTCGCTGCACGGCATCGACGCGCTGGCGGAAACCAACACCGCGCTGCCGGATGGAATTCCTGCAGCACGCAGCTCGAGCGGCGGGAAGCCGTCGCCGAGGCGCAGGCCGCCGGCGACACGCGCGGCCTCGCGGCGCTGCTGCGGCAGGTGCACGCCGATGCCGACGCGCTCGAGCGCGTGCTGGCCGAGCGCCTCGAGGCCGAGGCGTGGCAGGAAGCGCGCGACGTGGTGCGCGAGCTGCGCTTTCTGACCAAGGTCGCCGGCGACATCGACGCGGCGATCGCCGCGGACGAAGTCTGATGGCGCTGCTGCAGATCGCCGAACCCGATCAGCCGCCGGAGCCGCACGGGCAGCGGCTTGCCGTCGGCATCGACCTGGGAACGACCAATTCGCTGGTCGCGACCGTGCGCCACGGCATCCCGGTGGTCCTGCCCGACGCGGAGGGCCGCCCGCTGCTGCCGTCGATCGTGCATTTCGGCGCCGCCGGCGTCGCCGTGGGTTACCCGGCGCAGGCAGCGCTGGTCGACGATCCGCAGAACACGATCGTGTCGGTCAAGCGCCTGATGGGCCGGGGCCTTGCCGACCTCTCCGACGCCAGGCGCTTTCCCTACCGGTTCATCGACGCGCCCGGCATGGTGAAGATCGAGACCCGCGCCGGCGTGCGCACGCCGGTCGAGGTGTCGGCGGAAATCCTGCGCAAGCCTGCGCGCTGCGCGCCGAAGCGAGCCTGGGCGGCGCGCTCGCCGGCGCGGTGGTCACCGTGCCCGCGTATTTCGACGACGCGCAGCGCCAGGCGACCAAGGACGCCGCGCAGCTCGCCGGCCTGAACGTGCTGCGCCTGCTCAACGAGCCGACGGCGGCGGCGATCGCCTACGGCCTGGACAATGCCGCGGAGGGCATCTACGCGGTCTACGACCTCGGCGGCGGAACCTTCGACATGTCGATCCTCAAGCTCTCGCGCGGCGTGTTCGAAGTGCTGGCGACCGCCGGCGATACCGCGCTCGGCGGCGACGACTTCGACCATCGCGTCTACTGCTGGGCGCTCGAGACGGCGCGCGTGGCCCCGGTTTCGCCGTCGGACACGCGCCTGCTGCTGCTCAAGGCGCGCGAAGCGAAGGAAAGCCTCACCACGCACACCTCGACGCCGCTGGTGGCGACGCTGTCGACGGGCGAGCGCGTCGACCTGACGCTCACCGCGGCGACGTTCGCCGCAATCACCGAGACGCTGGTGCGGCAAAACGCTGGGCCCGGTGAAGAAGGCGCTGCGCGACGCGAAGCTCACGCCCGAGGCGATCGACGGCGTGGTGATGGTCGGCGGCGCGACGCGCATGCCGCAGATCCAGAAGGCGGTCGGGGCGTTCTTCGGAGCGCCGCCGCTCAACAATCTCGATCCGGACCAGGTCGTGGCGCTCGGCGCGGCCATCCAGGCCAACGTGCTGGCCGGCAATCGCGCCGCCGCCGAGGACTGGCTGCTGCTCGACGTGATTCCGCTCTCGCTCGGCCTGGAGACGATGGGCGGCCTGACCGAGAAGATCGTTCCGCGCAACGCCACGATCCCCGTCGCCCGGGCGCAGGAATTCACCACCTTCAAGGACGGCCAGACGGCGATGGCGATCCACGTGGTGCAGGGCGAGCGCGAGAAGGTCGCCGACTGCCGTTCGCTGGCGCGCTTCGAGCTGCGCGGCATTCCGCCGATGGTCGCCGGCGCGGCGCGCATCCGCGTGACCTTCCAGGTCGACGCCGACGGCCTGCTCTCGGTGACCGCGCGCGAGCAGACGCACCGGCGTCGAGGCCGCGATCACCGTCAAGCCCTCCTACGGCCTGGCCGACACCGACATCGCGCGCATGCTCGAGGATTCGCAGGCGCACGCCGCGGCCGACATGGTCGCCGCGCGCGCTCGCCGAGGCGCAGGTCGAGGCGGAGCGGATTCTCGCCGCGACGCAGAGCGCCCTTGACGCCGACGGCGACCTGCTCGACGCCGGCGAGCGGGCGAGCATCGAAGCCGCGACGGCAGCGCTGCGGCAACAGCCTGCAGGGCACCGACCGGCACGCGATCCACGCCGCGATTGACAGCGCTCAACCGCGCGACCGAAACGTTCGCCGCGCGCAGCGCATGGATCGCAGCGTCGCCAACGCGCTCACCGGGCGCAGCGTCGATGCGCTCGCGCGCGACTGACCGCATGGCCGAAATCGTCGTCCTGCCGCACGCCGAGCTCTGTCCGGAGGGCAAGACGTTCGCGGCGACCAAGGGCGAATCGATCTGCGACAACCTGCTCGATAACGGCATCGAGATCGAGCACGCCTGCGAGAAATCCTGCGCCTGCACGACCTGCCACGTGATCGTGCGCGAGGGCTTCGCTTCGCTGCCGCCATCCTCCGAAGACGAGGACGACCTGCTCGATCGCGCCTGGGGTCTCACGCCGCTGTCGCGGCTCTCCTGCCAGGCGATGGTCGGTGACGCGAAGCTCGTGATCGAGATCCCGAAATACACGATCAACTACGCCAAGGAAGTCACGAAATGAAATGGACCGACAGCCGCGAGATCGCCATCGCGCTCGCGCAGCGCATCCGGACGTCGATCCCAGCCGCGTGCTGTTCACCGATCTGCGGCGCTGGGTGCTGGAACTGCCCGGCTTCGACGACGATCCGAAGCACTGCGGCGAGAAGATTCTCGAGGCGATCCAGATGGCCTGGATCGACGAAGGCGATTTCGATGCCGAATGAAGGCGGCCGGGGCTAGCGAAAAAGGTTCAGGATCGCGTCGAGCCCGCAGTGATCGATCGCGTACGTCGCCGCCGCCCGGACCGCCGGCTTGGCGTGATAGGCGACGCTGACGTCGGCGAGCGAGAGCATCGGCAGATCGTTGGCGCCGTCGCCGATGGCCACCGTGAGAGCGCCGTTCGCCGCCGAGCTCGCGCCCGAGGCGCGGCAAAGAAAGCGGCCTTCGCCGCGCTGTCGACGATTTCGCCGGCAAGCCTCCCGGTGAGCTTGCCGTCGACGATCTCGAGCGTGTTGGCGAGCGCGTAGTCGAGGCCGAGCCGGGCCTTGAGCCGCTCGGTAAAGAACGTGAAGCCTCCGGACACGAGCAGCGTCCGCGCGCCGGCAGCCTTGAATCCGGCGAGCATGCGCTCGGCGCCGGGCGAGAGCCGCAGGCGCTCGTCGTAGACCCGCGCGAGCGCGTCCGCGTCGAGACCCGCGAGCAGCGCCACCCGGCAGCGTCAGGCTCTCCGCGGAAATCGATCTCGCCGCGCATCGCGCGCTGCGTGATCGCCGCGATCTCGGGCTTGATGCCGGCGAGGTCGGCGATCTCGTCGATGCATTCGATGCGTGATCAGCGTCGAATCCATGTCCATTGCCACGAGCCGCACCCGCTGCCGGCGCTCGTTCGCCGGGCACGAAGGCGAAATCGATGCCGGCGTTGGCGCAGAACTCGGCCACCCCGTCGCGCTCGCGGGCGGGCGACAAGCGGAATGCCTGCGTCGCGGCAGCGGTCAACGCCTCGATCGCGTCCGCGGCCGCCAGGCGCGCGAGGTGCTTGATCGCGCGGCGTGCCGATATCCGGCGCCTGGATCACCAGCGCGACGGGCACGGCATCGGCAGGGGTGCTGTTGGACATGATGCAGGGACACCGGCATCCGCACGCGGCACGGCCAGACCGGCCGCGCGGCGCGCGATGAAACGCTCTAGCGCGCCTTGCCGCGCTTGCCGCCGGGGGCGCGGCCTCCGCTGGGCTCTCGGCCGCGCGCTGCCCCGGCCGCCGCCGCATCGGGCGGCAGCACGAAGTCGATCTTGGTCTGCTCCAGATCGACCCGCGCCACCTTGACCGTCAGCCGGTCGGCAAGGCGATAGGTCTTGCCGCTGCGCTCGCCGATCAGCGCATGGTGGATGGCATCGAAATGGAAGTAGTCGCTGCCGAGCTCGGTGACGTGCACGAGGCCGTCGACATTGAGACCGTCGAGCGTCACGAACAGGCCGAAGTGGGTGACCCCGCTCACGGTGCCGGCGAAGGTTTCGCCGACGTGGTCCTGCATGTAGTAGCACTTGAGCCAGTTTTCGACGTCGCGCGTCGCGTCGTCGGCGCGCCGCTCGGTCTGCGAGCAGTGCACGCCGAGCTCCGGCCACGTCGCGCCGCCCGGGTGGTAGCGCTCGCCGGCGAGGCAGGCCTTGATGGCGCGATGGACCAGCAGGTCCGGGTAGCGGCGGATCGGCGAGGTGAAATGCGTGTACGCCTCGTAGCCCAGGCCGAAATGCCCGACGTTGTCCGGGCTGTAGACCGCCTGCTGCAGCGAGCGCAGCAGCACCGTCTGCAGCAGGTTGAAGTCGGGCCGATCGCGGATGCGCCCGAGCAGCGCCGCGTAGTCGGCCGAGGTAGGATCATCGCCGCCGGAGAGCGACAGTCCGCAGCTGGCCAGGAATTCCTGCAGCGCCGCGAGCTTCTCCGGCGTCGGGCCCTCGTGCACGCGAAACAGCGCCGGGTGCTTCTGCGCGAGCAGATAACCGGCGGCGCAGACGTTGGCGGCCAGCATGCATTCCTCGATGAGCTTGTGCGCCTCGTTGCGGGGGACCGGCACGATCGCGGCGATCTTGCCGTGGGCGTCGAATTCGAGCGCGAGCTCCACGGTGTCGAAGTCGATGGCGCCGCGGCGGGCGCGCGTGGTGGCCAGCAATTTGTAGAGCGCGTGCAGGTCGGTGAGCCGCGGCAGCAGCGCCTTCGCCTCGGCGCCGGTCGCGTGCGCAGGCCGCGACAGCCAGTCCCAGACCTGGGTGTAGGTCAGCCGCGCGCGCGAATGCATGACCGCGGGGTAGAAGCGGTACTCCCCGATGTCGCCCTTCGCGGTCGATGGCCATGTCGCAGACCATGCACAGGCGGTCGACGGCGGGCTTGAGCGAGCACAAGCTCGTTCGACAGCGCCTCCGGCAGCATCGGTATGACGCGGCGCGGAAAATACACCGAGGTGCCGCGCTCGCGCGCGGCGGCATCGAGCGCATCGCCGTCGCGCACGTAGTGGCTGACGTCGGCGATGGCGACCACGAGGCGGAAGCCCTTGCCGTCGCGCTCGCAGTACACGGCATCGTCGAAGTCCCGCGCGGTCTCGCCGTCGATGGTCACCAGCGGCAGATGCGTGATGTCGGCGCGACCCTTGCGCTCGGCGCTGCGCACTTCGCCGGGCAGGTGCGCCGCGAGCCGCCTGGCCGCGGCGGAGAACTCGTGCGGCAGGTCGTGCTTGCGCAGCGCGATCTCGATTTCCATCCCCGGGTCGGCGTAGTTGCCGAGCACGCGCACGACCTTCGCCAGCGCCTCGCGATGCGCGGCCGGCTGCTCGATGACTTCGGCGACGACGACCTGGCCTGGCTGCGCGTTGCCGCGCAGATCCGGGCGGCACCAGAATGTCCTGGCTGATGCGCTTGTTCTCCGCGACCAGGAACCAGATGCCGCGATCCTCGTAGAGCCTGCCGACGATTTCCCGGTTCGCGCGCGCAACCACGTCGACGATCGTTCCCTCCGGGCGGCCGCGCCGGTCGACGCCGATCGGCCGCGCCGTCGCCCGGTCGCCGTGCAGCACCTTGCGCATTTCCGCCGGCGACAGGAACAGGTCGGGGCTGCCGTCGTCGGGGAGCAGAAAACCGAAGCCGTCGGGATGACCCTGCACCGTGCCGGTCACGAGGTCGAGCTTGGCGACCACGCACAGCTCGCCCTTGCGATTGGTCATGAGCTGGCCGTCGCGCTCCATCGCAGCGAGCCGTCCGGCAAAGGCCTCGCGCTCGGCCGCGCCGTGGACGCGCAACGCGGCAGGCAGCTCGTCGGCGCGCATCGGCGCGCCGCGCTCGCGCAGGAATTCCAGAATGCGCTCGCGCGTCGGAATGTCGACGTCGTCGCGCCGCTGTCGCTTTGATCGCGTCAGCGCTTCGGGTGTGATGGCGGAGTTTTTTCGCCGCAGGTTCTTTGACAACGCAGAGGCCCGCTCTTAGAATTGCACGCTTGCCCAGATGGCGGAATTGGTAGACGCACTAGGTTCAGGTCCTAGCGGTGGCAACACTGTGGAGGTTCGAGTCCTCTTCTGGGCACCACCATAACATTCCAGCACCGTCCAAGGCAATCCAGTCTGATACCCTAAGCCAGCGTTAATGCTGGCTTTTTTGCCTCTCGGGTGCGCGGCAAGAATACATTCGAAGCTGTCGCCCATGAATGGCACGCGAAGATGGCTCACGCATGGTCGCCCGGGCACGCGAACAAGGTGTTGGCTTCGCTCGCGGCCAACGTCTTTCAGGAGCTGGGATCACGTCCGGTAGACGAGATCACGCCGCCGGAACTTCTCGCCATGCTGCGCAAGATGGAAAGGCGGAATGCGCTGGAGCAAGCGCGGAAGGTAAAGCAACGTTGTTGCATGATCTTCCGCTATGCCGTCGCGATCGGACGCGCAGATCGCTATCCGTCGCGAGACCTCCGGGGTGCATTGAAGATTCGGAAGGTAAGGCACTACCCATCGATTCCGTTCTCCGAGCTGTCGGCGCTGCTCGACGCCATCGACCTGTTCGGAGCTGCGTTGCAAACGCGGCTCGCAATCGACGTGTTGCTCTGTTGCTTTGTCCGAACCAACAAGCCGCGGGGAGCGCGCTGGGAGGAGTTATCGTACCCCACTCGCGTCAGGCGGTCGCCGTTGCGCAAGATCAACGGTGCAGGGTCGCTGGTGTTCCCGAATCAAGTGGATCACAGCAGACCAATGTCGGAAAAAACACGATCCTATTTGCTATCCACGATGCCGGGTTCAAGGGCCTTAGGTGCAGGATGGATTTCGCCATCTTGCCTCGACGACGCTCAATGAGGCGGGGTGGTCGCCCGATGTGATTGAGCGCCAGCTCTTCCACAGCGACACCAATCAGGTGCGTCGCGCGTACAACGCCGCTCAGTACCCCTGATCGAAGGCGAATGATGCAGGCATGGGCCGAGCTGGTCGATGCCGCGCGGGACGAAGCAAAAGTAATTCCGGGCCGATTGGGTAAGGCGGCTTAAACGCTTCTTGCGCCCCTCACCTCTGCCCGACAGGGAGTATCGGGCCCTTCTACCCGGGAGAAGGAATCGCACCTCGGAGGTAACCAGGCCCCGCTGGCTGGAATATGCCGCCCAATATGCCGCTACCTCCTTGAACGCACGGCCCGACGGCAACTTGCTCTACTAGGGGATCCTGGCGCCACTTCATACTTTTCGCCACTACAAGCCTGCCGGTTGGGGCACGCTTACGCCGAGTGGGCCACTGCGCTCGATTCGGCCTCTCGCAAGAATTGCCCAGCGTATCGCTTCATTCCAGCTTGCACTGAATCCCAGACTCGGGGCGGAAAGTCGGCCGGAAGTCGGGCTTCTACCCGCTTGAGTGCGACATCGACGCTCTGGACCATATCAAGCATTCGTTCCCATAGCGCCGGGACACCGGTGCGCTCGGCAAGGGTCCTCCAATGACGGACGCGAATTTCGCGTAGCTTGTAGTGCGTATTCTTCGAGTGGAGCGCCATCGCAAGCCTAACGTCTTGCTCGGGCAACAGATTCGGTCCGTCACCAATGATCGGCCACGCAGAAATCACGTCATATAGCCTTGTCATGCTGAAGGTGCCGCCACGATGATGAGCAATTGAGAAATTTTTCGCGTGTCCGTCTGTGGCAGCGAGCAGCCAAAAGGCAAGCTGGGACAAGACAAAGTGTGCGCGGTAGATGTCGGGTTCCTCACTGGAGGCCAATACATCAAGGCACGTGTGCATAGAGGGACCGCCGTCCTGTTCGTACTTGAGCGTCGGCGGGACGCCAGTGGCCTGACACATGTCCTCCTGAGGCAACCTAGCGATCCACGCATCCGCTGACGGCGTGAATCCTGGGGTGTCCTGAGCATCTTGCGGAATGCCTTCCCAGCGTCGGTCGAAACGCTCTACCACGAGGGCCTTCTGATTGCCAAAAGTAGCCATTTGGGTCACGGCGACTGGTAATCCGAGTTCACCGACAATTTGGGCGCACAGCCACTCGTTTTCGACCGAATCAGTGAGGTCCATGCGCAAATTGCCAATCAGACCAAGTGGCAGCTTCAGGATGTGGGTAGTTGGCGTCGCTCGCAGCGGCTGCCGCCAGGCCCCACCAAAACGGAGCAGTGCCGTCTTTTCCTGAGCGCCCGCAATTGATATACGAAAGTCGAGCTCGTCGCCACCCTGCCGCTGACCTAGGGGAGCATCTGACGTAGTCCACTTTAGCACCCGCTCGATCTGTTCATCGGTGAGCGGGTCAGAATCGATTCTGTTCCACCCTTCAGGTGCCATCTCAGTAGGCAATATCTGCACCGCGCCAACACAGTCGCGGCCGATAGCCGTAAGCAAGTCAAAGGCAGCAGTGGATTTGGTCCTAAAGCGCGAGCGAAGCCGTCTGCGAATGTTCGGGCCCTCAGGCAAGAGATTCTCGAAGTAGTTCGCCACAACTTCGCCGCGATGCTCCGTATTGCCGGCAGTAATCGGTAACGATAATGAAAGGGCACGTGCCGCGGGGGAGCGAGTCCAGTTGGAGTCATACTGAAAGATCGGTATATCGCGGCGCGAACTCGACCATACGCCCACGAACGTCCCATTCATCCAGACGTTTAGTGCGCCCGCCATCGGTTACCAATCCTGATCTTTAGCAGCGGTCGCCGACTCTGGCGGCGCGCTTAACTTACCCGTGCCCCCACCCGGTACAGGTGGCAGCGCGACGTTGGCGGGTCCACGTATCTCTGATAGAGGTTCGAGGGTCACCTGTACGCCGAGAGCCGAGAGAACTTGCAGCAGTTGCTCCACACTGATCGACAGGGGGTCGCCCTCGATTCGCGCCATGCGGGCTTGGCTCAAGCCAAGCCTGGCGCCTAATTGGGCTTGGTTCAGACCCTTCGCCCTGCGAAGGGCTCGGATGTGGCTGGAGAGCTGTGAAGCGGTTTGTATTGGGTAAGCCATGAACGTAATATATGCCTAAGAAGGCATAAACGCAACATATATCAGATGAAGCATAAAAGCATAATATGCTCAATTTGGCATAAAGCAGGAATATGCCTAATTAAGCATATCTAACGGACGCTGACGGCTCACGCGGAGCAGATCCGCATTCTCGGAGGCCGGGTGGGTTATGCCGAAACTGACATGCACGATTAATAGGCGCACGATCGTTCGGGTCAGTCGAAACCTATGGGACGTGCCAGAATAATCAAAGAGTTGGCTGAAATAACGGCTTTAGATTAAAGCGGTGCTCAGGCGTGCAGCCTGTGATAGGCGCCGGCCGAGGGAGGACCGGGAGATGCACCGGGCTGTCCGGCCGCCGCCATCAAACTGATCAAACGCTGGCCTTTCGCTGATCACGCCGGAACCGCTCGCGCTACGTTACAGTTGCGGCGCATGCAAGGGGGAGCCATGGAGCGCAAGCGCTTGGACAAGGAACCGGAAGCCGAGACGCCGCTTCCGCACCTGTGCCGCGCGAGTTCGATGCCGACCTCGACGAGCCCCCCGGAAGGACCGCGTGCGCGAGAGGGAATTTCCGATCCATCGCCAAGACGAGATAGGGAACATTCCGCGTGGACCGGCGCCGGTCTCGCGATGCGCCTGCCGGCAAGGATGCGAGATGTGCTCAAGCGCTATGGCCTTGCCTTTGCATTGGCCAGCCTCACGCTGCTCATCCGCGATGCGCTTCCGGTCCCGGAAGGCACCACCATCTACCAGCTTCCGGTCGTCGCGGTGGTCATGAGCGCCTGGTACGGCGGACGCGGACCCGGCTTGTTCGCATCGCTGATCTGCGTAACGGGAATATGGTACCGGTTCATCCCTCCGGTCAATACGTGGGAGCTGGCGCCGGAATATAGGCCTGCTTTACTCATCTTCATTGGTCTCTGCCTGTTCCTCACCGAGTTCAGCGCGGGACGCCGGCGCGCCGGGCAGGCGCTCCGCGCGACCGAGGAGCGCTTCCGCGCGCTCGTGCAGTTCTCGTTCGACGTGTACTGGGAAACCGACGCCGAGCATCGATTCACTCGCCAGGAATTTTCCGAACGGCTGACTGACGCGCCGGCACCTGGAGCCGAGATCGGCAAGACCCGCTGGGAGATCCCGTGCGTCGAGCCCGATGAAGAGGCCTGGCGCAAGCACCGGGCGACGCTTGATGCGCACCTGCCATTCCGGGATTTCGAGCTCGCCCGCCCGACTGCGGACGGCGGCAGGCGCTACGTCTCCGTTTCCGGCATCCCGGCGTTCGATGAGATCGGGCGCTTCGTGGGCTACCGGGGCGTCGGCCGCCACATCACCGAGCGCAAGCGCGCCGAGGCGGAACACCGGTCGCATCTGTGGTTCCTCGAGTCGATGGACCGCGTCAACCGCGCCATGCAGGGAACCCAGGACCTCCAGCAGATGCTGAGCGATGTCCTTCTTGCGACGCTCGACATCTTCGCTTGCGACCGCGCGTGGTTGATCTACCCATGCGATCCCGACGCTCCATCGTGGCACGCAGTCATGGAGCACACGCGGCCTCAGTTTCCCGGGGCATTCGCCTTGCAAGCCGAGCTTCCGGTAGACCGTGACGTTGCAGCGGCTTTCTCGGCGGCGCGCGCGACCCCCGGTGCGGTGTTGTTCGGTCCTGACTACGACCTAAAGATCCCGGCCCTGGCAGCCGACCGCTTCGCGGTCCGCTCACAGATCGCAATTGCGATCGATGTGAAGGCCGACAAGCCGTACCTGTTCGGCTTGCACCAGTGCTCGCGCGCGCGCGTTTGGACCGCAGAGGAGCAGCGTCTGTTTCAGGAAATAGGCAGGCGCCTGAGCGACACCATCTCGGCTCTTTCGATCTTCCGCAGCCTGCGTGAAAGCGAACGCAACCTCGACGCGGCCCAGCGGATCGCACATGTCGGCTGGTGGGAGCGCGACTATGTCAGCGGCCGCGTTTCGCTTTCCGACGAGGCGTGCCGCATTTTCGGCGTGCAGCCGCTCGATCTTCCGCATTGGCAGGAGCGCTGGGTAAGCCTCATCCACCCCGAGGACCGTGAGAAGACCGCCGCGGCGAGCGATATCGCGCTGGGCGGCGGTCCGCGCTACGACGTCGAATACCGGGTGGTGAGGCCGGACGGGATGGTTCGCGTGGTGCACAGCCAAGGCGATGTCACGCGGGACGAGTCTGGCCGTCCTGTTCGCCAGTTCGGTGTCATGCAGGACATCACGGAGCTGCGGCGCGCCGAGGTCGAGCTGCGCGCACGCGAAGCTGCGCTGCGCGAGAGCGAGCAGCGCTACCGGACCCTCTTCGAGAAGGCCAACGACGCGATATTCCTGGAGAACGACCGCGACGACATCATCGAAGTCAACGAGCGAGCCTGCGCGCTCGTCGGCTATTCGCGCCACGAACTGCTCAGAATGAGAGTGCGCGATTTGCAGGCGCCGGAAGTCCGCGGCCAGGCCGGACGGGTGATTCGCGAGGAGATGGACAAGCATGGAGGCGCCACGTTCGAATCAGTCGACCTGCACCGCAGCGGGCGCCGGATTCCTGTCGAGGTGACCAATACCGGAATTTCCGATAAAGGCCAGGACCTGGTTCTTTCCGTCGTGCGCGACATCACCGAGCGAAAGCGCGCCGAGGAGGAATTGCGCGCGAGCGAAGTCCGCTTTCGCACGTTCGTCGATCATGCGACGGACGCCTTCTTCCTGCTGGACGAGCAACTCAACGTGGTCGATGCCAATCGGCAGGCGTGCGAAACGCTGGGCTGGAGCCGTGAAGAGCTGATCAGGATGCACCCACGCGAGTTCGACGTGGGGCTGGACGAAGCGTCCATCGCGCGGCTCGCGCAGCGCGCTGGCGCAGGGGAAATCATTACCTTCGAGACGCGCCATCGGCGCAAGGACGGCACGACATTCCCCGTCGAGATCCGCACCCGCACCTTCCGGCAGGGAGGGAAACTCTTCTACCTCGCCCTCGCACGCGACATCAGCGAGCGCAAGCTCGCCGAGGAATCTCTACGGCAGAGCGAAGCGTACCTGACCGAAGCACAACGGCTGAGCCATACGGGGAGCTGGGCATTGGACGTGGCAAGCAACCGGTATGTCTATACGTCAGAGGAATTCGACCGCATTTTCGGATTCGATCCGCAAGGGGAAAAACCGACCAGGGAAACCGTCTTGGAACGAATGCACCCTGACGACCGGATCAGCTGGAAGCGGATTCTGGAGAAATCGGTCCGCGAAAAGCTGGACACTACCAGCCAGTACAGGATCGTGCTGCCTGACGGCAGGGTCAGGCATATTCACACGATCCGGCATCCGATGGCGAACAGCGCTGGAGAAGTCGTGAAACTGGTGGGCACCTCGATCGACATTACGGAGCACAAGCGTGCCGAGGAAGAGCGCGAGAGGCTGCGTCGATTGGAGGCCGAGCTTGCGCATGCGAACCGCGTGAACATGCTGGGCGAGCTCACCACCTCGATCGCCCACGAGGTGAGCCAGCCCCTTGGCGCAATGGTCGCGAGCGCCGGGGCAGGCGCGCGCTGGCTGGCAGCGGACCCGCCCGCGATGGCGGAAGCGCGCTCGGCGCTCGACAACATCGTCGCCGACGGCAAGCGGGCGCGCGAAGTCATCGCGCGGATCCGGGCGCTCACGAAGCGGCAGATGCCGCGCACGGACTTGCTTGATCTCAACCGCAAGATTCTCGAAGTGCTCGCGTTCACAGAGCAGGAGCTGCGCAGCCACGACATCATGCTCGAGACAAAACTGGACAGCACGCTGCCGCAGGTGACGGGCGATCGAGTGCAGCTTCAGCAGGTGCTTCTCAACCTGATCGTGAACGCGATCGAGGCAATGAGCGCCGTGAACGATCGCTCGCGCGAATTGACGATCGTTTCGGCGCGGGCCACGGACCGCGTGGTAGTCGAGGTGTACGATTCCGGCATCGGGCTCGATCAGGAGCATGCGGAGCGAGTCTTCGATGCGTTCTACTCGACCAAAGCCGAAGGCCTCGGCATCGGCTTGTCGATCAGTCGCTCGATCGTCGAGGCGCACGGTGGGCGGCTTTGGGCGGCCCCGAACGAGCCTCATGGGGCGGTCTTCCGGTTCTCGCTCCCGGTTGCGGAGAACGGACAATCATGAGCGACGAGCGGCCTAACATGGCCAGCGCCCTTCCCGAGTACGTGCGAGCCTCGGTCCCCAATCCACCCGGCAATCGCCAACCTTGGTACAAGAACACGGCGCCCTCATACGCGGGCATCTTCCTCTGGGTCGCGTTCTACCTGCAACTCGCAGATGGAACGATCAGTGAGATGGGTGTGGGCCTTGCGATTGTCGCTCTGATCGTCGCGGGGCTACTTTGCTTTGGCCTTTACTACTATGCGCCGGCGATGTTGGGCATGCAGACCGGACGGCCGCTGTACATCGTCGGTACTTCTACGTTCGGCGTACGCGGTGGATATCTGATGCCCGGTCTGCTGATGGGTCTGTTGCAGCTTGGCTGGTTTGCCGTGGCGACCTACGTGTCCACCGACTTCATCATGAAGGGCCTGCACCAGACGTCTGGGATTCTGTTCACAGTCATTGCCTTGCTGTGGGCTTATGGCTTCGCGTTCGTCGCGATCAAAGGAATTTCCTACGTAGCACGAGCGGCACAGTTTCTGAACTGGATACCACTCGTCATGATCGTCATCGTCGCCGCTGCCACCATCGGCGGTCTGTCGAATTTCAATCCCCCGGAGAATCATCCGGGACGCGGGTTTGCTACAGTGCTCGAAATCGTCATCGGGTTCTTCGCCGCCGCCGGGGCTGCAGGTGCAGATTTCGGAATGAATAACCGCGGTCGTCAGGATATTGTTCGCGGTGGGCTCGTCGGAATTGCGCTCGCAATCGTCGTTGCCGGCGGGTTGCCCCTGCTGTCGGTTGCCGGGGTGCTTGGCAAAGGTGGCACCAGTTACAACTACGCTGACGCAATCGCCAGCGTAGGAGACCTCGCACCGGTCATGTTCTTCCTGTTCGCGGCCGCCTCCGTCGTACCCACGTGTTTCTGCGCTTTTATTGCTTCCAACAGCTTCGGCACGATGCTCCCCCGAATACCGAAGACAGCCTCTACGCTGGTCGGGGTGACGATCGGCGCACTGCTTGCCATTACGCACGTAGCGGAGAATCTCATCGGCTTTTTCCTCATCGTGGGTGCTTCGTTTGGGCCAATTTGCGGCGCGATGGCCGCGGACTACCTGCTGGCGGGGAAACGCTGGTCCGGCCCGCGTGCGGGCATCAACTGGGCCGGGTACATCGCCTGGGCGCTTGGCTTCATCGTCGGAATTCTCAACCACATTCCCGGCGTGCCCGCGGGATTGATTGCGGCCGATCACCCCGCGCCCCTCTATGCCTTTGTCGTCGGCTTCGTCGTCTATTCGGTGCTTGCCAAGGCCGGACTTCGACCCCCCGTCATTCCGGAGTCTCAATTGACGCCGCTGGTGTCGCAGACTGCCGCAACCGTGCGATGAGCGAGCG
>CAVZTS010000015.1:0-303006 GCA_963778275.1 uncultured beta proteobacterium | reverse complement strand
GACCCCGCTGGTGCCCCAAGCCGCTGACCTCCAACAGCAAGGCTGACGGTCGCTTCGACAAACGAGACTTTGTTTACATCGCCGCGGACGATGAGTACCGCTGCCCGGCAGGGCAACGGGCTATCAAGCGCTTCACCACCATCGAGCACGGCATGACCCTGCACAAGTACTGGTCTTCGGCTTGCCCAGTGTCCGCTCAAAGCGCAATGCACGACGGGCGATTATCGGCGCATCACGCGCTGGGAACACGAAGCGGTCCTCGAGACGATGCAGGAGCGCTTGGACCGGCAGCCCGACGCGATGAAACTACGCCGGCAAACGGTCGAACATCCCTTCGGCACGCTCAAAGCCTGGATGGGTGCGACCCACTTTCTGACCAAGCGGCTGCCGCGGGTCAGTACCGAGATGAGCCTGCATGTGCTCGCCTACAACCTTAAACGCGTGATGCAGATCATGGGCATCAGACCGCTGATGCAGGCGCTGCGGGTATAAGCTGCGCGATAGATCCTGCCAGGCGGGCTGCCAAACGCCTCTGCAGACCCAATTTCGAAACACTGGCGATCAACTCAATCATGCCCTGCCATCGCGCGGAGCCGGATGTCCCAAACGCTTTTAAACGTGTTGACGAGAGGTGATCGCGCGACCTTCCGTTTCCACACGGCCTCGACCCGAAGCGGTCATACCGCTGTGCTGAAGCGGCCGTTCGACTTCGCGCCAATAACCTGCGGTTCCGGTTGGGCGATGGGTTTACGGCGCACACATGGCGACCGCATTAGCACCATATCCTTCCGGCAGCCAGCCTGCGCTGATCATCTGCGTTCGGATATCGTGGATGTGGTGTACCGGTGATTAACGTCAGCGCGACTGTTGTAGAGGCGGTATACCGGCACCGTTCCGGCGGGACAACTCCCATCCGTTGCATTGGGGAGGTAGACATAGAAGGCGCCGAACTTTCCAAGAGCCATATGTTCGGCCATTTGGCCTCTACTGCCGCGCACTCGGCAGGAGAAGCCGAAAAGAAATGCGTGTCCAACCCTGCACTCGGAAGCCCGTAGAAGCGGCACACGGGTGTCACCGGGGCTTGGACACCCCCGGTTGATGGGTCGGCCAAGAAGACACTCGGGAGCGTCTGTCCTGTACGCATCCAGCCAGGAAAGACCCCGGTATCAAGCGCCGCAATCTCGACCGCCGAGGCCGTTAAGAAATAGTGGTTGAGGCGCGGATAGTAATACTCGATTGCGTCCGCAACGTTGCTGGTGGGCGTGACGATGACCGGGATAGTGGCAACGGGCTCGCTATCGGGTTGAACGAAGACAACGAAGGTGTAGATTCCGGGGGGTAGTGTGCCCACAGGTTCAACTGCCACACCCGGTGGGTTAGGTAGGAAACTAGGGCCATCGTTGAAAATGGTGACGGTGACGGTGTTGCCGGAAACGGAGTGGGATTGCGTGCGAACCTGATATGAAGACAGGACGACGTGGACGAGAACGATGTCCGCCGACGTGGGCACCAACGGCGTGATGGTCACCTGGGCGTGTACATGGAAAGTCGCAATTAGCGACAGCAGCAGCGGCACTAGGGTGCGCATGACGACCCAACATACTCGCCAAATCCGCTTCTTGCCATCGCTGAACAGCGACGCTGTTCCGCGCAGCACATGCGGCGACGAGGCTAAGCGACTCCGATAACGAGCGCCTTCTTAGCCCTGCTATCGAACGACCGCTATCAGCGCCGTCGCGCTACGACCGCTCTTGGCCGGTCAGAGATTCCACCTTTCCGATACGAACGGCCGCTGCACAACTCACACCGGCCATCGAGGCGTGAACGGCCGGTGTAGATCGTCGAATCGCCGCTCATCGTTGGGAGCCGGCCGGCCGTGCCCGACCCGAAGCAGCCATCGAGGCTCACGAAAAGCGGACGTTCGCACGGCAGAGCGCCGCGCGATGAGTCTGTCGAGTAACTAAAGAGCATCCTGAGCACTCTGGCGAGCACGCACAAAGAGCGGGGCCAATAACGCGAAGAAGAGAATCGCATCTCCAACTGTCGAGAGTACGAGAAACCACATTGACGCACCCCCGTCACGCCAAGCGATGAGGAGTACCGGGATCCCGACTGGGGCCCAGATTAAGACGGAAATTAGCAGAAGTGGTAGAAGATGTAGCCGCAACTTATTCCGGCAATGTGGACACCGGAACCTACCTCTTATAAGGGTAAATGGGACGTTCCGCACGTCAAGCTGACCAGAACACCATGGGCATCTTGGGCGGATCCACGACCGCGCTACGGCCATACAGGGTTAGCGTTCATGATCCTTCAACCGAGAACGCGCTCAGCTGTAAGCTCTCGTTGACGCGTATCTCGCGAGGTATCTAATCTTGCAGTATGCCAGCCGGATGCGTTTGGACTTTCCGGAGCAGGAAGTCTTTGTTTCCGACCCATACGTCGACGTGCGGCGAGGCTTCCGGGTTGAACGAGAAGTTAGGGGTATAGCCAGGGGCGACCCGCATAGGTGGCAAGCGCTAGTGCGATCGGCAGCAGGAAAAAAGCAACGAGACCACTCAGCCGGGAGATGCTGATGATGGACCAATAGAACGCCTCGTACAAATGCATATCCGATGACGCTGCCGCGACCACCGAAAACATCACGATCGGCGCGCTGGAGAGCAAGAGAGCGAAGACGAGCGTTGCGGTGAACGAACCCACCTTCAGCAGTCGAGCGAGTACAGCAAAAAGAAGGACCGCAATGATTGGTTGGTAGAAGGGAGCCACAGGCACAAGCAGGGCGAGTAGCGACGCGGCAGCTGCGCAAAGGAAGAGGGTGATCCAACGCTTCCAATTGGCCACGCTATGCCCTAAAAGTGATTATGCGGGTGCTGACGCCCGGATATGAATTGATAATGATGACAGGCGGTGATCGTGGCTGAGAGCAGTCGGCGGCCAAGCTTCCTGCGAGCAGTCAGGTAGGTCGTCGCATGATGAATCGAATGTAGCCAGCGCGCTGAGAACCAGCCAGAGGACCACAGCGGATATTGGGAGCAGTCCGGAGCGGTCAAACCATTCGTTTGACGCTTTTATCCAGCCAGAGAATGAAGCGACGACGAGAAAAGCGATCGCGGCCAGAACGACAGCAGCGCCTACTGGATGAACACGCTCTTTGGAGCGACTAATCTAATCCCCCAGAGAAGCAATGGTGCCACGCCGATAAACAGGGTGCCCACAGGTCGCACCGGTGGCATAAACGCCCAGCACCAACAAACGGCCGACACGACAGCCAACCACGCGAGAAACATAAGCCAATATGTCCGCATCGATAGGCCTTCTCAATGACTCATGACTTTGCTTTCGGCAGATTAACTCAGTCACGGTCGCCTAACAACGTTCGCGAATGTCCGCAATGGAGCGCACTCGGCGACGACCGCTGTTGGCCGACTGCCGCCGAAAGCGCTTCCGGTTAGCAGACATTCCCGCGAACGTCCGTTGTCGGGAGGGCTGATTGGCCGTAGTCGACCCTCAGCATACGGTCGGACTTATCGGAAGCAGACGGTCAATGCACCAAGCTAACCGGCGCCGAGTGGGTGGCGCGCAACCAACGTGTGGTATTCAAGTATTGGTGCGCCGATGCAGAGTACGATCAGCACCATGCCTCCAAGAAATCTTACCTTGGGGACGTTGGCTGACGTTGAGTTGTTAAGCCTTGTCTCACACCAGACCAAAACCAAATTTACAAGAAAGAGTGCACCAAGGTAACACAGCAGTTGTGCTGGGACTCGATACCCAAACGGTATCGTTTGCGGTAATTCAAGCCTGCCACATCTTGCGCCACTATTGACACATAGAAGCCAATCCAAAACCCGGCGGCCCGCAGAGTCGTGTTGATGGGGAAGTAGTTCGTGGTGCGATCTACTGGGGTATCCATTAAGATAGGCCCTTAGGACTAAGGCAATTAGCCGGCGCGTCGAGGTCGCCAATGGAAATTCTAGCGCGATGGTCTGCTTTGGGGGAAATACGTGACTGTCCGCTCCTGGCCGATCTCGGCCCTCCTCGTTGACAGTCCCAATTCGACCTATTCTGTTGAAAAACTGCTCAAGGCTTAATCAACCCGGTTTTGCGGGGGTCATAAACCATCACCGGGCGCGTAGCGTTCAACAGCGGGCATTCTATGAGGTCGAATTTTGCCGCTGTGCCTGCTCCGCTCGGTGAAACGAGTTTTTCAACAGAATAGACCCCTTGCAGACGGTCACCTTCTCGGAAGCAGACGGTCAACGCTGCAAGCTAACCGGCCTCATGGGCGTAGCAATTACGTTGCGGTCTTTGCCGTTAAACCATTACATGCATCTTTGATGCGATGCATGTGCCCCTCGTAACTAGCGGTATCTTTTTCGACCAACCCGTCAAGAACGTGATCCGACCTAGCCCGTTCGTCGATTGCAAGGATCTTGGAACACTCTTCCGAGTAAAAATGGGCAGGGGATGTTACGGATTCCAAAATTGTTGCCAGTGTGGCCGGCGCTAGGACGAAGTTAATCTGGAGGAGTTCCTCGGCCTTTTTTTGGTCACCACGCCGAATGGCAGCCAGCGCGTACTCCGCGTTAGAGAGGATGACTCTTTCTCCCAAGATGCCTGAGACGGTGCTGTATTCCTCCATCATATTCGTGCGCCCGTAGATGTTCCCCGCGTAAAACGCAACGCCAACGGCTGCAACGAATCCGACAAGGATCAATCCAACTCGGTAATTTTTTGTCATCGTCGTTGGTCCCAGTTCACGAGCGTGGGGTTAGGCTTCGCGGTCACCTTGAGGCATAGCGCTCCACCATAAGCTCGATAGTTTTCATGTTTTCGCGATTGCGCTCCAGCGCCCCGTCGATCAATAGGCTCTGTTCACGCGTCTCACCAGGGAAATGTGTAAGCGCGCCTTGGAACGGCGAAGGGTTGGCTTTTCGGTAGTCCGCCATCTTCTTAGCCCGGTCTTTGGTATACGGCGCCAGAAGAGCTGAGTGTGGATTCACGGCCAGGAGCTCGGCGACGAACCGTGTCCTCGGTGATTCGGTGAATTCATTCAAACTTAGTAGCCCGCGATCGACGTCGAGTTCGTACAACATGCGGGCTCGCTCTGTGTGACCAGCATCGATGCTGGTTAAAGCGGTTACCGCGAATTCGCCACGGATGGGTTCGTCCGCCAATCGACCGACATACGATCCCGCTCCGGCTCCAATCCAGAACCCGAGCGCCAACGCCACTGCCGCGCAAAGGAAGCAAAGGAGAGCGACGCGAGATGGCTTCATAGCGATGCCTAACAGTGATTAGAGGGACGCGTGGATCCGCCCATTCCCAATAATACGCACAGCATTCGGCTCAACCCGATAACCAACAGTGATTAGCCGGACCCGTGGCCTCAAGTACGAAATTCTAAGCGCGAGCGTCCGCTTTGTGGGAAATACGTGGCCATCCGCTTCTGGCCGGTCGCCGGCATTGACGCGATTCGACCGAGCGGCCGCTGAATGACGTACAGCAGCCGGTCATGCGTCAATGGCCGCTGTGGATCGTTGAGCCGTCGCTCAGCACCTGCGAGCGGATGAGCGTGAACGACCCGTTCCAGTCACTCGTGCCTAGCGAAAGCAGACCTTCGCCGAATGATTCTCGAAACTGTCGGGCAGACGGCGCGTCGTTCATCTGAGGCAATGACCGGGACTCGTTACGCGATCACTGAATCACCTCATCCGCGCGCAGCAGCAGTGACTGCGGAATCGTCATTCCAAGCGCCTTGGCCGCCTTGAGGTTGATCACCAGTTCGACATTGGTTGGTTGCAGGATCGGCAGGTCGGCCGGTTTGGCACCGCTGAGTATCTTGCCAGTGTAGATGCCAGCCTGGCGATAGACTTCGGAAAGCCTGGGTCCGTAGCTCATCAGTCCACCCGCCATGACGAATTCGCGGAATTCATAGATCGCCGGCACGGCGTGGCGTGCCGCCAGCTCGACGATTTGCTCGCGCCTTATGTTAAAAAAGAAATCGGGTGCATCGATGAGCGCGCCGGCCCGTAGCTGCACAATGGTTGCAAAGGCTGCGTCAATATCGTGGTCAGTGCGCGCTCGCAAGACGTGTAGTTGCTGCCCGAACGAGCGTGCCGCCTCCTGCGCCTCCCTAACATAAGACTCGGAAGCCGGGTTGTCCGGATTGACGAGGATGGCGATCAGAGTGGCTTTGGGTGCCAGCTCATGCAGCAGCTCCATTCGCTTCGCAACGAGCTCATGGGCGAAGATGCTAACGCCCGTGACGTTTCCGCCCGGACGATTAAGGCTGGCGACTAGGCCGCTTGCAACTGCATCCGATCCCCCGGTGAACACGATTGGAATCGTCGAGGTCGCTGCCTTGGCCGCCTGCGCCCCCAGTTCGGCGCCTCCCGTGATAAGGACGGCGACGTGACGGCTGACCAAATCGGCCGCCAGCGCCGGCAGTCGATCGAAGTGGCTCCCCGCCCAACGATATTCAATCGCCACGTTCTTGCCTTCGACATAGCCGGCTTCATTCAAGCCCTGGCGGAACGCGGCAACATAAGGGGCCCACTGCGCGGGCGACGCGGCATAGAGAAACCCGATCATCGGGATAGCTGGCTCCTGTGCGCGAGCAGCAAGTGGCGTGACCAAGAGGCCGCTTGCGACGCCGCCAATGAACTTTCGCCGATCCATCACCGAATCACCGCGTCGACGCGTGAAAGTCCAGCGATTCTACGCCTCCCGACCGAGTGTTCACTCTACCCGTGAACCGGCCATATCTGGCAAACAAGAACCGGTCTATGACTGCTATGCGGCGCAACGTGCTAGGACTGCTGTTGGCCGATGTCGGTCCTACTCTTCGGTCGACAGCCACCAGTCACTTCCCGCGTACCAAACCGACTCGCCAACCGGCATCCGCCGTTTCAGAATGCGAACTTGGTCCTGCCCGCCGCCTTGGCGACACGTTACGCCATCGCTGCTTTGATTTCCGTAAGTGGCAGTAGGCGGGAATCTTCCACAGCCGCAGTTCGGTGACCGACCCCAGCCAAGTAGGCCTTATTGGAAGCGAAAGCGAGAAACGACTCGACGCTATGTTGTTGTACAAGCATGGCCACGTCCCAACGCTCGGTAACTGGGCCGATCAAGAACCGGCCACCCGTTCCCAGGAAAAGCAAGCCGCCACCGGATTCGTGAAGAAAAGGCAAAGTGTGATCGATGTATCGTTGAAAGGCCACTGAACCGCTGATGGGCGTGCTTGGTGCAAGTTCTGGATTGGCGCAATAGTCGGCTGTCTCGCGAAGGCGCAGCAGATTTAGCATGACGACGGGACCCGGCATTTGACGCATCACTAAGGCGCGTGCGGCCTCCTGCGTAGGCTCAAGGTAATAAACGGCCTTCTCTACTTGCGTCATATAGTGAACATTTCCACGTGATCAATATTTCGAGTAAGTCAATCGCTTCGCACGACGAAGATTGCTCAAATTTGCGGACACTACCTCCGGTCCGGTGCAAACGCAAAAACGCTTGCAACGTCCGCTCTGGAGGAAATTGGGCGCTAACCTTGACCGACCGCTCCTGGCCGAACGCCCATCGACGAACCGCGACTGAACGGCCGGTGCGCGACATTGCAGCCATTGTGGCGTCAAGTAGAACGACGGCAAGGGGTCAAAAACGGCTTGTAGCGAAGGGTGCGGGGGCCTGGGTGGGGGTTTCCTGGGAACACAAATCCCAGAAAGTAGGCACTGGTGCGGCTTTCCAGGCTGAATTCGGATGACTCTCCCGCGTAGCAGTGCTGCGACCCTGCATCGCAGTCGACCCGGTTCTGCGGCATGCGCATCGCACGCCGATGAGCGAAAGCGAGCACAATTTCTTGCCCGCTATTTTGCTACATGTAGGGCGTCGGATTATCGCTAGGAACCGCTTATTTGCGGGCATGCATTGATGTAATGCACTGAAAGCTTTCAATACTGACCCTAATTTCGAGTCAGGCGCCTTCGACCACTCGGCCATCTCTCCGCACGGTGCAGATTATATAACAACGACAGCAATCACTCCCCTTGGTGTGAAAATGATCGGTATGTTGTTGCAACTTCTTCGATCGACGTCGTTCAATGGCTTGGTTGAATGCCTTTGCCGTCCGAGGCTTTTGCGCCTTGTGACCCGCAGCCGCACTTACGCCGACAGTTTCTCCTCAAGCCACACCTTAATCAGCGACTGGTACGGTACATCCCGTGCATTCGCGGCAGCTTTGATTCGATCAAGCGTATGCAGGGGTAGCCGCAGTGAGATGCTCTGGGTCGATGGCTTCAAATTCGGCAGGCGCACGCGCCTCGCCTTGGACCAGTCGACCAGCGCCGTGCTGTCGTGCTTCTCCCAATAGGCGCGTTCCTGCGTCTCG
Source organism: uncultured beta proteobacterium (assembly GCA_963778275.1). Classification (GTDB taxonomy): domain Bacteria; phylum Pseudomonadota; class Gammaproteobacteria; order Burkholderiales; family Casimicrobiaceae; genus PALSA-1003. The sequence goes on along the minus strand of CAVZTS010000015.1, from coordinate 294,617 downwards.
GATTTGAATGCTGGAACCTTAGCTCTGGCTTTCATAGATTTGCCTTTCCTTACGATGAGCGTCGCGTGCCGATATAACGCGGATATGCGTTCTCTTCACTCTGAGCGTAAAGCTGACATGCAATAACCGTCCATCGATCGTCGCACCAAGCGCGTGCAACCGCGGCTCCGCCTGCGAATGACGCGCGTCGGGCACGACTAACAAGCGCGAATCGAAGAATACCTGCTCGGCCTCGCTCTGCGAGACACCGTGCTTCTCGTTCTTGCGCGCGTTGCCTTCGTCCCATTCGAAGCCAACGATGCGTTCGAGATCGTTCACATTTGTATATTACCATAATATACAGCCCCGACCAAGCACCTGTACGAGATCCGTAATTGCGAGGCCGGGAAGCGCCCGATCGAGGGAGGCTATGCCCGGACAAGGGTCGGCGCGATTGCTCTCATAAACCTACGTCCAACTACTTTCACTGGTGTGAAAGGCGGCTCTTCGGGTCGACTTCGTTACTTGCGGCAGGTGCCTGCATTTGACGAACTCTTCCTCTTGCGGCCCGCAGCAAACCGCGCTTTGCTTCATGAGGCCGACTCTTTCCGCGGCAGCGCGTCTTTCCAGCGCAGGAGGACATCCTGCAGGCGAGCTTCTGGCGCGAACAGCAGCGCCCGCGCAGTCGACCTGATCAGGACACGGTGCTGCTCGCTGAGGTATTCCACCGGCGACTTGCCGTCGATCCTGGCCAAGAGAAGGCCTGGCAGCAACCGGGCGCATCGAGCGTCGAGGTGCGAAGGATCCTCCCAGGCCACGTGCGACAGGTAGTTCGCAACGATGCGTTCGTACAAAACGAGGAAGTCATCGGCTCGGGTCGGCAGATGTGCCGACTTCAGCAACATGTGGTTGAGCAGGAACGCCAGATCGAAGGCAGGGTCGCCATACCAGGCGCACTCGGCGTCCAGCAGCACCGGGCCCTTGTCGCCGAGCAGCACGTTCTTCGGGCTTACGTCGCCATGGACCAAGGCGAGGCGGCTCATCTGCGTGATGTGCACGAGGCCGATGAGTTCTGGCGACAGGTCCGGATGCTGGCGCGCCGCCTCGACCAGGTAGGGCTCGAGGCGCAGCATAAAGAAGGTCGCATCGTTGCTGAACTGGCTCGCGATAGCGGGGTTTCGCGCCGTGGCCGCGTGCACCCGGCCGAGCACGCTCGCGATCTGTTCGGCAACCACCGGTTGGATCCGACCGGCCAGCAACTCGCTCTTCCAATTGGGGCGATCGGGCAGAAATTCCATTACGAACGCCCCGCGCTCGCGGTCCGCCGCAAGAACGCGCGGAACATTGTCGGGGACGATGCCGTATGCCGTCGTCAGCCAGTCGATCTCGGCCAATACGCGACTGGTCGGAGCGTACCAGTCCTTCTCCACCTTGAGCTTGGGCAGCGCTTGCTTGACACAGACACTACCCTGCGACAGGTCCACACGCATGATGCTCGACGATATACCGCCGGGCAGCATCTCGATGAGCGCTCGTTCGCCGGGATTCGCGAGCCCCAACTGCTGCAGCATGGCTCGCAGCGAGTCGGCATCCTTGGACAAATCAACGAACTCGTTCGCCATTGGATCAGCCCTGTGCAGCTGCCGTCGCATGGGGGGTTCAGGTCGGGCGATAGGCGACCGGAAGCGCTCCCGCACCGGCGAAGCCCTTCAAGTGCAGCCCTTCGCGTTCGATGCGCAAGCCCTCGTTCCACTTGGCCATGCGCTCCGAACGCGCAAACGAACCAACCTTCAGCTGTCCGGCATCCCATCCCACCGCGAGGTGCGAGATCAACACGTCTTCGGTCTCGCCGGAGCGGGCCGAAATCACCGTGCCCCAGTTCGCCCCTTTGGCGCATTGCAGGGCACGAAAGGTTTCGCTGATGGTGCCAGCCTGGTTGGGCTTCACCAGCAATGCGTTGCAGCAGCCCTCGGCGACCGCGCGTTCGACCCGGGCCGCGTTGGTGACGAGAAAGTCATCCCCGATCACCTGGATGCGCTCGCCCATCGCCGCCGTGAACAGCCGCATGCCTTCCGGGTCGTCCTCTGCTACCGGGTCCTCGACGGAGACGATCGGGTAACGCTCGATCCATGCCGTCAGGTGCTCGAGCCAACCTGCCGTGTCGAACTCCTTCGATTCCAGCCCAAGGCGGTACCGACCTCCGCGCCCGAATTCGGAAGCCGCGATGTCGAGCGAGATCAACGCCTCGCCGTTCCGATACCCGGCGCGGTCGATGGCAGCCGCCAGCACTTCCAGCGCCTCTTCGTTGGAGCGAAAATCCGGCCACCAGCCCCCCTCGTCCGCCACCCCATGACGGCTCCCGCGCCTTTCCATCAACTCGCCGGCAACGCGATAGATGTCGGCGCAGACACTGAGCGCTTCGTCGAAGGTCTGGGCTGCAACCGGCATGACCAGGAAGTCCTGGATATCGACCCTGCGCCCGGCGTGCGCACCGCCGCCGAATATCTGAATCTCCGGCAGAGGCATGCGCACGGGCTTGTCGCCGCTCAGATGCCGCCACACCGGCAACGCACACGCCGCAGCGGCCGCCTTGAGCACGGCCATCGAGGTCGCGATCGTGGCATTGCCCCCAAGCTTCGACTTGTCTGGCGTGCCATCGAGCTCGACGAGCGCGCGGTCGACCGCGGCCTGGTCCATGGCATCGAGACCGACAAGGACGGGCGCGATTCGTTCGTTGACATTCCGAACCGCATTTGCGACGCCGAAGCCCCCCTGAAGCGTACCTCCGTCACGCATGTCAACGGCTTCGTGCGTCCCTCGCGATGCACCTGCTGGCGCCAGACCGCGACCGACGACGCCACAGACCAGTTCGACCTCGACTTCAACCGTGGGGCGACCGCGTGAATCCCAAACGCGAAATCCGCGTAGCGATTGGATGTCTGTCTTCACGTTAATTGTGCTGTGTCGGGTCGATTCGACCACGCCGGGCGTTGCCGCGCAGTCTCCCGATTGAGCGCAGATTGACCCGCGACGACCGGGCACCTAAAGGCGGCGGAAGGCGTTTATGACGCGGCAAATACGATCAAGATGGCAGGCTACACGATCCTTAACTTGACGGCGCACCGGCCGCTGGATCATGGCGTGACGCTGTTCGGCCGCGGCGAAATCGTTTTCAGCAAGAAGTTGTAGACCCTGATTTCGAGTCAGGCGCCTTCGACCACTCGGCCATCTCCCCGCGTTGATTTAATTATACATTAGGAGGATTCGTCCGAATCGCAGCTCGCGCAGCCGCATTGGCTCCATTAATGGGTACACTTTGTGCGACGGGCGTCGTTACCGGTTGAAATTTCGCAACGCCAGCGACGACATCCACCCGCTCCAAATGCACCGGCACAGCTTCGAGCTTACCCGTATCGGAGGCAAGGCAATGCATCAGCGAACCGAACCGGAACGAAATACCCGATGACGATTGCCGCGGACCCTGCTGGGACTCAACGTCGGCAGGCAGGACGACCTATTGAAGTTCTCGTTGCTTTCCTCAAGCTGGGCGTTATCTGCTTTGGCGGTCCGATTGCTCACATTGGATATTTCAGGGAGGAGTTCGTCGTACGTCGCCTCTGGCTCGACGAGCAGACTTACGCCGACCTGGTAGGTTTGTGCCAGTTCCTGCCCGGGCCCGCCAGTAGCCAGGTCGGGTTTTCCATCGGCCTCATCCGGGCCGGCTATCGTGGCGGTCTCGCGGCGTGGACCGGCTTTACATTGCCGTCCGCGATTGCCCTTTTGCTCTTCGCGTATGGTGCGGGTGCGCTCCACGGTGCGACCGGTGTCGGGTTGCTTCACGGCCTCAAGCTCGTCGCCGTAGCGATCGTCGCACAGGCCGCTTGGGGCATGGCGCGCACGCTATGCCCCGACCGTGAGCGGGCATCCATCGCCGTCGTCGCGGCGCTGATCATTTTGTTCAGCACCTCCTCCGTCGCCCAACTCGCAGCGATCCTGTTGGGCGGCATCGCAGGGCTGTGGCTCTGTCGGGCGGCGCCACCCGCGCACGGGGGGCAAATTACAGTCCCGGTCTCGCGCAACGTGGGAATGGTGGCGCTGACTGCCTTCTTGCTCCTGCTCGCCGGTCTTCCCGTCCTGCGCAGCCTCGGAATAGCGCAGGGCATAGCGCTTTTCGATGCGTTCTACCGCTCGGGCGCTCTGGTCTTCGGCGGCGGTCACGTCGTGCTGCCGTTGCTGCGCGAGGCGTTTGTGGGGCCTGGGTGGGTCAGCGATGATGCCTTCCTTGCCGGCTATGGAGCCGCGCAAGCCATTCCCGGCCCGCTCTTCACGTTCGCGGCCTATCTTGGTGCCATCGTCAACGTGGCACCGCACGGGGTGGCGGGCGCCGTGCTGGGCCTGTTTGCCATCTTTCTCCCCGGCATTCTGATCCTCATTGGCACCTTGCCTTTCTGGGAGGCGTTTCGGAGGCGCCAATGGGCATACGCGATGATGCGCGGCGTTAATGCGGCGGTGGTTGGCCTGCTTGGAGCGGCGCTCTACAACCCGCTCTGGACAAGCTCGGTCAGAACTTCAGCGGATTTCGGGATCGTCCTCGTTGGGTTCGTCCTGCTGACCGTCTGGCGCGCATCGCCACTGTTCGTGGTCATCGTCACGGCGCTCGCCGGCATCGCTTTTGCGCAAGCAGCATGACGACGTGATCGGTCGCCAGCCGGGTCACACATGTTTTGGGGAAGACGCGTTCGCCCCGAGAGTTTCTCCTCCATCGTGGGGTCGGTAATTGTCGCCCATGGCGCACGCCAGTACGGGGTCATAGGAGAAAGCATTCACCGGCGACGGGCGGGGATCGGCTCTGCCGGTGTGGTGGGCTACCTCGCGGCAACGTATGCTCGCGGGGTCAGCGCATACCAAGCGGCTGCAAGAACGACCAGCGCCCACACGATCGTCGGCCCGGTCGGCAAGTCGAGCCCGGTCGACAGGGCCAGCCCTGCGGTATAGCCCGCGATTCCCAGTCCCCATGCCGCGAGGAGCGACGCCGTCAACCGATCAGGGCCCTAGCAGATGCGTCAGTGCATTTCGAGTACCAGTGCGCCGCCCGGCTCGTACTCGTGCTTTTAGTCACCGCACAGCATGCCAGCCGGGTGCCGTGATTCTGTTACGTAGGTGCCGAGCCTTGGCCGTGATGATGGCCTGCAGCGTGATTCCGAGGGCGAGAATGGCAGGTGCTCCGAAAAGCAACAACGTCTGCCAATCGGCGAGGTTCACCACCAGCAACGCAAACACCGGCACCATGATTGACAGGCCAATCAAGATGCCTGCGACGAAACTGCCTACGTCTTGAAATACTGAATTTTTCATGGTTTATTCCTAACTTGGCATTGTCTTCGCCTGCCCCGAGGTGGTCGGTGCGTTGGCACACTTATAGCGGAATAAAATCACCGTGCGGGTTATGAAGTAGGGACAAGCCATGTCGTAAGATTGCGCCGTTGCCGGGGGCGAATCATTGCCGCAGATCAGAAAAGCGACGACTCTTGGGATACGTGGCGTCCGCGAGCGGCACCAGCAATCGCGTTGATGCACCCCTTACTTTGGTGGTCTACGCGGCGATGTAAGGCAGGAGACGATCGAACTCGGTCTTGACCACCTGGTAGCACTCGCAGGCTCGCGCCTCCAGGCCCGGGCGATCGAGCACGGTGATTTTGCCCCGTTGGTAACGAATCAACCCCGCCTCCTGCAACTTCCCGGCGGCCTCCGTAACCCCCTCGCGCCGCACACCCAGCATGTTGGCGATCAATTCCTGAGTCATAGAAAGTTCATCCGATGACAATCGATCGAGGCTCAGCAACAGCCAGCGGCACAATTGCTGATCGACCGAATGGTGTCGATTGCACACCGCTGTCTGTGCCATCTGGGTGATCAGCGCCTGGGTGTAGCGCAACAACAAATGCATCATCGGCCCGAAGCGCGCGAACTCGTCTTTCAGCAACTGGGCCTTAAGCCGGACCCCGAAGCCCGCGCTTTGCACCACCGCGTGGCTGGGCGTCGTCTCGCCGCCCATGAACAGCGATATGCCGAGCATGCCCTCGTTGCCGACCACCGCAATTTCCGCCGATGCCCCGTCCTCCATGACGTAGAGCAGGGAAACGATCGCCGTGGTGGGGAAATAGACGTACTGCAACCGGGCGCCGGGTTCGTAGAGAACCTGACCCAGCGTCATCGGTATCACTTCCAGATGGGACTTGAGGCGCGAGTAGTCGCCTGCGGGCAGGGCGTCGAGCAGATGATTCTGATGCGGACTGACGGGCGCGGCTGCAGTCACGCGCGACCTGGCCCTCAAGGGCAAGGACGACGTATTCCCAGCGCTGCGGCGCCGTTTGCTGACTGCCATTCGCGATATAGTCTAATCCTTAAACGGTCCCTTTGTCCGGTACGGCACAAAGGCTCGCAGTGGCCCGGTCAGCTTTGGCGCGTTCGTGTGGCGACGAATGAAGAGTCGCGGCCGGATGTCCTACACCGCGCGGACGTGCGCTACCGCACCGACATCGCCGCGTCTTGGCGTCATGCTTGGCTCGAGTTTTTCCTGCGGCTTGGCGATACTCGTAGCAGTGCCTGGTGGGTTGCTCAATGGGCTCGGCGCGACTATCGCTCGGGGCGGCGCACACCGAAGGAGAACGAAATTCCGACGCACTCCAAACTGCCAGCACGCCTGCCACTGTGGATTGCTGGAATCTCGATCTGTTTGTTGGCGAGTACCGGTATCGTTGCGATGGTCCGCTCGATCCCGATTTCGTACGCCAGTATTTCAGACCAAGAGCGCACTGTCCGAGCCGGGAGCAGCGCCGAGCGGGCCCGGGGGCGCCCGGGCCGGGGACGCGCCAGGGCACGTCGCCGTAACGCGGGCCGCGACGGACCGTCGAAGCCGGGCAAGGTGCCCCGAGTGCGGGGTTATCGAGTCGATGCGGCGAATCGAGCGTTCAGGCGACGGTGTCCGGCAAGACGCTGTGGACATTGGAGCTCCGCGAGTTGTCTCCGACGCATCCGCCGGCGCAATCGCCGCTGATGCCACATCGGGGAAGGGCTATGAATTCACGGTCCGCTTCCGCGACGGCTCAACGGCCGTCTTTAGCGACGCAAACCCACGCGCATGGCGATTGGGCAGTCGTGTGGTAGTGCTTGGTCGTCGAATGCCCTCGAACAACCGATTCCGCCGCGGACCGGCCGCTCAGCTCGTCGCACCTTGAAGGCCTAGCTTCGACGATTGCCGCGGACCGCCATTGACTGGCCGGCGATCCCTTCACTCGAGGGTGGCTAAGCGAAGGATTCGGTCGTACGATTCTCGGTCTGCCTTGTAGCACCCGCAGGAAGCAGCCTTGAGTCCACCGCGGTCAAGAACGGTGATATCGCCGCGACTGTAGTGGATGAGACGGCGCTTCTGCAGGGCCCCCGCTGCCTTGGTAACGCCGACTCGGCGGACCCCAAGCATGAGTGCCAGGAATTCCTGCGTGACATGAAAGTTGTCCGCGTGTGCGCGATCCTGGGTCATGAGCAGCCATCGGGCAAGCCGCGCCTCAACGACGTGGAAGCGTGTACAGGCGGCCGTCTGGGCAAGCTGGCTAATTTGGACGAAGACATAGCGGTAAATTTCGCGTTGCAGTGCCGGGCTGCGTCCGAGCTCGCGGCAGAAGGCCGGGGCGTCCATTCGTAGTGCGGACCCCGCGCCCTGTACCACTGCACGCATCGGCGATACGTCGACGCCGAGCACGAGTGGAATCCCGAACATGCCTTCGTTTCCGACCAGACCGACTTCGAGCGAGGCGGAATCGTCTATCGGCATGATCAGCGAGATGAAACTACTGATGGGGAAATAAACATGGCTAAGACGCTCCCTGGGCGTGTAAAGCACGTCGGCAAACGCGAGTTCGACAGCTTCGCACCCGGCCAGCATTCGGCGCAGATCGCTGCTCGGCAATGCCTTGAGCAGGCGATTGACTCGATGGGCATGTTGGGTTGATGGCACCGCTTCACTCCTCAGATGGCGGTGAAACCAAGGCGTCGGCGAGACTGGGGCGCAAATCCTATTCCCGGGGCTGACGGAAGCAAGCGGTTTCACTTCCTGCGATTGACGCAAGGGTATGGCCAGCTTTTGCCCTGTCTGCGCGCTAGCGCACATAAGCGCTCGGCGTGGCGGTTCACGGCGCTTCTATCCTAGCTGGGTGAGCAGCGCCGGGATGTAGCGCAACCGCAGATGCATCGTCGGACCGAAGCGCGCGAACCTCAGTCTTTCAGCGACTGGCCCTTAAGTCGGGCGCAGATCTTACGCTTTGCACCACGGCGTGCCTGGACCTTGTCCGGCCGCTCGCCACGAGTTCACGCCACGGCGGCCGCACATGCGTCGATTGGCCGAGTGGCGCATCGCGTCGCGCGTAGCAAATGATCACCAGTGTGCGCTACCGCACCGACCGTACCGGCCATTGCAGCCATACTTCACTGTGGCGCATTGACGTTGCTGTGTTTGCGGGTGGCGATCGCGCCATCGGCGTCGGGTAGCGCACAACGGGTCGAAGATGGCCTTTTGCGATGCGGCCCGAACGTGCGGTGAGGCTTGTTGGGCCCCACCGCATTGGCAAGACCGAAGCCCAACCGTTGCAGAATTAGGAGTCGATCATGACACTATTGGTTTGGGTTGTTCTCGGGCTGGTCTCGGGATTCATCGCTAGCAAGATCATTAACAAGTCCGGCGAGGGTTTCCTGCTCGACATCGTTCTCGGCATCGTCGGCGCAGTGGCCGGCGGGTGGCTCTTCAATGTCTTCGGGATGGCCGGTGTCAGTGGGCTGAACCTGTACAGCTTCTTTGTCGCCATTGTGGGCGCCATGGCTGTCCTCGTTGCATATCACTTTCTGTTCCGCAGGGCGCACTAGGAACATTCGCAGAGTCTCGCAGCGCAGCGGAGGATCGAGCGTCATCAATAACCCGCTCCGGTCGACGCAATTTGAACTCATCACCAGAGGAAATGAATCATGACAAGAAAGATACTGAGCGCATTGATCATGCTGGGCATCTGGGCATGCTGGGGACGTTAGGCACGATTGCCGGTTGCAATACGGTAGCGGGCGCGGGCAAGGATGTTCAAAGTGGCGGTGAGAAACTGCACGATGAAGCCAAGGAAACACAAAAGAAGATGTAAGGGCCCTCAAATTCGCGTGCGGTAGCGCCGATCAGCAACGACGCGGGCTAGGCTTGGTGCCTCGGGCCATGGTTCGCGTACGCAAGAAGGAAGTCAGCAGGCTATTCGCTCGCAGTAAGTTCGGTGCGGCGTCAGCCGCACTTTTTTCGCCGCCATGTCGGCACGACGTCAAATGCCAGAACTGGGCGCGTTCGACAAAGTTCTCTGGACCCGAGCCTGGAGATCAGGGCGCACGCGAGATCTTCAAAGTCAGCGGGGGTGCGGGCCCCGGATGCTCGACGCACCGGGTGAGGATCGCATTCCGCAGCCACTCGGACCTCCCAGGTCGCCGCGGAATCCACGTGCATCCCCATTTCGCGATGTCCGCGAATGTGCTGTCGCGACATGCGGAAAATCGGCAGTCGTGGCATCCGTTCCTCTGGCAGGTCAGTCACCGATGTAAATCCTTGATCAATCTTTTGCTCACTGCCCGTTCACAGCTCGTTGTCCAGCGGCAACAGTGAGAGGAAATTGACCTTCGCGCGCTGCCAGTCGCTGCGTGCTGGTTCCACGTCGTACTCAATAATTTTGAGGTTTTCCTGGGTGCGCCAGAGCAAATGCGATGAGCCGCCCGCAGCATCCGCTCGCAGCGACAATCCATAGCTGTTTGCCGGAGCTACGATCGACTCGAAACGCGTGGCGGTTTGCTGCGCAAGCTCCTGACTGTCGATGATCAAACCGATCTCGGTGTTCAGGTTGCGCGAACGCTGATCGAAGTTCATTGAGCCGATATACAGTCTCTGCCGATCGAATACGAATAATTTCGCGTGTAACGCGTAGTTCCCCGAGCGTGTCGCCGCCAACGTCTCGCCGCTGCCGCGGGCGTTGCCCAACAGTGCGCGCACTTCGTAGAGTTCCACGCCTTGTTCGAGTAGAGGCTTGCGATACCGCATGTACCCGGCCTGAGCGACCAATTCGGGCGTTGAGTCGAGCGAATTGGTCAGCACGCGAACGCGCACGCCACGCCTGCGCAAGTCCATGAACATCCGCATTCCGGCGTCTCCGGGAATGAAGTAGGGTGTGACCATAAGCAACTCGGACTGTACTGCGGCTGCAGCCTTCGCCACCGTGCGGTGCATCAGCTTGCCGATCATTTCGCCGTTTTCAACACGCTTTTTCTCCGGACTGTCATAGACCAGCTGTACATGCGCCCAGACCAGCGGCAGCCTACCGTCCATCAATCCGGCAAGCGGTTCGCCGCTTGCAACCCGGCTCGCGTAGTCAGTGCCGTCCATCTTCAACTGACGGCGATGTTCGTCCAGGGCCTTGCGGTAGGCGTCCAGGCCGGCGTCCGTGTGACCTCCACCGGCAAGGCCTTCGACCGGGATTGCGCTGGCGCTGCTCCAGAACTCATCGAACACATTGGAGAGCTGTTTTACGACTGGACCCGCAGTGAAGACGTCGTCATCGCCAAACTGCGAATCAGGGTCGACCTGAAAATATTGATCGCCGATATTGCGTCCGCCGACAAGCGCGATCGCATTGTCTGCGACCAATAGCTTGTTGTGCATGCGGTAATCAAGCCGTGAAGCGTTGAATGCGAATTCAACGCTTCGAAACAACTCGCTATGGCCGCGATACGCGAACGGATTGAATATTCGGATCGCAATTTGTGGATGGGAAGCAAGTGCCGCGATTTGCTCGTCGCCTTCAAGCGTATCCCCGTCATCGACTAGAACGCGCACGCGTACGCCGCGGTCGGCAGCACGCAGTATGGCATCGGTCAACAGCTGGCCAGTCTCATCCTGACGAAAGATAAAGTACTGGAGATCCAGGGTGCGCTCGGCGGCATTGATCATTTGCGCCCGAGCGAGAAACCCGTCGACACCTACGGACAGTAACCGAAACGCGGACATTCCGTCGTGATCGGGCGCGGCACTTTCGACCTGCCGGCCAAGCCGCGTCGGCGTAGGGTACGGGAGTGCCGTGGACGTCGTCTTGGGAAAGTCGGACCCTGGGGGAAGCAACGTGCACCCCCAAAGCAACCCCAGAACCAGAGTGGAGACCGCAAGGCGGAGCGGCGGCGCAGGGGTTTTTCCCGCAATCCAGGTGCGACATCGCGACCACATTTTTGTGGCGGGCCTATCAGCCGACGCGGAGGCGACCTTGCTGTGTTTGCCGCTCATCGCGGGCATCAATCCCATGCCAGCCGCGCCGGGTCCGAAAGCGGCTTACCGAGGGCAAGCGGTGCGGTGCTCAAACTGCGGCAGCTGGACCGGCGCGCAGAGTCAACATCGTGCGGCTATCGAGCTTTGGGCTACGTTCCACATCGGACGCATTCGACCTCGAAATATCGGTCGGGGTTCATTTCCAATTGCGCGACCCACGCCTTCTTCTTGACCGATCACTTCATTTCAGATGAAAGCTACCGCCGAAAAGTCCCAGCAGGCCGATAACGATCAAGTAAATGGCAACGATATAGTTCAATAGCCGGGGCATCACCAGAATCAGAATGCCAGCGATGAGCGATACAAGCGGGCCAATGGCCAAGTTCAGATTCATAGCGAACCTTTCTTCTCTTGGGAGGTGAAAAGCAGGGAATACGCGAAGCGCACCCTCAAGTAGCAAGTCTCGCCGCGCTTCAGAAAACCGTCTGTTCGATTCCGCACATATAAGAGAATCGATACGCCGGCAATACGGCAAGGCCGTCGCGGTAACCGTGCGCCGGCGTACAGACGGACTTTGGCTACTGCACCACGATCCCGCCGATGGCGCCTGTCAGGCAATACAAAAACGACAAACCGGTCAGCCTCAACCAAGCGATTGACAATCACAATCGGTCGGCGCTCGCACTCAACGTGCGTTCGTACCTGCCGCACAAGGTGCTTTCCAGGGACAACCCGGCAAGTGCACCAAATTGAGGATTCTAGCCGCCATTCTGCTGACCGCACTCCCGTTCTGTGCCTGGTGCCTTGAGACCCATCAAGACATCGTCGTCCATGTTCTGCTGGACGGCGAGCAGGTTACGGTGGAGGTTGACTGTCCGGTCGACGCGCCCCGAATGATAGTGTGGGAAGTTCTGACTGACTATGATCACATGGCACGTTTCATCTCGAATCTTGAGTACAGCAGTATCGAGGGCGGCTCGGACAACGTGTTGCGCGTGCATCAGAAGGGGAAGGCATCACGAGGACCATTGACCCTGACGTTTGACAACATCCGGGAGATCGAACTTGTGCCGTACGACGAGATCCGCTCACGACTGATCAGCGGCGATCTGAAAACCTCTATTTTTGTAACGCGACTCGTCGAAGTTTCCACACGGCTCCACATTGTCAACAGCGGACGTTACACCCCCAACATGTGGATTCCCCCGCTTCTAGGTCCGGCGCTTATCGAATCGGAAACGCAGAGGCAATTTGGCGAACTCAGAACCGAAATCATCCGCCGAAGCGCAATGCTCCACCCACCGATGTAATCAGGCCATCCGGGACTGTGACGCGGAACACGAAACGCGTGCTTTGGCAAACCCAACAAAAGCAAGACGTTGCAGCCTCGCAGCCGACCGCTTCTGGTTATGTGCGCTATCGCACTGACGACAGCACGGCAGGTGGCTATCGTGGCGGCATAACTCGGCGCGAGTTTCGTGATTGCAGATCGCAGAGCGATTTGTCGAACATCGTGTGTGGCGAGTCTGCCTATGGTGCGGCGTAATGCAGGGAGTGCAATGAAATCGATTCTTCGACCCATCGTTTCGATATACCACGAGCCTCGACACGAACTTGCACAAAACATTTGCAAGAATCCGATACGACCAGCAGCAAGAAGCGGCAACGGCGCTGCGGTTGACCACGGGCTCGCTGGCCAAGGTTTCATTGAGTGACAGCAAGACCGGACCAGGCGCTGATTCCATTACGAAGAAATTCGTATAGGCATCAGATGCCATGGACGAACGTTGAAATGGAAGGAAAAGAAAATGCGTAACGGACTCATAATATTGTGGATGTTACTCTGCTCGATCACGTCGAGCTCTGCTCAGGTGAGCGTCGGAGTCAATCTGCCGGGGGTGAGCTTCGGATTCAACCAGCCGGTGTATCCGGCGTTTGTCCCGGTGCCCGGCTACCCTGTCTACTACGCTCCACAGGTCAACTCGAACTATTTCTTCTACGATGGCATGTACTGGGTCTATCAACGAGACAATTGGTACATGAGCTCCTGGTACAACGGACCTTGGGATCTCGTCAGTCCGGACGAAGTGCCGCTGTTTATTCTGCGCGTCCCGGTCCGCTACTACCGCCAACCGCCCGCCTATTTTTCGGGGTGGAGTTCGGATGCAGCGCCGCAGTGGGGTGAGCATTGGGCTCGGCATGGGATCAGCGTCGACACGGGTGGGACAGCTGGGATCGCGCCACCGCGCCCCCGCCGGCCCCGCTCCCTGCATACCAGCGGCAATATTCGGGTAATCGATATCCGCGTGTGGAACAGCAGCAGGCGTTGCAAAGCCAGAACTATCGCTACCAGCCGCGCGACACCGTGGTGCAGCAACACTATCAGGCGCAGCCAGCGCAGAGCGCGCCCGCGCCTTCGCAGGGAAAGCAGGTAAAGCCTCAGGAAAGAAGCTCTCCGCAGCAGGCTCAACGCAGTCCCAGCCCGCCATCTTCACCGCAGCAAGGCGCTACACCGCCACGCGCACGCGGACAACCTCCGCAAAAGAATGGCAGAGACGTCCAGACGTCCACCACGGCGAAGGCGGCTCCGCCGAGCAGCCCGGCAGCTCAGCCTGCGAAGCAGCAGCCACAGCAAGCAGCGGCTCAGCATCCGCAGCAGGCCTCAAAACCGCAAGCCCAGCCGCAAGCGGAGCGGACACGGCAAGCGGCGGCTCAGCATCCGCAGCAAGCGTCAAAACCGCAAGCCCAGCCGCAAGCTGAGCGGGCACCGCAAGCCGCGGCTCAACATCCGCCGCAGCAAGTGTCAAGGTCGCAGGTACAGAACAAGGGACCACAAGGCCAAGCACCCAAGCCGGAAACGAAAGTGCAGCATCAACCGCAGCCAGTACCGGTGGCGGCGACCCAGCATCAGCAGCAGGAACCGAAGGCGCAAAGCCAGGACAAGGGCAAGCCGTCCGCGCAGGAGCCCAAGCAGGGGCAGGAGAACGGCCATGAGAAAGGCTAGCGGTTGAGGCGACCTCGGCCACCGCGCCGGCAAACACTGCCGGGACAGGACAAACGCCGTTGGCACATGCGCCGAGCCACCTCGCTGAGGATCAGCGAGGTGGCTCGGCGCTAACATTTTGTAGTGCCGATCTTCTCAAGCATGCCGGCATCGGAAGTGCACAGTGCCGGGTCCGGCGGCGGCAGTTTCGCTCCGGGCCCGGTCACGAGCCCCAACAACTCTAGCCGACCGCGGTGTCTGAGCCAAACCCAAAAGAATCTGCCGAGCGCGCCCTTCACAGCCGGCGCCAGAGGTCTATGTGCGCAAGCGCACAGACGACCGTTAGACGTCGTTGCTAGACTTCTTTTGTTGCCGCTAAGCGACGTGCCCTCTTTCAGCACGTGGGGTCGACACAGCCAAAGCGGTACGGTTTACGCGCGCGAGGCGGCCCTAAGGCGAGCGAGAAGTCAGCGCGGCAAGATAACGATGCACCTGTTCGGTATCGCCGGACTTTGACAAACGTTGTTCCCGACCAGCATCAACCACAGAATTGGAACCCACGCCCATGCCCGAACCCCGTTTCTCACCGACATCAGGGCGTTACGCAAGCGTGCTCGACAGCACATCGATGAAGGCTCTGTCACTCCTGGCTATTCCGCGGATCGCGAAATAGTGCTCAAGCTCTTGAATGATTCCTTAGCGACAGAACTCGTATGCGTCCTGCGCTACCGGCGCCATCATTTCATGGCGCGAGGAATTCATTCCCAGAGCGTGGCCCAGGAATTTCTCGATCATTCAAATGAGGAACAGGGGCATGCCGACGAGATCGCGGAACGCATCGTGCAGTTGGGAGGCGCGCCCGACTTCGCCCCCCAGGGGCTCGCAAGCCGCAGCCACGCTGAGTATGTCGAGGGCGATTCACTGACGAGCATGATCAAGGAAGACCTGGTTGCTGAACGAATTGCTATCGACAGCTACCGCGAAATCATTCAATACCTCGGTGAGCGTGATCCGACTACGCGCCGCATGATGGAGGGAATTCTGGCTACGGAAGAAGAACATGCCGACGAATTGGCGGATCTGCTCGTCGTCTTGCCAAGAGAATCGACGAGAAAGAGGCGCTCTGCAAAATCGAGCTGAGCGTACGCGCCAGCGCCGAAATGCCGCCGTCTGTGCGCAATGAGCGCCACGACCGATCGGGTTTCCTTCGGCGCAACTGATCCGGCGCTGGCTGTCGAGCAACAGGCTCCAGTCGTCGCCGCGTCGCTTGCCACGCTGCCTCCGACGCGTATGTCGGTTGACGCGCGTGGGCTGGCGCTGGGAATTCTGGCGGCGCTTGCGGCCGTGTTTTCCCTGTCGTGGGCCCAGACCTTTCTCGTGCCGCTGTTGCTCGGCATTGTCATTTCCTACACGCTGAATCCGCTCGTCGCATGGCTTGAAGCAATCAAGATCCCGCGTGTTATCGGCACCGTCATAGTGATGGTAAGCGTGATCGGTGCACTCGGCCTCGGCACGTATTCGTTGCGCGGCCAAATGCAGACCATCGTCGAGCAGTTGCCCGAGGCTGCGACCAAGTTTGCCACCCATCTTGCGCGCCTGCGCACCGGTCAGATCGGCAGCCTACAGAAGGTGCAAGACGCCGCGACCGTCGTGGAGAAAGCGACGACTCAGGCGGCCGTTGGTGCCGCCCGCTCCGCGCCAGCCCGCCACTCACGTCATCGTCGACCAGCCTTCGTTCAAGCTCAGTAGCTTCCTATGGGAGAGTTCTATTGGCGCTCTCGGCGCCATGGGCCAGGCGGCAATGGTCGTGTTCCTGGTTTTCTTTCTGTTACTTGGCGGTGATACATTCAAACGGAAGTTGGTGCGGCTGGCGGGATCGTCACTATCGAGGAGGAAGATTACCGTTAAAATTCTCGACGACATCAACGGTTCGATCCAGAAATACATGCTCATGCTGCTCACTACAAATCTGCTCGTCGCATTGCTCAGTTGGATCGTGTTCCACTGGATTGGTCTTGACAACGCCGGAGCTTGGGCCGCCGCTGCGGGACTGCTACACCTCGTTCCCTACCTTGGCCCCGCCGTCACGGCGATCGCAACGGGATTGGCGGCCTTTACGCAGTTCGAATCGTTCGCCACGGCGCTGCTTGTGGCTGGTGCATCGCTGGCGATTGCTACTGTTGTCGGAACATTCGTAACCACCTGGATGACTGGGCGCATCGCCAACATGAATGCAGCGGCCGTGTTTATCTCGCTGCTGTTTTGGGGTTGGTTGTGGGGCGTGTGGGGAATGCTGCTCAGCATTCCCATCATCGTTATCGTCAAAGTTGTATCGCAGCACGTGGAACAATTGCACCCGGTTGCCGAACTCCTTGGAGATTGAACTCGGGACGCGAATGTTGATCCATGGCCCGGTCTCTGTATGGGCCCGTGGCTCGGTAAATCACCCACGCGACTGACGGCGTAAGCAACTCCGTGGCAATGCAGCTATCGTACGATCAGAAGGGACAACGCAATTGGCGACCAGCAGCACCTCGATTTTCGGGCATCTGACCCAGTTCAAAGCGCTTTTGCGCACCAGTGGCTTGCCGCCAAGCCAGCTGCGGAGGAGCCTCCACTGCGCTCGGAATTGTTCAGCGCCGACCAGATGGAGCGGCACGGCAAAAGTCTCGCCCGGACGCATCGGCTAACGCCCCGTCGTGCCGGAGATCCGCTCCTCCCACGGTTGGCTGCAAACGAGAGCGTATTGACCGATTTCTCCAAGCGGCTGACCGCCGCGGTATCGGCAAACCACCGGATCAGTCCGGCTGGCGAGTGGTTGCTGGACAATTATCATCTGATTGAGGAACAGATCAGCATCGCGAAGAGGCATTTGCCGCGCGGTTACAGCCGGGAGCTGCCGCGTTTGGCGTTGCGGACCATCAGCGGGCCTGCCGCGCGTATATGACATCGCGCTCGAAACAATCTCCCACGGCGATGGCCGCGTTGACGCCTACGGCTTGAGCCGCTTCGTGGCCGCATACCAATCGGTTACGACGCTAAATCTAGGAGAACTTTGGGCCATCCCGATCATGCTGCGGCTCGCACTGATCGAGAATCTCCGCCGCGTCGGAGTGCAGATTGCAGCCGGCAGGGCGGAGCGCGATTTAGCCAATCTCTGGGCAGATCGGATGATGGAGACCGCGGAGCGGGATCCGAAGAGCCTCATCCTCGTCATCGCCGACATGGCGCGGTCGACGCCACCGATGGGCAGCGCTTTCGTGGCGGAGCTTGCGCGCCGTCTGCAAGGACAAAGCGCGGCGCTAGCCCTTGCGCTGACCTGGATCGAACAACGCCTCGCCGAATCGCATCTGACGATCGAGCAGCTGGTGCAGTTGGAAAACCAGCAACAGGCGTCTGATCAGGTTTCAATCAGCAACAGTATCGGCAGCCTTCGCTTCCTGAGCGCAATCGACTGGCGCGAGTTCGTCGAATCCCATAGCGTCGTCGAGAAGATACTGCGCCAGGATCCACGAGGCGTTTATGGACAGATGGAGTTTGCGACTCGAGACCGTTATCGGCATGCGACCGAGCGGATCGCCAAGAATGGCCGCCTGACGGAAGCGGTGGTCGCCGAGAAGGCGATCGCACTCGCTCGAGCCAGCGCTGCCGGCAAAGGGAGTGATCATCGGGCGGCGCACGTCGGCTTCTACCTGATCGACAACGGAGTTCCCGAGCTGGAACGGGCAGCTGGGGTCGAAATTTCCGCGGTCGACGCTCTACGCAAAATCTGCGCGCGATTTCCACTCCTATTCTACCTTGGCGCGATCGCAGCCATTGTGGGGGTCTTCACTACCGGGCTAGCCCTGTACGCCCACAGCACCGGGGCGAGTACGGAAACACTCGCAGTGACCATCGGCATTTCCTTGCTGGCCACCAGCCAGTTAGCGGTGACGGTTGTTAACTGGCTGGCGACGTTGCTGGTGACCCCGCACTCATTGCCGCGTATGGACTTTTCTGGCGGTATCCCGGCGAGGGCGCGAACGCTGGTGGTGGTTCCGACCATGCTCGCCAGCGCTCAAAACGTCGAGGATCTGGTGGAGGCACTCGAGGTCCGGTTCCTCGCCAATCGCGACGCACACCTGCACTTTGGCTTGCTGACCGATTTTCCGGACGCGGATCAGGAATCGTTTCCCGCCGATGAGCAGCTACTTCGCTTGGCCGAAACCCGGATCAACGAGCTGAATGGAAAGTACGCGCGCGGCGATCCTTCGCCCGGAACAGAAAATGAAATCGTGAATGACGGTGCCCCCGACAAATCACCCGACGCCAGCGTGTTCTATCTGTTTCACCGCCCTCGACGCTGGAATGCAGAAGCACGGATCTGGATGGGTCACGAACGCAAGCGTGGCAAGCTTGGTGATTTGAACTCCTTATTGCGTGGTGGTCCTTCCGCCGGGTTTTCCCTCATCGTTGGCGCGACAGCCATCCTGTCGCAAGTGAAGTACGTCATTACTCTGGATACGGATACGCAGCTGCCGCGTGATACGGCGCGACAGTTTGTCGGCGCGATGGCACACCCGTTGAATACGGCTTGCTTCGCTGAGCCCGGAAAGAACACGAGCAGGGAGGTCGTGACGTCAGGTCACGGCATCCTACAACCGCGAGTGTCCGTGAGCTTGCCTTGCACCAACCGGTCGCGATACGCGCGCCTTTACGGGGGCGAGCCAGGCATCGACCAGTACACGCGGACGGTTTCGGACGTATACCAGGACGTCTTCGACGAGGGCTCGTTTATCGGTAAGGGAATCTACGATGTCGATGCATTCGAACGCGCACTCAGGGGACGCTTCCCCGCGAATCGCGTCCTAAGCCACGATCTTCTGGAAGGGTGCTACGCGCGCGCCGGACTCATGAGCGACGCTGAGTTGTATGAGGAGTTTCCGGCTCGCTATAGCGCCGACGTGGCCCGCCGGCGCCGCTGGATCCGCGGCGACTGGCAGCTTGTGGGATGGCTGCGGCGGCGCGTCAAAGGTCCCGGCGCGCGTCGCGAACGCAATCCGCTTTCGATGCTGTCGCAATGGAAGGTGTTTGACAACCTGCGGCGCAGCTTGGTCTCCCCCGCTCTTACATTGCTGCTGCTGTTGGGGTGGGCGGTGCTGTCGCCCGCGTGGTTCTGGACTGACGTCGTGGTCGGAATGCTCCTGGTTCCGTCAGTCCTGGGGTTGTTCTCCGCCCTGGCCGAGAAGCGGGCCGACGTGTCACCCAGGCAACGTCTGGCCGCCGTCGAGTGGTCCGCGCGGCGGCACGCACTGCAGGCGCTCCTCGCGCTCGCCTTCCTGCCGTATGAAGCTTTCTTCTGCCTCGATTCAATCGTGCGCACGATCGGACGGATGCTGATTACCCACCGGCGCTTGCTGGAGTGGAACCGGTCGAGTGAAGTCGATCTAGCATTGGAGGAACGCGACCGAACGGATCTGTTTGCGTCCTATCGCTCCATGGTGATTGCCCCGGTATTGGCTGCCGCGGCATTGATCGGCCTCTCGTACACCAATCCCGCGGTCTTGCTGGTAGCCGGGCCGATCTTGTTGCTGTGGGCAGCATCGCCCGCCATTGCCTGGTGGATGAGTCGCCCGCTCGTGCGTCCCCGCACCGGGCTAACAGCTGACCAGACCCAGTTCCTGCGCCAGCTAGCGCGAAAAACGTGGGCATATTTCGAGATGTACGTCGGCCCCGACGACCACTGGCTGCCGCCCGACAACGTGCAGGAGAATCCGGCAGTCAAAGTCGCGCACCGGACGTCGCCCACCAATATGGGATTGGCGCTCCTTGCCAATCTATCGGCGTATGACTTCGGCTATATGTCGACCGGACGGCTGGTCATGCGCACCATGAATGCGCTACGCAGCATGGAATCGCTGGAGCGGTATCGAGGCCACTTCTATAACTGGTACGACACCCAAACGCGATTGCCTTTGCCCCCCCTCTATGTCTCGACGGTGGACAGCGGCAACCTCGCGGGTCACCTGCTGACATTGCGCTCCGGGCTCACGGCGCTTGCCGATGCTCCCGTCCTCAACCCGCGATGGCTCGACGGCCTAAGCGACGCTTTCCGGCTTCTGCTAAACGCCGTTGGCAACGATCCGCCAGCTCCAATTGCGCAGTTCGAAAAGGCGCTCGAACTTGCGGCCGCTGTTGGACCCTGCAGGCTGGCCGACGCGTGGACTCATGTGGAAGAGCTTGATGCGTGTGCCGCCGCCGCGGCCGCGTGTTTCACTGCTCCGGAGAATTCCGAGAGCGAAGCTCGGTCCTGGGCGCTGGCGCTCGCGAGGCAATGCGCGGATTTTCGTGATGAGCTGCTTCATCTCGCACCGTGGCTACCACTGCAAGTGATGTCAGAAGCAGGCCCCGACTTCCCGGGCGCCGGCGGAATCCCCACGCTCCGCGAACTTGCGACGCTCGGCGCGATCTGGTCGCCCCTCATCGAACGCACGCGCGACGGCGATGACACGCTGCGGCGACTTGTCATTCAAAGTGCGGAGCACGCAAAGGCAAGAATGGTTGCCATCGACCAGCTTACCCTGCAGGCAACCGCTTTTGCCGCAATGGACTATGACTTCCTGTTCGACAAGGTCCGACGGCAATTGGTGATCGGGTACAACGTTGCTGAGCGTCGCTGCGATGGGAGCTACTACGATTTGCTGGCATCGGAAGCGCGATTGTGCAATTTCGTCGCCATTGCGCAGGGAAAGCTGCCCCAGGAAAGCTGGTTTTCGCTAGGGCGTCTGCTCACCTCCGTCGGCGCGGAACCGGTTCTTCTGGCATGGAGCGGCTCGATGTTCGAATACCTCATGCCGCTGCTGGTGATGCCGACCTACGAGAATACGCTGCTCGACCAGACTTACCGGGCCGCGGTGGAGCGACAGATCGAATACGGGCGGCAACGCGGCGTCCCGTGGGGAATGTCCGAGAGTGGCTACAACGCGGTCGATGTCAATCTCAATTATCAGTATCGCGCCTTTGGAGTCCCTGGCTTGGGTTTGAAACGTGGACTCGGCGAGGACTTGGTCGTTGCTCCCTACGCATCGGCGCTCGCCCTGATGGTCGCCCCGGAGGCGGCGTGCCTCAACTTACAGCGTCTTGCCAGTGGTGGCTTGGCGGGCAGATTGGGCTTGTTCGAAGCCATCGACTACACGCCGGCGCGACAACGGCGCGGTGAATCGGGCGCAGTGGTTCAGTCCTTCATGGCACACCATCAGGCGATGAGTCTGCTCTCCTATGCCTATGTGCTTTTGGAGCGACCCATGCAAAGGCGCTTCGAGGCCGACCCACTCCTTCAGGCGACGTTGCTTCTTCTCCAGGAACGTATCCCAAAGGCCACACTGTTTCACTCCTCTGCCACAGATCTTGCCGACCTTCGCGCGGCTGGAAGCGGACCGGAAATGCCGGTGCGCGTACTGACGAGCCCGGGCACGGCGATTCCCGAGGTGCAATTGCTCTCCAATGGTCGCTACCACGTGATGATCACGAATGCCGGGGGCGGGAGCAGTCGCTGGAAGGACTTGGCGGTGACTCGCTGGCGCGAGGACAGTACGTCCGACAACTGGGGTACATTCTGCTACCTTCGTGATGAGGCGAGCGGACAATTCTGGTCAACTGCGCATCAGCCTACCCTCAAGCAAACGGAACACTATGAAGCGATCTTCTCCGAGGGCCGGGCGGAGTTTCGACGGATAGATTTTGATTTCGAGACGCATACCGAGATAGTGGTTTCGCCGGAAGATGATGTAGAAGTCCGCCGGATTCACATCACCAACCGAGCCCGTTCCACCCGGACGATTGACGTCACCAGCTACGCGGAGGTCGTTCTCGCGCCAGCGGCCGCCGACGCATTGCATCCGGCGTTTAGCAATCTCTTCGTACAAACCGAGATTCTCCACGAACGGCGCGCCGTTCTTTGCACGCGCCGCCCCCGGTCTCTCGAAGAGCCGGTGCCGTGGATGTTTCACCTGATGGGCGCACATGGAGCGAGCGCCCAGGAAATTTCATTCGAGACCGATCGAATGCGTTTCATTGGCCGTGGCCGTACCGTAGCTTCGCCCCTCGCGATGACCTGCCCCGGGGCGCTGTCGGGAACCGAGGGCTCCGTATTGGATCCGATAGCGGCCATTCGCCATCGACTGACTCTCGCCGCCGGAGCGACAGCAACGCTCGACATGGTTTCGGGCGCTGGCGAAACGCGCGATGCCGTGCTGCATCTCGTCGACAAGTACCAGGATCGTAGTCTGGCGGATCGCGCGTTTGACCTGACCTGGACGCACAGCCAAGTGGTGCTCCGACAGCTCAACGCCACCGAAGCCGATTCGCAACTCTATGGCCGCCTTGCCAGCTCAGTGATATACGCCAACTCGTCATTGCGTGCCGCGGCGAGCATCCTGGTCAAGAACCGGCGCGGCCAATCCGGCCTCTGGAGCTACGCGATCTCCGGTGACCTGCCGATCGTGTTGCTGCAGATTGCCGATGCCAACAACATCGAGCTCGTACGACAACTCGTGCAGGCGCATGCCTACTGGCGGCTCAAGGGGCTGGCCGTCGATTTGGTGATATGGAACGAGGATCACCACGGCTATCGACAACGGCTCCAGGAACAGATAATCGGGCTGATCGCAGCCGGCGTCGAAGCCCACGTCGTCGATCGACCCGGAGGCATTTTTGTCCGGCATGCAGAACAGATTTCCACCGAGGACCGCGTTCTTTTCCATTCTGTTGCCCGCGCGATCATCACCGACAGCCGTGGAACCTTAGCCGACCAGATCAACCGTCGCGCACCTGCTGAAGCGCGAGTCCCGCGACTTGTGCCGACGCGCGCGTATCGGCCCCAAGCTTCGACGGAAGTCGGTACGCCGCCAGATGGTCTGATCTTCTTCAATGGGATCGGAGGATTCTCGCCAGACGGACGCGAATACGTCATCGCCCCGGAACCGGGCATGGCAACGCCGGCGCCGTGGGTGAATGTCATTGCAAACCCGCGCTTCGGTACAGTCGTGTCGGAGAGCGGGCTTGGCTATACATGGAACGAAAACGCTCACCTGTTCCGTCTCACTCCGTGGCATAACGACTCGGTAAGCGAGTCGAGCGGAGAAAGCATTTACCTTCGGGATGAGGAAACGGGCCACTTCTGGTCGCCCACCCCGTCGCCCTGCGGGGGCTCCGCCGCTTACGTCACGCGCCACGGATTCGGTTACAGCGTTTTCGAGCACGTGGAAGATGGAATCCGCTCCGAGCTTACCGTCTTTGTGGCGCTCGATGCAGCGGTCAAGTTTTTCGTGTTGAAACTGCACAATCATTCAGGCCGTGCGCGGCGACTGACCGTCACGGGGTATGTCGAGTGGGTATTGGGCGACGTGCCACCGAAATCGGCGATGCACGTGATGACCGAGATCGACGCCGAGAACGGTGCGTTGCGCGCTCGCAATCCGTACCACAGTGAATTCGGCGACGCGGTCGCATTCTTCGACGTCGACGAGCCGACTCGAACGGTAACCGGAGACCGTACGGAATTTATCGGCCGCAACGGCACGTTGCGCGATCCGGCCGCCATGTATCGCGCGCGCCTTTCCGGCAAGGTTGGCGCCGCACTGGATCCCTGCGCCGCGATCCAGGTCGCTTGTGACCTGGCGGATGGGCAGCAGCACGAGAGCGTTTTTCGACTCGGCGCCGCAAACACCGGGGATCCGATCAGCAGCCTGATACAGCGTTTTCGCGGAACTGATGCTGCCCGTGAGGCTCTCCAGGCAGTGGTTCGGCACTGGCGCCATACGCTGGATGCCGTGCAGGTTCGAACGCCGGATCCGGCCCTCAACGTACTTACCAATGGCTGGCTGTTATATCAGACGATGGGCTGCCGCCTGTGGGCTCGCAGCGGGTACTACCAGTCGGGCGGAGCCTATGGTTTCCGCGACCAGTTACAGGACGTGATGGCGCTTGTCCATACCGAACCGGCCCTTGTGCGTGCGCAAATCGCGCGCTGCGCGGCTCGCCAATTCATCGAAGGCGACGTCCAACATTGGTGGCATCCGCCGTCGGGACGAGGCGTTCGCACGCATTGCTCGGATGACTATCTTTGGCTACCGTTGGCAACGTCGCGCTACGTTCTGGCTACCGGCGACCTCTCGATTCTTGATGAGCCCGCGCACTTCCTAGAAGGTCGGTTGGTCAATGCCGAGAACGATTCCTATTACGACTTGCCTAGCCGGTCCGACGAAAGCGCAAACGTATACCTGCACTGCGTGCGCGCAATTCTGTACGGCCTCAAGTTCGGCGCGCATGGATTGCCGCTGATCGGATCCGGAGACTGGAACGACGGTATGAATCTGATCGGCCGGCATGGCAAGGGCGAAAGCGTCTGGCTCGCGTTCTTCCTTTGTCACGTCCTCAGCGAATTCGCCAAAGTGGCTCGTTTGCGTGGCGATCCGGCGTTTGCGGACCGCTGCGAGATGGAAGCGATGCAATTGGGCCATCGAATCGAACAGAACGCCTGGGATGGCGAGTGGTATCGACGCGCTTACTTCGACGATGGCTCACCGTTGGGCTCTATCAAGAATGCCGAATGCCAAATCGATTCGGTAGCGCAAAGCTGGGCGGTCATATCAGGAGTCGGCGACCCCGCGCGCTCGCGCATGGCGATGACCGCCGTAAACACGCGCCTGGTTCGTCGCGACCATGCGCTGATTCAGCTCCTCGATCCACCATTCGACTCGTCCGACCTCGATCCCGGATACATCCGTGGGTACGTACCCGGGGTGCGGGAGAACGGCGGCCAATACACGCATGGCGCGATCTGGACCGCAATGGCATTCGCAGCGCTGGGAGACGGTGCGCGCGCTTGGGAATTGACGGCAATGATAAACCCGATCAATCATGCGCGAACGCCGCAAGGCTGTGCGACGTACAAGGTAGAACCCTACGTTGTTGCAGCTGATGTCTATGCCCTCGCGCCGCACACTGGCCGCGGCGGCTGGACCTGGTACACGGGCTCTGCAGGCTGGATGTACCGCCTCGTCGTAGAGTCCCTGCTGGGACTCAAGCTGGAAGTGGACCGCCTCCGTTTCACGCCGTGCCTCCCTCCAGGATGGGACGAATTCGCCGTGCGCTACCGGTATCGCGAAACCTACTACGACATTGCTGTGCGACGAACCAAAGAGGTGGACGACGAATGCCTCGATGCGCCTAGCGTAACTGTGGATGGCGAGTTGCAAGAAGGCAACTTCGTTCTCCTTGCCGACGATCGACAGGAACACCAGGTCGAGGTGCGTGTTGCGTCCAGGCATCCCGTTGCGCAAACGACTTTCGCTTGACCCAGCTCCATATCCCGGCTCTTAACTCGGCGGATTCTTATCGCCTCGCCTTGGGCGAGTGCCGATGACTCGAACCAGGCAAGCGGAGAAACTACATTCTTTCTGGCGTAAGGGCGTGGCGCGGCGGATCTGACCCGCAAGCCGGTCTCACACCACCATGTGGGGTGGCGCACAGACCACATGGAACGGTTGAGAGAGCATGAGGCACGCACGGGAGAAATCATGAAACGCTATCTTGCACTCGCCCTTCTCGCACTCTCCTTCCCCGCCCATGCGGTCCTTACCTGCTACGTCGAATCGTTGGATACCAACATTAACTGGACGGTCGGCAATAAGTTCTACGGAGCCTGGACAAGTCCGATGTACTGCTATGCAAATGGCGCGGAGCTGACCTACATCGAACAGCACTTCACTGGTTTGAGGGGGCGTACGGGAACGAACGTCGACGGCGCTCAGCCCCTTGTCACCTGGTTCGACAACGACGCGGATTTCATAGTCAATAATCTGTAGAAGAGTGGCCCAAGGACCCCTTAAATCGACGCATCCTGCCGACGACTTCAGGCGACAATCCCTTGGTTGGTGTGGAGGCCGATTCAAGGCTTGTCCCAAGCGTCCCGCAATCGAGATCAGACCGGCTGCGCGTGACGTTTTAAGCAACGCGCTAGAAGGCCCCGTAAACCAACGACCGAGAATCGGAGAGGGAAAAAGGCGCCTTCCATGCTCTATCGATTGCCGTCGTTATGCTTCTCTTGTGGTTCCACATGCTCGTCGGCCGCCGACCGTTATGACAAATTCCTTCGCGATAGCGCGCGATTCCTGAATCTTGGTTGCGATCGACTTTACGGACCGCTCCCAGACACTGGCTGGCCATTTCTTGATCGTCTCCTTTGGGGCGTGATTCGCGGCGACAGCGTCCACCGGACATACCTGGACGCCAACTCGGCGCCACCGGTACCCTGCTCGCGACCGCGCCCAACCTTGCCCTATGTGTCCTAGCGTACAGATGGGAGGCATGGATAGCTGGAAAATTCGGCATGGAGCCCTTATTAGACCACGAGGGATCGTATCGCTTCTTGGCTTCGCTGACGCCGAGAATTGAAACTTAGATCTTGGTCCCGGGTTCCACAATTCCTTGCATCATCTACACGTTCTGCGGTGAGGCCGGACATGCCCGAAAAGGAAAACGATTTGATGTTGCTTGATGATGCTGGCAGGGCAGACGGCGTAATCGAAGCGCGGCGCCAGGAAGCGTTGCTCAAAACGGGCGCCTTGCAGAATGCGATTCTCACCAGCGCCAATTTCTCCATTATTGCCACCGACGAAAAGGGCATCATTCAATTGTTCAACATCGGTGCCGAGCGCATGCTCGGCTATCTCGCCACCGAAGTCGTTAACAAGATCAGCCCGAGCGACATGCAGGATCCGCAAGAAGTGATGGCACGCGCCGAGGCATTGAGCCTCGAGCTCGCAACCACCATTGCACCTGGCTTCGAGGCGTTAGCTTTCAAAGCTTCGCGGGAGATCGAAGACATCTATGAGTTAACGTATATCCGCAAGGACGGCAGCCGCCTTTCGGCAATCGTATCGATAACGGCGCTCCGCGATGACTATGGCGAGCTCATCGGATACCTGTTGATCGGCACCGACAATTCCGTGCGCAAGCAGGTCGAACTGGAACTGCACAACGCCATGGCCGTTGCGGAAAAAGCCAGCCTCGCCAAATCAGACTTCCTCTCCAGCATGAGCCATGAGCTGCGAACGCCGCTCAGCGCAATTCTTGGCTTTGCCCAACTCATGGAAACCGGTTCGCCGCTGCCAACCCCTTCCCAGAAGCGGAGCATCGATCAGATTCTCCAAGCGGGTTGGTACCTGCTGGAACTAATCAACGAAATTCTCGATCTTGCGCTGATCGAGTCCGGGAAGTTGTCCCTGTCGCTGGAACCGAGCGCACTGGCGGAAGTCATGCGCGAATGCGAGGCCATGATAGAACCGCAGGCGCAAAAGCGCGGCATCAGTGTCACGTTTCCCCATCTCGAAATTCCGTACTTTGTCAAAGCCGACCGCACACGGGTGAAGCAGGTTCTCATCAATCTTCTTTCCAACGCAATCAAATACAACAGGGTCGGCGGGAACGGTCGTCGTGGACTGTATCGAGCGCGCGCCGGAGCGCATTCGCATTCGTGTCACGGACACCGGAGTGGGCTTGCCGCCGGAAAAGCTTGCGCAGCTCTTCCAGCCGTTCAATCGTCTCGGACAGGAGGCGAACGCCGAGGAAGGCACCGGTATCGGACTCGTTGTGTGCAAGCGGCTGATCGAATTGATGGGCGGCGACATAGGGGCGGAAAGCAGTGTCGGGAAGGGCAGCGTGTTCTGGATCGACCTGAACCGGGCGGCCGAACCTCAACTTGCGGTCGGCTTGGCCAAACCCAGGACGGCCAACCAGGCGCAAGCCGAGGGCGATGCCGCGCTGCAGCACACTGCTCTATGTCGAGGACAACCCAGCCAACCTGATGCTCGTCGAGGATCTCATCGCGCGCCGGCCCGATATCCGCTTGCTAAGCGAAGGTGATGGCAACCGCGGCGTCGAAACTGCGCGCACCGCCCTGCCGGATGTGATCCTTATGGACATCAACCTGCCCGGCATCAGCGGTATCAAGGCTCTGAGAATTCTGGCTGAAGACCCGAAGACCGCGGCACATCCCAGTGATTGCGCTCAGTGCCAACGCAATACCCCGCGATATTGAGAAAGGTCTGGAGGCAGGGTTCTTTCGCTATCTCACCAAACCTATTAAGGTCAACGAGTTCATGGATACGCTGGACGTGGCACTGAAATTTGCGAAAACGGGATCAGCCTGCGCAAAGGCGGAGAAGGAAGCATGATGCTTAGTGCATCGGACATTCTTAATGCCAGCATCCTGATTGTTGACGATCAGGAGCCCAATGTCAGCCTGCTTGAGCAATTGCTGAGTGCGGCCGGCTACACCTGCGTTGCCTCAACAATGAATCCGCAGCAGGTCTGCGCGCTGCATCGCAAGAACCACTACGACTTGATCTTGCTCGACTTGCAAATGCCAGGCATGGATGGATTCCAAGTAATTGAAAGCCTGAAAACAAACGATGCTGACAGCTACCTGCCGGTCATCGTGCTCACCGCCCAACCGGGTCATAAGCTACGCGCGTTGCAGGTCGGCGCGAAGGATTTCATCAGCAAACCGTTTGACCTGATCGAAGTCAAGACGCGCATCCACAACATGCTCGAAGTCCGGCTTTTATACAAGAAACTCGATGAGTACAACAAGACGCTGGAACACCTGGTCCAGGAACGGACAGCCGAACTGCGTGAAAGCGAGGCCCGCTATCGCAGCCTGACCGAACTGGCCTCGGATTGGTATTGGGAACAGGACCAGACCGGGGACTTTCACCAAGGTTTCCGGGCCAGTCCTGGAAATGCTCGGAATCCGGGTCGACGCTTTTGCGGGTCAAAGTAGCGATGACGAGGTGACTGGCTGGAACGAGGCAGAGCGAGAAGTGCTTCGGGCAAAGATTGCGGACCGGCAGCCATTTCTCGATTTCGTATTCAGTCGCGTCAATGACGATGGCTCAGCAGCAGAGATTTCAGGTAAGCGGAGAGCCAATGTTTAACGGATCCTGCCGCTTCATCGGTTACCGCGGAATCGGCGTGGAGCTAACCGCAAAGTCGTAGAACTCTCGACAATTCGCCATGTCGTCGCCACATAGCCCAAGTCAAAACCATCTTCTCGCTGCGCTCCCCGCCGCCGAATTCGAGCGCCTGGAGCCCCATCTGGAGCTGGTCCCGATGCTGCTTGGTGAATCCATCTATGAACCCGGCGGCAAGTTGCAGCACGTTTACTTTCCCACGACTGCCATCGTCTCGCTGCTCTATATCATTGAGTCTGGCTTGTCGGCCGAAATCGCAGGGGTAGGGAATGAAGGCATCCTCGGTATTTCGCTGTTCATGGGGGGCGAGTCCACGCCGAGCTCCGCTGTCGTGCAGACGGCCGGGTACGGATTCCGGCTACAAGGCAGAGTTGCTTAAGATTGAGTTTGGGCGCTTCGGCCCGACGATGCATCTTCTGCTACGGTACACACAGGCGCTGATTACCCAGATGGCGCAGACCGCAGCCTGCAACCGGCACCATTCGATAGCGCAGCAACTGTGCCGATGGCTATTGCTGACCCTCGATCGATTGCCTTCGCATGAGTTAATTGTGACGCAGGAATTGATCGCCGGTGCCCTCGGCGTACGCCGCGAAAGTATTACGGAAGCTGCCGGCAAGCTGCAGCGCGCTGGTTTTATTCGCTTCCGCCGTGGTCACATTACAGTGCTTGGGCGGTCTGGCTTGGAAGCCGGCGCTTGCGAGTGCTACGCCGTTGTAAAAAAAGAATTCCGCCGTTTGCTATCCGATGTGCGGCACCGTCAAGCTTCGCCTGCTATCGCCGTACAGGAGGCCTTGGCCCCTTCGTAACTCGGGCACATGAAACCACACCGTTAGACAACGGCTCCGTCTCATCCGGCGCCGCCCCGGATTCCCCTCATGTCCGGTGCATAGCGCGCCAGGCCGATATTCCGCGTCCAGCGACCCTACGTTGTTCAGCGCATCTTCCTGGCTGCTCTGCCGAGCGCCTGCTCGACGTCCCCCAAACCTTTCTGGACCTTGCCCGCGCCTGCTTCGCCACACCCTTCATTTGCTGACTCGTATTGCCGGTCGCTTTACCAATTTCCTGCTGCACCTTGCCGGTGACATCCTTGACGCGCCCTTCGATCTGGTTCTTGTTCATTCAAATCTCCGTGTTGTGTGGATTACCCCAAATTGTCGGATTTGGTCCGTAGCGCAAACCTGCTAAGACACAATCCATCACCGAACGCGATGCCAGCCATTTCAGCATGGCGCCACCTGCATATCGGGTGCTCAGAAGTCGCGCCCGGATTCGGTACCGTCCAATCGCTCGTCAGGATCCGGCCCATGATCTGGCTGGAACTCCTCGCGGTACGCTGCTCTGCCCGCCACAGCGCAATGCGCCGCCATTCGCGCGGGGTAACGAGAGGCGCGTGTTTTCCTGCCGTGCCGCAGTTTGCTGTTGCGTGTCTCTTTTGTCCGTCATGATTTTTCTCGCCGATGCGCTGTTTAAATACGCTGTCAAACGGTCAATTGCCGTGTTGCCGATTGTTGTTGTAGAACCTCTGGTCGTTGCGGTCGTAGTTTTACCCATTGCGGTCGTAGTTGTACCCGCGATCGTGATTGTAGCCACCATGGCTATCGTCGTATCCTGGAGCGAGCACACAGCCTCCAAGTGATGCGGCGAGGAACGAAAGTATAAGAATATATTTCATGACAGTTTCCCAGTTTTGAGTGATACAGCTTGTAAACCTTAAGAAAGCGCGAAAGCACTTTTTCATGATTTTGCCTGTCATCGACTTGAATCGTAGACGTGAGTTTTGCGACCCGGCGTGGGATCCATAGCTGGGAGCGATCGAATGTACGCGGCAAGCTGGCTCTGCACAAATCATGGAGCAGCGACGCTCACGCCTTACGCAGAATGTTACCCGCTCCATGCGCCCGGCCCACGGCAGGTGAGGTCGTTCTCCTGGCCTTCGACAATTCCTGTGCATGGCGTTCGCAGCGGCTGACTTATCGGGAGAGTCTTCCGCGACATCGCAGCATGTCTCGTGCCCAGCGCTCAAGCTCTATCACCTCGCGGATTCGTGCCACGGTGACACCGGCAATATCTTGGCCAATCGCCAATGTCGTGCGCGACGTGGCGCATCTTACGCCGACTTCGCGCAGAGCCTGATCGCTATCGCGCGGCCGTTGTACGTCGACGAGCCTTTTGGCATCGATTTAAAGAGTCGGTCTATCGCCCTGGATGCGACCACCATCGATCTGTGCCTGTCGGTGTTTTCCTGGGCGCCGTTTCGCTCGACCAAGGCGGCAATCAAACTGCACACGCTGCTCGACCTGCGCGGCAACATTTCCGACCTTCATCCATGATGCATGTTTCGTACGGCAAGCATTTGCTCACGAGCGTCAACTTCCTCGATTCGAGTTGCTGCCCGAGCCGCGGCGCGTTCTACGTCTAATGGATCGGGGCTTTCTCGACTTCGAGCGGCTGTCCGCTTTTTCGAAGCCGGCAGCTTCTTCGTGACCCGCGGACAACTCGAATCTCCAGTCCAGCGACGTTCCTTGCATCCGGTCGACCGCACCACGGGACTGATCTGCGATCAAACCGTCGATCTCACTGGCTTCTACTCACACCAGGGCTTCGAAGCGCCACTGCGACGCATTCGCTTCAAGGACCCCGAGACCGCCAAGACACTGATCTTTCTCACCATCAACTTCGCGCTTGCCAGGCCTTCACAGGCACACGGCGCGCGGCAGAATCTCCGTGCAGGTCCGAAGCTCCGCCGACAGGGCCCGAAGCGCCGCGTAGTCGTCGGCATCGAGCGCTTCGCAAAATCTATGACACGGCGCGCGCGTGGTTTTGCCGCCAGCCCCAGCGTTTCAAAGCGCACTCCCAGGAATCCGACACGCCAGGCCAGCAGCATCGGAGCTGTCGGTCCTCAGATGCCGCGGCCTGGCAATGACAACCGTCTGCAGCAAGAACCCGGGGCGAGGACGGTGGGTGCGCCGAAGACCCACAACGCCTCCCAATCGCCAGGCTCTGCAACCATCATCGCGAATACCGGAATCAGGATCGAGACGCCAATTAGGAGTCCGGCGACGAAGCTGGCCGCATCGGGAAATCTTGCCAAAGGGCTTTTCATCACTTCGCTCGGGTTGCATGCAATGATGCCCGCAACAGCCAAGGAAGTCGGTGCGTTGGCGCGCTTATGGCAAGGAAATTCACCCACGCGGCTTTCGAACTCTGGCTCCAATAACCCTCCTGCGACGAGCGTGCGCTGCCGCACCGCCACCGCGGCTTGCCGGTGGCATGACTGAACCTGGTGTGGGTGCGGTAACGCACAGACGCGCACCGCAGCTTGGCGCATCTTGGCACGTTGACTTATCCGGAGCGCCTGAATACCGTCAGGCCCGCGTTGCCGGTAACCAACGGGAGGCGCCCACGTGCGCGACGTCTCGCAACGACAGGATGTCGAACAGGAATTCCGCCACGTCAGTGCCGTGCGCTCGTCGTCAGGAGCGCGATGCCCGCGTCCGCGCACCTAAGCGGGCGCTCAAAGGAAATCATGAACAAATCTTTACAACGCAAGACATCCATTCGTAGGTGCCCGAGCTGCGGCACTTTGCTCTCCGTCTTACCGGATATGGATCGATTTGCCTGCAAACACTGTGCTGCCGAGCAAGTTGTCGTCCGCCAGGGCGGAACTATTGCTCTGAAACGCGTTGCTGAAGCCAATTGACGCGTCCAGATCTGATCGCAATTCCTGGACTTCGCGTATGACTTCAGCGCTTAGAGGGTCCGCGGCAAGGAGCAAATGATGATTCCTAACATGCCTCGGAACGGCACGACAGGGCTGCAGCTTCGCCCGTCAACGCCACCGTGGTGGACAAGGATCTGCTTACGGTTGATGTGCCTCGCGAATTTCACCGACGGATGGCCGCCATTATCGACACCGTGCAAACCCGCATATGGCAGCAAGGAGTGCACGAACTTCTCGGCTACGCCACGGATTACGCCTTCGGCCAGCAACGAGGCTTTCAGACTTTGGTGCTAAAAAGCAAACACCGGTCCGCCTATGTGCGCCTGCATTGGGATACTGTCATGAGGGACACCGTCGCTGATCAACAACTCGTGGATGAGGCGATCCACAACGCGATAAACGAGCTGCGCTAGTCTCGACGAACAGAAATGCGCTACTGCAAGGTGTCAGCTGCGCGCTTCTCTGCGATGACGCGCAGTTGCAGCAACGCGCTATCTAGCCTTTCGTCGTGGCCGCCGCGCAGATTTGGCTGGTAATGTTGCGCCGCGTCCATGCTCGCGCCCCAACGTGCGGTGCGGATCGCTCCAATCCAGCCACACCCGTTACAACGCGCACGGTAATTGGTAGTGCCTTCCTCGTTACGTAGCGTTTCAATTCTGGCGTTCCTGGCGTCCATTGAATTCCCTCTTCATTCCAGCAGAGGTGCCGAAGGAGGGTTGGCCCTCCTTCAGAGCCTCTGCATAGCCCACCATACACGCAGTTACGCAGATGTGCCGTTAGGGCGTCGT
Organism: uncultured beta proteobacterium; assembly: GCA_963778275.1. GTDB lineage: Bacteria > Pseudomonadota > Gammaproteobacteria > Burkholderiales > Casimicrobiaceae > PALSA-1003. Next base: position 260,800 of record CAVZTS010000015.1, on the reverse strand, counting down.
AAAACGCCACTTTTCCGACAGACGGCGCAGCTGGGTTCTGCGTTCGTCGTACGCGCAGATCGAAGCACTGAATCGAGGTCGAGGCATCCCGCCGAGATCGGGCGTGGTTCGAACCCATTCGCAAGAAACGCGGTGCGCCTCGGACTGCCCGCTTCGTTTGTCAACGTTGGCGGCGTGCGTTTCGTACCGGCCCGAGCTCAGTCTCGATGGCCTGTTGCAGATGCTCAAGCCCGAAGGACACGTCATGCACAACGCCGTTGACAAAGAAAGTAGGAGTTGATCGCACCCTGCTCCTGATCCCGCCAGCGATATGTTCCTGTACACGCTGCAGGTAGACGTGATCTCCCATCTCATAGTCGTACCGCTCCAGATCGAGCCCCACCTCCTTCGGCGTACCGTCTGAGGCTTTTGGCCTTCAAATGCAACTGGTTCTCGAACAGGAAGTCATGCATGGGCCAGAACTTGTTCTGCGCGCCAGCGATTTCTGCCGCCTCCGCTGCCAGTTCGGCGTGGAGATGGATCTCACGCAGCGGGAAATGGCGGAACACGAAGCGCATGCGCTCGCCAAAATGCCGGCGCAGGATTTTCACCGCATGGAAAGCCTGGCCACAGTTAGGGCATTCGAAATCCCCGTACTCGACAAGTGTGATCCTGGCGGTCTCCGGACCCAGTATGTGATCGCTGTGGCTCACCGGAACTGCAAGCTTGGGCGAATCCGGATGTTGAATCATCGCGATCTCCTTCTCACCGACATTCAAGCTTCCGCTGATGGAACACCCATTCAGGAAACGCCGTTTCGGCGTCGCACCGAATGGCAGATCGATCGCGAACAGCCAGCCGCCGTTGGCTTGCCGTCGCACGATCTCGATGGCCCTGGCCCGTCATGGTCGGGCGCCTTGCCCTCAGTCCGTTCAGATACATGACGTTCGTATGACGTCCAGCGATGGATGCCGAGGCCCCACCTATCGAGCTTACCCGGCCGACTGAGAAACGACCGCAGCCCCGGACAGGTACTTCCGTAGCCAAAGGCCGCATTTGCGGTGTTCGCCCTTCCTCGGCTTCGTCGCCTCCATTAGTTTCGACTGCCGCGGCGCGATATCCAGAGGTCAACAGTGCCGCCAATCTGAGCGTTCAACGAGTATCACTACGCCCGGGCATTGCGCTGCCTGGCCGGCCAGCGTACCGAGCCTAAGGAGCAAAATACGCAGCAGTCGCCGGATTTGGGGCGCAGAAGCGCTCCGCAGTTTCTGCATTCATAGAAAAACTGGCAGCAATCCATGGGCATGGTTTCCCGCAGGGCGACGAGGCAGCGCGGGCAGGTCAGAACAGATTCGCGAACGACGGCGGCCATCGACAGCGCCAGCACAAGAATTGGACCTCGTACTCTACTCCAGGTTAGCGCGGCGGGCTTTGAGGCCCGTTAAACAGCGGCTGGGAAGCCGCTCTACGCTCATCTCCACGGCGCATTGGATTCAGCCCCGGCAGGTGCCCACCGCCCATCGACCGCGTGCGCACGAAAAGTGTCCCCGCGGTCATTTCCCTCAGCACCCAGGCCTCAGCCGGGCGTATCCTGCAGCGGAAGGCGGAACTCCGCGACTCCGGGTTCAGGGGAAGACAGAACCGCAAAGCCATTGCGCTTGACCAGCGCCAGCATCCGCTCGTTGCGACGCAGCACGTAACCCATCAGCTCGCGTGTGCCGGCACTCCGGCAATAGCGCACGATCTTGGCGAGAAGAATGTCTCCCAGGCCCCCGCCCTTGAGGTCGGAGCGAACGATGATCCCGAGCTCCGCCTCCACGTTGTCCGGGTCGGCGATCGCGCGCACGACGCCCAAGGTTTCGGACTGCCCGTTCTCGCCGGGCGCCGTGGCGATGAACGCCATCTCCCGGTCGTAGTCAATCTGCGTCAGGCGCGCCAGTTCGGAGTGAGGCAAATCGCGGCGGTTCTGGAAGAAACGCATTCGGATGTCCTCGGGATCGAGCGCGTCGATGAAGCGCCTATGCTGCGCCTCGTCTTCGGGCCGTATCGGGCGCAACGCGACGCGCCGCCCGTTCCACAGCACCGACTCCTCGAGCTCGCGCGGATAAGGACGGATGGCAAGTCGTTCGGAACCGCGCGTGGAAGACCGGGTCACCCGCATCCGGGCGTCGAGCGCCACGACTCCCTTGTCGTCGACCAGCAGCGGATTGATATCGAGTTCGACGATCTCCGGGACGTCGATCATCAGCTGCGAGATCTTGATCAAGGTCAGGTAAAGTGCCTCGAAATCGACTCGGGGAAGATTGCGGTAGCCTTCCAGCAGCTTCACGATTCGCGTCCGCGAGACCAGGTCGCGCGCCAGCGGTTGGTTAAGTGGCGGCAGCCCCACGGCGCGATCGCCGATGACCTCGACGGCGGTCCCGCCATGCCCGAACAGGATCACCGGGCCGAAAAGCGGGTCTGTCGCCGCGCCCGCGATGGTTTCGTGCGCACCGGGTCGGCGCAGCATCCGCTGCACGATGAAGCCGTCGATCCGCGCGCCCGGACGCAGGCGTGCGAGTGCGTTCAGCATGGTTTTGGCGCTGCGGCGCAGCGCCTCGCCGGTCTGCAGGTCGAGCGCCACACCGCCCACGTCGGATTTGTGACTGATGTCCGGCGACAGGATCTTGAGCGCCACCGGAAATCCGAGCGCCTTGGCTGTCGCCACCGCTTCGGCGACCGAACTCGCGAAGCCGGACTCGACGGTCGGTATGCCGTAGGCCTTGAGCACGCGCTCGGCTTCCGCCGCATTCATGAGCTCGCGGCCGGCGGCCGTGACCTGCGCCGTCAGTTGCCGGACGCTCACCGTATCGGGCGTAAACTCCGCCGGAATCGATGGCGGGGTCTCCATCAGCAGTTCCTGGTTCCGGCGATAGGTTACGAGCTGGAAGAACGCGCGCACGGCTTCTTCAGGCGTGCCGAACGTCGGGACGCCGGCGTCCTCAAAAATCGCGCGCGCGCGGGCAACCGCAGTGTCGCCGAGCCAGCAGCTCAGGACCTTGCGCCGCGAGGCCTGGACCACCGGTGCACAGGCCTCCGCGATGAGCGCGCTGTCGACGAGGGCGGTCGGCGCGTGAATGAAGAGCACGGCATCGACCTCGGGGACCTCGATCAACGTCTTGAGCGTTGCGACATAGCGTTCAGGCGGCGCATCGCCGATGATGTCGACGGGGTTCGCCGCGCGACCACGTGGCTGGCAGAACCGCGTCCAGGCGCGCGACGGTCGCAGCGGACAGGTTGGCAAGGTTCGCGCCGCCGAGCGCGGCACAGTCCGTGGCCATCACGCCGGGGCCGCCGCCATTGGTCAGGATGACCAGGCGGTCGCCGTCGATCCGCTGCGGGCGGGCCAGCGTTTCAACCGCCGCGAAAAGATCGAGCAGCGTATCCACGCGCAGCATTCCGGCACGCCGAATCGCCGCATCAATGACGGCGTCGGCACCGGCCAGCGCGCCGGTGTGCGAGGCAGCCGCCTGGGCCCCGGCCGGGGCCCGGCCGCCCTTGACGACGATGATCGGCTTGTTGCGCGCGGCTGCCCGCGCCGCCGACATGAATTTGCGCGGCGCCTTGATCGATTCGATGTAGAGCATGATCGCGCGCGTATGCACGTCGCTGCCCAGATAATCGATCAAGTCGCCGAAATCGACGTCCACCGAGTCGCCCAGCGAGATGAAGTGGGAGAAGCCGATGCGGCGCGAATTGGCCCAATCGAGCACCGCGGTAACCAGCGCGCCCGATTGCGAAACAAAGGCCAGGTTGCCGTTCAGGGCATTGGCAGGGGTGAAGCTCGCGTTCAGTCCGATACCCGGGACCAGCAGGCCGACCGAGTTCGGGCCCAGGATACGCAGCAGGGGGCCTTTGGAAGCGTCGAGCATGGCCTGATGCCAAGTCCGGCCCTGCGCGTCCGCGCCATGGTCAAGCCCGGCCGTCAGCACGAGCGCGGCTTTCGTGCCCCGCTCTCCCAGCTCGGCGACGATCCCCGGTACCGTCGCCAGCGGGGTGCAGATCACCGCCATATCCGGGGTGCCCGGCAGATCCTTGATGCTGCCGAAGGCCTTGATGCCCGCCACCTGGCTGTGCTTCGGGTTCACCGGGTAAATGGGCCCGCCGAAGGTCCCCGCGACCAGGTTTTGCATGAGGATCGCGCCGATGCTATGCGGTCGCGGCGAAGCGCCGATCACGGCGACCGAACCCGGCCGCAGCAACCGTTCAAGATTGCGGATGGTCATGGAAATCCTGTTCCTTGCCCCGGAACGCTACCATGTCACGCCTTCGGCCGTGTGTACGACACATTGTCTAACGCTGCGGCGGGCGATCGTTGCCTGGCCGCTTGTCGATTTGCCCGCGCCCTGCACTCAAGCAGGGCCGGCATCGACCTGGAGCTTCGGCGGCCGGAATGTCGGCGATTGTCACGCGGCGCCGGTCGCCGCAGCGCGCAGGGCGCATGCGAAATGGCGATGCAAGCCGTCCCGAACGGAACGGCAAGCCACGCCGAAAGCCCCCGCCAAGCGCGGGGCTACTTCGATTGCACGTAGGCCGCGACGGCCTGGATTTCGTCCGGGGTGAGGTCCTTGACGATACCGTGCATCACCGGCGCGCTTCGCACCAGCGTCTGGATGTAATTCACCTGCTTGACGACGTACTTCGCGTGCTGGCCGGCCAGGCGCGGAAAGCCCGCCTTGCCCTGCGCATTTTCACCGTGGCACACCTGGCAGGCCGGGATCCCGCGGTCGGGAAGGCCCTTCTCGAAAAGCTCCTTGCCCTTGGCGACGAGCGCCGGGTCGCTCGTGCGCCCGGGAGCGGGCGGCTGGGCTGCGTAATACGCGGCGATGCCGCTGATGATTGGCGCGTCGAGATTGCGGGCGATTCCCCACATGAAATCGTGCGCGTCCTTCTCCGAGCGCGTCTGCTTGCGGAACGCGTCGATCTGCGCCTCCAGGTACTCCTGGCGTTGCGCCGCAAGAATGGGAAATTCCGGAGAGGTGCTGATTCCGCGCGGCCCGTGGCAAGTCGAGCACAGATTGACCGCCTTCTCCTCCGCTGCCTTCTTGACGTCTGCCGCGTTGGTCTGCGCGCCTGCTGCGGTTACCGCGCCCGCCAGAAGCATCACCGCGAGCGCCACGTGGTTGCGTTTCATAGCACTGTCTCCAAAATTGTCACGCGTACGCGACGCCGGCCGGGCTGCGTGAGTCGGCCGGCTTCATGATCGTTCAAAACGCGACCCATACGTTGAAGAACGCGGTGTTGTTGTCCCGCGCGTTGCGGCCATTACCGTCGTAATTGGTCGACGCGCCATTGAACTTGTTGTATGCAATGTACTGGAACATGACGCGGATGTTCTGGATCGGCAGGTAATCGAGTTCCAGAGTGAAGGCGTCGCTATCCGGTTTCATCGCGTTGCCGTTAGTATCCGTGCCATACAAGCCGCTGTCCGCGCTGCCCGTGGTCGAAAAGTAGCCCAACGTCGCGCCGTACTTGCGGTCAAGGTAATACGTCGCCTTGGCCTTGAAGGTGTGGAGCTTGTCGGTCGGATTTGCCGGCGTCGGGCCTGCCCCGATGCCGGCACCGGTCGCTTGAGTGACCGGAAAGCTCGCATCGTAGGACTGCTTCTCGTCGATGTAGGTAACTTGCGCGGTGAAGGTGTGCGGATCGGTGATGTACTGGTATTGCGCGTCGACTGCGATGTCGCGGAAGCGATCCGTCGGCGTCGAGGTGTCGAAGTTGCTCGGATACTTGTCGGCGATGAGGCCGTAGGTGCCTACCATGATCGAATTCGGGCCCCAGTCGTGGCTGTAGGCGAAACGCCAGTACGGGTTGTAACCCTTCAGTGCGGCGACGCCGCCATCCGTGTGAATGTCCTGCCCCGCGCGCAAGATCGAGAACGCGCCATCGGCCGTACGGTAGAAAGAAATCTCTCCGTAAAGCGACTTCTGCCAGAAGACAGTAGCCACCGATGCCCGCGACCTGTTGCGCAAGGCCGCCGTCGATCAGCGTGGCGGCTCCGGGCGTGTTTGCCAGCGGGGCAGTGGTGTACGGGAAGCCGAACGCCGGCGTGCTGTTCCAGACATCCTGTACGGTCGGGTTATTGTGCAGCGTTGCGCCATAAATCAGGTCGGGCTCCGCGGCGCCAGCGCCGGTGTACCTGCCAACGACTCTCAGGTCCGTGTTGTCGATGCCGCTATGGCCCCCAAGTGATCCGTCAGCCACCGTGGCGAGGTTATTGTAGGTCCATTGGATGAAGCCACCGATATTGTCATTGACCTTGGTGGAAAGGAACAGGCTCGCGCAGCAGAACACGAGGTCGTTATTGCGCTGAGTCACCGGGGCGGACTGACCGGTCGTGGGATCGGTCTCGTTGTTGTTCCGCGTATTGGTGATGGATGCCTGCGCCATCACTGCCACGGGCACGTAGTTGAATCCCTCCGACGAGACGAACGTCTTGCCGATCGTGTAACCGGTCAGCTTGAAGTAGCGCCCGTAGGGCGTCAGCTCGGGAAAGCTGACGTGACAGGCGATGCACTCCTGCCCGGTCTGCCGCGCATAGGACGGTACAGCCTGCGCGGGGCCGATCAACGCCAGAAACAGCAGCAACGCAAACGTGGCGGCAAGCAACGCGGATCCGGCTGATCCCGCCAGTGTTCTTCCATTTCGGCAATCCATCGCAATGCTCCTTTTTTTGCCCGCCGGCCTCGAGCTCGGCATAGTCTAGCTTCCGCAAACAGATGCGTACAATAGGGGGGGCGCTGCGGTGTTTCCCTGATCTAGATCAAGCCGCGCCCATCCGCCGTGGTACGTGGGCGATAAAGCAACACGAGCCGGATCCCGTGCCGGGCTGCCACCCCGGCCCCGTCCATCGTCGTGCGCCTTGATCTATCTCAAAGTCAGGCCCCGAAGCGGCTGGCAGGATGCACCCATGAATGACTCCGCAGCGCCGGCAGGCATCGCGTTCGACCCGAACCTGGTCCGGAAGTACGACCGGATGGGGCCGCGCTATACCTCCTATCCCACCGCGGATCGCTTCACCGACGCATTTACGGCGGAGCATCTGGCGGACGCGCTGCGCAGCCGTCCCGCCACCGCACCGTTGTCGCTGTACGTACACGTACCTTTCTGCAACAGCATCTGCTACTACTGCGCGTGCAACAAGGTCGTCACCAAGGACCACGGCCGCTCGGCAAAGTACATCCGCTACCTTGGCAAGGAGGTCGCACTGCTGTCCGCGCTGGTCGATCGCGAGGCGCCCGTCAAGCAGCTGCACTGGGGCGGCGGCACGCCGACGTTCCTGTCGGCGGAGGAAATGACGCTGCTCATGGACGTGCTGCGCGACAACTTCAGCTTTGCCGCTGATGCGCAGGTGTCGATCGAAATCGACCCGCGCAGCGCGGACGCCGAGACGATTGCGCTGCTGGCACGGCTGGGATTCAACCGCATGAGCGTCGGGGTCCAGGATTTCGACCCTGCGGTGCAGCAGGCGGTCAACCGCATCCAGAGCGTCGAGGAAACGCGCACCGTCCTGGACGCGGCGCGGACGGGCGGCTTCCGTTCCGTCAACATCGACCTGATCTATGGCCTGCCGCGGCAGAGCACGCGCGGCTTCGACCGGACGCTGGCGCAGGTCATCGCCTCGGCGCCCGACCGGATCGCACTGTACAACTATGCGCATGTCCCGCACCTGTTCAAGCCGCAGCGGCGGATCAGTGAAGCGGAGCTCCCCACCCCTGACACCAAGCTCGTGCTGCTCGACATGGCGATCGACAAGCTGAACCGCGCCGGTTACGTCTACATCGGCATGGATCACTTTGCGAAGCCCGACGACGAGCTTGCAGTCGCCCAGCGCGAAGGAACGTTGCATCGCAATTTCCAGGGCTACTCGACCGACGCCGACTGCGACCTGCTTTCGGTCGGCATTTCGTCGATCGGCAAGAGTGCCGCAACCTACAGCCAGAACCTGCGCACGCTCGATGCTTACTACGACCGGCTCGATGCCGACGCGCTGGCGTGCTTTCGCGGCTGGCAGCTCTCGCCCGATGACCTGCTGCGGCGCGAGGTGATCCAGGCGCTCATGTGCCAGTTCCGCGTCTCATTCGAGCGCATCGGCGCCGCGCATGGCATCGCGTTCCAGGAGTTTTTCGCCACGGAACTCGAGGAACTGAAGCCCCTGGAGGACGACGGATTGGTCGAACTCACGCCGGAAGCGCTCGTCGTCACGCGGCGGGGCCGGTTCCTGGTGCGCACGGTCGCGATGGTATTCGACCGCTATCTGCGCGAACAGCGCGCACAGGCGCGCTACTCGCGCGTGATCTGACCGTCGCAACGGTACGGAACGTCAACGGGGCGTCGCTCCAACCGCTGCGCTCCCGGCGCGGGCGCGGCGTTCGCGCTCGACCCTGCCTCCCCGGTCACTCCGGCATGCGCCCACGGCCGTCAGCGCAGGACGAGGACCGGGATCTTGGAATGAATCAGGACCTTCTGCGTTTCGCTGCCGAGCACGATGCCCGCCAGGCCGCGGCGGCCATGCGAGGCCATGCAGATGAGATCGCATTTCTTCTTCCGGGCGACGGCGATGATCGACAGGTAGACGTCGTTGCTCTCGACGAGCTCGGTGCCAAGCGCGACATCCGCGGCGCGGGCCAGCTTCTCGATTCCGGCAAAGAGCTTTGCCGCAGCGGCCTGGTTCTGCCGCTCGTGCGCCTCGGCCAGGACGTTTTCGGCCGGGCCGAAGGTGCCGTATGGGCTGCCGGCGAATTTTGGATAGACGTGCAATACGATCAACTTCGCGCCGGTGACGCGCGCAAGCTGGATCGCTTGCTGCACCGCACGGTGCGACAGGCTCGAACCATCGGTTGGCACCAGGATATTTTCGAACATGGATCTTCTCCAGCCTAATGTGGAACGCGTTGCCACGGGAACCTTGGGGTGCTCCCAAGCGTAACGCGATTTTGCCCCCGACCCGTAGGTGATCTCCTGATCGGAGTCCTGTATTCGCGGCCATCCGCGTGCCGCTTGATTTGCGTCAAGCCGGTCCGGGCGGTGCCGGTTTAGGATGGGGCTGCCCGCCCGGCGCCGCCGTCGCGGCGGTCCAGCCAAGGCGGGGTATGCAGTCCATTCGCATCATCGAAAACGAACACCGCTCGCTGGCGACGGTTCTGCACGGCATGCTCTACCTGGTGCACGAGATCCGCGACCGGGGGGCGAAGCCCGATTTCGACCTGCTTGGAGCGATGATCTACTACATCGACGCGGCGCCCGAACGCTTCCACCACCCGAAAGAAGACCAGTACCTGTTCTGGCTGTTGCGCATCCGGCACCCGCCCGCAGCACCCCTGTTGGACCGGCTCAAGCTCGAGCACCAGGCTAGCACCGAGAAGATCCGCACACTCGAACAGGCCCTCGTGCGCTACAAGCAGGGCGGTGCCGGCGAATTTCCCGGCTTCCTGGCGGCGGTGGAAGCCTATGCCGCGTTCCACCAGGAGCATATGCGGACCGAAGAGAAGGAGTTGCTGCCGCTCGCCGAAGCGCATCTCACCGCCAGCGACTGGGCGGCAATCGACGCCGCTTTCCTAAGCCACAGCGATCCCCTGCTTGGCGTGGAGGCGGGCGCCCGCTACGAAGCGCTGTTCGCCCGCATCGTCAATCTGGCGCCGCCGCCGATCGGCGGGGGCCCGGCGCGCAAGTGAACCGGAAGGGTCGCTGCAAGGCTTGAGACCGCGCGGCGGTTCCGGCGCAACGCGGCCGGCAGATCTCTAAAACGCTGCATGGCGCGCCCGGTCTGCTTGCGCTTGCGCTCGGGCCTTTCGAAAGCCAACGACGCCTCCGTTTCGGCACCGGGCGGCACGAGCGGATCGAAGTCAACCCCGATGCCGTTGCCGCCACGGACCATCCGCAATCCCGATCGCTTTGCCCATTGGATGCAGTGCCTGTGCACGGTCGCGGGCTTAGGCCCGGTCATTTGGCCAGTCGTGGCGACGCGTGCTGTAAATCGTGCCCGCCCTGAGGGACGAAGGCACGGCGCGCTTAGGGCGAGCCAGCCGGCATGTTTCGTGCAACCCTCAGGGGGCGAGCACCCATCTAGCCCGTGGCACGCGGGATTTCGTGTTGCAAAACTTACACGCGATTGCAAGGAGATCGAGATGCTGCTTAAGGAAGGCAGACGCGCAGCGCGAAGCTATGCTCAGGCCGGGCGTCGGAAAGTAGCGGCAACGCGTGTGAGTCCGGGAAGCGCGGCTCCCCCGCGTACGGAGGGCATTTCCAACGAGCGTGGCGACCCGGAAGGTCAGCCTGGCGCCAAGTCGGGCGCGGCGTGCTGCGCGTTACTGCGACCGGATCCGCCGCGCCCGCCAGCGACTTTGGGCCCGGAGCCACGCCGTTTCGACGAGGGCAAGGCGTCCTCCGGCGGAGACTGAACCGGTGCACCGGGTCAAAGCGGAACGGCATGACGACTAGCGGCGCGCGGACTTTGCCTTCCTCGCACGCGACCTGGGCAGCCGGTGCCGGCTTCGTCGCCCGGGTCGCCGTCGCGCTGACGCTCGCCGCGTGCTCGGCGCTTCCCACCGACTCCACGCTGCCGCCGGGCGCGTACGCCACGCGATCCGAATCGTTCGCACTGACGAATCCGGAACAGACCCAGCTTGGGCGACAACTCGATCCGCGCGCCCGCGAGCATCCCGGCATGTCCGGATTCCGCCTGATTCCGGGCGGTATCGGGTGTTTTCACATGCGCATGGAGATGGCGGCACGGGCGGAAAAAACCCTCGACGTCCAGTACTTCGCCATCCAGAGCGACGACACCGGCCGCCTGTTCATCGAGGGCTTGCTCGATGCCGCGGACCGCGGCGTGCGCGTGCGCATCCTTCTCGATGACAGCAACGCCGTCGGGCGCGATGCGGAAATCGGTGCGCTCACCGCGCATCCGAACATCGAGCTGCGGGTGTTCAATCCATTCACCTACCGCGGCCCGCTCGAGTTCATGCGCACGGCCGAGTTCGCGCTCAACGAGGCGCGGCTTACCTATCGGATGCACAACAAGTTGTTCGTTGCGGACAATGCGCTTGCGGTCATCGGCGGGCGCAATATCGGCGACGCCTATTTCGCAGCCAGCGATGCGATGGAATTCGGCGACTACGACCTGCTTGTCGCCGGGCCGATGGTGAGACAGCTCTCCGGCAGCTTCGACGCCTTCTGGAACAGCCCGCTCGCGATTCCGCTGCAGAACCTGGTGGTGTTCAAGCCGACGCCGGAACGGCTCGACAAGTATCGCGCGGCCCTGCGCGCCCACCACGCGGCAATGGAAGGCAGCACCTATACCCGACCGGCGAGCGAGGGCGGACCGGTCGCCAACATGTTTTCCGGAAAGCATCCGCTGCTCTGGGCGCACGCCGAGGCCATCTACGACAGCCCGGAAAAGGGCAAGGTCGAATCCGGAATGCAGGCCGGGAAGCTGCTGCGCGAGCGCGTCGAGGGCGCCGCCGCCGCGGTGCGCTCTGAGCTGCTGGTGGTTTCACCCTACCTCGTGCCGGGCGAGGATGGCATGCGCCTGATCAATGGCCTGCGCGCACGCAACGTGCGCGTGCGCGTGCTGACCAATTCGCTGCAGTCGACCGACGCACCGATCACGTTCGCGGGGTACGATCACTACCGACTGCCGCTGCTCGAGGCAGGCGTCGAGCTCTACGAAGTGCGGCCGCGGCTGGGAGAACCGAACATGCCCCACGGCAAGGGCTCGCTGCAGTCCTCCAGCGAAACCCCGTTTGCGCTGCACGCCAAGGTGTTCGTCTTCGACCGCCGCCAGGTCTTCGTCGGGTCGATGAATTTCGATGAGCGCTCGCGCCGACCTCAATACCGAGCTCGGCGTTCTGATCGACAGTCCGGAATTGGCGAAGCAAATGGCGGAGCGCTTCGACGCGGTGGCGCAGCCGGCCAACAGCTACGTGCTGGGCCTCGGCCCGCCCGGACCCTCGGGCAAGCCGACGTTAACTTGGCGCACCGAAGAGGGCGGCGTTCCGATTACCTACAACGAAGAGCCGCGGGTCGATCCGTGGACGACGTTGCGGGTGCAGATGCTATCGCTGTTGCCGATCGACAATCAGCTGTAGCGGGTCGGGGAGAAACGGTTACTTCTTGGCCGGCGCTGCAACCTTCGCGGGCGCCGCCTTGGCGGGAGCCGCGACCGGTGCCGTCTTGCCCAGCTGCGGCGTGACCACTTTGCCCTTCGCTTTCTGCTCCGCGATATAGCGCGCGGCGACGCGATCCTCGGCGCGCGCCTGTGCGGCCGCGGCCGCTTGCGCGTCGGCCGCGTCCTTGGCCTTCTTCTCTTCCGCAACAGCCTTCGCCTTGTCGTCCAGTGGTGGCGGCGGCGGGAGCTTGGCCACGGCCCAGCCGAACATGCCGACGACCAGGCCGGCCGCGATGAGTGCACGCAACGTCGTCATTCCCGTCTCCTCCTGGCGCCAGCAACGCATCTACCGGGTAACTGCCGCGCGCAACCCGCGGTGATGCGCCGCCACGCCGCTCATGCCGGCCGCGTGCGCGGCGGCGTTGCCGGCGCTGCCGGCGTTGCCGGCAGGGTCGCAGCCACGATTTTCTCGCGCGCCCGACCTGCCACTACAGCCTCGTACCAGCGCAGGTGGTGATGCTTCGCCCAGCTCTCGTCGACATAGCCGAAACGCATCGCCTTGTAGGCGTCGATCATGCCGATCGTGCCGAGGTAGACGTGGACCAGCGCCAACGAGATGGCGAGGTAGGCCGCAATCATGTGCACGATATTCGCAATCTGCATGGTCGATCGCGTCTGGTCGAAGTTCGGAAACACCAGCACGAGTCCGCTAACGACGAGCAGCGTCGAGAAGATGACCAGCACGAACCAGAACACCAGCTTCTCGCCCGCGTTGTATTTGCCCGACGGATACTCGTGCCCGGTGAAGTAACCCTTGATGTTGAGGAACCACTTGAGGTCCTCGACGCCGAAGCCGTTGTCGCGGATGAAGCGGATGAACAGAAGCGGCACGGCGACGATCAGGATCGGCCCGACGAAGTTGTGCAGGGTCTTCGCCACGATCGCGAGCCACGAGAACAGCGTGTAGCCGATCACCGGCAGCAGCACCGATTTGCCCAGCGAAAGGATCAAGCCGGTGATCGCGAGCGTGACCCAGGTGATCGCCAGCAGCCAGTGCGCATAGCGGTCCATGGGCGTCGAAGCGCTCGATCAGCCGCCCGGCGTGTCGCTCCGCCGCAGGCACGTCGAGCGGGCCGCGGATCAGGTAGAACACCACCAGTCCGAGAATCCCCAGCGCGACCAGGACGCCGCCCCAGAAGACGACCGGCACGCGCAGGCTGCGCCAGGTTTCACCCTGCGACTGGATCAGGACGTTGGTTTCCCGGCCGCGCACCTGCGTGACCTGCGGGGCGCCCGAGCGCACCTCGCGCCAGAGCGGCGCGTTGTTCAGCGGCTGCACCGCCTGCCGCTGCGCCTCGGCGGCCGGTGAGGTGTTCTGGGGGGTCGGCGTGGGCGTCGGCGCCTGCTCCTGGGCGTACGCGCCGCCGGCGGCGGCGAGCCAGGCGGCAGTCAACAGGAGCGCGGCCCCGCGCACGATCGATGAGTCAGCCATTGCCAGTCCCGGTCACTTGAAGCGCTTGTATTCGTTCTGGGCCTGGGCGCGGGTTGCCATCGCCCGCTCCCACGCCGCCTTGTCGCCGTTGAAGGGCGGGTTCGAATACGGCGGCGTGTCGGGCTTGCCCTGGTAGGTACCCTGCTTGTAGTTGACGACCTGCGGCCGCTCGCCGCAGCCGGCAAGAGCGCACAGCAGGGTCCCGAGCACCGCCAGTGCCACGATCCGCGTCATGATTTGCCTCCCGGTGCCGCATTGACCGGCGCCGGCGCCGGCGCCGGCCCCGCGGCAGGCTGCGCCCCGCCATAGGCGGAATCCCAGCCCCACGGCGGGCCGCTGCGCGTGCCGCGCGCCGCGCGCATGGTCACGCGCTCGCGATAGATGTCGGAGATGACGTCGCCGTCGCCACCCAGCAATGCCTTGGTCGAGCACATCTCGGCGCACGCCGGCAGCTTGCCCTCGGCCAGGCGGTTGCGGCCGTACTTGGCGAATTCCTCGGGCGAATTGTCCTTCTCGGGACCGCCGGCGCAGAACGTGCACTTGTCCATCTTGCCGCGCACGCCGAACGCACCGAGCTGCGGAAACTGCGGCGCGCCGAACGGGCAGGCGTAGAAGCAGTAGCCGCAGCCGATGCACAGGTCCTTGTCGTGCAGGACCACCCCTTCCTCGGTGCGGTAGAAGCAATCGACCGGGCACACCGCCATGCACGGCGCGTCGGAGCAGTGCATGCAGGCCACCGAGATCGAGCGCTCGCCGGGAACGCCGTCGTTGATCGTGACCACGCGGCGCCGATTCACGCCCCATGGCACGTCGTGCTCCTGCTTGCAGGCGGTGACGCAGCCGTTGCACTCGATGCAGCGCTCGGCGTCGCACAGAAATTTCATTCGGGCCATGGTGTCTGCATCCTCCTCGTCAGGCCTTCAGCTTCTCGACCTGGCAGAGCGTCGTCTTGGTTTCCTGCATCATCGTGACCGCGTCGTAGCCGTAGGTGGTCGCCGTGTTGACCGCTTCGGCGCGCACGATCGGGTGCGCATCCTCCGGGTAGTACTCGAGCATGTCCTTGCCCATCCACCAGCCGGAGAAGTGGAACGGGATAAAGGTCGTGCCCGAGGCGACGCGGTCGGTTACCAGCGCCTTGACCTTGAGCTGCGCGCCGGTCGGCGTCTTGACCCAGACGTACTCGCCGTCCTTCACGCTGCGGTCGTTCGCGTCCCGCGGATTGATCTCGACGAAATTTTCCTGCTGCAGTTCGGCGAGCCACGGGTTCGAGCGCGTCTCCTCGCCGCCGCCTTCGTACTCGACCAGCCGCCCGCTCGTCAGCACCAGCGGGAATTTCTCGGCGACCTTGTCGGCGACGTTCTTCTGCTGCACCGACTTGAACAGCGTCGGCAGGCGCCAGAAGGCCTTCTTGTCGTCGTGGGTCGGATACTTGGCGACCAGGTCCGGCCGCGGCGAATACAAAGGCTCGCGATGCTGCGGGATGCCGTCGGGGAAGTTCCACACGATCGCGCGCGCCTTGGCGTTGCCGAAGGGATAGCAGCCGTGCTTCAGCACCACGCGCTGAATGCCGCCGGACAGATCGGTCTTCCAGTTCTTGCCCTCGGCGGCCTTCTTCTCCGCGTCGGTCAGATCGTCCCACCAGCCGAGCTTCTTCAGCAGCACGTGGTCGAATTCCGGGTAGCCGGTCGTCAGCTCGGATCCCTTCGGATACGAGCCGTCTTCCGCCAGCAGGTTCACCCCGTCGCGCTCGACGCCGAAATTGGCGCGGAAGCAGCCGCCGCCGTCCATGACGTGCCGCGACTCGTCGTACAGGTTCGGCGACCCGGGATGCTTGATCTCCGGCGTGCCGTAGCACGGCCAGGGCAAGCCGTAATAGTCGCCATCGCAGGGGCCGCCCTTTGCGCGCAGCGTCTTCACGTCGAAGGTCGCCTGGTTCTTCATGTGCAGCTTCAGCCGCTCCGGCGACTGCCCGGTGTAGCCGATCGTCCAGGTGCAGCGATTGATCTCCTTCAGGATCGATTCCGGCTTGGGCTCGTCGAACTTCGCCTCGCCGTCCGGCTTCCAGATCTCGTAGTTCTTGACGAGTTCCTTGTCGAAGCCGAACTTCTTGGCGAACTGGTACATCAGCGCATGGTCGGTTTGCGACTCGAACAGCGGCGTGATCACGCGCTCGCGCCACTGCAGCGACCGGTTCGACGCCGTGACCGAGCCGGAGGTCTCGAATTGCGTGCACGCCGGCAGCAGGTACACGCCGTCCTTGCGCACCATCGCCGCCATGGCTGCGGTCGCCGACGGGTAGGGATCGATGACCACGAGCGTGTCGAGCTTCTTCATCGCCTCGACCATTTCCTTGCCGCGCGTCTGGCTGTTCGGCGCGTGACCCCAGTACACGACCGCGCGCAGGTTGTTGTCCTGGTCGATCAGCTCGTTTTTCTCGAGCACGCCGTCGATCCAGCGCGACACCGTCATGCCGGGCTTTTCCATCAGCGCCTGCGAGGCGTAGCGGCCCTTGATCCAGTCGTAATCGACATTCCACACCGCGGCGAAATGCTTCCAGGCGCCGGCGGCGATACCGTAGTAACCCGGCAGCGAGTCGGGGTTGGGGCCGACGTCGGTCGCGCCCTGCACGTTGTCGTGGCCACGGAAGATGTTCGCGCCGCCGCCGGACACGCCGACGTTGCCCAGCGCGAGCTGCAGGATGCAGGAGGCGCGCACGATGGCGTTGCCGGTCGTGTGCTGCGTCTGGCCCATGCACCAGACCACCGTCGAGGGGCGGTTCTTGGCCATCATCTCGGCGACCTGGAAGACCTGCGCCTCGGGCACGCCGGTGACCTCCTCGACCTTGTCCGGCGTCCACTTCGTCAGGCATTCCTCGCGGACCTTGTCCATGCCATAGACGCGGTCGTGGATGTACTGCTTGTCCTCCCAGCCGTTCTTGAAGACGTGATAGAGCATGCCGAATATGAACGCGATGTCGGTTCCGGAGCGCAGCCGCACGTAGACGTCGGCCTTCGCCGCGGTGCGGGTGAAGCGCGGATCGACGACGATCATGCGGCAGCCGGTCTCCTTGGCGTGCAGCATGTGCAGCAGCGACACCGGGTGCGCCTCGGCGGCATTGCTGCCGATGTACATCGCGCAGTTGCTGTTCTCCATGTCGTTGTAGGAGTTCGTCATCGCGCCGTAGCCCCAGGTATTGGCTACGCCGGCGACCGTCGTCGAGTGGCAGATGCGCGCCTGGTGATCGCAGTTGTTCGTTCCCCAAAAGGACACGAACTTGCGCAGCAGGTAGGACTGCTCGTTGCTGTGCTTGGAACTGCCGATCCAGAACACGGCGTCGGGGCCGCCCTTCGCCTTGTCATTGCGGATCGCGAGCAGGCGGTTGCTCACTTCCTTGAGCGCATCGTCCCAGGACATCTTCTGCCACTTGCCGTCGACGAGCTTCATCGGCGACTTCAGGCGGTGCGAATGCGCGATCATGCCGTGCTCGCGCACCGACGCGCCCTTGGCGCAGTGCGCGCCCAGGTTGAGGGGCGAGTCGAACACCGGTTCCTGGCGGATCCAGACGCCGTTTTCGACGACCGCGTCGACCGAGCAGCCCACCGAGCAGTGGGTGCAGACGGTGCGCTTGACTTCGATCGTGCTCGCTTCGGCCATCCTTGGCCTCGGCCTTGCCGATCACGCCAAGGGGAAGCTCCCTGGCGAACGCTCCGGCCCCGGCGACGAGGCCCGAACGCTTCAAAAACGTCCGCCGATCCATCGTCGTGAGCCTGGCTCCGGCGTGGGGGCGGAAACGTGGACGAGCTGCCGGGGCGCCCTCTTCCGCGCCGCTATCGATCTTGGTGAGCAGCATGATCCGTCCTCCTCCTAAACACTGTGGGTGCAGCGGCTGCGTCCTGCGTGCGGCACGATTCTCAGGTCTTCGCGGTCTGGTAATAGCGCTTGACGTGGTCGGTCTCGCGATAGCCTTCGCCGGCGGGAGCCTCGCTGCCGTCTGCCGCCGCGGCTGGTGCGGCGCCGGGCAGGGAGCGCGCCGCGAGCGCGGCCGCGCCGATGCCGCCGGCGCCGAGCGCCAGCAGGAAACCGCGCCGTTTGGCGTTGGCGCCGCGAGATTCCGATTGCGGAGTGGGTTGCGGGGTGCGGGGCGGCTTGGATGGGCTCGAACGCATGCGTGGCCTCTGCAAATGACTGCGACGTGACGTTATCGACTCGCCCCGGATTGCCCGGGCGAACCGTCATTCGATGGCGAACGAGTCACGTTCGATCACCATGAAGAATTCGGTAAATTCTGCTACTCGACGATAGTAGTTGGCAACAGGAGAATTTTTTATTGCGCTGCAACATGCGGCAACCCACGGTGCGACATAGGCCGCGAAAAACGCCTGTTGTTGCGCGATTGGACGTGGCTCGACACCGGGCGCGCCGCCAATCAGCACCCGCATCGTCTCGCAGATCGCCGCCAGGTGGTCCTCGTAGACGTTCACGCCGTCCTGGCGTGCGAGTCCGAGCCGTGCCAGCGCGGCGCGCAGCTCGGGTAGCGCGCTGCCACCGGAGGGGCTGATGTAGGCCGATGCATGCAGGCTCACCGCGCTTCTTCCCACGCCGATGAACAGGTCCTGGTACTCCTCGGCGGCAGCCGCCGCATCCGCTGCCGCGCTCGCCGTCGTCAACGCGCGCCAGGCCGATGCCAGATCGCGCGCCGCAGCGTCGCTGCCCTCCACCGGCAATTCGTCCGCCGCCGCGAGCGCCGCGAGCAGCGGGCCATCCGGTGCCCCGCCGTAGAGTCGCGCGAGCAATGCGTAAAAATCAGCGCGCGCCTGGTCCTCGGCAGGAATCTCGCGTGGCAGCGCCTCGGTCGATGGCGGCGCGCCGCTCATGACTCTTCGGCCCGTGCCGGGCCGTGGCCGGTCGGCAGTTCCTTCTGCATCAGGTCGAGCACCCGGCAGTCGGCGCACATCTTGAGCCGGTCGAGCGCGCCGGGTGCGGCGAACATCGAATGGCCCGCGAGCGCTCCGAGCATCTTGCCGATCATTTTTTCCGTTCCGAGCGCCTTGCCGCAGCGGATGCAGGCAAAGATCGCCGCCTCGTTGAGCACGCGCGGCTCGCGTGCCTCGGCAGTCAGCAGCAGGCGCGGTTCGAGCGCGATTGCCCCCTCCGGACAGGTCGCCACGCAGATGCCGCATTGCACGCACTTCGCTTCGATGAAGCGCAGCTGCGGGAGCTCCGCCTGCGGGTGATCGAGGATCGCGCCCTCCGGACACGCCCCGACGCAGGCGAGGCACATCGTGCACGCGTCGCGGTTGACGGCGATGGCTCCGAACGGCGCGCCGGCGCCCAGCGCGACCACCGGGCGCGGGGTCGGCGCGTGCGCGAGCAGATGCTCCACCGCCAGCGCGATGGTCGCGCGCTTGTCGGTGGTCCAATGGAATGCCGCCGGTGCGCGCACCGAGAGCGCCGGCTGCAGCGCCCACACGGCCGCTTCCAGCGCCATGCTGTCTTCGGCGCGAATGAGGTGCAGGTGCGTACCCTGATAGCCCAGCGCCTGCGCGATCGCATCGGCGAAGGCCATCTGCTTGCTGATCGCCTCCTGCGTACTGCGGTGCCTCCGCGCCGGTCGCGAGCACGGCGATCTCGCCGGCCCCGTAGGCGAGCGCGCCGAGCCAGACGTCGATGCCGGTCGCAGCCATGTGGTGGACCTCGACCGGGATCACGCGCGCCGGCAGGCCCTTGCCGTGCCGGGCGAGGCGAAGGATGAGCTCGCTCCCGTCGGCATCGTGAAAGAGCAGGCACGGGTCGCGGCCGCCCGCCCTGCGGTAGGTCGTAAGCAGCGTGCGGACCCTCGCGCCCAGGTCGGGCACCGACGGATACGCGTAGGTCAGCGCGCCGGACGGGCAAACCGTCGTGCACGCGCCGCAACCCATGCACAGATGCGGCTCGACAAAGACGTGCTCGTCATCGGCTCGAATCGCTTCGGTGGAGCAGACATCGAGGCACAGGTTGCAACCCGGCTGCTGCGCGCGCGAATGCGCGCAGATCGAGGCCTTGTAATTGAAGAATTTCGGTTTCTCGAAGCGGCCGACCGCGCCGGCAATGTCGACGACCGCCGCTGCCTGCGCCAGAGGATCCTCGCCGGGTCGCCAATAGCCCTGCGGCGGCTGGTGCATGGCCAAGGTTGGCTTGCGCGAAAGATCGAGCACGAGGTCGAACTCCTCGCTGCGCTCGGTGCGCTCCGCCGCGCGTTCGAAGTCGATCGCGGCAACCGCACCGCAGGCGACGACGCACTGGCGATGGTCGCGACAGCGATCGAGGTCGATCTGGTAGCTGAAGTCGATCGCCTGCTCCGGGCAGGCCCGGATGCAGGCGTTGCAGCGGGTGCACACCTCGAGGTCGATCGGGTTGTCCTGCGCCCACGTGGCGCTGAATGCGCCGAGCCAGCCGGTGAGGCGCTTGAGCGCGCCCGAGTAGATCGGATAGCTGCGCTCGGCGGGAAGCTCGCTGCCCCAGCGCACGCCCGGTGGCGAGCACGCAGACGGAGAGCTGCTCCTTGAGCGCCTCCGCCCAGTGCAGCGCGGCCGCCATGGGCCCGACGAGCAGCAACCGGCCCTCCGAGCGAAACGCGACGCGCGGCACCGGTTCGGGCTCCGGCAGCGCGGCCGAGGCAAGCAGCGCCGCGATCTTCGGCGTCGCCGCGCGCCCCTCGGCCGACCAGCCCGCCGCCTCGCGGATATTGACGAAGGAGATCTGCTGCGTCTGGCCGGCCGCGTCGGCGGCGGCGCCGATGCGGCGCGCTTCCTGCGTGCACGCGACGACGACGTTCGCCTCGCGTCGCGCTCCGGCGAATGCGGCAAGCTCCTTCTGGCAGAGCTGCGTGTGCACCGGCAGCGGCCCGGCAAGCTCGAGCGCGCGCGCGAGCGCCGCGGCATCGAGCGGCAACGTGCCGTTGCAGTCGCACAGGTGCAGCGCTTTGTCGCGCAGTGTCATCGCGCGGCGTCGGTGGGGTTCGCCCGGGCCGGCGTCGGATACGTCCGCGCCGCTGCCATCCG
The DNA here is from genome assembly GCA_963778275.1 of uncultured beta proteobacterium. Taxonomy (GTDB): domain Bacteria; phylum Pseudomonadota; class Gammaproteobacteria; order Burkholderiales; family Casimicrobiaceae; genus PALSA-1003. The sequence goes on along the minus strand of CAVZTS010000015.1, from coordinate 240,141 downwards.
GTTCGCCCCCGCCAATCCCTGCTCCCGCGCCCGCCGGGGAAACGCTCGGCGCAGGCGTCGGCAGCGCCGCTGCGGCGTCCTCCGGCGCCGCGGGCGGTGTCACGGCGGTCACGGCAGGCGCTGGCGGCGGGATGCCCGCGCCGGGCGGCAATTCCGGGGCCGCCTCGGGCACGTGCCCGAAGCCCCGCTGCAGCAGGTCGGCGAGCACGTCGGGCGCGATGGGGTCGGCCTTGGTGTAGTCGTCGATATAGGTATCGAGCCCGTCCATGACGTTGAAGCGCGGATCGCGAAACAGCTGCTTCAACGCGGCGCGCTTGACCTTGTCGTCGACTTCGGGCCGCAGAAACGCGGCGAAGTCGGAATCGAAGGTCAACGCCTCCACCGGCGGAAGCTCCGGCGGCGGCGGGACCGGCGCCGTTCCGGAAGGGGTCACCGGCGCCGTTCCGGGGCGCTGCCGCCGCCTTGGCCTCGAGCTTGCGCCGCGACCAGCGCCAGAGCGAAAAGCGTTGCAGTGGGTCGCGCCCTGTGCTCATTTGGTCCGCCCGGCATCGGGTTCACGCCGGCGCGCGTCGGCCTCCTCGTAGAGCTCGTTGCGCTTGGCCTTCTTGCGCGGCTCCGGCCGGTAGTGGGCGGCGACAAACGCCTGCAGCGCCGCAAGAATCGCCGCGGGCATCGGCACCGCATCGACCTGCTCGCCGACATCGAGAAATCGTGCCGCCTCGCCGTAGCTCACCGTGACGATCAGCGGCCGCGCGCGCGGCTCGGCCGTGTCCTCCGGCTCGGCCATTCGCCACAGGACGAACACCCTGGGTTGCGCGGGCGGAGACATTGAGGTAGTAACCCTCGGCCTCGCTCGGGTGCAGCTCGAGGAGCTGTCCGGCGCAGCGCCAGCGCGTGCCTTCCGGCCCGTCGCTTTGCAGCGTGCATCCCGACGCGCCGTCGCTGCAGCGGTCTCGATCGCGACCGCCTCCCAGCGCTCGCTCGCCCACCGATTGGCAAGCGGAATGCGCTGCATGATGACGGCGACGGGAAACCGCAACGGCGGCATGGACTCTAAGTCGTTACGAAGCGCGCAGTGCCTGCGGCTCGGCGAGGCGATGATACCACCCGTGGACAACTCGCTCTGCTACCATGTTCCATTGCGCCTTTGCTGCCAACATGGTCATGGCTCGAGTCATTCCCCTCACCGATGCGCGCGCCACCGTTCGCGCTGGCCGCGACCGCGCTCGCGCGTCACGCCCTCGGGCCTGCTCGCCGACGCGCGCGGACGGAGCTTGCGCGACCTGCGCATTTCGGTGACCGACCGCTGCAACTTCCGCTGCGTGTATTGCATGCCCAAGGACGCCTTCGGCCGCGACCACGCATTCCTGCCGCATGCCGAGCTGCTGACTTTCGAGGAGATCACGCGGCTCGCGCGCCTGTTCAAGGCGCACGGCATCGAAAAGATCCGCCTTACCGGCGGCGAGCCGCTGCTGCGCAAGCATCTGGCGCGACTCGTCGCCATGCTCGCCGCGGTCGGCGGGCTGGACCTGACGCTGACGACCAACGGCTCCCTGCTCGCGCGCAATGCGCGCGAGCTCAAGGCGGCGGGATTGAATCGCGTCACGCGTCAGCCTCGACGCGCTCGACGACGGCATCTTTCGCGCCATGAACGACGTCGACTTCCCGGTGGCGAAGGTGCTCGAGGGCATCGATGCCGCCGCCGCGGCGGGCCTCGCTCCGATCAAGGTCAACATGGTCGTCAAGCGCGGCGTGAACGAGCGCGAAATCCTGCCGATGGCGCGGCGCTTCAAGGGCAGCGGCCACATCCTGCGCTTCATCGAGTACATGGACGTCGGCCATACCAACGGCTGGCGCATGGACGACGTCGTGCCCTCCGCCGAGGTGCTGCGCGTCGTCGGCGAGGCATTGCCGCTCGTGCCGGCCGACCCGAATTACGCCGGCGAGGTCGCCAAGCGCTGGCGCTATGCCGACGGCTCCGGCGAGATCGGCGTGATCTCCTCGGTCACGCAGGCGTTCTGCCGCGACTGCACCCGCGCGCGGCTGTCCACCGAAGGCAGGCTCTACACCTGCCTGTTCGCGACGCAGGGCTTCGACCTGCGCGCGCTGCTGCGCGACGGCAGCAGCGACGAGCGGATCTCCGACTACCATCGCGGCAATCTGGCTGCAGCGCGGCGACCGGTATTCCGAGATCCGGTCGGCGCACACCGTGGCGCTGCCGAAGATCGAGATGAGCTACATCGGCGGCTAGCCGATCGCGCGACCGCCTCCGGCATGCACGTCAAAGCGCTGGTCGAGTTCCTAAGCGGCCTGGAGCAGAACAACAACCGCCCCTACTTCGTCTGGCACAAGCCGGCCTACGACGTGCTGCGGGAGGAGTTCGAGGCGCTGCTCGCCGACATCATCGGCCGCATCGCCAAGTTCGACCGCGCCCTGGGGCCGGTCGATCCGAAAAAAGCCATGTTCCGCATCTATCGCGACACGCGCTTCTCCAAGGACAAGACGCCCTACAAGACCCGTTTCAGCGCGGCCATTCGCGACCGCGCCAAGAAGGGCCTGGAACCGGGCTATTACTTCCACGTCGATCACCGCGGCGTGCTGCTCGCCGGCGGCGGCATCTACAATCCCGACCCGTCGATCCTGCTGCGCATCCGGCGCTATATCGCGCAGCATCCGGCCGCGCTGACGCGGGTGCTGCGCGACCCGCGCTTCAAGAAGACCTTCGGCGGCCTCGCCGAAGAGGAGGCGCTGGCGCGGCCGCCGAAGGGCTTTGCCGCCGACACGCCGCACATCGAGGCGATCAAGCTCAAGCACTTCTTCGGCCTGGTCGAAATCGATATCGCCAAGCGGCCGCCGCGGGACCTGGCCGGCGCGATCGCCGGCTATTGCCGGGATCTGCTGCCGCTGATGAACTGGCTGCGCCGCGCCGTGGCGTCCGCGCCGCAATGAACGCGCCCGACACGCCGTATCGGCCGGTGCTGACCGACGCCGCGCGGCCGGCGACCTTCGCGGTGCGCGCCGTCGACGAGAACGGGGAAGCGCGCGAGACCGCCGATCGCCGGCGAGCACCCGCTGACGCTCTACGTCGACAAGCACGAGCTGCTCACGCTGATGACGCTGGGGGCGGCGCCGGAAGCGCTCGCCATCGGCTACCTGCGCAACCAGCGCCTGCTCGAGCGCATCGAGGACATCGTCTCGGTGCAGGTCGACTGGGAAGTGAACGCGGTCGCGGTGACCACCCGCCACGGGCTGAAGGACCTCGACGCAAAAACCGCGAAGCGCACCAAGACCACCGGCTGCGGACAGGGCACGGTGTTCGGCGACCTGATGGCCGAAATCGACGCGGTGCGCCTGCCCCTGGGGGCGACGCTTTCCCGGGATACGCTCTACGCGCTGCTGGAGCGGGTGCGCCAGCACGAGACGATCTACAAGCAGGCAGGCGCCGTGCACGGCTGCGCGCTGGCCACGAACGCGGAGGCGCACAGCGAGATCCTGTACTTCGTCGAGGACGTCGGCCGCCACAACGCGGTCGACGCGATCGCCGGCATGATGTGGCTCGATCGCATCGAGGGCGGCGACAAGATCTTCTACACCACCGGCCGCCTGACCTCGGAGATGGTGATCAAGGCCGCGCAGATGGGGATCCCGTTCCTGGTCTCGCGCTCCGGACTCACGCAGATGGGCTACGAGATCGCGCAGAAGGTCGGCATCACCATGATCGGCCGCGCGACCGGCAAGCATTTCCTGCTCTTCACCGGCGGCGAGCGCTTCCGTGGCGCGGCATGAACGCCGTCGGCCGGACCGAATCGCGGCTCATCGATGACGCCTGACCCCGCCCCCGGCGAAGCGCACGGCCACTGCCATTGCGGCCGGGTGCGCTTCGTCGCGCGCTTTCCGTCGCGCTTCTGCTGCCACTGCCACTGCCAGAGCTGCCGCCGGTCGCATTCGGCCGGATTCGTCACCTGGATCGGGTTCAAATCGGAGCAGGTGGCGATTCTCGCCGGCGCAGAGGAGCTCTGCGCCTACGCTTCCTCGCCCGGCACGACGCGCACGTTCTGTCGCGCCTGCGGCACCAAGCTTTTCTTCGAGTCGCCGCGTTGGCCCGGCGAGATCCACATCGCGCTCGCCGCGTTCGCGACCCCGGTCGACCGCGCGCCCGAGGGCCACGCATTCCACGAGGAACACGTGGCGTGGATCCCGCGCCTGGCCGCACGCAGCGACCCCGCGCCCGCCGCAACGCGGCATCACCGGGCTCGTGCTCGCCGGCGGCCAGGGCCGCCGCATGGGCAGCGTCGACAAGGGGCTGGTGCTGCTGCAGGGGCAGCCGATGGTCGCGCACGTGCTCGACCGCTTCGCTGCCGCAGGTCGACGAAGTGCTGATCAATGCCAACCGCAACATCGCCGAATACGAAGCGCTTCGGACACCCGGTCATCCGCGATCGCATCGACGGCTTCGCCGGACCGCTCGCCGGATTGCACGCCGGGCTCCTGCACGCCGGCGCATCCGCTGCTCGCGACCGTGCCCTGCGATTCGCCGTTCCTGCCGCTCGACCTCGTGGCGCGCCTGTCGCAGAGCCTCGAAGCGCAGCATGCCGAGCTCGCCGTCGCGCGCACGCTCGACCAGCCGCATCCGGTGTTCGCGCTCGTGCGCCGCGACGTGCTGCCGCACCTCGAGCGTTTCCTCGCCGGCGGCGGGCGCAAGATCGACGCCTGGTACGCTACGCTCAAGACGGTCGAAGTCGCGTTCGACGACGAGGCCGACGCGTTCCGCAACATCAACACCGCCGACGAACTCGCCGAGGCCAGCCGTTGAACATGCCAGCCAAGACCCTGCGCGAAGCCTCCTGCGCCGACGACTACGATCCGAATTCGATGCCGGTGGCGAAGGCGCGCGCGCTGATCGCGAGCTTTCTTTCGCCGGTCACCGCGATCGAGCGCGTGCACGTTCGCGCAGCGCCCTGGGCCGCGTCCTTGCCGCCGACATCGTTTCGCCGCTCGCCGTCCCCGGCCACGACAACTCGGCGATGGACGGCTACGCGGTGCGATTCGCCGACCTGGCGCCGGACGCGGAAACCGTCCTCAAGCGCGTCGGCGAGTCGTTTGCCGGCAAGCCGCTGGCCGGGTGCGATCGGCGCGGGCGAATGCGTGCGCATTTTCACCGGCGGCGTCATGCCGACGGGCGCCGACACGGTCGTCATGCAGGAGCGCGCGCGCGAGGATGCGGCGGGGGTGGCGCATCGCGGCGGGCGCGGTCGCCAAGGCCGGCACCAATCGCCGCTTTGCCGGCGAAGACCTGAAGCAGGGACAGACTGTCTTTCGCGCCGGGCAGCGCGTCCGGCCGGCCGAGCTCGGCATGATCGCTTCGCTCGGCATCGGCGAGGTCAGCGTCTACCGCAGGCTGCGCGTCGCGTTTTTCTCGACCGGCGATGAGCTGAAGTCGGTCGGCACGCCGCTTGCCGCCGGCGAGATCTACGACAGCAACCGCTACACGCTGTACGGCATGCTGACGCGGCTCGGCTGCGAGATCGTCGACATGGGCGTCGTCGCCGATGTGCCCGACGCAGCTCGAGCGCGCGTTTGCGAGCGCCGCGCAAGCCGCGGACGTCGTCATCACGTCGGGCGGCGTATCGGTCGGCGAAGCCGATTACGTCAAGCAGCTTCTCGACAAGCTGGGCGAGGTGCTGTTCTGGAAGATCGCGATGAAACCGGGCCGGCCGCTCGCGTACGGCAAGATCGGCGGCGCACATTTCTTCGGCCTGCCCGGCAATCCGGTGTCGGTGATGGTGACTTTCTACGAGTTCGTGCGCGATGCGCTGCTCGTGCTGCAGGGGCAGCGCGACGTCGAGCCGCTGCCGACGTTCAAGGTGCCGCTCGCGGCGCCGATCAGGAAGGCGCCCGGCCGCACCGAATTCCAGCGCGGCATTCTTGCGCCCGACGGCAACGGCGGCTGGACGGTGCGCACGACCGGCGACCAGGGCTCCGGCATCCTGTCGTCGATGTCGCAGGCCAACTGCTTCATCGTGCTCGGGAGCGATACCGGCAATGTCGCCGCCGGCGAGATGGTCGAGGTGCAGTTGCTCGAAGGCTTGAGCTGAACGGCGCACTGCGCGGCTAGCGCCGCGACGCCGAGAGCACGCCGGGCACTTCGCGCACCAGCGCCAGCGCGCGCTTGAGGTCGACCAGGCCGCGCACCTCGAGGGTGAACGCCATGCGCGCCTGCAGGTTCTTCGACAGCGTGTTGACGGCGGTGACGTTGATCTTCTCGCGGGAAAAAACCTCGGAGACGTCGCGCAGCAGTCCCTGCCGGTCCATCGCCTCGACGACGACGTCGACCGGGAAGACTTCGTCGCGCGGCACGCCCCAGTCGGCGGTGATGAGCCGCTCGGGCTCGCGCTGCGCGCATGCGCGCGACGTTGTTGCAGGTCTGGCGATGAATCGAGATCCCCTTGCCGCGCGTGACGAAGCCGACGATCGGATCCGGCGGCGCCGGCTTGCAGCAGCGAGCGAGTCCGGTCATGCAGCCGATCGACGCCGACGATGAGAATGCCGCTGCCGGCGCCGGCGGACTTGCTCTCGCGCGCGACGACCGGTTCTGCCGCGGAGTCCGGCACCGCCTCGGGCTTGCCGACGGCGCGGATCGCGGCCTGCAGCGCGCGCAGGTTGATCTCGGCGCGCGCCACGGCGGCAAAGAATTCGTCGACCCGGGCGTAGCCCGCCTCGGCGGCCACCGCCTCGAGCTTGAGCGCGGTCATGCCGGCGCGCGCGAGCTCGCGCTCGACGATGGCGCGGCCGTGGGCGATCGTCTCCTCGACCTGCTGCGCCTTGAACCACTGCCGCACCTTGGTCCGCGCGCGGTGGCTGTGCACGTAGCCGAGCTCGGGATTGAGCCAGTCGCGCGACGGGCCGCCCTGCTTCACCGTGACGATCTCGACCCGCTGCCCGCTCGAGAGCACGTGGTTGAGCGGCACCATCGCGCCGTCGACGCGCGCGCCGCGGCAGCGGTGGCCCAGGCTCGTGTGCACCGCATAGGCGAAATCGACCGGCGTCGCGCCGCGCGGCAGATCGACCACCTTGCCCTGCGGCGTGAGCACGTAGATCGTCTCGGTGAACAGGCTTGACTTGAACTGCTGCAGCCACTCGCCGGCATCGGCGACGGCGTCCTTCCAGTCGAGCACCTGCCGCAGCCAGGCGATCTTCTCCTCGTAGCCGGGGTCGCGCCGGCCCGCGTGCGCGCCTTCCTTGTAGCGCCAGTGCGCGGCGACGCCGTATTCCGATTGCTGGTGCATGTCGAAGGTGCGGATCTGCACTTCGAGCGGCTTCGCCCTCCGGCCCGATGACCGCGGTGTGCAGCGACTGGTAGTCGTTCGCCTTGGGCTTGGCGATGTAGTCGTCGAATTCGCGCGGGATCGGCGTCCACAGGTTGTGCACGACGCCGAGCGCCGTGTAGCAGTCCTTGACCTCGTCGACCAGAATGCGCACGGCGCGGATGTCGTAGAGCGCGTCGATGCCCGCCTGCTTGCGGCGCATCTTGTTCCAGATGCTGTAGATGTGCTTGGCGCGGCCGCTGACTTCGGCCTTGACGCCGGCCGCGGCAAGCTCGCGGCGCAGCGTCTCCTGCACGCTGTCGATGTAGTGCTGGCGGTCGCGGCGGCGCTCGTCGAGCAGGCGCGCGATGCGCTGGTACGCCTCCGGCTCGAGCGCGCGCAAGGAAAGATCCTCGAGCTCCCACTTCAGCTGCCAGACGCCGAGGCGGTTGGCGAGCGGCGCGAACAGGTCGAGCGTCTCGCGCGCCGTGCGCGCGCGCACTTCGCCGGCTGCGTCTTCACTGCCGACCAGGAAGCGCAGCGCCTGCGTGCGTTCGGCGAGCTTGATCAGGACGACGCGGATGTCCTCGACCATGGCCAGCAGCATCTTGCGCAGGTTCTCCGCCTGCAGCGCGCGCGCTTCCTTGGCGCTGACGCCGGCGGCGGCGCGGATAGCATCCATGCGCGCGGCGCCGACGACGATCTGCGCGACTTCGGGGCCGAACGCATCCGCGAATGCGGCGGCGTCGAAGGCGGGCACCGCCGGGATGCCGAGCAGGACCGCGGCGCGGACTGACTCGCCGTCGAGCTTCAGCCCGGCGACGATCGCCGCGGTGCCGAGCGCGCGCTCCAGCCACGGCTCGCCGTCGGCCGTGCGCTGGCCGGCGTAGCGCGCGCGAGCCGCCGCCAGCGCCACGGCGATGCGCGCCTGTTCCTCCGCCGAGTAGGCGGCGCCGATCTGCTGCAGCCAGGCGCCGAAGGTCGCGGCATCGGCGGTCGCGAGCGAGCCCGCGGGTTCCGCGTGAGTGAGCGCAGCCATCCGCGTCAGGCCGCCGCTTTGGCCACCGCGGCGGCAATGTCGCGGGCGCAGCGGTCGGCGGCGTCGGCCTCGCGCGCTTCGACCATCACGCGCAGCACCGGCTCGGTCCCGGACGGACGCAACAGCACGCGGCCGCTGCCATCGAGTGCCGCGACCGCCGCACGCTCGGCGCGACAGACCGCGTCGCTCGCGCGCCAATCGAACCCGCGGCGGACCGGAACGTTGATCAGCCGCTGCGGAAACAGCGGTGCGTCCGCCGTCGCCGCGGCCAGGCCGATTTCCTGCTCGCGCAGCGCGCGCAGCACCGCCAGCGCGGCGACGATCGCGTCGCCGGTCGTGTGCTTGTCGAGGCAGATGATATGGCCGGAGTTCTCCCCGCCCAGCAGCCACCCCTTGGCCTGCATCTTTTCGAGCACGTAGCGGTCGCCCACGGGCGTGCGCTCCAGCGGAATCCCGCGTCGCGCGAGCGCCTGCTCGAAGCCGAGGTTGCTCATCTGGGTGCCGACCACGCCGCCGGCCATGCTGCCGCGGCGCCAATAGTCGAGCGCGATCACGTACAGCAGCTGGTCGCCGTCGTACGCGCGGCCCTCGGCATCGACCATGAGCAACCGATCGCCGTCGCCGTCCAGCGCGATACCCAGGTCGGCGCCGTGCTCGACGACGGCCGCCTGCAGGTGCGCGCGGATGCAGCGTCGCCGACGCCGGCGTTGATGTTGACGCCGTCAGGTTCGCTGCCGATGGCGATCACCTCGGCGCCCAGCTCGTGGAACACCGGCGGCGCGACGTGGTAAGCCGCGCCGTGCGCGCAATCGACGACGAGCTTCAGGCCCTTGAGATCGAGCTCGTTGGGAAACGTGCCCTTGCAGAACTCGATGTAGCGACCCGGCGCGTCGTTGACGCGGCGCGCCTTGCCCAGCTGCGCCGAAGGCACGCAGACGAGCGGCGCGTCGATGCCGCGTTCGATCGCCTGCTCGACCGCGTCGGGGAGCTTGCTGCCGGCCGCGGAAAAGAACTTGATGCCGTTGTCCTCGAACGGGTTGTGCGAGGCGCTGATGACGATGCCGGCCGACAGGCGCAGCGCGCGCGTGAGATAGGCCACCGCCGGCGTCGGCAGCGGCCCGGAAAGGTAGACGTCGACGCCGGCCGCCGAAAGTCCCGACTCCAGCGCCGCCTCGAGCAGGTAGCCGGAGATGCGCGTGTCCTTGCCGATCAGCACCGCGGGCGTTTCGCCCGGGCGGCCGGCGGATTCCGCGGCCAGCACGCGCCCGGCGGCGTAGCCGAGCTTCAGCACCAGCTCCGGCGTGATCGGCGGCTCGCCGACGCGGCCGCGCACGCCGTCGGTACCGAAGTAGCGCCGCTCGCTCATGCGTGGGGCATCATGGCCTGTGTTCATTGACCGCATTCCACACCTTCAGCGCGTCGACCGTCGCGCGCACGTCGTGCACGCGGACGATGCTCGCGCCGCGCGCCACCGCCGCAAGCGCCGCGGCAATGCTCGCCGGCAGGCGCTCACCGACGTCGCGGCCGGTCAGCGCGCCGAGCGTCGACTTGCGCGACAGGCCGACCAGCACCGGGTAGCCCAGCGTCGCGAGCGCGGGCAACTGGCGCAGCAGGTCGAGATTATGTGCCACCGTCTTGCCGAAGCCAAAGCCCGGGTCGACGACGATGCGCTCGCGGGCGATGCCGGCGGACGCGCACAGGGCGGCGCGCGCGGCGAGAAAGTCCCGCACCTCGGCAACCACGTCGCGGTAGGAAATGTCCTGTTGCATCGTCTGCGGCTCCCCGCGCATGTGCATCAGGCAGACCGCTACCGGCGTCGGAGCGCCGACGATCGCCTCGAGCGCGCCCTCGCCGCGCAGCGCGGAAACGTCGTTGATCATGCTCGCCCCGGCGCCGATCGCGGCGCGCATCACCGCGGCCTTGCGCGTGTCGGCGGAGACCGGCACGCCGAGCGCGGCGAGCGCTTCGACCAGCGGCAGCACGCGCGCGATCTCTTCGCGCTCCGGTACCGCCGTCGCGCCGGGCCGCGTCGATTCGCCGCCGATGTCGATGATGTCCGCGCCCTCGGCGACCATCTGCCGCGCGCGCTCGAGCGCGGCGGCGGGTCGGGATAGCGGCCGCCGTCGGAAAACGAGTCGGGCGTGACGTTGAGCACGCCCATGACCAGCGGCCGGTCGAGAGAAAGGCGGTGGCGGCCGCAGACGAGAAAGGGGCTCAGGTTCAATGCCCGGTGAGAAGTCGAGCCGCCCGGCGGCGCACCGAAGCCGGGCCTCGGGCGCCGCCTGCCGCACGCCTCCCCGGAGCACGGGGAGGAGCGCCCTCACGCGGGCTTGGCGGAGGGCGCGGCGTCAGGTCCGGCGCCGGGGCCGAAGGTCGGATTCGCCGGCGTGGAGGACGGCTTGGGCGGCCGCGGCGGCCGGCCCTGCATGATGTCCTCGACCTGGTCGGTATCGAGCGTTTCCCATTCCAGCAGCGCCTTCGCCATCGCCTCGACCTTGTCGCGATTCTCCTCGATCAGCTTCCGCGCCAGGGCGTACTGCTCGTCGATGATGCGCTTGATCTCCTGGTCGACCTTCTGCATGGTCGCCTCGGACACGTTCTTCTGCGTCGTGATCGAGCGGCCGAGGAAGACCTCGCCCTCGTTCTCGCCGTAGACCATCGGCCCCAGCATGTCGGACATGCCGTAGCGGGTGACCATGTCGCGCGCCATCTGCGTTGCGCGCTCGAAGTCGTTGCACGCGCCGGTGGTCATCTGGTGCATGAAGATCTCTTCGGCGATGCGGCCGCCGAAGAGCACCGCGATGCGCTGCAGCAGGTACTCGCGATCCTAGGAGTAGCGGTCCTGCTCGGGCAGCTGCATGGTCACGCCCAGCGCGCGGCCGCGCGGGATGATCGTCACCTTGTGCACCGGATCGGACTTCGGCAGCAGCTTCGCGACCACGGTGTGCCCGGACTCGTGGTAGGCGGTGTTCTTGCGCTCCTCCTCGGACATGACCATCGATTTGCGCTCGGCGCCCATCATGATCTTGTCCTTGGCGAGCTCGAAGTCCTCCATGTCGACCAGGCGCTTGCTCTTGCGCGCGGCGAACAGCGCGGCTTCGTTGACGAGGTTGGCGAGATCCGCGCCGGAGAATCCCGGCGTGCCGCGGGCGATGATCTCGGCCTTGACGTCGGCGGCCAGCGGCACCTTGCGCATGTGCACGAGCAGGATCTGCTCGCGGCCACGAATGTCGGGCAGCGGCACGACGACCTGGCGGTCGAAGCGGCCCGGGCGCATCAGCGCCGGGTCGAGCACGTCGGGACGGTTGGTGGCGGCGATGACGATGACGCCCGAGTTGCCCTCGAAGCCGTCCATCTCGACCAGCAGCTGGTTGAGCGTCTGCTCGCGCTCGTCGTTGCCGCCGCCCAGGCCCGCGCCGCGCTGGCGGCCGACGGCGTCGATTTCGTCGATGAACACGATGCAGGGCGCGTTCTTCTTCGCCTGCTCGAACATGTCGCGCACGCGCGCCGCGCCCACGCCGACGAACATCTCGACGAAGTCGGAGCCGGAAATCGAGAAGAACGGCACCTTCGCTTCGCCGGCGATCGCCTTGGCGAGCAGCGTCTTGCCGGTGCCCGGATTGCCCACCATCAGCACGCCGCGCGGAATGCGGCCGCCGAGCTTCTGGAACTTGGACGGATCGCGCAGGAACTCGACCAGCTCGGCGACCTCTTCCTTGGCCTCGTCGCAGCCGGCGACGTCGGCGAAGGTCACCGTGTTGTTGGACTCGTCGAGCATGCGCGCCTTGCTCTTGCCGAACGAGAACGCGCCGCCGCGGCCCCCGCCCTGCATCTGGCGCATGAAGAACACCCACACGCCGATCAGGAGCAGCATCGGGAACCAGGAAATGAACACCTGTGCCAGGAAGCTCTGCTCTTCCTCCGGCTTCGCCTGCACCTTGACGCCGTCGCGGATGAGGTCGCCCACCATCCACAGGTCGCCCGCGCTGTAGGTCACGTTGGACTTCTTGTCGGTGCCCACCCACTTGATGGTGCGGCCTTCGATCGACGCCGATTCGACCCGGCCTTCCTTGGCCTGCTCCATGAAATCGGAGTACGGGACCGCGTCCTTGGTGCCCGGACGGGCGTCGAACTGCTTGACCACGGTCAGGACCACCAGGCCCACGACAAGCCAGATGAGAAGGTTCTTGAGCAGGTTATTCAACATTTTTCCTTCCGGCGCATTCGCCGACTACCATGCAATTCTAGCAGGACGGGGCCCCTGCCTCCGCCTCAGGCTCCCTGCTGCGCCGGGCGAAAGCCCTTGCCGACCAGAAAGACCTCCCGGCTGCGGTCGCGGGACGCCTTCGGCTTGCGCACGTAGGCCTTGTCGAAGTGCGCGGCAAATGCGCGCTGCAGCGGGTCGAAACCCTCGCCCTGGAAAGCTTTGACGACCAGATCCCCGCCGGGTTGCAGCGACCCGGCGGCAAACTCGAGCGCCAACTCGCCCAGGTAGACGCTGCGCGCCTGGTCGGCGGATTCGATACCGCTGATGTTGGGCGCCAAGTCGGAGAGCACAAGGTCGACCGGGCGGCCATCGAGAACGCTCCGAACCGCCTCCAGCGTCGCCGGATCGAGGCAGTCGCCGCGAATCAGGCGCACGCCCGTGATCGGGTCCATCGGCAACAGGTCGACCGCGACGATCCGCGCGCCCGGCCCCAGGCGCTCGCGCAGCACCTGGCACCAGCTGCCGGGCGCGGCGCCCAGGTCGACCACGGTCATTCCGGGTCGGAGCAGCTTGTCCTTCGCCGCGAGCTCGATCAGCTTGAAGGCCGCGCGCGAGCGGTAGCCCCGGCGCTGGGCCTCCTGCACCCAGTGGTCCGAAACGTGCTCCTGCATCCAGGCCTTGCCGAATTTGTGCTTTTTACCGGCGGGGTTGAGGGTCTTGGCCCGGGCGCGCATGCGCGCCATTGTAGTTTTGACTTCCACCGCATGGAAAGGAACCTGTCATGAAGACCTACAACGTGACCGTCCCCGAGATCGCCATCGTCGCGGGCACCCGGGGCATGGCCGGCGCGGGTGCGGGGCTTCTGCTCGCCGGCTTCCTTCGCCCGGACACGCGGCGTACACTCGGCTGGACATTGCTCGCGCTGGGTGCGCTGACCACCATACCCATCGCGATGGCACTGTTCGGCGCGCGCGAGCGGCACGAGGCTGCAGAATGATGTCGCGATAGGCAGGCGGAAGAACCGCGCCGCAGGGGCAAGGGAGGCCCAAAGCGCCATGGATGTCACGAGAATCCTCGGCATACTGCTTATCGTCGCCGGCGTCGCCGGCCTGGCCTACGGCAGTTTCAGCTACACGAAGGACACGCAGAAAGCCCAGCTCGGCAATTTCAAGCTCACGATCGCCGAAAAGAAGGAGGTCGATATTCCGACCTGGGTCGAGCCTGGGGGCGATCGCCGTCGGCGTCGTCCTGCTTGTGGCGCGGCGCAAGTAGCCGGCCTCTGGGTCTCCTACAATACGGGCGAGTACCTGCTCGAGCGCCACAGCGTGAAGAACGCGCGCGAAGCCGCCCGGCGCTATACCCTGGCCGGGGAACGGTTCGCAAGAATGGCTGCCGAATAGCGGGCAGGGCGTTTCGGACACATGCGCGGAGGGCCGCATGGTTGCTGCTGAAGGTTATCCGCTGGCAGGCGGCTGCACCTGTCGCGCAGTGCGCTACCAGCTGACAACCAGGCCGCTGTTTGTCCACTGCTGTCATTGCCGCTGGTGTCAGCGCGAAACGGGGGCATCCTTTGCGCTCAATGCACTCATCGAAGCCGAGCGGGTGGTGCTGCTGCAGGGCACGCCGGAAGTGGTGCACACGCCGTCGAACAGCGGCAAGGGGCAGAAGATCACGCGCTGTCCGGCCTGTCGCATCGCGCTGTGGAGCAACTACTCCGGTGCCGGCGATAGCGTGCGCTTTGTTCGCGTCGGCACGCTCGACGACCCTGACCGCCTCCCGCCCGACATCCACATTTTCACCGCGTCAAAGCAACCTTGGGTCGTGCTCCCCCCGGGCACGCCCGCGGTCCCCGAGTACTACGATCGGGCAGAACATTGGCCGCCGGAAAGCCTCGAGCGACGCCGCGCCATGCTGGCGAGCGCGCGGGGCAGCTAGGCTCGTGGCGATCGCGGCGAAAAGCGGTTATCTTAGGCACGGGGCGGGGCTCGCGCCACGCATCCGCATCGCGCCGCGTCTGCGCCAGCGCCGCGCTACCGACTAACCCGACCGTCGGACACACGCGTGGAAATACTCGCCGCCTTCTGGAATTTTGCCCCGCTCTGGGCGACGCTCATCGCCCTCATTGTGCTCGCTGTCGTGATTGCGCGCGTCCGGCGCACCCGGGCGGCATCGGTCGCGGCGCGGCGACCTCTGCCCGCGTTGCCGCCCGAGTCCGAGGCAAACGCGGTCGATTCCTCGCATGTCGGCTTTGCGCCCATGGTGAGCAGCGGGCTGCCGCAGGCGCGGTCGGGTGCCGACGCGGTCGCGCGCGACGAGGAATCCGGTGGCGGGCGCCGCTGAAATCTTGAAACCTTGCTCGACGGAGTGCGCATGATTTCACGGTTTCACATCGCGCAGGTGAACATCGGGCGGACCCGCGCGCCGCTGGATGACGCACTGCTCGCGGGATTTGTCGCGAACCTCGAGCCGATCAACGCGCTCGCCGATGCGAGCCCCGGGTTTGTGTGGCGCCTGCAGACCGCCGAGGGCGACGCGACCGCGCTGCGGCCGTATGGCGACGAGCGCGTCCTGATCAACCTTTCAGTTTGGCAGAGTCCTGAAGCGCTGCGTGATTTCGTCTACAAGAGCGCGCATACCGACGTGATGCGGCAGCGCAAGTCCTGGTTCGAGCGCTTCGACGGCGCGTACTACGCGCTGTGGTGGGTTGCCGCCGGACACATCCCCGCAATCGCCGAGGCGAAGGAGCGCCTGCAGCATCTGCGCGACCACGGCGAGAGCCCGCGTGCCTTTTCGTTTGCCAAACTCTTCCCCGCGCCGGATGCGACGCGGGACGGCCCCGTGACCGGGTTCGCCGATCCGTGCCCCGCGGCCTAGCGCTGCCCGTAACAACTGCCCGCAGGAGAGCACCGTGAGCGACCTGAATTCCACCCGTAATCGGGCGGTCTGGTTCGATATCCCCGTGGCGGATCTGGATCGCGCCGCGGCGTTTTATGGCAGCGTGCTCGCGATCAAGGTCGAGAAAAGCCAGTTCGACAACTTCAGCTTCTGCGTGCTGCAGCATGACGACGGCAACGGTGGCTGCCTGGTGCCCAATGCCGGCGCAGTGACCGCGAACGCCGGCATTCTCCTGTACCTGAACGTGAACGGCCGGATTCGCGATGCCGTGAAGCGCGTCACCGCGCTCGGCGGCAGGATTCTGGAGCCGACGCATGCGATTGGGCCGCACGGTTTCCGCGCCATCGTCCTCGACAGCGAGGGCAACCGCATCGCGTTGCACTCGCCGAGCGATGCCTGACCGGCCGCAAAGCTGCGCGGAGTAGCCGCGATGCGCCAATTCGTCGAGATTGCCGTCTTCTGGGTGATCGTGCTGATCGCCATCTGCGTGCTCGCGCGCTATCCGGAGAGCTGGCCCGGCCGGATTCTCTTTGCACGCCAGGGTCCGCTGCCCCTGCGCCGCGAACCGCGCAGCCGTTATCTGCTGCGCTGGTCGCTCTGTTGCGCCAACTGGTTCTTTCAGGCAGTCGTGGTGCTGGCGATCGGCTGGGCGGCGCTGCGCCTGGACTCGTCGCTGTTTGCGTCATTGTTCTTCCAGGTGTTCTGGCTGGCGGTGGTGCCGTTGCTGGCCGCGGCCGCGCTGCTCTCGTCCCTGGCGACGCTGACGGCCGCGTTGTGGCGGCGCTATCTTGGCGCCGAGCGGCGCAAGCGCGATGCGGCGCAGGCGATTTCCGCGTAGCGTTGCTCGCCTGCCGCTGATCGCATCGCGGCGCGAAGCGCGCGCAGGCGCAGCCGGAAGGCCGGGGGCCGCCGGTCCTATCCCGACCCAGCCTGACGCGGGTCAAGAAACGCGGCCCGCGGGGGCAAGCCGCGCTATTTACCGCTGGCCGGGCTGGTCATACACTGCGGCCGTGACCTCGGTCCTTTCCCATCGCCTGGCCATGGAGCCGCTCGTCGTCCTGTTCGTGCTGCCGGTGTTGATCGGCATTGCGTCCGTGGCGCTGTTCCACGACACGACCCGGGCGTCATGCGCAGCGACGTTCGCCTCGCCGCTGGTCGTCTTCGGGTGCCTGGTTACCCTCGACCCGGACGGAACCTGGAACTGGCTCGCTGCGCTGCTCGTCGCGCCACTGGCGATCGCATTCGCGCTCGCCGCGGTGATGCTGAGTTACGGCCGCTCGCCGGTGCGCAAGCGCCACCGCGAAAACGGGGCTTAGGCAATGGCGAGAATGAGCACTGCAGCGTCGGTGGGCAACCGCCTGCTCAAGCTCACCGTCGTCCTGCTGTGCACGATCAATGCGGCGATGTGGGAGCTCTACACCGACTCGCCGACGATGGCGCTCATCTGGGGCGCCACGGCGCTGGCGTTCGTCGTCTGGATTATCGACGATGCCCGCCGCTGACGCGCGCGCTGCTTGCCCGCGACAGCCGGAAATGGCTTACTCTATCGGCTCGTAGCCAACTCCACCGCGAAGGATTGCCAATTGCCCAAGCCCAACTACGCGTTCGCCAAGCGCCAGAGAGACCTCCTCAAGAAGCAGAAGAAGGAAGAAAAGCGGCAGCGGAAACTGGGAACGGCCGCCCCTCCCGCGCCTGAAAACGCACCGCCTCCACCGGTCACCGACAAGGCCGTCGAGTAGTCGCGGCGCCGGCGCCGCCGCGCCCGGGGCGGGCGGGCGCCGGTGTCCCAGTGCCGCCGTGCGCCCTGCGCTGACCCCCCCGCCGCCGCTCCGGCGCGAGAGCGAAGGCTCCCGGGAACGGCGTCTGTGCCCCGACCGAACCACGCATCCACCGCCCGCCCGCGTCGCAGGCGTCCCCGGTACGCGTCCGGGCCGCGGCTGAAGCCGCCGCCGCGATGGAAACCCACATCAGCGACATCGCGCATGTCATCCAGCTTGCCGTCGCGCCGGTGTTCCTGCTCACCGCGATCGGGACCCTGATCACCGCGCTCAACACCCGGCTCGGACGCGCCGTCGATCGGCGCCGCGTGGTGCAGCAGCTGCTCGATACCGGCGCCGCCGGCAGTGACGATCTGCGCGCCGAGGTCGCGCAAATCGCGCGGCGGACGCACCTCATCTACCTTGCCATCCTCGCCGCGGTCAGCGCGGCGCTGCTCGTGTGCCTGGTCGTCGCGAGCGCTTTTCTCGGGGCGCTGTTCCCCATCGAGCTCTCGAAACCCATCGCGGTGCTGTTCATTCTGGCCATGTGCGCGTTGGTCGTGAGCCTGAGCCTGTTCCTGCGCGAGATTTTTCTCGCGGTCAGTTTCGGCCGGCTGCGGGTTGTCGCGCTGACGGGCGCGCCGCGGGCGCCTGCGCGACCCTTGACGTGCGCGCCGCGCGGCCACACAGTGTGACTTGACGTCGGCGCCACACGCGCCTGGACGAAGACGCAGCGCAACCATCAGGAGGCCAAGCATGAGCGATCGCGTGCGCAAGGTCGATTACTTCTACGTGACCGTGTCCAATACACCCGGCAAGGCGGCGAAGGTGCTCCAGGGGCTCGCCGCGCAGGGCGTTAATCTGCTCGCATTTTCCGGGTTCCCCAGCGGCGGCAAGGGGCAGCTCGATCTGGTCCCGGAGAATACGGCCGCGCTCACCCGCGCCGCCAAGAAACTGAAGCTCAAGCTGTCGAAGAAGAAATCCGGCTTCCTGCTGCAGGGCAGCGACCGCGTCGGCGCGATGACCCGTACCCTCGACACCCTTGCCAAGGCGAAAATCAACGTCACCGCGCTGGACGCGGTTGCCGGCGGCGGTCGTTTTGCGGCCATCTTCTGGGTGAAGCCGAAGAAGGTTGCCAAGGCCGCCAAGCTGCTGCGCGCCAAGTAGGGCGGCGGCGCGCGTTTGAGCGGCAACGCCTCCGCCCCCGCAGCTGCAACGACGCGCCTCGCCCAGGTGCGCCGCGCCGAGGCGCGCGACGTGCCGGCGCTTGAGGCGCTCATTCCGCTTTCGGCGCGCACGCTGCAGGCGGCGACGTATGCCGCGGCGCAGATCGATGCGGCCCTCGGCACGGTCTTCGCAGTCGACCGCCAGCTGATCGGCGACGGAACCTATTTTGTGGCCGAGCGCGACGGCGCGATCGTGGGCTGCGGCGGCTGGAGCCGGCGCAAGACGCTCTTCGGCGGCGACCATGGTGTGGTTCGCGACGATTCGCCGCTCGATCCGGCGCAGGACGCGGCGCGCATCCGCGCTTTCTTCGTGCATCCGGCGCATGCGCGGCAAGGCATCGGCCGCCTGCTGCTCGCCGCTTGCGAGCGCGCCGCCGCCGGCGAGGGATTTCACCGCCTCGAGCTGGTCGCGACGCTCGCTGGCGAACCGCTGTACCGCGCGTTCGCGTTTCGCGTCGTCGAGCGCTATGACTTGCGGTTGCCGAACGGGGCGCCGCTGCCGGTCGTGCGCATGGCCAAGACACTTGCCGCGAGCGCGCCCGGCAGTTGCGCTAAACTTGCGCCATGCTGACCTTGAGTCCCGCAGCGCGCCGCGATCTGCGCGCCCGAGCGCACCGCCTGCACCCGGTCGTGAGGGTCGGGCGCGAGGGCCTCACCGCCCCGGTTCTGCATGAGATCGACGTCAACCTGCTCGCGCATGAACTGGTCAAGGTGCGCGTGTTCAATGCCGATCGCGACGAGCGCGAGGTCGTGCTGGCGCGCATCTGCAGCGAGCTCGAGGCGGCGCCCGTGCAGCACATCGGCAAGTTGCTCGTCGTGTGGCGCCCGGCGCCGCCCCCGGCGCAAGAAGCGGCCCCGGCCCGAGCCAGGGGCAAGGGCAAGCCCGCCGGGCGCGCCGCCCCCGGGTCACCGGCGCGCGCGCGCCGTGTATCGCCCCCGCGCGGCGGCCCTGCGCAGGCGCTTGTCGCCGCGAAATCGACGCCGCGCGCGCGCCGCCCGCGGGAGCCCGCCCCGCGCACGCCCGCGCGACCGGCGGCCGGTTCCAGCGCTCGCCTGCGTAGCGGACCGCCGGTCGAGAGCAGCCGGCGCCGCCGGCGCGGTTCGCACAACCCGTAACCGACACGCCGTGCCCGATCGGTCCGCGACGCGCGAGAACCGCGACGTGCTCGACAAGACCGACGAACTCCGCGCGGGCCCCTGAAGCGATGCCGCTCGGGTTTCCGCCGCTGCGTATCGGGCTCGCCGCCAGCGCGCGGCACCGGTCCGCGCCCGACGGCGCGCTGTTCCGCCTGCTCGCGCCGCTCGAGCGCACGATCCGCGAGGAGTTGCGCGCCGAACTGTTCGTGCTCGGCCAGACTTGCGATGCGCTGCGCGCGGTAAAGGTCCTCGCCGGCTATCCGCGCCTCACGCGCCTGCCCGCGCGCCGCGACGGCGGGCTTATCCACCTGGTGGCCGCCGTCGTCAGCGGCGACCCCGACCGCCGGCTCGACGCGATGATCTACCTGCTCGATCCGGACGATCCGACCGCGGTGTTTCCCGAAGGGCTGGCGCTGAAGCGCGAATGCGTCATCCACGAGACGCTGTTCATCTCGACGCTGGCGCACGCGCGCGAGTGGTTCGAGCTGGCGCGCGTCGAATGCGGTTTCGCGCCCAACCCGCAGCTCGATACGCTGTTCGACTTTGCTTCACAGACGATCGCCCTGGTCGCGCACGATGCCCGCAAGGGCGAGCTGATCGAGTTCGTGCGCGGGCGCTTCGCGTTCTTCGACCGCTTCCGCCGCCGCATCGCCACCGGCACGACCGGCGGCAGGCTCAACGACCTGGCCGCCGGCATGTCGCCCTCGCACCTGCCCTGGGTGCGCGCGTTCCACTCCGGACCGCTGGGCGGCGACGCGGAGATCGCCCTGGAGATCCTCGAAAATCGCTGCCGCCGGGTGATCTTCCTGGAGGATCCGCACGTCGCCCGGCAGCATGAGGCGGACATCCAGCTGCTGGAGCGCTCGGCATGGATCACCACCGAGCGCACGATGTGCGTCAGCGACCGTGCCAGTGCCGACGCGTGGGTGGCGAGCTGCGAACGGCGGCGGCGAGCCGGAACCCGCGAGTCGTCATAGGTAGCGCACGGCAAGGACCTCGTATTCGCGCAGGCCCGACGGCGCCTGGACTTCGGCGGTATCGCCGACGTGCTTGCCGATGAGCGCCCGCGCGATCGGGGAGCCCAACCGAGATCTTGCCGGCCTTGATGTCGGCTTCGTCGTCGCCGACGATCTGGTAGCTGACCTCGTCGCCGGATGTCCGGTCCTCCAGATCGACGGTGGCGCCGAACACGATGCGGCCGCCGGCGTCGAGCTCCGCGGGATTGACGATGTGCGCGTGCGCGAGCTTGGACTCGATGTCGCGAATGCGCGCCTCGAGAAAGCCCTGCCGTTCCTTCGCCGCGTCGTACTCCGCGTTCTCGGAGATGTCGCCGTGCAGGCGCGCCTCGCCGATCGCGCGCACGATCGCCGGCCGCTCGACGGTCTTGAGCCGCTGCAATTCCGCCTTGAGCCGTTCCGCGCCGGTGGCGGTCATGGGATGCTTGTTCATGTGGCGTGCGTCGGCTCGACCTGCTGCGGCGGCGCCGGCCGCGACTGCAACCGGCGATGCAGCGCCTGCGTGGCGTACGGAACGAGCTCGCGCAGTCCCTGCATGCCGGTCGCCGCGGCGCGCGCGCCGGCGAGCGTGGTGTAGGTGGGCACCTGCGCGTTGAGGGCCGCGCGGCGGATGACGTAACTGTCCAGGATCGCGCTGCGCTTCTCCTCGACGGTGTTGACGACGAGCGCGATCTCGTCGTTGACGATCATGTCGACGATGTGCGGTCGGCCTTCGGCGACCTTGTTGACCGGGGTCACCTGCAGCCCCGCGGCGGCGAGTGCCGTCGCGGTGCCGCGCGTGGCCACGAGGCGGAAACCCAGGCCCGACAGGGTCCGCGCGACATCGAGCACGCGTGGCTTGTCCGGGTTCTTGACGCTGATGAAGACGTTGCCGCGCTCGGGCAGCTTCACGCCGGCGGCGAGCTGCGCCTTGAGGAAGGCTTCGGCAAACGACTCGCCCACGCCCATGACCTCGCCGGTGGATTTCATCTCCGGCCCGAGGATCGTGTCGACCCCGGGGAACTTGATGAACGGAAACACCGCTTCCTTGACCGCAAAGTACGGCGGCACGATCTCGCCGCTGACGCCCTGCTCCGAAAGCGTCTGCCCCACCATGCAGCGGGCCGCGATCTTGGCCAGCGGCCGCCCGGTCGCCTTGGAAACGTACGGGACGGTCCGCGACGCGCGCGGATTGACCTCGAGCACGTAGACCACGCCCCGGCCGCCATTCTCGTGCTCCGGGAACTGGATCGCGAACTGCACGTTCATCAGGCCCACGACGTCCAGGCCGTGGGCCATCGCCACCGTCTGCCGGCGCAGCTCATCCTGCAGCTCGCGCGACAGCGAGAAGGGCGGCAGCGAACAGGCCGAGTCGCCCGAATGCACGCCGGCCTGCTCGATGTGCTCCATGATCCCGCCGATGATGACGTCCTTGCCGCCACGGCGCGCATCGACCACCGCGTCGACGTCGACCTCGATCGCGTCGTTGAGGAAGCGATCGAGCAGCACCGGTGAATCGTTGGACACCTTGACCGCCTCGCGCATGTAGCGCTCGAGATCGCGCTGCTCGTGCACGATTTCCATCGCGCGGCCGCCAAGCACGTACGACGGCCGCACGACCAGGGGATAGCCGATCTCGCCGGCGGCCTTGAGCGCCTCGCCTTCCGTGCGGGCGGTGCGGTTGGGTGGCTGGCGCAGCTTGAGGCGGAAGAGCAGCTGCTGGAAACGCTCGCGGTCCTCGGCCATGTCGATCATGTCAGGCGTGGTGCCGATGATCGGCACCCCGTTCTTCTCGAGATCGCGCGCCAGCTTCAGCGGCGTCTGCCCGCCATACTGGACGATGACGCCGTAGGGTTTCTCGACGTGCACGATCTCGAGCACATCCTCGAGCGTCAGCGGCTCGAAGTAGAGGCGATCGGACGTGTCGTAGTCCGTCGACACGGTCTCCGGATTGCAATTGATCATGATCGTCTCGAAACCGTCCTCGCGCAGCGCGAGCGCCGCGTGCACGCAGCAGTAGTCGAACTCGATGCCCTGCCCGATGCGATTGGGTCCGCCGCCCAGGACGATGACCTTCTTGCGGGTGGTCGGCTGCGCCTCGCACTCCTCCTCGTAGGTCGAATACATGTACGCGGTCCGGGTCGCGAACTCTGCGGCACAGGTGTCGACGCGCTTGTACACGGGGCGGATGCCCAGCGCGTGGCGCCGCTCGCGCACCGCGCTCTCGGTCGTCCGCCACAGGTGCGCGAGGCGCCGGTCGGAGAAACCCATGCGCTTCAGGGCGCGCATCTGGTCGGCCGAGAAATCGTCGAGCTTGCCCTTTTCGATCGCGAGCTCGGTGTCGACGATCTCCTTGATCTGGGTGAGGAACCACAGATCGATCTTTGTATGGTGGTGAATTTCCTGCAGCGACATGCCGATGCCGAAGGCGTCTGCGACATACCACAGCCGCTCCGCACGCGGGTACGCCAGCTCATCGGCAATGGTGTCCGGATCGACGGTCTTGAGATTGAAGCCGTCGACGCCGGTCTCGAGGCCGCGCAGCGCCTTTTGCAGCGATTCCTGGAAAGTGCGGCCGATCGCCATCACCTCGCCGACCGACTTCATCTGCGTGGTCAGCCGGTCGTCGGCCTGGGTGAACTTTTCGAACGCGAAGCGCGGTACCTTGGTTACGACGTAGTCGATCGTCGGTTCGAAGGAAGCCGGCGTCGCCCCTCCGGTGATGTCGTTCCTGAGCTCGTCGAGCGTATAGCCGACGGCGAGCTTGGCGGCGACCTTGGCGATCGGAAAGCCGGTCGCCTTCGATGCGAGCGCGGAGGACCGCGACACGCGCGGATTCATCTCGATCACGATCATGCGGCCGTCGGCCGGGTTGATCGCAAACTGCACGTTCGAGCCGCCGGTGTCGACGCCGATCTCGCGCAGGATCGCGATCGACGCGTCGCGCATGATCTGGAATTCCTTGTCGGTCAGCGTCTGCGCCGGCGCGACGGTGATCGAGTCGCCCGTGTGCACCCCCATCGGGTCGAGGTTCTCGATCGAGCAGACGATGATGCAGTTGTCCTTGCGGTCGCGAACGACCTCCATCTCGAACTCTTTCCAGCCGAGCAGGGACTCCTCGATCAGGAGCTCGCGCGTCGGCGACTGGTCGAGCCCGCGCTTGCACATCTCGACGAACTCGTCCTTGTTGTAGGCGATCCCTCCGCCGGTCCCGCCGAGCGTGAACGAGGGGCGGATCACCGCCGGGAAGCCGATCTCACCCTGCACCTCGAGCGCCTGCTCAATGTTGTGCGCGATCCCCGAGCGCGCGGATGCAAGCCCGATCCGGGTCATCGCCGCCTTGAACTTCTCGCGATCCTCGGCCTTGTCGATCGCCTTCTTCGTCGCGCCGATCAGCTCGACGTCGAACTTGGTGAGCACGCCCTCGCGCGCGAGATCGAGCGCGCAGTTGAGCGCGGTCTGACCGCCCATCGTCGGCAACAGCGCATCGGGCCGCTCCCGCTCGATGATCTTGGCGAGCATCGGCCAGGTGATCGGCTCGATGTAGGTCACGTCGGCCATCTCGGGGTCGGTCATGATCGTGGCCGGATTGGAGTTCACCAGGATCACCTGGTAGCCCTCCTCCCGCAGAGCCTTGCACGCCTGCGCACCCGAATAGTCGAACTCGCAGGCCTGGCCGATGATGATCGGCCCGGCACCGATGATGAGGATCGACTCGATATCGGTTCGTTTCGGCATCGTCAGTGAGCTCGCTCTTCGAGCATGCGCACGAACCGGTCGAACAAGTACGCCATGTCGTGCGGCCCGGGACTCGCCTCGGGATGCCCCTGGAAGCTGTAGGCCGGCTTGTCGGTCAGCGCGATGCCCTGGAGACTGCCGTCGAAAAGCGAAACGTGCGTCACGCGCACATTCGCCGGCAGCGTCGCCGGATCGACCGCGAAGCCGTGGTTCTGGCTGGTGATCAGTACCTGTCCGGAATCCTTGTCCAGCACCGGGTGATTCGCGCCATGGTGGCCGAACTTCATCTTCAGCGTCTTTCCCCCGGCCGCGAGGCCGAGCAATTGATGCCCCAGGCAGATGCCGAAGGTTGGAATGCCCACCCCGAGAAAATGCCGGATTGCCTCGATGGCGTATTGGCACGGCTCGGGATCGCCCGGGCCGTTCGACAGAAAGATGCCGTCGGGTCCGCGTGCGAGCGCGTCCCGCGGAGGTGTCTGCGCCGGTACGACCGTCACGCGGCAGCCGCGCTCGACGAGGCGGCGCAGGATGTTGTGCTTGATGCCGTAATCATAGGCGACGACGTGAAAGCGCGACTCTCCCTGCTGCCGGTAACCCGTGCCGAGCGCCCAGGTGCTGCCGGCCCACTCGTACGCGGCCGTGCAGCTGACGACCTTGGCCAGATCGAGCCCCGCCATCGACGGCGCGGCGCGCGCCTGGCGCAGCGCTTCCTGCGCATCGACGGCACCGGCCATCAAGCAGCCGTTCTGTGCGCCCTTCTCGCGCAGCAGCCGCGTGAGCTTGCGCGTGTCGATGCCGCAGATGCCCAGCACGCCCGCGTCGCGCAGGTACGACGAGAGATCCTGCGTACTGCGCCAGTTCGACGCGGCACGCGGCAGATCGCGAATGACCAGACCGGCGGCGTGGATCCGCTTCGACTCGACGTCCTCGGGGTTGACCCCGGTGTTGCCGACATGCGGATAGGTCAGCGTCACGATTTGGCCCGCGTACGACGGATCGGTGAGGATCTCCTGATAGCCGGTCATGGCGGTGTTGAACACCACTTCCCCGGCCGAGGACCCGGGCGCCCCGATCGCCTGGCCGCGAAACAGCGTCCCGTCGGCGAGCGCGAGAATCGCTGGGACGGGCGCGATGGACACGGCAAGATTCCTCGTTGACGACGGCAGATGTGCGCAGCGGGGAAGGCGTGCCCGCCTTCCCCGCTGCGAAGGCTTAGGATTATACCGCGCCGGCCGGCGCGCCTCAATCGCCCGCCGCGGTTAGTACGCCACGCTGAAGCCGCCGTCGACGGAGAGCAGATGGCCGGTGACGTAGTCGGCGGCCGCCGAGGCGAGGAACACCGCGGCGCCGGCGATTTCCGGCGGCTCGCCCCAGCGGCCGGCGGGCGTGCGCCGCGCGACCCAGGACGAAAACTCCGCGTCGCCGAGCAGCGCGGCGTTCATCTCGGTACGGAAAAAACCCGGCGCGATGCCGTTGACCTGGATGTTGTGCGGCGCGAGCTCCACCGCCAGCGCACGGGTGAGCATCCGCACGCCACCCTTGCTCGCCGCGTACGGGACGATGTTCGGGCGGCCAAGGTCGCTCGCCAGCGAGCACAGGTTGATGATCTTGCCGCGCCGGCGTGCCTTCATCCCGGGGATCACCGCCCGCGCGACAAAGAACGGGGCGTCGAGGTTGGCCGCCATCAGCGCCCGCCAGTCGGCGGCGCTGAAGGTATCGAGCGGGCCGCGCTGATTGACGGCTGCATTGTTGACCAGGATGTCGAGCGGCGCCTCGCGCTCCAGGCCGGCTATCGGCGACGGCCACCGCGTCGGCTTGCGTCACGTCGAATGCGGCGACGGCGACGGCGTGCCCGTCACGCGCGAGCTCAGCCGCCGCGGCATCGAGCTTCTCGCGGCGCCGACCGTTGATGACGACGCGGGCGCCGGCAGCCGCCAGGCCGCGGGCAATCGCCAATCCGAGGCCCGAGCCGCCGCCGGTGACGAGCGCGCGGCGCCCGGTGAGATCAAACGGCGGCGGGGCGACGCTCACGATGGCGCATCAGCGAAGGCCCAAGACGTCCCGCATGTCGAACAGGCCGTTCAGGCCCTGGGCGCGCTTGGCGGCGACGAAGCGCGCGGCGCGCAACGCACCCTGGGCGAAGTTCATGCGCGAGCCTGCCCGGTGCGTGAGCTCGATGCGCTCGCCGGGGCCCGCGAAAATCACGCTGTGGTCCCCGATGACGTCGCCGCCGCGCAGCGCGGCAAAGCCGATCGTCCCCGGCTTGCGCTCGCCGGTGACCCCTTCGCGGCCGAACACGGCGGCATTCTTGAGGTCGCGCCCGAGCGCCTGCGCCGCCGCCCCGCCGAGCAGCAGCGCCGTGCCCGACGGCGCATCGATCTTGTGCCGGTGGTGCATTTCGACGATCTCGACGTCGTAGCCGTCGCCGAGCAGCTGCGCCGCCTGCTCGACCAGGCGCAGCAGGACGGTGACGCCGACGCTCATGTTCGGCGCGAACACGATCGGAATCGAGCCGGCGAACTGCGCGAGCGCTGCGCCTTGTCGGCGGCGCTAAGACCGGTCGTGCCGACGACGGCGGCGACGCCGGCGCTGGCGCAGGCGGAGAGGTGCGCGAGCGTGCCTTCGGGGCGGGTGAAGTCGAGCAGCACCTGCGCGCCGGCGATCGCGGCGGGGACGTCGGCGGAAATGGCGACCCCGGTGCTGCGTCCCAGGCGTTCTCCGGCATCGTGGCGCAGCAGCGGACTGTCCGGGATTTCGAGCGCGCCGACGAGCGCGATTCCAGGTTCGGCCAGCGCCGCCTCGAGCAGGCTCTGGCCCATCCGGCCGCCGGCCCCGGCGATCGCGAGCTGCAGAGGAGACGTTACTGCCACCAGCCGAGCTTCTTCAGCAGATCCTGCAACCAGTTCGTCTCGCCGGTCTTCGGCGCGGTCGACAGCGACTTGTCGAGGGCGGCGTCGCCCCCGCCTGCGCGCGCCACCTCGGCCGGCGACGGCGGCATCTCGTCGCCTTCCCAGCGCGCGAGCTTGTCGTCGACGAAGTAGAGGACAAGCTGGCGGTGCTCGAGGGTGCGTCCCTGGCGATTGAATTCGTAGGGATAGTCCCAGCGGTTGGCGTGGAACGGGTCGGTGAGCAGCGGCGTGCCGAGCACCAGTCGCACCTGCTGCCGCGTCTGCCCGACCTTGAGCTTGTCGACCTGGTCGGCGGTGATGTAGTTGCCCTGATTGATATCGAGCTTGTACACGCCGAGGCTGGAAAGGCTGGGAAAATACGTGCAGCCGCCCAGAGCCAGGCTCAAGCAGACTGCGCCGAGGAACGCGCGCATGAGATAGCGATGTGCTGCCAAAAGACGATCGGAAACTATATCATAGCCAGCTGGCCGCCCCGCGCTGCCCGGCCTTGTCTTTGCGGACCATCCGCCATGTCGACGTCGCACGATCTGAAAAATGCTGGCCTTAAGGCAACGCTGCCGCGGCTGCGCATCATCAACCTGTTTGAGCAAAGCGCGGTCCGGCACCTGACGGCGGAGGATGTCTACAAGCAACTGCTCGCCGACGGCGTCGACGTCGGCCTGGCCACGGTCTACCGCGTGCTCACGCAATTCGAGCAGGCGGGCCTGCTGATTCGCCACCATTTCGAGTCCGGCAAATCGGTCTTCGAGTTGAACCAGGGCGGCCACCACGATCACCTGGTGTGCATGCAATGCGGCCGGGTCGAGGAATTCTTTGACCCGGAGATCGAGAAACGGCAGCTCAAGATCGCCAAGGATCGCGGCTTCGAGATCAGCGAGCACGCGCTGTATCTGTACGCGGAGTGCATCAAGCCCAAATGCCCGTACCGGAAGCTCGGCGGGAGCCAGTGACGCGCCCCGCGACTGTCGCGGGGCGCTAGGACGGCTCGCGGCGGTTGAAGTGGGCGAGCCGGATGCCCAGCAGCCACAGCGTGGCGAAGTACGCGATCGCGCCGCCGCCGATCACCAGCGTGAGCCGCCCCACCTTCGTCCATAGCCCGGCCGCGATCCAGAATCCGTCCGGGCCCGCGCCCCACCACAGCACCGCGCCCAGCACGAAGAGCGCGATCAGCACCCGGCCCAGGAAGCCTCCCCAACCCGGCAGCGGTGCGTAGATGTCGCTGCGCCGCATCGCGCGATAAAGCAATCCCGAGTTGACCATCGCGCCGATCGATGTCGCCAGCGTCAACCCGGCGTGACCGATCTGGAACATCAGCACGACGGCGAGCGTCTGCGCGATCAGCAGGCTGAGAAAGGCGCTGCGCACGGGCGTGCGCATGTCGTGGCGCGCGTAGAAGCCCGGGGCGAGGATCTTCACGCTGATGAGGCCGAGCAGGCCGACGCTGTAGCCCAGGAGCGCCGCGCGCGTCTGCCAGACGTCGGCGGCGGTGAACCGGCCGTACTCGTAGAGCGTCGCGATCATGGGCACCGAGAGCAGCGCGAGCGCCAGCGTGGCCGGCAGCGCGAGCAGGAACGTGAGCCGCAGGCCCCAGTCCAGCAGGGCCCGGTACTGGGCCTGATTGGCCTCGTGATGGTGCTTCGCGAGGCTGGGCAGCAGGACCGTGCCGAGGGCCACGCCGAGCAGCGCGCTCGGAAACTCCATCAGCCGGTCGGCGTAGGTGATCCAGGAAATGCGGCCATTGCCGAGATAGGCGGCGAGCTGCGTGTTGATGAGCGTCGAGATCT
Source organism: uncultured beta proteobacterium (assembly GCA_963778275.1). GTDB lineage: Bacteria > Pseudomonadota > Gammaproteobacteria > Burkholderiales > Casimicrobiaceae > PALSA-1003. Next base: position 211,150 of record CAVZTS010000015.1, on the reverse strand, counting down.
GCGCCGCGGAGACGCCGAGCAGCGCCGGGCCCATCGCGGTGAGCACGCGGCGCACGCCCGGGTCGCGCCAATCCAGATGAAACCGCGGCAGCATGCCCAGGCGATAGAGCGGCACGATCTGCAGCGAGAGCTGCGCGACGCCGCCGACGAACACGCCCCAGGCAAGCGCCGTGATCGGCGGAGCGACGTGCGGGGCGACGAAAATCGCGGCGCCGATGATCGAGAGATTGAGAATGACCGGCGTGAACGCCGGGATCGCAAAGCGGCGGTAGACGTTGAGCACGCCGCCGGCGAGCGAGATCAACGAGATGAACAGGACGTACGGGAACATGATCCGGATCAGGTCGGCGGTGAGCGCGACCTTGCCGGGTGTCCGGTCAAACCCGGCCGCCAGCAGGTAGACGAGCCACGGCGCGGCCAGTACGCCCAGCACGGAGATTCCCAGCAGCACGACCGCCAGCAGCGAGCCGACCTTGCTCACCAGGTCGCGCGTCGCGTCATCGCCGCGCTCGCGGCGTGTATTCGGCGAGAATGGGAACGAACGCCTGCGAAAACGCGCCTTCGGCGAACAGGCGGCGCAGGATGTTCGGCAACCGGAACGCCGCTTCGAACGCGTCCATCTGCAAGCCGGCGCCGAATGCCACGGCCTTCAGGGTTTCGCGAGCGAGGCCCGTGATGCGCGACAGCAGCGTCATCGCGCTCACCGTCGACAGCGCCCGCAGCAGATTCATCGCGTGACGCTGCGCGCGGGAACGGGTGGCGGGCGGATGGCGCGATGCGCATGCAGGTAACGCGGCGGCGGATGCAGGTTTGGCTTGCGGTAAGCACGAAAAACGATTATTATGCCCGGTCTTTTTTAGCCGCTCCAGAAAACTAAGGAATCACCATGGCCAACACCGTGCAGGCGAAGAAGCGCGCCCGACAATCGGCAGCGACGCACAAGCGCAACGCCAGCCTCAAATCGGCGCTGCGCAGCGCGGTCAGGACCGTCAAGAAGGCGATCGCGGCCGGCGACAAGGCCGCCGCGATGAAGCAGTTTCAGGCGCAGCAGAGCGTGATCGACCGCATCGCGGACAAGAAGATCGTGCACAAGAACATGGCCTCGCGCAGCAAGCACCGGCTCGCGCACGCGCTCAAGGCGATGCCCTAGCCCGTTTCGCTCCGCGGCCGTCGAAAGAGCGCCCCCGCGGCGCTCTTTTTATTGCCGGAGCCCGGGCGGCTCGGGACGCGGTCGATCGTGCTAATATGCTGTTTTAACAGAGGTTGAGACGCACCACGCGCGCTCAGGAGCCTCCCCGATCGCACATGCCGCCGAAGCATTTCCTGCAGCTCAAGGATTTCAGCCGGGACGAGCTCGATTACCTGTTCGAACGCACGCGCTGGATCAAGGAGCGCTTCAAGCGCTACGAGCTCTACCAGCCGCTGCGCGACCGCACGCTGGCGATGGTGTTCGAAAAGACCTCGACCCGCACCCGGGTGTCCTTCGAAGCCGGCATGAACCAGCTGGGCGGGATCGCGATCAACCTCAATCGCGGCGATACGCAGCTCTCGCGCGGCGAGCCGATCGAGGACCTGGCGCGGGTGGTATCGCGCATGGTCGACGTGGTGATGATCCGCACCTTCGAGCAGGCCCTCATCGAGCGCTTCGCCGCGCATTCGCGCGTGCCGGTCATCAACGGCCTCACCAACGAGTACCACCCCTGCCAGATTCTCGCCGACATCTACACCTGGGTCGAGCATCGCGGCGCGATCACGGGCAAGACCGTGGCGTGGATCGGCGACGGGAACAATGTCTGCCGCACCTGGCTGCAGGCGGCCCCGATCTTCGGCTTTACCGTCCACGTCTCCACCCCTCCGGGCTACGAAATCCAATCCGGCTCCGGCGACGGCACGGCGGGGCACTGGCGCTGCTTCACCGATCCGCGGGCAGCGTGCCGCGGTGCCGACCTGGTCACCACCGATGTCTGGACCAGCATGGGATTCGAGGCGGAGAACGAGGTGCGCAAGCGCGCCTTTGGCGACTGGATGGTGGATGCGCCGATGATGCGCGAGGCGAAGCCCGACGCGCTGTTCATGCACTGCCTGCCGGCGCACCGCGGCGAGGAAGTCGCCGCCGAGGTCATCGACGGCCCGCAGAGCGTGGTCTGGGACGAGGCGGAAAATCGGTTGCACGCGCAGAAGGCTCTGCTCGAATACCTGGTCTGCGGTCGCGTCAACCCGTAAGCCTGAGGAAACCCTGCCATGATCGATCACACCGGAGTCGGGGTCCGCAACGTCGCCGCGAGCAAGGCGTTCTACCGCGCTGCGCTCGCGCCGCTGGGCTACGTCGTCATCATGGAATGGGAGCAATACGCGGGCTTCGGCGTGCCGCCGAAACCCGACTTCTGGATTGGCGAGGGCAAGCCCAACACGCCGCCGGTCCACGTCGCGTTTCGGGCGGAAAATCGCCATCAGGTCGATCAGTTCTACAAGGCGGCGCTGGCAGCCGGCGGCCGGGACAACGGGCCGCCGGGACCACGTCCGCACTACCACGCGAATTACTACGGCGCGTTCGTGCTCGACCCGGACGGCCATAACATCGAGGCCGTGTGTCACACGCCCGAATGAGGCCCCGGGCCGCGCCTGCCGGCGAAACCCTGCGCGCGCGCGGCGCAGTGCTGCTCGCGGCGCTGTTGTGCGCGCTTGGCGCCGCCCACGCCCAGGGTTGGCCGGACAAGCCGCTGCATTTCGTGGTCGCGGCGCCGGCCGGCAGCTCGATCGACGTGCTCGCGCGCAGCATCGGCGAGAAGCTCGGCGAGAAACTCGGCGTGCGCGTCATCGTCGACGATCGCCCCGCCGCCGGGGGCATCGTGGCCACCGACTTCGTCGCCAAGTCCCCGCCCGACGGCTACGCGCTGGTCATGGCGTTCAACGGGCCGCTGGCCTTCGGCCCGCAGCTGTATTCGAAGCTGCCCTACCGGCCGCTGCAGGATCTCGCGCCGGTGATCATCGCGTCGAGCCAGCCCAACGTGCTCGCGGTCAACGCCACGCTGCCGGTGCGATCGGTGGCGGAGCTCGTCGCCTATGCGAGGGCCCACCCGGGGCGCCTGAGCTACGCCTCGGTCGGCAACGGCAGCTCGTCGCATCTGACGATGGAGCTGTTCAAGTCCGTCGCCGGGGTCGATATCGTGCACGTGCCGTTCAATGGCTCGCCACCCGCGGTGACGGCGACCGTGCAGGGTGAGACGCAGCTGCTGTTCGCGGTCATGCAGCCGTTGCAGCCGCAGATCCAGGCGGGCCGACTGCGCGCCCTGGCGGTGACGAGCGCGCAACCCTTTCCGCTGCTGCCGACGCTGCCGACGATCGCGGCCGCCGGTTATCCCGGTTTCGAGTCCCTGGCCTGGAATGGCGTGCTGGTCCGCGCCGGGACCCCGCGCGCGATCGTCCTCCGGCTCAATGCCGAGATCAACGCGATCCTGAACGACCCGGCGGTCAAGGCGGCGTTGAACGCGCAGGGCTTCGAGCTGATCGGCGGCACGCCGGAAGACTTCGCGCGCCTGATCGAAAACGAATCCGCCAAGTGGGCGCCGGTGATACGGCAGACCGGCGCCCGGATCGACTGACATGAAGATCGTCCTCGCTTATTCCGGCGGCCTCGACACGTCGGTCATCCTGCGCTGGCTGCAGGACACCTATCGCTGCGAAGTGGTGACGTTCACCGCCGACATCGGCCAGGGCGAGGAGCTCGAGCCCGCGCGCGCGAAGGCGCAGGCCGCCGGCGTGAAGCAGATCTTCATCGAGGATCTGCGCGAGGAATTCGTCCGTGATTTCGTGTTTCCGATGTTCCGCGCCAATACGATCTACGAGGGCGAGTACCTGCTCGGGACCTCGATTGCGCGGCCGCTGATCGCCAAGCGCCAGGTCGAGATCGCGCGCGCGACCGGCGCCGATACCGTCGCGCACGGGGCAACCGGCAAGGGCAACGACCAGGTCCGTTTCGAGCTTGCTTACTACGCGCTCGAGCCGGACATCCGCGTGCTCGCGCCGTGGCGCGAGTGGGACCTGACCTCGCGCGAGAAGCTGCTCGCCTATGCGGAGGCGCACGGCATACCCATCGAGATGAAGCACCGCGGCAGCGGCGCGCCGTACTCGATGGACGCGAACCTGCTGCATATCAGCTACGAGGGCCGCGCGCTCGAGGATCCCGCGCTGGAGCCCGAGCCGGACATGTGGCGCTGGACCGTCGCGCCGGAAGACGGCTCCCGACGCGGCCGAATACCTCGAGCTCGATTACGCGCGCGGCGACATCGTGGCGCTCAACGGCGCGACGCTGACCCCGGCGCAGCTGCTCGCCGAATTGAACCGCATCGGCGGCAAGCACGGCATCGGCCGGCTCGATCTGGTCGAGAACCGTTACGTCGGCATGAAGTCGCGCGGCTGCTACGAGACCCCGGGCGGCACGATCATGCTCAAGGCGCACCGCGCGATCGAGTCGATCTGCCTGGATCGCGAGGTCGCGCACCTGAAGGACGAGCTGATGCCGCGCTACGCGAAACTCATCTACAACGGCTACTGGTGGTCCCCGGAGCGCAGGATGCTGCAGACGATGATCGATGCCTCGCAGGGCCCGGTCAACGGCCGTGTCCGGCTGAAGCTGTACAAGGGCAGCGTCATGGTCGTCGGCCGCGAGTCGAGGACCGATTCGCTTTTCGATTCCGTCGTCGCGACGTTCGACGATGACCGGGGCGCGTACGACCAGAAGGACGCGACGGGCTTCATCAAGCTCAACGCATTGCGCCTGCGCATCGAGGCGAAACTCGCGCGCAAGGCCGCCAAGTAGTGCAAGCCGCGGGCGCCGCTGCCAAGGGAAATCATGCCGGTCGATCTGCGCGTGACCTGCGTAAGCAAGGCGGAGGAACCGGATGCGCATGGCCGCGTTCTCGGCATCGGTGGCCTCGACGATTACGGCACGCCGTGGCATCTGTCGGCGGAGCACGCGCTCGCCGCGATCGACGCGCGCGAGTTCCGGTTCTTCGTCATCGTAGACGGCTGGCGCGCCAAAGTCATTGCCGCGCAAGGACCGGAAGGCCGCTATCTAACGACCGCGGCCGACCACGGACCAAACCAGCTCCTGAACCTTCCGTCCTGTCCGCGATGAGTCCGGCGGAGCCTTGCGACCGATAGCGTCGCAGCGCGGCATCGATCGTCAAGAGTCTGCGTGACGAAAACGTCTCGCTGCCGACCCCGCACGTACGAATTGGACAATACCGGGCTGCTGCCTTAAGCAGCCATGCGTGCACGGAATAACCGGTAACCCTGCGACGTGCCTGGGAACTGCGTTATCAGGTGCCGCCTCGCCTTGCGGGGTTCGCCTCTGGTTATCCTCCTCCATGGCGGGTAACCTATCGTGCCGAGGCGCGGCGTGCATGGGCACTTTTTCGTGGTTGATCCCCGCGCCCGATTCATCCGGAGAAAGTAATGCAAGTTACCGGCATGCTGTACGGCTCGAAGCTGCTGCAGTTCGTCGGCTTCCCGACTGCCGAGGTCCTCGGTCCGAGCGCGAGTGAAGAGGAAATCAAGGCGTTGATCGATCGCCACGGCTCGGTATTCATCAAGCCGGTGTTCAAGGGCGGCGTAGGCAAGAAAGGCAAGGCGGGCCTCATCGGGCGAGCCAAGGATCTGAAGACGGCCCTAAAGGAGAAAGAGCGGCTGTACTTCGTCGAACACCGCCACGGAAACCAGTTCGCCAAGGCCAATGGCGTAACCTTCGAAAGCGCGGTGCCGGCCGAACACGAAGTTTATTTTGCGATAACCGACTCGACCCACTTCCGAGCGCCGACCATGACGCTTACGCACCATGGCGGCGTGGACATCGAGGAACTGGACAAGAAACTGGTGGCCAATGTCCCTTTCGATCCGCTCACGGGCCTCAAGGCGTTTGTCGTGGCCAACGCGCTGTCCGAACTGAACGCGCCGAAAGAGATCATCTCCCCGCTGGTGCAGCAGTTGCCCAAGCTGTGGGAACTGTTTCACGACTTCGGCATGACGACGCTCGAGCTTAACCCGATCCGGATGCGGCCGGATCGCCAGGGCCGGCTGACGCCCGTGGCCTGCGATTTCAAATGCGGCTTCGACCGCGACGATCCGCGCTGGCAGCGTCTCAACCTGCCGGCGCACGTGTTCGCAGTGGACTACTCCGACTTCGAGCAGGAGATCAACCAGCTGCGCACCTACCAGGGACAGAGCGACGTCTACGTGATCAACCCACACGGCACGATCCTGCGCACCGACGTTTGGCGGCGGCGCCAACTCGCTGGTGACCGAGATGCTCGGCGACGACGCCATCATCTCTTCGGATTTCGGCGGCAATCCGCCGTACGAGAAGATGAAGGAGGTTGCGAGCATCTGCTTCAAGCACTGGTTGAAGCAAACCAACGTGCTGTTCATCATCGGCGGCAAATCGAACAACACCGACATTCTCGAAACCTTCCGCGCGATGGCCGATGCGCTGCGCGAGCATTTCAGTCGAGCACGGGCCGACGCCGCTGTACGTGGTAATCGGCCGCGGCGGGCCGAACCTCGTGCGCGGCATGTCGGTGATGCGTGACACGATGGAGGCGTTGGGCTTGCCCTACCGCATCTTCGGCTTTGACTCCGACATGAGTGGCGTGGTCGAGTACGCCCGCAAGGTGAACGACTGGATGAAGGCAGGCGGGCGCGCGCAAGTGGCGAAGCGACTCAGGATCGCGCAATCCGCGGATGCAAACTGAGCGACAGGCTACAGGCTAGCGAGACCCAGCACGGAAGGCGGCGAACATGTACAAGCAAGGGGTAGGGGTAGGCGACTTCAAGTATTTCGTGGGGATCAGCTCCCTCGCGCAGATTGCCACGCGCGAGGATCGCGTATGCGTCCTCAATATCCTTGGCGGCGAGTCGAGCGATGTCACGCCGGTGGGCCACGAGTATTCGGGCGGCAATGTCGTGTTCGGCACGTCGCCGGGACGCCGCGGGCAGGTGCTGGAGACGAAGCTGGGCAACGTCCCCGTCTACAACAATGTGCGCGAGGGTCTGGCCGACGGCCACCGCTTCAATTGTGGCGTGATCTACCTGCCGCCATCGGCGGCGCGCGATGGCGTGGCCGAGTTGATCCGGGTCAATCCCGACCTGAAGAAGATATTCATCGTGACGGAGAAGATGTCGGTGCACGATGCGCGCGAGATCCGGGCAATGGGCCAGTCCAACGCCATCGACATCTTCGGCGCCAACTGCCTGGGCGTGGCGGATGCCTGGAACCAAGTGCGCATCGGTGGCGCACTGGGTGGCGACACGCCGGCGGAAGCGCTGAAGAAGGGGTCGATCGCCATTTTCTCCAACTCCGGCAACTTCACCACGACCATCGCCACGTACTTGCGCATGGCTGGTTGGGGGACGACCACGCTCATTTCCAGCGGCAAGGACGTGTACATCCACTACGCCGCGCCCGAATTTGCATTTGCGCTGGCCAACGACGCGCGGACCAAGGCTGCGGTCCTGTATTGGAGCCGGGCGGCTATTACGAACTGGACGCGAATTTCACCAAGCCGGTCGTGGCCTGCATCGTCGGGCGCTGGAAGGCCAAGCTGACGCGCGCAGTCGGGCACGCAGGTGCGATGGCGGGCGGCTCGGACGATGCCGCCGGCAAGGAACGCTGGTTCATGGAGAAGTTCGGCGTCGATGGCATCTTCAGCCCCGACGGCCGATCTTTTCCGTCAAACGGCGCGCTGGTGACCAACATCGCCCATATTCCCGCAGCGCTCACGGCGGTGATGCGCGAGAACGCGACGCGGCCAGATTTTGCCGCCGAGGGAAGCCTGGCACTGAAACCGTGGTTTGGCGCGAATCAGGACCTCGCACTGCCGGCGGCGTTGGATCTACCGGTGGTGGAGGCCACACCCCCGTACAACGAGCAGATCAAAGCGCTGGCCCGGCAGCTCGGGACGGTGTTCCCGCGGCAGTCGATGAAGGACTGCTCGGGTGCCTCGCAGATGGACGCCCAGACCCAGGTCACCAGCCTGCACGGCATCTCGATGCTGAACGCAGCGCAGTCTCCACTGGAGTCCAACGTCAACCTCGCACTTCTGCACGAGCCAGGCGGCGAGAACGACCGGAAACTGATCAACGTCGCGATCGGCGCGGGACTCAATCTGCACGGCACACCGGAACTGGCCGCGGCACAAGCCGCGCGCGAGGCCGGCAACGCGCCCAACAGCGTGCTTGCGACCGCCGCGAGCATCGTCGGCCCGCGCCGGGCGCAACGTTCACGCGAGGCGGCGGCTGCGCTGATCGACCTCTTTTCGCGCGCTGGCTTGAAGAACGCTCTTGACGAAGCGTTCGACGTGGGTTCGATCGCCACGGACGCGGCCGCCCGCGAGTTGTTCGTATCCGGCGGGCGCGACGCCAAGGCGGAGGCAATGCTCGCCGGCCTCAAGGCGCGCGGGGCCAAATCGGTATTTGTGCGCTATCTGGAAAGTCTTCCGGGGCGTCCCACCGCTGATGCGGTGCTGGCGGCGATCACCACGACCCTGGCGTGGGGGCCGTTGCTGCGCAAGCGTGTCTCGCGCTTGACGGCCGAGAGCCTGCCCTGGTGGATGCAATTGTTCGGCACATTGATCGGGGCGTCGGTCGATGCTTCCCGGCACGAGCCGGAGCGATTTTGCGGAATTCCGACCGCCGACCTGCTCGGCAAGCGATCATTGACCGAGGTGGCCTGCCTTGGGTTGATCGGACAGGAGCCGAAGCCAGCCGACCTGTTCGCGTTCCAGACCCTAGTGGGGCTGCTCCTGACCAACGGCCCGGGTGCCATCTCGGCGCAAGGAGCGAAGGGAGCGACCTCCGCTGATGGGCCGGAGTCGCCGTATCGGGTCCAGCTCAACAAGGCGCTGGTCGGATTTCTGACCCATTCGGGATACGCGCACGGCGGCAACGGTTACGAGGGTGTTGCGTTTCTGATCGAGCGCTTCCGCGAGGTCAACTTGCGCGACCCGGGGCAACGGGAGAACGGCCTCGATCTTACGGCCATGGCGACGAGTTATGCGCGCGAGTATGCCGCGCAGAAAGTATCAAGCAAGGAACTGGGCGCAACCGAAGGTCAGGCCATTCCGTGCATTAATCATCCGGTGTTCAAGGGCAAGCCTGTAAACATCGACCCGCGCGAGGAGTTCGTGCGCAAGCTGTTCGAGGCGCGCGGCGAATACAACGTGTTTCACGACTTCTACCGCAGGCTGGTGCAGGCGCTGTTCGACGAAGGCGCAACCCGTAACGTATTCTGCGTCAACGTCGATGCGCTGATCGCGACGCTTCTTCTCAAGATGCTCTGGCCACGGTATCGCGCGGGGACGTTGCAGGCGCAGGCGCTGGAGACCGCGGCGTTCACGGTCTTCTTGTATGGGCGCATGATCGGCTGCGCCGCGGAAATTGACGATCACCTCAACCGTGGTCGCAACATGGATACGAGGACGCCTCAATCGGCGGTTCGCTTCGTAGCCTGAGCGACGCGGCGGGCAACGCGGACCAGCATTGGTAGGGTCGATGCAGCTGGGAGAATCCTGGGCAGAATGGATACATGAAAAGCTCACTCATTCGCCGCGTCGCTGGATTGCCACTGGATACCGCGCACGAATTCTCCTTTACAGCCTGGACGTGGCATCGGTGTAAACGAGCAGTAGGCATGCTGCAGGCGCCAATCGTCGCGTGCATTTTTTGACAATCGGGACATAAGTTCTTTCAGGTTCAGGAGGAAGGCCATGACAACAGCAACACTGGCGGCTGGAACCAAAGGCCCATCCAAAATCGGAACAGTGCTTCGTGTGACGAGCGGAAACTTTCTTGAGCAGTTCGATTTCTTCCTGTTCGGGTTTTACGCGACTTACATTGCCAAGGCATTTTTTCCGGCGCAAAGCGAATTCGCCTCGCTCATGCTGACCTTCAGCGCTTTCGCCGCGGGCTTTCTCATGCGCCCGCTGGGTGCGATCGTCCTGGGCGCCTATATTGACAAGGTCGGCCGTCGTAAGGGACTGATCGTGACCCTGTCGCTCATGGCCTGCGGGACGATCCTCATCGCTTTTGTGCCGGGCTACGCGACCATCGGCTTGGCTGCCCCGCTGTTGGTTGTGATCGGTCGTCTGCTGCAAGGCTTTTCGGCGGGTGCCGAGCTCGGTGGCGTATCAGTCTATCTCGCCGAAATGGCGACGCCGGGGCACAAGGGCTTCTATACCAGTTGGCAATCGGCGAGCCAGCAGGTCGCGATCGTCCTCTCCGCCGCGCTTGGCTATGCGCCTCAATCGCTGGATGACGGCGGATGATGTCAACGGCTTGGGGCTGGCGCATTCCGTTTTTTATCGGCTGCGCGATCGTCCCGGTCATCTTCATCCTCCGGCGCTCACTGCTGGAGACCGAAGAGTTCAAGGCGCGCACCCATCACCCTTCGACGCGCGAAGTCTTCCGATCGATGGCCCAAAACTGGTCCGTCGTCTTGGAGGGAATGTTGCTCGTGGCCATGACCACGACAACGTTCTATCTGATTACGGTTTATACGCCGACGTTCGGCAAGACCGTGTTGAAACTGACCTCCGCTGACAGCCTGATCGTGGCCTTTTGCGTCGGCATTTCGAACTTCTGCTGGCTGCCGATTGGGGGTGCGCTGTCGGACCGCATCGGTCGCCGCCCGATCCTGCTGGGAATCACCATCCTGGCCATTCTCACCACTTATCCGGCGCTCTCCTGGCTCACCGCGGCACCGGACTTTCAGCGGATGCTGTTGGTGCTGCTCTATCTGTCATTCTTCTTCGGTGTGTACAACGGCGCCATGGTTGCGGCACTGACCGAGGTCATGCCCGTCGAGGTGCGCGTTGCGGGATTTTCGCTCGCCTTCAGCCTCGCGACGGCGATCTTCGGCGGAATGACGCCGGTAATCTCGACGTACCTGATCGAAAGGACTGGAGACAAGGCTGCGCCTGCCTATTGGATGAGCGTTGCCGCAGTCTGTGGCTTGGTCGGGACCGTACTGCTGTACCGCAGAAAGGATTGGATCCGACCAAGCTGATTTCGGGAAAGTCCGGCCGCGCTAAAAGGGTATCGATTGCTTTCGTGACGGTCGTGCCGATCGCGCTCGCACGCATGACCCGAAGAGCGACTTCTGGAAGTTTGGCCTCATCTTCGGACTGATCTACTTTGCCGGCCTGCTCGTGATCGAGCTGCCGTGGCTGCAAATGCTCCATTGAGGCGTTGCGGCGGCGGTGTCCCACATATCCCGGGAGGATGCGTTGCTGCCGGCTTTCGCCGCCGTGCCCGGCTGAAGGCGGCGTTCGCCCGCGCGCACCAGGACCGCCCTGCGCGGCGGCTTTGTACGCGCGCCGGATCGTGCTAGCTTCGCTCCTTTGCCGCCCTAAGGCGCTCGCCGCATGCCCTCGTTCGACATCATCTCCGAAGTAAACCAGGTCGAGGTCCGCAACGCCCTCGAGCAGACCAACAAGGAGCTCTCGACGCGCTTCGACTTCAAGGGCTCCGACGCGCGGGTCGAGCACAAGGACCAGGAGCTGACCCTGTACGCCGACGACGCCTTCAAGCTCAAGCAGGTGACCGACGTCCTGACGGGCAAGCTCGCCAAGCGCGGCGTCGACGTGCGCGCACTGAAGGCCGGCTCCATCGAAAAGATCGGCGGCGACAAGGTGCGGCAGGTGATCACCATCCGCGTCGGCATCGAGCAGGAGCTGGCCAAGAAGATGGTCAAGCTGATCAAGGACGGCAAGCTCAAGGTCCAGGCGAGCATCCAGGGAGACGCCGTGCGAGTCTCCGGGGCGAAGCGCGACGAACTGCAGAACGTCATCACCCTGATGAAGAAATCCATCACCGACTTCCCGGTCCAGTTCGGCAACTTCCGCGATTGAGCGGCCAGGGAGAGCGGATACCCCTTGCTTCCCGAGCGCGTCCTGGCATTCCCGGTAGCCCTGCGCCCGTTCGTGCCCGGCGATGCGCCGCGGGTGCAGTTGCTGGCCGGCGAGCGCGCGGTGGCCGAATCGACAGCGCTCATTCCGCACCCCTATCCCGACGGCGCCGCCGCGGCGTGGATCGCGGCGCAGGCGGCGGACCGGAGATGCCGGCAACGAGTACACCTATGCCATCACGCTCGCCGCGGACGGCCTGCTCGTCGGTGCCATCGGCTTGCGCGCCGTCGCCGCCGAGCACGAGCATTTCGGCTATTGGATCGGCCTGCCCTACTGGGGCCGCGGCTATGCCACCGCGGCCGCGCGCGCGATCGTCGCGCTGGCCTTCTCGGTGCTCGACCTGGAGCAGGTCACCGCGTCGCACCTGGCGCGCAATCCGGCATCGGGGCGGGTGCTGGAGAAATGCGGGCTCAAGCTGCTGCGCGCCGAGCAGCGCGCTGCACCGCGGCGCGTCCGAGTCGTTCTGCGTGCGCGCGCTCACGCGCGCGGAATGGGACCGCAACGGCCTGGCGCGAGATTAGCCGCCGCCCGCGCCTTAGGCAAGGTCGGCGAGCAGCGCCCGGCGCGTGGGTTCCGGCACCGCGTGGAGCGTCGCGGTGTAATCCGGGTGATCGACGCCGATGGCGAGCGCCGCGCCGCCCTTCAGCGCCGCGATCATTTCGGGCGTGAGCTCGAAGCGCAGGAAATGCACCGCCGAGGTCTTCTCGTCGTTCTCGCGCTCCAGGTCCTCGTCGGCGATCGCGTAGACGCTTCGGCGCGCCCGTCGACCTGCACCCACACGCGGTCCTCGATGCCCTTCAGCCGCGCGAGCGCCGCGCTGGCGCTCCTCGACGTCCTCGTACTCGATCAGCATCGTCGCCTTGAAGTTGCGTGCCGTCGGGCACCAGCGGATTGTAGGCGTCGAGCTCGTCGCTGGATGCCGGCCTCCTCGAACGTCTTCTCGATGCGCAGCATCTCCTGGACCTGGTAGCGGATCGTGAGCTCGTCCTCGAACAGCAGCGTCACGTGCTCGCCCAGCGTGGACGGTGCGCGGCTTCTTGTGCGCGATGCACCCTGCGCGCGGAACTCGTTGCGCGCCTGGCGTAGGCCTCGAGCGTCAGCAGGCTGTCGCGGGTGATCGTGCATGGCATGTCGCCTCGTCGATAGGCGTCGTCAGCGGCCTCGATCGAGCCCGTAGGCGATGCGCAGCAGCGTCAGCGGATGCTCCTTGTCGCGCGCGTGCGCGGCCTCGCCGCGCGGATTCCTCGATGCCCTGCACGATGCGCCGGCCGGCGATCGGGCAGTCCGAGCTCACGTAGTCGCGGGTCGCGCGCTCGCCATCTGCCGGAACACCGGCCTGCCGATCTTCATCGACGCCGCGAAGATACTCGCGCTTCACGCCCCAGGTGCCGTCGTGGCCGGCGCAGCGCTCGACCGTGTTGACCGTCGTGCCCGGCACCACTCGAGCACCTCGCGCGTCTTCTGGCCGATGTTCTGCACCCGCGAGTGGCAGGGGATGTGGTAGCTGACCTTGCCGAGCGGCTGCTTGAAGTCCGTCTTGAGCAGGCCGTCCTTGTCGCGCAGCACGAAATACTCGAACGGATCGAACATCGCGTCCGCCACCGCCTTGACGTCCGCGTCGTCGGGGAACAGCAGCGGCAGCTCCTGCTTGAACATCAGCGTGCACGACGGCACCGGCGGTCAGGATCGCGTAGCCCTCGCGCGCGAGCGCCGCGAGCGGCGGGATGTTGACGTTCTTCAGCCGCTCGACCGCCTCGAGGTCGCCCAGCTCGAGCTTGGGCATGCCGCAGCAGGCTTCCTTCTCGACGAGCCGATAGGGGATCTCGTTGTGGGCGAGCAGCGCAGCAGATCGTGGCCGATGCCGGGCTCGTTGTAGTTGACGTAGCAGGTCGCGAAGATCGCGACCTTGCCCGGCGTGCGCGCGCCGTCGCTCACCGGGCCACGCGATCGACGGCTCGGCGCCGCGTCGCGGAACGTGCTGCGCTCGCGTACGGCGGCAGCTCGGCGCTCGGCGTGCGACGCCGAGCACCTTGTCCATCACCTTGCGCGCGCCGCGGCGTCGCGTTGACCGCGTTGACCATCTGCACGACGACCGGAATCGTCGCGAGCCTGCCGACGCGGTCGGTGCGTGGTCAGCAGCCGGTCGCGCAGCGCGACCTCGCCCTGCTGCGAACTTCACCGCCTTGGCGCGCAGCATCAGGTGCGGGAAGTCGACGTTCCACGGATGCGGCGGCACGTACGGGCACTTCGTCATGTAGCAGATGTCGCACAGGTAGCACTGGTCGACGACCTTCCCGTAGTCGGCCTTCGCGACGCCGTCGACCTCGCCGGTCGTGCTGTCGTCGACCAGGTCGAACAGCGTCGGAAACGCGCTGCACAGGCTGACGCAGCGGCGGCAGCCGTGGCAGATGTCGAAGACGCGCTCGCAGCTCGGCGTCGAGCGCTGTCCTGGTCGTAGAAATCCGGCGTTGCGCCAGTCGAGCGGGTGCCGCGTCGGCGCCTCGAGGCTGCCTTCGCGGACGGTCATGGGCTCATGGATCGTCGGACGATGCGGCGACGCGGCGAACGCGCCGATCGCGCGAAACGACGACGAGCGCGCGGCGACGCGACCGCTGCCCGCTCGCCGCTCGCCTCGCGCGCTCAACGTGCAGCTCAGTCGGCCAGCGCGTCGAGCGCCTTCTGGAAGCGGTTCGCGTGCGAACGCTCGGCCTTCGCCAGCGTCTCGAACCAGTCGGCGATTTCGTCGAAGCCTTCGTCGCGCGCGGTCTTGGCCATGCCCGGATACATGTCGGTGTACTCGTGCGTCTCGCCGGCGATCGCGGCCTTCAGGTTGTCGCGGCTGGTGCCGATCGGCAGACCGGTCGCGGGGTCGCCGACCTGCGCGAGATAGTCGAGGTGGCCGTGCGCGTGGCCGGTCTCGCCTTCGGCCGTCGAGCGGAACAGCGCGGCGACGTCGTTCTGGCCTTCGACGTCCGCCTTGTTTGCGAAATACAGGTAGCGGCGGTTGGCCTGCGATTCGCCGGCGAATGCGGCCTTCAGATTTTCGTGGGTCTTGGTGCCTTTCAGGTTCTTCATTGGCTCTCCTCGTGAAAAGCTGGCAGGCGGGCCGCATTCGCGACACCGCCGGCTTGGGTGATTTTGCGCGCGCGCGCGGCATGCGTCTAATTGATTGTGCCAATATGTGCGATAGATTGCCTAATCGCAAAATTTCCGCGCCGTCGCGGCTCGGCGTTGCTGTTTTGCCGCAATTCTCGCCATCCGTCGCCGCCCTCCGCGACCGTTTTCGGCTCCGCTGACCGTCACGCCCGTCTTCGAAATTCCCGACGCATGCGCTCGATCCGCTGAAGTCTTCCGCACGCGCCGCACCCACAGCCGTTTCACCGGGCCGTGCCGACGACGACCTGCACGCCATCTACGACCTCATGAAGTGGGGACCGACGTCTGCCAACAGCGCGCCCGCGCGTTTCATCTTCGTGCGCTCGCCCGAGGCCAAGGAAAGGCTGCGTCCGGCGTTTCCGCGGCCAACGTCGACAAGACGATGGCCGCGCCGGTGACGGTCATCGTCGCCTACGACATGGAGTTCTACGAGCAGCTGCCGCAGCTCTTTCCGCACACGGACGCGCGCAGCTGGTTCGCCGGCAAGCCCGACGATATCCGGTCCAAGGCGTTTCGCAGCGGCACCCTGCAGGGCGCGTATTTCATCGTTGCCGCGCGTGCACTGGGCTTCGACTGCGGGCCGTTGTGCGGCTTCGACAACGCGAAGTCGACGCCGCGTTCTTTCCCGACGGCAAATGGAAATCGAACTTTCTGTTCAACCTGGGCTTCGGCGATCCGACGAAGCTCCGCCCGCGCAACCCGCGGCTCGCTTCGACGAGGCCTGCCGCATTGCCTAGGCGCCCCCCGCGCCCGGCCGCGGCGGCGAAGCGCATATCGACCCCTAATACAAACGCACTAAATAATGTGACAAATAGTGGCGACTTCAGTTACACTGGGCACGTTACCTTCGTTCGGGAGTGTCGCCATGAGGCCTCCGAGTCTGTGTGTGGAGGATCGTGCCGCCAGGCGCGATCTACTGGCTTTGGTCGAGCAGGTGCCTGGCGCCGGGGTCGGGATGAAGGTAGCCGCCTTGCTGCTGGTCATTGAAGGGCAGCGGCCAGGCTGGATCGCCGAGGTTTTGGGACTGACGCGCATGAGCCTCAATCGCTGGATTCACGCCGTCAATGAACAAGGGGTGCAAAGCTTGGTGCCGCAACCGAAGCCGGGGCGGCCGGCGGCGCTGACGGCCAAAGTACGGCGCGAGCTCGAGGTGCATCTGGAACGCTCGCCGCAGGAGTTTGGCTTGAATCGCGAGCATTGGGACGGACCGACCTTGGTGGTGCATCTGAAGCGGCGTTTTGGCATTGCGATGAAGGTTCGCCAAGCGCAGAACTGGATGCACCAGCTCGGCTACCGCATGAAGCGGGCCAGTCATGCCTACCTGCAGGCCCACGCCGAAGACGCCCACCGTTTCCAACGGGCTCTAAAAAAAACTGCAACGCCTTGAGCCGAACCAGACCGTGGTATTCCAAGACGAAACCGGCTTCACCTTGCATCCGCGCTTGGGCTTCGGTTGGGCCCGCCGTGGACAGCGTCTGCGCGTACCCACCACCAGCCAGCACCACACACGACTCAACCTGTCCGGCTGGGTGGCCCCGCTGCTGGGTCGCCACGGCATGATCCGCACCGAGCACGGCAATCGCGAGGGCTTTCTCGACGTGCTGCGCGATCTGTATCGGCGCCTGCGTGGCTTGCACATCACCCTCTACGTCGATGGTGCCGGCTGGCACAAGGGCGCTCCGGTACGTGAATTCCTGCGTACCCATCCGCGGCTGCAACTGCAGTACCTGCCCGCCTATCAACCCGCCCTGAACATGCAAGAGCGCATCTGGCGTCGCGTTCGTTACGAGGCCACCACCAATTGCTGGTTCGCCACGCTTGACGATATCTGGGATACCGTGCAGCGTACCACCGGGGCTTGGACGCCCCGGAAGCTCCAACGACTTTGTAACTTTACTTAACACGTTTGTATTAGTCGAGTCGCTCGTACGCCGGCAGCGTCAGGAACTCGACGAACGTGTCGTTGTTGACGAGCTCGGCGAACAGTCGACGCCGCCTCGTCGTACCGCCCTTCGCCGAACGCGGCACCGAGCAGCGCCGCGGATCTTCTGCATCTCCTCGGGAATCATGGCCGCGACCATCTCCCGGGTCACCTTGCGCCCGTCGTCGAGCACGCCCTTCGGGCGAGCGGATCCACTGCCAGACCTGCGCGCGGGAGATCTCCGCGGTGGCGGCGTCCTCCATCAGGTTGTAGATCGGCACGCAGCCCTGCCCGCCGAGCCACGCCTCGAGGTACTGGATCCCGACGCTGATGTTGGTGCGCAGCCCCGCCTCGGTGATCGGCCGCGCGGGCTCGAACTCGAGCAGATCCGCGGCGGTCACGCTGCACGTCCTCGCGCTTGCGGTCGATCTGGTTGGGCCGCGGCATGAGCCGGTCGAAGACCTCCTTGCGCGATCGGCACCAGCCCGGGATGCGCGACCCAGGTGCCGTCGTGGCCGTCGGTGGCCTCGCGCTCCTTGTCGGCGCGGACCTTGGCGAGCGCCTCGCTCGTTGGCCGCCGGGTCGTTCTTGATCGGGATCTGCGCCGCCATGCCGCCCATGGCGTGGACGCCGCGGCGGTGGCAGGTCTTGATGCAGCAGCTCGGCGTAGGCTCGCATGAAGGGCGTGGTCATCGTGACCTGCGCGCGGTCGGCGAGGCATGAACTCGCGGTCGAGGCGGAATTTCTTGATGCAGCTGAAGATGTAGTCCCAGCGGCCGCAGTTGAGGCCGGCCGAGTGCTCGCGCAGCTCGTAGAGGATCTCGTCCATCTCGAACGCGGCCAGGATGGTCTCGATCAGCACGGTGCGCCTTGATCGTGCCGCTGCGGCATGCCGAGCTCGTCCTGCGCCATGCACGAAGACGTCGTTCCACAGCCGCGCCTCGAGGTGGCTCTCCAGCTTGGGCAGGTAGAAGTAAGGGCCGCGTGCCTGCGCGCGACGAGCTCCGCGGCGTTGTGGAAGAAGTACAGGCCGAAGTCGAAGAGGCTCGCCGGAGATCGGCTCGCCGTCGACGAGCACGTGCTTCTCCGGCAGGTGCCAGCCGCGCGGGCGCACGAACAGCATGGCGAGCGTTGTCGTTGAGCCTGTAGTGCCTTGCCTTCGGGCGGGACGTAGTCGATCTGGCGCGCGGACCGCGTCGCGCAGGTTGATCTGGCCCTCGATGAGGTTGTCCCAGGTCGGCGTGTTGCGCATCCTCGAAGTCGGCCATGAAGACGCTGGCGCCGGAGTTGAGCGCGTTGATGATCATCTTGCGGTCGACCGGGCCGGTGATCTCGACGCGCCGGTCCTGCAGGTCCGCCGGCACCGGGCCGCACGTCCAGTCGGCCTCGCGGACGGCGCGCGTCTCGGGCAGGAAGTCGGGCAGCCCGCCGGCGTCGAGCTTCGCGCTGGCGCGCGGCGCGGCGCGCGAGCAGCTCCGCGCGCCGGCCGCCGAATGCGCGCTGCAGCTTGCCGCAAACGCCAGCGCTTCGGGGGTCAGGATCTCCGCATAGGCGGGGGTGATGCGGCCGGTGATTTCGATCCCTGGGCCGTAGCGCGGCGTGAGCATGTGCATTCCTCGTTCGGGTTCAGACGGTGGCCGCCGGTGGGTCGGCGCGAACAGGCCGCAGGAGGACGCGGGTGGCGTACCGGAAGCGCCGTGCGGGGCGGTCGGCCCCGGGGCGCTGCTGCAGTGCGGCAATGATAGCTGAAACCGGGGCGTAACCGGCGCGGCAGGTGCAACGGGCCGGCTCGAAGCCGGCGTTCACTCCCAGCCCTCGCCCGGCCGTCCGCCGAGTCGGTTGAGCGTGATGTTCCAGGACAGCGTGATGCGTGGCCGGGCACCCCGATACGGATTGACGCTGTGCAGATAGTCGCTGGCGAAGATCAGCATCGTGCCCGGCTCCATCGTCGGCATCATGTGCCGCGTGACCCGGTCGGGTTCGTCGGGGCAGCACACGTCGATGCGCGGGTCGGCAAAGCAGAGCTTGCCTGCCATCGCGTCATCGGGGTCGCCGTCGCCGGGGTCGAGCATGTAGACGATGGACACGTTCGAGCGCAGATGGCTGTGCGGCATGCAGTAGTCGCCGCTGCGGTAGACGCTCCCCCAGCTGTCGTCGGCGAAGACAGGCCGGCGCGACAGGGTGCGGTGCGCGAGCAGCAGTGCCCGCGCGTGAATGAGTGTCGCCGCCGTGGCGTTCCACTCGGGGATCTTGCGCACCTTGGTGCCGCAGGCGCCGCGAAAGATCGCTGCGCCGGGCGCCCCGCTGTCGCGCAGCGCCAGCACCGCCTGCCAGCGCGGGTCGCGTTCCGCGGCCAGGACCGCGTCGATCAGCGCCGGGTGGTACGCGGCGCAGTCGGCGAACCGGGTCATCGCCATCACCCGCGCCGACATCGGCTCGATCACCTGGCCCTCGGGCCAGACGGCGAGTTCGGCTCCGCCGACGTGGATCGTCGACGGCAGCGCCGCCTGCTCGCCCGCCGTCGGGTCGGCGGTCCCCGCCACGATCACTTAGGCCGCCAGCTGCGGATTGAGCCGCTCCTGGCGGCTGTGCAGCTTGTTCAGGGCATTGAGGTAGGCCTTCGCCGAGGCCACCAGGATGTCGGTGTCCGACGCCCAGGCCGTTGACGATGCGGCCGTCGCGCTCGAGGCGCACGGTGACCTCGCCCTGCGCGTCGGTGCCGGTCGTGATCGCATTGACCGAATAGAGCACCATCTTCGCCTTTGAGCGGGCGATCTGCTCGATCGCGCGAAAGGTGGCGTCGATCGGGCCGTCGCCGCGCGTGTGCACGCTGTGCTCGCGCTCGCCGGCAGCCACGGTGATTTCCGCCTGCGGGACTTCGCCCGTCTCCGAGACTGACCTTGAGCGCGACGAGCTTGTAGTGCTCGCGTTCCGGCGTGGCCTGCTCGTCGGAGGCGAGCGCGTGCAGGTCCTCGTCGAAGATCTCGCCTTCTTGTCCGCCAGCTCCTTGAAGCGGGTGAAGGCGGATTGACCGCCTCTTCGCTGCCCAGATCGATGCCGAGTTCCTGCGAGCCGCGTCTTGAACGCGTTGCGCCCGGAAAGCTTGCCGAGCACCAGCTTGTTGGCACCCCAGCCGACATCTTCCGCGCGCATGATCTCGTAGGTTTCGCGGTGCTTGAGCACGCCGTCCTGGTGAATGCCGGATTCGTGGGCGAACGCGTTGGCGCCCACGATCGCCTTGTTCGGCTGCACCGGAAAGCCGGTGATGCTGGAGACCAGCTTCGAGGCCGTGACGATCTGCGTCGTGTCGATGCGCGTGTCGCACGGAAAGACGTCCTTGCGCGTCTTCACCGCCATGACGATTTCTTCCAGCGACGCGTTGCCGGCCCGCTCGCCCAGGCCGTTGATCGTGCATTCCACCTGGCGCGCGCCGTTCATCACGGCCGACAGCGAATTGGCCACCGCCACGCCCAGATCGTTGTGGCAGTGCACCGACCAGACCGCCTTGTCGGAGTTCGGAATGCGCTCGCGCAGCGTCTTGATGAGCGCGCCGAACTGCCACGGCATGGTGTAGCCCACCGTATCCGGGATGTTGACCGTCGTCGCCCCGGCCTTGATCACCGCCTCGAGGATCCGGCACAGGAAGTCCGGTTCCGAACGGCCCGGCGTCCTCGGGGGAGAATTCGACGTCGTCGGTGTAGTCGCGGGCCCAGCGCACCGCCTTGACGGCCTGCTCGAGCACCTGCTCGGGCGTCATGCGCAGCTTCTTCTCCATGTGGATCGGGCGAGCTGGCGATGAAGGTGTGCATGCGGCCCGACTGCCGCGCCCTTGAGCGCGTCGCCGGCGCGGCGGATGTCGTTCTCGTTGGCGCGCGCCAGCGCGCACACGCGTGCTGTCCTTGATCGTGTCGCGCGATCGCGCGCACGGCCTCGAAGTCGCCGTTCGACGAAGCCGGAAATCCCGCCTCGATCACGTCGACTTGCAGTCGTCTCGAGCTGCTTGGCGATCCGCATCTTCTCCTCGCGCGTCATCGACGCGCCGGGACTCTGCTCGCCGTCGCGCAAGGTGGTATCGAAAATGATCAGGTGGTCCGGCATGATTGAGCTCCTAGCCGATGCAACAACTGCAATTCGTTCCCGCCGCGATGTTTCTTAGCGGGTGCGCACTACCAGGAATTTGGGGTGGATTATCTGCGCGCGGGGCGCAGCAGCAGACCGCCGCGGGCGGCGATCGCAAGGAGACGCGCGGGAGAGGCGATGACGCAGTCGCGGTGGCGGCTCATGCGGCCACTATAGCCGGATCGGTGTCCGCCCGCAACTGCCGTAGTGTCCCAACGTTAATCGAAGAGGATCAACTGCTTATCGGAAACATGATGAACGTCATTGGTCACGGCTTGTGCAAGTAGCTGATCCAACGGGATTCGTTCGAACATGGTCAAGCTCAAGATCTGTAGGATTTCGTAGAGACTGGCGGAGAGCTTGAGACGCTTTTTGACGATGGCGACCAGAACGTAGACCGACACGGCGATCCAGATTTGCGACTTGACCGCGTTCTCCGAAGTACCGAAGAAGGCTTTGATCCGCAGATGCTGCTTTATCCACTTGAAGAACAGTTCGACCTGCCAGCGGCAGCGATAGAGCTCGGTAATCGTGAAGGCTGGCAAGACGAAGTTGTTGGTGAGAAAGATCAGCGTCTTGGCGGTCTCGGGAACCTTGAAGCGAATGCGGCGCAGTGGCGCTTCGAAGCCCTGGTGCGAGTAGAAGCCAGTGAGAACGACGGTTTGATCGCAGATCAGTCCCGTGGTGCGGTCGACCGGATGCGAGTAACGCCGCTGGACCTTGAGATTCGACTTGCCGCGGGTCACGAAGAAGCTGCCGGCTTCGTGGAAGCGGTACAGCCGCTCGAAGTCGAGAAAGGCCCGATCCATGATGTAGAACGCGCCGGGTTCGGGCAACAGCTGATCGAGGATATTGACCTCGTGCATCTTGCCGTCGCTGATATGGATGAAGGTCGGGATGTTGCCGCGCAGGTCGAGCAGCGTGTGCAGTTTGACCGCCGCCTTGGTGGAGCGAAACGGCGCCCACGAGAACACCGACAGACACAGATCGATGGTGGTCGCATCCAGCGCGTAGACCGACTCCTTCAAATCGACGCCAAAAGGCTCGTCGACGTACAACGGCCGCGCGATGGCGATCAGGCTCTGCGCGAAGTCGGCATAGATGCGCCAGTCGCGCACGGCGTTGGCATTGGCCAAGGTATTGCGTGCCACCGTGGCACGAATCCCGAGGTGATAGAGCTTGGAGCGCTGGGCACGCAGACACGCTTCGATGTCGCGCAGACTCTCCCGATAAGTCAGCTGCGCGAACGCCATGCACAGGTATTGGTCGAGGCAGGAGAACGACTTCACCTTCCGTTCGCCCGCATAGCGGGCAACGATTCTGCGGAAGCTGTGCAGCGGCAGGTGTTCCATGACTTGCGCAAAGACCAGCTTGCCCGCGTACATTCGTCACTCCCGCGATGGATCCCATCGCAGGGTCGCAAAACTGGTATCTACGATTCAAGTCGGTAACAGGCAAAATCATGAAAAAGTGCTTTCCGTTCCTTGGTTTACAAGCTGTTCACTAGCAAACGTTGGGACACTACGCTCAGGCGCGCGGCGCGGCACGCCGCCGCTTGAACCCCAGCCACGCCCACCAGGCGTAACCGGAAAGCGCGTAGAGCACGAAGCCGGCGAACAGGACCACCGAAGGATAATAGCTCACCAGCGCGAAGGCCAGGACGATCAGCAGCACCGCGACGAACGACACGCTGCGCCGCAGGTTGATCGTCTTGAAGCTGTAGTACTTGAAGTTGCTGACCATGGTCACGCCGGCGAAGAGCGTCACCGCCAACGCCCACCAGCGCACGCCCTCCGGGATCGAAGGCTTGCTCGTCCATGATCCACACGAAGCCGGCCACCAGCGCCGCCGCCGCGGGGCTCGGCATGCCCTGGAACAAGCGCTTGTCCGCGACCTCGAGGTTGGTGTTGAAGCGCGCCAGGCGCAGCGCCGCGAACACGCAGTACAGGAAGGCCACGGCCCAGCCCAAGCTGTGCCCATGGCGCGCAGCGCCCACTCGTAGACGACCAGCGCCGGCGCCGCGCCGAAGCAGACCATGTCGGAGAGGCTGTCGTACTCGGCGCCGAACGCGCTTTGCGTCTTGGTCAGGCGCGCGACGCGGCCGTCGAGGCCGTCGAGCACCATGGCGACGAACATGGCCTTGGCCGCCCAGTCGAAGCGGCCGTTCATCGCCTGCACGATCGCCCAGAAGCCGGCGAACAGCGCCGCGGTGGTGAGCAGGTTCGGCAGCAGGTAGATCCCGCGGCGGCGGATGCGGTTCTTCGCGAACGCCCGCTCTTGCTGGTAATCCCCCATGCACGCAGCCTAGCAGCTGGGGCGCGGCAAGACAACGCCGCGCCGAGCGCGTCAGGAGAGCGCCGCCACGATCGTCGTGGTCGCGTGCACCGCATCGCCGACCGCGACCCGCGGCTTCGCGTCGGCAGGAAGATACAGGTCGACGCGCGAGCCGAAGCGGATGAAGCCGTAGCGCTGTCCGCGCGCGAGGCGGTCGCCCGGGGCCGACATAGCACAGAATGCGCCGCGCGATGAGGCCCGCGATCTGCACGCAGGTGACGTCGGCGCGGTCGGGCGTGCGCGATGTGCAGCGCGCTGCGCTCGTTCTCGAGCGACGCCTTGTCGAGCGCGGCATTGAAGAATGCGCCGGCGTGATACCACGGTTCTTCACTTCGCCGGTCACGGGACTGCGGTTGGAATGCACGTTGAACACGTTCATGAACACGCTGATCTTCAACGCGTCGCGGTCGAGATAGGGATCGCGGGCGCGCTCGACCAGCATGACCTTGCCGTCGGCCGGCGCGAGCACGGCGCCGGCCTCGGCGGGCACGGCGCGCGGCGGGTCGCGGAAGAACTGCGCGATGAACGCCGCCGCGAGCCAGGCGAGCCCGGCGAGGAACCACAGGCCGGTCGCCGTCAGCGCCAGCGCGACCAGCGAGCGCGATCGCCAGGAACACCCAGCCTTCGCGGGCGATGACCGGATGCGGATAATCCGGCGCGCCCATCAGGCCCTAGTGCGTCTGCTCGTCGATGCGCTTCTCCTGCGACTGGGCGTCGCGCTGCACCTGCTGCTCCAGGCCGCGCGCGCGCTCGATCGTCGCGCCCGGCGTCGCCGGCGCGCTGGTCGGATCAATTGGCGCGGCGCTCGCCGCCGGGGGTACGCGGCCGCTGATCCGCTTCGCTTCCTCGTCGGAGAAAAGGCCATAGCTCTTGAGCACGGTGCGCGCGAGCACGGCCACGATCACGAGCGCGATCAGGATGCCGATCAATCCGATCCAGCCCCGCTGCCGCGCCGGCAGACCCGCCGCGGGCGGGCGCGCGATCAGTTCCGCGACTGGTCGACGAGCTTGTTGCGCTTGATCCATGGCATCATCTCCCGCAGTTTGCCGCCGACCTGCTCGATGGGATGTTCGGCGATCATGCGCCGCTTCGACAGCAGCGTCGGCGCGCCGGCGCGATTTTCCAGGATGAAGCTCCGCGCGTACTCCCCGCTCTGGATGCGCGCGAGCGCGGCGCGCATCGCGTCCTTCGTCGCCGCATTGATGATCAGCGGTCCGGTGACGTACTCGCCGTACTCGGCGTTGTTCGAGATGGAGTAGTTCATGTTGGCGATGCCGCCCTCGTAGATCAGGTCGACGATCAGCTTCAGTTCGTGCAGGCACTCGAAGTATGCCATTTCCGGCGCGTAGCCGGCCTCGACGAGCACCTCGAAGGCATTCTTGACGAGCTCCACGCAGCCGCCGCAGAGCACGGTCTGCTCGCCGAAGAGGTCGGTCTCCGTTTCCTCCCGGAACGAGGTCTCGATCACGCCGGCGCGCGCGCCGCCGATCGCCGCGGCGTAGGACAGCGCCAGGTCGCGCGCCTTCCGGCTCACGTCCTGGTGCACGGCGATGAGCATCGGCGTGCCGCCGCCCTGGACGTAGGTCGAGCGCACCGTGTGCCCCGGCGCCTTGGGGGCGATCATCACCACGTCGAGATCGGAGCGCGGCAGCACCTGCCCGTAGTGGATGTTGAAGCCGTGCGCGAAGGCGAGCGTCGCGCCCTTGCGGATGTTGGGCTCGACCTCCTCCCGGTACACCGCGCCGATGTGCTCGTCGGGCATCAGCATCATCACCAGGTCGGCGCCTTTCACCGCGGCGGCGACGGCGGCCACCTTGAGCCCGGCCTTCTTCGCCTTGTTCCAGGAGGCCCCGCCCGGCCGCAGGCCGACGGTCACCTTCACCCCGGAGTCGTGCAAGGTTCTGCGCGTGCGCATGGCCCTGCGAGCCGTAGCCGACGATGGTGACCTTCTTGCCCTTGATGAGCGACAGGTCGGCGTCTTTTTCGTAGTAGACCTTCATTGCCATTCTCCTAGACCCGCAGTATGCGTTCGCCACGACCGATGCCCGATGCCCCCGTGCGCACCGTCTCGAGGATGACACCCGGCTCGATCGCCTGCAGGAAGGCGTCGAGCTTCGAGCCGGTGCCGGTGAGCTCGATCGTGTAGCTCTTGTCGGTGACATCGAGAATGCGGCCGCGAAAGATGTCCGCGAGGCGCTTCATCTCGTCCCGGTCCTTGCCTGCCGCGCGCACCTTCACCAGCATGAGCTCGCGCTCGATGTGATCGCCGTCGGTGAGGTCGATCACCTTGACCACTTCGACCAGCTTGTTCAACTGCTTGGTGATCTGCTCGATGACGTCGTCCGAGCCGACGGTCACGAGCGTCATGCGCGACAGCGTCGCATCCTCGGTCGGGGCCACCGTCAGCGACTCGATATTGTAGCCCCGCGCCGAGAACAGCCCGGCGATGCGCGACAGCGCGCCGGCCTCGTTCTCCACCAGAATCGACAGGATATGGCGCACGCCTACAATTCCTCGGCGAGGATCATTTCCGTCAGGCCCTTGCCGCCGGGCACCATCGGAAACACGTTCTCCGCCTGGTCGGTGATGAAGTCGATGAACACCAGCCGGTCCTTGAGGCTCAGCGCCTCGCGCAGCGCGCCCTCGACGTCGCGCGGCTTTTCGACCTTCATCCCGACGTGCCCGAACGCCTCCGCCAGCTTGATGAAATCCGGCAGCGCGTCCATGTACGACTCGGCGTAGCGGTTGCCGTAGAAGAACTGCTGCCACTGCCGCACCATGCCCATGTAGTTGTTGTTCAGGTTCACGATCTTGATCGGCAGGTGATATTGCTTGCAGGTCGAGAGCTCCTGGATGCACATCTGGATCGAGGCCTCGCCGGTGACGCAGACGACCGTGGCGCCGGGATTGGCGAGCACCGCGCCCATCGCCGCGGGCAGGCCGAAGCCCATCGTTCCCAGGCCGCCGGAGTTGATCCAGCGCCGCGGCTTGTCGAACTTGTAGTACTGCGCGACCCACATCTGGTGCTGGCCGACGTCGGAGGTGATGATCGCGTCGCCGCCGGTGATCTCGTAGAGCTTCTCGACCACGTACTGCGGCTTGATGAGCGCGCTCTTGCGGTCGTACTTGAGGCAATCCTTGCGCTGCCACTCCTTGATCTGCGCCCACCATTCCTTGAGCGCCGGCGCATCGGGTCGCTGCGGCGAGGATTCGCATCAGCTTCAACATTTCGTCGAGCACTTCGCCGACGTAGCCGACGATCGGCACGTCGACGCTGCACGCGCTTGGAGATCGACGACGGGTCGATGTCGATGTGGATGATCTTGCGGTCGGAGCGGAAGAAGTGCGCCGGGTTGCCGATCACGCGATCGTCGAAGCGCGCGCCGACCGCGAGCAGAACGTCGCAGTTCTGCATCGCCATGTTCGATTCGTAGGTGCCGTGCATGCCGAGCATGCCGGTGAACTGCGGATCGGTGCCCGGAAACCCGCCCAGCCCCATCAGCGTGTTGGTGCACGGAAAGCCGAGCAGGCGCACCAGGCGCGTGAGCTGCGGCGCGGCGTCGTTGAGCACCACGCCGCCGCCGGCGTAGACCATCGGCCGCTTCGCCTCCAGCAGCAGCTGCACGGCCTTCTTGATCTGCCCGGCGTGGCCGCTGGTCACCGGGTTGTACGAGCGCAGCGCGACCGTCTTCGGGTAGGTGAATTCGGCCTTCGCCTGGGTCACGTCCTTCGGAATGTCGACCAGCACCGGTCCCGGGCGGCCGGTTTGCGCGAGATAGAACGCCTTCTTGATCGTCAGCGCCAGCTGCGTCGACGTCCTTGACCAGAAAGTTGTGCTTGACGCAGGGCCGGGTGATGCCGACGGTGTCGCATTCCTGGAACGCGTCCTGGCCGATGGCGTGGGTCGGCACCTGGCCGGTGATGACCACCATCGGGATCGAATCCATGTACGCGGTGGCGATGCCGGTGACCGCGTTGGTGACCCCGGGCCCGGAGGTGACCAGGCACACGCCGACTTTGCGCGACGAGCGCGAGTAGCCGTCCGCGGCATGCGCCGCGCCCTGCTCGTGCCGGACCAGGACGTGCTTGACCTGGTCCTGCTTGAAGAGCTCGTCGTAGATGTTGAGCACCGCGCCGCCCGGGTAGCCGAAGACGTACTCGACGCCTTCTTCCTGCAGGCAGCGGATGACGATTTCTGCACCGGTGAGCTGCATGATGCGTCCGCCTCAAGCGATGATGAACACGTTCGCCCGGTCGCCGCTCTTCGCGGGCCGGGGCCTGCAAAACGCGCCGCGCCTCGGTCAGGCGCCTTTAGCTCAAAGGCTCTTTCGGTTGAAAGCCGGTCTCGTCGCCCCCCAGCGGGTGCTCCTACGCGCTTGTGGCGCGTCCGGAGGGGAGGCCAACGGCCGTTTTTGCAGCAAACCCGCCGATTCCCAAGGAATCCGCGATCGCCACGTTACCGGTATCGCTCGCCGCGGTCAAGTTTCTTGCGCTGCATCAAGTCCGTCTTTGCCGGACGCGCACGGCAGCTGTGCGTGCGCGAGCAGGCACCTGGGATCCGCTTGCAGGCGCACGCGCTTATAATCGCCGGCATGCGCGTCGGAAGGAGCGGCAAATAGCTTCGCACCAGGAAATCTCGGCCTTTCTCGCGGACGTCGAGCGGCGCGCCTTCAAGCAGGCGATGTTTGCCGTCCGCGACGAGGATGCGGCGCTCGACATCGTGCAGGACGCGATGCTCAAGCTGGCCGAGAAATACGCCGGACAAGCCGGTGGCGGAGCTGCCGATGCTGTTTCAGCGCATCCTGCAGAACACCATCCACGACCACTTTCGGCGCCAGAAGGTGCGCTCGACCTGGACGACGCTGCTTTCGGCGCTCGGCGCAAAGGGACGACAAGGATGAAGATTTCGATCCGCTCGAAACTTTGCCCGCGCGGCTCGGACTCGAACTCGGCGCAGATCCCGGCCCAGCAGCTCGAGCAGGCGCGAAATGGTGGCGCTTATCGAGCAGGCGCTGGCGCGGCTCCCGGCGCGTCAACGCGAAGCATTTCTGTTGCGTTACTGGGAAGAACTCGATGTGGCGGAGACCGCCACCGCCATGGGCTGCTCGGAAGGCAGTGTGAAGACTCACTGCTCGCGGGCGGTTCATGCATTGGCCGAGCTGCTCAAGGCCAAAGGGGTCAGCTTATGAACGAACATGAAATCGCAAAGAAAATAACGGCTTACCTCGATAGCGGGACGGCGGAGCTCAAGGCCGGAAGCGCCTATCGGCTGCAGCGCGCGCGGGAGCAGGCGCTGTCCCGGCTCGCCGAGCCCGAGCCGTGCCCCGGCGCTTGGCCGGTGGCCGGCGGCGGCACGTTCGGCGAACGCCGCTTCCTCGGCGCGCTGCGGATCGGGATCGGCGTGCTTCTGCTGGTCGGCGGAGTTCTTGGCTACCAGTATTGGCAAGCGGCGCAACAGGCCCGCGACATCGAGGAGACCGACGCCGCCATCCTGACCTCCGACCTGCCGATCGAAGCCTATCTGGACCAGGGATTCCAGGCTTGGCTCAAGCGTTCCGAGCCCTGATCGCGGCCGGCGTTCCTGGCGGCTGGCGCTCGCCAGCGTACCGGCGGCGCGCGGTTGGCGGTCGGTCCGCGCGCCCCGTCGTGGGCGGAGCTGTCGCCCGCCGAGCGGCAGGTCCTGGCGCCGCTCGCCCCCGAGTGGGATAGCCTCGACGCGCAGCGCCGGCAGAAATGGCTGCGGCATCGCCAAGCGTTACCCCAACCTCGGCCCGGTCGAGCAGCAGCGGATCCACCAGCAAATGAACGCCTGGGCCGCATCTGACGCCCCAGCAGCGCAACCTTGCGCGCGAGCAGTACAAGAGCATCAAGCCAGCTGCCGCCCGAAAAGCGCCGGCAGGTACAGCAGAAATGGCAGGAGTACCAGCAGCTGCCCCCTGAAAAGCGACGCGAGCTCGCCAGCCGCGCGCGCGGCGACGCCGGGCAAGCCGTGACCGGAGCGCGGCGGCGAGCCTGACCGCAACCGCCGGCGTCGCAGCCGGCAGGCCTCGCGCGCCGCCTCGGCGCGTCCGCCTACGAGGCGCTGCTCTTGGCGGCGCTCCTGTCTCGCCACCGGCTTCGCCCTGCTGCCGCTGCGTGACGCCAGCGCCGGGCGGGCTTCCGGCAGCCCGCCCGCGCCCGGCGCCCGTCCATCCGCCGCACTACCTGCTGGACCCGGCGCAAGGGCCTTGTCCGGCGCGTGGCCTTCGCGGTCTGCGCGGCGTATTGCGTCGGGCTGTGGAGCGGCGGGCGGCGGACGCTGCCGATGCAGACGTGGCGCCTTGCGCTGCGCACCCGCGCCGGGCAGGCGTGCGCACGGCGGCCGCGCGTCGCTGCGCTTTCTCGCCTGCTGGCTCGGGCCGGCGCTGCGCCGTCGCCGCCTACGCGCTGCTGCAGCCAGCCGGCAACGGCCGCTGGGCGATCGCGCTGCTGGCCTGTTCAATTACGCCTGGGCGCTTTCGATCGCGACCGCGATTTCCTGCAGGACCGCCTCGCCGGCACGCGGCTTGTCGTCGCGGCGAGCCCGAACCGCGCGCGGCGCTAAAGCCCCGGCCCGGCGCAAGGCGCGGCCGGTCGACCGCGTGCGGCGCCCCGGGGACGCTCGCGTCAGGCGCCCGCGTGCTGCGGCCTTGTAGCGGGCGACGCTGTCGACGATCTCCCGCTTCGCCTCCTCGGCGCCGACCCAGCTCGACACGCGCACCCATTTGCCGGGCTCGAGATCCTTGTAGTGCTCGAAGAAATGCGCGATCTGCCGCGTCGTGATCTCGGGCAGCTCGCGCGGCGACTCGATCTCCGCGGTACAGGCTCGACAGCTTGTCGATCGGCACGGCGAGAATCTTCGGCGTCGCCACCGGCCTCGTCGTCCATCTTGAGCATGCCGATCGGCCGGCAGCGCACGACCACCCCGGTGATCAGCGGCACCGGCGAGAGCACCAGCACGTCGCAGGGATCCCCGTCGCCGGACAGCGTGCGCGGAATGTAGCCGTAATTGCACGGATAGCGCATCGCCGTCGACATGAAGCGATCGACGAATACCGCGCCGGTCTCCTTGTCGACCTCGTACTTGATCGGATCGCCGTGCATCGGGATCTCGATGATCACGTTGCAGTCGTTCGGGACGTCCGCGCCGGCGGAGACGCGGTCGAGGTTCATGACGTAGCGCGCGCGACGCTGCGCCATGCATTATAGCCGGCGGGCCAGGACGCCGCCTGCCGTATCATCGCTGCTACTGCCGGATGCGCGGCAGCCGCCATGCTCTACACGCTCCAGTCCCGCCAGGTCCAGCTGCGCGGCGCGCACCACTTCGTCGCCGCCAACGCGGTCGCTGATCGGCAGCGTCGTCCTCGAGGACGAGGCATCGGTCTGGTTCAATACCACCGATTCGCGGCGACAACGATGTGATCACCGTCGGCGCCCGGTCCAATGTGCAGGACGGCTCGGTGCTGCACACCGACGCCGGCATTCCGCTGACGATCGGCGCCGAGGTCAGCATCGGCCATCAGGCGATGCTCCACGGCTGCACTATCGGCGAGGGCTCGCTGATCGGCATCAAGGCGCTGATCCTCAATCACGCGGTCATCGGCCGGGAGTGCCTCATCGGCGCCAACACCCTGGTCACCGAGGGCAAGACCATTCCGGACCGTTCGCTCGTCCTGGGATCCCCGGGCAAGGTCGTGCGCACGCTGACCGGCGAGGAAGTCCGGCGGACTGCGCGCGATCGCCGCGCATTACGTCGCGAACGCCCGGCGCTACCTCAAGCACCTCTCGCCCGACCCGCGCGGCGGCGGCTGACGCTCAAGCGTACGGCGGCGAATCCGGTCCGCGACGGCCCGCCGCATCTAAGCGGTATCCTTGCCTCGGCCCATGCTCGATGAAAGCCTTCCTCGCCCTCTTCGCGATACCCGTGCTGACGGCGCTCGCCGCGTCCTGGCCACGCCCGTCCTGCCTCGCGGCGAGGATCTGCATCAGGAAACCCGGGCCGCGACGGGATTTCGCCGCATCGAGATCAATGGCCAGGTCAAGGTCACGCTGGTCCAGGGGGCCGCCGAGGGCATTACCCTCGAAGCGTCCCGCGGCGGCGCTCGCACGCATCCAGACCGAAGTCCACGGCGATACGCTGGTCGTCGACGTCGGCGGAGCCGCGCTCGGTCTGGCAGTGGTTCTCCGGCCGCAGCGCCGGACGCACACGCCGCATATCACCATCCGCCTGCGCGACGCTCGACCGGATCGAGGCCGCCGGCGCGATCACGCTCGACGTGGACAAGCTGCGCAGCGACAACCTCTTCCTCGATTTTGCCGGCGCCTGCACGCTGCAGATTGCCGATCTGGAGGCCACCACGCTTCGCCTTGACGGGTCCGGCGCAACCAAGATCGAAATCGGCGGCAAGGTCGCGCGGCAGAAGGTCGACCTCTCCGGCGCCAGCTCGTACCTGGCCGAGGGCCTGGTCAGCGCCGAGGCCGTCGTCGACGTCAGCGGCGCCGGCAAGGCGGTGGTCAACGCCAGCAATTCGCTGTCGGTCGATATTTCCGGCGCGGGCAAGGTCGAGTATCTCGGCGATCCGCAGCTCAAGCAATCGATCAGCGGCTTCGGCAAGGTCACGCGCCGCTAGTCGCGGCAAGGCCCCTCGCGCGTGCTCTCTCCGCGCTCGACCGGCGCTCCGCCGCGGGCCCGGGGATGAGCGGGTCCCCGTCGGTGCGGATTGGTGCGCTCAGTGCAGCGAGCGTGCGGCGGCATCGAGCGCGTCCGCCTTGAAGAGCAGAGTCATTCCGCTCTGCGGATCGCGATCGGCGTGCACGCCGGCGAGCACCCGCACGTCAGCGATGCGGCAATCGCGAAGCAGGTCGACCAGCATCGCCGCCACTTCGCCCGCCCGATCGGTTGCGAACAACGGGCAACGGAATCCCTCGGCCGCGCGGGTGTCGAAGGGGCTCGACAGCGACAGCCGCAGCTCGCCGCCTCCGGCCGCCGTAGCCGCGCGATGGGCGCTGATCACCGCCGCAGGCTCGCCCGTCGCCGCGCGCAGCTTGCGGATGGCGTTGCTCGCGAAGAGCTGCGCGCCGACTTCGCGCTGCGCGGCAAGACCCTGTTGCAGTGCGGAGGGCGGCGTTTGCGGCGGCCCCGGCAATGCAAGTACCGCGAGCCCCGGCGCGGCGAGTTGGCGGGCAAGTTCGCGGGCGAAGGGCATCGCCCATCCGGCCGTGGTGCCCGCCGCCAGGACGTCGGTTTCGCCCGCCGCGAGTGCGGTCCCGAGCAAGAAGCGCAGATGCACGCCCTGCTGCCCGGGCTTCACGGCGATCACCGCCGGCTGCAGATCACGGCCCACCGCGTCGGCGCCCTGCTCCAGGCTCTGCCACGCCAGCAGCGTGCTCAGTTGCGGCACTGCGATGGCGTCGGCGGCGACGAGCGCGTTGGCGAAGCCGAATGTCTGATTGCCGGCGAGCGCGCCATGCTCGCGCAGGATCTCCGCCAGTCGCGCCGTGTCCGGCAGGAGTCCCGCAATCGACGGCGCCGGCACGCCTCGCGCCGCGCTCTCGTCGCGGGCGGCGACGATGACAATCGGCAGCGCGAACAGTTTGACGGCCACGCCCCCGGCCGAGGCCGCGCGATGCCATCGCCCAGGCCTCAATGCAGCCCCCGCCACAGCTGCCGCGCGATCGCGACCGAAGGCGCGGCGGCGATCGCGCCGGCCAACCCGCCATGCCTCGCCGCTGCGCAGGTGCTTGGCGATCACTCCGTCAGCGCGCGGTCGGCCTCCTCGCCGCCGGCCTCGCGTCTTCGCCGCCAGACTGCCCGGGCGAGCCCGAGCAGTTGCGCATAGGCGACCGCAACGGCGCGCAACGGGCAGTCGCGGATCAGCGATGTCGACGGTCATCGGGCATTCTCGCATGGGTCCCGCGCAGCGGCCGCGGCAGCGCGGGAGGGTTATCGCGTAACATTGCGTGGGGCAACACCCGCCGTAGGAAGGCGTCCATGTACAAGCACATCCTGGTCCCCAGCGATGGTTCGCGGTTGTCGCAGAAAGCCGCGGCGCAGGCCATCGCTCTTGCCAAAGTCATGCGCGCCCGCGTGACCGGCTTCCACGCCTCGCCCCTGTTTCCGCTGCCCGTCTACGCCTCCGGCGTCGTGTTCGAGCCGCTCACCGCCGGAGCAATACGAGGCGCAGTGCGAGCAGGCGGCGGAGCGCCTGCTCGGCGCCATCGCGCTCAAGGCCCGGGCTGCGCGCGTCGCCTTCAGCGCGGCGCACGTGTTCGCCGCGTGCGCCCTGGGAGGCGATCCTCGCCGCGGCGAAGCAGCACCACTGCGACGCGATCGGCATTGCCCCGCACGGCCGCCGCGGCGTGTCGGCGCTGGCTGCTCGGCAGCGAACCCAGAAGGTACTCGACGCATTGCAAGCTGCCGCTGCTCGTCGTCCGCTAGCGCCAGGCCGCCGGCTGCGGCGCGCCTTCGCTCGCGGGACGGCATGACCCGCGTGCCCGGCGGCTCGCCAGCGCCTCCGAAGGAAGAGCGGCAAATTGGGTTAGAATCAAAGCTTTACGACTCAATAGCTGCCGCTGCGCCATGCGCTGGTCCCGATTCTTCCTGCCCACGCTCAAAGAAGCGCCCGCCGAAGCCGAGCTCGCGAGCCATCGGCTGATGCTGCGCACGGGCATGATCAAGCGCCTTGCCGCGGGCATCTACACCTGGATGCCGCTCGGGCCTGCGCGTGCTGCGCAAGGTCGAGGCGATCGTGCGCGAGGAAATGAACCGCGCCGGCGCGATCGAGCTGCTGATGCCGGTCGTGCAGCCGGCCGAGCTGTGGCAGGAGTCCGGACGCTGGGACAAGTACGGCCCGGACCTGCTGCGCATCAAGGACCGGCACCAGCGCGACTTCGTCATCCAGCCGACCTCCGAAGAGGTCATCACCGACATCGCGCGCAAGGAGCTCAAGAGCTACCGCCAGCTGCCGGTCAACTTCTACCACATCCAGACCAAGTTTCGCGACGAGATCCGGCCGCGCTTCGGCGTGATGCGCGCGCGCGAGTTCGTCATGAAGGATGCGTATTCGTTCGACGCCGACCGGCAGGGCCTGCTCAAGTCGTACCAGGCGATGTACGACGCGTACGCGCGCATCTTCACGCGGCTCGGGCTCAAGTTCCGCCCGGTCGCGGCCGACACCGGGCAGATCGGCGGCACCGCCTCGCACGAATTCCAGGTGCTCGCCGATTCCGGCGAGGACGCGATCGCCTGGTGTCCGGATTCCGACTACGCCGCCAACGTCGAGCTCGCCGAAGCGGTCGCGCCGCATGCGCATCGCGCCGCGCCGGCGGAGCCGTTGCAGAAGGTGCCCACGCCGGGCCAGGCGACCTGCGAGGCGGTTGCCGAGCTGCTGCACCTGCCGCTCGGGCGCACCGTCAAGTGCATCATGCTCCACGCCGCAGGGCAAGGTGTGGATGCTGCTCATCCGCGGCGATCACAGCCTGAACGAGATCAAGGTCGGCAAGGTCGCGGGCTTGAGCGGCTTCCGCTGGGCGAGCGACGCCGAGATCGTCGCCGCCACCGGCTGCGCGCCGGGCTATCTCGGGCCGGTCGGCATTCCGGACGACCATGCCCCTCATCGTCGATCGCACGGTCGCGGCGATGAGCGATTTCGTCTGCGGCGCGAACGAAATCGACTACCACCTGCGCGGCGTCAACTTCGGCCGCGACTGTCGCGAGCCGGACCGGGTCGCCGACATTCGCAACGTGGTGGCCGGCGACCCGTCGCCGGACGGCAAGGGCGTGCTGGAGATCGCGCGCGGGATCGAGGTCGGCCATGTCTTCGCCCTCGGAACGCTCTATTCGCGAGGCGCTGGGTGCAACTTTTCTCGACGCCGACGGTCGACCGCAGGTCATGGAGATGGGGTGCTACGGCATCGGCATCAGCCGCATCGTCGCCGCGGCGATCGAGCAGAACAACGACGCGCGCGGCATCGTCTGGCCGGCTGCCATGGCGCCGTTCGCGGTGGCGATCGCGCCCGATCGGCTACGAGCGCAGCGAAGCGGTGCGCGCGGCGGCCGACAAGCTGCACGACGAACTCGACGGCGCCGGCATCGAGGTCCTGCTCGACGATCGCGGCGAGCGCCCCGGCGTGATGTTCGCCGACCTGGAGCTGATCGGCATTCCGCACCGCATCACCGTCGGCGAGCGCGGCCTCAAGGAAGGCGAGGTCGAGTACCAGGGCCGGCGCGAGACGGCGGCAACGCGCGGCGCCGGCGGCCGACCATCGCCGCCTTCGTGCGCGACAAGCTCGGCTAGCGCGCGGATGGCGACAGCGCGACGCTTCGCGATGTGCGCGCTGCAGCTGCGCGCGTCGCGCTGGCGCGCTGCTGCTCGCGCTCGTCGCGGCCGCGGCGCAGGCCGGCGCGCAGATCGAGGAGCCGCTCTCCGCCAACGTGCAGTACTCGCTGCATCGGTCGGTCAGCGACTATCCGGCGCCGCACCTGGTGTTCGACACCGACGTCGAAGGCTGGGCGTGGCTCGCCGACATGTCGTCGCGGCTCGCGCCGAAGATGCCCGACTGGCCGACGCGCCGCGACTTCCTGATCACGGTGCAGTACGAAGCGTCGCGGGCCGGGCTCGATCCGCAGCTGGTGCTCGGGCTGATCCAGCACGAAAGCAACTTCCGCAAATACGCCGTCTCGGCCGCCGGCGCGCGCGGCTACATGCAGGTCATGCCGTTCTGGCTGCGGCTGATCGGCGCTGCCGACCACGACCTGTTCAACCTGCGCACCAACCTGCGCTACGGCTGCACGATCCTGCGCTACTACCTCGATCGGGAGAACGGCGATCTCTATCGCGCGCTCGGGCGCTACAACGGCAGCCTCGGGCGCCCCGAGTACCCGACTGCGGTGCTCGCGGCGATGCAGCACCGCTGGCAATGGAACCCGTTCGCCCGCGAGCTGGCGGCGCGCCCGGCACCGCCCGGCGTTGGCGCCAACCTAGCGCAGTGAAGCGCGCGGCGCGCTACCGCGGCCGTTTCGCGCCTTCGCCCACCGGACCGCTGCATTTCGGCTCGCTCGTCGCCGCGCTGGCCAGCTGCTGCGATGCGCGCGCCGCCGGCGGCGAATGGCTGCTGCGCATCGAGGACGTCGATGCTCCGCGCAGCCGCCCGCCGGTCGGCGCGGAAATGCTCGCGCACCCTGCGCACGCTATGGCTTCGAGTGGGACGGCGAGGTCGTCCGCCAGAGCGAGCGCACCGACCTGTACCAGGCGGCGCTCGAGCGGCCTCATCGCGCGCGGCCAGGTGTTCGCATGCGCCTGCACCCGGAAGCGAGCTCGAGGGCGCGCCGCTCGGCCTCGCCGGCGAGCGCGTCTATCCGGGTACCTGCCGCAACGGCATCGCGCCCGGCCGCCGCCGGCCGCGCGTGGCGGCTGCGCGTCAGCGACGAGCCGATCGGTTTTCGCGACCGCCTGCAAGGCTGGCAGGAGCAATGCCTCGCGCGCGACATCGGCGAGTTCATCGTCAAGCGCGCCGACGGCGTGTTCGCGTATCAGCTCGCCGTCGTCGTCGACGACGCCGCGCAAGGAATCACGCCACGTCGTGCGTGGCGCGGACCTGCTCGCGTCGACGCCGCGCCAGATCTGGCTGCAGCGGCAGCTGGGGCTGCCCACGCCCGCGTACCTCCACCACCCGGTCGCGATCGACTCGGCGCGGCGCGAAGCTCTCCAAGCAGACCGGCGCGCCGCCGCTCGACGTCGCCGAGCCGCTGCCCGCGCTCCTGCGCGCCTGGGAATTTCTCGGCGCAGCCGCCGCCTGCGACGGCGCCGACATCGGTCGCGGAGTTCTGGCGCTGGGCGCACCTCGCGTGGACGCCGACCACGCTGCCGCCGGTGGCGATGCTGCCCACGCCGCGCTGAGCTCAGGCAGCACGCGGTATAATTCGCCTTCCCCGCCGCGCCGTACGGCGCGGCGCTCTGCCCGCATCCTTCGCGCGGGCGTGTCGTTCGCATTGCCGCCCCCCATGACCACGCTCGTCGTCGTTCGGAAACACAACGAAGTCGCGATCGCGGCCGACTCGCTGACCACCTTCGGCGACACGCGGCTGTCCGCGCAGTTCGATCGCACCTACGACAAGATCATGCGTTACCGCGACACCTACGTCGGGCTGGTGCGGCAGCGCGGCGCACCAGCTGGTGTTCGAGAGCCTGCTCACGCAGCACAAGGATCTCGACTTCGGCAGCAAGGGCGCGATCTTCGAGACCTTCCGCAAGCTGCACCCGATTCTCAAGGACCAGCACTTCCTCAATCCCAAGGAAGAGGAGGACGATCCCTACGAATCGACGCAGATCACCGCCCTGATCGCCAATGCGAAGGGCATCTTCGGCGTGTACTCGATGCGCGAAGTGTTCGAGTACACGCAGTTCTGGGCGGTCGGATCCGGCCGCGAGTTCGCGCTGGGCGCGATGTACGCGCTCTACGGGCGGCTGCGCACCGCGACCGCCGTCGCCAGGGCCGGCATCGAGGCCGGGGCGACGTTCGACAAGAACTCGGCCATGCCGATGACGCTGTACACCTTGCCGCTGCAGACTCCCTGAAGGACCGTTGCGCGGTGCCCCCGCCGTTTGCCGACAACCTGACGCGCTTCGTGCTGGAGCACGCCGCCGTGCGCGGCGCGGTGGTGAGCCTCGATCGCGCCTATCGCGACATCCTGGCCTGCCGCGCGTATCCCGCCGGGCTGCAACGCCTGCTCGGCGAGACGCTCGCCGCGCGTGTGCCTGCTCGCCAATTCGCTCAAGTTCGAAGGCAGCCTCATCCTGCAGCTGCACGGCGCGGGCGTGCTGCGCCTGCTGGTCGTCGAGTGCGACGCGGCACTGAACCTGCGCGCGACCGCGCAGTGGGACGGCGTGGTGGACGAGGCCGCGGCGCTCGCCGATCTTGCCGGCGCGGGCGGCGGCAGCCGCCTGGTGCTCACCCTCGACCCGAAGGATGGCGGGCCGCTGTATCAGGGCGTGGTCGCGCTCGTCGGCGGCTCGGTTGCCGCGCTCTTCGAGCACTACCTGGCCAAATCCGAGCAGATCGACAGCCGGCTCTGGCTTGCGGCCGGCGCCGGTCGCGCGTGCGGACTGCTGTTGCAACGGATGCCGGGCGCCGCCGATGTCGACGCCGCCACGTGGCGCCGCGCCGCGCGTGCCGCCGCCGCGGCGCCGGCGGCGTTCGCCGCGGCCGATGCGCACGCGCTGCTGGCGGCGCTTTTTCCCGACGATGACGTGCGCGCGTTCCGCGCCCGCACGCCGCGCTTTGCCTGCTCCTGCTCGCGGCAGCGGGTCGCCGGCGCACTGCAGCTTCTCGGCAGCGCCGAGGTGGAGAGCATTCTGGCAAGAGCTCGGCAGCGTGGGCGTCGACTGCGAATTCTGCGGCCGGCGCTACGCGTTCGACGCCGCGGCGGCACGGGCGCTGTTCGCCGCGCCGCCGGCGACCGCGGTGCACTGATGTCCACCATCCATCCGCTCGTACGGAGCGGGTTTAGCACGAGGAGCCGACCTTGAGCATCTACACGCCGCGCGCGTTCGTCGCGCCGGACGCCGCGGCGATCGCGCGCCTGTTCGACGAGTATCCCTTTGCGACGCTGATCACGCCTGGCGACCCCGAGCCGTTCATCAGCCATCTGCCGCTGCAGCATCGTCCGGCCTCCGGTGCGGACGGCGTGCTGCTGGGGCACATGGCACGCGCCAACCCGCATTGGCAGCACTTCGGCAAGCGCGCTTCGGTGGCGGTGTTCCATGGCCCGCACGCGTATGTTTCGCCGTCGTCCTACGCCGAACCGGGCACGGCGGTGCCGACCTGGAACTACGCGGTCGCGCACGTGCACGGCGTGGCCGAGATCATGGACAGCGAGACCGAGACCCGCGCGCTGCTGCACGAGCTCGTCCACCGTTACGAGGACGGCCGCGCGCAACCGTGGCGCCTGCAGTTCGATGCCGGTCCGCAGGCCGGGATGGTCGGCGCGATCGTCGGCTTTCGCCTGGTGATCGAGCGCATCGAGGCGAAATTCAAGCTGTCGCAGAACCGCAGCGCCGAGGATCGCGAGCGCGTGATCGGCGCGCTGCGCGCGCGAAGGCCACGCCGAGGCGCAGGCGACCGCCGAGTGGATGGACCGTTACGCGCGGGAGCGCGCGTGAAGGGGCGAGGCCGCCTTCAGCACAAGCGCATGTTGGCGAAATCGAGTATCAGTTCCGGCTGCTGGTAGCCGCGCCAGAGCCAATAGCCGAGCGCGGCGACCAGCAAGAGCGCGATCACGCGCCAGGGCCAGCGGCCAAGCGCGTCAGGCACGCCGCGGCGCCTCCGCTCCCGTCGCTCGCGACCACGCCCAGCTCGCGCATCGTCGCCATCACCGAGCTGAAATCGGCCGCGGTCCGCACATTCACGATCGGCTTCGCCAGCAGATTGACCGCGCGCCCGCTCACGATCAGCGGCAGGTCATCGGGCAACTCGCTGCGCAGGGAGCGTATCTCCTGGCCCGCGATCTTGCCCGAGATGCCCCGATCGAAGAGCAGGATCGCGAGACAGACGCGGTACGCGCGCGCAGCGCCGCCCACTTCCTGGGCCGGCACGCCGGCGCCGAGCGTCAGGCAATTGATGCCCTCGGTGAACAGCAGCAGCTCGAGAATCGCCAGCCCGAGCTGGTTCGGATCGTTGGGCGGCGTGGCGAGCAGGATCTGCCGCGCATCGCGGGTCGGGCGCACCAGCCGCGTCACGTCGCGCAGCAGGCGCTGCGCCAGATCGGCGAAGCGCAGCTCCTGGAAATTCTGCATGTCGCCGCGCACCACGCGCTCGTGCACCGCCTCGTTCAGCGGAATCAGCGTCTGCTCCAGAAACCGGCGCAGTCCCTGGCCGACGAGAAGCTTCGACAGGTGGTTCTGCAGCTCGCCGACGCGGTGCTCGCGCGAGCAGCCGCACCGCCGCTTCGATCTCGCCGGGCAGCGGCTGCGGGTCCTCCACGGCGATGCCGAGCATCGACTGCAACGCCGATTCCGCGAGCGGGACCACCGCGCCGGCGCGCCAGCCTTCCGACAGCAGCTGCTTGATGAGCTTGAGCCGCGCGACCTGCTCGGGCGGATAGACGCGATCGCCGAAGCCGTCGCGCGAGGGGTCGGGAAAGCCGTACCGGCGCTGCCACATGTACAACTGCTCGCGCCGCAGGCCGGTGATCCGCACGACCTCGCGGATGTGCAGCGCGCCGCGCGCTTCGGCGCAGGGGACCGGAACGGCGAGCGGCAGGCCCGGTTCGCGCCGGCGGGTCGGTGCCTTGATCAGGATGCCCATGAACTTTTCCTTCCGATTCTGTGTGCCACAAGTATAGAGAAAACCTTTGTCCATTTCAGCTTGACGCAATTGCGGCAGGTCTCGCCGCTGCACGTCAGCCATAAGGCCCGTTCGGCGGCTTGGGTTGCTCCGGCGTACCGCTTTAGCCCATCATCCCGCTTTCGGAACAAGGACTTCCGGCGCCAATGGCCTCCAGAACCCGGTTCGCTCGCGGATGACGCTTTTCCCTGTGCAAGCACCGTGCCGAAGCTAGCGCCCTTCTGTTGATGTTCGGATTCGGCAAGACCATCAAGGACCCGCTGGTCGACGCTAAAACAGCCGAGCGCTGGCTCGGCTTGTTTCCGGCCAATGATCCGCTGGCGATGCACGGCGCGGTGCTCTCCGAACTCGGCCGGCTGACCGAGCGCGTCGCCAAGCGCACCCCGGCGCGACTGCAGGCGGTGTTCTTCGTCGACCGCTACACCGATCCGCTGCGCAAGAGCCTGACCGCGCAGTACCTCGAGCACGGCAACCGCTCGACCCGGGTCGAAAGCCAGCTCTGGCAGGCGCTGTTCGACCTGACGCAGGCCTTCCTGCTCTGCTACCAGGCGTTCGCGCGCGAGGTCACCGATCATGCGCAGAGCAACAAGTGGCAGTCGCTGCTGCCGGAGCTGATCGCGCGCCAGATCACGCACCAGGGCCTGGATGCCAAGATCCGCCTGTTCCGCTACGAGCAATGGATCCCGGCGAAGTGGACCGACCTGCACGCGCTGTTCCAGATGGCGTGCTCGGCGCAGATCGAGCGGCAGGCCGTCGCGGTGCTCGCCGACGGCACGCTGACGACGATCGAGCAGGAGTACCTGCGGGTGCTGGTGCTGCAGCTGGTGAACTCGGGCAACCTGACACCGCGCCACCTGGAGTGGGTTGCCGAGCAGCTCTCCGAGTGGTGCGCGCCGTTGCGCCTGAATCTGGAGTCGTCGACCGTCACGAGCTTCTACGTCGACCTGGGTTCGCGCGGCGGCCTCAAGCGCCGCACCCCGCAACCCCTCGAGGGCCGCGTGCTCTTTCTCGACACCCGGCCGTTGCACGCGGTGCTGATGCAGAACGTGGTGATGCTCGACCAGAAAGTGCGCAACAATCCGCTCTCCGAGCGCACGCCGCGCCGTGCCGACCAGCTCAACCTGCTCTCCAAGCTCGCCTCGCAGGTCGACCCCGAATTCAAGCCGTTCGCGCGGCGCGGCGAGCGCACCAGCGCCGACGGCAGCGTCGACGCGATCATCGGTTTCGCCAAGATCGCCGGCTTCCTGCGCGACGAGGAGATGCAGCCGTTCGTCGATGGCAGCCGGCGCGCGGGAACGTTCGACGAATCCATCGAGATCGCCACCTTCGGGCGCATGCGCAACGAGAATGCGCGTACCCTGGAGATGGCGCGGCGGCGCCTGGCCAACTACGC
This sequence comes from uncultured beta proteobacterium, assembly GCA_963778275.1. Classification (GTDB taxonomy): domain Bacteria; phylum Pseudomonadota; class Gammaproteobacteria; order Burkholderiales; family Casimicrobiaceae; genus PALSA-1003. The sequence goes on along the minus strand of CAVZTS010000015.1, from coordinate 168,906 downwards.
GGCGCCCGGCGGAGCCTGGGAGGTCCGCGACGTCTCGCAGACCGGCTTCCGCGTGGTGGCGCCGATGAGCGTGATCAACGCCGTGACGCTCGGCACGCTCGCCGCCATCCGGCCGCAGACGCAGACGCGCTGGACGCTGGGCATCGTGCGCCGCATGAAGCGGCTCACCACCGAGCGCGCCGAAATCGGGCTGCAGGTGATCGCCAACAACCTCGCCGGCGTCGAACTGGCGGAAACGAAGAAGGGCGATGCCGATTACTCGATCGATGGCGAGCCCACCGTGAGCAGCCGGCGCTTCAACGGCCTGTTTCTGTCGCTGCGCAAACGCGACAGCGAAACCGCGGTGCAGACGCTCGTCGTCCCGCCCGGCGAATATCAGCCCGGCAAGCGCCTGCACATGAGCGTCGCCCAGTCGTCGCGACGGATTGCCTTCGGACGCCTGCTCGAGCAGCACCCCGACTGGGTCTGGGCGACCGTCGAGCCGCTGGTGTCCGCGCCGCGGCCCGCGGCAAGTGCCACGCCTTGACGGCGGTCGGCACAGCGATGGCGCGCGACCGGTACCGGGAGATCTTTGCCGCGTACCGGTGGCAGGTGCCGCCGGACTTCAACATCGCGCACGCGATTTGCGGCCGCCACGCCGGCGAGCCCTCCCGCATCGCCATGCTGTGGGAAGACGAGTCCGGCGCGACCGCGACCTACACATTCGGCGAGCTGCAGCGCGGCGCAAACCGCCTTTGCAACGTACTCGCCGCGCGCGGCGTGGGCCGGGGCGACAAGGTCGCCGTCATGCTGCCGCAGCGGCCCGAGACCGCCATCGCCCATATCGCGTGCTATCAGATGGGCGCGGTGGCGGTGCCGCTGTCGTTCCTGTTCGGACCCGACGCGCTCGAGTATCGGCTCGACGATGCGGAAGCGAAAGTCGCGCTGGTCGACCCGGCGTCGCTGCCCAACCTGGCGCCCATTCGCGGCCGGCTCGAGCGGCTCTCGCATGTCATCGGCGTGGCCGGCGCACGCGAAGGGTGGACCGAGGATTGGCAGACGCTGCTCGATGCCGCCTCGGACCGCTTTGGCGCGCTCGCCACGCGCGCGACCGACCCGGCGCTGCTGATCTACACCAGCGGCACGACCGGTCCGCCCAAGGGCGCGCTGATGCCGCAGCAATGCCTGCTCGGCAATCTGCCGGGGTTCATCTACTCGCACGATGTCTTCCCGCAGGCGGACGACCTGTTCTGGTCGCCCGCCGACTGGGCCTGGACCGGCGGACTCATGGACGCGCTGTTGCCGACGCTCTACTTCGGGCAGCCGATCCTGGGCTTCCGCGGGCGCTTCGATCCGGAGCGCGCGTTGGCGCTGCTCGCGAAATACCGGGTGCGCAACAGCTTCCTGTTTCCGACCGCGCTCAAGATGATGATGAAGGCGGTGCCGCAGCCGCGCGCGCACCACGACCTGGCCCTGCGCAGCGTGATGAGCGCCGGCGAGGCCGTCGGCACCACGGTGTTCGCGTGGGCGCAGGAGGCGATGGGCGTGACGATCAACGAGATGTTCGGCCAGACCGAGATGAACTACATCGTCGGCAATTCGCATACGCTCTGGCCGGCGAAGCCCGGGTCGATGGGCAGACCCTATCCGGGTCACCGCATCCAGGTGCTCGGCGATGACGGCGCGCAGGTCGCCGCCGGCGAACTCGGCGAAGTCGCCGTCCACCGGACCGGGTCCGACGGGACGCCGGACCCGGTCTTCTTCCTCGAGTACTTCAAGAATCCGGAAGGCACGGCGAAGAAATTCAGCGGCGACTGGTGCCGCACCGGCGATCTCGCGCGTGCAGGATGATCAAGGCTATCTCTGGTACCAGGGCCGCTCCGACGACATGTTCAAGGCCGCCGGATACCGCATCGGGCCCTCCGAAATCGAGAACTGCCTGGTCAAGCACGCGGCGGTGGCCAACGCCGCGGTCGTTCCCAGCCCGGACGAGACGCGCGGCAATGTCATCAAGGCTTTCATCGTGCTCGCACCCGGGCAGGCGCCGTCCCCGGGCCTGGAGGAGGACATCCAGCGCCACGTGCGCCAGTTTCTCGCGCCCTACGAGTACCCGAAGGAGATCGAGTTCATCGATGCCTTGCCCATGACCACGACCGGCAAGGTGCAACGGCGCGTGCTGCGCGAGCGCGAGCGCGAGCGCAAGAGCCGACGGATCGGCGCCTGATGGTGCGCCGACTCTCCCTGACGCTGTTGCCGGAGCCGATTGCGATCTGTCACCTCGAGCCGGCCGAGCCCATGCCGATGTGGGCGATCGCCGCGCCGTGGTGGTCGATCACGCGCACCCCCGACGAATGGTCGGTGGTGTGCATGGAATCCGCCGTGCCCGCCGCCGTCAACGCGAGCCGTGGCTGGCGCGCGCTGCGCGTCGCCGGACCGCTGCCGCTCGATCAGACCGGCATCCTGGCGAGCGTGACGCAGCCGCTGGCGGCGGCGCACGTCTCGGTGTTCGCGCTCGCCACCTTCAACACCGACTACGTGCTCATTCCCGCGGCCCAGCGGGCGAGCGCGATCGAGGCCCTGGAGCACGCTGGCCACCGCGTGGGCAGCCCCGGCTATTAGGGCGCCGGCTCCGCCGCGCCGCGGTCGCGCAGCGCGAAGCTCTCGAGCAAGGCGCGGTGGGTGAGCACCCAGAACACCGCCGGGGCCACCGTCGGCAGGATCAGCGAGCCGAACTGGTAGGCAAACGCGATGCCTTCACGCTGCACGGCGTCGAACCCCGCCTGCGCGGCGACGGCCGGCCCGGCGCCAAACACGAGCTGCTTCAGGAACTCGGCGACCAGCCCCCAGGTAACGAACGGCACCAGCACCACGTAGCCGAGCAAGAGCCGGCGCAGCGGCCGCGGCTCGCGCGCCGCGAGGATCAGCGCGGCGAGCATCGGCCAGCCAAACGAATACAGCAGCGGATTGAGGTCGACCGAGAGCACTCCGCTTTTCAGGTCCGCCGTGGTCGTGAGCGCCGGTTTGAGCGTCGACACGACGGTGAGCAGGTGCCCCTCCTGCTGCACCTGGGACACGAGATTGGCGAAGAAGAGCTTCAGGACGCCCTCGGTGAGCAGGCCGACCGGCCACGCGAGAACCGGCCCGGCGACGTACCAGACGGCGAACGCCAGGGGCAGCCACGCGGCGACGCGAAGCACGAAGCGGCCGAGCGAAGTGCCGCGCATGGCTCTCGCGTCGCTTCAGGCGAGCGCCGGCGCGGGGCGCGGCAGCATGCGCACCCAGAGCAGCCACACGATGAGCACGTCGAGCATGATCAGCGCCTGCCACACGTACAGGTGCGCGAATTGAAACGCGTCAAGGCTCCATTGGCCCAGGTAGAACAGGCTGATGACGCGCACGATGTTGAGCCCCTGGACGGCGACGATCCCGATGGCGAGCCCGTAGACCTTGCGCTTCCAGGGCGCGGGAAAGGCGAGCATCGCCGCCACCAGCACGATCGAGGCCTCGACGCCGTTGCAGCCGGCCTCGATCGAGACGGCGAAGCCGTTGGCGCTCTGCAGCACCTTGCCGCTCGCGATCACGCCCGGGTCGAAGAGCTTGACCAGGCTCGCGCTGATCGTCGCCAGCGTGTCCGTCCAGGGCACGACCAGCCAGGCCTGGACCCACGGCGTGAGCTCCAGGCCGAACAGCACGGCCTGCAGCAGCACAAACCCCAGGAAGAAGCGGACCATTGAGCGCGTTTGGGTTGAAGCGTAGCCGGTGCGAGCGGTGGCGGAGCCCGCCGCAACCCGGCGGCTCGCGGCGGGCGCTATTGTACGCGTTTCGCCGTCGGCCGCGGCCTAGCCGAGCTTCGCGCGGGCGAGCGGCGGATTCTGCGCGAAGTAGCGCTTGATGCCGGTGCGGATCGATTCGGCGAATTTCTGCTGCTGCGCCTCGCTGCGCAGCTTGAGCTCTTCGTCGGGATTGGAGATGAACGCCGTCTCGACCAGGATCGAGGGGATGTCGGGCGCCTTGAGCACGGCGAACCCGGCCTGCTCCACGCTGCCCTTGTGCAGCGCGTTGACCGTGCCGATGCCGTCGAGCACCGAGCGGCCGACGCGCAGGCTGTCGCTGATCTGCGCGGTCTGCGACATGTCGAGCATCGCCGAGCGCACGATGGGATCCTTGGCGTTCAGATTGACCCCTCCGATCAGGTCGGATTCGTTCTCGTGCGCGGCGAGCAGCGCGGCTGCGGCGCTGGTCGCCCCGTGCTCCGAGAGCGCGAACACCGATGAGCCGCGTGCGGTGGGCGTGGTGAAGGCGTCGGCATGGATCGAGAGGAACAGGTCCGCCTGCACCTGGCGGGCCTTCTGCACGCGCTGCCTGAGCGGCACGAAATAGTCGTCGTCGCGGGTGAGCATCGCGCGCATTCCCGGCTCGGCGTCGAGCAGCGTCTTGAGCTTGCCGGCGATCGCCAGCGTGACGTTCTTTTCGTAGGTGCCGCGGTGCCCGATCGCGCCGGGGTCCTCGCCGCCGTGGCCGGGGTCGATGGCGATGACGATGCGCCGCTTCGCGTCGGCCGGCGGGCGGGGCGAAGGACGCTCGCCGCCGGCGGCCGCGGGCGCGTCCGGCGGCGAAGGCTCGCGCGGATGCGCGTCATGCTCGCCTTCGAGCAGCGCCATCAGCGGATCGGGCGGCGTCAGCGGATAGAGGTCGAGCACGAGGCGGTTGCCGTATTCGCCGACGGGCGGCAGCGCAAACAGTTGCGGATTGACCTCCGTCTTCAGATCGAGCACCACGCGCAGCACGCCGGGACGGAACTGCGCGACCCGGATCGCGAGGATGTACGGATCGCTGGGCAGCACGCGTTGCGGCAGCTGCGCGAGCTCGCTGTTGAGCTCGACGCCCTCCAGATCGATCACCAGCCGGTCCGGATGCTTCATCTCCAGGAGCTGATGCGCCATCGGCACCGGCGCTTCCAGGATCAGGCGCGTGTATTCCTGCGCCGGCCACATCCGCGCCGAGGCGACCGTCGCCGCCGCGGCGCTGCGGACGAGCCAGCATGGCGCCGCGGGCAGCAGCAGCCAGGCGCAGACGCGCCGCCGCTGCAGCGAGACCCGGGTCAGGCCACGATGGCCGAAAATGCGTCCAGACATGCCCTACCCGCGGCCGTGCCCGCGGAGAGCGCGAGTGCGCGTCCCGGCTCGGCGTGGTCCAGGTGCGCGGCGAGATCGACCGCGGGCAGCCGCGATGCAATGCGCTCCGGCCATTCGATCAGCGCGATCGCATCGGGGCGGAAGAGTTCGGCGAAGCCGGTGGCATCCCATTCGGTCGAATCGGTGAAGCGATAAAAATCAAAGTGATAAAAGTATAAGCTCGAAATCAGATAATGTTCAACCAGGGCATAGCTCGGGCTCTTGACCGGCCCGGTCCAGCCGAAGGCGCGCAACAGGCCGCGCACCAGGGTCGTCTTGCCCGCACCGAGCTCGCCGGAGAGCGTCACGATCATGCCGCCGCGAAGCCCCGGGCGCGACGAGCGCGCCGGCGCGCGCCGTGGCGGCGGGGTCGGGCAGGTAGCGCTGCAGCGCTTCTATAATTCTTCGCGTCCTCGTTCGATTGCCGCCATGACCGCAGCAGTTGCCCCGCCGGTCGACCTCGACGCGCTCGCGCGCGCGATTCGCGCACTGGGGAGCCGAGCTCGGCTTCGCCGAGATCGGCATCACCGACACCGGGCTCGCCGCGGAAGAAGCGCGGCTGGCGGCGTGGCTCGCCGCCGGCCGCCACGGCGAAATGGATTATATGGCACGCCACGGCACGCGCCGGGCGCGGCCCTCCGAGCTCGTGCCCGGCACCGTGCGCGTGATCAGCGCCCGCCTCGACTACCTGCCGCGGCGCGCGCGCGATCCGGCCGCCGTCCTGGCCGATGCGGCGCAAGGCCTATGTGTCGCGCTATGCGCTCGGCCGCGACTATCACCGCGTCGTGCGCGGCAAGCTGCAGCGCCTCGCCGGGCGCATTGCCGCGGCCGTCGGCGAGTTCCGCTATCGCGTGTTCACCGACAGCGCGCCGGTGCTCGAAGTCGCGCTCGCCGCCAAGGCGGGCTTGGGCTGGCGCGGCAAGCACACGCTGCTCCTGACCCGGCGATGCCGGTTCGTTTTTTTTCTTAGGCGAGATCTACACCGACCTGCCGCTGCCGGTCGCCGCCGCGGCAGAGCGAGCACTGCGGCAGCTGCCGCGCGTGTCTCGACGCCTGCCCGACCGGGGCCATCGTCGCGCCCTACGAGCTCGATGCGCGCCGCTGCATCTCCTATCTGACCATCGAACTCAAGGGCAGCATCCCCGAAGCCCTGCGGCCGCTGATCGGCAACCGCGTCTACGGCTGCGACGATTGCCAGCTCTGCTGCCCCTGGAACAAGTACGCGCAGCCGAGCGCGGCGCCGGACTTCGCGGTGCGCAACGGCCTCGACGACGCCGACCTGCGCACGCTCTTCGCGTGGACCGCCGAGCGAGTTCGCGACGCGCCTGGCAGGCAGCGCGATCCGGCGCATCGGCTACGAGCGCTGGCTGCGCAACCTCGCCGTGGGCCTCGGCAACGCGCCCTACGACGCGCGGATCGTCGCGGCGCTCGAGGCGCGCCGCGACGATCCCTCGGCGCTGGTGCGCGAGCACGTCGCGTGGGCGCTGGCGCGGCAGCGGGAGCGGCGCCCCGCGCGGGCTAAGGCTAGCGGATGAGCTGGTTCATCGACACGATCGGCAGCATGACCGCAAGCACCAGCACGAGCACGATCCCGCCCATGACGACGATCAGGACCGGCTGCACCAGCGCCGCGAGCCAGGTCAGCCGCCGCTCCACGTCGGCGTCCTGCTCGCGCGCGGCGCGCTCGAGCATCGCCGGCAGCTGCCCGCTCTGCTCGCCGTTGGCGACCAGGTGCACGAGCAGCGCCGGGAACACCCGCTGGCTGGCCAGCGCGCGGGCGAGCGACACGCCCTCGCGCACATGGCCGGCGGCGGCGTGCGCGGCGTGGCGGATCGGCCGCGCCCAGATGACGCCGGCCGCGGTCTCGAGCGCGCGCAGCAGCGGCGCTCCGCTGCCGATGAGGATGGAGAGCGTGCTCGCGAAGCGGGCCGTGTCGAGGCCGGCGAGGACCGTGCCGATGACGGGCGTGCGCAGCAGCAGCGCCTGCGCGCGGTCGCGCCAGTGTTCCCGGCGCAGCAGCAGCGAAGCGGTGGTGCCGACCACCAGCAGCGCTGCGAGCCAGTACCAGCCGGTCGCGCGCACGAACCCGCTGCTCGCAATCAGCGCCCGCGTCAGCCACGGCAGGGTCTGCCGGCTCTGCTGGTAGACGGCGACGATCTGCGGCACGACGTAGAGCAGCAGCGCGGCGATGACCGCGAGCGCGACCACCGTCACCAGCGCCGGATAGATCAGCGCCGCGGTGAATTTCTGGCGCAGCACCTGCCGCGCCTCGAGATAGTCGGCCAGCCGCGACAGCACCGCGCCGAGCTGGCCGCTTTCGGCACCGACCGCCGCCAAGCCGCGGTAGAGCTCCGAGAACGTGCGCGGAAAGCGGGACAGCGCTCCGGCGAAGGCTTCGCCGGCCGCGACCTGCTCCCGGATCGCGGTGAGCAAGCGCACCGCGCCGGGATGATCGGCCTGCTCGGCGACCGCGCCGAGCGCCTGGTCGAGCGGCATGCCCGAAAGCACGAGCGTCGCGAGCTGCCGCGTCAGCAGCGCGAGCGTCGCCGGGGCGAGCCGCGTGGCGTCGGTGCGCATGGCGAAGGCCGGCGCGGCGGCTTCGACCGCGGTCGGGAACAGCCCGTCGCCGCGCAGCGCGTCGCGCGCCGCGCGCGCCGACGCCGCATCGAGCAGGCCGCGGCGCGGACGCCCCGCACCGTCGACGGCTTCGTAGCGGAACGCCGGCATGAACGACTAGCGCGAGAAACCGCGCAACGGCGCGCGCAGCAGGAACTGACTGGGCCTGGCCAGCATGAACTGGACCAGATCGTCGAGCGCCGCCGTGTCCAGCGCCGCGGCCTCAAAATCGAGGATGACCGGTTCGAAGCGATCGACATTGCGCAGCGTGACGACGATCCGCCCGTTCTCGAAATCCGGGTCGAAGCGCACTTCGCAGCGCAGCCCCGGCGCGAGGCGGATGATGTTGTAGCGAGTGCCGCCGTCGGCCGCAGCCTCGCTGTCGCAGCGGTACTCGAGGTTCGCGCCGGAGAGCACGCGCTCGACCTCGGGCGAACGGCGGAGCGACACGCGCAGCGGCGGCGGGGCGGGCCCGACGAGGTTGTAATAGACGATGATGTAGTCATACACGTCGCGCTCCTGCAGGCGCTGCTTGCGAAACATCGTCGCCGCGCGCTCGACGTGCAGCCCCTCGTAGCGCGCAATGTGCGGCAGCTCGAAGCTGCGCTCGACCGGCGGCGTGATCGTCTGCAGCAGCCGGCACGCCTCGTCGCAATACTGGAACACGTGCTGCATCTGGCGGTCGATGCGGTCGATGACCTCGCGCGACAGCTTGAGCTGCTGGGTGCGCCGCGCGGCGACCGCGTCCGCTTGCACGCGCAGCTGCGCAGAAGGATGATTGCGGCGCCCTGGCCATCGGCGGCGCGATCAGTCGGCGTCGCCCGCGACGCGCAGCAGCTCCGCCAGCGAGGTCGTTCCGTCGGCGAGCCAGCGCGCACCGTCGGCGAGCAGCGGCCGGGTGCCGGCGCGAATGGACGCCGCGCGCAAGGCCGCCTCGCCCGCGCGGTCGTGGATAAGAGGGCGCAGGTCCTCGTCGACCTGCAGCAGCTCGTAGATGCCGGTGCGGCCGCGGTAGCCGGACCCGCCGCAGGCGGCGCAGCCCTCCGCGCTCCACAGCGGCTGCGCCGGCGAGAGCCAGAGCCGCTGCAGCACCTGGGCCTCGCCCGCGGTGGGCGCAGCCGCAGCGCGGCAATCCGGACACAGGCGCCGCACCAGCCGCTGCGCGAGCACGCCGAGCAGGCTCGAGGCGAGCAGGTACGGCTCGACGCCCATGTCGGCAAGCCGCGTGACCGCGCTCGCCGCATCGTTGGTATGCAGCGTCGCCAGCACCAGGTGCCCGGTGAGGCTCGCCTGCACCGCGATCTGCGCGGTTTCGAGGTCGCGGATCTCGCCGATCATGATGATGTCCGGGTCCTGGCGCAGGATCGAGCGCAGGGCGCGCGCGAAGTCGAGCTCGATCTTCGGGTTGACCTGCGTCTGGCCGACGCTGTCCAGGGCATACTCGATCGGGTCCTCGACGGTCATGATGTTGAGGGTGCCCCGGTCAAGCCGGGACATCGCCGCGTACAGCGTGGTCGTCTTGCCCGAGCCGGTCGGGCCGGTGACGAGCACGATGCCGTGCGGCTCGCGGATCAGCCGGTCGATCGCCGCGAGCGTCGCGTCGCTCATCCCGAGCGCGGTGAGGTCAAGCCGCGCGCTGTCCTTGTCCAGCAGGCGCAACACCACGCGCTCGCCCGGACCGGTGGGCAGCGTCGACACCCGCACATCGACGCTCTTGTCGCCGAGCTTGAGCGCCATGCGCCCGTCCTGCGGCAGACGCTTTTCGGCGATGTCGAGGCTCGCCATCACCTTCAGCCGCGACACCAGCGCCGCGTGCAGCGCGCGCGGCGGCTCGATCACGTCGCGCAGCATGCCGTCGACGCGGAAGCGCACCACCGAGCGGCCCTCGTAGGGCTCGAAGTGGATGTCGGAGGCCCGCTCGCGCAGCGCCTGCAGCAGCAGCGCATTGATCATCCGGATCACGGGCGCGTCGGAAGTCGCCCCGAGCAGGTCCTCGGCCGGCGGAATGTCCTGCAGCAGCCGCGCCAGATCGGTGTCGCGCGAGAGGTCCTCGGAGAACTGCGCCACCGGCGAGGCCTGGTTGTAGGCGCTGGCGAGCTCGGCGGCGAAGCGCTCGGCGTTCACCGTCAGCGTCTTCAGCGGCCGCTGCAGCACGCGCTTCAGCTCGGCGATGCCCTCGAGCGACGCGTCGCTGCCGCGCCAGCACCAGCACCGCCTCGCCGTCGTCCTGCAACGGCAGCACGCCGTGGGCGCGCGCGAACGCGTACGGAATGCGCCGGGCGGGGGCCGCGGCCGGGCTCGACACGGGACCGGGAACCGAAGCCGTCATGGCGGGCGGCGCTAGGGCGCTTTGGGCGGCGCGCCGTCTGCCGGCGCGGCCGCCGCCACCGGCGGGTGCTTGCAGCGTCGGCAGCTGGGGCACGTTCGCGTCCGGCCAGAACGGTTCGTCCGGCGGCTTCAGCCGCTGCTGCTCACCCATCAGGTAGTCGTAGCGGTCGGCAGTGAGCGAATTCGACGCCGCTTCCGAGCGCACGACCGTCGGCTTGAGGAAGATCATCAGGTTGGTCTTGGTGCGCTGCCGGTTGTCGTAGCGGAAACAGCGCCCCGACGACGGGAATGTCGCCGGCGACCGGAATCTTGTTCGAGCCGTCGGTGAAGCTGTCCTGGATGAGTCCGCCGAGCACGATGATCTGGCCGTCCTCGACCTCCACGGCCGATTCGAGCGAGCGCTTGTTGGTGATGATCCCCGCCGGGTTGGTCGTGTCGGCGATGCTCGAGACCTCCTGGTAGATCGCCATGCGCACGCCGCCGCCCTCGGTGATCTGCGGCTTGACCGTCAGGATCAGGCCGACGTCCTTGCGCTCGATGGTCTGGAACGGCGTGACGGTGGCTCGTCGTACCGGTCTGCGCGTACTGGCCGGTGATGAACGGCACGTTCTGCGCCACGACGATCTTCGCCTGCTCGTTGTCGAGCGTGAGCAGGTTCGGCGTGGACAGGATATTGGTCCGGTTGTCGGTCTCCAGGGCGCGGGCGAGGAGCGCGAGGTTGGTGATGGTGCCGATGCCGGGGATCGTGATCGTGCCGCGGATGATGCCCAGGTTGAGGCCCTGGCCCGACCGAGCTTGAGGTTGGCCTGCGCGTCGAGGATGTTCGCGCCGCTGCCGCGGGCGTTGAAATTGGTCCCGCCGCCAACCTGGGTCGAGTTGGAGTTGAACTTGCCCGGATTGAGCAGGTTCCACTGGATCCCGAATTCCGACGCCTTGTCGGCGGTCACCTCCACGACCAGCGCCTCGACGTACACCTGGGCGCGGCGGATGTCGAGCTTTTCGACCACGGCGCGGATGTTGTTGTAGACCGGCTCCGGCGCCATGATGAGCAAGCGCGTTGTTCGCCGTGTCCGCCTGGATCGTGGCGCCGCCCGCGGTGAAAGCTCGTCCCCCCGCTCGACCCGGGCGTCATTGCGGGCTGCAGCAGCGGGGCGACCGGCGCATTGCCGTGGCGGGCGCGGTCGAGCTTCCCGCGTTGAGCGGGGTGGGCGGGGTCAGCGTCAGCGCGCTCGCGCCCCCCGTGCTGTCGCTGCCCCCGGAGAGCAGCGCGCGCAGCGTCTGGGCGACGTGCGACCGCCTCGGCGTTCTTGAGGTAGATGATGAAGATGTTGCCGCCGGCACGGCCCGGCGTGTCGAGCTGCTCGATCAGCGCGCGCACGCGCGCGAGCCGCGCCGGGTTGTCGGCGCGCACCAGGATGCTGTTGGAGCGCGGGTCGGCGACGACGGCCACGCGCAGCTGCGGATCGGCGGCGGCGCCGGGCGCGCCACCGGGATCGGCGAGCAGGCGGTTGAGAATCGGCACCAGGTCGATCGCCGAGGCGTTGCGCAGAGGCACCATCACCGGTTCGCCGGACGGGGGATTGTCGAGCGAGGCGATGATGCGGTTGAGCCGCTGCAGGTTGTCGGCGTAGTCGGTGATGACGAGCGCGTTGCCGGTCGGAACCGCGGCGATGCTGTTGTTCGGCGTGATGAGCGGCCGCAGCACGTTGACCAGCTGGCTCGCCGACTCGTTCTTGAGCGCATAGACCTCGGTCACCAGCCGGTCGCCGCCCGAAGTCACCGCCCCGACCGTCACCGGCGAGGCATTGCTGCTTGGCATCGGCCTCCGGGACGATCTTGGTGACGCCATCGCTTTCGACGGCCGCGTACCCCTGCAGGCGCAACGCCGAAAGCAGCGTCGGGTAGACCAGGCTCACCGGCACCGGCCGGGCCGACACGATGTTGATGACACCCTTGACCCTGGGGTCGATCACGAAGTTGCGGCCGGTCATTTCCGCCACCGCCTTGACCACCGCTTCGATATCGGCGTTGACGAAGTTGAGCGTTACCGGCTCGTCCGCGGCCCGGGCCGGCGAGGCGCACAGCAGGGCGAAGAGCGCGGCGGCGAAGAGGAAGCGCGAAATGGACGTTGTCACGTAGCGCAGGTCGGAGGCGAGGGCGCGACACAGCGGCGCCTCCGAGCGTAGCGGGCGGCAATGATAGCATGGGCCTTGCACGGTCTCCGGGCGGCCCGGGAGCGGGAACGGGGCTGAATCCGGATGGCACGCTGGTGTCATCTAAGCTTCAAATGCGTGACTTTCGGGAGCTTGCCATGCCGTATGCGTCTCGTGCCACAGCCCGGCTGCCAGCCGTCGCGGGCTGCGCTTTCTTCGTAGCCGCGCTCGCGCTCTCCTGCCTCGCGCACCCGGCGCGCGCCGACGACGCGCCGGCGAAGGCGAAGCCGGACACGACCGTCCGGATCAAGACGCTTCCGCCCGCGGTCCAGGTCGAGTCGAAGGCGGCGGAGGACAAGACCGGCGCGGGCGAGGCGACCAGCGAAGTCAAGCGCGGCGACAGGCACGCGCAGCAGCGACGACTTCGATGTCGACGCCTTCTCCAACCAGGTGCAGAAGATGCCCTGGGTGATCGGACTCATTTTCCTGGTGGTCGGCTCGATCTTCCTCACGCCGGCGATCCTGCTCATCGGCATCGTCTGGTACAAGCTGCGCAAGACCCGGCTGCAGAACGACGCCATGCTCGCGCTCGCCGCCAAGGGCATCGTTCTGCCGGCACAGGCCGCCGAGGCGCTGGCCGCGAGCGCGCCGCCGGAGAATGTGGCCCCGCAGCTCTACCAGCAGGCCGTGGCGCTGCGCAAGCGCGTCGCCTGGTCGGACCTGCGCAAGGGCGTGATCCTGTCGATGATCGGCCTCGCCTTCCTGCTCTACGGCATCACCGGCGAGGGCGAGCCGAGCTGGGTCGGATTGATCCTGCTGTTCGTCGGCATCGGCTACATCGTGCTGTGGTGGCTCGAAGGGCGCCACCTGGCGCAGGCCAGCGCCGCCCGGCCCGCCAACGGCGCGCCCACCGGTTCGAGCGGCGGATGACGCGCGGCCCCGGTCGTCGTCCATGTCGTCTGAAGCGGTCAGCGATGCACAACTCATTGCCCGTGTCCTGGTCCAGGACGACCGCCACGCCTTCGGCGAGCTGGTGCGGCGGCACCAGTCGGCCGTGCGGGCATCCTTGCGCAAGCTGACCGCCGGCAACCACGCGCTCGCCGACGATCTGGCCCAGGAGACCTTCTTGCTTGCCTACCGCAACCTGCGCAGCTTTCGCCAGGAAGCCAAGTTCTCGACCTGGCTGTACCGGATCGCCTACAACGCCTTCCTGGCCGAGCGGCGCAAAACCAGGGAGCTGCAGCTCCCCGAGAGCGATGACGGCGACGAGGGCGCGCTCGCGGAGGATGCGGCCCCGCCGCTGTCGCGAACCGTGGCGCTTGGCGTCGACCTGCAGCGCGCGATGGCGGTGCTATCCGACGCCGAGCGCGCGGCGATCGTCCAGTGCTACCATAATGACCTGTCGCACGAGGAGGCGGCTTTCGTGCTCGGTTGCCCGGTCGGCACGGTCAAGACGCATATTCTCCGGGCGAAGCAGAAACTCGAAGGCGCAGCTCGGCGCCTGGGCGCCGGAGCATTGAGCATGGCGATCAACCACACCGACCAAGACGATCTCTGGCTCGAGCAGGCGCTCGCGGCCGACGCGCAGGCGACCGCCTATATCGCCGACGACGGCTTTGCCGCGACGGTGCTCTCCCGCCTGCCGGCGCCGGCGGCGCTGCCCGCCTGGCGGCGCCCGGTGGTGGTGCTGCTGTGGCTGATGGCGGCAGGCGCCGTGGCGGCGCTGCTGCCGGACCTGTTCTTCGCGGTCTTCCGCGGGGTTTCCGCCCTGATCGTCGGACAGCAGTTCACGCTGTCGCAGATTGCCGTGGCGCTGCTTATCGTCAGTGCCGCCACCTGGAGCACGATCGTCTACGCCATGCGGGCGGAGTAGCCCTCGTTCGGCAAGCGGCCGCCGCCTTCGCGCCCGCGCAAAAAAAATCGGCCGCCCTTTGGCGGCGGCCGCTCGGATCCTTTCCCGCGCTTGCGCAGCGCCGGTTCCCTACTCCAGCTTGAAGTTCAGCTCGATTTCGCCGACCCACTTTTCCCCTTCCGGCGGAAACTTCCAGTCCTTTAGCGCGTTGATGACGGCGCGGTCGAAGATCCGCGGCGGAACGGCTTTGACGATCTTGACCTCGGTGACATTGCCCTTTTCGTCGACGAACAGTTGCGCCGTGACGTCGCCGTGCTCGATCTCCTTGCGCCGCGCTTCGGACGGGAACTCCGGCGGATCCCCGGAGATCCGCTGCGTGGTGATCTTGCGAATCGCCGGCTTCGGCGGCGCCGGCGGCGCCGGCGGCGCCGGCGGCGCGATCACCGGCGGCGGGGTCGGTACGGTCGTTGTCTGAGCGATGACCGGCTCCGACTGCGTGACCGGGGCCGGTATGTCCGGCGGCGGCACGTAGACCTGCGGTGGCGGCGGGGTCTTCGGGATCTCGATCTTCTTCGGCGGCGGCGGCGGCGGCGGCGGCGCCTTGATCTCCTCCACGATGGTCGCGGTGAGCGGCTTCTTGATCACTTCGATCGCCTTGCGCGCAAGCCCGGTCACCAGCGCATAGATAATCACGACGTGCAGCACGATGACGAACGTGATGCCGATCACGTGCCGCATCGGGTCTCTTTGTTGTCGTGCAAAATCCATGGCCGTTTGACTCCAGTGCGCTTGCCGCGTTCGTGGCTCGAGCTAGTCCTCGACGAACTGTTCGCTGCCGACGATGCCGATCTTGGTGAGTCCCAGCCGCTGCGCCGAAGCCATCACGCCCGCGGCGACCGCGTAGCGCGAGTGCTTGTCCGGGCGCAGGTGCACTTCCGGTTGCGGTTGCTGGGCGGCCGCGGCGCGGATGCGCTCTTCGAGGGCGGCCCGATCCGGCACCACCTCGCCGTCCCAGTAGGTAATGCCGGCGGCATCGATGTCGATCTTGACCACCTGCGGCATGACCAGCGGCGGCGGCGGGTTGCCGGTCGGCATGTTGAGGTTGATCGCATGCAACTGGATCGGCATCGTGATGATCAGCATGACCAGCAGCACCAGCATCACGTCGATCAGCGGCGTGGTGTTGATGTCGATCATGACCTCCGGATCGCCGGATTTGCCGGCACTGCCCACGTTCATCGCCATGAGGCGTTCCTTGAAAAGTCAGCGCTGGGGCGCATCGCTTACGTGCCGCGCGGCGGCGGCTCGGTGATGAAGCCGACCTTGGCGATCCCGGCGCGCTGGCAGGCGTAGATGATCCGGCCCACGCCGGCATATTCCGCGCGGCCGTCGCCGCGGATCTGCACCTCCGGCTGCGGCGTGAGGACGGAAATCTTCTTCAGCCGGTCGATCAGCGCGATCGTGCTGTCGATCCGCAGCTCGTTCCAGTAGATGCGGCCTTCCTTGTCGACCGACAGCGTGATGTTCTCCGGCTTCGTTTCCCGGATCTCGTTGCGCTCCTTGGGCAGCTGCACCGGGATCGAGGTCGTGACCACCGGGATCGTGATCAGGAAGATGATCAGAAGGACCAGCATCACGTCCACGAGCGGAGTGGTGTTGATCGCCGAGACGACTTCCTCGTCGTCGACGGAGGGGCCGACGCCCATCGCCATGGTCTAGGCCCTCGCCGCGGCGTGAGAAGGAGCGGAAGATTTCGGGGACGAGAGCAGCACGGCGTGCAGGTCGGCGCCAAAACCGCGGACCTGGTCGATGGCGTTCTTGTTGCGGCGGATGAGCCAGTTGTAGCCAAGCACCGCCGGGACGGCGACGGCGAGGCCCATCGCGGTCATGATCAGCGCTTCGCCCACGGGCCCGGCCACCTTGTCGATCGACGCCTGTCCCGCAATGCCGATCGCGGTCAGCGCATGGTAGATACCCCACACCGTGCCGAACAGCCCCACGAAGGGCGCGGTGGAACCGACGGTGGCGAGAAAGGCCAGTCCATCCTGCATGCGGCTTTGCACGTTTTCGATCGCGCGCTGGATCGACATCGACACCCAGGTATTGAGATCGACGTTGCCGAGAAGTCCCGTGTGCGTGCTCGACGCCTCCAGTCCGGACTCGGCGATGAAGCGAAACGGGCTTCCCGATTTCAGCCCTTCGGCGCCCTGCTTCACCGATGGCGCACGCCAGAACGATTTCTCCGCCTGGCGGGCCTGCGCGCCCATCTTGGCCTGTTCGTAGACCTTGGTCACGATGACATACCAGCTGCCCACCGACATGATGACCAGGATCGCCAGGGTGATCCGCGCGACGATGTCGCCGCCCTGCCACAACGCCTGGAGTCCGTAGGGGTTGTCGACCATTTCGGTCGTGCGCTCCGGGGCTTTGGCCGGTGCTGCGACCGGCGCAGCAGCCGGCGCTGCCGCGGGCCCGGCAGGCGCAGCGGGTGCGGCCGTCGTCGCCGGAGGCTGCGCTTGCGCCTGCGCCGTGCGCGGAATGGCCGCCGCGGCCAGGGCGATGACCAGGACCGCGGCCAACGCGGTCATTGGGGTCTTTTTCAGCATGTTGTCTCCAGACAGATGGTTATTCAGTATGACCGCTTCAGGGGCAGGCATGATCGCACGTCGCAAGAACCACGAGAATCCCTATACAGCCGGCCAGGCTTTGCGATACGCGCCTGGTTCTCGAGCGGATGCAAAAAACGCGTTGGCCCCGCCGGGGAGGCGAGGCCACGCTCTCGTCAAAAGGTTCGCCGAATTGTACCTAAGGCCGGCCAAAAGTCCACCCGGAATCCGCTGCCATCGCAGCGCTTAAATCCGGCCGGGCGCCGACCGGCAGCCGCCGGTCATTGCGGGGTGTTTTTCGACCGCCATCCCGGAAGGCGGATTGCGCTTCGTCTGGCATGCGGTAGGTTCAGGCGGCGATTTGTCCGGTTCGTCGCGCGCTCATTGTGGGGTGCGAGCGCCCTGCCTAGGATGCAACCTGACCGCGAGCGCTGCACCCCAAAGGCACCGCGGACAAAACTGAATCCGGATTCGCAACTCATCGCATCCAAAGGGCATTAGAAGCCAAGCATACCGACGAGAAGGAGAGTGCAGATGAACCGCTACCAATCCCCGACCCCGCGCACCGCGATGGCCTTTGTCGCTGTCGCCCTGACCGCGCTCACCGTGGGCGCGTGGGTGATCGCGCCGACAGCGATGGCGCCCGGTCAGGCCGATGCGCGCGCCCAGGCGCAAGCCCCGGCAGCGCTCGCCAGCGAAATCCAGCGCATCGCGCCCATCGAAGTTGTCGCCATGCGCGAGCCAAACTCGCCCGCGGTGCTCGTCCACCACATCCAGCACGTGCCCAGGCACAAGCAGCAAACGTAGGGCGCGATTTTCTACCCGCGAAGGGCCGGTGGCACGCGCCGCCGGCCCTTCGCTTTCGGTGCTTCGGCAATTAGCCCTTCGTCGCTACTTGACCAGCGGAATCGTCGACGCGATGTCGTAGGCCAGCACGGCGCGGATTTTCGATTCGAGCTGCAGGAACCGCGCCGCCTTCTTCGGCGGCAAAACCCGTGTCGGCAGACCCCGCATCAAACGATTTTGCAGCGTGCGCCGCGCCTTGATCTCCGCCTCGTCGGCGGCGAGGAGCTCGTTGGCGAGGCTCTTCGCGTAGAGGTCGGAGACGGGCCGATCCAGCGCCACGAGGCCTTCCACCGCGACCACGCGGCGGCGATTGCTCTGATCGAGAATCCGCTGGTACGTATCGTAGATCGGCCAGAACCGCTTGGCCTCGGTGGCGGTGAGCTGGAGCGTGGAGGCCACGAACGCCTTCTTGTCGGCCCGGACCGCCGTGCGCAAGGCCTGCATGTCGGTCACATCGGCGATCTTGTCTTCGGCCCAGCAAGCCGGCGCCGCAAGCAGCGCCACGGCGAACAGGGCGACGGCCATGTTTTTGTGCATCGTTTTCCTCGTGTCGGTTGCGGTCAGTGCCAAGGCGCGTGTCCCGAGGTGGTCGGAAGCGTGCCGGCCGGCCACCTAAAGAGCGCACCCAGCGAAAGCCCGGTGGTCTGCCCGCGGCGCCGGAAATCGGCTTTTAGCACATTTTTTTGCCGCGCGGGTTGCGGGTGCGATGGCCCGCCCGTGGCGTTTCGCGCGCGGCGACCGGCGCGTGTCGCGTTAACGCCGCTGCGCCTTAATCCGGTTGCGAATCGGTGCCGCGGGCGCGATCATACGGCGTCCCCACCGCAGAAGGCTTCGCGACCGCCGGCTCGCCGCGGCACGCGTCCGTGTTCACCATGTCTACGCCCCTGCTCGACATACGCATGCTCGCCCAGTCCGGTTTCGAGGCACTGCGGCGCAACGATCCGCGCGCCGCCCGCGAGGCCTTCGAGCGCGTGCTCGCCGCCGGCCAGGCCGATGCCGCCATCTACCTGGGGCTCGCTTTCGCCTGCCACCGCCTCCAGGACGACGCGGCCGCCCACGCCGCCGTCGACCGGGCGCTCGCCCTCGAGCCGCGCAACCTGCAGGCCCTCATCCTCAAGGCCGATCACTTGGTCGCGGAAGGCGACACCCGCGGCGCCTCCTCGTACTACATGACCGCGGTCAAAATTGCGCCGCCGGCGCAGGAGCTGCCACCCGATATGCAGGCGGAACTCCTACGCGCCCAGGAAATGTGTGCGCAGGTCGCGGGGGAACTCGAGGGCTTCCTGCGCGAGCGGCTGACGCGCGCGGGCTTTGCCGAGCAGCGCTCCAGCGCACGCTTCGCGAACTCGCTGGACGTTCTGTTCGGCAAGAAGTCCGTCTATTTCCAGCAACCCCGGTATTACTTTTTCCCGGAGCTGCCGCAAATCCAGTTCTACGACCGCGACGCCTTTGCGTGGCTGGACAAGGTCGAGGCGGCGACCGCGGAAATTCGCGCCGAGCTCATCGACGTGCTCCGCGACATGTCCCGGTTCAAGCCCTATGTCCAGGGTGACCCGCAGCGGCCGCACAACGAACAGCGCGGCATGCTCGACAACCCGGACTGGAGCGCGTTCTACCTGTGGAAGGATGGCGAGATCGTGACGGAGAACGCCGCGCGCTGTCCGGCAACCATGCGCGTTCTGGGCGAGGTCCCGCTCACGCGCGTCACAATGCGCTCGCCTTCAGTCCTGTTCTCGCTGCTGCGCCCGGGCGCGCATATTCCACCGCACTGCGGGCTGGTCAATACGCGCCTGATCTGTCATCTGCCGCTGATCGTTCCGCAGGGCTGCAGCTTCCGGGTCGGCAACGACACGCGCGTGCCGGTCGAGGGCAAGGCGTGGGTATTCGACGACACCATGGAGCACGAAGCCTGGAACCGGAGCAGCCAGATTCGCGTCATCCTGCTGTTCGAGATCTGGCGCCCCGAGCTCAGCGAAGAGGAGCGCGGGCTCGTGAGCGCCATGTTCGAAGCGATCGACGCCTACACCGGCGAGAAGCCGGCGTGGGAGATCTAGACCGGCCGACTTAAGGCCGATCCGCGCTAGTGCTGCAGGTAGCCGATTTTGGTCGGCTTCGAGGTTTCAAAGGCCTCGGCGCAGGTCGCCGCCCAGTGCGAGAACATCGTCTCGAGCCAGAAATTCTCCTGCACACTGGTGGTCCGGGTGAGGCGCCGGGTCGTCTCGTCCGCGCGGCGATGGTCAACGACGCGGCTCAAGAGCGTTCCGCTGACGGCGTCGCGCGCCTCGAGGATGAGCGTCCCCTCGCCGGAGTCCACGGTGAACGACTGGGCGGTTCCGGCCGGCCGCGCATCCGGCGCATTGACGTACAGGTCGACCACGCTCGGGGTCAGGCGCAGCACGCCCGGGCCCGGGCTGGCCACGACTTCGTAGCCGTGGGCCTTGAACGCCTCGGCGACGGCGCTGTTCAGGCTGGAGGCGGTGTCGTCGGTGATGCGCGCCACCTCATAGGGCGCGATCCGGCGCGTGTAGCCCAGCGCGTCGTTCGGGTTCTTGTTCCAGTCATCGCGAAACGCAACCCGGGCCGGGTCGATCAGGATCTTGCGGTAGCCGGCCAGGTCCGCGTTCGGACGCACGTAGAACGCATCGAGGTTCAGCGAGCGCACGGCGACCAGTCCCGCGTCGGTTGCGGGATCAGCTGCCTGCGACGCGGCCGCCGCAAGTGCCCCGACGGCGGCAATGGAAAGCACAAAAAGCATCTGTCGTTTCATGATCACTCCCATCCGATGCACTGCAAAAAGCACACACCACCCTGGCCGAACGTCCCATCCTACATCTACCCTATGACCGTGGCCAGTGCACGCCCGTTCCCCGAGCACCGCGTTGGGCCCTCACGCAGCCGCTAACAGGGCAGACCCGGGGCGATTCGCGAGCGCGCCGGCGAGGCGCTCCGCCCGGTGCACGGGGTTAAACTTCCGCTCCGAGAACGGCTTGGCCCGGCGCGGGTTCCGGCTTGCCCTAGGCGCAGAGGCGGTCGGCGCTACGGACCGACCGTTTGCCCAATGCCCCTGCCCCAGCCCAATCCAACCCTAGCCGATCTGCTGCCGCGATTGGCCAGTTCGCCGGATGCCTATCCGCAGAAGCTCGACCTCCCGAGCTGGACGGCCTGGTGGTGCTGTTCGACGCCGACACGTATCGCCGGGCGAGCTTCCTGGATGACCGCATCCTCGCGCCGGCTACCCATGGCGCCTGGCTGCCGGTCGACCACGCCGCAGAGGCCGCACGGCAGGTCGCACAACCCTGTCCGTTGCACTTCATCTTCCATACGGGCCATGTCGGTTCGACGCTGGTGAGCCGGCTGCTCGACGAGACCGGCATGGTGCTCTCCCTGCGCGAGCCGCTGCCGCTGCGCACGCTCGCCGAGGCAAGCGATTTCCTGGGGCGACCCGATTCGCTGTTGAGCCCCGGGCAATTCAATCTTCTTCTCGCCCTGTTCATGCGCTTGTGGAGCCGCGGCTACGAGTCGACGCACAGCGTGGTCGGTGAAGGCGACCAGCAGCGCCGGGCGACTGGCGGTGCCGATCCTCGGGGTGAGCGAGGGTGCGCGCGCCATCTACATGAACCTGCGCGCCGAGCCGTATCTGGCGACGCTGCTTGCCGGCGCAAATTCGCAAACCGATCTGCGCGGCCATGGGCCGGAGCGAATGCGCCGCCTGCAGGCGCGCAGCGCCGTGCCGCTGGAGCCTCTGCACACGCTGTCCAGCGGCGAACTGGCGGCGCTAAGCTGGTTGGCGGAAACGGCCTCCCAACACGCAGCCCTGGCCCGATTCACCAGCAGGGTCATGGCGCTCGACTTCGATGCGTTCCTGGCGAGCATCGCCGACGGCATGGGCCAGATTCTCGATCATTTCGGTCTGTCGCCGGACGCACGGTACCTGGCGCAGATCGGGCGCAGCGCGGTCCTCACGCGCTACTCCAAGGCGCCCGAGCATGCCTACACGCCGGAGCTGCGGGCGGACGTGTTGCGCGAGTCGCGGCGCGACAACCGCGAGGAAATCCGCAAGGGCATGCGCTGGCTCGAACGCCAGGCGCAGGCAGATCCCGCGCTGGCCGGGATCGTCAACGCCGCGAATGGCTAGCCCGTCGACCACATGCGCAGCAGGTTCTGGCGCACGACATCGAGCCGCACCCGGCTCTCCCAGCGCATCGAAAGTCCCTCCAGCGCCGCGATTTCGTTGAGTTCATAGACCTGCGTTCGCCGGTGCTGGTCGGCGATGCAACTTTCGATGAACGTGATCGACACCAGGCGCTCGCCGGAGCGCACCGGCACTACTTCGTGCAACGCCGTCGACGGATAGACGATGGCGTCCCCCGCCGCGCTCTTGAAGGCAATCGCCTGATTGCCGATCACGATCGATAGTTCGCCGCCCTCGTAGGTGGCGGGATCGTTGAGGAAGACGGTGCAGGAAAGGTCCGACCGCAGTCGGAAATTGCCCAGCGGAATGAGTGCCGCGTCGGCGTGGGCGCCGTATTTCATGCCCGGCGTATAGCGGCAAAGCAACGGCGGCGCCACGTGCTTGGGCATGGCGAAGTCGACGAACTCGCGCGAGCGGGAGAACGCGCCGCTCACGATCTGCACCGATTCGGCGTACCTCGGATCGGTGGCATCCGCCTGCAGGTTGTCCTTGGTCGTGTTGGCCGGATTCGACACCCTGCCGTCGACGAAGCGCAGTTCGCGGCTGAGCGCGGTCAGCCGCGCCACTTCCGCAGGTGTAAGAAGGCTCTTGATCTTCAGGAACACTTTGGGGTCCGCCTCCGAAATCGGTAAACGCGGGTTCGCTGCCTGCGCCCGCGTCGCTAACGGGGCCGCGGCACTCCCATGCTGCCGCTGCCCGTCGCGCCAGGGGTCAATCCTACACTGCTGCCGCGGGGCGGTGCCGGCGCGAGGGGTGGCCTTGAGATCGGTCGCCGCGCGCGCCGGTTGCGGATGCGCACGACGGACGCCATGATATGCACGCGCGGACGCATCGAGCCGCGGCGAGAGAGCGAGCGGCGCGGACCCAGGGGTGCGGGAACCCTGTCCGCCGTCGCGGTGATTTGAGGAGGCGCAGCCATGTTGCAACGACAAACCGGCAACACCTGCCAAGCCGCCGAGGCTTAGCCGATGGGCGACGCCGCGGCCGCCCTGCAGCAGATCGGTGCCCTCGAGGTGCAGGCCGCCAGGGCGGTGCAATCCGGGCGTGATGAAGAAGCCGCCGCCCTCTGGCGGCGCATTCTTGAGATCGATCCCGCCCATACCCGGACCTTGACCGCGCTCGGCCTGCGCGCCTTCCGCAACGGCGACCTGCAATCGGCACGCGACGACCTTCCAGCGCGTCGTCGACGCCGGCGGCTCGGACCCGCAGCAGTGGATCAATCTGGCGCTTGCCTGCCAGCAATTGAAGGACGAAGCCGGCGAAGAGCGCGCGCTAAAGCGGGCGTTGACGCTCGATCCGCGCGACCTGGTTGCGCTCGTCCTGCGCGCCAACCTGCTCGAGCGGCAGGGCCATACGCATCGAGCGGCATTGGCCTACGGCGCGGTGGCGAGCGTCGCCCCGCCGCTTGCGCAACTGCATCCCGATCTCAAACCGGCGGTGACCCATGCCCTGGCGTTCCGCGAGAAATACCAGCGCGACTTCGCGAGCTTCATGGATCAGCACCTCGATGCCCAGTACCGGGCCCATGCGGGCGAGGACCTGCAACGGTTTCGCACCTCCCTCGATATCATGGTCGGCCGCAAGCAGCGCTACGAATCGCGCTCGGAGATCTATCACTACCCCGGTCTCGTGCCGATCGAGTTCTTTGAACGTGCGGATTTTCCCTGGCTCGACCCGATCGAGGCGGCGACCGACGCGATCCGCGACGAATTCCTCGCCGTTCTCGCCACCGAGGAAGGCTTCACCCCCTACATAACCTACCCCGACGACGTGCCGCACAACCAGTTCGCGGAACTGAACAATTCGCCACGCTGGGGCGCGTTCCACCTCTACAAGATGGGGCAGCGGGTCGCCGAGAATGCCGCCCGGTGCCCGCTGACCATGCAAGCGCTCTCCGGCGCGCCGCGCCGGATCAACCGGGGCGCACCCCGGCGGCAATGTTCTCGCTGCTCAAGCCCAAGACCCGGATTCCGCCGCACAACGGCGTAACCAATGTCCGGCTGGTCACCCACCTCGCCCTCATCATCCCCGACGGCTGCGGATTCCGGGTCGGCAACCAGTCGCGGCAGTGGGTTCCTGGCAAGGCGTGGGTATTCGACGACACCATCGAGCACGAGGCCTGGAACGACAGCGACAAGCTGCGCGTGGTGCTCATCTTCGATATCTGGCATCCCCAGCTGACCCCGCCCGAGCGGGCCATGATCACCGCGCTGGCCGCGGGCGTGCAGGCGTTTGCGGGTGACACGAGCGGGTTCGAGCCGTAGATCCCCTCCTGCGCGCCGCTTCGCCCGGTATGGGTTCACAGCAACTTCAACTGCAGCTTCGCGATCAGCCCGGCCGGGCGCAACCGCGACCACTCCCGCCGAAACGCCTCCCGGAATGAAGGGTCGTCCGGGACATCGCGGACCGCTGCCCGCGATACGAGACTTCCCTCCTGCGCATCCTTCGCCGCCAGCGGCAGCAAGGCTTCCCGCGAGACGGTGCCCGGGCACCCGGTCCAGGCGAGCCAGTCTCCGATGGGCCCCATGCCCAGATCCCGGAATTCCTCGTAGTAGCTGATGCGCACCGCGTAGCTTCGCGACAGCGCGTCGAGCGCCTGCACGCCCTGGGTCAGTGTAGCAACGGCCCAACCCGGGTCGAGGGAGTTGCGCGACAGGCGTCGCAGCGATGCCGCCCAGTCGACCGGATCGCGCAGAATGAACGCGATGCGTGGCGAACTGAAGGCGCCGGCGATGAGCAGCGGCGCGTTGTTGCACTCCAAACGCAGCTTGATGACAGGGTAGCGCAGCAGCCGCGTTGCGCCGGCGATCGCCCTGCGAAGACCGCTGTCCAGGGGCGCCTGGCACGCGGCCTGGGTATAGAAGTCAGGCTCGGAGACGACACGGACGCCTGCTGCCTGGAGCGCCCTGACGAGGAGCGTCGAACCGCAGCGGCCAATCGAAAAAATCAGTGCCGGCGAGGCCGGCCCCTCGGGCAGCGCCGCAAACGGAACTCGGATGACGCTGCGGGCGTATTGGCGCTGTGCCTGATAGAAGAACGACGCTGCGGAGATATCGGCGGTCGATACGCAGAGCAGGGTACGCGTCGCAAGATCAAAACAGTAAGGGCTCACGTCCGGGTCGAACAGGCGCGATGACTCCACCGCGCGCGCAGGCCCGAGGATAAAGTCGTCGGGGGCGGAGATGGCCACCAGGTCCGTCGTGCGAGCGCGGACGGTGTGCTCGGTAAGGCTCATCGCAAACGTTCCTGGGGTAAGCGGTTCCGGGCATTGCATCGGCGGGCTGCGGGAGAGGCGACGATACCATCGCGCACGCGTCCCGGCTCGGCGACCCGTGGCCAGGGCGCCGAACCCTGGCTTTGCCGCCGGCGCGCGACGCGCGCCGCCGTTGCCCGGCGTGCCGATACGAGGCCGCAAGGTTTGCGGGCGAGGCGGACGATCCGCGTTGCGGACGCAGCACCCTGCCCGTTCGGCCTTACTGCAGCCGTTTGACCCGGACCGTCCGGTTGTCGCCTTCGAATTCCAGATAGAACGCGCCGAGCTGCCCGCGGCGGATCGTCACCTTGGGGTCGGTCAGGTCGAGGAAGCGGCTGCTGCCGTCCACGACTTGCCAGACCTGGCCGTTGGCAAGCTTGATCCGCGTATTGGGCTTCCAGCCGTCGAATTGCCCGGGAATGCGGCTTTCGATGTCAGCCAGCTCGATCACGGTCGCCGGCGGTTCCAGGCCGAACTGCTGCGGCGTCTGCAGCGGCAGGGCGCCGGACTGCGCCGGGCTCGCCTTGCTTTCCGGGAGCGGCACCGGCAGCGCGTCATAACAGGCCAGGCGCGCCGCCGGGTCGGCAATCCCGCGGCAGCGCAGGAAGCCCCCCTCGTCGGCGAGCGCGGTGCCCGCGACACACAGCAGGACGAACAGGGCTCTCATGGCCATGACCTGGGCTCGCAGCAACGTTTTCAGAAGCCCGCCACGCAAGCCACCGCTGCGTGGCGGAAAAAAGACGGCGAGCCGAAGCTCGCCGTCCCTGATGCCTGCAACCGCACTGCTCGTATCAGAACTTGGCCTGCACGCTGACGAACACGCGCCGGCCGAGTGCATCGTACACCTGCGGATAGGTGTTGCCGTTGCCGAACGGTGGCCCGACCAGGCCCGAGGACACGATCGGCGGATCGCGGTCGGTCACGTTGTTGACGCCCGCATACAGCGTGAACTGCTTGGTGATCGCCCAGGAAGCGGCAAGGTCGAGGTAGCTGCGGGAACCCATATTCTGATCGACCGGGTTGAAGTAACCCGCGAGCAGCGGATTTCCGTTCGACAGGTCCACCTGCACGCTGTCGATGTACCGCCAGTTCGCCGAGATATCGACGTTCCAGGGCGTGGACCAGGTTCCGCGCAGGGTGTGCCGCCACTTCGGCGTCGGCGTGCCGCACGTGGGCCCGAACAAGCCGACGCAGTCGTAGTCGCCCACCCCCGAATTGGTCACGAACTGCCTGACGTAGACGCCCTTGAAATCAAACAACAGGCTGCCCCATCCCCCGATCGGCCAGGTGTAGTCGGCCGTGAAGTCCATGCCCGTGGTCTTGAGCTTGGTCAGGTTGATGTTGGTACCGGTGATCGCGCCACCATTGAGCCAAAGGGTGCCGAAAGACGGATCGCGGTGGATCAGGTCGCAGAAGGTCCCAGCCGAAATGCACTGCGACAGCGCCAGGCTGGGGTTCACCCGGCCGATCGCGTTGTCGACGTTGATATACCAGTAGTCGATCGACCCGCTCAGGTTCTTCAGCGGCTGCACAACCGCGCCCAGGGTGTAGGTCTTCGCCCGCTCCGGATCCAGATTGGGGTTGCCGCCCTGGATGTAATTGCCCTGGCCGGCGGGGTTGTTGAGCAGCGTGCTGCCGTACTGGCTGGGCTTCAGCCCCGTCGCCAAGCACTGCGCCAGCGTGGCCGTCGGCGTTGGGCCGCCGCAGGGGTCCGCGCTGAACGTGAACAGGTTCAAGCCTTGCGCGGTGAACAACTCGACGACGTTGGCGGCGCGCACGGCCTTCTGGTAGCTGCCGCGGAACCGCACTTCCTTGACCGGCGCCCACTCCACGCCGATCCCGTACGTCGTGGTGTGCTTGTTGGTCGTGTAGTCCGAGTAGCGGGCGCTGCCGTTGACGCTCAGCAGCTTGGCATACTGCTTGTCCTCGATGATCGGCACATTGAATTCGCCGTAGATTTCGTTCACCGAGTACTGCCCGTTCAACGGCAGCGTCGGGCCGCCCTGGCCGGCCAGGTCGAAGGTCGAGAACTCGACGTCGGTGTTGAGCTGGAGCTTCTCGGTACGGTGTTCGAGCCCGCCCGAAACGCCGACGCCGGAGCTCGCCCAGGGGGTATGCGCCCCGTATATGCCCAGGTCACCCGTCAGCGTGCCGCCGAACACGCTCTGTTCGGTAAAGCCGGTCTCGAATCCGGGCGTTTCCAGGTAGTTAAGCGCGGCCTGGGTCACGCCGCCCAGCGAAAAGATATTCCACGGCACGCAGTTCGGATCCGAGCCGTCGAGCACCGATTGGCACACCGGCTGGCCGCTCGCGGGGTCGGTCACGACGTTCAAGGAGCGACCGATGCTCATCTTCGACAGGTCGTTGAAGTACTCCTGCTGGTACAGGACCTTGCCGAGCTGGTACCAGACGTCGTAATCCCAGCCGCCCCAGACCTCGCCCTTGATTCCGAACACGCCGCGGTACGACGAGTTGCGCAGGTCGGCCACCCGGCCCCCGCCCTCGAGGTTTCGGCGCAGGATGATCACGTCGCCCGGGGTCGTCGGGGTGGCGCCGGAGGCCGCCAGGAAAG
Organism: uncultured beta proteobacterium; assembly: GCA_963778275.1. Taxonomy (GTDB): domain Bacteria; phylum Pseudomonadota; class Gammaproteobacteria; order Burkholderiales; family Casimicrobiaceae; genus PALSA-1003. The sequence goes on along the minus strand of CAVZTS010000015.1, from coordinate 141,335 downwards.
CGCTGGACAAGAGCGGGTTGTTGGCGCTCGGGAAGATTTCCACCCCGAAGGCGCCGCTGGGCGCGATCTGCGCCGCGGTATGGTCGTCGTGGAACCCGAACTCCACGTACGAGCGCGCCCACGGCGTGATGTCGTAGTGGGCAAAGGCGTTGACGTTGTAGCGCTCGTCGGGCCGCTGGTAGTAGTTATAGGGCGCGAAGTTGAACTGGTCGTTGCTGGTGTACGGCCGTACCCCGCCCATGTTGTCGGCGATGGTGAAGGCGTTGCCGGTGGCCGCATTGACGAACTGGCCCGGGTAGCTCGTCCCCGAACCGGAGCAGGTGAGCCCGTTCGCGTTCGAGCCGGTGGCGCAGGCGCTGTAGTCGCGATTGGCCTGCAGCACCGCGTGGCTTCTCTCGTAGCCCAGGAACACCGTGGCGTTGCCCTTGCCGTTGGCGAAGTCGCCGCCGATCGTGATGTCGTAGTTCGATACCTCGCCATCCGAGTCGACGTCGCCCGGAACCTTGAACTGCGCCGGATTGGTGGCCGCGCGCGCCGCAACGATGCTCGCCAGCGAATTGTGCTGGCCGTGGTTGTAGAAGCTGTAGCCGGCGTCCATCTGCACGCCCTGGAAATGGTCGTTCATGATGAAGTTCACGACCCCGGCGATGGCATCCGAACCGTAGACCGCCGATGCCCCGCCGGTCAGGATTTCCACGCGTTGAATCAGCGGCAGCGCGATCTGGTTCAGGTCGGCCGCATACTCAATTGGGCTGCCCGCGGGCAGGCGCCGCCCGTTGACGAGGACCAGCGTGCGGTTGGCGCCCAGGCCGCGCAGGTCCACCGCCGAGGTGCCGGTCGCGGCGTTGGAAAGCATGTTGCCCATGTCGGCGAAAACCTGCGGCAGGTTGTTCATCAGGTTTTCGACGGACACGGGGTGCTCGAAGGCGATGTCCCGTGCGTTGACGACCGTCACCGGGCTGGTGCTCTCGAGGTTCGGCGAAGGAATGCGCGAGCCGGTGATCTCGAGCTTCTCGATTTTTTCGGGTGGGGGCTGCTGCCCGTAGGCAAATGGCACCGCCAAACCAACAATGACCCCGGCACTTAGCACCTGCCCGACGGCAAGCGACAGCTTCTTTCTATGCATTCTCTTCATCATGGACCCCCATAGCGTTGAAAAATTACGGCCGCATTTGTTACCAACGCAATCGAACCTGAACGTTCATCCAACCGAAGTTATTTACGGGTCACTTACCGGCGATTTTTGGGACCTTCTAGAGGCAAGTTGACCCGGCAGGAATTGTGCAAATTTGCCGCGCACACAGTTGCAACGTTACAACACCGCCAATTCGACCTGCAACAAAATGATGCTGAAGTTACAATCCGGCTGCCTGCCTTGTTGCAAATCTGCCAACGATGCCGAAACGCAATGCACAAACCGCGCTGGTGCCGCGTGGCGCTCGCGCCGCGCATCCGGTGCGGCGTTGCCGCGCCGCCCGGGAGTTGTGCACCACGAACCGGGCGCGTGGCGACGGCGGGCGTGGCCGCCAGGCAAGCGGCCGCACTCCGGGTTAAAGCGCCGTGGCGCCGAAGGCCGCGTTTCGCATCCTGCCGGCGACGCCGCAGGATGTGCCGGCGATCCTGGCGATGATCGAGGCGCTCGCCGACTACGAAAAGCTGCGCCCGCTGTGTGTCGCGACCGCCGCCGACCTCGAGGCGGCCCTGTTCGGGCCGAAGCCCGTCGCCGAAGTGCGCGTCGGCTCCGAAGCCGGCGAGCCGGTTGCTTTTGCCCTGTTTTTCCATAATTTCTCGACGTTTCTCGGCCGCAAGGGCCTGTATCTCGAAGATTTATTCGTGCAGCCGGCGCATCGCGGCAAGGGCTATGGACAGGCCCTGCTCGTCCATCTCGCCCGGCTGGCCGTCGCCCGCGGCTGCGGCCGCTTCGAGTGGGCCGTGCTCGACTGGAACGCGACGGCGATCGGCTTCTACGAGTCGCTGGGGGCGAGCGTGTTGCCCGACTGGCGCATTACCCGGGTCACCGGGCCGGCGCTCTCGCAGCTGGCAGCGCGGCCGGCGGCCGGCGCGTGACCCCGAACGTGCAGCGCAGCGTGCGCTGGCCACCGGGTTCGGGCGATAATTCGAGTTTTTCGAGCGGCGGGCCTCGCATCGCCGCCTTGCCTTGGGATACCTATGACCGACGCCCTTGCCGCGGCCTTCCGGCAACTGTCCTGCGACGCTGATTTCTGGTCGCTCCGCTTCTCCGACGAACGCGCCGAAAGCTATGCGGTGCGCAAGAACGTCGCGCAACCGCCGGCCCTGCTTGCCGATCGCGGCGCCATGGTGACCGTCTACGCCGGCCGCGGCTGCGGGTATGCGGCGACCTGCGACCTGTCGCCTTCGGCCCTGCAGGCGGCGCTCGACCGCGCCGCCGGCTGGGCACGCGCGAGCGCGCGAGCGCTCGTTGATCGATTTTGGGGCGCTGCCCCGTCCTGCGCCGCGCGGCAGCTACGCCTCTCCGGACGCCGCCGCCCCGGGCTGGACCCAGCGCGACTGGTATGACCTGCTCGCCGACGAATCGCGCCAGGCAGGCAGCGATCCGCGCATCGTCGACTGGGAGGCGACCGTGGAAACGCGCACCGCGGAACATCGCTACCTGACCAGCGCCGGCGGCGACGTGACGCAGCGCTATCGCTTCGTCATGCCCGGCATGTCGGTGACGGCGCATGCGGACGGCGACACCCAGACGCGCACGCTCAACGGCTATCGCGGCCTGGCGCAGCAGGGCGGCGAGTCCATGCTCGATCGTTTCGACTTCGTCGGCAGCGGACGGCGCATCGCCGACGAGGTGCTGCAGCTGCTGCTGGCGCCGAATTGCCCGCGCGGCACGATGGACGTGCTGCTCATGCCCGACCAGATGGTCCTGCAGATCCACGAGTCGATCGGGCATCCGCTGGAGCTCGACCGCATCCTGGGCGACGAGCGCAATTTCGCCGGCACGAGCTTCGTCACCCTCGACATGTTCGGGACCTACCGCTACGGCTCGGACCTGCTCAACGTCTCCTTCGACCCGACGCGCCCCGAAGAACTGGCGAGCTACGCGTTCGACGACGACGGAACGCAGGCGGAAAAGGCCTATCTCATCCGCAACGGCATCCTCGAGCGCCCGCTCGGCGGCACCATCTCGCAGGCGCGCGCGGGAATGCACGGGGTCGCGAACTCGCGGGCGGACAACTGGAACCGGCCGCCCATCGACCGCATGGCCAACCTCAACCTGGAGCCGGGCGAGGCCACGCTCGAAGACATGGTCGCCGGGCTCGAGCGGGGCGTGCTGATGAGCACCAACAGCTCGTGGTCGATCGACGATTCGCGCAACAAGTTCCAGTTCGGCTGCGAATGGGGCCAGTTGATCGAGGACGGCCGCTTGACCCGGGTCGTCAAGAACCCGAACTACCGCGGCATTTCGGCCAACTTCTGGCGCAGCCTTGCCCGGGTCGGCAACGCCGCGACCATGCAGGTGCTCGGCACGCCGTACTGCGGCAAGGGCGAACCCTCGCAGGTGATCCGCGTCGGGCATGCCTCGCCCGCCTGCGTGTTCACTGCGGTCGACGTTTTCGGCGGAGACACGGCATGAGCCCGGAGAACCTCGAGTCCTATTTCAACGACGTCGCGACCTGGCTCGACCGGTCAATGACGGGCGGCGAGATCCACACCTGCCGCCTGGACGCGGAGATCTCCGACTTCGTGCGGCTCAACCGCGGCAAGGTGCGCCAGCCGGGCACCGTCGCCCAATGCTACCTGCGGCTGCATCTGATCGACGGCCGCCGCCACGCCGAGCAATGTCTGACCGTTGCGGGCGATCTCGCCCAGGACCGTCCCGCCATCGCCGCGGCGCTCAGCCTGCTGCGGCAAACGGTCGCCGACCTGCCGGAGGACCCGCATCTGAATTATGCGACGGAGGTCCACGCCAGTCGCGTGGTCAGCGATTCCGCGCTGCCGCCGGCCGAAGCCATCGTCGAGAACGTGCTCGCCGCTGCCGAGGGCCTCGATCTGGTGGGCATCTATGCCGGCGGTCCGGTCTACCGCGGCTTCGCCAACTCGCTCGGGCAGCGCAACTGGCACGAGGTGCGCTCGTTCAACCTGCAGTGGAGCCTCTACCACCGCGCCGACAAGGCGGTGAAAACCGCCTACGGCGGCTTTACCTGGGATCCGGACGTGCTCTCGGCGAAGATGGCCGATGCCCGGGAGCGACTCGCCCTGCTCGCCCGCCCGTCGCGCTCGCTCAAGCCCGGACGCTACCGTGCCTATCTCACCCCGACGGCGATGGAGGAGATCGCGAGCATGCTCTGCTGGGGAGGCTTTTCCGGCCGCGCGCTGGAAACCCGCCAGAGTTGCCTGTTCCGACTCAAGGACCGCGCGGTCGCGCTCGACCCGTCGGTCAATTTTGTCGAGAACACCGCCGAGGGCGTCGCGCCGGGATTCCAGGACGAAGGGTTCACGCGGCCGGGCGCGGTGCCGCTCGTTACCGCCGGACAGCTGGTGGGCTCGCTGGTGAGCCCGCGGACCGCCCGCGAGTTCGCGCTGGTGCAGAACGGCGCGAATGCAGGGGAAGCTCCGGAGTCGCTGGACATGGGCGCGGGCGATCTCGCCGCCGCCGACGCGCTTTCCGCCCTCGACGAGGGACTCTACATCGGCAACCTCTGGTACCTCAATTTCTCCGACCGCCCGGCGTGCCGCCTCACCGGCATGACGCGCTTCGCCTCGTTCTGGGTCGAGGGCGGCAAGATCGTGGCGCCGGTGGACGTCATGCGCTTCGACGACAGCGTCTTCCGTCTGCTCGGCGAGCAATTGGTCGGCCTCACCGCCGAACGCGAGCTCCTGGTCAACGGCGACACCTACCGCGAGCGCAACATCAGCAGCATGCGGCTGCCGGGCGCGGTGGTGCGTGACATGGCATTCACGCTCTAAGAGCCGGGCCCTTGATGCGGCGGCCGCCGGTTCTTGGCACCCGGTAGCGCTCGACCGCGAGCGCCCGGTCGGGCGCGGCGTCAATCCGAGCCGTGGTGCCAGCCCTTGGGGATCGCCGAGAGCAGCTTCTTGGTGTAGGGCTGCTGCGGATGCCGGTAGATCTCGTCGGAGTTGGCGATCTCGATGATCTCGCCCTGGTTCATGACCATGACCTCGTCGGAGATGTACTTGACCACCGCCAGGTCGTGCGAGATGAAGATGTACGACAGGTGAAACTCGTCCTGCAGGTCCTGCAGCAGGTTGAGCACCTGCGCCTGCACCGAGACGTCGAGCGCCGACACCGACTCGTCGCAGATGAGGATGTCCGGCTTGAGCGTGAGACAGCGCGCGATCGCGATCCGCTGGCGCTGGCCGCCGGAGAATTCGTGCGGGTACTTGTAGAACGAAACCTCCGGCAGGCCGACCTTGTGCAGCATCTCGAAGGCGAGATCGGTGCGCTCCTGGGTCGAGGCGCCGATGCCGTGGATCATCATCGGCTCGGTCAGGATCTGGCCGATGATGAAGCGCGGGTTGAGCGACGCGTACGGATTCTGGAAGATGATCTGGATGCGCCGCTTGTAGTCCATGAATTCGCGCGCCGACATGCCCAGGATGTCGCGGCCCTCGAACAGCGCCTCGCCCGACGACGCCTCGTGCAGCCGCATGAGGGTCAGGCCGACGGTCGTCTTGCCCGAGCCCGACTCGCCGACCAGGCCCAGCGTCTTGCCCTTGGGCAGCTTGAATGAAACGTCCTTGACCGCCTGGAACCGGCGGCGCCCGAACAGGCCCTCGCGCGTATAGAAGTCCTTGCCGAGTTTGCGCACGTCGAGGATGATCGGGTCGGACGCGGTCACGCCGCGCTTGCGCTCGTTGAGATTCATGGCCCGCGCGCCCGCCGTCCATGAAGTCCTCGATCACGGGCAGCCGCACCGGGCGCCGGTCGAGACGCGGGCGGCATTGCAGCAATGCCTTGGTGTACGCATCCTGCGGCCGCTCGAACACGTCCTTCGCCGGCCCCTGCTCGCGGATCTCGCCGTTGCGCATGACGACCACGTAGTCCGCGATCTCGCCGACCACGGCGAGATCGTGCGTGATGAACAGCACCGACATCTGGTGCTTCTTCTGCAGTGCCGCGATCAGGTCCAGGATCTGCTTCTGGATCGTCACGTCGAGCGCGGTGGTCGGCTCGTCGGCGATGAGCAGTTTCGGCTCGCACGCGATCGCCATGGCGATCATCACCCGTTGCTGCTGTCCGCCCGACATCTGCGAGGGAAAGGCGTTGATCTTGTATGCCGCGTCGGGGATGCCGACTTCTTCGAGAAGCGCGATCGCGCGTTTTTTCGCTTGCGCCGGCGACATGTTCATGTGCAGCTGCAGCACTTCGCCGAGCTGGAACCCGACGGTGAATACGGGGTTGAGCGAGGTCATCGGCTCCTGGAAGATCATCGACACGTCGGCCCCGCGCAGCTTGCGCAGCTCGGTCGCGTCGAGCCCGAGCAGATCGCGGCCGCCGTAACGGATCTCGCTGCCCGGGAGCACCAGCGCGTTCTCCTTCGGCAGCAGCCCCAGGATCGACAGCGATGTCACCGATTTGCCGCTGCCCGACTCGCCGACCAGCGCGACGGTGGCATTCTTCGGTATGTCGAAGCTGATGCCCTTGACCGCTTCGAACACGGTCTGCTTGTCGAGCCGGAAGTTGATCCGCAGGTTGCGGACGGACAGTAGCGGTTCCATGGCTGCCAGGGGGCTCTCCGGGGTGCGCTTCAGGATCGGCGGGCGGCGCGCGTCATTTCAATTTCGGGTCCAGCGCATCGCGCAATGCGTCGGTGAACAGGCTGAAGGCGGTGACCAGCACGGCCATGAACGTCCCGGCCGCGGCCAGCTGCCACCACTTGCCGAGGATCAGCTCGTTCTGCGCCTCGTTGAGCATCGAGCCCCACGAGACGACGTCGACCGGAACGCCGAAGCCCAGGAAAGACAGGATCACTTCCGACTTGATGAACGCCACGGCGTAGATCGACAGCTGCACCAGGACGACGTGACTGATGTTCGGAAAAATATGCACGAACATGCGCCGCGCATTGGACGCCCCGATCGCGTCGGCCGCCTGCACGTACTCGCGTCCCTTGTGCTTGAGGTATTCGCCGCGGATCAGGCGGAAGATGCCCGTCCAGCCGGTCAGCCCCAGGATCAGGATGATCGTGATCGTCCCCTTCTGCTGCAGCACCGCCGCGACGGCGAGAATCAGCAGCAGGTACGGGATGGCGGTGAAAACGCTGTAGAACCAGTTGAAGAAATCGTCGAGCCAGCGTCCGTAGTAGCCGGCGACCGCGCCGAACACGGTGCCGAGGAAGGTCGCCACGAACGCCGACGCCAGGCCGACGAAGATCGAGGTCTGCGAGCCCTTGATCACCTTCTTGAGGACGTCGCGCCCCCACTTGTCGCCGCCGAGCGGCAGCGTCGGCGCGCGCGCTTCGGCCGGCGCGCTGACCACCTCCTTGCTCTTGATTTCGGCCATGACGTCGGCCAGCGGATCGACGCTCTTGCTCTCCGCGGCGGTGTCGCCCGCCCCGGCCTTCGGTGCGGTCGCGCCGCGCTTGATGGCCGCCAGCGCGTCGGCGAGCGGATCCTCCACCGGCAGCTCGGTGGGCTCGTCGGCCGAACTGGAAGCCGCCGGCGCGGTGGCGGCTCCCGGCGGCCGGTTCTGCCGGCCCCATGAACGTGGGCGGCGCGTAGTTGACCCCGACCTCCCGCGCCCAATCACTTGGCGATAAGCCCGGTCCCGGAAAGCACCATCATCACCAGGAACACGACGACGATGGCGAGCGATACCATCGCCACCCGGTCGCTGCGCAGGCGCTTCCACGCCAGCGCCCACAGCCCGGGAGAGACGGCATGCGGTGCGTCGTAGGGCATCGTCCGTCTCCTATTTGAGCTGCACGCGCGGGTCGACCGCCTTGTACATCAGGTCGGCGAGCAGATTGAAGATCATCGTCGCGACCGCGACGTACACCGTGATCGCCTTGATGACCGGAAAATCGCTGCGCTCGACGGCGAGAATCACCTCCCGGCCGATGCCCGGAATCGAAAAGAAGCGCTCGACCAGGAACGCGCCGATCAACAGGCCCGGGAGCGTCGCCATCACCTGGGTGATGATCGGGATCGAGGCGTTGCGCAGCACGTGCACCCACATGAGCCGGTTCTCGGACAGGCCCTTGGCGCGCCCGGTGCGCACGTAATCCTGGTTGATCTCGTCGAGCACGAAGGTGCGGTACAGCCGCAGGTCCGGGGCGATGCTCACCACCAGCAGGATGAGGATCGGCAGCGATGAATACACCGCCAGGTTCTCCCAGAAGCTGTCGCCCCAGCCCTGCACGGGAAACCAGCCGAGCTTGTAGGCGAACACGTACTGGAACACGATGATGTAGACCAGGATCGAGATCGACAGGCCGACCGTGCACGAAATCATGACCGCGCGGTCGGTCAGCGAGCCGCGCACGTACGCGACGGCGAGCGCGAGCCCGATCGAGATCAGCGTCGACAGGATCAGCCACGGCACGAGCAGCGTCAAAGACGGGCCGAGCCGCGTCATCATGATGTGCGATACCGCCTCGTTGGTGCTCCAGCTGGCCCCGAAGTCGGCGGTCAGCACCTGCTTGATGAAGATCCACAGCTGCACGTAGTAGGGCTGATCGACGCCGAGCTGCTTGCGAATGTTGGCGATCTGCTCGGCACTGGAGATCTTGCCGGCGAGGACGTACGCGGGATCGCCGCCGACCCAGTTGAACAGGAGGAAGACCAGCAGGATCACGCCGAGCAGCGTCGGGATCATCTGCCACAGGCGTCGGGTGATATACGCGGTCATCGGCTCCTCCTGGCGGGGCTCGTTCCCCGCGCGCGCACCCGCGGCGAGCGTCGCTGCGCGAGGCGCCATATGCTACCCCGGCTGCCGTTCCGCGGTGCGCAGCCCGAGCCCTCGACCCGCAACGCCGGCCGGCCGCGCTCACCGGCGCCGCCGGCTGTTGTCGAGATCGTAATACATGAAATCGGCGACCAGGATCGGATGCTTCTTGTAGCCGACGACCTGCGGCTGGACGAGCATGTTCCGATACCGCGTGTCGTGCAGTTTCCAGACGCCGTAGAGCTCGGCCATGCGCCAGAGCTTCCGGTACAGCTGGTCGCGCTCCGGCGAGGCCGGCATCGCCTTGGTCGTCTCGTAGATCCGGTCCCACTCCGGCAGCTGGAAGCAGGCGCTGTTGTTCTGGTGGCTGTTCGGCCCGTACAGCAGTTGCATGAAGTCGTCGCCGTCGGGATAGTCCGCGATCCACGCCGCGGTGCGCGCCTGCAGCTGGCACGCCCGCTCGCGCTTGAGCTCCTCGGGAAACTTGTTCTTGTCGACCTCGATGCGGATGCCGATGCGCTGCGACGGATTTCTGCCACAGCTCGTCGAGCTCGCGGTCGCGCGAGGACGGCGTGGAAGAGTAGTGCCAGACCAGCGGCCGCCCGTCGGGCCAGGTGCGGTAGCCGTCGCTGCCGCGCTTATAGCCGAAGTAGTCGAGCAGCTGGTTGGCGAGCCGGATGTCGTAGGGCAGGCTGGTGCGGTAGGTCGGGTCGTAGCCGACCACCCCGGGGGAATCGGGTATTGCGCCTCCATCGCCTGATTCTTGCGGATCACGCGCAGGTACTCCGCGTTGTCGAACGACATGAAGATGGCCCGGCGCAGCGCGATCTTTTCCTTGCTGAAGCCGCCGAAATCCGGATCGGTGGTATTGAAATAGGTGTAATTGATATCCGGGTCGGTACTCCGGTCGAGCCGGACGCCCGTGCGCGGCGAGCTCCGAGGACACCTTGTCCCCGGGAATGGCCACCGGGGCGAATGTCTCGCGCAGATCGAGCACGTCGAGCTCGCCGTTCTGGAAGGCGAGCCAGGAAGCCTGCTGCTCTTCGATGACCGAGATCTCGACCGTTCCGATCTGCGGCATCTGCTTGCCTTCCATCGCCGCGACGATTGCCGGGTCGCCCGGGTCGGCGCCGGGCGCAAAGTGCCAGGTGAAGCCGCGAAATTCGGGGTTGGCCTCGAGCACGATCTTGTTCGAGCGCTTCCAGTCCCGGAGCCGGTACGGACCGGTCCCGACAGGGTGGGCGTTGGTATCGTCGCGCATATGCCTCGATCACCTCCCGCGCCACCGCGCCGAAATTCGGCAGCGCCATGAGGTAGGCGAAGCTGTAGTCGGTTTGCTTGAGCTTGATCTGCAGGGTGTAGCGGTCGAGCGCCTGCAGCCCCTCGACCTTGCGGTCGTAGTCGAACTTGCCGGTCTTCTCGGCGTCCTTCTTGAGCGCCTCGAGTCCGACGATGCCGTCGATGAAGCTCTCGTACGGCGCGTGGTTGACCGGATCTTTATAACGCTTGATCGAGTACACGTAGTCGGCCGCGGTGAGCTCGCGCCGCTTGCCCTTGAAGGCGGGATCGGGGGCGAAGTAAATGCCTTTCTTCACCTTGAACACGTAGGTGCGCGCGCGATCGCTTACGGTGGGCAGCGCCTCGGCCGCACGCGGCACGAGCTTGGCCGGGCGCGCGAGGTAGTCGTAGGTCAGCAGCGGTTCGAAGATCGCCTCGTTGACCTCCTGCGAATAGTAGTCCTGCACCTTGGCCGGATCGAAGCCGGTCTCGGCGACGTAGAACTCGAGGTGCAGCACCTTGGCCGGATCGGCGCCGCAGGCCGGGGCATTCGCCAGCAGCGCGGCCAGCGCGGCGGCGCCAATCCATGTCAGCGCGGCAGGCACGAAGGGCGGGCTCTCTCAAAAAGCCGCGATGTTACACGAGCGCCGCGCCCCCAGCGGGGCGTGTTGGCCGGTTACCGATTCATGGTAAGCGCGCAGGCTGCGCTGCGAGAGATCGATGCTCGGCGCAGCCCGTGCAGACACGCGAGTGCACGCCTCGGCCGGAACGCGGAACTCGCACGACCGGGTGCCGTCTATTGGCCTTGTGGGAGCCCGCATCCCTCCCTGCCGGATTTTGGATGGCCATGGCAGAATAGGTTTTGAGCGAAAGCCGCGACGGCGGGGATTCCGCGCTGCGCAAGGAAGCGCGGCAGCCGCGGCGCAGCGCGGGACTCGCTCTCACGCGTAGGCGCCGAGATCGCTGCCGCGATGCCGGGTTCGCACACGCGCAGGGCCCGGAGTAAAGCGGCGACAAATCAGACCTTTATCGGCGTTTGGAGGAGACAATGCGCACATTCTGCGTTGGCCTCGTAATCGTTGCCTTGACCTGGGGGGTTGCCTACGGCGGTGTGCCCGACTATGCCGGCCCACAACCGAAGCCCGCAGCATCAGGGACGGCAACGGCGGTGCTTGCCGGCGGCTGCTACTGGGGCGTGGACGCGGTGTTCAAGCACGTCAAAGGCGTATCGGAGGTTGTCTCCGGCTACGCCGGTGGAACCTGGGCGACGGCCAAGTATCAGTTCGTGGAGACGGGGACGACCGGGCACGCGGAGTCGGTGCAGATCACCTATGACCCGGCGCAGATCTCCTACGCCGAGTTGCTGAAGATCTTCTTTGGGGTGGCGCACGACCCGACGGAGCTCAACCGGCAGGGTCCTGACGTGGGACCGCAGTATCGCTCGGTCATCTTCTACGCGGATGACGCGCAAAAGGAGATTGCAGAGCGCTACATCGAGCAACTCAACCAGGCAAAGGTCTTTCCCAGTCCGATCGTGACGCAGGTGAGGGCGCTGGGCCGGTTCTACCCCGCCGAGAGCGAAATGCAGAACTACGTCGAGCTCCACCCGAAGGAAACCTATACCGTGCTCTACGACCTGCCCAAGCTCGCGCAGCTGAAGAATGACTTCCCGGGCCGGTACAAGTAAGCGGCCGGGACATCGCGCGCAGGCGCTGCCTTGTCGGGCACCGACATCTTGAGGCAGAGCGTCCGAGTGCACGCGTAACGAGCCGCGCGCCGCGGCGCAGTGCCTCGATCGCAAGGCGATGTGCCATGCCCCTCGCTCCTGCCCACGACGAGAGGCCGGTGCGGATACCCGCGCGCGATCACGGGCGGCGCGCGGCCGAGTCAATGTCCAGATACTGATACACCGCGGGCATGATCGGGTGATAGCGGTAGCCCAGGACCCAGGGGTACACCAGCACGTTGCGGTAGCGCGCGACCCCCATCCGCCAGACGCCGTCGATCTCCATCTGCCGGCTCATCATGTCGAAAAGCCGGGTGCGCTCCGGCGAGTCGGGCATGCGGGTTGTTTCGGCGTAGAGCTTGTCGAACGCGGCGGACTGATAACACGCGTTGTTGCTCTCGTGGACGTTCGGCCCGTAGAGCAGCTGCATGAAGTCCTCGCCGTCGGGGTAGTCGGCACCCCAGGCGGCGCCCCACATCGCGAGCTGGCAGGCGCGCGCCGCCTTGATGTTGTCGGAGAAGGCGCTTTTTCGCCCCTCGAAGCGCAAGCCGATCGCGTCGAGATTTCTCTTCCACAGCTCGTCGTATTCGCGACTGATCGCCTGCGGCTCCGAGGTCAGGACGATGCTGAGCGGGGTGCCGTCCGGGTTGTTGCGATAGCCGTCGGAGCCCTTCCGGTAGCCGAAATAGTCGAGCAGCTTGTTGGCCAGCACCGGGTCGTAGCGGATGATGCTCCGGTAGTCCGGATCATGGCCGACGACCCCCGGCGGAATCGGGCTCTGCATTGCCTGCGCCTGGCCCTTGCGGATGACCCGGATCTCCTGGTCGATGTCGTAGGCGAGCAGGATGGCGCGGCGCAGCGCGATTTTCTCGACGGCGAAACCGCCGACGACAGGGTCCTGGATGTCGAGCGCGTAATAGGTGATCTCGGCCTCGACGCTGCGATCGAGCGCGATGCCGCGCGCGGCAAACGACGGGGCGAGCCGGTTGTCCGGAATCGCGATTGGCGCGAACGAGCCGAAACGGTCGATATAGTCGATCTCGCCGTGCTCGAAAGCGAGCCAGCGCGACTGCTCCTCGGTCGATGATGCTGATTTCGACCCGGCCGATCTGCGGAATCCGCTTGCCCTTCATCGCCGCCACCGCGGCCTCGTCGCGCGGATCGTCGGAGCCCTTGAAGTCCCAGATCACGCCGCGGTAATCCGGGTTGGCCTCGAGCACGATCTTCGGCCTTGCGCACCCAGCTCTCGAGAATGTACGGGCCGGTGCCGATCGGGTGCGCGTCTCGTGTCCTCGGGATAGGCTTCGATCACCTCGCGGGCAACCGCCGACATCGCGGGCATTGCGAGGATGTAGCTGAAATTGAAGTCCGTTTCCGTCAGGCGAATGCGCAGCGTGTACCGGTCGAACGACCTCCAGGCCGGCGCACGGCAGTGTCGTAGTCGAACTGCCCGCCGTGCTTCGCCTTCTTGCGACCACGCGTCGAGCCCGACGATCTTGCCTTCGACCAGGAACCGCCAGGGCGAACGAGTTGCGCGGATCGGCGAGGCGCTTGAGCGAGTAGGCGTAGTCCGCCGCGATCAATTCGCGGCGCTGCCCTTGAACGCCGGATCGGGCTGAAGTAGATGCCCTTCGGCGGATGTGCAACATGTACGTCTGGCCCGTCGTCGGTGACCTGCGGCATCGACTCGGCGGTCAGCGGGACGAGCTTCGCGGGCCGCGCGAGATAGTCGTACGTGAGCAGCGTTTCCAAGATCGCCTGCTGACCGGCCCGAGTAGTTGTCGCTGCGCTTCGCCGGATCGAAGCCGGTCTCCTCGATCGGCGAAGCACATCCGCAACACCTTGTTCGTGTCGGCCGCGCCACGCCGGCAGAGGCGCGGCGAGGAGGAAGCCGCAAAGCGCGGCGGCGGCGAATGTGACGGCGGAAACCGACCGGACTCGCGGTGCGCATGAGGGCGAAGTGTGCCACGCCGCCGATCCCCGCTGCCGGCCCCGCCAGGCTTTAGCGCGGCTCGACGTCGATGTAGACGAACTCGGCCTGCAGGATCGGATGCTTCTTGTACCCGATCACCCACGGCCGGATCAGCTCGTTGCGCAGGCGCGACACGTCGAGGCTCCACGCCGCGTCGACCTCCATCTGCCGCGTCATCTGCAGGAACAGGCGGTTGCGCTCCGGGCGAGTTCGGCAGCGCCTTGGACTGCTCGTAGAACGCGTCGAACGCCTTCGATTCGTAACAGCCGTTGTTGCTCTGGCCGGTGTTGGGGCCGTAGAGCAGCTGCATGAAGTTGTCGCCGTCCGGATAGTCGGCGATCCAGGCCTGGCCCCACATCTGCAGCTTGCACTCCTTGGCGGCCTTGACGTTGTCACCGAAGGGCGCCGCATCAGAAACCATCCGGATGCCGATCGCGCTCGAGCGACTTGCTGCCACAGCTCGTTGAACTCGCGGTCGATGCTCGACGGTTGCGCTGCCTGATGGATCGACCAGGGGCTTGCCGTCGGGCAGCGTGCGCCAGCCGTCGGCCCCTTCGCGTAGCCGAAATAGTCGAGCAGCTTGTTGGCCAGCTTCGGGATCGTACTGGTTGATGCTGCGGTACTTCGGGTCGTGACCGACGACCCCCGCCGGAATGGGCATCTGCAGCGCGCACCGCCTGGCGCTTGCGGATGCACGTCGATCTCCTCGCTCGACGTCGTAGGCCATGGCCATCGCGCGGCGCAGCGCGATCTTTTCCTTGCCGAAGCCGCCGACCACCGGGTCGCGCAAGTTGAAGCGGTGTAGGTGATCTCCGGGTCGATCGCCCGGTCGAGGCTGACGCCCTGCTGCGCGAGAGCTCCGGCTTGAGCTTGTCGCCGTCGAACGCCTGGGGCGCGAACGCAGCGCGGGACGTTGATGTAGTCGAGCTCCTTCTGCTTGAACGCGAGCCAGCGTCGACTGCGCCTCCTCGATGATCGTGATCTCGACGCGGCCGACCTGCGGCATCTGCTTGCCCTTCATCGCCGCGACCAGCGCCTGGTCCCACGGGTTCGTCGCTGGGCTCGAAGTCCCAGATGAAGCCGCGGTAGTCGGGGTTGGCCTCGAGCACGATCTTCGAGCGCCGCGCGTCCAGCTCTTCAGCATGTACGGGCCCGGTGCCGACCGGGTGCGCCATGTGTCGTCGCCGTAGGCCTCGACGACTTCGCGCGCCACGGCGCCGAGCGGACGTGTGCGCGACGATGTACGGGAAGTTGTAGTCGGTCGCGGTGAGCCGGAAGCGCAGCGTGTAGCGGTCGACGACCTCCATGCCCGGGACCTTCGCGTCGTAGTCGAAGCTGGCCGGTCTTCTTCGCCTTCGCCGCGAGCGCGTCGAGGCCGACGATCTTGCCCTCGACCAGGAACGCCTACGGCGAGCGGTTGACCGGGTCCATGAACCGCATGTAGCTGTAGACGAAATCCTGCGCCGCCAGCTCGCGCCGCTGGCCCTTGAACGCGGGATCGGGCGTGAAGTAGATGCCCTTGCGCAGCCTGAAGCGTATAGGTCCTGCCGTTGTCGGTGACCTCGGGCATCGCCTCGGCCGCCATCGGCACGAGCTTCGCCGGCCGCGCGAGATAGTCGTAGGTCAGCAGCCGCTCGAAGATCGCTTCGTTGACCGTGTTGGAATAGATGTCGCTGACCCGGCAGGGATCGAAGCCGGTTTCGCCGGTCGCAAAGTACCAGTGATCACCTTGGCCGGATCGGCCGCGGCGAGCACGCCGTCGCTCGCTGCCAGTGCGGTCAGCGCCGAGAGCGCCAGCGCAGGCAAGACCCGCCATGACGCGCGCCCGAATGACCCGGCACGCGGCGCAAGAGCTTGCGCCGCATCCACGCCTCCTTTCCGAACGGCGCGTAATGTACCATTTCCGCCGCTGCGTGATGCCGATGACAACTCGACGAACGTGCCTGCTGCCCTACCGCTCGTGCCGGCGCGACGCTGACCGCGCGACGGTCGCGATGAAGCCGCGCTACTGGGACGAGGCAGTGCGCACGCTCGTGCGCGGCGACCGCGTCCTGCGCCGCCTCGTTCGCCGCTACCCCGGGATTCACCTCAAGCGGCGCAGCGACGCGTTCACCACGCTCGCGCGCGCCATCGTCGGCCAGCAGATTTCGGTCAAGGCCGCCGATTCGATCTGGCAGCGCTTTGTGGCCATCGTCGCCGACGGCCCGCAGCGCGGCTTTCCCCGTCTCGCGCCGCCGCGCGTTTGCGCGCAGGGCGTGGCGGCGCTGCGCGGCTGCGGACTGTCGCAGCGCAAGGCGGAGTATCTGACGGATCTGGCCGCCCACTTCGTCTCGGGCCGTCTCGATCCGAGGCACTGGCGCTCGCTCGACGACGAGGCACTGATCGCCGCGCTCGTCGACGTCAAGGGCATCGGCCGCTGGACCGCGGAGATGTTCCTGATGTTCCACGAGTTGCGACCCGACGTTCTGCCGGTCGATGACCTCGGCCTGCAGCGCGCCCTCGCCGAACACTACAACGGCGGCGAGCGGCTCGACCGGGCGGCGATGATCGCGCTCGCGGAACCGTGGCGCCCATGGCGCTCGGTCGCGACCTGGTATCTGTGGCGCAGCCTCGACCCGATCCCGGTCGAGTATTGAGCGTTGCCACCATGCCGCCGCCATTCGCCGGCCTGACGCCGGACGCCGTGCTCGACGCGCTCGCGAGCGTCGGCCTCGAAGGCGACGGGCGCATGCTCGCGCTCAACAGCTACGAGAATCGCGTCTACCAGGTGATGCTGGCCGACGGCGCGCCGTGCGTCGCCAAGTTCTACCGCCCCGGGCGCTGGACCGACGCGCAGATCCTCGAGGAGCACGGCTTCGTGGGCGAGCTCGCCGCCGAAGAGATTCCGGCGGTCGAGCCGCTGGCGTTCGCCGGGCGCACGCTCACGACCTTTGCCGGTTTTCGGTTCGCGGTCTACCCGAACTGCGGCGGGCGCGCGCCGGAGCTCGAGGATCGCGCAACGCGCGAGTGGCTCGGACGTTTCATCGGCCGTCTCCACGCCGTGGGCGGGCGGACGCGCTTCGCTGCCCGCCCCGCGCTCGACATCGCGAGCTTCGGCGTCGAGCCGCGCGACTGGCTCCTCGCGCACGGTTTCATTCCGCCGGACCTCGACGCGGCCTACCGCAGCGTCGTGGACATGGCGCTCGCCGGTGTTCGCGCATGCTTCGCGCGGGCGGGCGACGTGCGGGTGTTGCGGCTGCACGGCGACTGCCACGCGGGCAACGTGCTGTGGCTTCCGGACGGGCCGCGCGCCGGACCGCATTTCGTCGATTTCGACGACAGCCGCATGGGGCCGGCGATCCAGGACCTGTGGATGCTGCTCGCCGGAGATCGCGTCGAGATGTCGCGCGCACTGGCCGACGTGCTGGCCGGCTACGAGGATTTCCAGGCCTTCGACCGGCGCGAGCTGCACCTGCTCGAAGCGCTGCGCACGCTGCGGCTCATTCACTATGCGGCGTGGCTCGCACGACGCTGGGACGACCCGGCGTTCCCGGCCGCGTTCCCCTGGTTCAACACGCAACGCTATTGGCAGGATCGAATCCTGGAGCTGCGCGAGCAGATCGGCGCGATGGACGAGCCGCCGCTCGCCGTCTAGGCGCGAAGCACGCCGTCGACCAGGTGCAGCATCCGGTCGGTGCGCGCGGCAAGACCGGGATCATGAGTGACGATGACGAGGCTCGTTCCGGCGCTGCGATTGAGCTCGAGCATCAGTTCGAACACCTGTTCCGCGGTGTGGCGGTCGAGATTGCCGGTCGGCTCGTCGGCGAGCACCACCGCCGGCGCGGTTACGAGCGCGCGCGCCAGCGCAACGCGCTGGCGCTCTCCGCCGGAGAGCTCGCTGGGGCGATGCTCCACGCGCTCCGCGAGGCCGACCCGCTCCAGCATCGCCGTCGCGGCGGCGCGGGCACGCGCGCGCCCTTCGCGCCGGATGAGCAGCGGCATCGCGACGTTCTCCAGGGCGGAGAATTCGGGCAGCAGGTGGTGGAACTGGTAGATGAAGCCAAGCGCGCGATTGCGCACCCTGCCCTGTTCGGCTTCGCGCAGTCCGGCGAAGGGCTTGCCCTGCACGAACACCTCCCCCGCGGTGGGCGCGTCCAGCCCGCCCAGCAGGTGCAGCAGCGTGCTCTTGCCCGATCCGGAAGCGCCGACGATCGCGAGCCGCTCGCCGGAGACGACCGCGAGATCGACCCCGAGCAGCACCGGCACCTCCAGCGGCCCGCTGCGATAGGTCTTCTGCAAGTTGCGGCACTCGAGCACCGGCGCGCTGCTATTCATAGCGCAGCGCCTCCGCCGGATTGGTCCGCGCCGCCCGCCAGCTCGGATAAAGCGTCGCCAGCAGCGTGAGCCCCAGGGCGATGGCAGCGACCATGATCACGTCGCCGCGCTGCAGCTCCGAGGGCAGCTCGCTGATGTAATAGACGCTCTTGTCCAGGAACTGCACGCCGAGCACGCGTTCGACGAACGGCACGACCGTTTCGACGTTGAACGCGAGCACCAGCCCCCCGGCAACGCCGAGCAGCGTGCCGAACGCCCCGACCAGCGCGCCCTGGATCACGAAGATCGTCAGAATGCTCGCCGGCGACGCGCCCTGGGTGCGCAGGATCGCGATGTCGGCCTGCTTGTCGGTCACGACCATCACCTGCGCCGATACGATGTTGAACGCGGCCACCGCGACGATCAGCGTCAGGATCAGGAACATCATGCGCTTCTCGATCGCGACCGCGCGGAAGAAGTTGGCGTGGCTCAGCGTCCAGTCGCGCACCTCGGCGTCCTCGGGCAGCACCGCCAACAGCGCCCGCGCCACGCTCGGCGCGGCAAACAGGTCGTCGAGCTTCAGTCGTACCCCGCTCACGGCGTCGCCGAGGCGGTAGAGCTTCTGGGCGTCGGCGAGATTGATCAGCGCGAGCCCGCTGTCGAACTCGAACATGCCGATCTCGAACACGCCGACGACGCGGAAACTCTTGACCCGCGGCAGTGTGCCCGCCGGCGTGACCGTCCCCTGCGGCGTGATGACCACGACGCTGTCGCCCAGGCGCACGCCCAGCGCCCGCGCCAGCTCGGCGCCGAGCACGATGCCGAACGCGCCCGGCTGCAGTCCGTCCAGGGACCCCGCGCGCATGTGCGCACCGAAGTCGGCAACCTTGTCCTCGAGCGCCGGATCGACGCCGCGGACGAGCGCGCCGCGATTGACCGGGCCCGCCGAGAGCATCGCCTGTCCGAGCACGTACGGCGCGGCCGCGCGCACCCGCGGGTTCGTCTGCGCCGCGCGCGCCACGCCCTGCCAGTCGGCCATGGCGCCGTCGAGGCTGCGGATCTCGATGTGCGAGGCGACCGCCAGAATGCGCGTGCGCAACTCCTCCTGGAACCCGTTCATCACCGACAGCACCACGATCAGGGCCGCCACGCCCAGCGCGATGCCGAGCATCGACACGGCGGCGATGAAGGAGACGAAGGCGTTGCGCCCCGCGCGGCGGCGCGCACGCGTGTAGCGAAGCCCGACGAAGAGTTCGTAGGGTAGGTCAGACATCGTCGTGGCTCGGTTCACCCATATCCGCTCACTCCGAATTGAACGACATTGCGCGGCGCGGGAAGCGCGCGAGTTTGCCACAACCCGCGTTCCTTCGAATGCCGGGTGCGCATGCTAGACTCGGTGCGCTCCCGCCCGCGCCACTCCGATGCGTTTGACTCTGGTCCTGCCCGGCCTGCTCGACTGGCCCTCGGCCGCGTTCGCCCGCATCGAAAAGAGCGCCCCGGCGCTCTCGCGTCTGGTCCTCGCCGGCGGTGCACCGACGACCGAGCAGGACGGTCTGCATCGCCGCCGCGTGCCGCGCCTGCGGCATCGCGAAACAGCAGGACTGGCCGGTCGCACCGTGGCTGGCTCGCGCGGCCGGCATCGACCCTGGCGGCGCGTACTGGCTTTGCGCCGAGCCCTCGCGCTTCATCGTCGGGCAGAGCGACGTCCGTCTCGGCGGGCTGATCCGCGACCTGGACGCGGCCGACGCGAACGAGCTGGTCGCGATGCTCAACGCGCATTTTGCGGGCGATCGCATCGCCTTCGTCGCGCCGACGCCCGCGCGCTGGTTTGCGCGCGCCGAGCCTGCGCCGCGCCTGCGCACCCGCCCGCCCGAGGCGGCGTTCGGCGCGCCGCTGACCGGCTATCTGGCGGCCGGGCCGGACGGCGCACGCTGGCGCGGCTGGCAGAACGAGCTGCAGATGCTGCTGTTCGAGCACGCGGTCAATCGCCGGCGCGAAACGAACGGCCGGGCCAGCGTCGACAGCGTCTGGTTTTGGGGCGGCGGCACGCGCGCCGAGCCCACCGCGGTCGCGACCCGGATTTTCGCCACGGATGGCCTGGTCTGCGCGCTGGGCCGGAGCGCCGGAATCGAGCCGGCGCCGCTGCCCGCCACATTCGAGGCGTTGCCGACCGCGCCCGCACGCCTCGCCTGGCTCGGCGCGCTCGACGCCGACTCGGCCGACGCGCAGCTGTCCGCCCTCGACAGCGCCTGGTGCGCGCCGGCGGAGCGCGCGCTACGCGCCGGGCGCATCGGCGAAGTCGAGTTGCTTCTCGGCGGCCGCGCGCTCACTCTCGGCTGGCGCGTGTCGCGCCCGTCGCTCGCGCAGCGCTGGCGCCGACTTTTCGTCCGCACGCAGGCCTCGCCCTTGCTCGCGCGCTGGGTCGCCGAGGCCACGGAGCATTGACGATGGACATCGTTCGCCGTGCCGTGCCGGAAGCCGCCGCCGCACTGGCCGCCGCCGGGATCGCGCCGGTGCTCGCTCGCGTCTATGCCGCCCGCGGCGTGCGCGCGGTGGCCGATCTCGACGTCGACCTTGCCCAGCTCCCGTCGTGGACGGCACTGAAGGGCATCGCCGCTGCGGCGGCGCGGCTCGCCGACGGGATCGCGCGCGGCGACCGCTTGCTGATCATCGCCGACTACGATGCCGACGGCGCGACCGCCTGCGCGATCGGCGTGCGGGGCCTGCGGGCGATGGGCGCGCAAGTCGACTTTCTGGTGCCCAACCGCTTCGAGTATGGCTACGGGCTGACGCCCGAAATCGTCGCCCTGGCGGCGCAACGCAAGCCCGCGCTGATCATCACCGTCGACAACGGCATTGCCAGCGTCGACGGCGCCGCGGCCGCCCGCGCGCGCGGCATCGACGTGCTGATCACCGACCATCACCTGCCGGGCGCACAACTGCCCGACACGCCCTGGATCGTCAATCCCAACCAGCCGGGCTGCGGCTTTCCGAGCAAGCATATCGCCGGTGTCGGCGTGATGTTCTTCGTCCTCGCTGCATTGCGCTCCGTGCTTCGCGACCGCGGCCACTTTGCCGGGCGCGGCGAGCCCAACCTGGCGAGCCTCCTCGACCTGGTGGCGCTGGGAACGGTCGCCGATGTCGTGCAGCTCGATCACACCAACCGGATTCTGGTCGGACAGGGATTGCTGCGCATCCGGGGCGGACGCATGCAGCCGGGCGTGCGCGCGCTCTTCGCGAGCGCCGGACGCGACCCTGGCCGGGCGAGCGCCTACGATCTCGGCTTTGTCGCCGGACCGCGGCTTAACGCGGCAGGGCGCTTGGCCGACATGTCGATCGGGATCGCTTGCCTGCTCGCCGAGGACGACGCGAGCGCCGCGCCGCTCGCCGCCGAGCTCGAGCGGCTCAATCGCGCGCGGCGCGAGGTCGAGGCGACGATGCACGAGCAGGCCCTCGACGGGCTCGACGCCACCGTCGCCGACGATCAGTTCACGCTGTGCCTGTACCGCCCCGAATGGCATCAAGGCGTGGTGGGGATCGTGGCCTCGCGCCTGAAGGACCGGTTCCACCGTCCGACGATCGTGTTCGCGCGCGGCAGCGAGGGCGAGCTGCGCGGATCGGGCCGCGCGATCCCCGGCTTTCACCTGCGCGACGCGCTCGACCTCGTGGCCAAGCGCGCGCCGGGGGCCATCGTGCGCTTCGGCGGCCATGCCTACGCCGCCGGCTTGAGTCTCGCGGAATCGGCGCTGCCGCGCTTTTGCGCCGAATTCGAGCGCGTGGCGCAGGAGTGGCTGACGCCCGCCATCTTGCGGCAGACGCTCGAGACCGACGGTGAACTCGACCCGGCCGAGCTCACGCTGGGCCTGGCGCAGGAGATCGCGGAGCACGTCTGGGGACAGGGTTTTCCGGGCCCCCTGTTCGAGGGCGAATTCGCGGTTCTCGAACAGCGACGGGTGGCAGCAAAGCACTTGCGGGTGGGCCTCCTGGGCGCGGGACACCGCCGCGAGGCGATGCTGTTCAACGAACCGGGGCCGCTGCCCGAGCGCATCCGCGCCGCCTACCGCCTCGAAGTCAACCATTACCAGGGCCTGTCCAGCCTGCAGCTGGTGCTCGAGCGCTGGCAACCGGGTTGACCGTCTCGATGTGAGCGCTCGCACTCGGTGCGTTGCCGCGCGTCTTGGCTGCGCTGCAGCGCGTGACCCACGGCTCTGCCGGGAGGCGCGAGCCGGCGTCGTACGCCGTCGCTCACCGCGTACTATCTCATTGAAATAGTAATAGCTTTCCCAAAAAAGCAACAGTTTCCCGGTCCGCCACCCTGTCATCGTTCCGCCATATTGTGCGGGCGCATCAAAGGCGGTAGAGTCGCTGCGGCGCAACAGGGCGGCGAGCGACAAGGCGCGCGACCCGGGCCCGACGATGGGGGTCGAGAGGACAGCATGGGTTTGAACGGGAACGGGAACGGTTCGCTTCGACTGCACGACAAGGTGTCCATCATCACCGGCGGGGGGCAAGGAATCGGCCGGGCCACCTCGATCAAATTCGCCAAGGAAGGCGCCAAAGTCGCCGTCTGCGACATCAACATGACGGCGGTCGCCGAGACGCTCGAACAGATCCGGGCGACGGGCGGCGAAGCCCTGGGCTTCCAGGTCGACGTCACCGACAAGGAAAGCATCGCGCGCATGGTCGCCAGCGTGATGTTTGCCTGGCACCGCATCGACACGCTGGTCAACAACGCCGGCATCGTGCAGGACGCGCGGATGAGCAAGATGACCGACGACCAGTTCGACCGCGTGATCGACGTCAATCTCAAGGGCGTCTACAACTGCACCAAGGCGGTGGTCGACATCATGCTGCAGCAGAATTCCGGCTGCATCCTCAACGCCTCGTCGATCGTCGGCCTCTACGGCAATTTCGGGCAGACGAACTATGCCGCGACCAAGTTCGGCGTCATCGGCATGGTCAAGACCTGGGCGCGCGAGCTCGGCAGCAAGGGCATCCGCGCCAACGCGATCTGTCCGGGATTCATCGAAACGCCGATCCTCGACTCGATGCCGGCAAAAGTGCTGAAGTCGATCGAGGAAAAGGTGCCGATGGGTCGCCTGGGCCGGCCCGAGGAGATCGCCAACACCTATGCCTGGCTCGCGTCGGACGAGGCGAGCTACATCAACGGCGCGGTCATCGAGGTTTCCGGCGGCGTCACGATCTAGCGCCGCGGCTTCGGGCGCGCGCTTGAGCGGTGGCCACGCGCGCGGTAGCATGGGCCGAAAGCTGCGTTGCCGATCTTCCCGGAGCCCGTGCATGCGTCAGACCCTGGTTGTCCTTTTGCTCCTTGGCGCCGCGCTGCGGCCCGAATTCCGCCGCCGCGCTCGACAAGGTCAATCCGTACATCTGCCCGAACACCGCGCAGGGCAGCGGCATCGATTGCTTTCTCGAAGCGGTGCCGCAGACTTACACGATGTGCCGGCAGATCAAGAGCATCGAGATCATCGAGTTCGGCCTGGCCGGCGCGCAGGAAGGCGTCAATGGCGCCAAGACCGAGTCCTGCATCGACAAGCACAAGCTGCTGATCGTGCGCCCCTACCAGGCGGCGCTGCGCGAGGCGGCGCGCAGCAAGGAGATCGTGATCAAACTGCGCGAACTCTATGACCTGTGGCTCGACAGCCTGGCGAAGCTCCTGCCGGCGCCCGGCGAAGCCGACGACGGCTACAAGGAGCGCGTGGTCGCTCCGTACGGCGAGTTCGATGCCCGGATCAAGGCGATCCGGGCCTTGGCTGACGCGCACCGCCCAAGCCGGCGGCGAAGCCGGTGTCGAAGCACAAGACGAAGAGCCCTTGACCGAGGCCGCACTGCGCGCTGCGGCGCGGCAGGATGCGCACGACGCGTTCCCCGGTCGCGGTTGAGCTCTCGCGAATATTCGGTCCGGACGGGCCCCTCGCGCGCGAGCTTCCGGCGTACCGGTTTCGCACCGAGCAGCTGGCGATGGCCGAAGCGGTCGCGCGCGCGATCGAACAGCGCGGGCCCGCTGCTCGCCGAAGCCGGAACGGGCACCGGCAAAACCTTCGCCTACCTCGTCCCCGCGCTGCTCTGCGGCGGCAAGGTCATCGTTTCTACCGGGACCAAGACGCTGCAGGACCAGCTGTTCCAGCGCGACCTGCCGCTGGTTCGCGATGCGCTCAAGGCGCCGCTCACCGTCGCGCTGCTCAAGGGGCGCGCCAACTACGTCTGCCACTACCACCTCGCGCGCGCCAGGCAGGCCGACAGCTTCGCCTCGCGCGCCGACGTTCGCTATCTCGGGCACATCGAATCGTTTGCGCGGGCTTCAGCGACGGGCGACAAGGCCGAGCTCACGGCGGTGCCCGACACCGCCGCGATCTGGGCGCAGGTCACCTCGACGCGGGAGAACTGCCTCGGCGGCGAGTGCCCGCACTACGGCGAATGCTTTGTGATGAACGCGCGCAAGGAGGCGCTCGCGGCCGACGTCGTGGTCATCAATCATCACCTGTTCTTCGCCGACGTCGTGCTCAAGGACGAGGGCCTCGCGGAGCTCCTGCCCGCGTGCAACACGGTGATCCTCGACGAGGCGCACCAGCTGCCCGATACCGCGACGCTCTTCTTCGGCGAGGAGCTCGCCGCCGGAGCGCTCGCCGAGCTCGCACGCGACGCGGAAGTCGAGAGCCTCAAGAGCGCGCGCGATTACGCGCCGCTGCCCGACGCCGCGCAGGCGCTGATGCAGGCGCTGCGCCGCGTGCGACTCGCCGCCGGCGACGTGCCCGGCAAATGGTCGCACGCCGAAGCGATGCGGCGCGCGGACCTGGTCGCCGCGCTCGATGCAATGGCGGCGGCTCTGGATACGTTCGTAGCCGAACTCTCGGGCCAGTCGGAGCGCAGCGAGGAGCTGGCGCAATGCGCCCACCGCGCGCGCGAGGCCGCGGCGCTGCTCGGTCGCTGGCGCGATCGCGACGATCCCGAGTGGATTCGCTGGCTCGACGTCACGAGCCGCGGCTGGCAGCTGCATGCATCGCCGCTGTCGATCGCGGAAATCTTCGCCCGCCAGGTTGCCGATACGGCCCGGGCGTGGATCCTCACCTCGGCGACGCTGGCCGTCGGCGGCGATTTCACGCTGTTTCAGCGCGAGCTCGGCCTTCCGAACGCCGCGACCGGATGCTGGGACAGCCCTTTCGATTACGCCGCGCAGGCGTTGCTCTATCTGCCGCGCGAGCTGCCCGAGCCCAACAGTTTCGAGCATACCGATGCCGTCGTCGCCGCGGCGCTGCCCGTGCTCAAAGCCAGCGGCGGCCGCGCGTTCCTGCTGTTCACGACGCTGCGTGCCTTGAGCCGGGCACGCGAGGGAATCGCCGCGGCCCTGGCGCGCGAGGGCCTCGACTACCCGCTGCTGGTGCAGGGCGAAGGGTCGCGCAGCGAATTGCTGTCGCGCTTTCGCGTCCTGGGCAACGCGGTGCTGCTTGGCAGCCAGAGTTTCTGGGAGGGTGTCGACGTGCAGGGCGAGGCGCTGTCAGTCGTGATCATCGACAAGCTGCCGTTCGCGCCGCCGGACGATCCGCTGTTCGCCGCGCGTCTGGAGCACATCGCGCGCCAGGGCGGCAATCCGTTTCTCGACTACCAGTTGCCGCAGGCCGCGATCAGCCTGAAGCAGGGCGCCGGCCGCTTGATCCGCTCGGAAACCGATCGCGGGGTGCTGATGATCTGCGACCGTCGCCTGACCGAGAAACCTTACGGCCGCCGCATTCTGGCAGCCCTGCCGCCGATGCGGCGGACCCGGGAACTCTCCGAGGTGGTCGCGTTCTTCGCGCAATCCGCAGACTGCCGCGGCGTGCCGGAACCGCGCGCCTCTTAGCGGCGCGGGGCGCCGCCGCCTGGCGTCGGGGTCACCAGAACTGCCACCACGGCTTGACGCTGGATGCGTCGCCGGGCGGGATCAGCAGCTCGTCCCGCGGCGCCCAGAAGTTCCACCAGGGCCGCGTGCCGGCCGTGACGTACCGGCCCGTGGGGTAGGTCTGCTTGAGAACGCGCTCCGCATCGTCGCGCAGCTGGGTCATCCCCAGCTTGTCGTAGCTGCGCACGATGATGATCAAGGCGTCCTCGTTCGCCGGCGTCTGCGGATAGTTTAAGAGCGACGCCTGCGCCCGATTCGCCGCCGCCAGGTAAGCCCCGCGGCGGTAGTAGTAGGCGGCGACGTGCACTTCGTAGGATGAGAGCGCGTTGGTGAGGTAGCGCATGCGCACGGCGGAGTCCGCCGCGTACTTGCTGTCCGGGAAACGCGCGATCAGGTCCTTGAATGCGCCGAACGATTCCCGCGTCATCTTCGGGTCGCGCTCGGATAGATCCTGCTCGACGATGTACCCGAAGACCCCCTGGTCCTCGCGGAAATTGACGACGCCCTTCAGGTAATAGGCGTAGTCGACGTTCGGGTGATTCGGATAGGTACGGATGAACCGATCGCACGCGGCGATCGCTGTCGCGGTCTCGCCGGCGCGATAGTTTGCGTATGCGCCTTCGAGAATCGCCTGCTGCGCGTAGCGGCCGTAGGGATAGCGCCCCTCGAGCGAGTCGTACAGCTTGATCGCCCGCGTATAATTGCCGGTCGTCAGCATGGCGTGCGCCTCCTGGTAGAGCTGCTCGGCCGACCAGCCCGCGGTTTCGTCCTTGACCTCGGGAAACAGGCTGCACGCGCTCAAGCACAGCGCGACCACGATCGCGGCGACGAGTCGAGTTCCCAGCGTCGATACGGTCAACATTGTTCCAACTCCGGTGGCACCGGCGAATTATACAGTAGCGGCCGCAGCGTCCGACGCGCCGCGCGAGTTCACGATCTCCGCGGATCTCGCGGGATTGCGCCTCGATCAGGCACTGGCGCGGCTGATGCCCGAGCATTCGCGCAGCCGCATCCGCACTTGGATCGACGCGGGCCGGGTGGTCATTGTCAGCGGCGCAACCGCGACCGCAAAACAGAAGCTCTATGGCGGCGAGCACATCGTCGTCTCGCCGGCGCCCGACCCGCAGGCAACCGCGTTCGTCGCGCAACCCCTGCCACTGACGATCGTGCACGAGGACACGACGCTGCTGGTCGTCGACAAGCCCGCCGGCCTGGTCGTCCACCCCGGGCAGCGGCAACTGGGACGGCACGCTCGCCAACGCGCTCCTGCACCATGCGCCGCAGCTTTCGTCCGTCGCGCGCGCGGGCATCGTGCACCGCCTCGACAAGGACACGAGCGGCCTGCTCGTCGTGGCAAAAACGCCGCAGGCACAGACCGATCTCGTCCGGCAGCTGCAGGCGCGGACGGTGCGCCGCGAGTACCTGGCGCTGGTCGAGGGCGTGATCCTGCGCGGCGGCAGGATCGACGCCCCCCTCGGCCGCCACCCGGTCAAGCGCACGTCGATGGCGGTCGTCGCCGCCGGCAAGCCCGCCATCACGCATTACGAGGTTCGCGAACGCTTCGCGGCGTGCACGCTGCTGTCGTGTCGCCTGGAGACCGGCCGCACGCATCAGATTCGGGTGCACCTGGCGGCGCTGAAGCATCCGCTCGTCGGCGATCGCACCTACGGTCGCCGCCACGGCGTCGCGTTTCGCCGTCAGGCGCTGCACGCATGGCGGCTCGGTCTGGTGCATCCGCTGACGCGCAAGCAGCTGCAGTTTGAGTCGCCGCTGCCGGAAGATTTCGCGGCGCTGCTCTCGTCGCTGCGCGCGCGATGAGCGCACAAGGCCCTCGCAGTGCGCTCGCGGCGCAGCTCGCCGCCGCAGGACTCGACTGGATCGTCCCGGAGTGGCCGGCGCCGCAGCGCGTCTGCGCGCTGTCGACAACGCGGCACGGACGCGTGGGCGTCGCGTTCGACCTGGCCCGCAGCCATCCGCAAGCGGCGGCGGCGCGCGCCGAGCTTCGGCGCTGGCTTCCCGCCGCTCCGCTCTGGCTCGCCCAGGTGCACGGCGCCGCGATCTGCGACGCCGATGCCACGAGCGCCCGCGAGGGCGCGCCGCCGCCGGAAGCCGATGCGGCCGTCGCGCGCGGAACCGGCATCGTCTGCGCGGTGCGCACCGCCGATTGCCTGCCGGTGCTGTTTTCCGATCGCAACGGAACCGTCGTCGCGGCGGCACACGCAGGCTGGCGCGGGCTCGCGGCAGGCGTGCTCGAAGCAACCGTCGTCGCGATGCGCGCCGCGCCGGCGGAGATAAGCGCCTGGCTGGGGCCTGCGATCGGGCCGCGCGCGTTCGAAGTCGGCGCCGACGTGTTCGCCGCACATTGCGCTGCCGACCCGGGTGCGGCGGAATGCTTCGCGCCCCTCCGCCCCGGCAAGTGGCTCGCCGACCTCTACGCGCTGGCGCGGCGGCGCCTGCAGCGTGCCGGCGTCGCCGCGATTGCCGGCGGCGGCCGCTGTACATTGACGGAGAGCGGTTGTTTTCATTCGCACCGCCGCGACGGTGCCGCCGCGCCGGACGCATGGCGACGCTGATCTGGATCGCGGCACCGCAACGCGGGCACGAACACTGAACCGGCGCTGCGCGCGCACCACGGTGCGGCGCCGTGTCACGTTTGTGCCGCGCATTGCGAGCCGCTACACTCGCAGCGACGCAAGAGCGCATGGCGATGGACCCACAGACGCCCGCAACCAGCTTCGCCGAGCTCGTCGGCCAGTGGCAGACGATGAACCAGCAGTGGCTGCAGTGGTGGGCGCGCAGCGCGGCCTCGCCGGGGGCAGCCGCGCCCATGCCCGTGGAAATGGGCAACGCCGCGCTGGGGGTGCTGGCGCCGACGACGGCGTGGATCGATCCGGCCGCCGCGGCGGAGCTCACCGCCGACTTCAACCGCCGCCTCGAAGCGCTCTGGGAGCGCGTGCTCTCAGGCGAGACGGCACCGGGCTCGGAAACCGATGCCGCCGGACCGGGCGGCGATCGGCGCTTCCTGGCGAAGGAATGGCGCGAAGAGCCCTACTTCACCTGGCTTAAGGACAGCTACCTGCTCTACGCCGATTACGTGCGCCAACTGGCCGCGCTGGCGCAGGGCGATGCGGACACCCGCAAGCGCCTGCGCTTTCTCGCCGAGCAGTACGCGGATGCCATCGCGCCGTCGAACTTTCTGGCGACCAATCCCGAGGCGCTCAAGCTCGCCATCGAATCCGGCGGAGCCAGCCTCGCGCAGGGACTCAGCAACCTCATGAGCGATGCCCAGCGCGGCCGCATCGCCATGACCGACGCAGCGGCTTTCGCAGTCGGCGGCAACCTGGCGCTGACCCCGGGCAGCGTCGTGTTCCGCAACGAGTTAATCGAGCTCATCCAGTACGCGCCGGCAACGACGGAGGTCTACAAGCGGCCGCTGCTGATCGTGCCCCCGTGCATCAACAAGTACTACATCCTGGACTTGCGACCCGAGAACTCGTTCGTCCGCCACGTCGTCGCGTCGGGGCACACGACGTTCATCATCTCGTGGCGCAATATCCCGCCGCAGCTCGGCAGCCTGACCTGGGACGACTACCTCGAACAGGGCGTGCTGCAGGCGATCGCTGTCGTCCGCGAGATCTCCGGCAGCAAGACCGTCAACGCGCTCGGTTTCTGCGTCGGCGGAACGCTGCTTGCATGCGCGCTGGCAGTGCAGGCCGCGCGCCGCGAGCACGTCGTGGCCAGCACCACGCTGCTCACGTCGCTGCTCGACTTCGAGGAACCCGGCGAGATCAGCGTCTACGTCTCCGCCGAATACCTCGCCGCGCGCGAGCCGGCGCTCCTCGCGGGAGCGCGGGTCCACGGCAGCGAATTGGCCAATGCCTTCTCCAGCCTCCGGCCCAACGAGCTGGTCTGGAACTACGTCGTGAGCAACTATCTGAAGGGCAGGACACCGCCACCGTTCGATCTGCTCTACTGGAACGGCGATTCCGCCAATCTCGCCGGACCGATGTACGCCTACTATCTGCGCCACATGTACCTCGAAAATCGCCTGCGCGAGCCCGGTGCGCTGACGATGTGCGGCGAAGCGATCGATCTGTCGCGAGTCACGATGCCGGTCTACGTTTACGCCTCGCACGACGATCACATCGTGCCGTGGCGTTCCGCGTACCGCAGCGTCGGGCTCGTCGGCGGTGACGTGACCTTCGTGCTCGGCGCCTCGGGCCATATTGCCGGTGTCGTCAACCCTCCCGGGAAGGACGCGGCGCCACTACTGGAGCAACGCGTTGCTGACCGACGACCCCGACGACTGGTTCGCGCGCGCCGCATCGCATCCGGGATCGTGGTGGCCCGACTGGATCGAGTGGCTCGCTCCGCATGCGCTCGCGCGGCGTCCGGCGCCGACGCGCGCAGGCAGCGCGCGCCATCGTCCACTCGGTCCCGCGCCGGGGACCTACGTGCTCGAACAGGTCTCCTGACGCTCGAGTCACGCATTGTGCGCCTGTAGCGGCATGCGTTAACATCCAGCTCAAGCTTTCCCGCGAGGCGCCATCGCAGTGGGCGCCTGCATCGAACTTCCGACGGAGACCCCACGATGGCAGATACCGTGATTGTCGGTGCCGTGCGCACCGCAATCGGCAAATTCGGCGGCACCCTCGCCAAGACCCCGGCCCCGGAGCTCGGCGCGACCGTGATCCGGGCGCTGCTCGCGCGCGCCAACCTCAAGCCGGAGCAGATTTCCGAGGTCATTCTCGGCCAAGTGCTCACCGCCGGGAGCGGGCAGAACCCGGCGCGGCAGGCGCTGATCAAGGCCGGGCTGCCGGCGGCGATCCCGGCGATGACGATCAACAAGGTGTGCGGCTCGGGCCTGAAGGCGGTCATGCTCGCGTCGCAGGCGGTGCAATGCGGCGATGCCGACATCGTGATCGCAGGCGGCCAGGAGAACATGAGCGCGGCCCCGCACGTGCTGCCCGGCTCGCGCGACGGTTTTCGCATGGGCGACGCGAAGCTGATCGACAGCATGATCGTCGACGGCCTGTGGGACGTCTACAACCAGTATCACATGGGCACCACGGCCGAGAACGTGGCCAAGCAATACGCGATCTCGCGTTCGCAGCAGGACGAGTTTGCGGTGGCGAGCCAGAACAAGGCGGAGGCGGCGCAGAAGGCAGGCAGGTTCAAGGACGAAATCGTCCCGGTCATGATCCCGCAGCGCAAGGGCGACCCGGTTGCGTTTGCCGCCGACGAGTTCATCAAGCCCGGGGCGACGATCGAGTCCATCAGCGGCCTTAGGCCGGCGTTCGCCAAGGACGGGACCGTGACTGCGGCCAACGCGTCCGGTATCAACGATGGCGGCGCGGCCGTGCTGGTCATGAGCGCGGCGCGGGCGCAGCAGCTCGGGCTCAAGCCGCTGGCAAGAATCAAGGCGTTCGCCTCGTCCGGCGTCGACCCGGCGATCATGGGCATGGGCCCGGTACCCGCGTCGAGGCGCTGCCTGGAGAAGGCCGGCTGGAAGCCCGCCGACCTTGAGCTCATGGAGATCAACGAAGCCTTTGCGGCGCAAGCCTGCGCGGTGAACAAGGAGATGGGCTGGGATACGAGCCGGATTAATGTCAACGGCGGCGCCATCGCGCTCGGTCATCCGATCGGCGCCTCGGGCTGCCGGGTGCTGGTCACGCTGCTCTACGAAATGGGCCGGCGCGACGCGAAAAAAGGTCTGGCGTCGCTGTGCATCGGTGGCGGGATGGGCGTCGCGCTGGCCGTGGAGCGCTGATCGTAGGTGCGGGCGATAACCGCAACGAGGAGGAAACAATGGCAGACAACAAGCACCGCGTCGCGCTGGTCACCGGCGGCATGGGCGGGCTGGGCGAGGCGATTTGCGCCAAGCTCGCCGCCCTGGGCTATACCGTGGTGACGACCCATTCTCCCGGCAATACCAAGGCGCCGGAGTGGCTCGCGGCGATGAAGAAGCAGGGTTACACGTTCCATGCCTACCCCTGCGATGTCGTCGACTGGGATTCGTGCGTCGCCTGCGTGGCACAGGTGGCCAAGGATGTCGGAGCGGTCGATGTCCTGGTCAATAACGCCGGTATCACGCGCGACATGACCTTCAAGAAGATGGACAAGGCGAACTGGGACGCGGTGATCAGGACCAATCTCGACAGCTGCTTCAATATGACCAAGCAGGTCTGCGACGGCATGGTCGACCGCGGCTGGGGCCGCGTCATCAATATCTCGTCGGTCAACGGCCAGAAGGGCGCCTTCGGACAGGTCAACTATTCGGCGGCCAAGGCCGGCATGCACGGCTTCACCAAGGCGCTCGCGCTCGAGGTCGCGAAGAAAGGCGTCACCGTCAATACGATCTCCCCCGGCTACATCGGCACCAAGATGGTCATGGCGATTCCGCAGGAAGTGCTCGACAGCAAGATCATCCCGCAGATTCCGATGGGGCGGCTGGGCAAGCCCGACGAGATCGCAGGCCTGGTCGCTTATCTTGCGTCGGAGGAGGCCGCCTTCGTCACCGGCGCGAATATCGCCATCAACGGCGGGCAGCACATGTTCTGAAACAGGCCGGCGGGCGCGGCCGAGGCCGGAACCTGGGTGGAGACGGAGGGTGGGGTGGCAGCGCTGCGCCTTGACTGACCCGATGCAGAGGCTTCCGCCGAGCCGCGGCCGCTGCGAGCGTGCTCCTGATCGTCGGCGCCCTTCCACTCCATGTCACCCACACGCCCCGTAGCGGGTCCGCCTGATAAAGCGGCACCGCTCACGCTGCCGCAGGCGATGCAACATGCGCTCGCCGCATACCAGCGCGGCGACCCGGCCGAGGCAGAGCGCCTGTGCCGGCAGCTGCTCGACGCCAAGGCAGACTATTTCGATGCGCTCTACCTGTTGGGCATCATCGCCGGGCAAACCGGGCGCGCGGCGCAGGCTGCCGAGCTGTTCTCCAAGGCGGTGGCGGCCAACCCGGGCATCGCCGATGCCCATTATCACCGCGGCGTCGCACTGGATGAGCTGCAGCGTCCCGCGGAGGCATTGGCGAGCTACGAGCGCGCCATCGCGCTCAAGCCCGATCACGCCGATGCCCATTTCAACCGCGGCGTCGCGCTGGGCGAGCTCGATCGCCCCCTGCTGGCGCTGGAGAGCTACGACCGCGCCATCGCGCTCAAGCCCGATTACGCGGAAGCCTACAACAACCGCGGCATCGCGCTGGATCGCCTGCAACGCTACGTGGAGGCGGTGGCGAGCTATGAGCGCGCCATCGCGCTCAAGCCCGATTACGCCAGGGCCTACAACAACCGTGGCGTTGCGCTCGCGGGCGAGCTCAGGTGTTTCGCCGAGGCGGTGGAGAGCTTACGACCGCGCCATCGCGCTCAAGCCCGATTACGCGGAAGCCTACAACAATCGCGGCATTGCGCTCGCTGCGCTCGACCGGCCAGCGGAGGCGCTGGAGAGCTGCGAGCGCGCCATCGCCATCAGGCCCGACTATGCGGAAGCCTATTACAACCGCGGCAACGCGCTGCGCGAACTGCACCGCCATCGGGAGGCGGTCGAGAGCTATGAGCGTGCCGTCGCGCTCAAGCCCGATTACGCGGCCGCGCACTGGAACCTGGCGGATTGCCGCTTGCTGCTCGGCGATTTCACGCTTGGCTGGCAGGAGTACGAGTGGCGCTGGAAATTGGAGCAACCCAATCACGCCCGGCGTGATTTCCAGCAACCGCTGTGGCTGGGAGCGCAACCGCTGGCGGGCCATACCATTCTGCTGCACAGCGAATTGGGCCTGGGCGACACGCTGCAGTTCTGTCGCTACGCGCAAGCGGTCGCCGCACTGGGTGCGAAGGTCGTGCTGGAAGTGCAACCGCCGCTGCTGCCACTGCTTGCGGATTTGGAGGGCGTGGCGCAGGTCGTGCCGCGCGGCGCTGCATTGCCGGCATTCGACTGTCACTGCCCGCTGATGAGCCTGCCGCTGGCGTTCAAGACGGATCCGACCAACATTCCTGCGGCCATTCCGTACCTGCGCAGCGCGGCTGCGCGGGTTGACGCGTGGCGGGAGAAACTGGGTCCCAAGAACAAGCCGCGGGTGGGCGTGGTCTGGAGCGGGAGCATGTCGCAGACAAACGACAAGCGCAGCATGGCGCTCTCGGAGATGCTGCCCCTGGTGCGCGACTGGGCCGAGTGGATAAGCCTGCAGAAGGAAGTCCATGACTCAGACGCCTCGCTGCTCGCGTCGCGCGCCGATCTGCGCCACGTCGGCGGCGAGTTGCAGGACTTTGCCGACACGGCGGCGGTCATCGAACTGCTCGACGTCCTGGTGACGGTGGACACGAGCGTGCCGCACGTCGCGGGCGCGATGGGCAAGCCGGTTTGGATACTTCTGCCGTTCAACGCGCACGACTGGCGCTGGATGCTCGATCGCGAGGACAGCATCTGGTATCCGACCGCGCGCCTGTTCCGGCAGCCCGCGATCGGCGATTGGGCGAGCGTCATCGGTCGGGTCGACGCGGCACTGGAACGGCAATTCGGCGGCCGCGGCTAGTGTTGTAGCTAACAAGCTGGCGCTCCACGCGCGCGATCTCGCGAGAACAATCCCTTCGCTGGACAGCGCGCAGTCGACGCTCGACGCGCCGGATTTTTTTCGGACCGATCGAGGCGGTGATCCAGGCCCCGCCGAGACCTGTGTCGGAACCGGTGCGGCGGGCGAATATTCCCGTTGACGAGCGACGCTCGTCGCCGTAGTGTTCGTCCCGACGAAGGTTTGTCGCGGCTGTAGCGTTGCATACCGCAACGCTTCTCGGAAGAAGGGGATTCCATGAACCACATACGCAAGGTGCTGTGCTTCCTGACGGCGTTGGTGCTCGCGACGCTGGCGTTCCCCAGCTTCGCCGCCGATGACGACGCTGACTGGTGGAAACAGTACGACCTTGACATGGATATCGTATCTGCGCCGCCGGCCCGGACCTCACCCCCATTTATCGTATCGGCCAAGATCAGGAACAACGGTCTTTTGCCGATCGGGTCGTTCACCCTCTCGGCCACCGGCTTGACCATCGTCGGCGTCTCCCCCCCGGCCAACGGCAAGGTCGTCGGATCGTTCCCCGGATCATCGGTCTCGATCACGCGTATGCGCCCGTTGTTCTGGTCGGACTCGATCACCCTGACGCTGCAGGTAAGCAGCTGTGGCGACGGTGTCTGGAGCCCGGTCGCCTGGCTGGGTGGTTCCTTGAACGGCCCGCGCCTCGACCTGGATGCGGACGATTCCTCACTTGAAACATC
Organism: uncultured beta proteobacterium; assembly: GCA_963778275.1. Classification (GTDB taxonomy): domain Bacteria; phylum Pseudomonadota; class Gammaproteobacteria; order Burkholderiales; family Casimicrobiaceae; genus PALSA-1003. The sequence continues at coordinate 106,021 of CAVZTS010000015.1, read as the reverse complement.
CATCTCCTGCGGAAGCCTCGCGAGCGGCGCCACATTTACCGTGCCGGACAGCCTCAATGCCAATTGCGTCATGGGCGAGCGCGGGTACTACGACAAGGACGGGAGCATCCCTACCGGCACCCTGCCGTACTTCGTGACCGACACCCTTCCGGCCAACGACCAGCTGCACTTCCGGTGGCCCGATTTTCAGACCGGCGGTGATCCGCTCGCGGACTTCGAGTACGCCGTTTGCGGCACGGGTCCGCCGCCTGCGCCGGGAACGACGCAGGTTGCGTGGCTCAACATCGACGGGAGTCCGGCGAGCACAGCGGGCACCCCCGCGTTCGTTACGGGTCAGCCGTGTCTCCAGCCCGACGTCTTGCCGGCGCCTTACGGGACGTTGACGGCGGCGGTGACGCTTAGCGCCACCACGATAGCGGTCGACACCACGACACCGCCCCGCCAGGCGACGCCCGGAACGCCACCGGGCAGCATCCCCTACCCGGGGAGCCCCCCGATCGATCCGAATCATCCCGGGACGGCGTTCGACATCGTGATCGGGACCGAACGCATCACGGTGCATCTGGTTTGCCTGGACAATGACCGCGACCCCACCGACGCCAGTGATTGCACCGAAGCGGGCGAAGGGAAAGCTTTGGCGATCGTGCAACGCGGCGTGGGCGGCACGACTGCGGCGACCCACGCGGTCGGTGCTCTGGTCATGAGCACGCCGCTGCCGCTCCTGCCGACGGAAGGCGTGCCCTTCCCGTACACAGGGGGCAACCAGGCGCTGATGTGTATCGCGGGCCCGCCTGCTGTCGAAGGTAACGGTCATGCGTCGACGTTCATCGACATCGGCGGCGACGGCCACGTGTCCGGACCCTAGCGCGTTTTCGAACTGCAGTCCCAAGGAGCGGCCCCCGGGGCCGCTCCGCGTTTGTGGTGCTACCGCGGAGGGAGCGGTACCGGCGGCACCGCGCGAACCTTGAGGCTCGCGAGCAGCGATCGGCTTTCGTTCACCATTTCAATGGGCGGCTCGACGCCTTCCAGGTGGTCGAGCTCGATGAGCGAGAGCATGGTGAGCGTCTTCTCGAAGACATCGTGGCGCTCCCTCGCCGACTCGAGGCTTGCCTCCAGTGCGTCTCGGGCGCCCCAGAGGTCGTCCTGCCGCAGCAGGGCATGACCCTGAATCCGCTCCAACAGCGGCATCACTTTGGCGATGGCGTTCGAAGCACTTGCACGACCGAGCATGGATCTCACCAGCTCGAGGCCGGCCTCGGAATTCCCCATCGCGACACGACACTCGGCAATGCGGGCGTCGACGGCCGGGATTTCCTCCTCCGCTCCGACGTGCAGGAAGCTCGCTTTGGCCTCGTCGAAGCGCGTGAGCGCCTCGTCCAGCCGCCCCAGGCGCAAGGCCACGCGTCCAAGCAGTAACAGGCAAAAGCCAAGATGATAGTGATACTGCGACGCTTTCCAGAACGGCAGCGTTTCCAGCAGCAGCGCCTGGGCCTCCGCCCACTCGCCGCGATCGACCAGGATCTCCGCGATGTTGACGCGCGCGAGGGCCGCGTTGATCGCACTGCCGATCTTCAGGGCTGCGTCGCGGGCCTGCGCGTGATAGGACAATGCCTCGTCCCAAAGGCCCTCCCACTGGCACACGACGCCGAGGCTCACCAGGACTCCAGCTTGCCGCACCATGTTCCCGGCGCGCTGAAATGCCTCCAGCGAACGCTGCATGGACGCTTGCGCTCCCTCCCTGCGCAGGTCGCCGTAAATCCAGCCTTTGACCCAGCACGCTTCCCCGAGCGCCTCCGGATCGTCGGCAGCCTCGGCCTCGGGCACCGTGCGCTCCGCCCAGTCAAGCGCCTCGCTGGTGCGGCCCGCATACTGCAGCACGGTCGCGTGCCAGGCACCCAAGCGCGCGGCTTGGCGTGCCGCCTCCGGGCCGGGCAAGCGGCGAAGGATGTCGCGAGCCTGGTCGGTCCAGCGCAGCGCCTCGGTGTAGTTGCCGAGCTTTTCCTCCAGGTGCGAAAGCTTGAGCAGCAGGTCGGCGTCCCGGAGCGCATCGCTCGCGACCAGCGGGCGGGCAGCGGTGTAGGCCGCGGCAGCTTTGCTGAATTCGCCCACGCGGTACCACGCGTCGCCAATGGCCTGGTGCACGCCGGCGTGTTCCTCTGCCCCGAGACCCGGGAGCTCCCGCCCCGCCTCCAATGCGCGCGCGTAAAGCTCGGCGGCCTCGACGTACGCATAGACCCCTTCCGCGTGCTTGGCGGCTGCGGTGGCATAGCGCCACGCCGGCTGATACTCGCCGGCCTGGAGGTAATGCAGCGAAAGGATGCCCGCAGCCTCCTCCGGATAGTCCATCTCCTCTTCGAGGCGCGTGGCGACGGCGCCGTGCAGCTTTCGCCGCAGCTTGTAGGGCAGCCCCTGGTACGCCGCGTCGCGCAGGAGCGAGCGCCGGAAGCGCATGTACCCGTCGGGCTCTTCGTCGAACAGCTCGCGCAGCCGGTCCCACGTCCCCGGTCCGGCCGGAGCTTCCTCGCCGTCCTCGGCGAACCACGCGAGCATGCGCGGGTGGAACGTCAGGCCGAAGACCGCCGCGCGGCGGACCAGCGCACGGTCCTCCGGCGCGAGGCCATCGATCTGCGCCATCGCAGCGGCTTCGGCCGAATCCGGAAGATCGGTGATGCCGCCGGATGCGATCGCGGTACGCAACAGGTCGCGCAGAAACTGCGGATTTCCGCCGGAACGATTCGCGACGACCTCCAGGACGTGCGCCGGCAGCGGGCTTCCCTGGCTCGCCAACTCGGCCAGGCGCAGCGCGTCCTGCGGCGCGAGCGGTTTGAGCTCGATGCGCACCACCGCAGGCGTCTCGGGCGCCACGAACCCGGCGCCGGAAGGGCGGCGCGTCACCGCGAAAACCCAGGATCGCGTGCGAGAGCTCGCCGGTCAGATGCGACAGCAGCTCGGCCGAGGCCTCGTCCATGTCGTGCACGTTGCCGATCTCGATGCACAGGCGTTCGGGCACGATAACCGCAAGAAACCGGGCCACGGCTTCGTGCAGTCTCACGCGGCGGTTTTTTTCCGCCAGGAGCTCGACCTCCGGTGAGGGCGCGATCTCGACGCCGAACACCGCGGCGAGCAGGGGCAGCCATGGCGCAAGGTCGGGCGCCCGCGTCAACACCTCGTCACGAACACGCTCCGCGATGGCCGCGTCGGGGTCGTCCCGCCCGAATTCGAGCATCTCGCGCAGCAGCTCGCGCCACACGACATAGGGGGTTGCGGAGGTGTAGGCCTCGCAGACGGCGTGGAGCTTGCGGAACCCGGTCATCGCGTCGCGCAACGCCTCGATCAACCGGGTCTTGCCAACCCCGGCATCCCCTACGACCTCGATCAGCCGCCCCGCCCCGGAACGCGCGCTGGCGACCGCCTTGCGAATCGCGCCCAGCTCCGCATTGCGACCGGTCAACGGCAGCCGCTGCAGCGACACCTGTCGCGTCCTCGAGCCCTGCGCACGGCCGACCCACCACGCCAGAACCGGTTCCGCCTTTCCCTTCACCGCCAAAGGCTCCAGCTTGGTCGTTTCGAACAGCGTGTTGCAGCGGTCGAGCACCTCGCCGGTCACGCAGATCTGCCCCGGCCCGGCCTTCGCCATCAGGCGGGCCGCCAGGTTCACCGCGTCGCCCATCACCGTATAGGTGCGGCGATAGTGGGGTCCGATATCCCCGGCAAACACCGCGCCCCGATGCACGCCGATGCGCAGCGGAATCGGCAGGTCGCCGGAAACGATCTTGCGCAGCGCGAGCAGCATCCGCTCTTCGTCGTTGCCGGTCACCTTCGGTGCGCCGCCGCTCAGGATCAGCTTGCCGCCATCGGCGTCGACGTCGGAGGCAAGCAACGACACCTGATGCTCCTCGGTGGCGGCTTCGACCGCGCTCACCAGGCGCTGCAGCGCTTCGGCCGCTGCCACTGGACCGTGTTCTTCGATCAGCGCATCGATGCCCTCGAAGCGTATGAACGCAATCGTGACGGGTCGGTGCTCGGGCGCGCCGCCGCCGCCGAGAACGTGGGCTCGGATCGCTGGCGGCAAGCAGCGCGCCAGGGTCTCCGGCGGAACCGGCGGCGGATCCGTGAGCGACCACGTGCCGCTCTCACCCGGTGGCTCTCGCAGCAGCAGCCGTCCGGATACCCCTCTCCTCGCCCACAAAATCACCGTCCAGCAATGCCGCGGTTTCCGGGCTGACCACGATATCGCCAGCGCTGGCCTCGTTCTCCATCGCCACGAGGCGGCTCCAGGCGGGCCCCGCCGGCAGGAATTCGATATGCGACGTGCCCACGGCAAAAAAATGGAACTGGCCCGAATGCACGCCTTGCGCCATCTCGAGCGTGACCTCCGCGTCGCGTAGCTCGATGCGGCCCACCTTCTGCAGCATCTGGCGCATCAGCACTGCGGCCCGACATGCGCGCGCCGCATGACCCTCGCCGTGGAACCACAAGAGCAAACTGTCACCGCCGAACTTGAGCAGGCCCCCGCCGTTTTGATAGGCGACCAACAGGATCGACTCGAAGCTGCCGCCGATCGCATCGGTGATTTGTTCCGCACCCTCGCGGCCCTTGCGGGCGAGCTGCTCGGACAGTTGGGTGAACCCGGAGATGTCAACGAAGGCCGCGCTTCCCTCTGCCATCCAACAGCGGCTGTCCGGATTCTCGATCAGGTGCTGCTGCAAGGCGCGCGGCACATACGGTCGCACGCGCTCGGCATCGAGTTCACGGGCCGGTACGGCCGGCTGTTGCAGGGTTGACGCCACGGCGAGTTGCGCGGGAGCCTGCGAATCCCGCGGCAGAGGCGCCGCGCGCAGATTGCGCGGCGCAGCGGCGAGGTCTTCGTCGGGGTCGGAACGGGGACCGGGCGTGCTGATCATGGTGCGTATGCGCTTCGAATTTCGTGCTTCCGCAGATGATAACCCGCATTCGAATCAGGCGAGGGTCACGCGCGCCATGTGCCTTCGCCATTGGAGCAGACTCCGCCAGCGCAGTTCGACAAGCCACCGGTCGACGCCGATCGAGGCGGCAAAAAAAAAGCCCCGACATCGCTGTCGAGGCTGTGAGGCTGCAGAGCTAGGAGGAGGAAGCTACTGCAGTATCCGGATCATCGTGGCTACGCTGTATGGCAACCGGATGACACGGACGGAGTCATCAACACCAATATAGAGACCGTCTCCCGGGTTTCAAGTTCCCGTCCTGTTCCGCTGGCAGCCTTACGCCGCCTTGCGGCCCTTGGTCGTTGCCTTGGCGGCGCTCGCCGCGTTGGCGGTGGCCGCGCGCATCGACGCGTCCGCAAAGCTCACCACTTGCTTGGTCGCCTTCGACAGTTGATCGAACGCGGCGGTCGTTGCCGCGACGGTCGACTTGAGCGCCGTCACTGCGACATCCGAGCCCGCGGGCGCATTCTTGGACGCCTTTTCCACCCACGCCGCGACACCCTTCGTGTACGCAGCCCAGGCTTCTTCAGCCAGCGTCGAGAAATCGGCTTGCGCTTCCGAGGCGATTTCGTAGATTCCGCGCGAGTAACCGAGCGCGTTTTGCACACCGGCTTCGGCAAGCTTGGAACGAAGGGTGAAGAATTCCTGCACGTCCTTGACGCCGGCGACGGCGTTGGCGCTATACACCCCTTGCTCCAGCGCGACCTTGGCGGCCTGCAGATTGAGCTTGGTCAGGCGCTCGGCCTTCTCCAGCGACAGCGAGGCGAGCTTGACTGCGTTGTCATACCCGGCCTTGTTGATTTCAGCGAATTGTTCCGTTGCGTTGTACATGATCGACCTTTCAATTGAGGTTGGTTGCGTCCAAACATTCGTCCGGCTGCGAGGGTTCGGGCCATGGTCACTTCGCGCCACTGCCCGGGGCCTAACCCTTCTCAACCCCCTTTTGCTGCACCGCACAACTGCATTCTAGGAGTGGCGCCGCCCCCTGTCAAGGCTTTTTTGGTGCGTCGCAACAGGGCCTTTTTACCGCCCGGCGACACAAAACAAACGCCCAAATAAATCAGCGGGTTATAATATCCGATCGCCCGCTGGAGCCGTGCATGAACAAGTCGTCGATCCGCGTGATCAAGAAATACCCGAACCGCCGCCTGTACGACACCGCCCACAGCGGCTACATCACCCTGGTTGACGTCAAGCAGATGGTGCTCGAGCACGTCGATTTTCAGGTCATCGACGCGAAGTCCGGCGACGATCTGACGCGCAGCATCCTGCTGCAGATCATTCTCGAGGAGGAGTCCGCGGGGATGCCCATGTTCTCCAGCGAGATGCTCGCGCAGATGATCCGCTTCTACGGCAATGCGCTGCAGGGCATCATGGGCAATTACATGGAGCAGAACGTCCAGGCGTTCCTCACCATCCAGAACAAGCTGCAGGAGCAGGCCAAGCAGATCTACGGCGACAAGTTGCTGCTCACCCCTGACCTGTGGAAGCAGTTTCTGCAGATGCAGGCGCCGGCGATGCAGGGCATGCTCGGCAACTACCTCGAGCAAAGCGCGAAGCTGTTCATGGACATGCAGCAACGCATGCAGGACCAGACCCGCGGGCTGTTTACCGCGTTTCCCTTCCCCAACTTCGCCGTGCCGGGATCGGGCGAAGACGACAATAAGCGCTGATTTCCGCCGCCTGGCCAAAGCGGCGCACAAGCTGCATTGCAGCGTAGCGCTTTTTCGCAGCGCAACCGGATAGCCCCACCGGCGATGAAGCGTCGACCCGCAGCGGTGCCCCGAATCGGGTTCGTCTCGCTCGGCTGCCCGAAGGCACTCGTCGATTCCGAGCACATCCTCACCCAGCTGCGCGCCGAGGGCTACGCGATCGCGCCGAGCTACGCCGGCGCCGATCTCGTCGTCGTCAATACCTGCGGCTTCATCGACGCCGCGGTCGAGGAGTCGCTCGCGGCGATCGGCGAGGCGCTCGCGGAAAACGGCAAGGTCGTCGTCACCGGCTGCCTCGGCGCCAAGGATGGTGGCGCGTTCGTCAGGAAAGCGCATCCGCGCATCCTGGCGGTCACGGGGCCGCACGCCGTGGCGGAAGTCATGGGCGCGGTGCATGCCGAGCTGCCCAAGCCGCACGATCCGTTCAGCGATCTCGTGCCCCCGCAGGGCATCCGCCTGACGCCGAAACACTACGCCTATCTCAAGATTGCGGAAGGCTGCAACCACCGCTGCAGCTTCTGCATCATTCCCTCGATGCGCGGCGACCTCGTCAGCCGGCCCTTAGGCGAGGTCATGAGCGAGGCCGAGCACCTGCTGCGCGCGGGTGTGCGCGAGTTGCTCGTCATCTCGCAGGACACCAGCGCGTACGGGGTCGACGTCAAGTACCGCACCGGATTCTGGCGCGGCCGGCCGGTTAAGACGCGCATGACCGAGCTCGTGCGCGCACTCGGCGAGCTTGCCGGCGAGCACGGCGCATGGGTGCGCCTGCATTACGTGTATCCGTATCCGCACGTCGACGACGTCCTGCCGCTGATGGCGGCGGGAACCGTGCTGCCGTATCTGGACGTGCCGTTCCAGCACGCCAGCCCGCGGCTGTTGAAACTGATGAAGCGACCGGCCAATGCGCAGAACAACCTGGAGCGCATCCGCGCCTGGCGCTCGATTTGTCCCGAGCTCACCGTGCGCTCGACGTTCATCGTCGGCTTCCCCGGGGAAACCGCGACCGAGTTTGCGGAGCTGCTGGAGTTTCTCGAGGCGGCAGAGCTCGACCGCGTGGGTTGCTTCGCCTACTCGCCCGTCGCGGGCGCCGCGGCGAATGCGCTGCCCGATCCGGTCCCGGAGGCGGTGAAGGAAGAGCGGCGCGCGCGTTTCATGGCCGTGCAGGCGAAGATCAGCGCCCGCCGCCTCGCCGCCAAGGTCGGGCGCACGATGGAAGTACTGATCGATACCGTGGAAGCCGGGCGGGCGATCGCGCGCAGCGCGGCCGATGCGCCCGAAATCGATGGCATCGTCAGCATCGAAGACGGTGGCGATCTGGTTGCGGGCACGTTCGTTCGCGGTGGAGGTCGTCGCCAGCGGCGCGCACGACCTCACGGCGCGCCGCGCCGCGTAGCGCACGGGCCCGCGCCAGGGTCACTGCCGGAGCGCTATCGGGCGGGTAGCGCGCGCAGCGCGGCGGCGAGTTGCTCGAGAACGTCGCCAAGAGCCGCATTGAGCCCTGCGACCAGCGCCTCGGCCGATCGCATCGGAACCTCGCGCCGGGCGCGAAGCTCACCGCTCCACAGAAATGCGCCCGCGGCAGCGCGCGCGTCGCTGAGAAAGAACTTGATCGTCACCACGGCCGCCGGCTTCGCCGCGTCGCGCAGGTCGCCGTAGAGCTCGGCCACGAATGCCTCGAGCAGCTCTTCGCCGTCACGGGTGCTCGACGGCGGCAGCACGGCCTGGTAGAGCCCGGCGGCCGCGAGCCAGGCGGCAATCGTCTCCCCGAGCATCGCTGCGGGAGCGATCAGGAACTCGTCGTAGAAATCGGCCTCGAACTTGAGCTCGCTCTCGCGATAGACGAGCGAACGGCCCCGGAACGGGCCGGCGACGGACACCGAATCGACCTTGAGTGTCTTCGGGCGCGGTCCGGCGCCTGCCGGGGCGGGACGCGGCGGCTCCAGCAAAAACGTCGACTTGAGTGGCGCCGGTTGCGAGCAACCGGCGCCGAGCAGCACGACGGCCGCCGCCAATGCACGCCGACGCGAAAGCGAAGCGGGTGGGGTCACGGTTGGATACCTTTGGCTGGCGCTGGCGGCGCGCCGAGGATCAGCCGCGACGGATTGCGCTTGGCATCCTCGGTCAGGTCGCGCAGGTTTTCGGTGATTTGCCGCACGTTGTCGAGGGTCTTTCTCAAGTCGGACTCGGTCCCGCCGAGAACTCGATCCAGTCGCGCAAGGGTGCTCTCCAGGTGCGAGAGCGCCTTGGGCAGATTGGGATCCTCGACGAGCTTCCTCGCCCGCGGCGACGGCGGCGCCGGCATCGCCGGGCAGTTTCTTCCACGCCGGATCGTCCACGATCGCGGAGAGCTTCTGATTGGTCTGCCGCAGCTCGGCCAGCAGCGCGGTACTCTCCTTCGAGATCCGGTCGACGTCAAGCTGATCCAGCTTGCGATCGAACTTTCCCAGCACGCTCTTGGTCGATTCGGATATCTTCGCCGTGTCGACCGCGGCCACGCGCTCGTTCGTCGTTTCGAGCAGGCGATCGAGACGCGTCACTACGCCGTCGAGATCGAGGTGCTGCAGCTTTTCGACCACATCGCCGGCGGCGGAGAAGAATTGCGTGAATGTCGACCGCGTGCTCGGGATGTACACGTGGTCGGGCTCCCAGGATATCTGCAGCTCCGGGTTGAGCTTGGGATCGACGTAGTCGATCTCCAGGTAGTTCGTGCCGGTGATGCCCTGCGGCGCAAGCCGGATGCGCAACCCCTTCTCGATTTCCATGTGCACCGTCTCCGGGCGGGTGATTTCGCCACCGGCCTTGCTTCCAACCAGGCGTCCGAGAATCGTCGCCTCGACCAGGACGTAGCGCAGGCGCTCCTCGACCGGCTTGTCCTGCTGGTACTTGTTGTAGGTGAAGTTGATGCGCGTGACCTCGCCGACCGTCACGCCGCGATACTTCACCTTCGAACCGATATCCAGACCCTGCACGGATTCGTTGAAATACGTCTCGATCACGGTCTTCGACTGGAACCATCGCCCGGAGCCGATGATGAGCAACAGCAGCACCAGTGCCACGACCGCGCCGATGACGAACAGGCCGAGCTTGAAATTGTTCGCCTGGGCGCTCATGACGCGGTCTCCGTCGCGGCTTCGGGTTCGCGCCGGAAGAACTGCCGCACCCGGGGGTTGTCGCTGCTATCGCGGAGCACCCGCGGATCGCCCTCGGCGATGATGCCCTGGGCGTGCTTGTCGAGCATGATCACGCGGTCGGCGATGGCGTAGATGCTGGCGAGCTCGTGCGTCACGATCACGAACGTGATGCGCAGGCTCGCGGCGAGCCGGCGGACCAACGCATCGATCTCCGCCGACGTGATCGGATCGAGCCCCGCCGAGGGCTCGTCGAGAAACAGGATTCCAGGATCGAGCGCCATCGCCCGTGCGATCGCGGCGCGCTTCTGCATGCCGCCGCTGAGCTCCGCGGGCATGTGCCCGCAAAAGGACTCGAGCCCGACCAATTCGAGCTTCATGCGCGCGATCAGGTCCATCGCGGGCAGCGGCAGCGCGGTGTACTCCTCGAGCGGCAGCCGCACGTTCTCGAGCAGCGTCATCGACCCGAACAGCGCGCCGCTCTGATACATCACGCCGATCTTCTTCAGGATCTCCTGCCGCGCCGCGCCCTCCGCGGTCACGATATCGGCGCCATCGATGAACACGTGGCCCGCCAGCGGCTCGTACAGGCCGATCATGTGCTTCAACAGCGTGCTCTTGCCGCTGCCGGAGCCGCCGAGAATGATGAACACCTCGCCGCGATTGACCGCGAAATTCACGTCGCGCAGGATCACCTCATCGCCATAGCCGGCGGCGAGGCCCTCGACCCTGACAATCGGCGCGGCGGGAAGCGCGGACGTCATATGTCGAGAATATAGTAGATGACGGCAAAAATGCCGTCGACCGCGACCAGGGTCACGATGCCGGAGACGACGGCGCGCGTGGCCGAGATGCCGACCGCGCTCGCCCCGGTCTGCGTCTGCAGGCCGCGCAGGCAGCCGATACCGGCGATGAGGATCGCGAAAACCGGTGTCTTGACCAGGCCCGCGAGCACGTCCTTGAGATCGACAATGCTGGCGACCTCCTTCAGATACGTGACCAAGGGGATGTTGAACGACAGCATCGTCAGGCCGCCGGCCAGTACGCCGATCAGGTCGGAGAACAGCGACAGCAGGGGCACCATCAGCAGCGAGGCGATGACGCGGGTCACGACGAGGAAGCGCACCGGATCGAGCCCCATCGTGGTCAGCGCGTCCAGTTCCTCGTTCACCTTCATGGTGCCGATCTCGGCGGCGAACGCCGCGCCCGAGCGCCCGGCGAGCAGGATCGCGGTCATCAGCGGCCCGAGCTCGCGCAGGACCGACAGGCCGATCAAGTCGGCCACGAAGATCTCCGCGCCGAACTGCCGCATCGGCACCGCCGCCTCGAAGGCCAGGATGACGCCGAACAGGAACGAGATCAGCGCGACGATCGGCAAGGCGTTGGCGCCGACCTGCTCGCAGGTGTACCACACGTCCTTCCAGCGCACGCGCCGCGGGTGCGTCAGCGCGTACCATAACGCGGCGCCGGTTTCGCCGACGAACGCGATCTGCGTGCGCATGTCGCGCCCGAGCGTCGCCGTCGCGCGGCCGATCTCCTCGATCGCGTTGGCGCGCGGGGATGGCGGGTGAGCCGGGCGCGGCGAGCAGGGCCAGGTCGAACTGGTTGAGCAGGGTCTGGAATTCGGGTCGCAGCCCGCGGACGGATACCGCGGCGCCGGCGGCGCGCGGCTGGCGCAGCAGGTCGACCAGCATCGCGATGCCCCCGCCGTCGCAATAATCGACCGCCGCCGCATCGACGATGATCGGGCGCGTCGGGGCCGCGGCCAGCGCGGCGCTTGCCTGCGCCCAGGGCAGCGGAATCGAATACGCGTCGAGCCGGCCCGCAAGCGCCAGGATCAGGCGGCCATCAGCGGCATCGGTGATCGTAAGGCGCGCCGGAGCGACCGCGCTGCCGGCCGCGGACGCAAGCGCGGCGCTCACTGGACGAGCTCGAGCTGCGTCCCCATGACGCGGACGCGATCACCTTCGCGCAGCATCGGTTCGTAATTCTGCGTTACCGATCTTGTCCCGCCCGCATCCATGCGCACCACGACCTCCCAACGCCGCGTGTTGAGCTCGGTGCGGGCGGGTTCCGTACGCGGCCCCTCCGGCGGCGCCGATGAGCACGGTGCCCTGCTTGGTGAGTCCCGGTCCGATCTGGACCATGGTAGCGGCCGAGGGATTCCCCGTCGGTGAGCCACCCGGCGGGCTCGACGAAACGGTGCCCAGTGGCGTCCACTGGTCCTTGGCGGTGACCGGCCGGATCGATTCGATCTTGCCGCAGCGATCGCAGGCGTCCGCCTGCGCCGGTGCCTGCGCCGCGCCCGACGGGGGCGCCTGCCCCAGCTCCGGCGGTGGTGGCGGCGGCGGCGGCGGCGCCTGCGCCGCCGCCGCGCACGCCAGCAGCGCGGCAGCGAAGGCGAATACGAGGTGGTGCCGGCGCGTCATTGCGGCAGGGTGCTGAGGTAGAACATCGCATTCAACAACGGGCCCGGCCGGCCCAACCCGGCCAGCCAGCGATAGAAAATCGCATCGATGTCGCCACTGCCGTAAAGCTCGACGAGCGCACGGTTCACCGCGAGCCGGAAATCCGGATCGTCGCGCCGCACGACCAGCGCGTACGGCTCGAAGGAAAAATCGTTGTCGAGCAGCGCCCAGTGCGCGGGATCGGCGCTCGCCGCGCGCAACGCGACGAGCACGATCCGATCGCTGGCATAACCGTCGACCTTCCCCGCGCTCAGCAGGGCGATGCCTTCGAAGCCGTCCTTGACGGGCACCAGCTGCGCCTTCGCGCCGGTGACGGCGAGCTGGCGCTTGAGCGCGCTCTCGGTGGTCGTGCCCGGTATCACCGCGACGCGGTGCGAGTCGAGATCGGCTGAAACGCTCCAGCTTCGAGGCCGCAGCGGTAAGTACGCTTCCGCCGTCGACAAAAATCGGCAGACTGAAATCGACGATCTCGTAACGCGACAAGCTGATCGTGGTCGTGCCGCACTCGATGTCGACCCTGCCCTTTGCCACGGCATCCAGGCGCTCGGCCGCGCCGAGCGGCGTCCATTCGATGCGCAGCGACGCAAGACCGAGGCGTTTCTGCAGCGACGCGGCGACGCGCGTGCAGATCTCGACGCTGTAGCCACGCACGCTGCCGTCGCGCTCCTGGAACGAGAACGGAGCCGCCCCGGTCCGATACCCGAGCCGGATGCTGCCATCGGTGCGGATGCGCTCCAGCGTGCGCGAGGTGTCCGCGGCGTGCGCGGCAGCCACGAATAGAATAAAACATGCTGCGGCCCGGGCACCGAGCGCGGCGGCGCGACCATCTGCCAAGCTGTTCTCCCTCGAGGATAACGCCCGCCGCCGTGCGCGACGGCCGCGCCGCAGCGAAGCTAGGCAGAGTGTAGCATGGGGGCAAGTGCGCGAGCGCGGGCAGGTGGCGCGCCTTATAATGCACTCGCCTCGCCGGTCCAGCCGACGATGCACGACCGGTGCGCGACACGCGCCCCGCCGCTTCGATGAACAAGCCACGAGGTTTCCCGTGAAACGATTGTTGCTCGCTGTACTCCTGCTCGCCGCCGTTCTGCCCCTCTCCGCAACCGCACAACAGCGCGCGCCGGACACGCTCGCGAAGATCAAGGCCGCGAAGTCGATTACCGTTGCTTTTTCCGCCGATTCGCTGCCCTTCTCGTACGTCGAGACCAACAATCAACCGGCTGGCTATTCGATTGACTTGTGCAAGCGCGTGATCGCCGGCATCGCCCGCGCCATCGATGTGCCGGACCTCGCCATCAACTGGGTCGTCGACACCGTACCCAATCGCATCGCCATGATGGCGAACGGCAAGGCGGATCTCGAGTGCGCCAACACGACGCAATCGCTGTCGCGCTTGAACCACGTTGATTTCAGCAACCTCATCTTCGTCGACGGCGGCGGTTTCCTGGTGCGTGCCGATTCGGCCATCAACGCCTTCGTGGACCTTTCGGGCAAGTCGATTGCGGTCACCTCCGGCACCACTACCGAAAAACGGCTCAACGCGGCGCTCAAGGAGCGGCTGGTCAACGCCAAGGTCGTCGCAGGTCAAGGATGGCGTCGAAGGCGTCGCGATGCTCGAATCCGGTGCCGTCGCCGCGTTCGCGAGCGACAAGGTCAAGCTGATCGGCCTGGCCGCGCAAGCGAAGGATCCCAAGATCTTCGCCCTGCTCGCCGAGGATCTGTCGTTCGAGCCCTACGCGTTCATGCTGCCGCGCAACGACTCGGCGTTCCGACTCGAGGTCAACCGCGCGCTGACGCAGGTGTACCTGTCCGGCGATATCGAGCAGATCTTCTCCAAATGGCTTGGCCGGCTGGGTCGCCCGAGCGGGCTGCTGGCAGCGATGTACCTCCTGAATGCGATTCCCGAATGACAGGATAGTCCACCGCCGACGAGGCGGATGGGAGCGCGGTATATAATATTTACCCCGGCGAGGCGGCCTTCGCCGACAACCAACGGAGTGAATCATGGCAGACAAGGCGATTCATCTCGTCGCGCGGGCGCTCTGGGCGTTGCTGCTGTTGGCGGCAGCGCAAGGCGTGGCTCTGGCGCAGAGCGACCAGCAAAAGCTCGTCGATGCAGCCGACCGGACATTGTCAAACTTCATGCGCGACCCGGACATGACCTGGATGCAGCAGAACATCAGCCGCGCCAAGGCGGTCATGATCGCGCCCGAAGTGGCCAAGGCCGGATTCATCTTCGGCGGCTCCGGCGGTCGCGCCGTGACCCTCGCGCACGATGCGGCGGCCCGTAAGTGGGTCGGGCCGGCGTTCTACACCCTGGCCACCGCAAGCGTCGGCTTCCAGGCCGGCATCTCCGTGTCCGAGGTCGTGACCCTGGTCATGACGGACAAGGGACTGAACTCGCTCTTGGCACCGTCGGTCAAGCTCGGCGGCGACGCGAGCGTCGCCGCCGGCCCCGTCGGCGCGGGCGCGAAGTCGGATATCGTCGCCGATTTCATCACCTTCAGCCGCGCGAAGGGCCTCTACGGCGGCTTGAATCTCGACGGCACGGTGATCGCGATCTCCAACGACTGGAACGAAGCCTACTACAACAAGACGGGCGTCCTGCCGCCGGATATCCTGGTGCGCATGACGGCACACAACAAAGGCGCCTCCAAGCTGGTGGCGGACGTAACCCACGCCGCCGGCAAGAAGTAGCCGGCCCTTCGACATGGCGCGGTCCGGCGCCGCCGCCCGGTCCGCGCCGCACGCCGGCACCGGCGTGCGGTTCCTGCTCGACGGCGAATTCGTCCACCCCGGGTACGTCTCGCCGCCAACGACGGTGCTCGAGTTCCTGCGCGAGCACCTCGGCCGCACGGGAACCAAGGGGGGCTGCGCCGAAGGCGATTGCGGCGCCTGCACGGTAGTGCTGCACGCGCTGCGCGATGCCATTGCCGCCGCGAGCGACTACCGCGTGTCCCCGCGCCTCGACACGCCGCCAACCAACGCGGCGATCCTGCTCGCGGTCGAGGAGAGCGCGCCGCGCGCCACCGCGCCTCCCGCGGCACCTCCCACGGCGGCGGTGGCAAGGTGAGCGCGTGGATCCGCCCGTTGCGCAGCGCCCTTGCCGGAGGGGGTTGCGCGGTCCTGGTGAGCATCGCCGCGACCCGCGGCTCGGTGCCGCGCGAAGCCGGGGCCTGGATGCTGGTGACGGCGACGCAGGCGCAGGCGACCATCGGCGGCGGCCACCTCGAGTTCGAGGCGCTGCGCATCGCCCGCGATGCATTACGGGCGGACAAGCGGGGTACCTGGTTGGCGCGCTTCCCGCTGGCGGCGCGGCTGGGACAGTGTTGCGGCGGCGTCGCGACCGTGCTGTTCCGCTGCTTCGACGCGGCGGCGCTGGACTGGCTCGATGCGCTGGCGCGGCGCGCCGAGGACGATCTGCCGCTTGCACTCGCCACGCCGATCGCGTTGGGCACGAGCATCCCCGTCGCCGTCGGGTTCGCCGATGTGGGCGCGGCCGAGTTGCCCGCCGCGGTGCTTGCGGCGGCGCAGGCCCTGCTTTCGCAAGCGGATGCGCCGCCGGCGGTCGTTGAGCGAGACGGCGCGCCGTGGTTCGTCGAGCGCATCGGCACGCACGATTTCCGCGTGGTGGTGTTCGGAAACGGGCACGTCGGCCGTGCGCTGGTGCAGGTGCTCGGCGCGGTGCCCTGCAGCGTGACCTGGGTCGATGAGCGCGACTGCGATTTTCCGTCGACCACGCCGGCGAACGTCACGGTCCTCGCGACCGATGTGCCCGCCGCGGAAGTGCGCGCCGCCGCGCCGCAAAGCATGTTTCTGGTCATGACGCACAGCCACGCGCTCGATTTCGAGCTCGTCGCCGCGATTGTCGCGCGCGGCGACTTCCGTTACGCCGGCATGATCGGGTCGAAGCCGAAGCGTGCCCAGCTCGAGCGCCACCTGGCGACGCGCGGTTTTGCTGAGGAGACGATTGCGCGCGTGACCTGCCCGATCGGCATCGCCGGCATCCGCGGCCGCGAACCCGGGATCATCGCCGTAGCGGTTGCCGCCGAGATCGTCCAGGCACACGAGCGCGCTGCCGCGAATGCGCAGCGCCGCGCCGGCGCGGAAGCCTGATCGGGACGGCCTGAACATGCCAACGACCGGCATTTCGGCCGCGCCCCGCCTCGAGCTCCGGGGGATCACCAAGATCTACCCCTCGGTGGTGGCCAACGACGGCATCGACCTCACCGTGATGCCGGGGGAGATTCACGCGGTCCTGGGAGAAAACGGCGCCGGCAAGTCGACGCTGATGAAGATCATCTACGGCGTCGCCAGGCCGGACGCAGGAACGACCCGGTGGAACGGCAAAGCCGTGGCCATCGCCAGCCCCGCGCGGGCGCGCGCGTTGGGCATCGGCATGGTCTTCCAGCACTTCTCCCTGTTCGAAACGCTGACGGTGAGCGAAAACATTGCGCTCGCCCTCGAGCCCGGTGACGCAGCCGCGACCCGCGACGAGCGTATTCGCGATGTTTCCGAGCGCTACGGCCTGCCGCTCGACCCGCGGCGGCACGTGCATTCGATGTCGGCCGGCGAACGGCAGCGCGTGGAGATCGTGCGCTGCCTCCTGCAGCAGCCGCAACTTTTGATCATGGACGAGCCGACTTCGGTGCTCACGCCGCAGGCCGTTGCAACGCTCTTCGCGACACTGCGCCGGCTCGCCGGCGAGGGATGCAGCATCCTCTACATCAGCCACAAGCTCGACGAGATCCGGGCGCTGTGCCAGCGCGCGACGGTGCTGCGCGCGGGCAAGGTAACCGGCGAGTGCGACCCGCGGCAGGAGACCTCTTCTGGCTTGGCCCGCATGATGATCGGCGCCGAGCTGCCGCGTCCGCGCCACCGGCAGGCGATGACCCGCGGCGATGGCACGCTGCTGGTGCGCGGGCTTTCGCTGCCCGCGGAGGATCCCTTCGGCACCGATCTGGTGGACATCGAACTTTCGGTGCGCGGCGGCGAAATTGTCGGCATCGCAGGAATATCGGGCAACGGCCAGAAAGAACTTCTGGCCGCATTGTCCGGCGAACGGACGTTGAGCGATGGCAAGCCGATCGTGTTGAATGGCAATCCCGCGGGACGGCTCGACGCCGCGACCCGTCGCGCGCTGGGCCTCGCCTTCGTGCCCGAGGAGCGATTGGGCCGGGGGGCCGTGCCGGAAATGTCGCTCGCCGACAACGCCCTGCTGACCGCCCACCGGCAGGGCCTCACGCGGCATGGTTTCATCCGCCCGGAAGCGGTGCGCGCCTTTGCGCAGGCCACGATCGCGCGTTTCAACGTCAAGGCGCCCGGACCCGCCGCGACGGCGCGCAGCCTTTCCGGCGGCAACCTGCAGAAATACATCGTCGGCCGCGAAATTCTTCAGGGACCGCGCGTGATCATCGCGGCGCAGCCAACCTGGGGCGTGGACGTCGGAGCATCGGCGCAGATCCGGCAGGCGCTGGTCGATCTGCGCGACGAAGGGGTTGCCGTGCTGGTCGTATCCGAAGAACTCGACGAGTTGTTCGAAATCTGCGATCGCCTCGCGGTCATTGCGCGCGGCCGGCTCTCGCCGGCACTGCCTACCCGCGAGACCAACGCGGAAGATATCGGCCTGCTGATGAGCGGCTCGTTCATCGGTGCGCAGGGCGTCCTGCGCGCCGATTCTTCGCCTGCGGGTCTGATCGATGCGCATTAGGCTGGAGGCGCGCCCCGAGCCGTCCCGGCTGATGGGCTGGCTGTCGCCACTGTTCGCCGCAGCGGCGACGCTTTGCGTCGGATTCGTGCTGTTCGGAATCCTGGGCAGGAATCCGTTCGCAGCGTTCTATGTATTCTTCGTCAAGCCCGTCGAGACCCTGTACGGGGTTGGCGAACTCCTGCTCAAGGCATCGCCGCTGATGTTATGTGCCGTCGGCCTTGCCGCGGGCTATCGCGCCAATGTCTGGAACATCGGCGCCGAGGGCCAGCTTACGCTCGGCGCGATCTGCGGCGGCGGCATCGCGCTCGCGCTGCAGGATAGCGGCAGCGCGTGGGTGCTGCCGTTGATGCTCGGCGCAGGCGCCCTGGGCGGCATGGCATGGGCGGCGATCCCAGCCTGGCTCAAGACGCGCTTCAACGCCAACGAAATCCTGGTGAGCCTGATGCTCGTCTACGTGGCGACGCTGACGCTGTCGCTGCTGGTGCACGGCGCATGGCGGGATCCTGAGGGCTTCAACTTTCCCCAGTCGAAGATGTTTACCGATGCGGCACTGCTCCCCAACCTGCTGCCCGGGACGCGGCTTAACGCCGGGTTTCTGCTCGCGCTCGTCGTCGTTGCCGTAGCGTGGCTGTTCATGCGCAAGAGCCTCGCCGGTTTCCAGATGCGGGTCGCGGGCCTTGCCCCCGCCGCCGCCAATTACGCAGGCATCTCCGCCCGCCGCACGGTATGGCTCGGCATGCTGATCGGCGGCGCGACCGCGGGCATCGCCGGGGTCAACGAAGCAGCCGGCCCGATCGGCCAGCTGCTGCCGGCGATGTCTCCAGGATACGGCTTCGCCGCGATCATCGTCGCCTTCGTCGGTCGCTTGCACCCGTTGGGAATTCTTCTCTCGAGCCTGCTCATGTCGCTGCTCTACCTCGGCGGCGAGGCCGCCCAGATCAACCTCGCCTTGCCCTCCGCTGTCACCGGACTGTTTCAGGGCACGCTGCTGTTCTTTCTGCTCGCCGCCGACGTACTGGTCAATTTCCGCGTGCGCCTTGCGCGGCGTGCACCGCCGGCGAGCGCCGGCGCCCGACCACTCACCGCAGGCGAGGGTGCCTGATGGAACTGGCCGCAACGCTGATTGCCCTGACCCTCGCCGCGGGAACGCCGCTCGTGCTCGCTGCGACGGGCGAACTCGTCACCGAGCGTGCCGGCGTGCTGAACCTCGGCGTCGAAGGCATGATGCTCGTCGGCGCGGTCGCGGCCTTCATCGTCGCCGCGACGACCAAGCTGCCCTGGCTTGGAGTCGCGGCGGGCATGGCGGCGGCGGCGGCGCTGTCGTTGGTCTTCGCACTGCTGACGCTGACGCTGATGGCGAATCAGGTCGCGACCGGGCTCGCGCTGTCGCTGTTCGGCGTCGGCCTGTCCGCGTTCGTCGGCCTCCACTACGTCAGCATCGTCATCGACGGCATCAAGCCGCTGTCCGTCCCCGGCGTCTCCAACCTGCCTTTCTTCGGCAAGCTGTTGTTCGCGCACAGCCCCTTCGTCTACCTTTCGGTGGGATTGGTCGCGCTGGTGCAATGGTTCCTGTTTCACACGCGCGCCGGCTTGATACTCCGCGCCGTCGGCGAATCGCCCGACTCGGCGCATGCCATCGGTTACCGGGTGATCGCCATCCGCTACGCCGCCGTGCTGTTCGGCGGCGCCTGCGCCGGACTGGCCGGGGCGTACCTCGCCACCGCGTATACGCCGCTGTGGACCGAGGCAATGACCGCCGGCCGCGGCTGGATCGCGCTGGCACTGGTCGTGTTCGCGACCTGGAAGCCATGGCGCGTGCTTGCCGGCGCGTACCTCTTCGGCGCGGTGACGCTGGCGCAGTTTCAGGCCCAGGCGCTGGGCGTCGCAGTGCCGTCGCAGCTGCTGGCGATGCTGCCTTATCTCGCAACGATTATCGTACTGACGATCATCTCGCGCGATGCGACCACGATTCGTCTCAATGCGCCGGCATCGCTCGGCAAGCCGTATCACGCGGAGGTGTAGCGGCCTCGGGTAGAATGCCGCTTCGCCCGCTGCGTCGCCGGCTGCACTGCCGGACCACTTCAAGGAGAGGGAGATGTTGCCGATGTTCAAGCGCTCGACCCGTCGCATGCTGTTCGCAACGCTCGTTGCGCTCGGCACAGGGATCGTTCCGGGGATGCAAGCGGCGGTTGCGGCCGACGAACCGTTCAAGGTTGGTTTCGTGTATGTGAGCCCGGTCAGCGACGCGGGCTGGACGTTTCAGCACGACTCGGGTCGCAAGGAGATGGAAAGGGCGCTCGGCGCCAAGGTCGTGACCCAATATGTCGAGAACGTGCCCGAGGGCGCGGACGCCGAGCGCGTGATTCGCGAGCTGGCGCTGAGCGGGAACAAGCTCATCTTCACGACTTCCTTCGGCTACATGAATCCGACGCTGAAGGTCGCCAAGCAGTTTCCCCAGACCGAATTCGAGCACGCGACCGGCTACAAGACCGACGTCAATGTCGGCATTTACAGCGCGCGCTTCTACGAAGGGCGATATCTCGCCGGCATCGTCGCGGGCAAAATGACGAAATCGAACGTGGCCGGCTACGTCGCGGCATTCCCGATCCCGGAGGTCGTGATGGGGATTAACGCCTTCACCCGCGGCATGAGAAGCGTGAATCCCAAGTCCGAGGTCAAGGTGGTGTGGGTGAACTCCTGGTACGACCCGGGCCGCGAGCGCGAGGCCGCCGAGACGCTGGTCTCGCAGGGAGCCGATGTGCTCACGCACCACACCGACTCGACCGCCGTGGTACAGGCGGCGGAGGCGAAGAACGTCTATTCAATCGGTTATCACTCCGACATGTCGAAGTACGGGCCGAAGGGCGAGCTGACGGCGGTTACCCACCAGTGGGGTGCGTTCTATACCAAGACCGTGCAGGACGCGATCGCCGGCAGGTGGAAACCCGGCAGCGTCTGGGGCGGCATCAAGGAGGGCATGATCAAGATGGCTCCGTTCAACAAGATCGTGCCCAAGGACGTGCAGGATCTGGTCAACCGCACCGCGGCCGACATCGGCAGCGGCAAGCTGCACCCGTTCACCGGCCCGATCAAGGACAACGAGGGCAAGGAGCGCCTTGCGGCCGGCAAGGTGATGTCCGACGACGTGCTGTCGAAGATGGATTATTACGTCGAAGGCGTGCAAGGCAAGCTCCCGGTCTCCAACTAGCCAATCGGTGCGACCTGCGCGTAGCGCCGTGCCTGGGAAGCGGGCTCACGAGCAGCCCCTCAATCTGCGCGGGTGGTTCGGCGCCCAGCTGCGAGTCGTCGCGGTATTCGAATTCGCCAAGGGCGCGCTGGTGCTCGCCGCTGGCGCCGGCCTGCTCGCGTACATCCATCGCGACATCCGTGACGTAGTCACCGAGCTGCTGCTGCACCTGCATCTCAATCCGGCGAGCCGGATCCCGGGAATCTTCGTGGCGCTTGCCGAACGCGTCACGTCGATGGATCTGTGGCTGCTTGCCCTCGGGGCTGCGCTCTATGCCGGCGTGCGCATCGCCGAGGGCTACGGGCTGTGGTTCGATCGCGAATGGGCACAGTGGCTGGGCGCACTGTCAGGCGCTCTCTACGTGCCCTTCGAGCTTTACGCCTTGAGCAAAGGCGTGACGCCGCTGAGGCTCGCGACGCTTGGTATCAACTTGTTCGTCGTGGCGGTGCTGAGCGACGCGCTGCGGCGAAGGCGTCGTGTCCGCCGAGCGACTAGGCGATCCGCCTCAGGATCCTGAGCATCGCATCGAATCGCTTGCCGTAGGGCGGGTAGAGCAGCGCATTGAGCGTGAAACGCGGCTGAACGAAGACCGCCTTCTGATGGGTGAAGGCGAGAAACCCGCGCTCGCCGTGATAGGCGCCGCTGCCGGATGCGCCGACGCCGCCAAACGGCAGGTTCTCGTTACAAAAGTGCCACAGCGTGTCTTCGAGGGTGACGCCGCCCGCGATTGTCTCGCGCAGAACGCGCTCGCGCAGATCCCGGTCGCCCCCGAACGCGTACAGCGCGAGCGGGCGCGGGCGGGCATTGATCCTCGCGATCGCTTCGTCGATGGTGGCGTAGGCTTCGATGGGCAGGATCGGGCCGAATATCTCCTCGCGCATCACCGCCATGTCGTCGCGCACATCGAGGAGCAGCGTCGGCGGCAGCTTGCGCGCGCGCCCTGGCAACACCTCGTTGCCGGGGTTGAGTCGGACCACGCGCGCGCCCTTCGCCTCCGCGTCGGCGATGAGCGCGGTCAGCCGCGCGTAATGTCGATCGTTGACGATGCTCGTGTAATCGGGGTTGGCGCCGAGCTGCGGATAGAGCGCGCCTACCGCGGCGGCCAACGCATCGACCAGCCCCTGGATGCGCTCCGCGGGCGCGAGCACATAATCGGGCGCGATGCAGGTCTGGCCGGCGTTGAGCAGCTTGCCGACGCACAGCCGCCTGGCCAGCAGGTCGAAATCCGCGTCGGCATGGACGAGGGCCGGCGATTTGCCCCCGAGTTCCAGCGTCACCGGCGTCAGGTTGTCTGCGGCGGCAAGCGCGATCTTCCGTCCCACCGCCGTCGAGCCGGTGAAGAACAGGTGATCGAAAGGCAGGCCGGAGAATGCCGCGCCGACTTCGGCGCCGCCGTTGATGACCGCGAACTCGTCGGCCGCGAATGTGGCGGCGACACTGCGTCCGAGCACGGCCGATGTGCGCGGCGTCAGCTCGCTCGGTTTGAGCAGCACGCGATTGCCCGCCGCGAGGGCGGCGATGACCGGCATCAGCGCAAGCTGCACCGGATAATTCCACGGGCTGATGACGCCGACGACGCCGAGCGGCTGTCGCACGACACGGCTCCTGCCAGGGCGCAGGAAAAGCGGCGTCGGCACGCGGCGCGGCCGCATCCACTGCGCCAGGTTGCGCCGTGCATGCCGCAGGCCCGCGGTTACGAGAAACAGCTCGGCGAGCCGCGTTTCCTGCGCGGGTCGCACGCCGAAATCGGCCGCGATCGCCTCGACAAACTCCGCCTCGCGCGCGTCGAGCAATGCGGCGAGACGGTCAAGACGGTCGCGGCGGACGGCAAGCTGAGGATCGCGCTCGGCGGCGAAGGCCTTGCGCTGCGCCGCGAACAGCGCTTCCAGGGCGTCGCTGCCGGCGCCCTCGCTCATGCGCTCTCGCGAGCGGTCGCGATCGCCTCGAGCAGTGTTTCCGGATCGTGCGCGCCCGATACGGCTGCGCGGCCGTTGAAGATGAAGAATGGCACCCCCGTGATGCCGCTCTCCTGCGCCTCGCGGAACTCGGCTTTGACCTGTTCGCGAAATGCCGCCGAAACGAGCATCGCCCGCGTCTCGTCTGCCGGCAGTCCGGTGTCCCCCGCGAGCGCGACGAGCTCGTCAACCGCCCCGAGGCTGCGGCCCTCGGTGAAATACGCACGGAACAGCCGTTCGACCAGCATGTCGGCGTCCCCGCGCTGCTGCGCCCACGCGACGAGGCGATGCGCATCAAGCGTATTCGGCTGCAGTCGAATCCGGTCCAATGCAAAGGCGATGCCGACCTCTGTGCCGACGGCGCGCACGCGCGCGTAGATCGCGTCGGCGGGCGCCTTGCCGCCGAACTTCGCTTCGAGATACGCCGCCCGCGGCATGCCTTGCGCGGGAATGTCGGGATTGAGCTCGAACGGATGCCAGCGAACCGTGACGGCCAGGCCGGGCTCGTGACGCAGGGTGGCGAGCGCGGCTTCGAGCTTGCGCTTGCCGATATAGCACCAGGGGCAGACGACGTCGGAGACGACGTCAACGAACAGCGGTGCGACGACGGGCTCGGTCGCCGCGGCGGCCGAGGCTGCTGCTGTACGCATGGAGGTGTCGAGCGCGCAAGGTGAATTTCAGCCTGCGATTGTACTGCAGTGCCGGCCCGATTCGTGGCTGCAAGCGCCCGCACGGCGGGGAACGCCGGCACCAAGGTCGTTCGGCCAGCGACACGCTTCGTGCGATCATTCCCCATTTCGCACCGGGCGGGACCCGTGCAGCGGTCTCCAGGTTGCAATCCTGCCCCGGCGGCTCGCCATTCGCCATGCCCGCATCCGCTGCGCACTGGGACATCTTTTGCGCCGTCGTCGACAACTACGGCGACGTCGCTGTCGCGTGGCGCCTGGCGCGCCAGCTTCACGGCGAGCACGGCCTCGGCGTGCGCCTGTTCGTCGACAATCTCGCGACGCTCGCCTGCCTGGTTCCGGAGGTCGACGCCGCGAGCGGCGTCCAGGCTGTGCGCGGCATCGATGTGCGCCGCTGGGACCGTGCGCGCGCCGATCCCGCCGCCGTTCCCGGCGATGTCGTCATCGAGGCCTTCGGCTGCGGCCTGCCGGCGCCCTATCTGGCGGCAATGGTCGAGCGCAAACGGCAGCCGGTCTGGATCAATCTCGAATACCTGTCCGCGGAACCATGGATCGAGCGTTGCCACGGCCTTGCATCGCGCCATGCCACGCTGCCGCTGACGCGGTACTTTTACTTTCCTGGCTTCACCGCTGCCAGCGGCGGCCTGTTGCGCGAACGCGACCTTTGCGCGCGCCGCGATCAATTCCGCGCCGATCGCGGCGCGCGCGACAGGCTCTGGCGCGCGCTCGGGCTCATGGCGCCGGCGGAGGATACCTTGACGGTATCGCTCTTCTGCTATCCCAACGCGGCGCTGCCCTCGCTGCTCGACGCGTGGGCGAAGGGCGATCAGCCGCTGCTGTGCGTGGTGCCCGAGGGCATCGCAACGGACGCGCTCGGTGGCTGGAGCGCTGGCAACGCGCTGCGGGCGGGTCAACGGCTCGCCCGCGGCGAACTCACGCTCGCTGCGCATCCCGTTCGTGTCTCAGGACGATTACGATCGGCTGCTGTGGACGTGCGACATCAACTTTGTGCGGGGTGAGGATTCCTTTGTCCGCGCACAATGGGCGGCGCGACCGCTGGTCTGGCACGTTTATCCGCAAACCGAGAACGCACACCGGTTGAAGCTCGAGGCGTTTCTGGCGCGCTATTGCACCGGGCTGGCGACGGACGCGGCGACGGCGTGGCGCAGCCTCCTGGTTGCCTGGAACGGCGACGGCGACGCCGGGATGGCCTGGCGCGCGTTCGTTGCCGCGCGCGGCATGCTCGGCGCGCACGCCGTCCGCTGGGCGCAGGCGTGCGCCGCGCAAACCGACCTCGCCTCCGCGCTGGTCAAGTTCTGCGCTGATCAGGTATAATGATAGGTTATCTGAATCAATGGATTAGCAGAGTGCAACCATGAAAACCGCGCAGGAAGTCCGCGCCGGCAACGTCATCATGATCGGCAAGGACCCGATGGTCGTGCAGAAGGCCGAGTTCAACAAGTCGGGCCGCAACGCATCCGTCGTCAAGATGAAGCTTCGCAACCTCCTCTCGGGCTCCGGCACCGAGACGGTGTATCGCGCCGACGAGAAGTTCGACGTGATCCAGCTGGAGAAGAAACCGGTGACGTTCTCGTACTTTGCCGATCCGATGTACGTCTTCATGGACGAGGACTACAACCAGATCGAGGTGGAAAAGGACAATCTGGGCGACGCCGTCGCATACCTCGAGGACGGCCTTGGCTGCGAGTTGACGCTCTACGACGGCAAGGCGATCGCGGTCGAGTTGCCGAATTCGGTGGTGCGCGAAATCACCTACACCGAGCCTGCCATCCGTGGCGATACTTCAGGCAAGGTACTGAAGCCCGCCAAGCTCGGCAGCGGTCTCGAGGTGCAGGTGCCGCTGTTCGTGGCGACCGGTGACAAGATCGAGATCGACACGCGCACCGGCGAGTATCGCCGGCGCGTCTAGCGCGCCGGGTGACGTGCGCTGCCCATAGCGGCGGCGCCGGACTCTGCTAGCGCTCCGCCGCACGCTCGTCGGGTTGCCAGCCGCCGCCAAGCGCCGTCATGAGGTCGACGTCGGCGGACAGCAGATTCTGGCGGCTGCGGATCAGCGCCAGCTCCGCTACGTTGAGGCTGCGCTGCGAATCGAGCACGTCGAGAAACGGCGTGTAACCCGCCTCGTAGCGGACGTTGGCCAGATGCAGCGCGCCGCGTGCCGCGGTACGCTCGCCTGCGCATCGCGCTCGGTTGCCGCGTACTGGCGCACGTTGGTCAGGGCGTCCGAAACCTCCCGAAACGACGTCTGGATCGCCTTCTGGTAAGCCGCGAGCGATTGCCCGCGCCGCGCCTGCTCCACGTCGACCTGCGCCGTCAGCCTGCCGCCTTCGAAAATCGGCGCCGACACGCCCGCAGCGAGCGCCCAGACCCGCCCGGGCAGCGTGAACAACCCGGCGAGTGCGGCACTTTCTCCGCCGAAGCTGCCGGTGAGCGTGATCGTTGGAAAAAGTTGCGCCTTGGCGACGCCGATCTGGGCGTTGGCGGCGACCAGGTCCTGCTCCGCCTGGCGGATGTCCGGCCGGCGCTCGAGCAATGCGGAGGGCAGCCCCGGCGGCGGTAGCGCGGGCACGGGCAATCCGGCGAGATCGCCGGGCGCGAGCGCCAGGTCGAGCTTGCCGGTGAGCGTGCCCAGCAGATGCTCCGCCAGGTCGCGCTGGCGCAGGAATTCGTCGAGTTGAAATGCCGCATCGGAGCGTGCGCCCTCTGCCTGCCGGACGTCGAGGTCGGAAGCCAGCCCGCCGTCCGCGCGCCGGCGCACGATGGTCAGCGTCTGGTCGCGGGACTCGAGCGTGGAGCGCGTCGCCGCGATCTGCGCATCGAGAGAACGCAGCGAAAAATACGTCTGCGTGGTCAATGCCGCGACCGAAAGCGCCACGACCTCCTTCGCGTAGCGTGTGCTGAGGTCCTGCGCCCGTGCCGCTTCGGATCCGCGCCGCAACTTGCCCCAGAAATCGATCTCGTAGGACGTCGAGAGCGCGAGCAGCAGGTCGTTGCGTACGCTGGGGGTGCCGGCGGGGGCCGGCAGCGCGATTTTGTTGCTGTAGGCGGTCCGGTCGGCGGCGCCGCCCAGGTTGAGCGTGGGGAAAAGCGCGGCGTTGACCACGCGCACGTTCGCGTCGGCTTCTTCGATCCGCGCCACCGCCTGGACGATATCCGTGTTGTTCGCGAGCGCGGTTGCGACCAGATCGTCGAGCGTCGGATCGTCGAACAGGCGCCACCATTCCGTCGGCACCGAGTCGGCCGCCGGCGCGGCGTCCGCCCCTGCGAATGCCGCCGGCAGCGGCACGCCGGGGCGCTCGTAATCGGGCCCGACCATGCAGCCGCCGAGTGCGAGCCCGACCAGGGCGAGCTGGAGGTGGCGCCTCATGCCAGCCGCTCCCCGGCACCGGCAGGGGTCGCCGCGGCTTTGCTCCTGCGCCCCGAAAGCAGGACGAAGAACAGCGGGATGAAGACGGTGGCGATGAATGTCGCGGCCAGCATGCCGCCGAAGACGCCCGTGCCCATCGACCGGCGCGCGGAAGCGCCGGCGCCCGTGGCCAGCACCAGCGGCAGCACGCCCAGGACGAATGCGAGCGAGGTCATCACGATCGGCCGGAAGCGCAGCCGCGCCGCCTCGAGCGCGGCCTCGATCGGCGAGAGCCCCTTCGCCTGCTCCTGCGCCGCGAATTCGACGATCAGGATCGCGTTCTTCGCGGCGAGGCCTATCAGGACCAGGAGGCCGATCTGGAAATACACGTCGTTGCTGAAATCGCGCAGGAACACCGCCGCCAGCGCGCCGAGCAGTCCGAACGGCACCGCGAGCAGCACGGCGGCCGGCAGCGACCAGCGCTCGTAGTTGGCGGAAAGGATCAGGAACACCATCACGATCGCGAAGGTGAAGGCGAGAATCGCGGCGGTGCCGATGCGCTTTTCCTGGAATGCCTGGCCGGTCCAGGCGATCGTGTAGCCCGGCGGCAGCGATTTTGCGACGTCCTCGACCGCGGCGATCGCCTGCCCCGAGCTCACGCCCGGCGCGCTGTTGCCGATCACCTTGGCGGCGAGAAAGCCGTTGTAGCGATCGAGCTGCTCCGGCCCGACGATGTTCTTCAGGCTGATCAGCGCCTTGACCGGGATCATGTCCCCGCCCGAGGAACGGACGTAAACATTGCCCAGGTCCTCCGGCTTCGAGCGGTACGGGCCGTCGGCCTGCAGCTGCACGCGGTAGGTATGCCCGAACTTGTTGAAGTCGTTGACGTAGAGCACACCCATCGTGCTCTGCAGAGCGTCGAAGACGTCCTGCACCGGCACGCCGAGCGACATCGCCTTCTCGCGATCGACGTCGACGAACAGTTGCGGCGCCGTGGGCCGGTAGAACGACGCGATGCCGGTCAGCTCCGGGCGCTTGCGCAATGCGCTCAGGAACTGCTGCAGGCTCTGGTAGAGCTTTTGCGGATCGGCGTCGGCGCGGTCCTGCAGATAGACTTCGAAGCCGCCGGCGATTCCCAGCCCCCGAATCGCCGCCGGATTGAACGCGACGAACGCACCCTCCGGCAGCTCCGCGGCCTGCGCCATCCCCGTCTTCGCGACCTCCTGGGCCGTTGCCTTGCGCTCGTCCCAGGGCTTGAGCGGGATGAAGACGGTCGCGGCGTTGGTCTTGTTCGCGCCGCCGATCACGTCGAATCCGCTGACGATGAAGACGTGCTCGACAGCCGGTTGCGCGAGGAGCATCTTCTGCACCTCGGCGCCGAACGCCTGCGTGCGCTGCAGCGTCGCCGCATCCGGCAGCGCGATCGAGCCCAGGACATAGCCCTGATCCTCCGGCGGGACGAAGCCACTCGGCACGAGCTTGAACAGCAGCGCATCCACGCCGAAGATGCCCGCGAAAATGAGCACTGCGATCACGGCGTGCCGCGCGGTCAGTCGCACGGCACCGAGATAGACGCGCGTGATCCACGCGAACGCGCGATTGAACGGCCGGAACAGGCGGTTCTCGATATGCTGGCGCTTGAGCAGCAGCGCGCACATCGCGGGCGACAGCGTCAATGCGACCAGCCCCGAGATGGTGACCGCGGTGGCCACCGTAACCGCGAATTGCTGGTAGAGCTTGCCCGCCAGTCCGCCCAGAAACGCCACCGGAACGAATACCGACACCAGCACCAGTTCGATGGCGACGATGGCGCCGGTGACCTCCCGCATCGACTCGATCGCGGCATCCTTCGGGGACAGCTCGCGCTCCGCCATCAGCCGCTCGACGTTCTCCAGGACCACGATCGCGTCGTCGACGACGATGCCGGTCGCCAGCACGATCGCGAACAGCGTCAGCGTGTTGATCGTGAAGCCGAACAGCAGCAGCCCGCCGAATGCGCCGATCAGCGACACCGGCACGGCGATGATCGGTATCAGCGTCGCGCGCCAGCTCTGCAGGAACACGAACACGACCAGCAGCACGAGGATTGCGGCCGCAATCAGCGTGATGATCACTTCGTGGATCGATGCCTGCACGAAGCGCGTGGTATCGAACGGGATCCCCTGCGTGATCCCCTGCGGGAAACCCTGCGCGAGCTGGGCTATGCCCGCGCGCACGGAATCGGCGACCTTGAGCGCATTGGCGCCGGATTGCAGAAAGACCGCGATGCCGACCGTCGGCTTGCCGTCGAGGTTCGTGAAGGCGTCGTAGCTCACCGCGCCGAGCTCGATCCGCGCCACGTCGCGGATGCGCAGCGCCCCGCCCGGCCCCGTTGCACGCAGCACGATGTTGCCGAAATCCGCCGGCTCCTCGAGCCGGCCGCGCGCGGTGACCGTATAGACCAGCGCCTGCCCCGCCGGTGCCGGCTCGGCGCCGATCTTGCCGGCCGCATACTGATTGTTCTGCGCCGCGATCGCCTGGGCGACGTCGGTGGGCGTGACGCCGAGCTGCGCCATCTTTGGCGGATTGAGCCAGACGCGCATCGAGTAGTCGCGCGCGCCGAAGATCGTCACGTCGGCGACGCCGGGAATGCGCTTGAGCTCGTCGAGAATGTTGATCGTGGCGTAGTTGCTGAGATAGAGCGTGTCGTAGCGCGGATCCTCCGACGACAGCCCGACGACGAGCAGGATGTCCGTCGAGCGCTTCAGCGCCACGACGCCGGTCTGGCGCACGACATCCGGCAGGCGCGGCAGCGCGATCGCGACCCGATTGTTGACGTCGATCACGGCCTTGTCCGCGTTGGAGCCGACTTCGAAGGTGCAGGCTGATCGTCAGCGTGCCGTTGGTCGACGCCGTCGAGCTGAAATAGCTCAGGTTCTCGACGCCGGAGAGCTGCTCTTCGATCGGCGCGGCGACGGTGCGCGCCAGCGTCTCGGCGCTGGCACCCGGGTAATTCGCGGTGATGATCACCGTCGGCGGCGCGATTTCCGGATACTGGGCGACCGGCAGCACCCGCGCGGCGATCAGCCCCGCGAGCGTGATGATGATCGAGATCACACCGGCGAAGATCGGCCGGTTGATGAAGAACTCCGAGAACGACATTGCAGCGGCCTTACTTCGCGGCCGTCTTGGCGGGAACGTTCGGCGCCGGTGCGGACGGCGCCTCGGCCACCGCTACCCCGGGCTGGACCTTCAACAGGTTGTCGACGATCACGCGGTCGCCGGCGTTGAGCCCGGAGATGATCACCCAGTCCGCGCCGATCCAGTCGCCGGTCTTCACCGGCCGCGCCTGCGCCTTGCCTTCGGCGTCGATTACGAACACCAGATTTTCCTTCTCGGTCTGAATGACCGCGGTCTGCGGCACCAGGAATACGTTGTCGCGCTGCCCGGCGGAAATGCGCACGGTAACGAACTGCCCCGGAAGCAGCTGTTCGCGCGCATTGTCGAATTCCGCGCGCAGCTGCTGCGTGCCGAGGCGGGTGTCGATCGCGGTCGCCGCAAAATTGAGGCGCCCCTTGGACGGATAGACCGTGCCGTCGGGGAGCACGAGCTGCAGGTCGGCGGTTGTCGCACGCGACACGTGTCCGCCCGGGAGCTTGGCGAGATCCGCCGCCGCCAGACTGAAGCGCACCCAGATGGGCGTCACCTGGTTGATCGTCGTCAGCAGGCTGCCTGCAGCGTCGGTGCTGATGAGCGTCCCGATCGAATGCTCGGCGCGGCCGCTGATGCCCGCAACGGGCGCAGTGACGTTGGTGTACGACAGATTGAGCTCGGCCTGGCGCACGGCGGCATTGCCTTGCTGCACCGCCGCTTCGGCGAGTTCCCGGGTCGATGTGGCGTCGTCGTATTCCTTGCGGCTCACCGCGCGTTCCTGCGCCAGCGGCTGCAACCGCGCCTCCTCGCGCCGGCCCTGCTGCAGCTGTGCGGTCGCCTGCGCGAGCTGCGCGCGCGCCTGCGCCAGCGCAACCTCGAACGGCGCGCGATCGATCTCGAACAGCGGCGCACCCTCCCGCACCGGGTCGCCTTCGCGGTAGAACTGCTTGATGAGGATGCCGGACACGCGCGCGCGCACCTCGACCTGCTTCGACCCTTCGATCTGCCCGACGATGTCGAAGGCGATCGGCACGCTCTTCGGCGCGACCGTCACGACGTGCGCGGCGACCGGCGCGGGCGCGCCCGGCGCGCCGGCCTCCTTGCCGCAGCCCGCGAGCAGACCGACGGCGACAATCGCCACAATCCGGCGCGAAGCCCGCGCACACAGCCGGCCGTGCAGCGCCGGTAATCTTTTCCCGGTCCGGGACATGAGCACTCCGCGAAAGACCACGCACGGGTCCGAGCACACCCGAGCCGCGGATTATTATACAATCGTGGATGTATGTAAACTGACAAGGGCAGGGAGCCGGCATTGCGTCGAACCAAGCAGGAATCCGAGCGCACGCGACAACTGATCCTTCGTGCCGCGCGGCGCGAGTTCGCCCGCCGCGGCGTCGCGCGCACGAGCCTCGAGCACATCGCGACCACCGCAGGGGTGACGCGCGGCGCGATTTACTGGCATTTCGCCAACAAGGCCGACCTGTTCCACGCCATGCGCGAGCAGGTGTCGTTGCCGTTGATCGATCGGATGAACTTCGCGCTTCTTTCCGTCGATGACGTGGATCCTCTGGCGGCGATCGGGTTGTTCCTGCACAGTCTCATCGAATCGATTGCCGATGACAGTGCCGCCCTGCGCACGTTTCAGATCCTGTCGTTCAAGTGCGAGTACGTCGATGAATTCCAGAACGAGTTCGCGCGGCAGACGCGACGCTGCCAGGAGCTCGTCTCCCAGCTGAAAACCGTGTACGAGCGCGCGCAGCGCGCCGGAGTGCTCCGCCGCGACCTCGCGCCAGCGGTCGCGGCCCTCGAAACCTGCGTCTTCCTCAACGGCCTGGTGCGCCTGTTCCTGATCGACGACGCCGCGGCGCTGGTGCGTCCGCACGTCGGCGAGTTGATCGCCGCGCACGTCGCCAGCCGGCGCGGCGCGCCCCATTAGCGGCCGCGCTGCGGTGGTTGCGCCCCCGGCGCGCCCCGTCTACTATCCGTGGCAACCGGCGCGCCGACCCACGGCGCGCCACAGGGGGAAGCGCGATGCGCACCCAGGTTGGCATCGTCGGCGCAGGGCCGGCGGGACTTCTGCTGTCGCACCTGCTGCACCGCGAAGGCATCGAGTCGGTCGTGCTCGACAACCGCAGCCGCGCCGATATCGAGGCGACCATCCGCGCCGGCGTGCTCGAGCAGGGCACCGTCGACCTGCTCAAGGCGCTTGGCCTGGGCGAGCGCATGCAGCGCGAGGGCGCGGTCCACCACGGCATCGAATTGCGTTTCGCCGGCCGCGGCCATCGCGTCGACCTCTCCGAGCTGACCGGGGGCAAGGCAATCACCGTCTACGCGCAGCACGAGGTGATCAAGGATCTGGTGGCGGCCCGGCTGGCTGCCGGCGGCACGATTGTCTTCGACGCGGAAGCGGCGGGCGTGCACGATCTTGACGGCACGACGCCGGTGATCGCCTACGCCCACGCCGGCGCCCGCGAGCGGCTCGCCTGCGACTTCGTGGCCGGCTGCGACGGCTTCCATGGCGTCTGTCGCCCCGCTATTCCGGAATCGGCGCGCAAGGAGTTCACGCGCGTGTACCCGTTCGGCTGGTTCGGCATCCTGACCCGCGCGCCGCCGTCGGCGCAGGAGCTGATTTACACCCATCATCCGCGGGGCTTTGCGCTGGTGAGCACGCGCTCACCGGACATTCAGCGGCTGTACTTTCAGTGCGATCCGCATGACGACGTCGCGAACTGGCCCGACGCTCGCATCTGGGCAGAGTTTCGCGCCCGGCTCGCGACGCACGACGGCTGGTCACCGCGCGAGGGCCCGGTCATACAGAAGAACATCGTCGCCATGCGCAGCTTCGTCTGCGAAACGATGCGGCATGGCCGGCTCTTCCTTGCCGGAGACGCCGCGCACATCGTTCCGCCAACGGGCGCCAAGGGACTCAACCTTGCCGTTGCCGACGTGTGCGTACTTGCACGCGCCCTGGCCGCGTACTATCGCGACGGGCGGCATGATCTTCTGGACGCCTATCCGGCAACGGCGCTGCGCCGGATCTGGCGCGCCGAGCATTTTTCCTGGTGGATGACCTCGATGCTGCACCAATTTCCTGGCAACGATCCGTTCCAGGAGCGTCTGCAGCTGGCGGAACTGGCCTACGTGACCACCTCACGGGCGAAGGCGGTCACCCTGGCTGAAAATTACGTGGGCCTCCCCCTCGAGTGACCCGCCCGGGCGGCGGGTCACTCGCAATTCGGTAGCGGGCCTCAGTGCGCGCCGGCGGGCAGCGCTTGCCGGCGCGGCAGCGGCAGCACGTTGCCGCGGGAATCGGCTGCGTCGCCCGCTTTCGCATCCCGTTCGCGCAACTCGCGGCGAATTCTCGCAAAGGTCTTTCTCACGTCGGTCTGCACGCTCGGCGTGTATCTAAACGTCGGGTCGAGGATCGATTTCATGTGAGCTCCCTGCCGTGGTCTGGGCGCATCGTGCTATGGCTTCAGCTGCCCGCGAATCTCGCCATCCGGATGCGCGGCACTGTGCACGTTGACGTAGAGGCCACCGGACTGGAAAGCGGCGTATTGCGCATCGCTCAGCTTGGCGCCGGCCGGTACGGACCATGTGCCGTCGCCGCCCTTGGCCAGCGGCACGGCCACGCCACCGTTCTTGCCCATCGGGCCGTCGTGGATGTGCGCCGCGGTCCCGGCGATGCCCTTGGTCATGATGCTGCCGCTGACCGACTTGTCGGCATTGACCGTGATGGTGCCGGATCCGGAAGCCTCGGTCTTGACCGGCGGCACTTCCTGATCGCCGGACAGCGACACTTTGACGTCCGCGGCGAGGGCAATCCCCGCCGAAAAGAACAAGACGCCCAAGGCTGCGGCGAGCGGTCGCCGCGGCAAGGAGTAACGCTTATAAGGCTTATTCATGGTTCACTCCGTGGTTGGCCATCATTGGCATTGGCAGCATCCGCAGCCTCGCTACGGTGGCGATCATGGTCGAGCCTCCAGTGCGATAGCGTCAATCGGACGCCTGCTCTTTTGCGTGTAGGAGATTGTTACCGACCTGTAGGACTGTCTCCGAGGCCAACCGCATTTCGGCCACCCCAAAAAAAACGCCGCTCGATCGCGCGAGCGGCGTGTGATGGTGGAGGCGGCGGGACAGCTGATCCATCTCTTTCGAGACGGGCCGGACTATGCCTTCATCCTGCGCACAGGATGCGGGGCGTGTTATTCGCCCATCGCTGCGGCGAATCCTAGTAGCGGCTCCCTGCGCTTTCGCGCCGTCAGCCGGCCTATGAGTCTCTACAGGGCAGGCCTGAGGTTCGCCCTCTTCCTACCCCTCGGCGTTGCCATTTCCGCGAGCACTATTGCCGCCGCGCGGCTGCAGGGTTCGCCGATGTGAGCCCCGTTGTCACTCTGCCCTTGCGGGCAGAGGCGACCATTACCAATCGAACCCGCGTCCGAAAACGCTACACATGCAGGACTACATGCTTAGCCTCGTCATTGTGCTCTCGCTCCGGCGCCACTGACGGACAGGCGACGCCGATGCCAGTCACCTAGATTTAGCGTATCGCCCAAGTGACCCGGGCGTACGCGATCGCTCAAAATGTCCTCGCCGTGACTTCGCCGTTACCGGCTGATCACCCGGGCAGAGCGCCGCCCGGTGCGAGGTCCGGCGGGATTAAGCCGCCAGAGCGTATGTTTCGTCGTTCGCAGTTAAGTTTGCGATTGCAGAGGATTCACAAGGTTCTGCACCTTGGCATGCCCCGCGCTGCTTCGCAGTCCCCGTCGAAACCAGGTCGCCCCCGGTAATCGGTTCTGCGGCGAGCTTCGCTTGATCGCTCGCGCGCTGGAGTCGCTATATAGTCATCACTGCGCGGGACGCCTCCCGCGCACTATGCTTATCTGGGGGCGGCGCGCTCGGATTCAAGGGCGCGCCGGAGCTCCCGGGCGCTCAGGTCTTCACGACGTGCGACCAAAGCTCAGGCGCCGGTTCCACGCCGAGCCCGGGGCCCTCCGGCAGCTCAAGAAAACCGTCGGCGCAGCGCATTCGGGTGCGCACAAAACGCAGATTGGCATCAAATACCGAGTGCTGATGTTCGTGGTAGGGAACGTCGGGAAGCGTGGCAGCGGCATGCAGGCTCGCGGCGTGAAAAATGCCCACGCCGATTGTCGCGTGCGGAACGACGCGGACCGAGTATTCGGCCGCGAGTCGCGCGATCGCGACGAATTGCGACAGTCCCGTGTGCGCCGCTTCGGGCTGGATGAAACTCACGCAGCCGTGGGCCAGGCGTGGCCGCGCCTGGTGGATCGTGCTCCACTCCTCCCCGCCGGCGATCGGCACGCCGACGCGGCCGGCGACTTCGGCCTGGCCATCGCCGTCTTCCGGCGCACATGGTGCTTCGACGAAATAGGGCCGCCACGGCTCGAGCGCCTCGATCAGCGCGATCGCCTCGGCCGGCGTGTAGCGCCAATGCAGGTCCACCATCATGTCGATTTCCCCGCCGAGGGCCGCGCGCAGCGCACGCGCCTCTTCGATCACCCCCTCGCCCGCGACGGCGGCGGCGAACTTGATGCCGCGGAAGCCCTCGCCCCGCCAGCTCGCGGCCAGCGCAACGCGTTCCGCAAGCGTCGCGCGCGGCAAGCCCGACGCGTACGCTGGAATACGATCGCGCCGCCTGCCGCCGATCAGTTCCCAGACCGGGCAGCCCGCCTGCTTCCCAGCCAGGTCCCACAGCGCGATGTCGACCGCAGCGAGCGCATCGGTAAAGAAGCCGCTCCAATGCCCGCGCACGCGCATCAACGCGTAGAGCTCATCCCAGAGCGCAGCCGGATCACCCGGCGCACGCCCGACGAGCATCGGGGCGAGGACGTCATCGATGATCGCGACGACCGCTTGCGGCGCAACGATGCCGTAGGTCTCGCCCCAGCCGATGGTCCCGTCGCTGGCATTGATCCGGACAAGCACCGAGCGATCGACGGTCGGATAGATCGTGCGGTTGCCAGTGCGAACGAAATAGCCGCGCGCATTGACGCGTTCACCCTCGGCGAGTGGCCCGAGATAGGGCATATCGCGCGGGATCGCTACGACGATGGGCTCGACCGAGCGGATCGTGACGGTCACGGCAGCATCAGTTGACGACCGCACCCTGCGTCATGCCGCTTACCAGGAAGGGTTCGAGCAGGAGGAAGAGGACCAACACCGGGGCAAGGGCGATAGTGCCCACCGCCATGAGGCTCGACCAGTCGACGAGGTACTCGCCGAGAAACGATTGCATGCCGACCGTGAGCATCCACAGATCGGGATCGCTGACCAAAGTCCGGGCAAAGACGAAGTCTGACCAGGTCACGATCGCCAGATACATCGCGCAAGCCGCCAGTCCCGGCCGCGCCAGTGGCAGCACGATGTGCCACACCGCTTGCATTCCGTTGCAGCCGTCAAGCATCGCCGCGAGCTCGATCTCGCGCGGAATGCTGTCGAGGAAGCCCTTCATCAGCCAGGTCGCGAACGGCACGCCGACGGCGGCGTTGGCAAGGACCAGCCCGACGCGGTTGTCGATCAGCCCCAAGGTCGAGAAACCGATGAAGAACGGAATGACGATCAGACTCGCCAGGCAGCATCTTCGATACGAGCAGCGCGAAGCCGGCGCCCGCTGCGCTCGGCTCTTGAAGCGCGACAGGCTGTAGCCGGCGAGCGTGGCGATCGTCAGACTCAAGATCGCTGCTCCCACCGTAACCGCGACGCTGTTGCCAAGCCAAGTCAGCACCGGCTTGCGCGCCAGCACGGCGACGAAGGAATCAAGGCTCATCGCCGATATCTTGGCAGCAGCACCGGTGCGCGCGCCCGCGTGAGCTCACTCGGCAGCAACGCGGTCAGCAGCATCCAGTAGATCGGAAACAGCACGATCACGCCAACGGCCAGGGCGGCCAACGCAAACAGGGCACGGCGAGCGGCAGCCATCAGAAATATTCCCGACGCAGCGGCCGCAGAGACGCCACGACCAGAAGCGCCGCCAACGCCATCGTCAGAACGCCCAGCGCCGAAGCAGTGCCCATTCGGAAGAATGCGAACGCCTCCTGATAGATCCGCACCGCCAGCGTTTCCGTGGCACGGTCGGGACCGCCGCCGGTCGTCAAGTAGATGATGTCGAACTCGCGCAGCGCCCAGAGTGTGTTCAAGATGGCGGCCAGTGCCGCGGCCGCACGCAAGCCAGGCCAGGTGACATAGCGGAAGCACTGCCACGCTCCGGCACCGTCGACCCGCGCCGCTTCGTACAGAGTTGCCGGAATTGCCTGCAACGCGGCAAGCAGAGTCAGGGTGAAGAACGGATAGGTCTTCCATATCGTTGCTACGATCACTGCCGCGAGAGCCGTATCGTCGGTTGCGAACCACGCCAGGTCGGTGGACAGCCAGCCCGCATTGCGCAGCATGGCGTTGAAGACGCCAAACGAGCCGTCGAGCAGCCACAGGAACACGATGCTGACGATCACACCTGGAACTGCCCAGGGCAGGAGGATGACACTGCGCAGCCAGCGCCGGCCTGGAAATGCGCGGTTCAGCAGAAGCGCGGTGACAAGCCCTATCAGAAATGCGGGGCCGATCGTGCCGGCGAGATAGACCAGCGTGACCCATACGCTGTGCCAGGTCGCTTCGCTTGCCAGCACCGTACGGTAATTGCCCAACCCCACAGGCAACTCCGACAGCCGCAGCACATTGAGCGTCTTGCCTGGATGAAAGCTGGTCGCGATGACCAGATAAAGTGGGTAGGCGATCAGGAACGCGACGGCGAGGAGCGCTGGCGAGAGCAGCGCGTACCCCACCCAGCGCGAGCGTCCAATCATGGCAACGGAACGGCCGCGACGAGCTCCTTCTGCAGATTGGCGAGGATCGCTTCGGTCGGCTGCGTCGAGGATTCCATGCGCACGACGGCACGGCTGAAGAGGGTCGCAAATTCGTTGAAATTTTCGCGGAGCGTCGGTTGCATCGGGAAGAGATTCTCGGCGCGTTCCGCCGCCTGGGTGATCGCCGCCAGGTGCGGATCCCTATTCGCCTGCTCTTCGCTGATCATTCCCACCCGGCCAGCCGGCGAACCGGTGAGCTGCACGTACTTCTCCTGCCAGGCCGGCGACGCTGCGAGCACGATGAATTCCCACGCCAGCTTCTTCTTCTGCGGGTCAAGCTTTGCCGGCATATGCAGGCCATTGCTCGCGCCGCCCGTGATAACCGGAAACGGCAGCTGCGCCATCTTGAGCAACGGCCGGAGCTCCGGCTTCGCCCTCTGCAGGGTCGCCCACACCCAGGGCCCGTCGCGCAGGAACGCTGCCTTCCCGTCTATAAAGAGTTGTCGCGCCACGGTCGAGCTCGTCCCCGGTGGCGCGAAACTGAGCGACTTGCGGAACTGCTCCATCGCGGCAACCACGCCCGGATCGGTGAAGGCGTACCTGTCACCCTTCAGCCAATCCTGTTTCTCCCCAAGAACCCAGGTTGCCGCGTCGATGAACATGTTCGGGTGCTCCGCCGTAGTCGTTACCAGGCCAAAGACACCCTTGTCGCGGTGCGTCGTCTTCGCCATCGCATCGAGCCATTCGCTTGGCGTCGTCGGCACCCTGACGTTTGCCTCGCGCAGGATCTGTTCGTTGTAGTAGAGCATATTGCCGTAGGGAAGCAGCAGGACGCCATAGGCCTTGCCGTGCCAGCTCATCTCGCTTTGCAGCTTTGACCAATGGCCCGGAATGTCGGTCTTCTTGAGCTCCTCGTCGAGCGGCTCCAGCCAGCCCTGGGCGGCGAAGCTGGCGAAATTACGGGTTGGCAAAAGGACGATATCCGGGGGATTGTTGCCGGCGAAGCGCACCGTGAGCTGATTCACGTAGTTGGCGAACGGTATCGAATAGAGCTTCACCCTGACGCCCGGGTGCTTGCCTTCGAAATCGGCAATCAGGGCCTTCCACCACTCGCTGAATCCCGGCTCCTCTGCCTGCCAGTTCGGAAAGTCGAGCGTCACCCCCTGCGCCGCAACGGATGCGGAAACGACAGCCGCCGCGACCGAAACAAGTACCGTGAAATGATTCTGCTTCATCGCCATCCTTTCCCAGGATCGGTTGGACAGCCGCGTCGGAGCCAAGAGATCGGAGATTTCCTCCAGCATGATATCGAGCTCCGCCTGATCCTGCGCGTCGAGCCGCGGTCCCGGGGCCCGGGTCCGGGTGCCTGCGATCACTCCGCGGCGCTTGAGAACCTCCTTCGTCGCCGCCCAGCGAAACACTGCCTGG
Source organism: uncultured beta proteobacterium (assembly GCA_963778275.1). GTDB lineage: Bacteria > Pseudomonadota > Gammaproteobacteria > Burkholderiales > Casimicrobiaceae > PALSA-1003. Next base: position 66,407 of record CAVZTS010000015.1, on the reverse strand, counting down.
AAGTTGAGCAGCGGCAGTGTGCGGTTGTAGAGGTCCGCGCAAGAGCGCGGTCGCCCGTTCGCCACGCCCTGACCATGCGTACATGCACGTCGGTTAGCTCACAAGCCGGCATCGTCCCGATTGCGCCGCGCGAGAGTTCGTCGAGCAGGTAGCGCGCACCGGCCCCGCCGAGCACGCCGCGGAATTGCGGCGCACCGGCTATCTCGGCCTGCGCGAGCAGCGCCGAAATGCGCTGGCCGCAGGGCATCGCTTCCTCCTTGATGTACCCGACCGACGGCACGGCGGCGACTACTTGCGCCAGGGCCGCCATCTCGAAGCCACCACCCACGGGTGCCGGCGCATTCTGCAGCATGATCGGCGCCGTGGACGCGTCGCCGAGCAGCCGGTAATGATCGATCAGCGCCGCGACGTCGCCTGCGAGTTGCGAAGGCGCCATGACCATGACCGCCGCGGCGCCGACCGCCTGGGCCTTGCGAATATGGCGCGCGCTCGTCTGCGCGTCCACAGCGCTTGCGCCGACAACGATCGGCAGGCGGCCGCGCACTGTCGCTGCGAGGACATCGAGCAAACGATCGCGCTCGGCAGCGCGAAGCTGCTCGACTTCGCTCGCGACGCCCGGGTAGACAACCGCATCGGCGCCCGCGGCGACGGCGAACTCCACGATCCTCGAGAGCGCGTCCGCATCCGGCGCTCCGCTCGCATCGAATGGCGTTGCAAGCACCGGGCACACGCCTTGGATCGGCGCGGGCGAGGCCGTGGAAGGTGTGGGCATCGAGGGGCGAATCAACGCACGCCGCGGGAAAACGACCGAGTGCGCCGGACAGACTGTTGGACACGGTAGCGGCGCCGCTGCGTTCCGTCAATACAGCATCGCCACTCCTATACGATCGTGCCACCGCCGCAGCACGTTCCACCTCGTGCCGATGCCGCTGGTCCCGATCGTCCTCTCCTGCGGCGCCGGCGCGCGACCGTGGCCGTTCTCACGCGCGGCCGCACCAAAACCCTTCCTGCCGGTAGCCGTCGCTGGCACTGCGGGTGACACGCTGCTCGCGCGCACTTTCTTGCGCGCCACCGAGCTGTCAGAGGTGGCCCTCGTGACGATCAGCAAATGGAGGTTATTACTTCCAGACGCGCGACGCCTACGCCGCGTCCAGGGTCCGGCCCGCGCCGCGCGTCGCGTACCTCTGGAACCGTGCGCGCGCAATACCGCGCCGGCAGTGGCTCTCGGCGCGTTGTACGCGGAAGCGGTCTTCGGTCGCGACGCGACGCTGCTGGAACTCCGGCAGACCTCTAACGCCGGGTGGCGAATGCGTTCGCGGCCGCTGTCGCGCGCGCGACGACATTGGCGCGCACCGGCTGGCTCACGACGTTCGGGATCGCACCGACTGCCGCCGAGACGGGTTACGGGTATCTCGAACTGGGCGAAGCGCTGGGAGAACCGGACACGTATCGCGTCCGCCGCTTCATCGAGAAGCCGCCCCTTGCCGACGCAACGCGTTATGCCGAGGACAATCGCCACCTCTGGAATTCCGGCATGTTCTGCTGCACCGCGGCCGGCGCGCTTGCGGCATTCGCCCGATACGCACCGCGTGTACTCGATGCGGCGCGCGCAGCCTGGCAGCCTCTGATCGCGCACCAGGATGACGCGGTGCTGGAGATCGATCCGGCGCGGTTCGCGGCCGCGCCGGAGGTCTCATTCGACGTCGCCGTTATGGAGCATGCAACGCAGGTGGCCGTGGTGCGGGGTGAGTTCGGCTGGAGCGACGTTGGCTCCTGGCCCGCCGTGGCAAGCCTTATCGAACCCGACGCAATGGGCAATCGCGGCGAGGGTGAGTTCGCGACGGTCGCCACGAGCAACACCTATGTGCACGCCGCGGACCGCATCGTCGCGGCCGTCGGTGTCGATGGATTGTTCATCGTCGACACGCCCGACGCCGTGCTCGTCGCGCATCGCGATCATTTGCAAAGGCTGAATGAAGTCGTCGCGGAGCTGAAAGCGCGCGGCCATGGACATAGCCTACCCGGAACAGCGCTGAAGCCCTGGGGCGCATGCACCGTGCTCCAGAAGGGGCCCGGTCTCCAGGATAACCCGCCTCGAGCTCAAACCCGGCGCCACGTTATCGCTGCCGATGCGCGCGCAGCGCGGCGCGCACTGGATCGTCGTCAGCGGCGAGGCGCAGGTCACCAGCGGCGAGCAGGCCTACAGCGTACGCGACAACGAATCGACCTTCATTCCGTTCGGATCGCGACACCGGCTCGAGAATCCGGGCCCCGAGCCGCTGCTCCTGATCGAAGTGCAATGCGGGGATTGCCTCGACGAGGACGACAGCACGTTGTAGACGATGCTGTTCGCCGGCAAGCGCCGGACGAGCAGGACGTTGAAACGCTCCACGGATCCGCTCTACTCAGGCGCTGCGGGCACGGGCGGTGCCGCGGCGCGGCTGGTCGCGTAGATCCCGCTCAGGATCAACGCGATTCCGGCGATATGGAATAACTGCAGCCGCTCGCCGAGAAAAATCCAGGCGAGCGCGGCCCCGAAAACGGGCATCAGGTGCACGAACAGGCCCGCCACGTTCGCTCCGACCTGCGCGACGCCCTGGTTCCAGAAGACGTAGGCAAGGAACGAGGAGAACAGTCCGACGTACGCCAGCGCGGCGACTGCTTCCCAGGTCCACACGGCGTGGCGGCCGAGCACGGTCTCCCCGACATAGAGGGGCAGCACCGCGAGCGTACCGACGCAGGAGATCACGAACAGAAACGCCAGCGTGTGCAACTCGGTCGGGCGCCAGCGCAGGCAGACGGTATAAAGCGACCACAGCAGCATCGACAGGATCACCAGGACGTCGCCAACGTTGAGCCGGAAGGCAGCCAGTTGCTCGAGGCTGCCATGCGAAAGGATCGTCACCACGCCGACGAGCGAGACCGCGACCCCGACGACCTGCACGCGGGCCAGTCGCTGATGCAGCAGCAACCAGGACAGGCCGATGATCATCATCGGAATGAACGAATTCAGGATGACGCCGTTGGTCGCGGTCGTGTAATTGAGGCCGAGATAGCTCAGCGCGTTTTGCGAACCGACGCCGATTACGCCGAGCAGCAGCAGCACGCGCCTGTGGGCGCGGATGAGCGGCCATTGCCGCCGCACATGCGGCAGCGCAAACGGAAGCATGAATAGGATCGCGAACAGCCAGCGGTAAAAAGTCATTGTCATCGGCGGGATCTCGCGGTACAGACCGCGGCCGATGATCCAGTTGCACGCCCAGAAAAATGCCGTCAGCGTCAGCATGACGGTATGGAGAGTAAGGCCGCGCGGCAGCCGGCGCCGAAGGGATCGCCATGCGGCATTATGGCCGATGATCGGACGCGGGCAATATGAACGCAACGTATAATTCGCAGTCAGATCGATCCCGTTTCGCGCGTCTGCGCCGTGACCTTGCCGCTCAACATGCCGTCTTCCCTTGGCGTTGCTGCCGATGCGCTGCCGCGTCTGTTGCCGGAGCCGCCCGCCGCCGGACGAAAGGCGCTGGCGCCGCCGCTGGCCGGCTCGGCGGATGCCCTGGCGCTCGCCCAATGCGCGACTGCCGCCGCCGATGCGCGGCGCCTGCGTCGCGGTCGTCTGCGCCGAGGCGCTTGCCGTGCAGCGCCTGGCCGAGGAAATTGCCTGGTTCGCGCCCGGGCTGCGCGTCGCCACGCTCCCGGACTGGGAGACGCTGCCCTACGATCATTTCTCGCCGCACCAGGACCTCGTGTCCGAGCGGCTCTCGGCACTGTATCGCGTATCGCGCGGCGAGTGCGACGTGCTGCTCGTCGCGGCGACGACGGCGTTGTACCGGCTGGCGCCGCCTTCGTATCTGGCGGCATTCACTTTTTTTCTCGCCCAGGGCGAGAGACTCGACGTCGATGGGCTGCGCGCGCAACTCGCGCTCGGCGGCTACCAGCACGTCACGCAGGTGGTCGCCGCGGGCGAATACAGCGTGCGTGGCGGCCTCATCGACCTGTTCCCGATGGGAAGCGCCCTACCCTACCGGATCGACCTGTTCGACAACGAGATCGAATCGATCAGGAGCTTCGATGTCGACAGCCAGCGCACGCTCTATCCGGTGCCGAACATCCGCTTGCTGCCGGCGCGCGAATTTCCGCAGGACGACGCCGCGCGCACGCGCTTTCCGCGGCCGCTTCCGCGAGGTCTTCGAAGGCGATCCATCGAAATCTGCGCTGTACCGCGACATCAGCAACGGCGTCACGCCGGGCGGCATCGAATACTACCTGCCGTTGTTTTTCGACGCGACCGCGACCATCGCCGACTACCTGCCCGCGAACACCACGCTATGCGTCCACGGCGCCCTCGGCGCGGCAGTCGAGCGCTTCTGGCAGGACACCGATTCGCGCTATCGGCTGCTGCGCGGCGATCCCGGCGCGCCCGCTGCTGGCGCCGCACGAGCTGTTCCTGCCGGTCGACGAGTTCAACGGAATCCTCAAGGGCTTCGCGCGCATCGAGCTCGGCGCTTCGCCGCCCGACCCGGACCGGGGCGCGGCGCGGCGGGCGCGACGGAGGCCCCGCCGCCGTTGCAGGTGGATCGCCGCGCGGGCGATCCCTTGTCCGCGCTCAAGCGCTTTGCAACCGCGACTCGGGAGCGGGTGCTGATCGTCGCCGACGGGCTGGGGCGCCGCGAAACGATGCAGCAGTATTTTGCCGAGTACGGCTTCAAGCCCGCCATCGTCGGCGACTGGGCTGAGTTCGTGCGCGGGGACGCGAGCCCGGCACTTGCGGTCGGTCCGCTGCATGGGGGATTCGTGTGGCCCGAAGGCGGGATCGCGCTCGTCACCGAAGCCGAGCTCTACGCCGACGTCGTGCGCAGCGCCGCAAAGCGCGAGGCCCGTCGGACCAACGTCGAGGCGATGCTGCGCGACTTGTCCGAAGTACGAATCGGCGACCCCGTTGTCCACGAGCAGCACGGTATCGGCCGCTATCTGGGCTTGGTCACGCTGGACCTGGGCGATGGGCCGAACGAATTCCTGCACCTGCTCTACGCCAACGACGCCAAGCTTTACGTTCCGGTCGCGAGCCTCCATGTCATCAGCCGCTACAGCGGCGCCGCGCCCGAGGCGGCACCGCTGCACGAGCTCGGCAGCGGGCAGTGGGACAAGGCGAAGCGCAAGGCGGCGCAGCGCGCGCATGACACGGCGGCCGAGCTTCTCAACCTGTACGCCCAGCGCGCCGCTCGCGAGGGGCACGCGTTCCGCTTCGACATCCACGACTACGAGGCCTTCGCCGCGGGTTTCCCATTCGAGGAAACCCCCGATCAGGCGAGCGCCATCGAGGCCGTGATCAAGGACCTCGTAACCGGCAAGCCGATGGATCGACTCGTTTGCGGCGACGTTGGCTTCGGCAAGACCGAGGTCGCGCTGCGCGCAGCATTCATCGCGCTCGCCGATGGCCAGCAGGTCGCTGTGCTCGTGCCGACGACGCTGCTCGCCGAACAGCACCTCGAGACCTTCTCCGACCGCTTCGCCAACTTGCCGGTGAAGCTCGCCGAGCTGTCGCGGTTCCGGACCGGCAAGGAAGCCAGGGCGGTGCTCGACGGCCTTGCCGAAGGTCGCATCGATCTGGTGATCGGCACCCATCGACTGATCCAATCGGACGTCAAGTTCAAGTCTCTGGGCCTGGTTATCATCGACGAGGAGCACCGCTTCGGTGTGCGCCACAAGGAGCAGTTGAAGCGGCTGCGTGCCGAAGTCGACGTGCTGACGCTGACCGCGACGCCCATTCCGCGCACTCTCGCATTGTCGCTCGAGGGCCTGCGCGATTTCTCGGTCATCGCGACGGCACCGGAACGGCGACTCGCAATCAAGACCTTTGTCGCCCAGTACGCGCCGGGCGTCGTGCGCGAGGCGGTACTGCGGGAGCTCAAGCGCGGCGGCCAAATATACTACCTGCACAACGACATCGCCACGATCGAGACCAAGGCCGAAAAGCTCCGCGCCCTGGTGCCGGAGGCGAGGCTCGCCATCGCGCACGGGCAGATGCCTGAGCGCGAGCTCGAACGCGTCATGCGCGACTTCTATCAGCAGCGCGGCAACCTGCTCCTGTGCTCGACGATCATCGAGAGCGGCCTCGACATCCCCACTGCCAACACGATCATCATCGACCGCGCCGATCGTTTTGGGCTCGCGCAGCTGCATCAGTTGCGCGGGCGTGTCGGGCGCTCCCACCACCAGGCGTACGCCTACCTGCTCACGCCGCCCGAGGAAGCGCTGTCGGTCCAGGCGAAGAAGCGGCTCGAGGCGATCCAGCTCATGGAGGAGCTCGGTTCCGGTTTCTACCTCGCCATGCATGACCTCGAGATTCGTGGCGCGGGCGAGGTGCTCGGCGAGGAGCAGTCCGGCGAGATGCAGCAGATCGGCTTCCAGCTCTACGTCGATATGCTCAGGGCGGCGGTCGATGCGCTCAAGGCGGGGCGCGAGCCGGATCTTGCCGAGCCGCTCGGCGTCGCGACCGAGATCAATCTGCACGTGCCGGCGCTGCTCCCGGAGACTTACTGCAGCGATGTGCACGAGCGGCTGGTGCTCTACAAACGGCTCGCCAATTGCGAGACCGAGGCCGAGCTTACTGCCATGCAGGAAGAGCTGATCGACCGCTTCGGGCTGCCGCCCGAGTCGACGCAGGCGCTGCTGGCCTGCCATCGGCTGCGCATCGCCGGCGAAGCCCTGGGGGTCATCCGGATCGACTCGGGGCCGGAACGCACGCAAGTGCAGTTCGGCCCCCAGCCCGCGTTCGATCCGGGCAGGCTCATCACGCTGCTGCAGAAGGACTCGCGTCACCGCTTCGCCGGACAGGACCGCGTGCGCATCGAGCGCGCTGCGCCCAGCCTCGATGAGCGGGTGGCGCTGGTGCGTGAATTTCTCGCGCGCCTGTCCTAAGGCGCACTTCCCAGCCGCGCCCAGTTGTCGACAAGCGCCATCGCCTGACGCGCCGACGCAACACTGCGCTCGACGAAGCCGGTTTCGCTGCTGCGAATGCCGCGCAGTTCGGGATGGCGCGCCATGAGCTTCTTCGCCGTCGCTTCCCAGTTCGCGTCGAAGCTGCCGTAGGAGCGATGCACGACACCCAGGTCGCTCGCCACGGCAAGGCGCCAACCGGCCTGCGCCGCGCGCAGCGTGAAGTCGACATCGTAGCCGTGAAAGCCGTCGCAGGTCTGCGCGTCCCAGCCGACGCTTTGCGCGACCTCGCGCCGCATCGCCAGAAAAACGCCGTCCATCACGCGAATGTCGCGGGCGAGAGGGGCGAGGCGACTGTAGACGGTCACCCGGTAGCCCGTCGCGTCGGGATAGATGACCGTGCCGTGCAGGAACGGCCACCCCGCGAAGGGCCACGCAGGCGCTGTTGCACGCGTGGCGCCGGCGATGCCGAGCACGTCGCACTCGGCGAGGCGGCGGAGGAGCCGGGGACCGAAGTCGGCGGCGAGAATCTCCACGTCGTCGTGTGAAAAGACAATGAATTCGCCCTTCGCGGCGGCACTGCCGCGTGTGTAACCCTCGGCAAGCGAGGTGGCGCCGGTGATGCGCACGATGCTGTGCGGCCAGGTGCCGAGCGCACGCTCGTAGCTTGCCGCCATCGCCGCGAATTGGGCGTCGTCGTCGCTGCAGGCCACGATGCTGATCGACTGCCGTGCCGGCGCCGGGCCGGCTGCCGGGGACAGAGCTCCGTCCGCCTCGTCCGGAAGCAAGTGGAGCAGCGCCCGCAACGCGTGCCTGAGGGTCGGATCGGCGTCGTACGCGCGAACGCAACACGCGATCGCCTCGGCACGTCGATCGCACCGGGTTGCAATCGCGGCAAGTTCGGCCCAGGCGCCCTCGGTCTGCGGCGCGGTGTGGAGCAGCGCCACGAGCCGGTCGAATGCCGCGACATGGTTGCCCATCAGCGCGGCGACGCGTGCTCCCTGCAGCGCATATTTCGCGTTGGTGGGTTCGCTTGCCGCCGCACGGTCGTTCCAGACGAGCGCCGCGTCGAAGTGCCCGGCGTCCAATTCAAGCAGCGCCAGGAACGCGGCCGCCTTCGCCTCCGCTGTCTGCTGCCAGATCGTTTCCGCGCTGCGACGCGCGTCGTCGATTCGACCGGCACGGTGCGCGGCAAGCGCCGCCGAAAGCGCAACGGAAACATCCATCGCCGCGATACTAGCTTCCCGGCGGGACAGCGTCGAGCGCGGCCGCGGCACGTGCGCCGGCCAGCTTGGTATGATTGACCGTCGCGGAGAGCCATCTCGGCCGCAAACCGCCAATGCCTGGCACCGCCCCCGGACTCCCGTCTCAGGTTCGCGTATTCGTGCGCGATTGGCTATCGGCGAACAACGTCCTGCTCAAGAGCCGCGCCGGCCACGTGCTGATCGACTCGGGCTATGGCCGCCACGCGCCCCTGACGCTGGCGTTGCTGGGGACGCCGCAGGGCCTGGGCGAGGCGCCACTCGCGCGCCTGGTCAACACGCATTGCCACAGCGATCACATGGGTGGCAACGCGGCGATCCGGGCGCATTACCGCTGCGCCATCGCGCTGCCCGAAGGCGAGGCACCGCTCATCGAGGCCTGGGATGAGGACAAACTGCTACTCGCCTATGCCGATCAAACCACCGCCCGGTTCGGCTACGACGAGGTCATTCGCGCTGGCGACACGCGCGTCTGGGGCGATCTCGAGTGGCGAGCGCTCGCGGCGCCCGGGCATGCCATGGGTGCGCTCGTCTTCTTCAACCCCGAGCACCGCATCCTCGTTTCCGGAGACGCGCTGTGGGCCGATGGCTACGGGCTGGTGATGCCCCCCGAGATCGACCCGCAGGCGCTTCCGGCGACTCGCGCCACGCTGGAAATGATCGCGGGCCTCGGCGCGCGCACGGTGATTCCCGGCCACGGCGCGCCGTTTGCCGACGTCGACGCGGCGCTGGCGCGCGCCTTCGCCCGCACCGCGGCGTTCGAAGCCGATTCGCTGCGTGCGGCGCGGCACGCGCTCAAGGCCGTGCTTAGCTTCGCGCTGCTCGACAAGCGCCGTCTGCCGCTCTCCGGGCTGGCGGCGTACGTCGCCCGTGTCGGCATCTATCGCGATTTCAACGCCCGCTTCTTCCGCCTTGCGCCGGCCGCGCTGGCCGAGCGCCTGGTGGGCGAGTTGGAGAGGGCCCACGCCGCGCGGCGCGAGAACGGTTGGCTGGTTCCGGCCTGAGCGAGTCCGGAAGCGCCGTCAGCCGCGAAACTGCGTGACGGCCTCCCTGATTCCGGTTGACAGCATCTCCACTGCGACGACGGTCAGCACCAGCCCCATCAAGCGTTCGACCGCGCGCATGGCATGCTCGCCGAGCAGGCGCTGCAGCCGCCCGGCGGCGACGAGCGTGGCGGTGGTCACGACCATGGCGCCGGTCAGCGCCGCCACCCAGGTACCCAGCAGTTGCGGCTCGCGCGAGGCCATCAGCATGACGGTGGCCAGCGCCGAGGGCCCGGCGATCGCGGGAATCGCCAGCGGCACGATAAACGGATCCGTGCCGGGAGCGTCCCCGAAGACACCCTCCGGGTGCGAGAAGATCATGCGCAGCGCAATCAGGAACAGGATCACGCCGCCGGCGATCGACAAGGACGTTTCCGAAACGCGCATCAAGGTCAGAAACGCATGCCCGCCAAACAGGAACGCGAGCAGCACCACGTAGGCGATCAGGCACTCGCGCAGGACCACCCGAGCGCGCCGCTCAGCGGGCAGCGCGGACAGGGCAGCCGCCACCAGAGGGACGTTGCCAAAGGGGTCGATGACGAGGAGGAGCAGAATCGTCGCGGACAGGAGCTCGACGGCCATCGGGATGGGCGGCGTTTGATCACTCGCCGGCGCAGTATATCGCCGAACCGTGGCCCGGATCGCGCGGCGCTGGCATAATTGCCCGCTTTCCTACCGCCTTACTGGAGCCAAACGTGGCCCTGTTTCCGCGTTTTTCACGCTACCTCGCGATCGGCGTGGCGCTTCTTGCTGCCGGCGCCTCTGCCCAGACCAAACCGCCGGTTGCCCCGGTCCGCAATGTCACCGAAACCCATTTCGGCACGACCGTTACCGACCCGTATCGGTACATGGAAGACATGAAGAATCCCGAAGTTGCGGATTGGATGAAGGCGCAAGCCGACTACACGCGGGCGATGCTCGCAAAAATTCCGGGCCGCAACGAAGTGCTCACCGAAGTCACGACCTTCGGTGACGCGGCTGCAGCCCGAGTCAGCTCGGTTCAGATCGTGGGGGAAAAGGTCTACTACCTGAAGCGCCGGGCCGATGAAAATATCTCCAAGCTCTACCTGCGTGACGGCTTCGCGGGTGAGGAGCGACTGCTCGTCGATCCGGACGCGATGCAGGCGCCGGAAGGCAAGCATTTTGCGATTGACTATTTCGCCGCGTCGCCTGACAACAAGTACCTCGCCTACGGCATCTCCATTGGCGGCTCCGAGGAAAGCGTCCTGCACGTGATCGATCTCGCCACCGGAAAGGAGACCGGCGACGTCATCGATCGTGCGAACTTCGGCTCGCCGTCCTGGCTCGCGGACGGGCGCCTGCTGTACAACCGGCTGCAGAAACTCGCGCCGGGCGAGGCGGTCACGGACAAGTATGTCAACTCGCGCGCCTATGTCCACGTGCTCGGAACCAATCCGGACAACGATCCGCCGCTGCTCGGCGCCGGTCTCGCCCCTGGCATCGCAATCGAGCCTGCGGAAATTCCCGTCGTGGCGAGCCCGATTGGTTCGAAGTACGTGATCGGTCTGCTCGTCAACGGCGTTCAAAACGAATTCAAGCTCTATGCGGTGCCGCTCGCCGCCCTCGCTGGTGACAAGACGCCGTGGGTGAAGATCATCGACAACGCCGACGATGTCACCGGTTTCGACGTCGCCGGCGACATGCTCTACCTGCTGACCCACAAGAATGCATCGCGGTTCAAGGTGCTGAGCGTCCCGCTGGCCAATCCCAACCTCGCCACGGCCAAGGTCATCGTCGCGCCGAGCGAGGCAGTCGTCACCGGAATCGCCGTGGCAAAGGATGCGCTCTACGTGCGGCGCATGAATGGCGGCGTGAGCGACTTGCTGCGCGCGCCCTATGGGCGGAACGCGAAGCCGGTGCTGGTGAAGCTGCCCTACGCCGGGGACGTCGATGGGCTGACGGCCGACCCGCGCCTTCCGGGCGCGGTGTTCAACCTCGGCGGCTGGACCCGCTTCGGCGACTACTATGCCTACGAACCCGGGATGAACAAACTCGTCGACACGCGGCTGCAGCCACAGGGTAAGTACGACAACCCAGTCAACCTCGTCTCGACCGAGGTCAAGGTCAAGGCGAAGGACGGCACCCTCGTGCCGCTGTCCATCGTGCACAAGAAGGGCCTCAAGCTCGACGGCAGCAATCCGACCATCCTTTATGGCTACGGCGCCTACGGCATCTCGCAAACACCTTTCTACCGGCCGACCTTTCTGCCGTGGTTCAACCGTGGCGGCGTGTTCGCGGTCGCCCACGTGCGCGGCGGTGGCGAGTACGGCGAGGATTGGCACAAGGCCGGCTACAAGCTGACCAAGCCGAACACCTGGAACGACGCGATCGCGTGCGCCGAATGGCTCATCGCGCACAGGTACACGTCGACGCCGAAGCTGGCGATCATGGGTGGCAGCGCCGGCGGCATTTTTGTCGGGCGCTCGATCACCGAGCGCCCCGACCTGTTCGGCGCGGCGATCGACGAGGTGCCGGTGTCCGACGCGATGCGCTGGGAGTTTTCGGCCAACGGCGTGCCGAACATCCCGGAATTCGGCACGGTCACGAAGGAGGACGAGTTCAAGGCGCTGCTCGCTATGAGCTCCTACCACAACGTGAAAGACGGGGTCGCCTATCCAGCGGTGCTGCTCCTGACCGGTATCAACGATCCGCGGGTCGATGCGTGGGAGGCGGGCAAGATGGCCGCGCGACTGCAGGCCGCGACCGCAAGCGACAAGCCGATCCTTCTACGCATTGACTATGACGCCGGGCATGGCTACGGATCGACGAAGAAGTCGCAATACGAGGAGCGCGCGGACGTCCTGTCCTTCCTGTTCTGGCAGTTCGGCGTGAAGGGATTCCAGCCCTAAAATCAATGCAGCTTGACGCGGGGTTCTGTCCGTCGCCTCAGGAAGCGACCGATGGTATCGAGCGCGACGCCGAAGTAGCCGAAGATCACCGCCTGGTGCAGCTTGTAGAGCGAGGCATACATCCAGCGCGCGATCAGGCCCTGGATGAGCAGGCTGCCGCCGACCAAGCGGCCCATTAGGCTGCCGACTGCGGAGAGTTCGCCCAGCGACACGAGCGACCCGAGATCGCGGAAGCGGTACGTCGGCAGCGGTGTGCCGGCAAGCCGCGCCCGCATCGACTTGACCAGGAGCAAAGCCTGCTGGCGCGCCGCCTGCGCGCGCGGCGGGACGAGCGCGTCCGCCCGTCCCGCTTCCGGCCACGGGCACGCGGCGCAATCGCCGAACGCGAACACGTCGCCATCGCGCGTCGTTTGCAAGGTTGTCATGACCACGAGCTGATTGCCGCGCCCGGTCTCCAGCCCATCGAGGTCTTTCAGCCAGTCCGGCGCCTTGATCCCCGCGGCCCAGACCACGAGATCCGCAGGATAGAACGCTCCGCTCGCGGTATGCACGCCGCTCGCGTCGACCGCGGTCACGCGCTCGCCGGTGCGCACGTCGACGCCGAGCTCGGCCAACAGTCCCGTCGCCGCATCGGCAACGTGTTTGGAGAGAAGCGGAAGGATGCGCGGCGCGGCCTCGACGATGGTCTGCCGGATATCCTTCGCCGGGTCGAGGTGGTCCAGACCGTAGCTCGCGTGCGCGCCGGTCGTATGCCGGATCTCCGCCGCCAGTTCGACGCCTGTCGCTCCCGCACCGATGATGACGATGTTGACTCCGGCCGGTCGTCCCGCACCGGCCTCGGCGTCCGCGCGCACGCAGGCGGCCAGCAGCCGGCGATGGAAGCGCTCGGCATCCTTGAGCGTGTCGAGCGCGATGGCATGCGTTGCAACCCCCGGGACGTTGAAGTCGTTGCTGATACTGCCCACGCACAAGACGAGCGTATCGTACCGGAGCACGCGGCGCGGCAGCATGACCGCACCGTCGTCGTCGAAGACCGGGTCGAGGGTGAGCTCATGCCGCGCACGGTCGAGGCCCGCCACCGTGCCCTGCCGGAAACGAAAGTGATGCCAGTACGCCAGCGCGAGATAGTCGACGCCATGGACGTCAGCGTCCATCCGCCCCGCGGCGACCTCGTGCAGCAGTGGCTTCCACAAGTGCGTGTCGTAGCGATCGACCAGCGTGATCTCGGCGCGGCCGCGCCGCCCCAGCTTGTCGCCCAATCGCGCCGCCAGCGGCAGTCCACCGGCGCCGCCGCCGACGATGACGATGCGGTGCCGCGCGGGCGTCGGCGAGCCCACCGGCGTCAATCCTTGGCCGCTTGCGGCGGCGCGTTGAGCTCTCGCATCCGCATCGCCTGCGCCTTGAGCGCGTAATCGAACAGCGCCAGACGCTGGTCGACAAATTCGCCCGTCACCGACAGCGGATCGCCAGGCGCAAGCTTGAGAAACGCATCGGCTTCCCCGGCGTCGACGCAGATCTTCATCCCGAGGCTGCGGGCGATGTGCAGCATCGTCGCATTCTCTGCCAGACAGTGCATGAATAGACGGGTCACGAAACGGTTGCGCACGTGCTCGGCAGCGCGCGCGAGCAGCGCGCTGCCGATGCCCCGACCGCGATGCGAGGCCAGTACCGACACGCCGAGTTCGGCCATGTCGTCGGTGAACCCCACGTGAGCGACCCCAGTGAGGGCGAGTTCATCGTCATGGACTCCGAAGACGGCGTCGCCTTCGAAGTCGATGCGATCGACGTAAGCGATGATCGCCGCGGCTCCGATAGCGGCGCCGAAGCGCAGCCGCAAATCCTCCACGTCGAGGCCCAGGAAATGCCGCCGCAATGCCGGCCGCGACGATTCCTCAAGCCGCTGCACGTGAACATTTTCCTCGCTCATGCCGCTCGCTCGCCGTCGCGTCGGATCCCGTTCAGTGACCGGCAGCGGTGCCTTCGCGTCGCGGCTCGGTACCGCCTATCCAGCCACCTTGCTTGCGCACGATTGCTCTTCTGTTCCATCACGCGGGTTTCGTGGCCGACGCCCCGAGCGTCGGCTCGAGCAGCACGGCAGGCGCATCGGTGTGGCGATTCGGGAGTGATTGTACCGCACGCAAACGGCACACGAGGTCCCCGCGCGGGGTTGCCAAGCGCACCGTTCCATCGCATCCTTGCCGCCATGAGCCGTTCACTCCTTCCCGAGGCGGTCGAGCGCTATGTCGCGCAGGACATCACGCGCGAAACGGATCTGCAGAAGAAACTACGTGCCGAAACGGCGCGCCTGCCCGAAGCGGGCATGCAGATCGGTGCCGATCAGGGCGCGCTGCTGGCGCTGCTGATTGGTGCGATCGGGGCGCGGATGGCGATCGAGATCGGAACCTTCACCGGCTACAGCGCGCTCGCGGTGGCGGCGGCGCTGCCCGCCGACGGCAGGCTTTTCTGCTGCGATATCAACGAACAATGGACGGCGATCGCGCGCCGCTACTGGAAGGAGGCGGGGCTTGCCGAGCGCATCGAGCTGCGCCTCGCGCCGGCCATCAGGACGCTCGCGGATCTCCGGTCGGAGCACGGGCCCGGCGCGTTCGATTTCGCATTCATCGATGCCGACAAGGCGGCCTACGATGCGTACTACGAGGCTTGCCTCGGCCTGCTGCGCGCGGGTGGATTGATCGCGCTCGATAACATGCTCTGGAGCGGCAGCGTCGCGGACCCGCAAGTGCACGACGCAGATACCGACGCGCTGCGCGCCCTCAACGCCAAGATCCGCGACGACCGCCGCGTTGACGCCTGCCTGCTCACCGTGGGGGACGGGGTGATGCTCGCGCGGAAGCGTTAGAGCGCGCAACCGGGAACGCGGGCTCACTTGGCCATGTGCGCGAGCAGCGGCACGATCATCAGGGCGACGATGTTGATGATCTTGATCAGTGGATTGACGGCGGGTCCGGCGGTGTCCTTGTAGGGGTCCCCCACCGTATCCCCGGTGACCGCGGCCTTGTGCGCGTCGGAGCCCTTGCCGCCGTAGTTGCCGTCCTCGATGTATTTCTTGGCGTTGTCCCAGGCGCCGCCGCCCGTCGTCATCGAGATCGCGACGAACAGCCCGGTGACGATCGTTCCCATCAGCAGGCCGCCCAGCGCCGTCGGACCCAGGACCAGTCCGACGATCACCGGCACCAGCACCGGCAGCAGTGACGGGACGATCATCTCCTTGATCGCCGCCTTGGTCAGCATGTCGACCGCGACGCCGTAGTCGGGCTTCGCCGTGCCTTCCATGATGCCGGGGATTTCCTTGAACTGCCGGCGCACCTCGATCACGACGGCGCCGGCGGCGCGGCCGACCGCTTCCATCGCCATCGCGCCAAAGAGATACGGGATGAGCCCCCCCAGGAACAGGCCGATGATCACCATGCGGTCGGACAGGTCGAAGGACACGTTGATGTTCGCCGTTTGGAGCGCGTGCGTGTAGTCGGCGAACAGCACCAGCGCGGCGAGCCCGGCCGACCCGATCGCGTAGCCCTTGGTCACTGCCTTGGTGGTATTGCCGACCGCATCGAGCGGATCGGTAATCGCGCGCACCGAGTCGGGCAGGTGCGCCATTTCGGCGATGCCCCCCGCATTGTCGGTGATGGGCCCGTAGGCATCGAGCGCGACGATGATGCCGGTCATCGACAGCATCGCCGTGGCTGCGACGGCAATGCCATACAGCCCGGCGAGCCAATACGAGGCGAGGATCGCCAGACACACGGAGATGACCGGCCACGCGGTCGCCTTCATCGACACGCCGAGGCCCGCGATGATGTTGGTCGCGTGGCCGGTGGTCGACGCCTGCGCGATGTGGCGCACGGGCTTGTACTCGGTCGCGGTGTAATACTCGGTGATCACGACCAGCGCCGCGGTCAGCGCCAGGCCGATCAGCCCGGCGCCCCAAAGATGCCAGACAGTCAACTCGGGGTGCGCCACAACCAGGTCGCGCATCATCAAATACGTGATGCCCAGGAATCCAACCGCGGACAGGACCGCGGCGACGATCAGGCCGCGATAGAGCGCGTTCATGATCTTGCCCCCGGGTCTCGCCGCGACGAAAAACGTGCCCACGATCGATGCCAGGATCGAGAACCCGCCGAGCGCAAGCGGATACGTGACCGCGGCGACGGCGCTGTCCGGAAGGAGCAGCGCGCCGAGCAACATCGTCGCGACGATGGTCACCGCATAAGTCTCGAACAAGTCAGCGGCCATGCCGGCACAATCGCCGACGTTGTCGCCGACGTTATCGGCAATGACCGCCGGGTTGCGCGGATCGTCTTCGGGTATTCCAGCCTCGACCTTGCCGACCAGGTCCGCGCCGACATCGGCCCCTTTGGTGAAGATGCCCCCGCCCAACCGCGCGAAGATCGAGATCAGCGAGCCGCCGAAAGCCAGGCCAACCAGCGGCTGGATTACGGTATGCAGTCCCTCCTTGCCTGCGTTGGGCACATACGCCGCCGCTTGCGTGAGGAACCAGTAGAACCCGGCAACGCCGAGCAGCCCGAGACCGACGACGAGCAGACCCGTGATCGCGCCGCCGCGGAAGGCGATGGCCAGCGCCTCGTTAAGGCCGGTGCGAGCCGCCTCCGCGGTGCGCACGTTGGATCGGACCGAGACGTTCATTCCGACGTAGCCGGCCAATCCCGAAAGCAACGGCGCCCACCGCGAAGCCACCGGCTGTTGCGCCGCCCAGAAAGATCCAGATGATGACGAACAGGATCACGCCGACGATGCCGATCGTCGTGTATTGCCGGTTGAGATACGCCTGCGCCCCCTGCTGCACCGCGGCCGCAATTTCCTGCATGCGCGCGTTTCCGGGGGGCTTGGCGAGGATCCAGTTGATCGACCAGATGCCGTACCCCAGCGCGGCGATCGCGCAGACGAGCGCGAAGACGAGTGCGTATGACATGACCATCCCCTCAAAAGACGTGGCGAAGACTTTGTTATCCGGGCCGCACAAGGCGCTGACCGGCCCGGTCGATCCCTGGCTCCCTGTGTGCCGCAACAGCGACGCGAGGCTTGCGCCGTGTGCGCCGGCGGGAACCGGGAAAACACGCTATTTTGCCAGTGCTCGGTGCCGGAAGTCGAGCCGATCGTGCGTGCGCATGAGCGGCCGCGGCGATGCCTCGCCGCGAGTGAGCAACCCGGTGGCCGCTGCGCGGGGCTGGCGACGGTCCGCCGCCAGGCCACGAATCAGAGCTTGAATTCGGTGGCGAGCTTCTTCGGCACGGCCACGTTCTTGAGCCGCACGTAGCGCGGCAGGCCGTCCCTGAATGGCGGGTAGTCCTCGCCGCGCACGAGCGGGGACAGGTAGCGGCGTGCCGCGGCGGTGATGCCGAAGCCGTCGCTCGTGATGAAAGCGCGCGGCATTTTCTTTTCCACGTTGGCGACGCGGTCCAGCGGCGCCACCCCGATCTTCCAGCGATAAGGCTTGTCCGAGATGCGGACGATTGCGGGCATCACGGCATTCCTGCCGGCGAGCGCGAGCTCGACCGCCGCCACGCCAACCGCGTACGCCTGATCGAGGTCGGTCTTCGAGGCGAGATGTCGCGCCGAGCGCTGCAGGTAGTCGGCGACCGCCCAGTGATACTTGTATCCCAGCCGATCCTTGATCAGCATGGCAATCAGCGGGCCGACCCCGCCCAGTTGCGCGTGCCCGAACGCATCGCGCGTTCCGGCCTCGGCGAGCAGCTTGCCTTCCGCGTTGAGCAGGCCTTCGGAGACGCCGACACAGCAGTAGCCGTAGCGCTTGACCTTCGCATCGACCGCGGCCAGGAACGCCGCTTCGTCGAAGGGTATTTCCGGGAACAGCAGCAGCAGCGGCAGCGGCGTGTGCTCGTCGTCGGCCAGGCCGACCGCCGCGGTGATCCAGCCGGCATGACGCCCCATCACCTCCAGGACGAACACGCGCGTCGATGTCTTGGCCATCGAGGCCACGTCGAAGCCCGCTTCGCGCATCGAGGTCGCGACATACTTCGCGACCGACCCGAAACCGGGACAGCAGTCGGTCACCGCAAGATCGTTGTCGACGGTCTTGGGCACGTGCACCGCGAGCAGCGGGTAGCCCATGTGCGCCGACAGCTGCGACACCTTGAGACAGGTGTCGGCCGAGTCGTTGCCGCCGTTGTAGAAGAAATAACCGATGTCGTGCGCGCGAAAAACCTCCAGCAGCCGATCGTACTGGCGGCGGTCCTTGTCCATGCTCGCGAGCTGGTAGCGGCAGGAGCCGAATGCGCCTGCGGGTGTGTACCGGAGCGCGGCGATCGAGCGGGCGGGCTCGCGGCTGGTATCGATGAGCTCCTCGCTCAGCGCGCCGATGATGCCGTTGCGACCCGCGTAAACCTTGCCGATGCGCCCGCGGTGCTTGCGCGCGGTTTCGATCACGCCGCAGGCCGAAGCGTTGACCACGGCGGTCACCCCGCCGGATTGGGCATAGAACGCGTTGCGCGCAGGCATGGTCGGCTCACTCCTGCAGCGCGGCCAGACACGCCGCGCGTGTTGCCTCGACCGTGCCCGTGCCGTCGACTTTGCGGTACTTCGGCGCCGCGGGGTCGCGCGTCGCCGCCCACTGCCGGTAATAGGCAACGAGGGGCTCGGTCTGCTCGTGATAGACAGCCAGCCGCTTGCGCACCGTTTCTTCCCGATCGTCTTCACGCTGGATCAGCGGCTCGCCGGTGACGTCGTCGCGATCCGGAATCTTCGGCGGGTTGTACTTCACGTGGTACGTGCGCCCCGAGGCGACGTGGACGCGACGTCCGCTCATCCGCTCGACGATCACCGCGTCGGGGACATCGATTTCGAGCACGTCATCGAGCGCCACGCCGGCGTCACGCAGCGCGTCTGCCTGTGGAATGGTGCGTGGAAAGCCGTCAAAAAGGTAGCCGTTTCCGCAATCGGGTTCGCGCAGCCGATCGCGCACGAGGCCAATGATGATCTCGTCCGAGACCAGCCCTCCGGTTGCCATCACCCGGCTCGCGGCGAGACCCAGCGGCGAGCCGGCGCTCACCGCCGCGCGCAGCATATCGCCGGTCGAGATCTGCGGAATATGGTAGGCGTCGCAGACATAGCGCGCCTGCGTTCCCTTGCCCGCGCCAGGCGGGCCAAGCAGGATGAGTCGCATCGGAACCGGTGAAGGGGTGAAGAATCGACAACTTATTGCTGGATTCTCGCGTCATTGGCACGCGCGGTCAAACCTTTCCCGCGGCGTACAACGCGCGAACCCGCGCAAGGTCCTCCGCGGTATCGACTCCCGGCGCCGGCGTAGCCTGCGTCACCCGCACCGCGATGCGGTAACCGTGCCAGAGCGCGCGCAGCTGCTCCAGCGCTTCGAAGCGCTCGATCTGCGCTGGCGCGAGCGACGGATAGTGGCGCAGGAAGCCGGCGCGGTACGCGTACAGCCCGTAATGCCGGTACACGGGCAGGCCGGGGGGCAGTTGCCGGGGCGTCGCCGCGAAGCCGTCGCGCGCCCACGGAATGGTCGCGCGGCTGAAGTAGAGCGCGTAGCCGCCGCGGTCGAGAACGACCTTGACGACATTGGGATTGAATGCCTCTGCGGGATCTTCGATCAAATGGCACGCGGTCGCGATCGAGGCGTCGGCATGCGTCCGCAGTTCCTCGGCAACGCCGCGGATCAGCGCGGGCTCGAGTAAAGGCTCGTCACCCTGTACGTTGACCACGATCGTCCGGTCGTCGAGTTTGAGCGTGGCCGCGGCCTCCGCCAGCCGGTCGGTCCCTGTCGCATGATCAGCGCGCGTGAGCATGGCTTCGATGCCGTGTTCGACGGCAGCCGCGCGAATGCGCTCGTCATCGGTTGCGACGAGCACCCGCTCCGCGCCGCTGGCTAACGCCCGCTCGGCGACGCGTACGACCATCGGTTTGCCGGCGATCTCGAGCAGTGGCTTGCCCGGCAGGCGCGTGGACGCGTAGCGCGCGGGAATCAGGACCGTGAAGGTCACGCCGACTCCTTACTCGTATTCCGACGGCTCGAGCTTGCGCGCCTCCTCCTCCAGCATCACCGGGATCCCGTCGCGGATCGGATACGCGAGCCGCGCTGCCTTGGAGATCAGCTCCTGCCGCTGCCGATCGTAGACAAGCGGGCCCTTGGTGACGGGGCAGACGAGGATCTCAAGCAGCTTGGCGTCCACGAATCGTCCTTTCCAATCGCGCGATGAGCGCGGGGTCGATGCGCGCCCGGATCGGCAAGAACCAGCAACGCCCGTCGGCGAACGCTGCGCATTTTACCGCATCCTTCTCCGTCATCAGGATCGCCATCGCGTCAGGGAACGCCAGGTCGGCAGCGATGTAACGATGGTGGTCCGGAAACGCGTGGCAGACCGGATCGAGCCCAAGCCGGCGCAGGAGAGCGAAGAAGCGCGACGGATCGCCGATGCCCGCGATGGCGTGAATCACGCCCTCGCGCCATGCGGCTGGATCGGCCACCGCGCCCGGCCGCGCTACGTTGCGCCACGGCAAGGGTTCGTGCGTCATGACGGTGTCTCGTCCGGTGCGGTCAGCCGGTGTCGGAGCGTCAGTCGTGAGCCGCGCCAGCGCATCGACGCGTTCGAGGCGCGAGCGCGGCTCGCGCAGCGGTCCGGCGGGAAGGAGCGCTCCGTTGCCGCAGCCGCGCGCCGCATCGATTACGGCGATCTCGAAGTTGCGGCGCAGCGCGTAATGTTGCAGCCCGTCGTCGGCCACGATGAGGTCGCAATCGGGATGCGCGGCGAGCAGTGCGCGTGCCGCCGCGACGCGATCGCGCCCGATCCAGACCGGCAGCGCGTCGGCCGCGAAGAGCAGCGGCTCGTCACCGACGACGGCGGGATCGTCACCGGGTGCGACCGCCCGCGGCGCGCGATTGCGCCCGCCGTAGCCGCGGCTGACGATGCCGGGGTGCCAGCCCCGCTGCGCCAGCGCGGCGCCGAGCGCCCGTACCAGCGGTGTCTTCCCGGTCCCGCCGGCGACGATGCTGCCGACGACGACGACCGGCACCGGTAGCGCGGTGCTGCGCAACAGCCCTTGCCGATATCCCCAACGGCGTAGCGCGGTGACGACGCGAAAGAGCAACGACAGCGGCAGGAGCGCCGCGCTCAGCGGGGTGAGTCCCGGCGCATACCACGCGGCGACGAGCCGTTCGGAGAAGGCCACGATCGAGCGCCCGGTCGCAGTGTCGAATCGCGCCCGCCGCCACGGCGCGGGAACGATCACCTGGCCGGCGTTTGGGTCGCGAAGGTGATGTGTATCAGGCCCGCTTCCCGCGCCGCTTCCATCACGTGGATGACCGACTGATGCGTCGCGTTCGCATCGGCATTGATGATGACAACCGGATCCTTCGCGTCCCCGGCGGAGCGCTTGAGCGCGTCGGCGAGCGCAGCCACCGTGGTGAACTGGAACACGTTCTTGTCGATCACGTAGCGTCCCTGCACATCGACGCCGACATTGATCTCCCTCGGCCGTTGCTGCATCGGGTCGGCGTTGGCCTCCGGCAGCGTGATCTGCAGTTCCGCCACGCGCTGATAGGTCGTGGTCACCATCAGAAAGATCAGGATGACGAGCAGCACGTCGATCAAAGGAATGAAATTGATCTCGGGCTCTTCTCGCGTGCGGCCGGCGCGCAGGTTCATGGCTTTGCGCCCACGCTCGGGCTAGCTGCGCTCGCCATGCGCCAGCTCGACGAGCTTGATCGCCTGTTGCTCCATCTCCAGCGTCAGGCTGTCGACCCTGGCGCGGAAGAAGCGATAGAAGATCATGCTCGGTATCGCCACGATGAGACCGAACGCCGTGTTGTAGAGCGCGACCGAAATGCCGTGCGCGAGCTGGATCGGGTTCGACCCCGCGGCGCTCTGCGAACCGAAAATCTCGATCATGCCGACGACGGTTCCGAACAGGCCCATCAGGGGCGCCATCGCCGCGATCGTGCCCAGCGTGGTGAGGAACCGCTCCAGATCGTGGGCCACCAGGTGCCCGACTTCCTCGATCGCCTCCTTCATCACCGGCCGCGGGCTCTTCACGTTGGCGAGGCCCGCGGCGAGCACGCGCCCGACGCGGCCCGCGGCGAGCCGTCCTGGTGAGCAGTTCCGCGGTGACGCCGCCCTGCCGATATTCCACGAGCACCTTGTCGACCAGCCCCACCGGGGCGACCACGCTCTGGCGCAGCGACCACAAACGTTCCAGAATCAATGCGAGCGCAATGATCGATGCAAAGATCAGCGGCCAGATCGGCCAGCCCGCCGCTTGGATGAGCGACCACACGAGGCGATGCTCCTTCGACGCAAAGCGTGCACTCTAACTTGGCGGCCTCGATTCGGCAAGAACTGCCGTCATCGTTGCGGCGCTGGTCCATCATCGCCGTCGGCAAGCGTTGCGGTGACCGCCGCGCCGACGAGCACGATCACCCAGGACAGGTAGAGCCAGATGAGAAACAGCGGCAGCAACGCAAGCGCACCATAGATGGCTTGATAGGTGCGCACGTGCGCGAAGTAGAACGTGAAGCCGCGCTTGGCCACTTCGAATGCGAGCGCGGCCAGCACGCCGCCGGCGACCGCAAAGCGCAGCGGCACCCGGCGCGCGGGAACAAACGCGTAGATGAAGGTGAACGCGGTCGCGTCCACGACCAATGCGAGCGGCTGGCGCAGCAGGTTCACCGCTTCGTCGCCGAGCGACGTCGCCGCGACGGATTGTTCGATCACCCAGCTGGTGAAGTACACCGCGGCACCGATCAACAGCGGCCCGGCGGTGAAGCCGAGCGCATAGATGAAGACGCGCCTCGCGAACGAGCGCGGTGCGGGCGTGTTCCAGATCGTGTTGATCTCGCTTTCCACCTGGGCGACCAGCAACACGGCGGTGGCGACGACGAAGACGATGCTGATGCCCTTGAGATCGGCCGACTTGGCAACGAACTCGTTGAGATAATTGCGGACCGCAATGCTGCCGCTGGGGAGGAAGAACCGCAGCAGGAACCCCTCCAGGGCTTCCCGGAAACGCTCGAACAGCGGGAAGCCGGATACGTACGCAAAGGCCACCGTGAACAGCGGCACCAGGCCCAACAGGGTCGTGAACGCGAGGCTCGCCGCAGTGTTGCCCAAGCCGACGCCGGTCAGCCTGCGCCGCAGGCGGCGAAGAAATTCGACGAAGGCAACCACCCGCGCGAGCATGTGCGACCCCTTGCGGAGGATTATCGCATTGCTTGGGCGGCGCGCCGCCAGGCGTGCGCCCGCGCGCAAATTGGCGCTATCCTAGGCACCTTCCCGATCCGGCCCGAGCCCCATGACCTCCGCATCCGCCCCGACCGAAACCGCCGTGCTCGGCGGAGGCTGCTTCTGGTGCCTCGAGGCGCTATTCACGCGCCTGCGCGGCGTGCACGCCGTCGAGTCGGGATACGCCGGCGGGCACACCAGCGATCCGACCTATTCGGCCGTCTGCAACGGCGACACCGGCCACGCCGAAGTCGTGCGCGTCGAGTTCGATCCGCGCATCCTGACCTTTCGCGACCTGCTCCAGGTATTTTTTGCCATCCACGATCCGACGACGAAGGACCGCCAGGGCAACGATGTCGGGACCCAGTATCGCTCCGTCATCGTCAGCCAGACGCCCGCACAGCGGCGGGACGCGGAGTCCGTCATCGCCGAGCTCTCGGCGCAGAAGGCCTGGCGCGACCCCATCGTCACCGAAATCATCGACGCCACGCCGTTCTATCCGGCCGAGGGCTATCACCAGGACTATTTCGAACGCAACGGCCGCCAGCCCTACTGCCAGTTCGTCGTCGCCCCGAAACTCGCCAAGTTCCAGAAGGCATTCGCTGACCGGCTCAAAGATTAACGACCGCTAGCTCCGGCGCGCGAAAAACCCGCCGCCCGCAAGGGCGCCGCCAACGAGCCAGAACACCGGCCCGATCCCTACCGAAGACCCGATGGCGCCGAACAGCAGCGGCACCGCGAAGGTCGACGCGTTGATGATCGACAGGCGCACGCCGACGGCCTCGCCCATCCGCCCCGCGGGTGCCACGCTGTGCAGCAGCGACATGACCATCGGCTGCCCGCTGCCCAGAGCCAGCCCGAGCACGAACGAGAGCGCCATCAGCGGACCGACGCTGGCTACGAACGGAAACAGCGCATAGGCGGCCCCGGCGACGAACATGGCCGCGGTCAGCACCTCGAACTCGGTCAATCGGCGCGCGATCCACGGCATCACCAGACGCACGACGAATGTCGCCGCGGCAAACGCGGCCAGGATGGTGCCGATGAGCGACGCCGACAGGCGCAGCCGCGCCCCGTAGATCGGGATGAAGAATGCGTGCAGGTCCCAGGCCATCGACAGCAGCGCGTTGACGATGAACACCCGACGCAGCGGCCGACTGCGGAACAGCTCCGCGATGCCCGATGCCGCCGGCCGCTGCGCCGGGTGCAACCGTGGCAGCGCGATGCCCCCGCGGGCAAGGACGGCTGCCGGTACCAGAGGCGACAGCGCGAGAACAAGAAAGGTCGTGACGAAGCTGGCGTGGTCGATGAGCAGCCCGGCGACCAGCGGACCGGCAAAGCTGGACACCGAATACCCGAGCGCGAGCAGCGTGAAGTTTCGGGCGCGCTCGTCTGGCGGCCCGAGGGCGCCGGTCGCGTTCTGGGCGGCGACCTGAAACAGCATGAACGACACGCCGATCAGAGACGTGCTGACGAACAGCGCCGCCAGACCGGGAAACAGCGGCGGCAGTACCGCCGCGATCGCCAGCCCGCAGGAGCCTGCGAGCATGGGCCGGCGAAAGCCGATGCGGTCGGACAATCGGCCGGCGCTGACGGCAAACCACATGGGCAGAAACGAGTACAGCCCCATCAGCGTGCCGACCACGAACGGCGACGCGTCGAGTGATAACGCGTACAGCGAGACCGTGACGCGACTGCCGGTAAGGGCCGTGTGATTGAGAATGCCCAGCGCGATCAGGGCCGGCAGCGTTCGCGAGCGCCGCTCGCGAGCGCCGGTCACGGTGCCAGACGCTCGAGACGCCAGAGGGCGCCGTCGCGCCGGTAGCGGAGCCGATCGTGCAGCCGCGACGCGCGGCCCTGCCAGAACTCGATGGTCCTCGGCACCACGCGGTAACCGCCCCAGTGCGGCGGTCGCGGAACGGGCCCGCCGTGCGGCGCGAGCCGCTCGCGGACCGCAGCCAGCTCGCGTTCGAGCCACTCCCGGTCCGGAATGACCCGGCTTTGCGGCGAGGCCCAGGCACCGAGCTGCGAGGCGAGCGGACGCGTGGCGAAATAGACTGCGGATTCCTCCGTCGAGGCCTTGGCCACCGAGCCTTCGACCCGCACCTGGCGCTCCAGCTCCACCCAGTAGAACAGCAGCGCGGCCTGCGGTTGCGCGGCGAGCTCGGCCCCTTTGCGGCTCTCGTAGTTGGTGAAGAACATGAAGCCGGCGGCATCGACGCCTTTGAGCAGCACGATGCGCGCGGATGGTGCGCCGTCCGCCGCCACGGTTGCCAGCGTCATGGCCGTCGGTTCGGGCAGCTCGGCCTGCACCGCTTCGTGCAGCCAGCCCTGGAACTGGCGCAGCGGGTCCGGATCGACGGCGTCTTCGGAGAGCGATGCGCGGTGATACTCCCGGCGCAGGTCGGCGATATTCACGGCGGTGGCGGGGCGTGTGCGGCAGCCGCATTATCGGCGATTTCACCAGCCCCGGGAAATCCGGCCGCCGCCGCGGGGCCACGCCGCGGATCAGTAGAGGCGGCGCAGGCGATAGCCCTGGTCCCGCAATTGGGCGAGCAGGCCTCTTCGCCCAGGAGGTGCAACGCGCCGACGGCGACAAACACGCCCCCGCGACGGAGGGGGAGGAAGAGTCGATAGGCCATCAGCGCGCTGCGGTTCACGACGAGCTGCTGCGCGAGCACCGCGTAATGGTCTCTGAGCGCCGGGTCGTCGCCGGCCGCGGCGGTACCCAGGCGCGCGAGCGCGGCCAGATCGCCGCGCAGCCACGCTCGGACGGTCGGTTCGGTCTGCGCCTCCAGGTCGGCACGATGCTCAATGGCGTGCCGCAACAGCGCGATCTGCGTCTCCAGCGGGATGGAGTCAAACGCCGCAACCTGCTCCTCGATGGTCTCGAGTCCGATGATCGCAAGCCGCCGCTCGCGGGCGAGGGCCCACAAGCTCCGATCGAGCGTGGGCGCATCGCCGGCGCGCTGCGCGGCGGTGACGCGCAGCAACGCTCCCCAGGGCTTGGTGCGCGACAGCACCTCCTCCGCGGGCGCCGCGCTGCCGAGCACCTGTCACAGCCGGCGGTAGGCATCCTCTCCAACCAGCGCCGCCAGCCGCCGTCCGTCGTCGAACTGCATGGCGTCGAAGAAATACGCGTCCTCGAAGTCCGACCAGGAGATCTCCATGGCGAACGTCCGCGCGCGGGCCAGCGCCTGTGCCACCGGGGCGGGCAGCGCCGTGACCCGCGGGTCGTTCGAATGCAGCGTCCCGAACACCCACGACGGCCGAGCACCCGGCTTGTCGAGCTGCCACAGCAGGCCCTGCGTAAACGGCTCGGCCGCCCCGCCCGTCGCGGACCATGCGAGCGCGAGCGCCAGTGTCGCCCAGCGCAACGCCGCGGCGGGACGGTCCCAACTCGGCGCGCGGGTGCGGCGCATGTGCGGTGGGTGCCGGATTTGCGTCCCCTGCGGGCTTGCCGCCCGCGCCGTATTGTCGCGCGCCTTGCTCCTCGCAGGTAGCCTTGCGCCGGTTGGCGAACCGCGGCGGCTCGCGCGGCCGTTTCGCGCGCTTTCCCGAGGCGCCACAACAGGCTTCCGGCACTCGGCGCAGACCGCACAGATTTGCCCACCGCCGACGAGAATGCGGTATATTTGTTCCGATGGAGCATCGGGATCGATGACAGGAGATCGGTCTGGCTCCATACTCATCGCCGTCGCATCGAAGCGATCAACCACCAGGAAGGAGAACTATGGCTACTGCCAAGAAAGCTGCAAAGAAGACCGCGAAGAAAGCTGCCAAGAAGCCGGCGGCGAAAAAGTCGGCCAAGAAACCCGCAAAGAAGGCGCCGGCGAAGAAGGCCGCGCCGAAGAAGGCAGCGAAGAAATCTGGCGCGAAGCGCAAACCGAACGCGGCGTTCATGAAGGCGATGACGCCCTCGGCCGTGCTCGCCGCGGTCGTCGGCAGCATGCCGATTCCGCGCACCGAGGTCACCAAGAAGATCTGGGACTACATCAAGAAGAACAAGCTGCAGGACTCGATCAACAGGCGCCTGATCAATGCCGATGAAAGGCTGCGGCAGGTCTTCGGTGGCAAGAAGCAGGTGTCGATGTTCGAGATGACCAAGCTGGTCTCGAATCACCTCAAGTAAGTCCGCTCTTGCCGGCGTCGCGGGACGCCGCCGAACCGCTCGAGACGGCCGCCCATCGCTCACGCGCTGGCCGGCCGTTTGTTCTTGGGCACTCTCGTGGCCGCACGCGTCTCTTTGCTACTCGCAGGCGCGCATGCCTCGGGAGAGGCCCGGGCGCGCGGCCAGGGCCGCGCCCCAGCGTGTCAGCTCCGGCATGTCGCCAGCCTTGTCGACCAGTGCCTTGCGCACCGCGTACAGCGGGTAGAGCGCGAAATCCGCCACGGACAGTTCGTCGGCGAGAAATTCGCGCCCGGCAAGGCGCGCGTCGGCCACGCGCAGGTAGCGCAACGTCTGCTCTTCAAAATACGCGGTGTTCGCGGCGGACTTGTCGGGCACGATCGTCGAGCAGAGGAAGATCGACGTGCTCGCGCGGGCGACGTCGGTGACCGAGAGCATCAGCCATTGCCACGCCGCGGCCCGCCGGACCGGGTCCGTCCGGGAGGAACTTGCCCGCCTTCGTCGCCGCGTAGAGCACGATCGCCCCGGATTGCGCCAGGCGGAGCGGAACCCCGCCCGGACCGTCATGATCGATGATCGCCGGAATAGCGCCGGCCGGATTGATGTTCAGGAACCCAGGCGCCTTTTGCTCACCCTTGGTCAGGTCGACTTTGTGGACGCGGTAGGGAAGCCCGCATTCCTCCAGGATGATCGCGGCGCGCTGGCCGTTGGAGGTGTTGAACGTATAGAGATCGATCATGGCGGGACCCGGCGGAAATGATGGCAACCGCCACTATATACTTTGCGGCCGCGCTGCCCGCCGCTGACGCCCAATCCTCAATCGGGAGCAAACCATGAAACACATTTCTTCGCTGGCACTGTGCCTGATCCTCGGCTTTTGCGGTGCGGTGCTGGCGCAGACGCCCCTACCGACCCAGCGCATACGCGGCGAGGTGGTCGCCATTGACGGTCTGCAGCTGAAGGTGAAATCGCGCAGCGGCGAGACTCTTGCCATCAAGCTGAGCGAGAATTATGTCGTCACGGCCGTGGTCAAGGCCGACATGGCGAGCGTCAAGCCGGGCGCGTTCGTCGGCACGGCGAGCATGCCGCAACCCGACGGCACGTTCACGGCGCTCGAAGTGTTGGTATTTCCGGAAGCGATGCGCGGCGCCGGCGAAGGCCACTACGCGTGGGACCTGAAGCCCGGCAGCATGATGACCAACGCGACCATCACCGCCGTTGCCCCGGCGGCCCAGTCGGGAGCGCGCCAGATGACGCTCAAGTACAAGGATGGCGAAAGAACGATCGTCGTCCCCGAGAATACGCCGATCGTTACCTTCGAGCCGGGGGAAAGAACGCTGCTCGTTCCGGGCGCACACTTGCTGCTCACGGCGACCAAGCAGCCTGACGGCAGCCTGACGGCGACGCGCGTGGCCGTCGGCAGGAACGGTCTCGTGCCGCCGATGTAGCAGGCCGGCGTTGGCGGCGCGATCAGGGCGGGCGCCGCGCCGGCCAGTCGTCCTCGTCGCTGAGGATGCGGATCACGCGGGTCCGCTTGCCGCCGCCATAGCGCTCCATCTGCACCTCGATCGGATAGAGCTCGGCGAGCTTGGCGCGGGCTTCGGCTTCGCTGTCGAAAGTGAGCACGGCACCGTCGGCGCCGCGCACGTCGCTCCAGATGCCGTTGCCGGCTTCGATCTCGATCTTGAAGCTCATGGGCGGGGCGGCGGCCACGTTTCAGGCCGAGCGCCTGCAGCGCGCGGATGCGCGCCTCGATCGGCGGATGGGTCGCGAACAGCGCCATGTAGCCGGCCTTGTCGGTGATGCCGAATCCGGACAGCGACTTGGGCAGCTCGCCGGGGGGCAGCCCGCCCAGGCGCGCGAGGGCGTGCATCATCGGCTGCGGCGTGCCCAGATACTTCGCGCTGCCCGCGTCGGCGCGGAATTCGCGCTGGCGCGAGAACCACGCGACGATGATCGCGGCCAGGACGCCGAAGACGATCTGGCAGACCAGCACGGTGACGTAGTAGCCGGGGCCGATGCCGCGCGTCGTGCGAAACACGGTCCGGTCGACGATGCTGCCGATGACTCGGGCGAGAAAAACGACGAACGTGTTGACGACGCCCTGGATCAGCGACAGCGTCACCATGTCGCCGTTGGCCACGTGCGTAACCTCGTGGCCGAGCACGGCCTCGATTTCCTCCCGCGACATCGCATTGAGCAACCCGGTCGAAACGGCGACCAGCGCCGAGTTCTTGAACGCGCCGGTGGCGAAGGCGTTGGGCTCGCCTTCGTACATCGCCACCTCGGGCATTGCGATCCCGGCCTTGTCGGCGAGCCGCTTGACCGTCGCGAGCAGCCAGGTTTCGCCTTCCGTGCGCGGCGTTGCGATGACTTGCGCTCCCGTCGACCACTTCGCCATCGTCTTCGACAGCAGCAAGGAGATGAATGCACCGCCGAACCCCAGGATGGCCGAGAACGCCAGCAGCGCGCCGAGGTTCAACCCGTTCGCGGCGAGTGCCTGGTTGAGGCCGAGCAGGTTGGTGACGATCGTGAGCACGACCATCACCGCGAGGTTGGTGACCAGAAACAGGATGACGCGTTTCATGCGCTCCTCCGCGGATTGTCGCGGCCGGCCGTCCCGCCAGCGCGCCGCCCCTGCGGGGACGATTGAGTATCCCCGCGTTGTTACCGACGATTGACCGACCCCTCCTTGCCCCATGAATCGCGCAGCGTCACGGCGCGATTGAACACCGGGTGCGCCGGCGCGTGGTCGTCGCGGTCGGCGATGAAGTAGCCGTGCCGCTCGAACTGGTAGCGGGCTTCGCGCGGGGCGGCGACCAGGGCCGGCTCGACGTAGGCGGTGACCGTGGCTGCGGGAAGCCGGGTTGAGATCGTCAAGATAGTTGCGCTCGGTCGCCTCGTCGAAGGGCACCTCGTCGTCGTAGCACACATCCGCGGTCGCCGGGTGGCGGGCCGGGCGGGCTCGCTGCCCGCATCGAATTGCGCGGTCGCGCGCCCGGGCTGCGGCACGGCGAAGAGCCGATCGTACAGGCGCACCTGCGCGGCTTGCGCGTGGCGCGTCGACAGCCAGTGGATGTTGCCCTTGACCTTGCGCGCCTCGGCGCCCGGCGTGCCGCTGCGCGTGTCCGGGTCATACGTGCAATGCACCGCGAGCGATGTTGCCCTGCGCGTCCTGCTCGGCGCCGACGCACCGGACGATGTAGCCGTAGCGCAGCCGCACCTC
This sequence comes from uncultured beta proteobacterium, assembly GCA_963778275.1. Lineage (GTDB taxonomy): Bacteria > Pseudomonadota > Gammaproteobacteria > Burkholderiales > Casimicrobiaceae > PALSA-1003. The sequence continues at coordinate 35,704 of CAVZTS010000015.1, read as the reverse complement.
GGCGCCCGGCGAAAGGCGGAAGTAGCCCTTCGGCGGCACTTCCTCGAAGTCCTCGCGCTCGATCCAGAGCTCGCGCGACAACGGCAGCGCACGCTTGCCCGCTTCCGGCTGCTGCGGATGGTTGGGGGCGAAGCATTCTTCCTCGCCGTCGGCGGATAGTTGTCGATCACGAGCTTGATCGGATCGAGTACCGCGATGCGCCGCTCGGCGCGCACATTCAGGTCTTCGCGCATACAGTCCTCGAGCACGCTGATGTCGATCCACTGGTGCGCCTTCGACACGCCGATACGCTCGGCGAAGACGCGGATCGCCTCGGGCGTGTAGCCGCGGCGGCGCAGGCCGGCCAGCGTCGGCATGCGCGGATCGTCCCAGCCGTCGACGTGCTTGCCCGTCAACGAGCTCGATCAGCTTGCGCTTGCTCATCACGGTGTAGGTGAGATTCAGGCGCGCGAATTCGTACTGCTGCGGCAACGGGCGCTGCAGCAATCCGCCCTGCGCCAGCTGCTCGATGACCCAGTCGTAGAGGGGGCGGTGATCCTGGAACTCGAGCGTGCAGAGCGAATGGGTGATGCGTTCCAGCGCGTCGGAGATGCAGTGCGTGTAGTCGTAGAGCGGGTAGACGCACCATTTGTCGCCGGTGCGATGGTGCGTCGTGTGGCGGATGCGATAGATCGCCGGATCGCGCAGATTGATGTTGGGGCTGGCGAGGTCGATCTTCAGGCGCAGGACATGCGCGCCATCGGGAAATTCGCCGTCCTTCATCCGCCGGAACAGGTCGAGGTTCTCCTCGACCGGGCGGTCGCGGTAGGGGCTCGGGCTCCCGGGCTCGGTCAGCGTTCCGCGCAGGCGCCGCATTTCCTCGGGGGTGGAGCTGTCGACGTAGGCGAGCCCCGCCTTGATGAAGTGTCGCGCGAAGGTGTAGAGGCGGTCGAAGTAGTCGGAGGCGTAGTACAGGTGCGGGCCCCAGTCGTAGCCCAGCCAGCGCACCGCATCCTTGATCGAGTCCTCGTACTCGACGTCCTCCTTGACCGGATTGGTGTCGTCGAAGCGCAGGTGGCAGACGCCGCCGTTTTCGGCGGCCAGGCCGAAATTGAGGCAGATCGACTTGGCATGGCCGATATGCAGGTAGCCGTTCGGTTCCGGCGGAAAGCGAGTGACCACTCGCCCAGCGTACTTGTGGGTGTGCAGATCCTCGGCGATGATCTGGCGCAGGAAATTCGAAGTCGGCGCGACAGCCGTTGTTTGCGGCACTGCAGCAGTCATGGCGCTTTGTTCATGAACAAATGGCGGTCATCGCGCATTCTAACTGCAGGGGTAGGGTGCGTCACCGGCCGCTATGCCACGCGCATGGCTGGCCATGCGCCGCGCGCCGCATGCAGCAAGGCTTTGCGGCCCGCGTCCCGTGCCGGGCGGCAAACGTTGTCCACAATATCTGTGGATAAAAGTGTGCGTATCTTGTAAATTCGGCCGCTAAGTGGTGCGCAGTGTAGGAGTTTTTGCTGACATGCCTAAATCTGCACCGCCCGTTTTGTCATATTTTTCATAAAGTTGATTCGGCATATCCGAGCGCCCCGAGGCACCTGCGGCGACGCGCAGAAAAGCGCCATTTCGCGCAATCGGCCGGCTCCGGATGCCCGCGCGATGTCCTGGACAATCATGGTGCTGCATGCGCGATGTCGAACCCGGACGTGACGTGAATTTCGCGCCGGCCTCCTGGCCGGTCTTGCCGGTGTCGCTGCTCGTCAGCTCCGCCCGGCTGCTCATCGAGCGCCACCTTGGCCTCGCCTGGATCAGCGGCGAGGTCTCGAACTTCACCCGCGCGGCGTCGGGCCACGCCTATTTCCTGCTCAAGGATGCCCAGGCCCAGGTGCGCTGCGTGCTGTTCCGTCAGCAAGGCGCAGCTGCTGGCCTTCGCCTTGCAGGACGGAATGCAGGTCGAGGTGCGCGCCACGCCGACCATCTACGAGGCACGCGGGGAATTCCAGCTTAACGTCGAAACCGTTCGCCACGCCGGCGTGGGCGCGCTGTACGAGCAGTTCGCGCGGCTGAAGGCGCGCCTCGAAGCGGCCGGCTGGTTCGCCCCGGAGCGCAAGCGCCCGCTGCCGCGGTTTCCGCGCGCGGTCGGCATCGTCACCTCGCTGCGCGCGGCGGCGCTCTCCGACGTCCTCACCACCCTCGCGCGCAGCATGCCCTCCCTTGCGGTGATCCTCTACCCCGCCTCCGTCCAGGGCGGCGGCGCCGCCGCCGAAATCGCCGCCGCCATCGCGGTGGCCAACGCACGCGCCGAGGTCGACGTCCTGATCGTCTGTCGCGGCGGCGGCTCCATCGAGGACTTGTGGGCGTTCAACGAGGAAGTCCGTCGCGCGGGCGGTGCTCGACTCGCGCCTTCCGGTCGTGAGCGGGGTGGGGCACGAGACCGATTTCACGATCTGCGACTTTGTCGCCGACGTGAGCGCGCCGACGCCGACCGCCGCCGCGGCGCTGGTAGCCGTCAGAGCGCGCCGCGCTCCTGGTCCAGGTCGCCGCGCTCGGCGCGCGCTGGCGACGCGGTGCGGAGCGCGCGCTCGAGACTCGGATGCAGCGCCTCGACGGCGCGTCGCGGCGCCTCGTGCATCCCGCCGAGCGTCTCGCGGCGCAGCGCCAGCGCCTCGAATCGGTGGCGTTGCGGCTCACCCGTGCCGTTGCCGCCGCGCAAGCGCAGCGGGAGCGCGCGCTCGCCGCCTGCGGCGCAGATGCTCGCGCGCCTGCTGCGCGCACCGCCGCGCGGCAGAGATCGCCGTCGAGCGCCTCCGCGGACGCTGGCAGCGCGCCGCGAGCGACCGCGTGGGCGCGCTGGCGCATCGGCTCGGGAAGCTCGAGCTGGGTCTTCGGCACCTCAGTCCGCAAGGCGTCCTCGAACGCGGCTACAGCATCGTGACCACCGCGAGCCGGCGTCATCGTGCAGGACGCGGCGCAAACGGCCGTCGGGGCCGCACTGCGGCTGCGTTTCGCGCGCGGAGCCGCCGAGGCGAAGGTCACGCGCAAGACAACGGACTAGACGGCGCCAGACCCTGTGTCGCGCGCCCTACGCCTCGTCCGGGTCCGGATTCTCGATGGCGCCCAGCCCCCGCAATTTCGCGACCGACAGCCGCGGGCGCCCGCGCGGCGATCCTCGGGGCCGGGAGCAGACCACGTCGGCATTCTGCGCGCGGTGGCGCAGCGCGTGATCCATGAGCACGATCGCCAGCATGGCCTCCGCGATCGGCGTCGCGCGAATGCCCACGCAGGGGTCGTGCCGGCCATGCGTGTTGACGACGACCGGCGTTGCCGGCCTTGTCGATGCTGCGCCGGTCGAGCCGGATCGACGAGGTCGGCTTGACCGCGAGCGAAACGATGATGTCCTGGCCGGTCGAAATCCCGCCGAGGATGCCGCCGGCGTGATTCGACAGGAAGCCTTCCGGCGTCATCTCGTCGGAGTGCTCGCTGCCCGCCTGGCCGACGCTCTGCGAAGCCGGCACCGATCTCGACGCCCTTGACCGCGTTGATGCCCATCATCGCGCCGGCGAGATCGGCGTCGAGCTTGCCGTAGACGGGCTCGCCCCAGCCGACCGGCACGCCTTCGGCGACGACGCTCAACCCGGGCGCCGCAGGAGTCGCCCGACTTGCGCAAGCGCGTCCATGAAGGCTTCGAGTTCGGCAACGATGCTGGCGTTGGCAACGAAGAACGGGTTCGCGTCGACGTGCTCCCAGCCCTCGAACGGTATCGGCCTGGTCCCCAGCTGCGGTAAGGTGGCCGCGGATGAGCACGCCATAGCGCTCGCGCAGCCATTTTCTGGCGATCGCTCCGGCCGCGACGCGCACGGCGGTCTCACGCGCCGACTGCCGGCCGCCGCCGCGGTAGTCGCGGATGCCGTATTTCTGCCAGTACGTGTAATCCGCGTGCCCGGGCCGGAAGGTATCGGCGATGTTGGAGTAGTCCTTGCTGCGCGGATCCTCATTGCGGATAAGCAGCGCGATCGGCGTGCCGGTGGTACGGCCCTCGAATACCCCGGAGAGAATTTCGACGCTGTCCGATTCGCGACGCTGCGTTACGTGCCGCGACGTACCCGGCTTGCGGCGATCGAGATCATGCTGGATGTCGCTCGCGGCGAGCGCCATACCGGGCGGACAGCCGTCGACGACGCAGCCGATCGCCGGCCCGTGCGATTCGCCGAACGAGGTGATGCAAAAGAGCGTGCCGAGGGTATTGCCGGACATGGCGCGAGACGCGACGTGGCGTGTCGCGCGAGTGTAGCACGCACGTGCACGGCCTCCACTGCGCCAAACCGCGACCACCCGCGCCCGGAGCATGCGTGGCGACCCCGCCCCCGGTCCCGATCGCTCCCGACCTGAGCGCTGCGCTGCGCACGGCAGGCCTTGTCGCCGCGCTGACCGGCGCAGGCATCTCGGCCGAGTCGGGACTGGCAACGTTTCGCGACGCGCAGACCGGATTGTGGGCGCGCTTCGATCCGCGCGAGCTGGCAACCCCGAGGGCATTCGCGCGCAATCCCAAGCTGGTCTGGGATTGGTACGCGTGGCGGCGCGAGCTTGTCGCTGCGGCCCAGCCTAACGCCGGCCACTTCGCGCTGGCCGACCTGCAGCGGCGGGCGCGCGAGTTCGCACTGATCACGCAGAATGTCGATGGGCTCCACCAGCGCGCCGGCAGCCCCGATCCCATCGAGCTGCACGGCAATATCGCGCGCGTCAAATGCTCGCGCGAGGGCACCGTCGTCGCGCAGTGGCAAGCCGCGGCCGATGCGGTGCCGCGCTGCCCCAACTGCGGCGCATGGTTGCGACCGGACGTGGTTTGGTTCGAGGAGCAGCTGCCGGAGGCAGCGCTGGCCGCCGCCGAGGACGCGGCGCGCCGCTGCTGCGTGCTGCTCGTCGTCGGCACCTCCGCCGAGGTGTACCCCGCGGCCGCGCTCCCCGAGCTGGCGCAACGATCCGGGGCGATCGTGGTGGAGATCAACCCGCACGTAACCGCGCTTTCCGCCACCGCAGACTACGTGCTTCGCGGTGCGGCGGGAGTCGTTCTGCCCGCGCTTCTCGCCAGCCTCGCTTGACCGGTCGCGCCACCGCGCCGAAGGCTAGCGCTGGACGCCTTCGTCCGGTTGCGGCGGCAACGGCGCGACGTAGCCGATGACCAGCAGCAACGCGCCAACGCCGAGAAACGCCACGACGCGGCTTAGCCCCGACAGCGCGGCAAGATCGATCGCGAAGAGCTTGACGACCACTGCGGCGAGGAGCCCGGCGCCGGTGAGCCAGAGCACACGCAGCCGGCGTTTCGTCGCCACGACCATCGCACCGAGCGCGGCAACCGTCCAGGTCAAGGTCAGCGCGGCCTGCAGCGGGCGCGAAGCGACGAGCGCGTCGAGCCGCCACGGCACGCCGAGCCAGTGGTGCACGCTCCGCGCCACGATGCCGTTGAGCACGACGAAGGCGCCAACGCCGAGCCAGCGGTAGGACGTCTGCACCGCCACGCGAGCATGCCGCCGCGCCCAGAGAAACAGCGCCGCCAACACGATCGAGAGCGTCAGCTCCAGGGGATTGGCCAGCGGCACGTACCGCAGCGGCCGCGCGTCGCCGGGGCTGAGCAAGGAGAGCGCGACAAAGCCCAGGCTAAGCAGCACGGCCACGACCGTGCCCGCGGTCGCCGCATAGGCATCGGCGAATGTGCGCATGGGCCACGAAGCGGCGCGCCCGGCGCGCGTCACCAGCGAGCAGATAGACCGCAAGTGGCAGCAGATGCGCGCACGCGGCCCATGCCGTGGCGGGTGGCGACACGCGTGCGGTCCATTCGCCCGCCTCCCACGCAATCTGCCCCAGCAGCAGCAGTGCGCCGAACGCATGCGCGGCAGCAAGCCACGGCCGGAGCCGCGCCAGCTCGGCTGCGGCCGCCGTGCCGCGCGCGTCTCGCGGCGATGCAGCAGGGCAAAGTGCAGCGCCCAGGCCAACGGATAGACGACCCACCCATACTCGGTGACACTGGTTCGGCCATGCGCGAGGTCATGGCCGAGCGCGAGCGCAAGCGCCGGCAACAGGACGACCGCCGTGCCGTCGAGCCGGGGCCACCGCAACGGCCGCGCCAGCAGCGCCGCCAGCGTGATGCTGCCGACGATCCACGCCAGCATGGCATGCGCTTCCGAGCGCGTCGCAACGGTGCGTGCAATTTCGGCCAGGCCGCCGCCCAGCCACCAGACGCAGGCCCAACCGAACAGCAGCTGCAACAGCGAGCGCTCCGCCGCAGGCAGCAGCGCGTCGCGACGGTCGCCGAAGCGCGCGCTCGCGAACCCCGCCAGCGCGATGGCGGCACAGCCCAGGAACTGGCGGTTGGCGAACGCCAACTCGGCGTATTCGTCGCCGCCGGCAAGGAGAAAGGCGATGCCGCTGGCAAGCTGCAGCAGCAGCGCAAAGCCGCGCGCAAACCGGTGATCGAGGCGGCAGCCGAGCCAGTACACGCCGGCCGCCTCGACCGCCCACACGGCGCTCGTCCAGCGCGCGTCCACGGCGAGCGGCAGGGTCAGCGTCGCGAAGATCACGGCGAGCGCGCCGAAGGCCGCCGCCAGCGTCGCGGTGGGGGCGCTTTTCCGGCCGCGCAGCGTGCGCCAGAGCAGCGCGTACAGACGCCGCCATCGCCGCCGCGGTCCACGCCAAGCCATAACGCGTGTCCGCGACGAGCAGCGCCTGCAGCGCGAGCGCCACCATGGGGACGCCGAAGAGCAGTGTCGCATCGACCTTGCGCTCGGCCGCGCCGCGGATGGCATGGACCACCGGCACTGCCACGTACGCCAGGAAAAACGTCGCCAGGAACGGTTCGACGACAGGAAAATACGCCGGATCGTAATATTCGTGTCCCCACCACAGACCGAGCACGAAGGTCCCGAGGAAGCCGACCAGATCGAGCGCACGCCAGGCGCGGAACCAGGCGCTGCCGACGACAATCGCATTGACCGCAGTTACGTAACCGAACAGCTGCAGCGGCTCGTTGACGGTCTTGACCAGTACCGGCGCGAGCAGGCCGCCCAGCGCGGCGAGCACGGCGAGCGGCTGCGCATCGAACAGCAGCGACAGGACGATCGCGAGCGCAGCGATCGCGGCTAGCAGCACGAATGCGCGGTCGGGCGAGAGCAGCGGCACGAGTTGGAACGCCGCGAACGTCGTCAGGTACAGCACCCCCAGGCCGCCCCCGATGAGCGCCAGCGCGTAAGCGCGACGCGCGTTGCGCAGCCATGCGCCGGCCCCGATCAGCGCGCCGCCGGCGAGCGCGACGCCGGCAAACTGCAGCTCGATGGGCAGCGCCACATGTTCGGCGAAGTACGACAGCAGGAAGGCGACGCCGAAGAAAAGCACCACGACGCCGATGCGCACCACGGTATTGCCGTTGGTGAACCACGACCAGAGCTGGGGCGCGGCCGCCGGCGCCGGGCGGGCGAGGTTTCTGGTCGCGGTCGTCGCGCCGCGGCGCGCGCTGACGACAGTCGCGCCGGCGACGGCGGCGGCATCGCCCGCACCGCCTTTGCGCACCGGTGACCGTGGCGCAGCGAAAGCGTCGGGCATGATCTCGGCGGCGGGAGCGGCCGCCCCTGTCGCCGCGGCGTCGGGCGCGGGCGGCCGGCTGGGCAGCGGGCAGGGCAATCCCGGCACGCGCGAGCGCAATCTCGAGCCCGGCCAAGCGCTGCTCCAGTGCCGCGATGCGCACCGCGCTCGCAATCGCCTCTCCCGCCGGTCGCGCCGCTGCCACCGCGCGGCGCGGTGACCGCCGCCGGGCGCCGACGCAGCACGAAGCCGATCACAATACCGACCGCGGCACCGAGCACCAGGCCGCGAAAGCCGTACGCGTAGGCGCCGACGACCGCGCCGAGAACGACCGCCGAGCCAGGCCATCGCCACCTCCTCCACTCGCCTAGCGCGCGTTGCCGCGCAGCGCGAACACGGTTTGCTGCAGCACTTCGGGCGTGGCCTGCGCCGGACTGAGCGGCGGCCCTGCGACCAACGCAATCCGGGAGAACAGGCCGCGCAGCTTGCGCATTGCCCGACCCCGGTACGAGCGGCTGAAAAAGCTGCCCCACAGGCCGCGCAGCGCCATCGGCACGACCGGCACGGGCGCCTGCTCAAGGATCCGCTGCAGCCCGGGCCGGAACAGGTTCATTTCGCCGGTTTCGGTGATCTTGCCCTCGGGGAAGATGCAGACGATCTCGCCCGCCTTGAGCGCGCTCGCCGCCTCCGCGAACGCGCGTTCCTTGAGCGCAGGATCTTCCTTGGCCGGCGCGATCGGAATCGCGCGCATGGTGCGAAAGATGAAATTGAGCAAGGGCACGGCGAAAATGCGATGGTCCATCACGAACCGAATGGGCCGGCGCACGCAAGCTGCGATCACGATGGCATCGACGAAGCTCACGTGATTGCAGACGATCACGCACGCACCCTTGTCGGGGATTTGCTCCAGGCCCTCGGTGTCGACCCGATACAGGCTGTGCACCAGCAGCCACGCCAGGAAGCGCATCAGGAATTCCGGCACCAGCGAGTAGATGTAAAGGGCGACGATCGCGTTCATGAGCCCGGTGGCAAGGAACAGCTGCGGTATCGACAGCCCGGCCTTGAGCAGCCCGAGCGCGATAGCCGCTGACGCGACCATGAACAGCGCGTTCAGGATGTTGTTCGCCGCGATGATGCGAGAGCGATACGCGGGGTCCGAGCGCTCCTGGATGAGCGCATACAGCGGGACGATGTAGAAACCCCCGAACACGCCGAGCAGAACCAGATCCGCGGCGATGCGCCAGTGCGCGCGGATCGAGAGAAAATGCTCGATGCCGGCCAGACCCTGCGGCTGCAGCCCGCGGCTCGCGACATAGAGATCGATCGCGAATACCGACAGGCCGATCGAACCGAACGGCACCAGCCCGACCTCGACCTTGTGCCCGGACAGGCGCTCGCACAGCAGCGAGCCGACCCCGATTCCCACCGAAAACAGCGCCAGCAACAGCGTGGCGACGTGCTCGTCGCCGCCCAGGACGCCCTTGGTGAACGTGGCGAATTGCGTGAGGTAAGTCGCGCCGTAGAACCAGAACCAGGAAATGCCGAGCATCGACAGCCAGACCACCCGATTGCCGTAAGCGAAGCGCAGATTGCGACTCGTTTCGGTCACCGGATTCCAGTTGATGCGCAGGTCCGGAGCAACGGCGGGCGCCGGCGGAATGCCACGGCTCACCAGGTACCCCGCCACCGCGATGGCGATTGCAGTTGCGCCGGCGAGTACCGGACCATCGGGCTTGATCGCGATGACCAGGCCGCCGACGATTTCGCCCAGCAGGATCGCCACGAACGTCCCCATCTCGACCAGGCCGTTGCCGCCGATCAGTTCGTCGCTGCGAAGAGTCTGGGGCAGGATCGCGTACTTGACCGGCCCGAACAGCGTCGAATGCACGCCCATCAGTGCCAGCGCGGTGAACAGGAGGACGAGATCACGGCGGTAGAAGCCGACCGCGCCAATGACCATGATCGCGATTTCGAACAGCTTGATGAACCGGATGAGCCGCGACTTTTCGAACTTGTCCGCGACTTGGCCGGCGGTCGCCGAAAACAGCACGAACGGCGCGATAAAGACGGCCGCGGCGATGTTGACGAGGTCATTCGCGGAAAGCGAGGTCATCGTCGCCGCCTGGAAGGCGACGAAGATCACCAGCGCATTCTTGTAGACGTTGTCGTTGCCCGCGCCGAGAAACTGCGTCCAGAAGAACGGCGCAAAGCGGCGCTCGCGCAGGAGTTGAAACTGGCTGTGTTCGGCCATCGGAGTCCCTAAAGGTCAGGCGTGCCGGGCGACGGCTCGACCGCCCGGGACGACCCTGAAACCACCGCTTGACGGACGTCACGGTATCTCATTGGTGTTCCACCAGATAGTCCTGCACCGCTGCCAGCGCCACCCGCACCGCCGCCACGTCCGGCCAGAAGTAGACCATCCGTCCGTCTTTCCTGCATTTGAGCACACCTGCCTCGCGCAACACCCGCAGATGATGGGCCACGGCCGTGCGCGACAGCGTCGAGGCGGCGACGATCTGGCCGACGTTGAGCTGTTCGCCCGGCTCGAACATCAGCAGGATGCGCTGCCGGTGCGGGTCGCCGAGCGCGACGAACATGCGCGCGATCCGCCGCCAGGCGGCGGGAAGCGCCCGGCCGTACGCCCTTTTCATGGCTATCTGCCTAGTTGAGTAGTTACATTAATGTACGCTCCCTGCAGCGCTTGTCAAGTCCGAACCGGGTCGGGTGTCCGGGCGCATCGGCTACAATAGCTCGTTGCCCGTGACGCTAAGTTCGCCCATGCGCCAATACCTCGAATTCATGCGCCACGTGCGCGATCACGGTCACCGCAAGGCCGACCGGACCGGCACCGGCACGCTATCCGTGTTCGGCTATCAGATGCGCTTTGATCTCGCTGCCGGCTTTCCCTTGCTCACGACCAAGAAAGCTGCATACCCACGCGATCTTTCACGAGCTGCTGTGGTTTCTTGCCGGCGACACCAATGTCCGCTATCTGCACGACAACGGCGTGACGATCTGGGACGAATGGGCGGATGCGAACGGCGACCTGGGACCGATCTACGGCTACCAGTGGCGATCGTGGCCGACGCCGGACGGACGTCACATCGACCAGCTTTCCGCCGTGCTGGCGCAGATCAAGAGCAACCCGGACTCGCGGCGGATGCTCGTCTCGGCGTGGAACGTCGGCGATCTTGCGCGCATGAAGCTGCCGCCGTGCCACGCGTTCTTTCAGTTCTACGTTGTTGACGGCCGGTTGTCCTGCCAGCTCTATCAGCGCAGTGCGGACATCTTCCTCGGCGTGCCGTTCAACATCGCGTCCTACGCGTTGCTCACGCACCTGGTTGCCCAGCAGACCGACCTTGGGGTCGGCGAGTTCATCTGGACCGGCGGCGACTGCCACCTCTACTCAAACCATCTCGAGCAAGTCGCGACCCAGCTTGCGCGGGCGCCCTACCCGCTGCCCCAGCTCGTGCTCCAGCGCCGGCCACCGTCGCTGTACGAGTATCGCTACGAGGATTTCGAGCTGACCGGCTACCGCTTTCATCCGGCCATCAAGGCCGCTGTCGCGGTATAGAAACGCCGCCCTGGCGAGAGGCAAAAAAAAGCCCGCCGGGAGGAAGTGAGCGGGCAAGGGGGATTCCGATGGTCAGAGCGCTGCCCGGCTCCGAGAGGGTCAGGCGTTGCGGGCCTTTCGTCCCGCGGCCACCTGCGGCCAGTAAGTGATCGTGCCGTGCTGCCTGAAGCCTCGACTACACGACGCTTCGGGCCGCATTCACACGCTCGACGAGCTCGTCCAGCGCGACCTGTTGCGAGGGCGACAGTCCTGGCGCGCACGCGGCGGACTCGGTGTCATGGCGTTCGCCGGCCTCGGGCTCGGCAAGCCAATAGGCAGAAAATTCCGGCGAGAACGTATCCATATCCTTAAGCTCCCAGCGCAAAGCGTTCGTTTTTTCGCCCCTCGCCTACGTGGAAGCAACCAATGTGCCAACAAATTGGAGCATAAAGTTAATCAATGACTTGCGCCTGAGGCGCGCACGGACCGCAGCCCTCGGTGGCAATACTTGCCGCGACGGTCGGCAATACTGTCGCATTTCCACGACAACTGTACCCTGTCGAATTGTAACGCTAGGATTTTATTTGAAAAATGCTGTCTCCGGATGACGACAGCATAGGCGCAACGCGGACGCAAAGCCCGCGCCAGGACGAAAGCGGGAGGCGCAGCGTCGCGGCCCCACGATGGCGGTTCACACCGCTCGGCAGCTTAAGTCAGGGCTTCGCGTCCTTGAACATTGCCGGCTCGAGGCGGTGCCGCTGGAGCAGCTTGTAGAACTCGGTCCGGTTGCGCTTGGCGAGCGTTGCGGCCTGCGTCACGTTGCCGCCGGTGATCTTGAGCAGGCGCACCAGGTAATCGCGCTCGAACTGCTTGCGCGCCTCCTCGAACGGCGCGAGCACGCCGGCATCCTCGCGCAGCGCCCCCTGGACCAGCGTCGCCGGAATGACGCTGGTGGTGGTCAGCGCGAGCGCCTGTTCGAGCAGATTCAGCAGCTGGCGCACGTTGCCCGGCCACGGCGCCGCGATAAGCAGCGCCATCGCATCCGGCGCCAGCGAGGGTACCGGCTTCTTGTAGCGTTCCGCGAGCTTGCGCAGAAAATGCGCCGCCAGCAACGGAATATCCTCCCGCCGCTCGGCGAGCGGGGGAAGCTTGAGCGAGACGACATTCAGGCGATAGTAGAGGTCCTCGCGAAACTGCCCCGCGGCTTTCTGCGCATCGAGGTCGCGGTGCGTGGCCGAGATCACGCGCACGTCGATCGGCACCGATTGCGTCGCGCCGACCGGGCGCACTTCGGCCTCCTGCAGAACGCGCAGCAGCTTGACCTGCAGCGCAAGCGGCATGTCGCCGATTTCGTCCAGGAATATGGTGCCGCCGTCGGCGGCCAGAAACAGCCCTTTGTGCGCCTGCACCGCGCCGCTGAACGCGCCGCGCGCGTGTCCGAAGAGCTCCGACTCGAGCAGCGGCTCGGGAATTGCGCCGCAATTGACGCCCACGAAGGAGCGGGCGGCGCGCCGGCTCGCGCGATGGATCGCGTGCGCCAGCAACTCCTTGCCGGTGCCCGACTCGCCGAAGATGAGCACGCTCGCATCGGAATCGGCGACCAGCCGTGCCTGCCGCAGCAGGTCCTCCATGCGCGGACTGCGGGTGATGATCCCAGCGCGCCACTCCCCGCTCGTCTGTTTGTTCGCCTCGGGCTCGTCGCCGGTGAGGCGCACGGCGGTGGCGACCTTCTGCAGCAGTTCCTGGCTGTCGAAGGGCTTGGTGAGGAAGCCGAAGACGCCGCGCTGGGTCGCCGAGACGGCGTCGGGGATCGTGCCGTGCGCAGTCAGGATGATGACCGGCATCGCCGGATGCTCGCGATGGATCGCGTCGAACAGCTGCAGGCCGTCGATCCCGGGCATGCGCATGTCGGTAATCACCGCCGCCGGTCGTGCCACCGCGAGAGCGGCCAGCGCCGCCTCGCCGCTGTCGGCCGTGCGCACGCGATAGCCGGCCGAGGTCAGGCGCAAGCTGATCAGCTTGAGCAGATCAGGGTCGTCGTCGACCAGCAGGATGTCAGCGGAATGGGCCATGGCTTCCTCTATCGCCCCGTGCCGCCGCCGCCGCCGGCGCCGCCGCCACCCGCATTGCGGCTGCGCTCGAGCAGGAGGCTGCGTTCAACGGCACGCAGCGCATCGAGCTTCTCCTGTGCCGCGGCGGTGCGTTTTTGCTCCTCGCGCAGGCTGCGCGCGCGTTCGACGATCTGGGCGTAGAGCACGGCCGCGATCTGTTTCAGCGGCGAGGCATTGCCGCTCTTGACGACGAGCGGCTCGAGCAGCGACAGGGCCCGAGGATCGTCCGGCGGCCCGGCGGTCGGCAGGGTCAGCAGCATCGCAAGCCGAATCCGGTTGGCATCGCTTCGTGCGCGCGTCATCGCAGCATTGGCCGTCGCCAGCTCGCGCTTGAGGTCGTCGCCCGATTCCACGGCATAGCGCTGCAGGTCGACGAGCAGGGCCGAGGCCTGTTGCTCCTCTTCGCTGACCGGCGGGCGGGGGCGGCCTGCGGCGCCGACGACGGCGGGGGCGCCTGCACGATCACCACCGGAGGGACGGGCAGCGGCGTCACGGGCGGCGGTTCCCGCACGAGCTGGACGGCCGGTGCCGGCGCGATCGCCTCGGGCGCGGGCGCCGGCGGCGCGGCGGCGCAGCCGGCGAGGAAGACGAATCCGGCGAGGCCGCCGGCAGCGCACCAACGCCTGCGAATCAACCTTCCTCCTGCAGCGTGATCGGCCCTGTCGTTCGCGCCGCCGGCCGATCCACGGCAGCGAGCGGCAGCCACAGGCGGAAATGGGCACCCCGCCTGCCATCGGCGCGATCGAGCAGGTCGATGCGCCCGCCGTGCGCCACCGCGTACTCGCGCGCGATCGCGAGCCCCAGCCCCGAGCCCTTGATCCGTCCCTCCGGAGCGGGCTTGCCCTGGTAGAACGATTCGAAGATGCGCGGCCGATCCTCCGGATCGATACCCGGTCCCTGGTCGACGACGTCGAGAACCGCGTGGCCACCCTCGACGCGAAGGTCCAGGGCGATGCTGCCGGAGCGCGGCGAGTACTTGATCGCGTTGGAAACGAGGTTGTCGATGATGGCGCGGATCTTGTCGGCATCACCGACCACGATCGCCGGCTTGACCCTCGTGTCGAATGTGATCATGCGCGCGAACGCCGCGAGCTTGTGCTCGCGCACGACCCGGCGAATCACGTCGGCGAGCGGCACCGGGCCCAGCGTTTGCGGCTCGATGCTGCGCGTCTGGTGGTAGCTCAGCAGATCCTCGATCAGCTTCTGCAACTGCAGCGTATTTTCGCGCACGATACGCACGATTTCCTGCTGTGCCGGCGAAAGCTCCCCGCCGACGCGGTCGCGCAGCAGCTCGGCGCCCTCGCGGACAGCGGTCAGCGGCGTCTTGAGTTCGTGCGAGACATGGCGCAGGAACTGCGTCTGCTGTTCCTCGAGCTCGTGCAGCCGCGCGCGCAGCCATTCGAGGCGCTGGCCCAGATAGCGCATGTCCTGCGGACCGTTGACTTCGATGGCATGCGTGAAATCCGCGGTTCCCATCTGCCGAATCGCCATGTCGAGCTGGCGGATCGGGCGCGCGATCAGCACCGCGAACAGGATCGCCAGCGCCAGCGCGATCGCGCCGGCAGCCAGCGCAAGGTAGCCCCAGGTCTTGCGCCCTTCGGCAGCGGTCTGCTGCAGCCTTTCGATCTCGCGCTCGGTCAGCCGATTGCTCGCGGTGAGCATCGCCTGGGCCTCCGCCGACAACGCCGCGTAGCCGTCCGCGAGCATGGCGGCCGCGTTCGCCGGACGCTGCGGCGCCTTGAGCACCGTGTACAGACGGCTCTCGTTGTCGTTGAGCTTCTCCAGCTCGTTGCCAGCTGCGCGCGGTCGAGCGGAAGCTGCTGCAACTGCTGTGTCGTCTGCCGAAAGTCCTGGCGCAGGCGAGCGTAATCCTCGATCAGCTGAGGGTCATCGAGAATGATGTGCTGCCGGACGAGGCGCTCCAGCGTCGTCGCCTGCTCGTACAGTTGCCGGCTCGCGCGCCCGGCCTGCGCAGCCTGCAACACCGCCTGCTGGCTCTGCGTCCCGAGGCGGTCGAGGCTGACGATCAGCTCGACCAGCGCGTACAGCAGCGGCAGGCTGACGAGCAGGAAACCGAGCAGAATGAACTTGAGAAATGAGCGCGGGTAATACACGAGTGATGGCGGGCGACCGATATAATCATTCTAGTCAAACGATGCCCAAGCCTAAGAGCGACGCGTGCACGATACACCACCCCCTGCCGGCTCGCCAAGCGCGCCGGATTCGGCCCATGCGCATCGAATCGCGGTCATTGCCGCCGTCGCGCGCAACGGCGTCATCGGAGTCGACAACCGGCTGCCGTGGCGGCTGGCGGACGATCTGCGGCGGTTTCGCGCACTGACGACCGGGCACGCGGTCATCATGGGGCGACATACCTGGGAGTCGATCGGCAAGCCGCTTCCCGGGCGGCAGAACATCGTCGTCACGCGCCGCCGCCATCCGCCGCATGCCGACGTCGAATTTGCGCCGCTCGCTCGATGCCGCGCTGGCCGGGCGAGGCTGCCGGCGCCGGTTTTCGTGATCGGCGGCGAGCCGCTCTACCGCGACGCGCTGCCGCGCGCCGACGTGCTGTATCTGACCGAGATCGAGCGCGACTTCGCCGGCGACGCGCACTTTCCCCGCTTCGATCGCTCGCGCTGGCGCGAGGCGGCGCGCGAGGCGCACACGGCAGCTGGACGGGCGTCGGTGCCTTCGCCTACCATTTTGTCGTCTACGAGCGGGTCGCCCCGCCGTTGCCGCATTCAATCGAGGGAGCCGGGGATGAGCGAGGAGTTCGAGGTGCACGGCCCGCACGACCACGAGGCTCGAGCATCGGGCGCAGCACGGCGACCCGTTCGCCGGCCGCATCGCGGTCATGACGGCGATCTTCGCGACCATCGGCGCGCTCTTCGGCTACATGGCCGGCGCGACGCAAAACGAGGCGCTGCTGTTCAAGAACGAAGCGGCGATCCACAAGACCGAGGCATCCGACAGTGGAATTTCTACCAGGCGAAGAGCAGCAAGCAAAACCTGGCCGAGCTCGGCGCGACGCTGACCAGCGGGGAGCAGCAGGCGCGCTATGCGAAGGAGGCCGAGCGCTACAAGCAGGAGAAGGACGAGATCATGCCCGAGGCGAAGAGACTCGAGAGCAGTCCGCGGAAGCCGAAGCCAAGAGCGAGGCGTCAATGCACGTCCACCATCGTTGGGCGCAGGCGATGACGCTGATCCAGATCGCGATCGCGCTCGCCGCCATCACGATCCTCACCCGGAACCGGCGATTGCAGTTCATGGCTTACGCCGTCGCCGCAGGCGCAATCGCCGTCGGGGCGTTTGCGTTCGCGCACGTGTAGTTGCCTAGGCGAGGTTGCGCAGCTCCCGCAACGCGACCGACAGCATCGCCGCGTCGACCGACGCCGTCGCGCGCAGCTCGCCGAACAGCTGCGCGGCGCGCTCGACGCCGCGCCGATTGCGATTCTCCCATGCCGCCATCAGCTTCTGCGGGGCGCTGCTTTCGCCGCCGCTGCTCAACACTTCGGCCGTGACGGTGCGCTGCAGGCTCGACAGGTCGTCCTGCATCGCGCCCTTTGCCAGCATCTGCCAGTGTGCGTCGCCAGGCAGCGCGGCGATCTTCTCGCGCAGCCATGGCAGCCCGAGCCGCGTCGCCAGCGCAAAGTAGAGCTCCGCAACGGCCTCGACCGGCCGCTTTGCCGCGCCGGCGACCTCGACGATGTCCAGTGCGGCGTAGAGCGTATCGAATGCGACCACGCGCAGTGCCAGCGGCTGCGGTACGCCTTTCGCGACATAGTCGGCGGCCGCGGCATCGATCCGTGCCCGCTCCCCGGGATCGAGCAGTTGCGGCAGCTGATTCGCCAATGCCGCAACCTGCGGCGTGAAGTGCGCAATCGTCGCCGCCATGTCCTCGGCGAGTCGGCGCGAGCGGAGAAACCACGTCGTGCCGCGCACGATCAGCCGGTTCGTTTCGAGCAGCATCGCCGACTGCACGGCGTCGTCGACCACGTTGTCCAGCGCCTCGATCGCCATCCACAGGTCGACGAAAGCGAAGACTTCGCGGTTGAGCAGATAGGCACGCACGATCTCGTGCGGCTTGGCGCCGGTTGTCTCGAGCAGCCGGTGCACGAAGGTGCTGCCGACCCGGTTGACCATGCTGTTCGTGACGTAAGTCGCGATGATCTCGCGCTTGAGCGGATGGCGCAGCATGTAGCCGGCGTAGCGCTCGCCGCAGCGCCTTCGGGAAGTAGCGCGCGAGCGCCGTCGCCACCCAGGCGTCGTCCGGCAGGGTGACGCCAGAAGCTCGTCGTAGAGCCACATCTTGCTGTAGGCGAGCAACACGGCCCGCTCCGGGCCGGTAAGGCCGATGCCCTTGGCGCGGCGCGCGCCGATCTCCTTGTCCGCAGGCAGGAACTCCAGCGCGCGATTAAGCCGGCCGCCCTTCTCCAGAAACTCGATGAATCGCTGGTGTGCGTCGAGCAGTTGCGGCGCGATCCGGCCGGTCACCGACAGCGATTGCGTCTGGAACACATTGTCGCGCAGGACCAGCGCGGCCACGTCGTCAGTCATCTCCGCGAGCAGCGCATTGCGCTGTTTCTCGGTCAACTCGCCGTCGGCGATCGGCAGCCCCAGCAGAATCTTGATGTTGACTTCGTGATCGGACGTGTCGACACCGGCCGAGTTATCGATCGCGTCAGTGTTGATGCGGCCTCCGGCGAGAGCGTACTCGACCCGTCCGAGCTGCGTGCAACCGAGGTTGCCGCCCTCGACGAACGCCCGGCAGCGAAGCTCCCGGGCGTCGACTCGCAACGCGTCGTTGGCGCGGTCGCCGACGGCGGCATGCGTTTCGCCCGTGGCCTTGACGTAGGTGCCGATGCCGCCGTTGTAGATCAAATCGACCGGCGCCTTCAGGATCGCGTTGACGAGCTCGGTTGGCGTGAGCGCTGTCGCGGAAATGCCCAGCACCTGCCTGACCTCCGGCGTGATCGCGATCGACTTGGCGCTGCGCGGATGGACGCCGCCCCCCGCCGAAATCAGCGTCGCGGTGTAATCCGCCCACGACGAGCGCGGCAGCTTGAACATCCGCTCGCGTTCCTTGAAGCTCTGCTCCGGATCGGGCGCCGGATCGAGGAAGATGTGCCGATGGTCGAACGCCGCGACGAGCTTGATGTGTCGCGACTGCAGCATCCCGTTGCCGAACACGTCGCCCGACATGTCGCCGATCCCGGCGACCGTGAAATCGGTTGTCTGGGTGTCGATGCCCATCTCGCGAAAATGGCGCTTGACCGATTCCCACGCACCGCGCGCCGTGATTCCCATGGCCTTGTGGTCGTACCCCGCCGAGCCACCCGAGGCAAACGCGTCGTCGAGCCAGAAGCCGTACTCCTTGCTGATGGCATTGGCATAGTCGGAGAAGGTCGCCGTTCCCTTGTCGGCGGCGACGACCAGGTACGGATCGTCAAGGTCGTGGCGCTTGACGTCTGGCGGCGGAACGATCTTGTCGCCGACGCGGTTGTCGGTGAGGTCGAGCAGGCCGCGCAGGTAATTCTGGTAGCAGGCGATTCCCTCCTTCAGGTATGCCTCGCGATCGGCCGCGGATGGAGCGCGCTTGAGCACGAAGCCACCCTTCGAGCCGACGGGAACAATGACGATATTCTTGACCATCTGGGCCTTCATCAGGCCCAGCACTTCCGTGCGGAAATCCTCCGGCCGGTCCGACCAGCGCAATCCCCCGCGCGCGACTTTGCCGCCACGCAGATGCACGCCCTCGAAGCGCGTCGAGTAGACGAAAATCTCGAACATCGGCTTGGGCTCGGGCAGCCCCGGTACCTTCGCGGGATCGAACTTGAACGAAAGAAAACTCTTCCGCGAGCCCGTGCTGTCGCGGCGGTAGAAGTTCGTGCGCGTCGTTGCCTGAATGAGCGCCAGATACTGGCGCAGGACACGATCCTCCGACAGATTGTCGACACCCTCGAGCGCGGTTTCGATGGCGCGTACCTGCTCCGCGGTGCGCGCGCCGACACCTGTGCCCCCCGCCTCGTCGAAACGCAGCTTGAACAGCTCGACGAGCGCGCGCGCGATATCGCCGTGCCCGGACAGCGTGCTCTCGATGAACGACTGCGAGAGCGGAAACCCGATCTGCCGCAGGTACTTGGCGTACGCCCGCAGAACGACGACCTCGACGGCCGGCAGGCGCGCCGCCACGACCAGGCGGTTGAATTCGTCGTTCTCGACGTCGCCGCGGAAAACCCGGCCGAACGCATCTTCGAACACTGCATGCAACGCGTCGATCTCGACCTCGGCATCCGCTGTGGAAGCAAGCAACCCAAGGTCGTGCATCCAAACCGGCGGCGACCCGTCGGGGGTGATGCGGTAGGGACGCTCCTCGAGCACCTTGAGCCCCATGTGCTCGAGCATGGGCAGGCTGTCGGAAAGTGTCACCGGTCCGCCGCGGTGGAAAAGCTTGAACCGCAGCGTCCCGGGCGCCGCTTCGAGCGGACGGTACAGCGACATGCCAAGAGGCTCCGCGTCGGCGAGCTTGGCCATCATTTCGATGTCGGGGACGGCTGCGCGCGCCGCGAACTCCTCGCGGTAGGCCGCGGGAAACGCCGCGCCAAACTGGCGGAACAGCTCGTTGCCGCGCGCTTCGCCGAGCGACTCGATCAGCGCATCCTTGAGGTCATCTTCCCAGCGCCGCGCGGCTGTCACCAGCTGCGACTCCAGCGCCCGGACGTCGTACGCCGGAATCTGGCCCGGCGTCGTGCGCACAATGATCATGACCCGCGCCAGCGCGGATTCCGAAAGGTGGACGTTGAACTCGGAGCCGGTGCCGTTGAATGCCTGGGTCAGGATCGACTGCCACTTCTGCCGCAGCTCCGTCGTGTAGTTCTCGCGAGGCGCGTAGATCAGGCAAGAGAGGAAACGCTCGAACGCGTCGCGGCGCACGAACAGGCGCAGGCGCTGCCGTTCCTCGAGGTGGAGAATCGCCTTGGCCGTGCGGAGCAGTTCCTCATCGTTGGTCTGGAACAGCTCGTCGCGGGGATAGGTGTCGAGTATGTTGACCAGCGCTTTGCCGGCGTGCCCGCCGGCGGGCAGGGCGGCGCGCTTGACCACTGTTTCCACCTTGCGCCGCAGAAGCGGGATTTCGCTCGGGCTGGCGCTGTACGCGGTCGATGTGAACAGGCCGAGAAAGCGATCCTCGCCGTTGACGTCGCCGCTGTCGCTGAAGCGCTTGACCGCGATGTAGTCCAGGAAGCCGGGCCGGTGCACCGTCGAACGCGAGGTCGACTTGGTAATGACGAGCAACTCGGGCCGGCGCGCGTACGCCCGCACCTCCGGGGGCAGCGCCGAGAAACTCGCCGCAACCTCCTTGCTCTGGCCCTCGCGCAGGATGCCGAGGCTCGTCCCGGGGACGATCTTGAGCACGTCCTCGCCACTGACCACGGCCAGCTCGTGGCAACGATACCCGAGAAAAGTGAAGTGGTTGTCGGCGAGCCAGCGCAGAAAATCCTCGCCTTCGCGGAGTTCGTCCACGGGCAGCGGCGGCGGTCGCTTCTGAACTTCGGCGACGATGGCATGCAGGCGATCCCGCATCGCTTTCCAGTCGTCGACCGAAGCGCGCACATCATCGAGCACCCGGGCGATGTCCTTGGCCAGCGCCTCAAGGCGAACCGATTCGGTGATGCGATCGACCTCGACATGGATGAACGATTCGCGCCGTGCACCCTTGGCCGCGTCGCTGGCCAGGCCGACGAGCGCACCATCGGCGCCGCGCTCGACCGTGAAGATCGGATGGATGATGAGGTGCAGCATCAACCCGTGGCGGTTGACTTCCATCGTCACCGAATCGACGAGAAACGGCATGTCGTCGTTGACGATTTCGATTATCGTGTGCGTCGACTGCCAGCCGTGTTCCTCGAGCGTCGGATTGAACACGCGGATCCGGACATGGCCCGGCTCGCGTTTGCGCGCGAAGTTCCAGTGCGACAGCGCCGCGCCATAAAGGTCGGCAGGCGCCCGGTCGGCGAGATCCTCCGCGTCGACGTCGCGGAAGTAGCGCGCGGTGAAATCCTCGACGGCGGTTCGCTGGGCTGGAGTTACCTTCGTGCGAACGAGTCGCAAAACCTCGTCGAGCCGTTGCGACCGGCCGTCATCTGCGTCTGCGCTCATCGTATGCCTCATCGCTGCGCCCGGAGACCTCGCCCGCGCACGCCTGCCGGCGTGCCGCGCTGGAAGCCACGGGCGCGATCCCGTGGGTGCGCAAGAATCCTGCGCCGGGGCCGGCGGGTATCCACTCGCCTGGCCCATGCCCGCCCCTTCACCGGTCTACCCTGGGCGGGCGATGCGGATGTTAAGGGGCCGGCGGTTCAACATTGTGACACGTTGCACCCGGTTGGCGCATTTGGCCCCCCGGTCGGCGAGAATAGGCGCCAAGCAAGAACCCCTATCCCCGCGTCTGCGCGTGCCCGAGAACCCGGTGCCGATTTCGACCCTTCCCACGCCACGAGACCGCGATCGCCTGCCGGGTACCGCCGATCCCGGCGCGACTGATCGACCCGCGCCCCGACATCGCGCTCGACGCGAAGACCGCCGATCTGTTTGTCACCACCACGGGGTTGATGTTTGTCAGTGACTGGAACGCCGGCATGCACGCGCTCGAATACAAGGGATGAACCGATGGACCGGTGCGGGCAACGCCGTCGTCAGGCGTGGGGCTCCACGTGAGCGCTGCCGCGCTCGGGTGTATCGCCATTGCCGTCGCGGTTGCCGCATTCATTCAAGGAACTACCGGCTTTGGTTTCGCGCTTATCGTCGCGCCGATTCTGGCGTTCCTAGCTCCCGATTTGCTGCCCGTCAGCCTGCTGCTGCTCATGATTCCGCTCAATGTATACGTCGCCTGGCGCGAGCGGGCGGCAGTGGATCGTTCCGGAGCCGGCTGGATCACGGCCGGGAGATTTCTGGGGACGTTCGGTGGCTTGTGGGTGCTCACGGCTTTGACATCGAGCCACCTCAACCTTCTGATTGGCGCGACGACCATTCTCGCGGCGACGGTGACGCTCATCGCGCCCTCGTTCACGCCGGGACCCCAAGCCTTGGTCGCGGCCGGGGTCGTTACCGGAGTCATGGAAACGGCGACCGGTATCGGTGGTCCGCCGCTTGCCCTCGTCTATCAGCACCAGGCGGCGGCCAGACTGCGGTCCACGCTCGCCTTCTGCTTTCTCGTGGGTCAACTGATGTCGCTCGCCGCACTGGGGCTCGCCGGGCGCGCGAGCGGGCCGCAGTTCGGAGCCGCGGCCATGCTGACCCCTGCGCTGCTCGCCGGGGCAGCGCTGAGTCGATTGCTTCATACCCGAGTCGGAGGTCGTGTGCTGCGCGGGGCGGTGCTGGTCTTCGCGATTGTATCGGGCGCGGTATTGCTGTTCCGCGCGTGACGGCTCGGCGCGCCGATACCAGCATGGATCGAGACTGCGGCGGAAGCGCGAGATGGGGCTTTTCGGCAATCAACCAGTCAATCGCAGGGAATACGCCGCGATGCAGCCTGTTAACCGCATGTGGTCGACCGACAAGCCCCACCCCTGCACGGGATAAAGCCGATGCCACGCATCGCGTCCCTGCCACGATCCGTCATTCCGCGACCTGAACGTGTCGGGGCGCCGTAACCCGGCTTGCGGCGCCGTGCGCGCAGCGCTGTTGTTCGTCGCGTTACTGACCCAACACGCGGTCGCGGCAACGATTGCTCTCGGCGTCGAAGACCGTGGCGGCACAATCGACATCGCAGGCAGCGTCGTGCTCAATGCCAACGCCGAGACCGCATGGCGAGTGCTGACGGACTACGAACGCTACGTCGACTTTATCCCGGGTCTGCAAGAAAGCCGGGTCGTTGCGCGCAACGGCACGACCGTAACCGTCGAGCAAGCCGGGGATGTCACGCTATGGCTGCTGCACGTGCCCTTGGACGTGACCTTCGAGATCGTCGAAATCGCGCCAACCCGGCTGGAGTCACGTGCCGTCGCCGGCGATCTGCGCTCCCTTGAAAGCCGCTACGTGCTCACACCGCTGGGAGATGGTGTACGCCTCGAATACACGGGGAAGCTAGACTCGGGACTCGCACTGTTTGGCGCCATCGAGCGGCTTGCCGTCAAAGAAAACGTCGCGCGACGTTTCCAGGCGCTCGCCGACGAGATTGAGCACCGTGCACGAGCTGCTGTCGGCTCACCCCTACCGCACGCAACGCCAGCGACCGCGAAGGAGTAACACCGAGCAATTTGGCCGTTTGGGTGTTCGGTCGCCGCTACCACCAGGCTTCGCACGTCCGACAGCTCGGGATCGCGCGGTGACGAGCGTTCCATTTCCCGGCGCAGGCTGTCGACACGCGCCCGCCTGCGCCCACCCAATTTTCCGGCTCTGCCACCGGTCCGATCTATGGTGCCGCAGCCATTTCAGGGAACGGGAGCTCAAGCCGATCTTCCTGAAAATGCGGCTCGCAGCGCGGCGATGTCGAGTTTGACCATCTTCATCATCGCTTCTGCGGCGCGCTTGGCCTTGGCGGGATCGGGGTCGGACATCATCTGGCCAAGAACCGTGGGCACGATCTGCCACGACAGGCCATAGCGGTCCTTCAGCCAGCCGCATTGCTCAGCGGAACCGCCATCAAGCAAGGCATTCCAGTAGCGGTCGATCTCGGCCTGATCCTCGCAGTTCACGACGAATGAGACGGCGTGATTGAACGGATCGAGCGGGCCCGCGCTCATGGCGATAAAGGGTTGGCCGAAAAGAACGAACTCGACGATTTTCACCGAGCCAGCCGGGCCACTCGGCGACTCGCTCGGCAGGGTTGCGACGCGAGTAACGCGCGAGTCTGGAAAGATGGACGCGTAGAACGCACTGGCCTCCTCGGCCTCTTTGGAATACCAAAGAAACGGGGTGATCTTCTGCACGAGCACACCTCCTGTTGCGAAGGGATTGCAAACGGGTGTTGCGGCGGGGCCGACGCGATTGATTGGCAGTGTGCCGCGCCGCTTGGGGCAGAATAGCACCAAGCGCAATCCCTCGCCGATCGCGCCGAACCTTACCGGCTACGGCGTGCTTTCCTAGTCCGCGCGCTTGAATTCATCACCCAGTTCGTCTCCCACGTGACGCCGTTGTCGGTCGAGAATGCCTGCTCCCAGCGGCACGACGTTCGAGCCAAGACCGCGGCCGCGTGACGGTCACCATTGCAATCGAATCGATCGCACACGCCACCGGGCAACTGCTGTCTCCGGAGATCGAAGTACTCGAGCCCGTGGCACTTCGGCTGGCGATTATCGAGCGGTGGCAGCAGATCGGCCGTTTGTATCGACAACAATCGGGCCAGGACTGACCCTGATTGTCCTGCGCAGTCCTGCGATGTAAGCTGATCGCGGACAGGCTCTTCGAGGTCAATCGCAGCGGGCGTTAAATCCATGAAGCTACGTTACAAGGTCCTGGGTATTATTGTGATGCTGGTGGCAGTTGGCGTGCTGTCGCTGGCGGTGGCCATAAGCCACGATTCTGCTTGCGGCCCGGCACCTTCGCTCGCCGGCAAAACGGACCTGATGCAAGCCATTGTTTATCGATGTTACGGTCCAGCCGACGTTCTTAAGTTTGAGGATATTGAAAAGCCGACCCCTGCGGACAATGAAGTCTTGGTCAAGGTTCACGCGGCTTCCGTCAACCCGCTTGACTGGCACTACATGAGAGGCACGCCCTACGCCGTGCGGATGGACTCTGGCTTCGGGAAACCAAACAACCCACGACTCGGCGTTGACTTCGCGGGTACCGTCGAAACAGTCGGCAAGAACGTCAAACTGTTCAAACCCGGTGATGAAGTCTTCGGCGGAAAGTTTGGGGCCTTTGCCCAGTATGTCAGCGTTCGCGAGGATCGAGCATTGACGCTGAAGCCGGCCAACATGACCTTCGAGCAAGCGGCGTCTGTTCCTATTGCGGCCATCACCGCGTTACAGGCGCTTCGCGACAAGGGACGGCTTCAGCCCGGACAGAAGGTCTTGATCAATGGCGCGTCGGGAGGTGTGGGCACGTTCGCCGTGCAGATCGCCAAATCTTTCGGCGCCGACGTGACCGGCGTATCCAGTACGAAGAATTTGGCCATGGTCCAATCGATCGGTGCCGACCACGTCATTGATTACACCAAGGAGGATTACACGCAAGGCGGGCAACGCTACGACCTGATCCTGGACATCGTTGGGAATCACTCGCTTCTGGAAAACAGGCGCGTCCTAAATCCCAATGGCACCTTCGTCATCGTCGGAGGCCCCACCGACGATCCATGGATCGGGTTTTTGATTACTCCGATCTACGCGCTGATCTTGTCACCGTTCGTGAGCCAGAAGTTTGTCCCGTTTCTCGCCGAACTCAACAAAGAGGACCTAGCGGCCCTGCGCGACCTTATGCAGACCGGCAAGGTGACACCGGTCATCGACAGGCGATACAGCCTGCGCGAGGTCCCGGCGGCACTCCGGTATCTGGAAGAAGGACATGCTCGAGGAAAAGTCGTAATAAGTTTGGAATAGAGCCGATCTCCTCGCTTGCCTGACGAGCTCCCCAGTTCTAGCAGCGGCTGGTGCAGCGTCATCGCAATAGGGATCGCAACGCGGGTGTGCGCTACCCGGATCTGGTCGATGAGATCGAAAGTGGCTACACCTGAAGACGGGGCGTTCAGGGTACCAGCGCTACTCGTCGGTGCATTGACTGTCGCGGGTGCGAATTTCTTGATTCTCGAGATGAATCTCCGTACGGCGGCATAATGCAAATCTCAAGCGCGCCAATGAGAAATGCGCTGGCGCAGATCGGTCACTGACACCAATCGGACGCGGGTTGCTTGGCTTGCGTTGACGACCCCAGTTTTGATCAATGAGGCAAACAGTGAAAAACGCACTGATAAAGGTTTTGCTCGCTTTGCTGCTGGTGGCAAACGCCGTCTTCGCCGCCGACCCGCTTCCATCCTGGAACGACGGCCCCGCCAAGCAGGGAATCGTCAGCTTCGTGGAGAAGGTGACCAAGGAAGGCTCGCCGACCTTCGTTCCGCCCGCCGAGCGGATCGCCACCTTCGACAACGACGGCACGCTGTGGTGCGAGCAGCCGCTGCCGGTTCAGCTCTACTTTGTGCTCGACCGAGTTAAGGCGCTCGCGCCAAATCACCCCGAGTGGAAAACCAAGGAACCGTTCGCCTCGCTGCTCAAGGGCGACCTGGAAACTGCGCTCGCCGGCGGCGACCACGCGCTGCTGGAACTGGCGATGGCCACGCACGCCGGCATGACCACCGTGGAATTCGAGCAGATCGTCAAGGACTGGATCGCCACCGCGAGACATCCGAAGACCGGCAGGCTCTTCACCGAGATGATCTATCAACCGATGGTGGAACTGGTCGCCTACCTGCAGGCCAACGGCTTCAAAACGTTCATCGTTTCCGGCGGAGGCATCGAATTCATGCGCGCCTGGACGGAGAAAGTCTATGGCATCCCGCCGGAACAAGTTGTCGGCAGCAGCATCAAGACCCAATTCGAGATGCGCGACGGCAAGCCCGTATTGATTCGCCTGCCCGAGCTGAACTTCAACGACGACAAGGGCGGCAAGCCTGTCGGTATCAACGAGCACATCGGGCGGCGCCCGATTGCCGGCTTCGGCAATTCCGATGGCGACCGAGAGATGTTGGAGTACACGCAGGGTGGCAGCGGCGCGCGTTTCGAACTGCTGGTGCTGCACGATGATGCGGCACGCGAATACGCCTACGGTCCAGCGTTAGGATTGCCCAACCCCAAGCTCGGGGCATTCACACCGGCGCTCTACGAGCAGGCGAAGAAGGAGGGCTGGACCGTCGTGAGCATGAAGGACGACTGGAAGACCGTCTTTCCGACTGAAGCCCCTGCGGTCACAGCCATCGACATCCTGCTGGAGCCGGACGCCACGATGCTGCAGCACGCCGAAGCGAACAACGCCCGCCTGCTCAAGGTCTTCCCGCAAGGCTTCGCCCTGGATGCCACGCACCGGCCGCACATCACGCTCCTCCAGCGCTTCGTTCGAACCGCAGATCTGGACAAGGTCTATGCGGCAGCCGGCAACGTTTTCGCCGGCGCCAAGGTGGTCGCCATGAAACTGGAAGCATCCAAGTACTATTACCTCCCCAGCAAGGACATCGGGGTCGCTGGCATCGTCGTGATCCCGACTCCCGAACTGATCAAGCTGCAACAGGATCTGACTGCCGCCGTGGCACCGTTCACTGGAAACGGGCCCGATCGGCGCGTTCACCGCTGCGCACGACGAGCCCGCAATGGACGCGCAGCTGATTGATTATGTGTCCACGTTCGTGCCGAAGGCTTCGGGCGAGCATTTCAATCCGCACGTCACCACCGGCGTCGCGGCCCGGGTATACCTCGACCAGATGCTCAGCGAGCCGTTCACGCCGTTCACTTTCTCACCCACGGGCGCCGCCGTCTACCAACTAGGGCCGTTCGGCACCGCCGCGAAGAAACTGAAGGAATGGGACCTGAAGCCGTGATGGGCTTGCATCTCGTCTGCTCGCCATGGTGGCCCAGAAGCCCGCTTGCCGTTGGCCCGGCTCAACCTATTTGTTGGTTTTGAGCGCCGCGAGCTCCTTCCGGGCCCGCTCGCGCGCCTTGTTGACGATCAGCGGATCGCGCACGGCCGCGATCGCGCGCAACATGGCACGCACCTCGAGCGGCGCTTCCTTGTCGGACTTTCACGGACGTTAACGAACGAACTCTTGGTGCCGGGAGAGGGAATCATACGGCATAGGCAAGCAGGGCCCGGCAGTGTGCATATGCCCCCAAGTATGCCCCCGCGCCGTCGCTTGATAGCGGCGCAGGACTAAACGTTCATCAGGCGCCCGCGTTGGGCTTAAGCCATTGGTTTAGTTGGCGTCCGGCAGACCAAGCTAGACGCTCGCCTCTACCTCCGATTGCGAGCTCTCGCAATGCAAATAGATCGGTAGCCGCGACGATGCTGGCCACAGGTCTGCCGCCTACGTGCGATCGCTGCCAGGTTATCGTCGGTAGCAGAGCGCATAGCACGGTGCTACATTAGCTATATTGTTTTGTATAGATCGTGTGCTACCGGTTCCGTACTTCTCGGAGAGGGGGGGGCGGCGTTTTCTGCGTGATCTTTGCCACCGTTATCGTGCGAGCCGCCCACAGCGGTTTGATTCGTTCGTCAGAAACGTGATCGCGCAGCGCACTGGAGGAAACACTTCCTCTCCAAAAGCGAAAATGGACTATCGAACTCCTCGTCTGGTTTGGTCCTAAACCTGCGTTTCGAAAGCTCGCGACCAGAGGCAACTTTGTCTCGACGACGGCTGCTCAGTCTAACCCGGTCCCGGGCCGCGATCGCGACCATGGCGATTTGTTGCTTCACCTGCATCTTGTTGCCGGCGCGCCCCGCTTACGCGCTCGATCCGAACAAACGTGTTACGCAGTACCTGCACACGTCCTGGCACATACAGGATGGATCCGCGCCGGCCGGGATGTTCACCGTCACGCAGACGGCCGACGGCTTCCTGTGGTTCTCGGCCTATTCGCCGGCTATCTACCGATTTGACGGAGTACGTTTTCTGCCCCGGCATTTTTCGTACAAGGGCGGTTCGAACAACAAGCCGTTCAAGGTGTTCGCCGACCGTGCCGGCGGGTTGTGGACCGTGGGCAGTCGCGAGATTGCGTACGTCAAAGAGAACTCGCTGCGCTCGGACTTCCAATTGGATGGCCTTTCGTCGTTCCAGAACATGAGCGAGGATCCCGACGGATCGGTGTGGGTGGCGCGAGCGGCGGCGAATATTTCGGACTCGGCTCTCTGTCACGTAACGGAGAGCGTGGTGAAGTGCTTCGGAAAGGCGGAAGGGGTACCGATCAGCCCGATCGATTCGATATTCGCCGATGGCAATGGCGGCTTCTGGCTTGGAGGCCAGACCTCGCTTGTCCACTGGCGTGACGGTGCGTCGGAGACATACCCCATCGAAGCGCTCAAATCCAACGTGGGACAGCACGGCGTGGTCGCCCTAGCTCTTGGCCCGGATGGAACCGTGTGGGTCGGGATACTCGCCGAGGGGCCAGGCCTGGGACTCGGACAACTGAAGCACGGCGCCGTCAAGCCGTTCGTAGCGCCCACGTTCGATGGAAGCAAAATCGAGGTCTCCGCGATGACCTTCGATCGCGACGGCAACCTTTGGGTCGCGAGTCGGGGCAAAGGCCTTTATCGCATCCATGGCGACGTCGTCGATCACTTTGGACGTACTGATGGCTTGACCAGCGATACTGTGAACGTTCTCTTCGAAGACAGGGAAGGAATCCTGTGGGCGGGCACACCCAATGGAATCGACGGCTTTCGAGATCCACGCGTCACGACCTTCTCGTCATCCGAAGGGTTGGGGAAGGATGCGGCGGCAGGGCTTCTCGCCAGCACGGATGGCTCGATCTGGGTCGCCAACGATGGCTCACTCGATCGCATCGCCAACGGCAGCATCTCGTCGATTCGTACAGGCGCTGGCCTTCCAGGTCATCAAGTCGCCTCGTTGCTCGAAGACCGTGCAGGCAATTTGTGGGTCGGAGTGGATGACTCGCTCTACGTGTTGAAAGACGGGCGCTTCCAATCAATCGCCGGGCCCGATCGCAAACCGCTGGGGCTGGTGGTGGGAATCACCGAGGACATCGAGGGGAACATCTGGGCGGCGTGTACGGGAAACCAGCGAAAGGTAGTGCGCATCCGGGACTTCGAGGTACGTGAAGAATTTCCGGCGTCGCAAGTTCCGGCCGCCCGCACACTGGTGTCGGACCCAAACGGAGGAATTTGGATAGCAACCACAACGGGGAATCTTGCGCGATTGCGCAATGGCACTGTCGAGAAATTCGCGCTGAACCCGAAGAGCAATCCGTACATCCGCCGGATTGTCGCCAAGGCAGACGGGACCGTGCTTGCCGCCACTGACGATGGCCTCGTCGGACTGCGACAAGGCAAAGTGCAGCGCATGACAGCTGAAAACGGACTGCCGTGCAATGCAGTTTTTTCGTTCGTAGAGGACAACGAGAAACGCTGGTGGCTGTATACCGATTGCGGCGTCGTCGAGTTGGGGGACACCGAGCTCGAGCGATGGTGGTCCGATCCAGAAGCGATCGTTCAGACTCGCATCTACGACCGTTTGGACGGAGCTCAACCGAACGCAGCCTATTTCAACTCGGCAGCGTACACTCCGGATGGGCGCGTGTGGTTCGCGAACGGACAAGTCGTGCAGATGGTGGACCCGGCGACGTTATCGCGAAAAGTGCCCGCTGCACCGGCGTACATCGAATCCGTGATCGTCGACCGGAAGGAGTTCCCGGCCGCTGTCAACCTTAGACTGGCACCGCAAGCACGGGATTTGGAGATCGATTACACCTCTCCGACGTTCACGGTTTCGCAGAAGGTGAAGTTCCGCTACCGGCTCGACTCGTATGACAACGACTGGCACGACGCGGGCGCGCGCCGCCAGGCGTTCTACACCGACTTGCCTCCGGGCGGATATACGTTTCGGGTCGTTGCCGCGAATAGCGACGGCGTCTGGAACGAAACCCCGGCCACGCTGGATTTCTCCATCGCCCCGACCTATTTCCAGACGAACTGGTTTCGGGCCCTCTGCGTCGTCCTCTTCCTGACATTGCTGTGGATGGCGTACTGGTTGCGTGTCCGTCACTTGCAGCGGCGGTTCGAGATGACACTCGATGCGCGTGTCAGCGAGCGCACGCGCATCGCGCGCGACCTGCACGACACCCTGCTGCAGAGCTTCCACGGGCTGCTACTGCGGTTCCAGACCGCGTTCAACCTTCTGCCCGATCGTCCGGCCGAATCGAAGCAGGTCCTTGCGAGCGCCATCGACCAGGCTGCCGAGGCGATCACGGAGGGCCGCGACGCGGTGCAAGGACTGCGGACCTCGGCCACAGAGACGAACGACCTCGTCGACTCTCTGCGAGCGCTCGGCGAAGACCTCGCGAACGAGAACAGCAATGATGCATCGCTGCATATCGAAGTGCTGGGCACACCGCGGGCTCTGCATCCGATCGTGCGCGACGAGGTCTTCCGCATCTCCGGCGAGGCGCTGCGCAACGCCTTCCGCCATGCCGCCGCTAAGCAGATCGAAGTCGAGCTTCGCTACGACGAACGGCAGCTTCGGGTGCGCGTGCGCGACGACGGCAAGGGGATCGACCCGGAGGTGTTGCGCGCGGAGGGACGGGAAGGGCACTTCGGGTTGCGCGGAATGCGGGAGCGCGCGAGACTGGCGGGCGGGAAGCTCACGGTCTGGAGCGGGCTCGACGCGGGAACCGAGGTGGAATTGAGCATTCCGGCGCCGCACGCGTACAGTAGCTCTTCACCGCCCCGATCGTGGCTCGCTCAGAAGCTCCTCGGCCCACGCGATACTAGCGATTCATGAGCGACGATTCCCAACCCATCCGGATCCTCTGTGTCGACGATCACCCCATCGTGCGGCAGGGCATCGCCGGGCTGCTCGCCGCAGAGCTGGACATGGCCCTCGTGGCAGAAGCGGCGAACGGACGTGAAGCGATTCAGCAGTTCCGCGCGCACCGTCCGGACGTCACCCTCATGGATCTGCAGATGCCCGAGATGGGCGGGCTCGACGCGATCGGCGCGATCCGCGGCGAGTTTCCTGAGGCGCGCATCATCGTGCTCACGACCTATGCCGGTGATGCGCAGGCGCTTCGCGCGTTGCAGGCCGGCGCTCGCGGCTACCTTCTGAAGAACGCATTGCACAAGGAGCTGCTCGACACCATCCGCGCGGTGCACGCCGGGCGCAAGGCGCTCGCCTCGGACGTGTCGTTCGAGCTGGCGGAGCATGCGACGGACGAGGCGCTCACGCCGGCGGAGATACGCGTCCTGCGGCTGATCGCGCAGGGCAACGCCAACAAGGAGATCGCCAGGGCGCTCGCACTGAGCGAGGAGACCGTCAAGGGTCAGGTGCGAAACATCCTGTCGAAGCTGGGCGCCAAGGATCGCACGCATGCCGCGATGATCGGACTCAAGCGCGGAATCATCCAATTCTAGGCTGGCGTCACACCTTCTCGGTTCACCCGGCCCCTCGGCCCGAACCGAAAGGGGCATGCGCCTTCACTCTTTCGAGGCTTTCCGCGTCGTCGGGCCGTTCGTAGACTCGACGTGTGCGAAGACTTTTCTCGACGTTCGCCCATGGTGCCCCCGGCGCCGGGCTCTTTCTCATGCGCGTGGCCGCAGGCGGCGCGCTGCTGCTTCACGGCGTCGCTGGGTTGGCCGCCGGATTGGCACCCACCACGGTCGCTTTTCACATTCTGTGCACCGCGTTGGGGGTGCTTCTGGTCGTAGGCCTGTGGACGCCGATCGTTGGTGCGCTCGCGGCCATCGGCGCGGCGCTGCAGGGGTTCTTCAACCCCGCCGATGCGGGCTTCTACGTGCTGCTTGCAACGCTCGCCGCTGCGCTTGCGCTGCTTGGGCCAGGCGCGTGGTCCCTCGATGCGCGCTTCTTCGGCTGGAGGCGAGTCGAAATCCGCAACGGCAACGCACACGGAAAGTGGCGCGAGCCACGCCCCTAACGAGGGCGTCGCGAGCGCCTTCCAGTGGGCACCGCCTGCTCTTCCATGGTCGTACGGAGCACCGATCGAGCCGTAAATCCACACCAACAGAGGCTCGCGCGCGACTGCCAGCCGGCGCGATAGTGTCGACCAGAGCGACCCTCGTCGCGGAGGTTACGAATGAATGTTGCGAATGTAATCCGGCTCAGCGCGCCTTACGCAGCCCCTTACGCAAAGAGCGAACACCCGGATGCCCTGAATCCGGTACGCGTGCGCTTCGACGCATTCGAACTGGACGAGGCGAATGCCCTCCTGCTGCGCGATGGAAAGGCCGTAACTCTCGCGCCAAAGCCATTCGGGGTGCTCTGCGCGCTCGCACGGCGGCCCGGCTCCCTGCTCACGAAGCACGCGTTGCTCGACCACGTATGGGGCCATCAGTTCGTCACCGACTCGGTGCTGAAGACCGCTATCAGCGAGGTGCGGAGCGCGCTCGATGACAATCCTCGGCAGCCGCGGTTTATACAAACCGTGTCCCGCCGTGGCTACCGCTTCATTGCCCCGCCTACCACGATATCCACCGTGGCGTCGGTGCCGAGGATCCAGTCTTCGGGGCAGCCGTCGTTGAAGAGCCGCTTGGAGACGCCGCCGCTTCGGCACGGCACGACGGATCTCGCTTCCAGCCGGACGGATGACGTTGTTTGCTCTGTCCACAATGTCGACGCGTTAAGGCACGAACTCGCTTATACGTACCCCCAACCCGCATACGCGACGGCGGAAGAAGTACGTTATGTCCACGAGCTGAAGCTGCAGTTGAGGGCGCGCTTGCTCCGCGATGCCGCGCCTCAAGCGGGCCGTGGTGCGTTGGCGCCGATTGATATGCGCGGAAGCGATTGGAACAAGCGAGCGGGATAAGGGAGCCTCATGTTCGTGATGCCAAGAGAGTGTTCCGCGTGCGGAGCCGCCGGCGGCGAGCCGCATGTTCAACAATGCTCGTTTCACCAACGGTATGAAGCTGCCGGCGGGCCGCTAATCGAGTGGCTTGCGAGGCTCCCTGCGGAGTACGAGCGCCTAAAGGCGCGCGCGGCGGCGGACGCCGTCGCGAGCGACCGATTCAACGAGTCGGCATGATGCCGAAGCGCGCCACCGCGTTCACGCTCGGGTACGCGATCCGGCGAAGGCTATCGCGCGGACGGATCTCGGGACAATCGCCGCCGACGCTTCGGCCCAGACGCGAATGCGCCGGGAGAAGTCCGCCGCCGAATCTGCGGTCTGTGCCCTTGCGTTGACGTGGGCGCGGCGCCGCAATTCGGAGAACGACAAGCCCCAATCCTCCAGCCGTCCCTGTTCGTAGAGGTACTCCGGCACGTACCCGCTCGCGAAAATTTTCCAGCTCAGCGGTATCCGATCCGGGTTCACACCGTCGTTCACCCAAATGTTGGTGGTGCAATTGGTCGTCAGAGTGTTGTAGAACTCGGGCTGCGTCCTCAATGCATTCAATCGATTCATGTACTCCAGGAAGAACCTTCGTGCGCCCTCGACCGAGCCTTTGACCCGGTAGACATAGACATCCTCGGGCGGACTCCGGCGATAGTTGGTGCGCAGCCGAATGACATCCCGCTCGTCGGCCACCACGTAGACGAGCTCGTACTGTCGGAAGAGGCCCTTTAGCCTCGAATAGTCTTGCCCTTTCGCGTAGCGCACCTCGACGGAAACGGCGAGATAGTCGTCGTCGGCGAATCCGAAGCTTACGAAGACATGCGCAATGGCCGGGCCCATCCAGTACGACGTGACGATGTCGACCGATCGCAATTGCCGCAGATCAAAGCTCTTGTCGTAGTAGGCGATTGTGTAGCCGGTCTCGCTCCGATAGCCAAAATTACGAATGTTGTGGATGGTGACCTGATCACCAGAGATGATGGCATAAGGCAGGACCGCGACCTGCGGTTGCCAATCGCGCACGTTGGTCGCCTCGAGACTCGCCCACAAAAACACGAGGGCCGCGCACAGCGCGGCAAAAACTCGGATGGCGCTCCAGCGCCACCGGGGCAGGAAAAAAGCAATCAAGGTGGCGATGGACGCGAGACAGAACCCGAATACCAGCGCACTGCGAAGGATGGCATCGCTCGGCCCTGCGAAGGCGAGCAGGAGCGCACCCCAGCTACCGAACCCCAGCACCACCAGGCCGAGCGCTGCGAGACCCGTCCCTCTGGCAAACCGTGCAACCCACTCACGCATGGGTCGGCTCACGACGCCGGCATGCCGCATGGCGCGGCGCTGCTCCGCACGTTGCAACGGCCGGGAGGACTTGCTCAACGCAGCGCCGCCGGCGCATCGAGCAGAAGCGCGACATGCAGCACACCTTCGGCGTCCCGTGTCGTCATTGGAAACCCGCTGTGACTAAATACCGCGAGCATCGGTGCATTTTCTTTGAGCACGTACGCCTCGAGCTGGCCTACTCCCTGGCGTCGCGCAATGCGGGCGAGATGCTCCAGCAACCGGCTTGCGATGCCCTGTCCCTGCCAGGTTTCTGCGACTGTGAAGCCTACCTCCGCAGTGCGGCCGAGCGCCGCGTAGCTACCTTCGGCGATGATGAGTTCGTCGCGTCCGCTTGGCACGGTGGCCACCAGTCCCACGTGGTTCCCGTGGCTGATTTCGTCGAGCCAACGCAGGTCGTCTTCGCTTAGACTCTTTTTCGCGTAAAAAAAGCGCGTGCGAATTGTTTGAGGCTGGAGATGGAGAAAAGCTTTGACAAGACGCTCCTTGTCGTCCGGGTGCATGGCCCGGATGGTCACCTCGTTGCCGTCCTTCAGTACTTCCGTAGCGAGATAGGCCGCTACGTTCGACATGTGAACCACTCAGACACCATGGCAGGGAAAGTGACCGGCGAAAACATCGTACGGACAAACTCCGAGGACGAGAGTCCC
>CAVZTS010000014.1:0-813664 GCA_963778275.1 uncultured beta proteobacterium | reverse complement strand
ATCGCGCTCGAAGAAGCGCTGCCGGCACCGAGCGAACTGCACGCCGGGCTGCGCGCAGGCGAAAGCGAAGCCCTCCATATCGCGACTTCGCGCAGCGCCGTGCAGGAAATCATTCGCGGGACGGATTCCCGACTGCTCGTGGTGACCGGGCCATGCTCAATTCACGAACTGGAGTCGGCTCTCGATTATGCGCAGCGTCTGCGCGAATTCACGCCGTCCGTGGCGGACGCACTGTTCATCGTGATGCGGGTCTACTTCGAGAAACCCCGAACCCGCCTTGGGTGGAAGGGGCTGATCTATGATCCCGACCTCGATGGCGGCGGCAACATCCGGCAGGGCCTATACGAGGCGCGCCGTCTGCTGCTGGAGTGCGCCCGAATGGGAATCCCTGCGGCGTCGGAGATACTCGATCTGGTGACGCCGCAGTATTACGCGGAGTTGTTGTCCTGGGCGCGATCGGCGCACGCACCACGGAGAGCCCGTTGCACCGGCAAATGGCTTCCGCCCTCTCGGCGCCGGTCGGGTTCAAGAATCCGACCAGCGGCAATATCCAGACTGGGGTGGACGCCATCCTCGCCGCCGCGCAACCGCACAAGTTTCCGTCGATCTCCATCGACGGCCGTGCTGTCGTGGTGACCACGACCGGCAATCCCCATTGCCACCTGATACTTCGCGGCAGTCGCGACGGGCCCAATTACGATGCCGGTAGTGTCCGCGAGGCCGGCGTGGCCCTGGAGAGGGCGGGCCTGCCGTCACGGCTCATGATCGATTGCAGCCACGGCAACAGCGGCAGCGATTACCGCCGTCAACCTGGCGTTGCCGCGGAGGTTGCGGCCCAGATCGCCGCAGGCTCGCGCGACGTCTGCGGGGTCATGCTCGAAAGCCACCTTGTCGCGGGACGGCAGGACATCGTTCGGGGCCGTCGCGGCCTGCGCTACGGCCAGAGCGTGACCGACGCCTGCATCGGCTGGGACACCACGCGAGACGTGCTGCGCGATCTCGCCGCCGCAGTGCGGCGACGCGACAAGATCGGACCGACTCCGGGCCGAGCCTGACGGCTGCGCCGGCTACTTAGAATTGGAAAAGGTTCATCAGGTCGCCGATGGCGGGACGGTTTGCCGATAGTAAGGGTCAGCCTCGCTCATCACCGGATTCGGAAGATTGTCGCGGCTGCGCTCGGATAACGGCTGCAGATGCCAGTTGCGCTCGATGAATTTCAGCACCGACACGTGATCATAGTAGGTGTGATCGACAAAGCCTTTCCGCGCGAACGGCGACACGACGAGGAACGGAACCCGCGTGCCGTCACCAAAGATATCGAGAATCTGGATGTACCCGCTGTCGTAATAGCCCCCGCCTTCATCGGTCGTCACGAGAATTGCCGCTTTGCTCCAGACGTCAGAATTCGCCTGGACCTTGGCGATGATTCCCCTGACGAATTGTGCGATGATGGCCGTGCGTTGCTCTCGATTGCTCCCGTACCGCATGGCCTCCTGAAAGGAAATTGTCATGAAAGTGGGCATCCTTGGCTCCGGTGACGTGGCGAAAGCGTTGGCGGACGGCTTCCTGAAGCATGGCCACGAAGTCATGCTGGGGACGCGCGATTCCGCCAAGCTTGCGGACTGGAAGGCAAATACAGGCCCATGCCGCTGTGGGCAGCTTTCTCGATGCGGCCAGATTTGCAGAGCTCGTCGTCCTGGCGGTCAAGGGCGCCGCTGCCGCAGGCGCGCTGCGCGCCGCGACTGCGGCGAATCTTGCCGGCAAGACCGTGCTCGACGCGACCAATCCGATCGCCGACGCAGCCGCCTGTCAACGGCGTCCTCAAGTTCTTCACCGACCCTCGACGACTCGCTGATGGAACGACTGCAGCGCGAGTTTGGCGGGGCGCGTTTCGTCAAGGCCTTCAATCCGGTCGGCAATGCCTGCATGGTCAACCCGAAGTTCAAGGGCGGCCAGCCGACGATGTTCATCTGCGGCAACGACGAGGCGGCGAAGAAGACGGTAACGCGAAATCCTCGCTCAGTTTGGCTGGGAAACGGCAGACATGGGCAAGGCGGAGGCCGCGCGGGCAATTGAGCCGCTCTGCATGCTCTGGTGCATTCCGGGCTTGCTGCGCAACGACTGGGTGCACGCGTTCAAGCTGCTAAGCTAGCCAGTGGCAGCGCCGCGAGGGCTGTGAACGGTCGCGACGCTCGCCGGCAGACATGGTCTCGTACATCGTCCCGGCCCATAACGAGGAGCGGCTGCTCGGCGCAACACTGCGCGCGTTGCATGCTGCGAGTGCCGACATCGGCGAGCCCTACGAGATCATTGTCGCCGATGATGCCTCGGAGGATGGAACCGCCACCGTCGCCGCAAGTTGCGGCGCGCGCGTGGTTCGCGTCGCACATCGACAGATCGCGGCGACCCGCAATTCGGGTGCGCGGGCAGCACACGGCGATCGGTTCGTATTCGTCGATGCGGACACGCTGGTCGACGCGGCCGTCGTTCACGCCGCATTGCGGTCGCTTCGGGATGGCGCGGTCGGTGGCGGCGCCGCGGCGCGCTTCGAGGGTCGTGTACCGGCATACGCCCGCGTGCTCCTGGTCGTGATTGTCTGGCTGTTCCGGGTCTGCGGCTGGGCAGCCGGATGCTTCGTGTTCTGCACGCGACCTGCATTCGAGGCCGCCGGCGGGTTCGACGAGACGCTCTACGCCTCGGAGGAAATCGCAATCAGCGCCGCGCTCAAGCGGCAGGGGCGTTTCGTGGTCCTGCGACAGGTCGTGACGACCTCGGGCCGCAGGCTTCGCGCCTATTCCCCCTGGGAGCTCT
Source organism: uncultured beta proteobacterium (assembly GCA_963778275.1). Taxonomy (GTDB): domain Bacteria; phylum Pseudomonadota; class Gammaproteobacteria; order Burkholderiales; family Casimicrobiaceae; genus PALSA-1003. The sequence continues at coordinate 810,853 of CAVZTS010000014.1, read as the reverse complement.
TGCGCCTGCTGGCAAAGCTTGCCGTCCGTGGTCCGAGCCTGTTGCGGTCGCGACAGGGCGTCCAGATCTGGTACGAGAAGCGACGCGACGATCCCGACGCCGCGCGGGACCTTGGCATCGACCGGCGGCGGGTGTAGAACACCAGCCGAAGGAGGAAAAGATGACCACCATGGCCGATGCGCATCACGTGCACGGCATCGGCGCCACCGAGGCGCGCCGGCGCATCTGGGCGATCGTCGGTGGATCGTCCGGGAATCTGGTCGAATGGTACGACTTCTACGTCTATGCGTTTACGGCGCTGTATTTCGCGTCGGAGTTCTTTCCTTCCGGCGATCAGACGACCCAGCTTCTCAATGCCGCGGGCGTCTTTGCCGCAGGCTTTCTGATGCGACCCATCGGCAGCTGGTTCTTCGGCCGGATTGCCGACCAGCACGGCCGGCGCATTTCGATGATGGTGGCCGTGATCATGATGTGCGGAGGCTCGCTGATGGTGGCGTTGCTTCCAACCTATGCCAGCATTGGCGTTGCCGCCCCAGGGCTGCTGCTGCTCGCGCGCCTGCTGCAGGGGCTATCCGTCGGCGGCGAATATGGCACGAGCGCGACGTACATGAGTGAGGTAGCAATCCACCGGCACCGTGGCTTCTTCGCATCGTTCCAATACGTGACGCTGATTGGCGGCCAATTGCTCGCGGTGCTGGTGATCGTGATCCTGCAGCAATATCTGACCGGTGCCGAACTCAAGGCTTGGGGCTGGCGCATCCCGTTCGCAATTGGCGCGGCTGCCGCCGTCGTTGCGTTCTTCCTGCGGCGTTCGCTCGCCGAGACGACGTCCGACGAGGTTCGGAAGCAGAAGGATGCGGGAACGCTCAAGGGCGTGTTTCGCTATCCGCGATCCTTTTTGACGGTTCTTGGATTCACCGCCGGTGGCTCGCTGATTTTTTACACGTTCACCACCTATATGCAGAAGTACCTGGTCAATACCGCCGGGATGGACGCCAAGACCGCGAGCAGGGTCATGACCGCGGTGTTGTTCTGCTACATGTTGCTGCAACCGGTATTCGGCGCACTCTCGGACAAGATCGGCCGGCGCAATTCGATGCTGTGCTTCGGCGTGTTCACGATACTGGCTACGGTGCCTGTCCTGAGCGCGCTGGCACACGTCGCCGACCCATACGTCGCATTTGCGCTGGTAATGCTCGCCCTGGCGGGGGTCAGCTTCTACACATCCATCAGCGGGCTCGTCAAGGCGGAGCTTTTCCCAATGCACGTCCGCGCGCTCGGCGTCGGTCTTTCGTACGCGATCGCCAATGCAATATTCGGCGGCAGCGCCGAATATGCCGCCCTCTGGTTCAAATCGATCGGGTCCGAAGCGACATTCTTCTGGTACGTAACCGCCATGTGCGGCATCGCCCTAATCGCCGCCATTGCCATGCCCGACACGCGGCAGCAGGGCGAGTTGACCGCCGACGAGGCGAAGATGATGGAAGTGTAGCGCGGATGCACGGTCAGCCGCCCGTCCCATCCCGTTGCGTGGCCGAGTGGCGCGCGCCGCGTGATCTCGCGGCACTTGAATCGTCCGGGTCGCCACCATGAGCGTACTGCCCCCATGGTCGCTGCTGTCCGTGTTCCTAGTCGCGAGCTTCGTGCTCGCTGTCACCCCTGGGCCGGGGGTGTTCTATATCGTCGCGCGCAGCGTCGCTATGGGCCGCCGTCACGGTCTCGCTTCGGTGGCCGGCGTTGCACTCGGTAACCTCGGCAACGCGGTCGGTGCCTCCCTCGGGCTCGCCGCGCTGTTTGCCGTGTCGTCGCTCGCCTTCACGGTGGTCAAGTACGCGGGTGCCCTGTACTTGCTGTACCTCGGCGTCCAGGTCTTGCGCGATGGCGAGGCGAACGGCGGGCGACCCCGCGTGAAGCATGCGCCGCTGCGCAGGGTTCTTGGCGACGGCTTTGTCGTCGCGTTGTTCAATCCGAAGACCACGCTCTTCTTCGCCGCCTTCCTGCCACAGTTCATGTATGCGGCGGCGGCGCCGCTGGCGCAAAGTATCGCGCTCGGGACGCTGTTCGTCGCGATTGCCGCAATCACGGACAGCGCATATGCCGTGGCGGCGGCCCGCATAGGACCAAGCCTCGGCCATGCGCGCCGCACCCGCGTGATCGGGCGCTATTTCAGCGCTGGCGCATTCATTGGCCTCGCGCTATTCACCGCGCTCGCCGCCGAACGCGGGAAATGACGCGGCTTCACCCGGCCGGGGGCGTCTCGCCACTGGCCGCGCCCGGGACATCCGCGAGGCTTGTCGGGATGAGTACCTCGCTGTGCAGGGTCCGATGGACTGGGCACTTGTTGGCCATCTCGAGCAGCTTGGCGCGCGCGGCTGCGTCGAGGGAACCTTCCAGGTCGATCACCCGCTCGATGCGATCGATGCGGCCGTCCTTGGTCTCGCATTCGCCGCAGTCGCTGGCGTGGATTTTCTCGTGCCGGAGGTTGACGCGGACCCGTTCGAGGGGAAGTTGCTTCAGGTCCGCGTACAGGCGCAATGTCATTGCGGTACAGGCACCGAGCGCCGCGGTCAACAGATCGTAGGGCGACGGCCCGCTGTCGTCGCCGCCGGCGGCCGTCGGCTCATCCGCGAGTAGCCGGTGGGGGCCGATTGTGATCTCCTGCTGAAACTTGCCGGCGCGCGTCTCGCTTACCAGCACCGTGTCGCGCGGCCCGTCGGGGTTCCGGCGATCTGCCGACCGAGCCGGCAGATAGCGGCTCGCCCACGCAGCAAGCACCGCTCCGACGTAACGCGCGTCTGCGCGTCGCGTCAACAGGTGATCCGCGCCGTCGAGCGAGATGAAACTCTTGGGATGCTTGGCTGCGAGGAAGATGCGCGATGCGTTGTCGATGCCAACGATCGTATCGCGCGGCGAATGGAACACGATCAGCGCGCGGCGCAGCGCGGCGATGGCCGCTGTAAGCTTGTGCTCGGCAATATCGTCGAGGAACTCGCGGCGAATTCGAAAGCTGCGGCCGGCGAGCTCGACTTCGGCCTCGCCGGCGGCGTCGATTTCGGCGCGGCGATCGGCGAATAGATGCGCTACGTGCGCAGGATCGGCCGGCGCATTGATCGTCGCGACCGCTACGGCCTCCGGCACGTGTGCTGCCGCGGCGAGCACCGCGGCGCCTCCCAGGCTATGCCCGACCAGGAGCACCGGCGCCTGGCGCTCGCTTCTGAGCCAAGCCGCGGCGGCGACTAGATCGGCGATGTTGGACGAAAATGTCGTGCTGGCGAAGTCGCCCTCCGAATCGCCCAAGCCAGTGAAATCGAAGCGCAGCACCGCGAAACCCGCATCCGCGAGAGCCTCGCTGATGACAGTCGCCGCGCGCGAATCCTTCGAGCAGGTGAAGCAATGCGCGAATAACGCGTACGCGTGCGGCGCGACGCCCGACGGGAGGTCGAGGCGCGCGGCAAGCGCGTGCCCGGCAGCGCCGGGAAATGAGATGGCTTGGCTCAGGCGACCCATGACGGCTCCTTCGGTGGCAGCGGGATTGGCTCAGTGTAGCCGCAACCTGCGGGTTCGTCCCGGCGCCGAGCCGCACGCTCGCTCCGGCCGGCGGTATGATGGTGGCTTCCGGACGTGGAAGGAACAATCATGCGACTCAAGGGCTCCTGTTCCTGCGGCGCAGTCAAGTTTTCGCTCGACTCGCACACACCCTATCCCTACATGCGCTGCTACTGTTCGATTTGTCGCAAGACGCAGGGCGGCGGCGGCTACGCCATCAACATCATGGGCGAGACAAAGATGTTCAAGCTCGAAGGCGAGAAGGACGTGAGCGTCTATCGCGCCCGAATCCGCGAGGGCAAGAGCAAGCGCAAGAAACTCTCCCAGGCACGCCGCCACTTCTGCAGCAAGTGCGGGAGCTCGTTGTGGGTCTGGGATCCACGCTGGGCGGAGTGGGTCTACCCTTTCGCCTCGGCTATCGATACGCCGTTGCCGAAGCCCACCGAGGAAGTCGAGATCATGCTCGATTATGCGGCTCCCTGGGCAGAAATTCCCGAGGGCCTCGACCACGCGCATTTCGCCGAATACCCTGATGAGGGTATCGCCGATTGGCACCGCAAACGCCTCCTCGACGTGCCCTAAGCGTACCTCGTCAACGCCGCCGCGGCGCCGGTTGCCGCGTCGCACCTGACCGCGATGGCAGGCCAGCAACGGCTGCAACTCGTCGCGCTCCGCAGCTGACCGAGTCGTGCGCATGGTCGTGAATCGCGCGATAATCGCTATTTCCAATTGCAGACCATTCCCGGAGAGCAGCAATGAGTGAAACCAGAGAAGTCGTCATCCTGAGCGGCGTGCGCACGGCGATCGGCGATTATGGCGGCAGCCTCAAGGACATCCCCCCTTGCGAACTAGGCGCCAAGGTTGTGCGCGAAGCGGTCGTCCGCGCCAAAATCGACCCCAAGGAAATCGGCCAGTGCGTGATCGGCAACGTGATTCACACCGAGGCGAAGGACATGTATGTGTCACGGGTGGTCGCGCTCAACGGCGGGCTGCCTGCGGAGTCGGGCGCGCTCACCGTGAACCGGCTTTGCGGCAGCGGGATGCAGGCAATCGTTACCGCCTCCCAATACATCATGCTTGGTGACATCGATGTCGCGGTCGCGGGTGGCGTCGAGAGTATGAGCCGTGCAGCATACGCCAACGTCACGCAACGCTGGGGGGCGCGGATGGGCGACGCCAAGGACATCGACATGATGGTCGGGGCTCTGACCGATCCTTTTGACACGATCCACATGGGCGTTACCGCCGAGAACGTTGCGACCAAGTGCGGCATCACGCGGGCCGACCAGGACGCATTCGCAGTTGAAAGCCACAAGCGCGCGGCAAACGCCATCGCCAAGGGCTATTTCAAGGATCAAATCCTGCCGATCGAGCTCAAGAGCAAGAAAGGCCCCACGCAATTCGACACTGATGAGCACGTGCGCAGCGACGCCACGCTCGAAGGCATGGCCAAGCTGCGCGCGGTATTCGCGAAGGAGAACGGTACGGTGACCGCGGGCAATGCGTCCGGCATCAACGACGCGGCGGCGGCAGTGGTGCTCATGGAGCGGTCCGCTGCCGCGAACAAAGGTCTGAAACCCATGGCGCGGTTCGTCGCCTACGGTCATGCGGGCGTAGACCCGAAAATCATGGGTCTGGGGCCGGTGAGCGCGGTGAAAAAAGCGCTCGCCAAGGCCGGGCTCAAGCTCGAGCAGATGGATGTTATCGAGTCCAACGAGGCCTTCGCGGCGCAAGCGCTTGGCGTGTCCAAGGAACTCGGCATGAATCCCGCCAAGGTCAACCCCAACGGAGGGGCCGTCGCACTCGGCCATCCGATCGGCGCGACTGGCTGTATCCTCACCGTCAAGGCACTCTACGAGCTGCATCGTACCGGCGGCCGCTACGGCCTGATCACGATGTGCATCGGCGGTGGCCAAGGCATCGCCGCGATCATCGAGCGCGTCTAAGCGCCCGCCGCGGTTGGCGCGCGCAGGAAGGCAGTTTCCTGCCCGCGACGCCGGTGCGGCGAGCGGGTTGGCCGGCCGGGGCGCAACGCGGGGTCATTGCAGGTCGCGGCCCTCCCTGGCTGCCAGCGCCGTCGTGTCGGGCCGCCGTGCAAGCTGTGCCGGCGGCTCGTGCGTCCCGCTCGCCGTGGTCGACATTGCCAATCGCCAGGCAACCTACCAGAATGCCGCATGACCTGGTCCATCGTCGCACGCGATGAATCGAATGCGCTCGGCGTAATCGTTGCCAGCCGCTTCTTTGCTGTCGGTGCGCTGTGTCCGTACGCGCTCAGTGGCGTCGGCGCATTGTCAACCCAGGCGTTGGTCAATCCGCTATATGGCTTGCGAGGCCTGACGCGACTCGCGCAGGGCATGGCTCCCGCCGACGTCGTGCGCTCGCTTATCTACCCCGACGCGGGGCGCCAGCATCGCCAAGTGCATCTGATCGATGCCGAGGGAAACATTGCCGCGCACACCGGCTCTGAATGCATTGAATGGTGCGGGCACGTGACCGGGGAAGGCTTTTCCGTCGCTGGCAACATGCTGGCGGGACCCCAGGTGATCGAGGACACGGCGCAGGCCTACGACGCCGGACGCGAGCTACCCTTCGCCGAGCGGCTGATCGCCGCGATGCAGGCTGGAGAAGCCGCCGGCGGCGACAAACGCGGCAAGCAGGCGGTCGCCCTCCGGATCTGCACCACCGAGGCGTATCCGGCGCTCGATCTGCGCGTCGACGATCATCCTGATCCGCTAGCCGAGCTGCAGCGACTCTACGTCAAGAGCCTCGAGCGCTTCCAGCCTTTTGTCGCTTGTCTGCCGAGCCGGGCGCGTCCGGCCGGCATGACCGACCGCGCCACTATCGAAGACGAGATCCAGCGCTTCCAGGCAGAACGAAAACGGCACCCAGGATGACCCCACTGCTCGAAGTCCGCAATCTCCGGACATCGTTCGTGGTCGATGCCGGCGAATTGTCCGCGGTTGACGGCGTGAGCTTTAGCCTCGATGCCGGACGCACATTGTCCATCGTCGGCGAATCGGGATGCGGCAAGAGCGCCACCGCGCTCTCGATCATGGGCCTTGTCGCCGCACCGCCCGGGCGCGTCAGCGGAGAAATACGGTTCGACGGCATCGATCTGACGCGGCTTCCGGCCGCCGCAATGCGCGAGCTGCGCGGCGACCGAATGGCAATGATCTTTCAGGAGCCGATGACTTCCCTCAACCCGGCATTTACCGTGGGCGAGCAGATCGTCGAAGGCATCCTGCGGCATCGATCCCTATCGCGCGCAGCCGCGGCCGAGCGCGCGCTCGCGATGCTGCGCCGAGTCCATATTCCGTCCCCCGAAAGGCGCTTTGTCGACTATCCGCACCGGCTTTCGGGCGGCATGCGCCAGCGCGTGATGATCGCGATGGCGCTCGCCTGCGAACCGCGGCTTCTGATCGCCGACGAGCCAACGACGGCGCTCGACGTGACAATCCAGGCGCAAATCCTCGACTTGATGCGCACGCTTCGCGAAGAGACTGGAACCGCAATCATCCTGATCACCCATGACCTCGGTGTCGTCGCGGAGCTGGCCGACGACGTGGCCGTCATGTACGCGGGTCGCATCGTCGAACAGGCAAATGTCGCAACCCTGTTCGCGCGCCCCGAACACCCCTATACGATCGGCCTGCTCGGTTCTATCCCGAGGCTCGACATCGAGCAGGAACGGCTTCCGGCGATCGAAGGGCTCGTGCCCAATCCGCTTGAACCGATTCCCGGTTGCCGCTTTCATCCACGCTGTCCATTTGCGATCGAGCAATGCCGGCGCGAGGATCCCCCGCTGCTTGCCATGGGTCGCTCGCACGCGGCCGCGTGCTGGCGGGCGCCGCTCGATGTGCAAGTTCTGGTCCCCGCGTGAAGCCGCTGCTACGCGTCGCCGGCCTCGCCAAGCATTTTCCGGTTCGCGCCCGTCTTTTCAGCCGCTCTCGAGGCGAGGTGCGCGCAGTCGACGGGATCGATTTCGAAGTGGCAGAAGGCGAGACGCTGGCCTTGGTCGGCGAGTCCGGCTGCGGAAAATCGACCACAGCACGCCTGATTCTGCGGTTGATCGAGCCGACCGCGGGCGCGATTGAATTCGAGGGCCGCGATCTGCTGGCGCTCGGATCGGCTGAACTGCGGGCACAGCGGCGCACGCTGCAGATCATCTTCCAGGATCCCTTTACTTCACTCAACCCACGCATGACCGTCGGACAGATGCTTGCCGAGCCGCTTGCTCTGCACGCTATCGCACCGGGACGGCATCGCGAGCGGGTCGCCGAGCTGCTTGATCTCGTCGGACTCGCGCCGGGACACGCGGAACGCTATCCCCATGAGTTTTCCGGCGGCCAGCGACAACGAATCGGCATCGCCCGCGCACTCGCCGCCGCGCCGAAGCTGATCGTCTGCGACGAGCCCGTGTCGGCTCTCGACGTCTCGATTCAGGCACAGGTCATCAACCTCCTCACCGATCTGCAGCGGAGGCTTGGGCTGTCCTATGTTTTTATCGCGCACGATCTTGCCGTCGTCAAGCATATCGCAGCGCGGGTTGCGGTAATGTACCTGGGCCGCATCGTCGAGTATGCTGTCACGCGGGAGCTGTTCCAGCATCCACGACACCCATACACGCAGGCACTTCTCTCTGCCATTCCGGTGCCCGATCCTACGGCGCTTCGCCAGCGCATCATTTTGCAGGGAGACGTGCCGAGCGCCGTCGAGCCGCCTTCGGGCTGCCGTTTCCGTACGCGCTGCCTGCATGCGCGGCCGCGCTGCGGCGTAGAGGACCCTACATTGCTTGCGGAGAACGGGCACGCGACGGCATGTCACTTCTGGCGCGAAATCGCCGCTCCTACGTCCGTCCTGCCGCAATCAGTGCTGCATGCCGATGCGCGCCTTGAACGATTACAGGCTGCCTTTGCGACCGTCAGGGGCCCGATTTGACGGCGGGAGTTCCGGTACCGCGGGGTTGGCGTTAATATCGCCGCCGAATCGCCGGAACGAAAACAATCAGGATCCAAGGAGCCAGAAATGTGCAAACCTTCATGGTGGATACGGGCGTGGGCGGCTGCCGTGCTGCTATTCGCGGCGACGCTCGCGGGGGCGCAGACCCTGCGCATTGGGCTCGCCGAGGACCCAGACATTCTGGATCCGACAATGGCGCGCACCTTTGTCGGCCGGATCGTATTTGCAGCACTTTGCGACAAGCTCTTCGACATCGATGAAAAGCTCGCAATCGTTCCCCAGTTGGCGACCGGCTACGAATGGTCGGCTGACCACAAGGCGCTGACGATCAAGCTGCGCACCGGCGTGACGTTCCACGACGGCGAGAAATTCGATGCGGCGGCGGTCAAGTTCAATATCGAGCGTCACAAGAACTTGCCCGGCTCGAACCGGCGCGGCGAGCTAGCCCCCGTGACAAACGTTGAGGTAATCGACGACTCGACGGTGCGACTCAACCTGGCGGCGCCGTTTTCCCCGCTTCTCGCCCAACTCGCCGATCGCGCTGGCATGATGGTCTCGCCCAAAGCGGCGCAGACCGAGGGCGACAAGTTCGGTTCCAGGCCGGTCTGCTCGGGTCCGTTCCGATTCGTCGAGCGCGTCGCGCAGGATCGCATTGTCCTGGAGCGCTATCCGAACTACTGGGACAAGGGGAATATACATTTCGACCGAATCGTGTACCTGCCCATCGTTGACGCGACCGTGCGCTTGGCGAATCTAAAGGCCGGTCAACTTGATTTCATCGAACGTGTCGGTACCTCCGACGTTCCTGCACTGCGGGAGGATACTCGCTTCAAGGTATCGCGCATCACTGAGATCGGATACCAGGGCATCACCATCAACGTCGGGAAGAGCGCTCGCGCGCAGAAAAATCCGCTGGGCCGTGACCCGCGCGTGCGCGAGGCATTCGAACTTGCGCTCGATCGCGAGGGCATTGTGCAGGTGGCGGCGGACGGCGAGGCCGACATCGGCAATCAGTGGGTCGCGCCCAGCAACGCGTTCTACGCCCGCAACCTGCCAGTGCCGAAACGGGATGTCGCAAAGGCCAAGGCGCTGCTGCGAGCGGCCGGGGTCCCCAATCCCGCGTTCACGCTCATGACTCCGACCACCTCCGACCCGCAGAGGATCGCGCAGGTCGTGCAGGCCATGGTCAAGGAGGCTGGCTTCGATGTGAAAATCCAGTCGACCGAGTTCGCCACGTCGCTCGACATGGCGGACAAGGGCGATTTCGATGCCTACGTTCTGGCATGGAGCGGCCGCGCCGATCCAGACGGCAATATCTTCAGCTTCGACGGCTGCAAGCAGCCGCTCAACTACGCGGGCTATTGCAACAAGACGGTGGACGATCTGCTCAACCGTTCGCGCACGACGCTTGATCCCACCGAACGCAACAAGATCTATGCGGAGATCGCCACGATCGTGCTCCAGGATCGCCCCATCGTGTACCTGTTCCACCGTCACTGGCTGTGGGCCTACACGAACAAGCTCTCGGGGTTGCGGACCGTTCCCGATGGGCTGGTGCGAGTCCAAGGGCTGAAAATGAATTGAGGCGACTCAGCGCGCTGCCGTTCACCGGGATCGAGTCGCGTTCGCCCCGGTTCGGCGGCCGAAGCAGGGAAGCCATCCACCGGAGTCGGCACTGCCTCACAGCGAGCAGGCGATGCCGGCTTAGCCAGCGTACGCACCGCGCATGTTCAACTACTTACTTCAACGCCTGGCAACCATTGTTCCGACGCTGTTTTTCGTCTCGATCCTGATTTTCGCATTGCAGCAACTCCTTCCCGGCGACCCCGCGATGATCCTCGCCGGCGAGGAGCGTGATCCGACTGTGATCGCGCATCTGCACCAGAAACTCCATCTCGACGAGTCGTTGCCGATCCGCTATTTCTACTGGGCCGGTGGGGTCCTCAGAGGCGATTTGGGGGAGTCGGTTCGGATTCAGAAACCGGTGCTTGACCTGGTCGTTGAGAAACTTCCGGTGACGCTTGAACTCGCGCTTCTGGCCATCCTCATCGCGCTCGCAATCGGCATCACCGCCGGCATTGTGTCCGCGGTGGCCAAAGGCACCGTTTGGGACTACGCCGCAAATGCGTTCGCGCTCTGGGGGTTGTCCACACCGAATTTCTGGCTCGGCATCATGCTAATCCTGTTGTTCTCGGTCACTCTGGGGTGGCTGCCTGCGTCGGGATATGTGAGCCCGTTCGAAGACCTGAAGTCCAATCTCGCGGCAATGATCATGCCGGCATTCGTCCTCGGCAATGCGAGTGCGGCCGTGCTCATGCGCCACACGCGCAGCGCCATGTTGGAGGTTCTCAGCGCCGACTACGTCCGCACCGCGCGGGCGAAAGGGCTCGATGAGCGGGTCGTCGTGCTCAAGCACGCATTGCGCAACGCATTGACACCCGTAATCACACTCGGCGCGCTCGAGTTCGGGTCGCTCCTCTCCGGCGCAGTGCTGACCGAGCAGGTATTCAGTATTCCCGGTTTCGGCAAGCTCATCGTCGACGCGGTATTCAATCGCGATTACGCCGTCGTGCAAGGGGTCGTGTTGTGTACTGCCACTGCGTACATCACCCTCAACCTGATCGCCGATCTGGCGTACTTCCTCGTCAACCCCCGCTTGCGCGACAGTCACTCATGACGACTGCCGCCGTAGGGACGCAAGCAGTCGGACGCGAGATCTCGCCCGGCAGGCGCGCGCTCAAGCGGCTGGCGCGACGGCGCGGCGCGATGATCGCGCTGGCGGTCGTCGTCGGTTTCGTTCTCCTGGCTTTGCTGGCACCGGGAATCGCGCCCTATGATCCGCTGGCGACAAGCTGGAGCGCGATCCGCAAGGCGCCGAGCTCGACTCATTGGTTCGGAACCGACGAAATCGGCCGCGACGTTCTTTCGCGCGTCGTCTGGGGGTCGCGTGCGTCACTGCTCGCAGGTGTGGTCTCGGTGTCGCTTTCGCTCGCGTTAGGCGTACCGATCGGATTGCTAGCAGGGTACGCGGGCCGCTGGGTCGACGCACTCACCTCCCGTATCACCGATGCGATGCTGGCGTGCCCGTTCCTGATCCTCGCCATTGCGCTCGCGGCATTTCTGGGGCCGAGCCTCACCAACGCAATGCTCGCCATTGGCATTTCGGCAACGCCCATATTCATCCGCCTTACGCGCGCACAGGTTCTGCACGTGAAGGTAGAGGACTACATCGAGGCGGCGCGCGCAGTCGGCAATTCGCCTCTGCGGATCGTGCTGCGACACATTCTGCCCAACATCGTGCCGCCGCTGATCGTGCAGGCGACGCTGGCAATCGCCGCAGCGATCATCGCCGAGGCCGCGTTGTCCTTTCTGGGCTTGGGCCAGCAGCCGCCAGCGCCATCATGGGGAAGCATGCTCAACACGGCCAAGAACTACATCGACAACGCGCCATGGATGGCCGTCTGGCCCGGCATGTCGATCTTTCTGCTGGTGCTGTCGCTCAATCTCCTGGGCGATGGCATACGCGATGCGTTCGACCCCAAGCGGCACTGAGTCTATACCCCGCGCGCGGGATCGTTCTCCGGCAAGACGTCTTTCGCCCAGTCGCTCCGCTTCCAGCTTGGAACTGGCGTCGCACAACCCGCGTGGGGCACGAAACTTGAGCGTTCTACGAGCGCGAGCTTGTGAATATATCGGGGACAATTCGGAAATACGCGTGTCACGGACACGCGGACGATGAGTTGCGCTTCAGAATATGCAGCGAGCAGCGGATCATCGAGATGGAGCGACGCCTCTCCAGAAATCCGCAGCCGTTTCGGCTGCACGAAATCGATGAACAGCATGCCCACTCGGCAATTGCGTGCCACGTTGCCCATTGACAGGAACATGCCGTTGCCGTCGTAGGTCGGAAAGGCGAGCGTGCATGGATCGAGGACCCGCACGAAGCCAGGCTCGCCGCCCTTGTACGAGCAGCTCGGCTGGTTATCCGCGTCCGACGTCGCGAGAAAAAACATGTCCCGCGACTCGATAAAAGCCTTGTCCTGGTCACTGATCCGATTCGTGACCAGCCTCTGCTCGATGCGATCGGCAAGCCGGCGCGTGTCGAACCGATCCTGCAGCGTCCGGCTACCACCGTGATAGAACTCGCTCATTCGAATTCGACGAAGCCGAACTCGCGCAGGAATGCCACGCGCTCCTGCGTTCCGAGATGGCTCGCGACGCGCTGGACGAATTCCTGTCGGTTCGCCGCCTCCCGTGCTGCCTTGCGCGCGACAACCTTCGCGATCGGCCCGAGATAGACGGTGAGCCTCGAGGTTGTCTGCTCGACGAAGTTCGGATCAAGTGGCGCAAGCGCTTCCGTGCCGCCACTGAGCGACCGCAGGTGCGGCGGGATCGTGCCGCGAGCACCGACGGAGGCCTGATTCAGGGCGGAGCGCTCGGCGGTGGCGCCGGCCATTCCGGCGATGAACATCTTGCGCACTTCGGGGTCGGAAATGCTCTCCGACAGCAGTGTGTAGAGCTCCGCCGTGTCCCTCGATTTCGCCGCCGCTTTCTTGACCATCACGCGCGCCATCGGACCCACGAAATTGGCAAGTTGCCGCTCGATGGTATGCAGCGTTGTGTCGTCCCAGATCGGGGCTGCCTGGGACTGCAGCTTGACCGCGGCGAGGTTGATCTCCGTGGCATCCTGGGTTTCGCGTTTGATGTTGATTTCCGGGTCCAGCGCGAGGCGCAGCGCGCGGTTGAACGCCTTGGCATTTTGAAAGCGCGTGGCCGGTTCCTTGCCCAACGCCGTTGCTACGATTGCGTCCAGCGCCGGCGAAACGTCAAGCTTGGAGATCTCCGATGGCGCCCGCGGGTCCTCGTAACAGATCTTGAAGGCAATCGCCTCGATCGACCCGGAAAATGGCTTTTCGCCCGTAAGCAGCTCATACAGGACCACGCCGGTACTGAACAAATCCGACCGCCGATCGACCTCCTTACCCTGGCATTGCTCGGGCGACATGTACGACGGCGTGCCCATGACCATGCCGGCGTTGGTCAGATTCGACGTGTCAATGCGCGCGATGCCGAAATCGGCGACCTTGAGCGCGCCGCTGCTGGTCAGGATCAGGTTCGCGGGCTTGACGTCGCGGTGAACGACGCCGCGCTCGTGCGCAAAATCCAACGCCAACAGCAGCTGCGATACGATCGCGACGATCTGTCCGATATCGAAGCTTGCCTTGCGGTTCAGGTACTCCCGCAGGCCGGTCCCTTCGACGTACTCCATCGCGATAAAGGCGTTGAGTTCGTCCTCGGCGTACTCATACACGCTGACAATGTTCGGATGCAGCAGGCGTCCCGCCGCCTTCGCCTCGTTCTGGAAACGCGCCATCACCTGTACGGCGAGGTCCGGGTCGACGAGATCCTTGCGCACGGTCTTTACCGCGACGACGCGCTCGATATGCGGATCGAACGCCTTGTACACGACGCCCATCGCGCCCTTGCCGAGCACGCCCTGGATCACGTACTTGCCGATTTTTTCCGGGTCACCCATGAAGGCCTTATCGCGATCAGCCCCTGGCCGCGCTTACGCCTCCAGCATCTTGATCGCTTGTACCAAGCTCTTGTTCATCCGCGCGAGAGCCTCGGTAAGGACGCCGATCTCGTCCTTGCTCTTAGCCTTGAACTCGGCTGATTCGAGATGACCGAGACTCACCTCGTCGGCGAGCTTGGAAAGTTCCTTGACACGTTGGATCACGATCGAATGCAGCATTACGTTGAGCAGGATAAAGGTCAGAATGAACACGAGCGTGAGCAGCAGCATGAAGACCTTGAACGTATGGTTCGCGCGTTGGATCGGCAGCGCGCTCGGCACCGATACGATCTGCGCGCCGACGATCTCATTGAGCTTCCAGCCGAAGCCGTTAGCCGGTCCGTAGAGCTCGATCATCGTCTTCGGAGCTTCCGCAACCGTGTTGTGACACGCGAGGCATGCGGCATCCTTGATCTGGATCGGCCGCGCGAGGAACAGCGTCCGCCCGGAAGCCGTATCGCGTTCGCCGATCAACTCGTTCTTGGTCTGTCCGTTGCGGAACTGGTTGACGACGTCCGCTTCCCAGTCGGTCGCGCGATCGCGCGGGTTGGTCGGATTGAGCGTCGCTTCCTTGTAGCTGTAGTCAGGATACTTCTTTCGCAAGTCGTTGAACTGTTCGGTTGCTGCATATGCCGGCACCGATTGCGGCAGAAAAGAATACTTGAGTTGCGTCTCGAGCAGCGGCTTGACTTGGGTATTGGTGTAGCTTCGGGAGGACAGCGCCGACTCCATCATCACGCGCGCATTGTCCAGAATCTCCTCCCGAGCGTTGGCTTGCAACACGCTGTACGAAATTAAGCCGGTCGCGACAAAGCCCATGACGAAGACCGCGAGCAACACAAGATTGAATTTCCACATCAGCTTCATGGCTTCCCCTCGCAACCTGTCAGTCTAGCCCATGCGGTCATTTCTTCGTACTGCCGAACGGCCAACTCCATGTCGCTTGGGCTTTCTCCGGCGGCTTCGGCGGCGGCTCGGTCTTGGCCGCCGGGGGGTTCTCCTGCGGAACGAGCGCGCCGTGCCATTCCGGATAAGCCTGGATCTTGGCCATGACCGCACTGCGAAACTCGGGGTCGGCAAGGCGCGGCTGCAAGCGCTTCAGGAAGGTGCGCCGATAGGGTCCGGTCAGCCACGGCTCGGCCTCGGCGTAGGAGATCGGTCGGTCGGCCAGCAACTGCACGCGCGATACCAGATAGAGCTGCGCCCGGGTTGGCAGAGGATCCCTGAACTGGCGCGGCATCTCCGCGACAAACGGTTGCGGCGCCGCGTCCGCCGCCGCGAACGGTCTATCGCTTGCGCGGAGCCCAAACTCGCCGCCCTTCAAATCGTGCGCGGCCCCCTCGCCGGCGGCCCTGCCAGGCTCGATTAGCTTGACGTGGCCTCGCTCCACGAACGCCTCCAGGGCGTCGGGCGTTGCATGCATGACCGCCACGCCGTCGCCGGTGGCGATCGCGCCCGCCGGCGAACGCACCTGCAGCGCGGCGCCGCCCGGCTTCACCCCCAGCTTCAGCCACCCGCGAGTCAAGTACATCTCCGCCGGCGCTTGCTGCTTGCCCTCGCGCGATCCCGCGGCGGCGGCGAACAGCTGAGCCTCCCCGACGAAACTGACCATCGGTCCTGTAGCCATCTCGATCTGGACTTGGGCGCGATCGGCGGCATCGATTACGTCCCCGTCCTGCAGCCGCGCGCCTTCGGACAGCTTGTCCCAGTTCACGCCGCGCAGCACCCGCGCATTCCCGTCCAGGATTGTCACGACACCCCAGTCCGCGCCGGCGCCGTAACACAGCGCGGATACGAGGAAAAGACAACAGCCGGGCCACCAAGTCATTTTCGTTGCGGGACGCTACGTGATCGTCCGCCAGAACGGCGGTGCGCAGTCGATACTAGGCTCCGCCCTCGTCGACTGTCAACGTGAATATTCCTCCACGCCCGGAGCGGCCTTATACTTGGCGGCTGCCTTAAAGTTGCGCCATGGAAAAACCACCACAAAATCTCGCCATCCTGTTCGCCGACATCAGCGGCAGCGCGAAACTGTACGAGAGTCTCGGCGACGCCGAGGCCCTTGCGACGATAGAGCGCTGCCTCGCGATCATCCAGCAGGCGTGCATCGACAGCGGCGGTCGCGTCATCAAGACCATCGGCGACGAGGTGATGGCCGTCTTTCCCGCGGCCGACGGCGCCGCCCGGGCGGCAACCGACATGCAGGCGCGCATCTCGGTGCAACGGACCTCGCGCGGCGCACCGCTCGCGATCCACGTCGGGTTCAACTACGGCCCGGTGCTCGAGGAAGGCAGCGACGTCTTCGGCGATTCGGTTACCGTTGCCGCGCGCCTATCGAATCTCGCCAAGGGTGGCCAGGTCTTTACCTCGGCGCAAACGGTCGAGACACTGCCGCCGGCGCTGCGCGCGCGCACGCGCAGCCAGCAGGCGCACACGGTAAAGGGCAAGCAAAAAGACATCGATCTCTTCGAGCTTGTCTGGCAGGAGACCGAGGATGAACTTACGGCGCTGTCGACGCACATCAAGTTCCGCCCAGCGCACCTTGCGCTCCGGCATGGGGATCGGCAGATCGATCTTTCCGAATCGGCGCCGACGCTATCCATCGGCCGCGATCTGCAGAACGACGTGGTGATCGTCGACCGCAAAGCCTCGCGCATGCACGCGCACATCGAGCGCCGACGGGACAAGTTCGTCCTCATCGATCACAGCTCGAATGGCACCTACGTTACGGTTCACGGCGAGGCGGAAATCGTCCTGCGCCGCGAAGAAATGGTGCTGCGTGGTCGCGGTCAGGTCAGCTTCGGCCACGCGTATCAGGACGATCCCGCAGAGTTTCTGGCGTTTTCCTGCCTCGATTAAGGCGCTGCTCGGGTTTCGTGCCGCACGCGAGCTGTCGCGGCTCACGGACTGGGCAGCGGATGAATATTGTCCACCCAGTGCACTTCCTCCGGATTGGGCTCGGTGTTAGGTAGGTCGAGGTTGACCACAACGGGTTCCTGACCACTGCGCACGAGTACGCACGACAGCGGCTGGTCGTCGTTGGCATTGATTTCCTGATGCGGCACGAATGGCGGCACATAGATGAAATCGCCGGGACCCGCTTCGGCCGTAAATTCGAGGCGGTCACCCCACTTCATGCGTGCTCGCCCGCTAACAACGTAGATTACGCTCTCGACGGGCCCATGATGGTGAGCGCCGGTCTTGGCTTTCGGATGGATCGTGACCGTGCCGGCCCAGAGCTTCTCCGCACCGGCGCGCGCAGCTGTAATCGCGGCGGCGCGGTTCATGCCTGGCGTCTGCGGTGTGTTGCTGTCGAGTTCGTTCGCATGCACGACCCGCACGCCGTGCAGTCGCCACTTTGAATCCTGCCGTTTCTCGGGCACGGGTTCAGAACTCCGGGTTCGGTGCGGCGCGCGCGTCGGCAGGCGCCTGCGTGATCATGGTGTTGCGCATGGTTTGCGCGTGGACAGTTCCTTGGCCTGGCCGACAGTTTATGCCAACCCCGGCGGCATCGGAATCCCCCGGGCTGCGGGTGGTCCTCGCGTCGCAGATTTCCGGCCCGACGAGGCCGCCAGCAGCGTTGGCCGTTGTTATAATCGCCTTCCCATCAGGAGGAGTTTGATGACCATTTCGATGTATCAAATTTCAGTGCCAGTGTTCGTGAAGACGCTCACCAACCTCAAGGGCATCCTCGAAAAAGCCGCCGCGCACGCGCAGGCAAAGAAGATCGACGAGTCGGTTTTCCTCGAAGCGCGCCTATTTCCCGACATGTTTGCGTTCACGCGCCAGGTCCAGCATTGCCTGCGATTTCGGTCGCGACACCGGCGCGCGCCTCGCCGGCAAGGAAACGCCTGCCGCCGCCGACGGTCAGAAAACCTTCGCCGAACTCGCCACGCTTATCGACCACTCGCTCGATTACCTTCGCTCGCTCAATGCGGCAGAGGTTGATGGTTCGGAGGTTCGCAAGATCGTCCGGCAGCTTCGGGGCCAACAGAGAACTTTCACCGGCATCGACTATCTCCTGAAGCTTGCCCTGCCGAATTTCTTCTTCCACGCGACGACGGCGTACGCGATCCTTCGCCATAACGGGGTCGATATCGGCAAGGGCGATTTCATCGGCTCATTGGAATGACACGCCGCGCTTCAGGCTCGGCACTCTCAATCTGAAACGGCTTCGGCTCCTCGACTCCGTACCCCTGTGCATAGTCGACACCGATTTCGCGCAAACGTCTCAGGATCGCGTCGTTTTCGACGAATTCCGCGATCGTCTTCTTGTCCATAACGTGTCCGATGTGATTGATCGCTTCGACCATCGCGCGGTCGATCGGGTCGGTCAGCATGTCAGTCACGAAGCTGCCATCGATTTTGAGAAAATCCACCGGCAGGTGCTTGAGGTAGCCGAACGATGACATGCCGGCACCGAAATCGTCGAGGGAAAATCGGGACCCGAGTTCGCGCAACTCGCTGATAAAACGCGCGGCCCGTGGCAGATTGGCGATCGCCGCAGTCTCGGTGATTTCGAAACAAATCGCATCCGCCGGTACGCCGCATCGACTGCGTTGTTCGCGGATGAAATCGAGAAAGCGCTCATCGCCAATCGAGGCGCCGGAGAGGTTGATCATATAGGCCGCGTCATCGCCATTCGCCGCCCGTGCGCGCGCGATCATCGGCAACGCGGTGCGAATAACCCAGCGATCGATCGCTGGCATGAGGTTGTAGCGCTCCGCGGCGGGAATGAACGCCATCGGTGGCACGACCTGTCCGTTTTCGTCAACCATCCGGATTAATAACTCGAACATCGTGGCGGGTTTTCGCTGTGCCTTGACCGCGACGATCCGCTGCGAGAATAGGCAAAACCGATCGGCGTCAAGCGCGGCGTGAAGGCGTGCGACCCATTCCATCTCGCCGTGCCTGACCGCCAGTTCGCTGTCCTTGCGATGGTAGAGCTGTACGCGATTGCGCCCTTTCTCCTTCGCCATATAGCACGCAGCGTCACCCGCGCTCAGGACGTCGGCGAGCGTGAGCGGACCCTCGGCGACGAGCACCAGGCCGATGCTGACGCCGATGGTGAAAGAGCGATCGTGCCAGACGAAATGGAAGTCGGTGACGGTCTGGCGCAGTTCGTCAGCAATTCGTTCCGCGTGCTCTGGCGAGCAGTTCTCGAGGATGACGCCAAACTCGTCACCGCCAATGCGCGCGAGTGTGTCGCCTTCGCGAAGGCGTCCCTGGAGCAGCATGCTGACCTGACGCATCAGTTCGTCCCCCGCAGCGTGGCCGCAGGTATCGTTGACGATCTTGAACTGGTCGAGGTCGAGATACAGCATCGCATGGGTTCGACCCAGATCGCGCGCGCTCGCCAGGGCGAGGCTAAGGCGATGCTCGAACTCGCGCCGGTTGATCAAGCCGGTGAGCGCGTCGTGGCTAGCCTGATATGAGAGCTGGCTGGCATATTCGCGTTCCCGCCGCATATCGTGCAGAACCAGCACGACGCCGGCGATTTCGCCGTTGCGATCACGAATTGGCGCCGCGGACTCGTCGATCGCGATTTCGGTGCCATCGCGCCGCAGCAACAGCACGTTCGCGGCGGCCTTGACCATGCGGCCCTCACGCCCAACGCGTTCGAGCGGTTCGGCAGTGTTTGCCGCGTCTTTTCGTCGAGCATCCGGCAGACGTTGGCGAGCGGCATGCCTTCGGCTTCCTGCGCCTTCCATCCCGTCAACGCCTCGGCCACCGGGTTGAAGTACTCGACGCGGCCGTGGAGATCGATCGTGATCACCGCGTCGCCGATCGATTTTAGTGTTACCAGCGCACGCTCCTTTTCGGCGAAGAGTTGTGCCTCGGCGAGCTTGCTGTCGTTGATGTCGCCGACCGAGCCAGCCATGCGCACCGCCCAGCCTTCCGCGTTGCGCACCGATCGTCCGCGGGCCCGGAACCAGCGATATTCGCCGCTCTTCGTGCGCACGCGAAATTCCACATTGTAGGGGCGATTGTCACGAATGTGCGCCCTGGATGCCGCCAACGCTAGCTCCAGGTCGTCGGGATGCAGCAGGGCGAAAAACGCTTCGGGCTTGTTTTCGATCTCGTGGTCGGCATACCCGGCGAGCTCCTTGCTGCGCGGTGAGAAATAGATATCGCCGGTCAACAGGTCCCAATCCCACAAGCCGTCGTTGCTACCGATCACCGCGAGATTGAAGCGCTCTTCGCTGAACCGAAGCGCGTTCTCGAATTCCGCGCTCTCGCGCAGCACCCGCCGCGAGAGGACGATGCCGAGCAGAACCAGGAAAGCCGCGGCGACCAGTGTTATGGAGAACAGCACGCCTCGCACCCAGCGCGAGGCTTCGCCGAGGGTGAAAGAAAAGGTGTCTTCCAGAGGCGTCAGATCGCCGTTTATGCGCCGAATCTCCTCCAGCACGGGACGCAGGCTTTCCTCGTCGTCGTGTCCCGTGGCAACGTTGCGATGCAAGCGCTCGGCTGCGTTGATGAGTTCGGCGATATGCTGGTCGCCCTCCGTCCAAATCGCGATCGCGCGGCCAATGTAGCTCAAGCCGCTGAAGCGGCGGAACAACCAGATCATGCCCTCGACATCCGCGGGATGATTGCGGCCCTCGATGAATCCCTGGCGTGCGCGGTCGAGATCGGGATTCGCCTTCAGCAGTTCCTCGCGCGCCTTGCGGTCGCCGAGTGGAACCTTGATCGTCTCGAGATAACGTTCATAGTCGGTCTCGGAGCGCGTTGCGGCATAGCGATTGAGGTAGTAGACCGCGTCCTTTTGGGCCTTCGACCAGAGGCTTTCGCCGCCGACGTAGGCGCGTGTTGCCGACAGAATGTCCATGCTGATATTCCCGAGCACGACCAGCAGGACGACGATAGCCAGGAACGGCCAGATGAGGCGCAGCAGCCGCCTGCTCTTGGGGACGAGATTGACGAAGACAGGCAGGTACGCCATCTGGGGTCAGTCGCGCGTAACGGCGCGCCCACCGAACCGTGCGCCAATCATCCCGGTCAGCCCGCAGTCATCGCGCCAGTACGCAAAGCACGTCGCCGCGGCGCGGTGTTCACGACGATTGTGCGGAGGACGTTGTGCCATCGGCTTGGCGCTGCGCCTTGGCATTGTACCGCCGGGACCGCGCACCCCGTGCGAATGGGCTGGCACAGCTCAGCCCCCAGCGGGCGGTAGGTGCGCGCGAACGCGGTGCGGCAGCTCCAGCACCGGCCGCGGCGCGCTCCCCGCCGCATCGGTCCGCGCGAGGATCTCATCGACAAGGCGGCTGACAGGCCCCTCCAAGGGCAGCGTGACACCGTAATGCAGCAGCCGCTCGCCGCGATAGATCGCGAGCGTGGGAAAGTTCTCGATGTCGATATCGCCGCAGATGTCGCTGTCGTCCTCGATATCCAACCAGAGGAAGAGCGTATCCGGTCGCAGCTCCGCGATGCGCTCCAAAGTGGTGCGGAATTCGCTGCACGTATCGCACCAGGCGGCGCACAGAGCGACGACCGCGGGCGAGGCGCCTTCGGTCCAGCAGCGGACAAGCGTGCTCGCGTTGGGGCTGGTCGGCGTTAATACGCCCATGGTCGAACGTAACTTGCGGTAGCGGGCTTATGATAATCGATCGCGCTGGGAAAGAGCCTGGTCGAAGCGTTTCATGCGAACCGCCTGCGCGGAGGCCAGCGACCGGGTCGCAAGCGACGCGAGCGCTACTAGGGGAGGTTCGGCGCGAGGTCGCGACGGAGCATCGCCTCGTTCCGGCGTTCGCGCGCAGCGAGATCGCGCAGTTGATCTTCGCCGATTTTGCCCACCGCGAAGTAAGCCGCCTCCGGGTGGCCAAGGTAGAAACCGGCCACGCTCGCCGCCGGCAGCATCGCGTAGCTCTCGGTTACCGTCATGCCGATCCTGTCCGCCTGCAGCAGCTCGAGTAGCGGCGCCTTGACCGAGTGATCGGGACAAGCCGGATAACCTGGCGCGGGCCGAATGCCGCGGTATTCTTCGCGAATCATCGCGGCGTGGTCAAGGTGCTCGTCCTTCGCGTATCCCCAGTATTCGCGCCGCACGCGCATGTGCAGCCACTCCGCAAACGCTTCTGCCAACCGGTCGGCCAGCGCTTTGAGCATGATCGCGCTGTAGTCGTCCTTCTTCGTCTCGAATTCGGAAAGTTTCTTCCCGATTCCAAGGCCCGCGGTTACGGCGAACGCGCCGACGTAGTCCTTGACGCCCGACGATTTGGGCGCGACGAAGTCGGCGAGGCAGTAGTTCGGCTTCCCTGGCGGCCGCTCGTTCTGCTGGCGCAGGTTGCGCCAAGTTAGCGCGATCCCGCCGCGCGCCTCGTCGGAATAGAGCTCGATATCATCGCCGACGGAATTCGCCGGCAGGAGCGCGATGACCCCGTTCGCGGTGAGCCAGCGTCCCTCGATGATACGTTGCAGCATTTCCTGCCCTTCGGCGTAAACGTTGCGCGCCGCCTCGCCGACGAGCGAATCGTGGAGGATCGCCGGAAAAGGGCCGGAAAGTTCCCAGGTTTGAAAGAACGGCCCCCAATCGATGTATTCGGCCAGCCCGCGGAGGTCGGCATGCCTGATTTCCCTGCGCCCGGGGAATGCCGGCCGGTGCGAAATGTAGCTTCCCCAGTCGCTCTTGAACCCATTGGCGCGCGCCGCAGCGAGCGATATCAGCACCGGACCCTTCTTCGCCGCGTGCTGCGATCGAATCCGACCGTAGTCCGCCGCGACCTCGGCAACAAAGGCTTCCTTGTTGTCCGCCGACAACAGGTTGCTGGCCACGCCCACGGCGCGCGACGCGTCGGGTACGTACACGGTAACGCCCGCGTAGTTCGGCGCTATCTTGACTGCGGTATGCACGCGCGAGGTCGTTGCGCCGCCAATCAGCAGCGGCTGCCGCATGCCAAGGCGTTGCATTTCGTGTGCGACGTGCGCCATCTCTTCCAGCGACGGCGTAATGAGTCCGGAAAGGCCGACGATGTCGGCGGCCCGGACGCGTGCGGTATCGAGGATCTTCTGCGCAGGCACCATGACACCAAGATCGATCACGTCGAAATTGTTGCATTGCAGGACGACGCCGACGATGTTCTTGCCGATGTCGTGCACGTCACCCTTCACGGTCGCCATAACGATCGTGCCCTTTGGCTTGCCGGCGTCGCCCGATTTGGCCTTTTCAGCCTCGATGAATGGCACGAGATGTGCGACCGCCTGCTTCATCACGCGCGCGCTCTTGACGACCTGTGGCAGGAACATCTTGCCGGCGCCGAACAGGTCGCCGACGACATTCATGCCAGCCATCAGCGGACCCTCGATCACCTGTATCGGACGGGCGTAGTTCTTGCGTGCTTCCTCCGTGTCGTCGACGATATACGTGGTGATACCCTTGACCAACGCGTGCGAAAGCCGTTCCTCGACGCTGCCGCCGCGCCACGCGAGTTCCTCCTCCGGCTTGCGGCCCTGCGCCTTGTACGTTTCCGCGAATGTGACCAGGCGTTCGGTAGCATCGGGGCGCCGGTTGAGCACGACATCCTCGACGCGCTCGCGCAATTCGGGCGCGAGTTCGTCGTACACGCCAAGCTGCCCGGCATTGACGATGCCCATCGTCAGGCCGGCACGGATCGCGTGATAAAGAAACACGGTGTGGATTGCTTCGCGTACCGGCTCGTTGCCGCGGAAGCTGAAGCTGACGTTGGAGATGCCGCCGGAGATCTTGGCGTGTGGAAGATGCTGCTTGATCCAAGTGGTGGCACGGATGAAATCGACAGCGTAGTTCGCGTGTTCGTCGATACCGGTCGCGATTGCGAACACGTTTGGATCGATGATGATGTCCTCTGCGGCGAAGTCGATCCGATCGACCAGAAGGTCGTAGGCGCGACGGGCGACCTCAATCCGGCGCTCGTAGCTGTCGGCCTGGCCTTTTTCGTCGAAGGACATCACGATCGCGGCAGCACCATAGCGTTTGACAAGCCTCGCCTGGCGCAGGAATTCGGTTTCTCCCTCCTTCATCGAGATCGAGTTGACGACCGGTTTGCCCTGCACGCACTTCAGTCCAGCCTCGATGACTTCCCATTTGGACGAATCGATCATCAGCGGCACGCGGGCGATATCGGGCTCGGCGGCGATCAGTTGCAGGAACTTCACCATCGCGGCCTTGGAATCGAGCATCGCCTCGTCCATGTTGACGTCGATGATCTGCGCGCCGTTCTGCACCTGTTGGCGCGCGACTTCGACCGCGCCGGCAAAGTCGCCCGAAAGGATCAGCTTGGCGAACGCGCGCGACCCCGTGACGTTCGTGCGCTCACCGACGTTGACGAACAAGGAGTCGTCGTCGATGGTTAGCGGCTCAAGTCCGGCGAGCCTCATGGGACGTGACATATCGGGTTGGGCACGCACGTGCGCGTGCCCTTCCTCCCCCTTGGCGGTAGACGCTGACTGGCGGTCTGCTTAAGCGGCACTGACGCCCTTTGCGTTCGGCCCGAATCGCCGCGGCGGGAGATCCTTCACCGCCGCGGCGATCGCGCGGATATGCGCCGGCGTCGTGCCACAGCAGCCGCCAACCAGATTGACGAAGCCATTCTCGGCAAAGTCCCGGATCAGTCGTGCGGTCGTCTCCGGGGTTTCGTCGTAGCCGGTCTCGCTCATCGGGTTCGGCAGGCCGGCGTTCGGATAACAGGAGACGAACGTGTCCGCGACGCGCGCGATCTCCTCGATGTACGGTCGCATCAGCGCGGCACCGAGTGCGCAGTTGAGCCCGATGGCGAGCGGCTGTGCATGGCGGACCGAGTTCCAAAATGCTTCAGTCGTCTGTCCGGACAAAGTGCGCCCGGACGCATCGGTGATCGTGCCGGAAACGATCAGTGGCAGGCGCACGCCGCGCTCCTCGAAGTAGCTGTCGATCGCGAAAAGTGCGGCCTTGGCATTGAGCGTGTCGAATACAGTCTCGACGAGCAGCAGGTCAACACCGCCGTCAACCAAAGCGGCGACGGCTTCAGCATAGGCCGCGACGAGCTCATCGAAGCTCACGTTGCGAAACCCCGGGTCGTTGACGTCGGGCGATATCGTTGCGGTGCGATTAGTGGGACCCAATGCGCCCGCCACGAACCGCGGTTGCTCCGGTGTCTTGGCGGTCCAGGCATCGGCCCGCTCGCGCGCGATCCGCGCCGCCGCCAGGTTTATGTCGTGCACCATGCTCTCGAGCCTGTAGTCTGCCTGCGCGATCCTTGTCGCATTGAACGTGTTGGTCTCAATGATGTCGGCGCCAGCGGCGAGGAACTCATCGTGGATTGCGGCGACAACGTCAGGGCTGGTCAAGACCAACAGATCGTTGTCGCCCTTTAGATCGTGCGGGTGGTCGTGCAGGCCACAGGCGGGCGGCCCGCGATAGTCGGACTCCGACAGCCTGCGAGCCTGGATCATGGTACCCATGGCGCCGTCGAGGATCAGGATGCGCTCGCGCAGCAGGCGCGTGAGCAGTGCCGTCTTATCAATGGTGGCGGTCATATTCGTCTAGCCTCGATCCTTCTTTGAAGATGGTGAGCGTGTCGGGAGCTCTCGTATCCGTGCGCGGGCCCTCAAAAAAACAAACCCGTTCAGCTTGCCGCCGAGCGGGTTTCCGTCGAAGACCGCTTTGTCGGGTAGGGACAGCCCGTTACCAGGCCATCCCCCCCTTAGAATCGGGCGTGCGATTTTCCCCGCACCCGGCTCAAGCCTCTCCAAAGCCCCCAGCTACAGGGACCGGCCCTCCAACGTCAAGTCAGCAGCATGAAGTTGACGATGGCAATTCGGGTGTAGCAGAACCAGATTCGCGAACCCGTCTGCGCCGCCCTACGCACTTGGGGATTCGATGGTGGATATTCCACCCGACTCCTTGGTGATCAGTTGGTCGCATAGTGTACAACGCTTGTTCTGGCTCCACCAAAGACGCAGGAGCTTCGCTTTGCCCTTCATGTCGCCTTGCATCTTCAGACCAAGTCGGTCCTCGAAGTAAGACTCCCATTTCGGGTCAAAAGGGTTGGCTTCCCCCTTCACTTTGGTGTGTCGGCGGATGCGGGTGTCACTCGCTTTCGCTAGCGTCACCCGTTCCCGCTTTCCTTCCACACTCGCGAGCCGTGCCGAGAACATCCAATTCCTGCTACCCGTCGCCTCACTCGCGGCGCGAATCCGGTACCATCGCTTGCGACCCGCCGCGATGCCCCGATGCTCGATCCCGATATTCGCCGTCTGCTGGATACGGTTTTCAAAGTGCCTCCAGTCACCGGTGCGCCCGATGTCGCCCGGCTGCGTGCGGCCGCCGAGGCGGTGCCACAGCTTCTTGGCGGCGCTCCGGAACCGGTGGTGTCAATCCTCGATCTGCACGCGCCGGGCCCGACCCGCCCTGTCCCTGTGCGGGTCTACCGTCCCGCCTCGACCGCACCGCTGCCGCTGGTTCTGTTCGCACATGGCGGAGGCTGGGTCGTCGGCTCCCTCGACTCGCACGACAAGCTGTGTCGGATTCTCGCCAATCGCCTCGAAGCGGTCGTCATCGCAGTCGATTATCGACTTGCACCGGAACATTCCTTTCCGGCGGCGCTTGATGACGTCGAGACGACGTGGCGATGGGTGCGCGCCGAAGCCCGTACGCTCGGCGCTGCCGGCGCGTGCTTCGCAGTCGCTGGCGACAGCTCCGGCGGCAATCTCGTGGCGGCGCTGACGCTGCGCCTTGCGCGCAGCGGAGCAGCGCAGCCCGACGCGCAGCTGCTTTTCTACCCCGCACTTGATGCGACATGCTCGCGCGCGTCGTACATCGAGTTCGCTGCCGGCTACAACCTGACCGCGGCGCAGATGGCTTGGTACTGGGCCGCGTACCGGGGCGGCGCCACGCCGGATGCACCCGAATTGTCACCGCTCGCAGCACCGCAACTGTCGAACCTGCCGCCCGCGGTTATCGCGCTTGCGGAAGCGGACGTTCTGCGCAGTGACGGCTTCGACTACGCGCGAAGGCTGGAGGCCGCCGGCGTTCCCGTACGCATCGTCGATTGCGCCGGCACGATTCACGGCTTCTTGCGCTGGACCGGTGAGGTTCCGGCGGCGCACGCCTGGATCGACGCGATCGCCGCCGCCGCGCGCGAACTTCTCGCGGTGCGGCAGCCCTGAACAGCGGCGCAGCGTGTCACCTTACGGCACCCTCGCAACGCTGTTCTTCGACGCGGACCGACCGCGCGCGAGCGACGCGGAGGTTGCTTGGTATGCGGCACGTCTGCCGCGCGACGCAGGGCCGGTCCTGGAGGCGATGGCAGGTTCGGGACGGCTTCTCGTGCCGCTCCTCGAAGCGGGCGTCCAAGTGCACGGCGTGGACAGCTCGGAGGCGATGCTGGCGAGTTGCGAGAGGCGACTCGCGGCCGCCGGACTGACCACCCGGCTCTATCGGCAGAGCGTCGCCGCGCTCAACCTGCCGGGGCGCTACGCGGCGGCGTTCATTGCCCGGGGCGCATTCCAGTCCCTGGCTGATCCGATCTCGGCGCTCGACGCGTTGTTGCGCATCCGCGCGCACCTTATCGATCCGGGCCTGTTGCTACTCGACCTGTTCGTGCCGACCCAGGCCGAGCATCCGCCGGGCGCCCCCATCGTCGAAGTGCGCACGGTCTTCCCGGAAGAGGGCGTGCAGATCGGCGCGCGCTCCGAGACGGTCCTCGACGTTGACCTGCGCCGCATCGACGTGAAGACGCGCTATGAAAGACGCGACCGGATAGCCATCACGGCGCGCGAGGACGAGACCCTGGCAATGACCTGGTATTCAGAGGAGCAGGCGGTCACGCTGGTCCGCGATGCGGGCTATCGCGATCTGCGCACCGAGCCACTTGCATGGTCGCGCGACGGTGGCCGACACTTTGCACTGGCTGCCAGGGCATAGCTACCAGCTGCCCGAGCTGCCCCCGCCGCCGGAACTGCCGCCGCCTCCCGAGAAGCCGCCACCACCCGATGAGAAACTCGACGAGCTGCCGCCGCTCGTGAAAGTAAAGCCGCCGACGCTCGCGGTGCCTTTGCTCTTGAGATCCTGGGCCGCCTTCTGGTACCAGGCGCTGCGCGCGAGCAGGATCTTGGCAATCGGGTAGCCGACGACGTAGATGCCGAGCAGCGTCAGCGCGCCACGCGTGCCCACAATGATGATCGGAAACATTGCCCAGAACGGGATCAGGAACACGTACAGGAACCAGCCCATGCCCGGGGTCATGATGCCGATGAAGGTGAACAGCCCGATGATCCCGAATATGAACGCGCCAATCAGAATCCGCTCCGGCCAGGCGAGATTCGGTTCGTTGATGTGCAGTGCGTTGCCGCCCTGCGCGGACGGCGGGCCGCTGCCTGCACCCGCAGCGCCAGGCTTACCTTCCAGCTGCGCGACAATCGCGGTGATTCCATCCTCGACGCCTTTGTCGAAATCGCCGGCCTTGAACTGCGGCGTCATCACGTTGCGGATGATGCGGCTCGACTCGACGTCAGTTAGCTTCCCCTCCAGCCCGTAACCGACTTCGATCCGCATTTTGCGATCCTGCGGCACGACAATAACGAGAACGCCGTTGTCCTTCCCCTTCTGCCCCAGCTTCCAGTTCTCGAAAACCCTGACCGCATATTCCTCGATCGATTCGCCGTCGAGCGTCGGCAGCGTGAGGAGCGCGATCTGATCGCCGGTGGCCTGCTCATGTGCCTTGAGCGTTGCGGTGATCCTGTCTCGCGTGGCGGACTTGAGGATTTCCGCGTTGTCGACGACTCGGCCAGTGAGAAAGGGCACATCGGCGGCGCGGGCCGCCGCGGCCAGAGCGAGCCCAAAGCAGACGCCGATGAACAGTAACCGCTGCGGAGCACGGTTCACGTCGGCCCCGCCTCCTCGATCCGGCCGGGCAGCTCATTGGGGTGGGGAGCCCCGCCGGCGAACCCTTTCGCGGCGAGCAGCGCGCCGAGGGCGACCAGGCCGGCATGTAGCGCCGCAGCGATGCGCGCATCGCGTAGATAGGGCGTCATCGCCGCAATCACCGTGTCCCAGTCCGCGCCTACGATCCGTCCTTGCAATCCGACATCGGCGAGAATTTCGATTTTCCGCTCAAAGTTGCAGACGAGAATCAGGATGCCATTGCGCTCACGGGTCTTGAACAGCTCGTGCCGCAGGAACAGCGATTGCGCGTAGTGGCGCACCTCCAGATCGCGCAGCGTCGGACGCAGAAAAAGTCGCGCATACGCTGGAATGAATACCGTCGCGAGCGCGCTCACGCCGCCCGCGCCAAGGATTGTCGCGGTGTGCAGCAGCGCCACATGCGCGGTTATCCAATCCGGACGCAGCCAATCGAGGACAACGGCCGCCAACGCCGCCAGCGACACCCCCAGGGCGAACGCCATCCATGGCAATTCAGGATACGCATCGGCCTTGCCGACGACTGCGGTGACGACTTGAACATCGGCACGCGCCTCGAGGCTAGCGATGCCGGTATCGATCGCTGCGGTTTCGGCCTTGGAGAGAAACATGAAGGAGCTTGCCGGCGCATGGCGCGCTCAGCGCCCTAGGCCGTAACTCACAGCGAAAGGGCCATGTAGACCACGCCGGCGTGCGGGTTGTGGTAGTACGGAGCGCACTCGCGAAAGCCCAGTTCGGCATACAACGCGTGCGCCGCGGTCATCCAGGCGAGCGTGTCGAGCTTAAGCTCGCGATAGCCAATGCGGCGCGCCTCGTCGCATACTGCGCGCGCCAGCCACTTCCCCCAGCCATTTCCGCGGTATGGAGACTGCACGTAGAGTCGCTTCACTTCGCCGACGGACCCCCCGTCCCGCTGGCCCGATGCGTCGCCGCCACAACCGGCGGCGGGGTCAAGCGGGCGCAGCGCGATGCAGCCGAAGGCTGCATCGGGCGGTCCGGCCAGCAACAGGCGCCCGCGCGGCGGCGCATAGGCGCCGGGCAATGCCGCCAGCTCCTCCTCGAAGCCCTGGAAACAAAGGTCGACTTGCAGCCAGCCCGCATATTCGACAAACAGCGCATGGGCAAGCGCGATATCGCCCCCCGACCGAGCGTGCCGGATGCCCTCCGGCCGCGGTGCACGCGCCTCCGTCATCCGGATGCTTTGTCGCATGTGCCGATCTTGATGTCGCTGCCTGGAAAGGTGCCCTGCAGTTCCTTCACCCGCGCGACCGCGGGCGCCGGTGGGTCGCGGATGACCAGATCGGTTTGCATGACGGCCTGCGTGCGCGCGGCGACCTTGGCCGTCTTGACGCCTTGCGCCAGCAGCGAGTCCAGGCGCGCCTGTGCCTCGGCCTCGGTCTGGGACACGCCGAGCGAAATTGCGAATCGCTGCGGACCGCCATCGATCAGCAGCAGATCCGTGACACCCAGCGCCTTTAGCTCCTCCAGGCGGCGATCGGCGGCAGTCCGATTTGCAGCCGGGGGAATGAACACCCAGTAGTTGGCGACAACTTCGACTCTCTTCTGGCTGATCAATCGACTGAGATCGAGCGGGTCGAGGGCAGCTAGGGCACGCGCCTTGTCCGCGTCGGAGAACGGGCCCCATTCGACGCAGACATCCGCCAGCGCAGAGACCTTGGCCGGTCCGAGCGCCGCGACCTGTTGCGGCGAGAGCAGTGTGATCTTGTCCGGCTGCACCTGTTGCGAGAGTCGATTGCCTTCGCCACTGCTCAAACTGTCGAGCTTGATGTAGCCCAGCAGCGTGAGATTGGCGAGCAGCAACAGCCAGACCAGCGTTCTCATTCCTTGCCCGTCAATTCCGCGAGCGCAAGTACGCCCTCGAGAACGAGATTATCCACGACCTCTACCGGTGCGGTAAGGTGCGGCGCGACATCGGCGGCGGCGCCCCCGGAAAGAAACGCTTTGGGTGGCGGCCCGTCCTCACCCAGGCGGCGACGCACCTGCTCGATGGCGCCACACACTGCCTGCAGCGCGCCGGAAGCGAGCGCGTCGGCGGTGTTTATTGGAAAATCATGATACCTGCCCGGCGGCGTTCGCAACGCTGCGGTGGTCGACGCCAGTGCCTGCAGCATAAGGTTGAGTCCCGGCAGAATGATGCCGCCGCGGAATACGCCGGTTCCATCCAGCGCGTCGACGGTGACCGCGGTGCCGGCATTGACGACCACACAGGACGAAGGGAACAGTTCGTCGGCCAGGCGTTGCCGCGCCGCAATCAACGACGCCCAGCGGTCGGCGCCAAGCTGAGAGGGGCGCGCGTAGCGGTTGTACACGCCGCCTGCCGCCTCGCGCGCGATCAGCCACTCCGGCGTGGTCCGCCAACGGACGAGCTGCGCTTCGATGCGCACGCGGGTGGCTTCGCCAGCGACATTGACGCCGACAACGCGCGCGGGCCGCGGCAGGTTTTGCCAGTCGCGCAACGCGAGTGTACCGATTTCCTGGTTGGCAACGTTACCCTGCGAAACCCAGCCGTGCGGGCCGGCCAGACCCCACTTGAGGCGGCTGTTCCCGCAGTCGAGCACCAGGATCACGGGCGCCGCAGCGAGATTTCGCCGCTGACGAAACGCAGCCGGCGACCGCCGCTTTCGAGCACCAACGCACCGGCAGCGTCAACGCCGACGACTACGCCGCGCACCGTCGCGCTGTCCGGGAGCAGGACCTGCACCGGCTTTTCCTGGTACGCGTGGCGGCGTTGCCACGCGGCGCGCAATGGAGCGAATCCCGACTCCGGCATACTCCTCGAGCACCGGGACGAGCTCGCCGATGATGCGCGCGAGCAACGTGTTGCGATCGATTGGCTTGCCCCCACCGATCGTAGCAAGGTCGGTTATCGGCCGTCCGATACCGCGCCGCAGAGAAGCGGGGAGGCGAATGTTGAGTCCCACGCCGACGATCGCCAGCGACGGTCCCAGCGCATCGCCCGACAACTCGACGAGGATTCCGCCCACCTTCGCCTCGCCGTGGATCAGATCGTTCGGCCACTTGAGTTCGACACCACTATAACCTTCACTTTCGAGCGCGCGCGCCAGCGCGACGCCGACCGCCAGGGGAAGCGCCGACAAATGACCTGCGCCCTGAAGGAAGCGCCAGCCGACCGAGAAGGTGAGGCTGCCGCCAAGCACAGCGGTCCAGCCGCGGCCGCGCCGGCCGCGCCCGGCGGTTTGCCACTCCGCGGCGAGCAGATGGCGATGAATGTCGGCATGACCCGCGCGCCGCGCGAGCTCGCTGTTCGTCGAATCGAGGCAATCGGCGACCTCGATCGTGACGGGCTGGGCGGATCCGCCAATCGCGGCAACGATTGTGCCCGACTCCAGAAACGGCAGTGCATCGTGCAGCCGGTAGCCGCGCCCCGGCGTGCGCTCGAGACTCAGACCGGCAGCGTCGGCCTGTTTGAGCAGTTGTGACACCCTGGCGCGCGAAATGCCGCTGCCCGCCGCGAGCGCTTCGCCGGAGTGGAGCTTGCCGTCGGACAACCGGCGCAGCAAGGTGAATCCAAGAGCAGAGAGCACGGCGACGACGAAAAATGGAATGCTATTCGCGCCAAATCTAGCACATTCATTCGGCGCGCCGCGCTGCCAATGCCTCTCGCCGCCGGCGCGTCAGGAGCATCGCGTACCCGGCGCACGCGAGTCTTCCAGCACGCCCCGCCTGATCTGGTCGAGCTCGATTGACTCGAATAGAGCCTGGAAATTGCCCTCGCCGAAACCCTGGTTGCCTTTGCGCTGGATGATCTCGAAGAAAATCGGTCCGATCACGGTCGTGGTGAATATCTGCAGCAGCATTTCGTGCTTGGCCGGCGCGCCGTCGAGGAGGATCCGATCCTTCTTCAGCCGCGCCGTGTCCTCACCGTGATTGGGCAGTCGCGCTTCGAGCAGATCGTAATACGTGTCCGGCGTATCCTGGAACGCGCTACCACGAGCGCGCAGCGTTTCAACGGTAGCGAATATGTCCGCGGTTCCGAGCGCGACGTGCTGGATGCCCTCGCCGTGATAGGCAAGCAGATACTCCTGGATCTGGGATTTGTCGTCGGCGCTTTCGTTGATCGGGATTCGGATCTTGCCGCAGGGACTCGTCATTGCCTTGCTCTTGAGCCCGGTCAGCTTTCCCTCAATGTCGAAGTAGCGCACCTCGCGGAAGTTGAACAATCGCTCGTAGAAACTCGCCCATTCGTCCATCCGGCCGCGATGAACGTTGTGCGTCAGGTGGTCGATGTACGTGAGGCCGGTCCCCAGCGGGTGCTGCGTCACCCCCGGCAGCGGCACGAAGTCGACATCGTAGATCGATACGCCTGTCCCATCCCGCGGATACCGATCCACGAGATAGATCAGCGAGTCTCCAATACCCTTGATTGCCGGGATGTTGAGTTCCATCGGGCCGGGATGGGCTTCGACGCCCCAGGCCCCCTGCTCGACTGCCCGTCGGTACGCGGCCGCGGCGTCGCCCACCCGAAAAGCGATCGCGCAGATCGACGGACCGTGCACGCGCGCGAAAGCCTGCGCAAAACTGCCCGGCTCGGCATTGACGATGAAATTGATCTCCCCCTGCCGGTAAAGAAGCACGTTCTTCGAACGGTGCCTGGCGATTGCGGTGAAGCCCAGCTGCTCGAAAAGCTGCCCAAGCGCCACCTGGGTCCGGGGCGGCATATTCGATGAACTCGAACCCGTCGGTGCCGAGCGGATTGTCCCACAGGGGTATAGCAGTACGGCTCACGGGCTTTCCTCCGGAGGGCGGCGGCTAGCGCGGTACGATGCTGACTCCTGCCAGCTTCTCCTGCGCCTCCACAAGCGAGGCCACGTATTTGTCGCCGAATCCAAGCAGG
Organism: uncultured beta proteobacterium; assembly: GCA_963778275.1. Taxonomy (GTDB): domain Bacteria; phylum Pseudomonadota; class Gammaproteobacteria; order Burkholderiales; family Casimicrobiaceae; genus PALSA-1003. Next base: position 777,019 of record CAVZTS010000014.1, on the reverse strand, counting down.
TTGGCGGTGACGAGACTCTGATGCACAGCCTCGCCGATGATCGCAGGTACCGGCAGCGATTCGGCCAGGTGCGTGTAATAGCGCAAGTCTTTCATCGCGTTGACCAGCGTGAACTTGAGGCCGGCCAGGTCGCCGCCCTCGAGCATCCTCCCCACCATCATCTGGAAGATGCCCGAGTTGACCGCACCGGCGGAGATGATTTCGTGGAGCTTCCTGATCGAGACTCCCGATTTCGCGCATGCGGCGCAGGCTTCCGCCGTCGCAGTTGCGATCGCCTGGGCGATGAAGTTGTTAATGAGCTTCAACGTATGCCCATGCCCGGGTGGCCCGACGTGGATGACATTTTCACAATAAGCAGAGAAGACCGGCTTGAGCCGGGCGAAGGTGGCGTCGTCGGCGCCGACCATGGTGTTCAGTCGCCCTTCCTCGGCTTCCTTCGGCGTGCGCGCCAGCGGCGCGTCGACGTATAGCGTGCCCCTGCGCGCGAGATCGTCGCGGATCTTCGCCGTCGATGCCGGTTCGGCGGTCGAAGTGTCAACCACGACCAGACCGCTTCGCGCAACGCCCAGGATGCCGTTCTCACCATAGATGATTTCCTCGATCTGTGGCGAGCCGGTGACGCACAGGATCACGACGTCGGAGGCCTGCACCAGCTCGGCATGGGTCTTGGCCTCCCGGGCGCCCGCGGCCAGGATGTCCTCGGCTGGCTTGCGGTTCCGATGCACGCGCAGCGTCAACGGAAATCCCTTGTTGACGAGATTCTTCGCCATGCCGTGACCCATCAGTCCAAGCCCGATGAATCCGACCCGCGGTTTGTCGGTGCCCATCATGAGTTCCCCGGAAGCTCGCAAAGGACGCCCGGCGCCGCCGGGCGGTTAGACGAATTCTACCGCAGGGTACGCCGCGTGCCGCGGCATCAGTCGACGGCAGCCGGCTCCGACTGCGGCAAGCTCGCACGCCAGCGCTCATACCATGTGAGGACGACACCGCTCCCCGCGATCACGACGATCCCGGTCAGCGTCCAGGCGTCGGGAAACGTTGAGAACAGCACCCAACCGGCAACCGTCGACCATACCAGTTGCATGTACGTGAACGGCGCAATCGCCGACGCCGACGCGCGCTGGAATGCCTGAGTGAACAGCAGGTGCCCGAGCGTACCGACGATGCCTATACCGATGAACGGTCCAAGGTCCGACGTCGGATAGCTGCCGGAGGCACGAACCAAGGGAGCAGCCAGCGACAACGTCACCGCGCCAACGAGGCTCGGATAGAACAGCAGCACCATGAGATTCTCGCCTGCAAGCCGGCGCGTCAGGATCTGGAAGATCGCGTAGAAGCCTGCCGCGCCGAGCGCGAACAGCGCGACGGGCGTGAGCATCGCGCTCCCCGGGCGGATGACAAGCAGCATGCCAACGAAGCCGGCGGCGACGAAAGCCCAACGCGGGCGCGTCAGCGGCTCGTGCAGCCACCCGCTCGCCAACAGGGTCACGAGGATAGGCGAGGTGTAGTTGAGGGCTGTCGCCTCGGCCAGCGGTAAGGAGCGCAGTGACGAGTAGAAGCACAGCGACGACAGGATCAGCACCGTGCCACGCACGAGGTGCAGGGGCAAGTGCGCGGTGCGGACGAGATCCAGGCGCATCCTCGGCCCAAGCAACGCGACGAGCAGGAGCGCCTGAACACTCCATCGCGCCCAGACCAGGAGCAACACCGGATAGCGCGCGCTGAGGAGCTTGACCGTGACGTCGACCGTCGAGAAGCAAGCGCTCGCCAGTACGATCAGCAAGATCGCGGAAAACGGGATATGCGCGCTGCCGCGTCGGGCGTTCAGCACTCGCCTCGTAGTGTGGGTTGAGCTAGCAGCGTTCGGCGGCGGCACAATGGGGATGAACGGGGTCGATCCATAGCGCCGCGCTTTGATTCCGCTGCTGGGGCCCCTGGTCGACCGGCGCGCGCCGGAGTATCGAGGATAAAATGCGTCTTTTCAACCTTGCGCTGCCGCATTGCACCGGCCTGCCGCGCGAACAGGCAACGTGGGTCGGCAATAGGAGATTCACATGAATGGCAAAATCTTGTCCGGCTGGCTTGCCGCAGCGACCGTGCTGGTGCTCCTTGCCGGCGCGGGCACCGCCGCACTGGCACAACAACCCCCGAGCCGCAGTCGGGTCGTGATTCAAGTGAGTGACGGCGAGGCGACGCAGTGGAATCTCGCGCTCAACAACGCGCACAACATTCAGGCCGACTTGGGCGCGAAAAACGTCGATATCGAAATCGTGGCCTACGGGCCCGGCATCGGCATGCTCAAACTCGACTCGCCCGTCGCCAATCGCATCAGCGAGATGACCGCCGCCGGCGTAAGGATCATGGCCTGCGAGAACACGATGCATGGCCGCGGGCTTGCGCCCGGGGACATGTTGAACGGGATCGGCTACGTGGGGTCCGGCGTCGTCGAAATCATGCAGCGCCAGGAACAGGGCTGGTCGTACATCCGGCCCTAATCCGGTGTTGCTGGGTTGCCGGCAGCCGGCGCCGGATCCACTTCGCCGATCTGCGCCGGATCCAGAAACTTGCGCGCGTAATCGAGCCAGACGCGTTCGCGCAGGAAAACATCGAACAGGTCGGGATCGACGTGGCCCGACCGCTTCATCTGGCCGAGGATGGCGAGCGATTCCGCGACGGTTTTGGCGCGTTTGTAAGGCCGGTCCCCGGCGGTCAGCGCTTCGAACACGTCCGCGATCGCGATCATTCGCGCCGGCAGCGACATCTGCTCGCGCGTCAGGCCGCGGGGGTAACCCTTGCCGTCGACCCGCTCATGATGCCCGCCGGCATACTCGGGAACGCGCGCGAGTTGCCGCGGCCACGGCAGCGACTCGAGCATTTTGATCGTCGTGGTCACGTGCCGGTTGATGATCTCGCGCTCGGCGGCGTTGAGTGTGCCATAGCGTATGGTCAGGTTCGTGACTTCGTCGTCGGTAAGCAGCGCCGCGGTCGCTCCGTCCGGTCCGCGGATGCGGCGTGCCCCGATCGCGCGCACTCGGTCGATGTCCTCGTCCCGCATCCGCTCGCTACCGCGGTTTGCCTCGCGCAAGAATGCGCGCTCGGCGTCAAGCGCGGCGAGCTCGGCGTGGTAGCGCGCATCGGCGGCGTCCCGGGCTTCCCCTGCGGCGAGCGCCTCCAGATGTGCAATCCGCGTGTCACGCGCGGCGATTTCAAAGCGCGCTTCGACCAGCGCCATGCGGTCGAATATCCCGGAGAGCTTGGTTGCTTTGTCGACGACGTGAACCGGGGTGGTGATCTTGCCGCAGTCGTGGAGCATCGCCGCCAGCCAGAGCTCGCGCCGGTCCACCTCGCTCAGGCGAAAGTCGGCCAGCGGGCCCGCGGCGGTGCGGTGTGCCGCTTCGGCAAGCATCATCGTTAACTCGGGAACGCGCCGGCAGTGCCCGCCGGTGTAGGGGCTCTTCTCGTCGATTGCGTCGTTGATCAGCTGCACCAGGCTTTCGAACAGTGCCTGGAGCCGCTCGATCAATCGCTGTTTGTCCAGCGCGATTGCCGCCAACGCCGTTAGCGCTTCAACGAAAGCCTGATCCTCGGCGGTGAACACGGCAACGGATCCGTCGCGCGACCGCGCGTTGACGAGCTGGAGCACTCCGGTGACTTCGCCGGAATGGTCGATCATCGGCACGGCCAGAAACGAGCTCGAGCGATAGCCGTGCGCCTGGTCGAAAGCGCGTGCGCCGGCAAAGTCGAAGCCCGCCGCGGTGTACGCATCGTCGAGGCGTACCGATTCGCGTGACAGCGCACAGTGCGTCACGACCGAACGATGATTCGGCGTGCCGTCGGGATCGTAGAGGGCAGGCGCTTGCATGCCTACCGGCTTTCCGGACGCGCCGCCGATGTGCAGACCCAGCGTGTCGTTGACGACCAGCGCGAAGGACAGCGTGCAGCGGTCGTCCTCCACCAGGTAAACCGATCCGCCATCCGCCCGGGTCGCCTCCTTGGCGGTCATGAGGATACGCTCGACCAGGCGTGCCGCGTCCGGCTCGCGAGCGATGAGGCGCGCGATGTCGAGCAGCTGCGGGAGACGATCGCCGGTAGCTTCGGCGGGCATAAGATCAGGATAGGGCCGGTGCGCAGCGACAGGGCGGCCGCTCCAGCACAGTCATTGGAGCGGGTGAAGGGAATCGAACCCTCGTCACTTTTCGGGTAAGGAGGCCGCCTCGCGGCGACCCCCTCCCCTCAGAACCGGACGGGCAGGCTTTCCCTGCATCCGGCTCAAGCCGCCTGAAAGCCGGTCCCGTTGGGGCCGACCAGCAGGGCCGATCACTCCATTGCATGAAGCTGCATGTGACAGTTCGGGTGCAGCAGTGCAAGGTTGCTGCACTTATCCGAACCGCCGCGAGAACGCTTGACCACGTGATGCAAATGCCATCCCGTTTCTCGCGTAATCCGCTGGTCGCAGGCCGGACACATCCCGTCCTGCCACCACCATAGCCAACGCAGTTTCCGACGTCCTTCGAGCGTCTCATCCATCTTGCGGGCAAGCCGCTTGGCGAAATACTCGTCGAACGCCGGATCATAGGGATTCGCCTCCGTATCGACCTTAGTATAAGTCCGTTTCCGGAACTCACTTAAGGTCGGCAAAAGCTTGTCCTTTTCCGCGAAGCGCCAATCTCGACCCTTAAAGCGCCGGAAGTAACGCTGCTTAATCCACCGGGCCCCCTTTCGGGGGTGTCGGCGGCAAGCCCATCGCCACAACGCCTGCCAGATCTGATGGTCGCAACGCGAAAATGTGCGTGACGCCATCTGGCTTCGGTGATAGTTCGCCCAGCCCCGAATGACCGGAACCAGTTGCTCAATCACGTCGGCCTGACGGGCCGCGCACATCTTACGCAACGTGTCGCGGACCTTGCCCAGAAACGCGCTGACGTTCTTCTTGGATGGCTGGATGACCAGCTCTCCGTGAAACTTTCGCACGTTCCAACCCAGAAAATCGAATCCGTCATCGATATGCGTGACAACAGTCTTCACTTCTGAGAGCACGAGCCCGCGTGCCGCAAGAAATCGCGTCACCAGGGGCTTAACCTGTGATTCCAGCAACTCGCGTGAGCTGCCGGTGATCACAAAGTCATCCGCGTACCGCACAAGATTCACCTTCGCAGCCCGAGCTTGTCGCACCGTTGAAAACAGTGTCTCGAGCTCGTGCTGTAGGCCGTCGAGTGCGCAGTTCGCAAGCACCGGCGAAATAATTCCGCCTTGAGGGGTGCCCGCGTTCGTTGCAAAAAGAACACCTCCTTCTACAAACCCTGCGCGCAGCCATTTCCTGAGCACGCCTTTGTGCATACGCACGTTGGCGAGCAGCCAGTCATGGCTGATATTGTCGAAGCAACCTTTGATGTCGCACTCCAACACCCATTCCGCGCAAAAGCCTCGGGCAAGAATATTACGTACTTGCTGGATGGCGTCGGCGGTCGAGCGCTCACGGCGAAAGCCGTAGGAGTGCGGATCTCCCGTTACTTCGGCCACAGGATCCAGCGCCAATAAATGCAGCGCTTGCATCGCCCGGTCGCGCATGGTGGGGATGCCCAACGGGCGTTTCCCACCACTGGCTTTGGGGATGTGTATCCGACGCAGTGGCCGTGGCTTATAGCCCTTGTTGCCAAGGGCCTTGACCGCTTGCCATTTGTCGTCAGGAGTATCCCAGCATTGGCCGTCAACTCCCGGAGTCTTTCGACCACGGTTCTCCGTCACTCGGCGAACCGCCAACGCTTTCGCGCTGGTGGACCGAGTGAGAAGCCCCTGCAGGGAGCGCACTTTCCGCCACTCGCCTGCCTTTGCTGCTTTCGCAATACGTGTCTGTAGCCTCGAAACGACTTGGTGGGCGCCGGACCACGGAATCTGGTGCCAGCTCTGCCACGTCGCGGAGGCGACATCACAGTCGAACCGCACTGCGTCCATATCAACCTCCAGTTGAGTGGAGCGGGTGAAGGGAATCGAACCCTCGTCGTAGGCTTGGGAAGCCTCTGCTCTGCCATTGAGCTACACCCGCTCTATCCCGTGAGGGATGGACGCACTGCCCCCGAGGGGACAGCACTCCATCTCCTCTCGGGGTCTCGGTACAGACCTATCTCGCGATAGGCTACCACATGGAAGTCAGCCCGCTTTCGCGGTGGGGCGATCGTTGCATCCCCTATCCGACCCATTACAGGCCAGCATTCGCTTTCTCCATGATCCTCTACCCGGATGGGCCGCAATTGATCTCGCAACCAATCTTGTCCGATGAACCGGACGCCCATACGGGCTTACCCTGTTCCGTGCAAAGAGCACGAATCAGAAGGGTTCCGCCTATTCGCCGGTGATCGTTCGTCAGCGTATCCGCACCAAGCAGGCGGATAGCCGATCACATGCCGTTTTGGCCAGAGCCCGATACTTCAAGTCACCGTTGGCTCTTCATGCTTCACGACGTTTGCGGCGGTTCGCATTACGCTAACCCTTTGATCCAGCCTAGTGCCTCGCGCGAGTGTGACTCCCGCGCTCATGCAGATCCCTCGCGGGGCCTGCATACCGATGGGGGTGGCTACATTGTCGGTGCGCTCAGCACGGGACCGTTACCAGCCCCGCACTGCACCTAGGCTACTGGTGGCTGAACACCAGGTCATCCTCCGGGCGATAAAGCCCCGGCATGACAGCTCCTTACACGGCTTACGCCGCCAGTGCGGGTTAAGCCCGCACAAATCTGCTGGTTAACTGCACTTTATCGACGTTTTCACGTCAGCGGTGCAGCGGTCAGCAAACCGACGCGACACTCAGGTCGCACGCTTGGGAAGCAGGAGCTCTGCCATTGAGCTACACCCGCCCTGTCCCTTGAGGGATGGACGCACTGCCCCCGAGGGGACAACGCTCCGTCACCTCTCGGGTCTCGGTACAGACCTATCTCGCGATAGGCTACCACATGGAAGTCAGCCCGCTTTTCGCGGTGGGGCGATCGTTGCAGCCCCTATCCGTCCCGTTACAGGCCGGCGTTCGCTTTCTCCATGATCATCTGCCCAACAAAGCATCGGATGGCCTTACGGCCACCTTTGTCTGCCAAGCCTGGCCAGACGCCATATTGGGTTTACCCTGTTCCGCAAAGTGAGCACGGATTGGGAGGGCTCCGCCTATTCGCCGGTGATCGTTTTGTCAGCGTATCCGCACCAACCAGGCGGATAACCGATCACGTGCCATTTTGGCTCGGGCCCGATACAACAAGTCGTGTTTGGCCCGTCTTGTTTCACGGCGTTTATCAGCGATTCGCTTGCGCTAACCCTTCAACCCAGCCTAGCGCCTCATCCGGATGCAACTTCCGAAATCACGACAATCCCCTCGCAGGGCTGTCGTACCCCGCAGGGCGGCTACATTGTTAGTGCGCGTAGCACGCCGTCGTTACCAACGACGCACCGCACCTAGGCTACTGGTGGCTGAGCACCAGGTCATCCTCCGGGTTTAAGGACCCGGCATGACAACTCTCTTTGCGGCTTTGCACCGCCAATCGCTTGCGCGATCCTTCTGCCCCCAAAAAGAGGGGGCCTGGGGCTGTGTTAACTGTCAGACATCGACAGCGGTCACAGCTGACCGGTGCGACCTCCAGGTCGCACGGTTGGGAACCAAGAGCTCTGCCATTGAGCTACACCCGCCTAAGCCGCATCCGCGCCGTACCGGCGTTGCCGAGCCCTTAAATCCGCAACAAACCATTGTAGCAAACGACTCTCCGCCGGCGGGGCGACGGCGCTTGTTACAGCTTGTAACTCGCGCCCACGGCTGCGGCCGAATGCGCCATAATTTATGGTTTCTTCCGGTGCCGGAGTAGCATTACCGGCGAGGCGCCGCCGATGCGGCTGGGCGCCGGGCCCGGTGGACTACCTGACAGATGTCGATTCAGAAAAAGCTGTTTTCGGGAATGTTTGCCCTGGCGATCATCGCCACCGCGACATTCCTTGTTTTTCAGGCCAATCGCGGCTCGCGTGCCGACACCCAGAAGAGCGTTTCTGCCGTGCCGGTGACGAGTGCCCCGGTCGTCCTCAAGACAATGCCGGTGCGGCTTTACGCGATCGGCAACGTCGAGCCGTACACGACGGTCGCGCTCAAGGCGCGCGTCGATGGCGAGATCGTGTCGGTCCACTTCAAGGAGGGTGATGAAGTCCGCCAAGGCGCGGTGCTGTTCGAGATCGACCCGCGGCCGTTTGCGGCGAGCCTGAGGCAGGCGCAGGCGAATCTTGCCAAAGACAAGGCGCTGCTCGACCGGGCGGACGAGCAGGAAAAGCGCTACAAGGACCTGCTCGAGAAGAATTTCATCTCGCCGGATGCCTACGAGCAGGTGCGCACCAACGCAGAGACTGCCGCGGCGACGGTGAGCGCGGACCAGGCGGCGATCGAAAGCGCCCGGCTATCGCTCGAATATTGCACGATCCGCGCGCCGGTTACCGGCTACGCCGGCCGCATCCAGATCCAGCAGGGCAACCTGGTGAAAGCCAACGATACCAACCCGCTCGTCACGATCAACCAGGTGGTCCCGATCTACGCGTCATTCTCGGTCCCCGAGCAGAGCCTCGCCGACATCCGCAAGTATCAGGCTGATGGCGAGCTGCGAGGTGCAGACCCGGCTCGCCAACTCGAGCCACACGCTGGTCACGGGTCGGCTTTCGTTCATCGACAACTCGGCCGACACGACCACCGGCACGATCAAGCTCAAGGCCGAGTTTCCGAACACCGACAAGACGCTCTGGCCGGGCCAGTTCGTCAATGTCGTGCTCACGCTCTACGAGCAGAAGGACGCCGTCGTCGCGCCGTCGGCAGCCGTGCAGAACGGCCCCAACGGGCAGTACGTTTTTGTCGTCAAGCCGGACCAGACCGTCGAGCTGCGCGACATCAAGGTCGCGCGTGCCGACGGCGACGACACGGTCATCGCCAGCGGCCTCAAGCCGGGCGAGCAGGTCGTCACGGTCGGCCAGCTGCGGCTCGCGCCGGGCGTCCGGGTGAACGCCAGCAACGGGACTGCGATCGTGAACATCTGCCGCACTGTTCGTCCGCCGGCCGGTGATGACGATGCTGGTCATGATCGGCATCCTGATCTTCGGCCTGATCGGGCTACCGGCTCCTGCCGGTCAACGCGCTGCCCAACGTCGACTTCCCGACGATCCAGGTGCAGGCGCACCCTGCCCGGCGCCAGCCCGGACACGATGGCCTCGGCGGTCGCGACGCCGCTGGAGAAGCAGTTCTCGACGATCGCCGGCATCGACTCGATGACCTCGACGTCGACCGACGGCACCACGACGATCACGCTGCAGTTCGCGCTCGACCGCAACATCGACGCCGCGGCGCAGGACGTGCAGTCGGCGATCGCCGCCGCGGCCCGGTCGCTCCCGCCGGCGATGCCAACGCCGCCGACCCAGCGCAAGGTCAACCCCGCCGACTTCGCCGATTCTGCTGCTCGCGCTCACCTCGGAGACGCTGCCGCTGTCGGTCGTCGACGATTACGGCGAGAACAACGCTGGCGCAGCGGATTTCGACGGTCAGCGGCGTGGCGCAGGTGCAGGTGTTACGGCTCGCAGCAGTACGCGGTGCGCATCCAGCTCGACCCCAACGCGCTTGCGACGCCGCGGCATCGCGCTTACCGACGTCGAGCAGGCGATCGGCAATGCGAATGTCAACTTGCCCACGGGAACGCTGTACGGCCGCGACCGCGCCACTTCGGTGCATGGCCACCGGTCAGCTCATGAACGCAGCGGCTTACGCGCCGCTGATCGTCGCCTACCGCAACGGCGCACCGGTGCGGCTGCCCGAGCTCGGGCGAGTGCTCGACAGCGTGCAGAACGACAAGATCGCCGCTTGGTACAACGGCACGCGCGGCGTCATGCTCGGGGTCCAGCGGCAGCCGGGCACGAACACGATCGAGATCGTCGACGCGATCAAGAACGATCCTGCCGACGCTTCGAGGCGCAACTGCCGCCGTCGATCAAGCTGTCGGTCCTCTACGACCGCTCGGTGTCAATCCGCGCAGTCGGTGCGCGACGTGCAGATGTCGCTGCTGCTGGCGCTGGCGCTCGTCGTCGCGCGTGATCTTCGTGTTCCTGCGCAGCGTGTCGCGCGACGCTCATCCCGAGCCTCGCGCTGCCGATGTCGATCATCGGCACCTTCGCGCTGATGTACGTCTTCGGCTACAGCCTCGACAACCTGTCGCTGATGGCGCTCACGCTGTGCGTCGGCTTCGTCGTCGACGACGCCATCGTGATGCTGGAGAACATCACGCGGCACATGGAAATGGGCAAGCCGCGATTGCAGGCGACGCTCGACGGCTCGAAGGAGATCGGCTTCACCATCGTGTCGATGACGCTGTCGCTGGCCGCGGTGTTCATTCCCGTGCTGTTCATGGGCGGCATCGTCGGCCGGCTGCTGCACGAGTTCGCGGTGACGATCATCGTCGCGGTGCTGATCTCGGGCTTCGTGTCGCTGACGCTGACGCCGATGCTGTGCAGCCGGATGCTGGACGATCGAGCGGCGACGCAGAACACGGCCGCGTCTACGCGCTCGCAGCGAGCGGATGTTCGACACGCTGCTCGCCGGATACCGAGCGCAGCCTCGCATTCGCGCTCGCGCGGCGTGCGGCTCACGATGCTGGCGTGTTCGGCGCGCTCTTCGTCGCAACGGCGTTCCTGTTCGCATGCATGCCCAAGGGCTTTCTTCCCGAGCGACGACGTCGGGCCAGCTGTTTGTCTTCACCGAAGCGGCGCAGGACATCTCGTTCGACGCGATGACGAACCTGCAGCAGCAGGTCAGCGAGATCGTCGCGCACGAACCCGCACGTCGACAGCGTCATGTCGTTCGTGGGTGCGGGCGGGCCGGCGGCGTCGCTCAACAGCGGCCGCCTGTTCGTCACGCTGAAGCCGCGCGACGAGCGGCCGTCCGCCGACGTCGTCGTGCAGGAACTGCGGCCCGCGATGACGCAGCGTGCCCGGCATCAAGGCGTTCGTGCAGAACGTGCCGGCGATCCGCATCGGCCAGCTGACGAAGAGCCTCTACCAGTACACGCTGCAGGCACCGGATACGGACGAGCTCTACGAGTGGGCGCCGAAGGTCGAGGAGAAGCTGCGCACGCTGCCGGGCCTCGTCGACGTGACGAGCGACCTGCAGATTACGCAGCCGCAGGTCACCGTCGAGATCGACCGCAACCACGCCTCGGCGCTCGGCGTGTCCGCACAGGCGAGTCGAGAACACGCTCTACGACGCGTACGGGTCGCGCCAGGTTTCGACGATCTACGCGCCGACCAACCAGTACTGGGTCGTCATGGAGCTCGAGCCGCGCTTCCAGACCGATCCGTCGGCGCTGTCGCTGCTCTACGTCCGCTCGAACAGCGGCGCGCTGGTGCCGCTCAACTCGGTCGCGACGCTCAAGCCTACGATCGGCCCGCTGGCGCATCACGCATCTCGGGCAGCTGCCGTCGGTGACGATCTCGTTCGACCTGAAGCCCGGCGTCGCGTTGTCGCAGGCGATCGAGGAGATCCAGCGAGGCCACCGCCGACATGCGGCTGCCCGCCGACGATCAACGGCACCTTCCAGGGCACCGCGCAGGCGTTCCAGGCTTCGCTGCGCCGGCATGGGCATCCTGCTCGCGCTGGCCATCTTCGTCATCTACCTCGTGCTCGGCATCCTCTACGAGAGCTTCATCCACCCGCTCACGATCCTGTCGGGGCTGCCGACGGCGGGCTTCGGCGCGCTGCTGACGCTGTGGCTCTTCAGCATCGAGCTCAACATGTACGCGTTCGTCGGCATCATCATGCTGGTCGGCATCGTCAAGAAGAACGCGATCATGATGATCGACTTCGCGATCGAGGCGCAGCGCAAGGAGGACAAGTCGCCGGAGGAGGCGATCTTCCAGGCGTGCCTGACGCGCTTCCGCCCGATCATGATGACGACGATGGCGGCGCTGATGGGCAGCCTGCCGATCGCGCTGGCGCTCGGCGCCGGCGGCGAGGCGCGGCGGCCGCTCGGCCTGGCGGTCGTCGGCGGGCTGGTCGTCTCGCAGGTGCTTACGCTCTACATCACGCCGGTGATCTACATCTACTTCGAGCATTTTCGGGTCTGGTTGGCAACGCGGCGTCAAGCCGCGTCATTGCCGGCGCCGGCTGCCGCGGACTGACCGCAGGCCGCGCCGGGACGGTGGCGCTGTCGGTGCGGCGCTCGGCTGGCCGACCGCCTTGCCCCGACCGACGGAATGGCGTAACTTGCCTTCTTAGCCGCTAGGGGTCCTGTCCGCGGTCTGCCGCGACGGGTGAGATCAGACCCTTGGTACCTGTGCGGATAATGCCGGCGCAGGGAAGCGTGTCTTGTCTTTCGCTCCCCGCCGCGACTCTCCGCTGCCACAGAGGAGCGCGATGAACGCCAACGACCGATTCTTCGCCCGCGACGCGCAAGTCGACGCCGCGGCGGTACAACCCTTTCCGAATTCGCAGAAGATCTTCGTCGAGGGCTCGCGGCCCGACATACGCGTGCCGATGCGCGAGATCGCGCAATCGGATACGCCGGCGTCCTTCGGTGTCGAGAAAAACCCGCCGGTAATCGTCTACGACACGTCAGGGGCCTATACCGATCCCGCTGCAAACGATCGATATTCGCTCCGGCCTGCCATCGCTGCGCGCACAGTGGATCCGGGAACGGTGCGACACGCAGGAACTGACGCAGCTTTCATCGGCGTACGGCCGCGAACGGCTCGCCGATTCCGCGCTGTCCGCAATGCGTTTCGACCTGCAGCGCAAACCGCTCCGGGCACGTGCCGGCGCCAACGTCACGCAGATGCACTATGCGCGGCGCGGGGTCGTTACCCCGGAGATGGAATTCATCGCGATTCGCGAGAATCTGCAGCGGGAACGAATGCGGCAGACGCAGCCGGAATCCGTCACCCGCCAGCACCGCGGCGAGAGCTTCGGCGCCGCGATTCCGGAATCGGTCACGCCGGAGTTCGTGCGCAGCGAAGTCGCGCGCGGTCGCGCAATCATTCCCGCTAACATCAACCATCCCGAAATCGAGCCGATGATCATCGGCCGAAATTTCCTGACCAAGATCAACGCCAACATCGGCAACTCAGCCGTTTCCTCCTCGATCCAGGAGGAAGTCGAAAAAATGACCTGGGCGACGCGCTGGGGCGCGGATACGGTCATGGACCTGTCGACCGGAAAGAACATTCACGAAACCCGCGAATGGATCATCCGCAACTCGCCGGTGCCGATCGGTACCGTGCCGATCTACCAGGCGCTGGAGAAAGTCGAGGGCAAGGCCGAGGAGCTGACCTGGGAGATCTATCGCGACACGCTGCTCGAGCAGGCCGAGCAGGGCGTGGACTATTTCACGATTCACGCCGGCGTACTCCTGCGCTACATCCCGCTCACCGCCAAGCGCATGACCGGCATCGTCAGCCGCGGCGGCTCAATCATGGCCAAGTGGTGCCTGGCGCATCACCGGGAATCGTTCCTGTACACGCACTTCGAAGATATCTGCGAAATCATGAAGGCGTACGACGTCTCGTTCAGTCTCGGCGACGGGCTGCGCCCGGGTCCGGACATGATGCCAACGATGATGCGCAGATGGCCGAGCTTGCGACGCTGGGCGAACTGACGAAGATCGCGTGGCGGCACGACGTGCAGACCATGATCGAGGGTCCCGGGCACGTGCCCATGCACCTGATCAAGCACAACATGGATGAGCAACTGCGGCTTTGCGGCGAGGCGCCGTTTTATACGCTCGGCCCGCTGACGACCGACATCGCGCCCGGATACGACCACATAACGTCAGCCATCGGCGCGGCGATGATCGGCTGGTATGGTACCGCGATGCTCTGCTACGTGACTCCCAAGGAGCACCTGGGGCTGCCGAACAAGGTCGACGTTAAGGATGGCATCATGGCATACAAGATCGCCGCGCATGCCGCCGATCTTGCCAAGGGCCATCCGGGAGCGCAGATCCGCGACAACGCGCTCTCCAAGGCGCGCTTCGAGTTCCGTTGGGAGGACCAGTTCAATCTCGGTCTCGATCCGGACAAGGCACGCGACTTCCACGACGAGACGCTGCCGCAGGAAGGTGCAAAACTCGCGCACTTTTGCTCGATGTGCGGGCCGCACTTCTGTTCGATGAAGATCACCCAGGACGTCCGCGACTACGCGGCGAGCCTCGGTGTGGACGCGGCTGCCGCGCTGGAGAAAGGCATGCAGGCGAAGGCGGTCGAGTTCGTGCAGAAGGGCGCCGAGATCTACGGCAAGGCGTAGGCCGGCTTTTGCCGTCGGTCGGAATTCTCACTCGCGGCTCGTTCCGCGAACGATGCGGCGACGGGAGCGCGTGCGCCGCAGGATGCCGGCGTAAATCGCCACATTCAACACCACGACGGCGAGACCGAGCGTGAGTTGCATGCCGCGCGTGAGACCGCTGGGGTAGAGCGCAGCGAGGATGTAGTGTTCGACGAAGCCGCCGGCATAGCCGGCGTCGCCGGCAGCGCGGTGCAGCGCGACTTCGATCGGCGTCAGCGGGCAGATCCAGCCGGACAATTCGACCCACGCGCCCCATACCGCGGCGGGAATGTGCGCCCACGCGAGCTTCGGGCAGCGCAGTGCCAGCAACCCGCCGAGCACGACGAATAAGACAAAGGCGAGGTGGAAAAGCAGGACCGCATCCGCCGCGAGACGGTAACCCATCGGCCGGCGCCCGCTCGCGGGCTTATGCCGCTATGTGCACGGGCACGCGTTTCCGACCCCATGGGCGCTCGAATGCCGCGTAGCGGCCGGCTACCGGCGTAGCGCAGTGCCGGCACCCGCCATCGGCGGTCACCGCATAGCTCAGGATCTCGTACCAGTCGCGCACGATTAACGGTTTGCCACAACCGTGGCAGAAGGTCGTTCCGCCCTCGCGGTCGTGGACGTTGCCGGTGTAGACATACCGTAGCCCCTCGGCGAGTGCGATCCTGCGCGCACGGGTCAACGTCGCTGCCGGAGTGTGGGGAACATCCACCATCTTGTAGTCGGGGTGGAAAGCCGTGAAGTGAAGCGGGACGTCCGGGCCCAACTCACGCCGGATCCACTTCGACTCGGCCTCGATCTCGGCGTCGGAATCGTTCTTGCCTGGAATCAACAGGGTCGTGATCTCGAACCAAACGTTGGTTTCGTGCTTGAGATAGACGAGCGTATCGAGCACCGGTTGCAGACGCGCACCGCAGAGCTTGAAGTAGAATTCATCGGTGAAACCTTTGAGGTCAACATTGGCCGCATCCATCTTGGCGTAAAACTCACGCCGCGCCACGGTGCCGATGTACCCCGCGGTCACGGCGATGGTCTGGATTCCGAGTTCGTGACACGCGTCTGCGGTATCCATTGCGTACTCGGCAAAGATCACCGGATCGTTGTAGGTGAACGCGATGCTCTTGCACCCCTGCGCCTGCGCCGTGCGCGCGATCATTTCGGGCGAGGCCTGATCCATCAGCGTATCCATCTCGCGCGACTTGGAGATATCCCAGTTCTGGCAGAACTTGCACGCCAGGTTGCAGCCGGCCGTCCCGAACGAGAAGGCGCTGGAGCCCGGGAAGAATTGGTTGAGCGGCTTCTTCTCGACCGGATCGATGCAGAAGCCCGAAGACCGCCCGTAGGTGGTCAACACCATGGCGTCGCCCTTGCGCTGGCGCACGAAACACGCCCCGCGTTGCCCGTCGTGCAGCCGGCAGTCGCGCGGACAGAGGTCGCACTGGATGCGCCCATCGTCCAATGCGTGCCAAAAACGACCCGGATAATCGCTCATTGCAGCTGCCCCAATCTGGTCATCGATTTTGTGGCGACGCCGAACATGCCGCCGCCGCTCATGCACGCGCACCGTCGGGCACCAAATCCCGCTCCTTCCACTTGGTCACCTGATACAGGGCGACGTTCAGTCGCGGACTCCAGAAGTCGATAGACAGGCCCGCCTTCTGCTTGAGTGCAGCCAGAAATTCCTCCGGCTCCGGCAGCAACTCCCAGACCTGGGGCAGGAAAGTAGCCCGGCGCGCATTGTACTCGAGGGTCACACCGTCGATGCCCGGGCGCAGCCGATCCCGGAGCGCTGCTTCAGTTTCGAAACGATGGCTCTCTGCAGCGGAAAGTAGCGATACCTCAATCCAGGTGACGCCGAATTCAGTGACGGTGAGAGGCGGAAACCGTGGATCGTGGAACGCCGCGGCAACGGCGTTCTCACGCACGTCGGTCCCCAGCGCGCGGGTCGCCTTAAGACTGCCGATGCACCCGCGCAGCTCGTCGCGACAAAACAGCGTGACGAACGTCGCGCCCGGCCGCAGCAATGCAGCATGCGCCGGCGAATCGTCGGCGGCCAACGCGAGCTCAGTGGCGATCGCCTGCCGCGCGCTGTCGATCAGGGCCCGCCCCAGTTCATCAGCGTGCATCGGTGGCCCCCGCGAACTCCTGGGCGGCGACAGCCTGCGCTGTGATCCGGGGTTCCGTGAAGGCGAACGCGGCGTAGCCGACAACGCGCGCCCTGTCTCCGGCCGTGTCGCCCGAATTGCGCAGGTCGATCAGCTCCGCCTTGAGCCCGCGCCGCCGAGCACAGAGGGTGAAGCCATTGATCGGTGTCGCGCCGCAGGCCTGCTCGTGATCGAGTGCTGCATCGAGCCCCAGAATCGCAGCGGCGGTGCCGCGGTCGACCTGCCGCGCCTCCGCGTACGAGTGATAGTGCGAGAGATCCGAGCTAACCACGATGAGCGTCTCGGGCCCTCCCCAGAGGCGCTCGATTACCGCCGCCACCTCTGCGGCTTCCGCGTCGCCGACGGCGAACGGCACGATCCGGAAATCGTCGAGCAGGGTTTGCAGAAACGGTAACTGCACTTCCAACGAATGCTCCAGCGCATGCGCCGTCTCGTGCACCCGAACCTGCGGCATGGCGAGCGCCTGCGCAACTGCATCCGTATCGATATCGACCGTGCCGAGCGGCGTCGCGAATGCCCCTGCCGCAGGCAGCGCAAGGCCGCGGACGGGCACCCGGTGCACCGGACCCAGAAGAACGACGCGGTGGATGGTGGCCCGACCCGCAGCAATGCGTCGATACGCGGCGGCTGCAACCGGGCCCGAATAGACGTAGCCGGCATGCGGCACGAGGAGCGCTTTCGGTTGCGCGGCAGCGGGGATAGCGGGGATAGCGGGTGCTTGCGCTTCGGCCAGATACGCGCGCACCGCGGCACCCAGCGCCGCGGGCGTCCCAGGATAAAACATGCCGGCCACTGCGGCCGGGCGGATACTTGGCACGCGTCACCTCCCGGGTCGTTGCCAACCCGGCCCGGGGCAGCGATGGCGCCCCGACCCCATCACAGGGCTTGTCATTGTCGCGCGGACTTCGCTACTTGGCTACCGGCAGTGCCACCTTGCGATCCGCCATGTGTCGCAGATAGGCGAGGATCTCCGCCAGCTCACGGTCGGAAAGCGACTTGCTGTCGAAAGCCGGCATCCTGGCGCCGGGCCACCGTCGCAGAGCCTGCGGATCGCGAATCAATCGCCGCAGTGCCTCGGGTCGCAGATATTCGGTGGGGTTGTAGGGGATGTTGAGGTCAGGACCGACTGTGGCATCGCCGCCCCCGTTGAGCGTGTGACACACCATGCAATGTTTCTCGAACGCAGCAAAGCCGGCGCGGATCGGATGATTCGCCGCAAGCTTGGCCGCGGGCGCGATCATCGGGAACCGCTTGCCCAGGGACGCGACCACCTCGATGCGCACCAGCTGGTAGGGCCACTGCTCGGGCGCGACCGGCGCCTTTTCCGGGCTGGTCCAGACGAGGTAGAACGGCCCGGCGCTTGCCGCTTCGCCAGCCTTGACTGGCGGCCACGGCGCCTCGGTTGGTTCGATGGCGAGATAGGCGGTCGTCGCGCCGTCGCGCGCGAGCAGCGCCGCCGCAGGCAGCGTCGCCACGAAGCCGTCGGCAGAGGTAAACCGAACGCTATCGTCAGGCGCCGTTCCGACGAGCAAACCCGCGACCGGTACCGCGCGGAAGCTCATGCGGCGCTTGTAGGTGACGTCCGCGGGAATCGTCACCGTTGTCGCCGTCGGCAGGGCAAGCAAGCCGGCTGCGGTGTAGATGGCAGTATTCCCACCCGTTGCCACCGTCAGCGCTGGCTCGGCGGCGGCAGCCGCGGCGATGGCGTTGAGCAACGCAACAAGCCAGAGCCGACGGCAAATCATTCGTCGTGCGCCAGCGGGCGGATGATGTAACCGCCGGACTTCCCGTCCCGTTCGAGGGTCAATGCACCGCGCCGCTCGGCCTCCTCGAGCACGCCGTTGAAGGAGCGAAAACCGTAATACGACTCGGCGAATCCAGGCTTGCGGCGCTTCAGCGCCTGCTTGACCATCGAACCCCAGATCTTTTCCTCGGCGCCGCGCTCAGCAAACAGCGCGTCGACGGTGGCGGTGATGAGGTCCACGGCCTCCTGGCGTCGTTCCTCGTCGCCCTTTTTTGCCGGTGGTTCGGACGCGACCGCGCTCGTTGCGCGCGTCGAGGACTTCCTTGGCGGGGACCTCTTCTTTTCACGCACCAGATCGTCGTAGAAGATGAATTCATCGCAGTTCGCGATGAGAAGGTCGGAGGTCGAATTCTTGACACCGACTCCGATCACGTCCTTGTTGTTCTCGCGCAGCTTCGACACCAGCGGCGAGAAATCGGAGTCGCCGCTGATGATGACAAAGGTTTCGACGTGCGCCTTGGTGTAGCAGAGATCGAGGGCGTCGACAACCATGCGGATATCGGCCGAATTCTTACCCGACTGCCGCACGTGGGGGATTTCGATCAGTTCAAAACTGGCCTCATGCATTGGCGCCTTGAACGCTTTGTAACGCTCCCAGTCACAGTACGCCTTTTTGACCACGATGCTGCCCTTGAGCAGGAGCCTCTCCAGCACCTTGCCGATATCGAATCGTTCGTACTTGGCGTCCTGCACACCAAGCGCAATGTTCTCGAAGTCGCAGAAGACCGCCATATTGGTGACTTCGGGTGTGTTGGGCATAAGCGGATCCGGAACGGGCTTGGAGGGTCACTGGGCAGCGCGTTGGCGCTAGAATGCGCGCTTCGGCCCGTACGATAGCAGCATCGGGCGCGGGTGCATACGACCCCCTGGGAATTCGCGCGGACCGCGCCAGCCATGGACAGAGGAGATTCAGATGAGAAACTTCGTGGCGATTGTTCTTACTTCGCTGCCACTAACCGCGCTCGCCGCCGACCCGTTCACGTTGCAAAGTGCCGAGATCAAGCCCGGCTCGACCATTGCCGAGGCGCAGGTGTTCAAAGGCTTCGGCTGCGATGGCGGCAACGTTTCGCCGTCGTTGTCATGGAAGAACGCCCCGCCGGGTACCAAGAGTTTTGCGGTCACTGTCTTCGATCCGGACGCGCCGACGGGCAGCGGCTGGTGGCACTGGGTGCTGTTCAACATCCCGGTCGACGTGATGTCGCTGCCCCGCGGCATCGGCAATCCGGCGAGCGGCCAGACGCCCAAGGGAGCGGTTGAGTCCCGGACCGATTTCGGCAAGCCCGGCTACGGCGGCCCCTGCCCTCCCAAGGGTGACAAGCCGCATCGGTACGTCTTCACCGTCTTCGCGCTCAAGGTCGAAAAAATCGATGCCGACGAAAACGCGAGTGGAGCGCTGGTCGGATACATGCTCAACGCGAACAAGCTTGGCACGGCGAGCTTCACCGCGATGTACGGACACCAATAGCCTCGGATTGCGCGGGCACTCGGGACGTGCAGCCCGGCGAAAGCTGCACCGCGTACGCTGCACCGCCCGGCTCGCGGGCCGCGTATAATTTTGCATCAGGGCGCGTTCGCGCGGGAGCCAAATCATGGGAATGCTCGATAGTCTGCTCGGGAATGTGTTGGGCGGCGGCGCACCAGGGCAGAGCCCCCTGGTGGGGGTGGCACTGCAGCTGATACAGCAGAACGGCGGTCTGCCCGGAATCATCAACAAGTTCGCCAGTGGCGGCATGGCCGGTCAGGCCGCCTCGTGGGTCGGCTCCGGCGCGAACGTGCCGATTACCGGCAGCCAGCTGCAGGAGGTACTCGGTTCGGGGACAATCGGACAGCTCGCGCAGCAACTCGGGCTATCCCACGCCGACACGAGCGCAGGGCTTGCGCAGGTGCTGCCGCAGATCATCGATCACCTGACACCCAATGGCCAGGTTCCTGCCGATCATGGGGACCTGCTCAAGCAGGCGTTGTCGATGCTCAGTCAGCGCAGTTGACCTCAGGGTAGGTGTCCGCTCGGACAGCGGGTCAGCCGCCGGCGTGGTTGCCGGATGGGCCTGGACGCGTCGCGGAACACGACCGCCGATTCACATTTCTTCTCGCCGTTCCGCCGCCGTTCATCGCGAACGGTTAGCGCAGGACCAGCGGCCGACAGTCAGTGCATCGTTCATTGCCGGTAGCTAAGAAGGGTGCGGCGTGAGGTCGCCGCGGGGCGACCAATGGATCGGTCCTGCGTTGGCGGTCGTGGGCGTTCTCGGATTCTCGTTCAAGGCGATCCTGATCAAGCTGGCGTACGCCTGGGCGCCGATCGACGCGGTTACCTTGCTGACTCTGCGCATGCTCTACGCGACACCGTTCTTTGCCCTTATGGCCTCCTTCGCAACCGCGCAGCGCCGCGCAGTGGCCATCGGAAAAGGCGATTGGGGACGGATCGTCTGGCTCGGCTTCATCGGCTACTACCTGGCAAGCCTGGTCGATTTCATGGGCCTGCAGTACGTCACGGCGGCACTGGAGCGGCTGATGCTCTACCTCTACCCGACGCTCGTCGTCGTGCTGTCTGCGCTGCTATACGGGCAGCGAATCACTGGCCGCATCCTGCTCGCGCTGACTCTATCCTATGCCGGCATCCTGCTGGTGTTCGCGCGCGACCTGTCGTTTGCCGGGGACACGCGCGCGCTCTGGACGGGTGGCGCGCTCGTCTTCGCGAGCTCGTTCTTTTATGCGCTCTACCTGGTCGGCGCGGGTCCCGTCATCGCGCGGCTCGGCACATTGCGTTTCATCGCCCTGGCGATGCTCGTTTCCGCCGGGTTCGTATTCGTTCAGTTCCTGGCGACAAGGCCGCTGCAAGCGCTCGCCGTGCCGTTGCGGATTCATCTGCTGTCGCTGACGATGGCGATATTCTCCACTGTCCTGCCGACGTATCTCATCGCGGAGGCGATCAAGCGCATCGGCGCCAACCGCACCTCGCTCGTCGGCTCGCTCGGACCGGTGTTCACCATCTGGCTCGGCTGGATGATTCTCGGCGAACCGGCGCATTGGATCCAGCTCGCCGGCGCCGCGCTGGTGCTGGGTGGCGTGGCGCTGGTCAGCGTAAGGAGCGCTCGCCAGCGCGCTTCGCGCGACGACTAGGGACTACGCGGCAGCGGCTCTGGCATGGCCGCACGCCTGCAGCGCGTGACGCCCCGCCTGAACCCCGGCGGCGCGCCCCGCGCGGCAGCGTGGCGCTTCAGAACGTCGACGGCTGGTCCACAACCGGCCCGGATGGCGCGGGAAACTGCGCCGGGAAATAATCGGTAGCCGCTGGCTGTGCACCGCTATCCGGTGAGGACTGGGGTGCCGGCGCCGTCGTGCGACGGGCGTCCCCGATGATATATCGGGTCCGATCCGCTGCTCGGCCGCCAGCACCACAGCCCCGAGCACCGTCAGCAGCGCGGCCACCTTGAGCGACGTGACGACCCTGTTCAAACCCGAAGGCGATTCATTCAGCATGGTTCACTCCTCTCGCACGTGGATGGGCGGCATAGGGGCGAGCCCTCAAGCCGCTTCGCCGACGGGTCCCTTCCCCTTACCGCCGGACAGGCCCACTCTAGCGGGGGCCGGCAACCGGGCAAACCCGACGATTCGGCAGCGCGGCTGCGGAGAATTCACGCGGGCGACGGGAAAGGCCAGGCCATCGCCGCGCGCGGCCTCGAGGCGCGCGGCAGTAGCGCGCTGCCCACCCCGGTCCGCTGCGGGCTACCACCCCGGCGGGGGCTTCTTGAGGATGGTGATGGTCCGATCCTGCACCTGCAGATAGCCGCCGGCGACCAGGTCCTTCAGCAGGCGGCTAATCATGTCGCGCGAGGCACCGACGCGCTCGGCGATGTCCTGTTGCGTGAGCTTCTCCGGCACGATCAGAACGCCGTCGCGCTCCACGGCGAGCGCCAGCAGCAGCTTGACCAACCTGCCATAGACGTCAGACAGGGCCAGGCTCTTGACATTCTCGGTGGTCAGTCTCACGCGCTGAATCAGTTTTTCGATCAGGTGCAGCGCGAAGTCCGGATGGGCGAGGATGAACTCGCGAAAGCTGGCCCGGGTAACGAGCGCGCAGGTCGTAGGCTCGAGCGTGAGCACCGACGCCGAGCGCGGGCTGCCGTCGAGGGACATTTCGCCGACGTATTCGCCGGGCCCGTGAAAGGCGATGACGACCTCGCGTCCTGCCGGGTTGCTCGAATAGACCTTTACCCGTCCGGACAACACGATGTAGAGCGAATCGCCGACATCGCCCTCGTTGATGAGAATCGTGTTCTTCGGATAATTGCGCGCGACGCCAGTCGACGCGATCGCACGCAGCGTCTCCGGGGCGAGCGGCGCAAGCGGGTCGGTGGAGGTTTCGGACCTGGCCATGGGCGCAGTCTTCGCGTGTAGGGCAATCGTAGCACGCGACGCTAGCGCGCGCGTGTTCCTGTTGCTCCGGCCCTACTCGTACGTGCGCCGGTCCTCGATCACTTTGCCGTCGTTCGCGAGCGTCCCGGGCGAGCAGACCGCAATCTCGGCGCGCAGCTTGGTCACGTCACGGATGGAGGCGACGATCGCGGCTGCGTCGATCGACGGGTTGTCCTGCATCTCGACGTGGAGCGTCATACGGTCGTCGCCCCCGGGATTGTCGACGACGAGTCGCGACTTGATGATCTCGGGATGCCGGCGTGCGACTTCGGCGACCTGCGCCGGATGCACGAACATGCCCTTGACCTTGGTCGTCTGGTCGGCGCGGCCCAGCCAGCCCTTGATCCGCAGGTTGGTGCGCCCGCACGCCGACGGCGTGTCCAGCGACGCCGGAAGCACGGCGGAAAGGTCTCCGGTGCCAAAGCGGAGCAGCGGGTAATCGGCCGTGACGAGCGTCGTGACGACCACTTCGCCGACTTCACCGGCCGGAACCGGGTCGCCGGTGCCCGGGCGCACGATTTCGACGAGCACGCCCTCGTCGACAATCAAGCCCTCGCGCGTTTGCGATTCGTAGGCAATCGACCCCAGGTCTGCGGTGGCGTACACCTGAAAGGCGGCGATGCCGCGTTTGAGGAACGCCTCGCGCAGGCTCGGCGGACAAGCCTCGCCCGAGAGCAGCGCCTTTTTCAGCCGAGGCAGCTGCACGCCGAGTTCGTCGGCCTTCTCGAGAATGATTTTCAGGAACGATGGGGTCCCCACGTATCCGTCGGGCCCGAGCCCAGCCATCGCCTGCACCTGCTGCTCGGTCTGGCCTATGCCACCGGCAAAGACGGTGCAGCCCAGCGCGTGCGCGCCGGTCTCGAGCATCGAGCCGGCAGGCGTCAGATGGTACGAGAAGCAATTGTGGATGAGATCACCGGCGCGAAAGCCGGCGGCGAACAGCGCACGGGCAAGCCGCCAGTAATCCGCCATCCCTCCCTCCGGCTCGTAGAGCGGTCCGGGCGACGCGAAGACGCGCTTGGCCTCGCCCCAGCGCGTCGCGGCGAAGCCGCCGAACGGGCGGCTCCGCCTTCTGCAGTTCCACCAGGTCGGACTTGCGCGTGACCGGCAACTGCGCGAGGGCGGCGCGGCTCGTGATCGCGGCGGGGTCGAAGCCGGCGAACATGCGCGCATAGGCCGCGGTGTGCGCCTTCGCCAGCGCTACCCGCGCCGGCAGGGCCGCGAGCTGGGCACGTTCGCGCGCCTCCGCCGGCCGCGTTTCCAGGGTATCGAAATTTCGTGCACGTTAACCGCTCGCCCGAGCGCGCCGCGCTCTCGGGCGCCACCAGCCGTCGGGGGTCCAGTTCGGAGCGTTCGGGGGAAGGGAGACCGGAGCGGATCGCAGTGTTCTCTTACGCCAGCCAGCGCTTCCTCGCGCCGATAGTGTTTGACGTCGCGAAACGATCTGCGCCCAGCCGTCGACAGGCCAAGATAGAACTCCTTGACGTCCTCGTTCTGCGCCAACTCTGCAGCCGCTCCGTCCATCACGACGCGGCCGTTTTCGAGAATGTAGCCGTAATCGGCGAAGCGCAGCGCGACATTGGTATTCTGTTCGGCAAGCAGAAAGCTGACCGCTTCCTTCTGATTGAGGTCGCGAACGATCTCGAAGATCTCCTCGACGATCTGTGGCGCAAGTCCCATCGAAGGTTCATCGAGAAGGATCATCGAAGGTCGCGCCATCAAGGCTCGACCGACTGCAGTCATCTGCTGTTCGCCGCCTGACGTGTAACCCGCCTGGCTGGCGCGCCGCTGCCTCAGCCGCGGGAAATAATGGTAAACCTTGTCCAGGTCGGCGCGAATTTCGGCGCGCGATGCGTTGCGCGTAAACGCCCCTGTCAGCAGATTTTCTTCGACTGTCAAATGCTGGAAGCAGTGACGCCCTTCCATCACCTGGCAAACACCCATCTTCACGAGTTGGTGAGGCGTGAGCCGATCGATGCGTTGTCCCTTGAACTCGATCGTGCCCTTCGTCACATCGCCGCGCTCGGCACGGAGAAGGTTGGAGATCGCCTTGAGCGTCGTCGTCTTGCCGGCACCGTTGGCGCCGAGCAGGGCGACGACCTTTTGCGGCGGTACCTCGAGTGACACTCCTTTCAGCACCAGGATGACGTGATCATAGATGACTTCGATATTGTTGATCACCAGCAAGGCCTGCGTTGCGACGCGCGGCTGTGCGTTGTTCATCTGGTGGACCGGAGAAGTGGTCGCGCGCCGCCGGCGTGATGAGGCCACGCACCGGCGGCGTCCGTCGTTGCGTGCGTCTCAGCTTTCCTTGGCGCAGTCGCGCGGCGTGATCTTCTTTTCCGCCGCGTACTTGGTCGCGCCCTGCTCGACCATGCTGTGAACCATCGCACGGTCCCCCGCCATGAAGGGGGTCAGGCTATTGAATTGCTTCCCGTCCCATTGCTGGAACTTCACCATGCCCGATCCTTCGTGGTCCGAACAGCTGGTCTTGACCGGTGGAAACAGACCGGCGGCACCGAGCTCCTTCAAGCGTGCCTCGGTAAGATCGATATGCTCAAGCCCCCAGCGCACCTGCTCGGGTGTCATCACTTTGCCCTTGCCGAAGTGAGCCTGCGCTTGGCGGATGGCCTCGACGATCATGATTCCGTAAGCGATCCCCCGCGTGTGATAGATCGAGCCGATGCGTGACTTGTCCTCCAAGTTGCCCTTCCCGGACCCGTAGACCTTCTTGATGATCTCCTGCATCACGGGGAAGTTCGTGCCATAGGCCGAAAACGCGGCCGTGATATAGCCCTTCGCCGCATCGCCGGCCGGAATGACGTCCTCCTCGGAACCCGCCCACCACACGCCCAGCACGTGGTCGCGCGGAAAGCCGAGCTTGGCGGCTGTCTTAAGGGCAACGGGATTCATGACGCCGTAGCCCCAAAGGATGACGTAGTCCGGGTGGAGTTGCCGGATCTGCAGCCATTGCGATTCCTGCGTGTTGCCCGGAGGCGTGATGGGCATCTTTGTCAGTTCGAAGCCGTCACGAGCCGCAAGCGCATCGAAGACTGGGATCGGCTCCTTGCCGTAAGCAGAATCGTGGTACATGAACACGATCTTCTTGCCCTTGAGATTGGCTTCCCCGCCCACCTTCTGGCTGAGATACGCGATCATCGCCGCTGCCTGGTCCCAATACGTTGTGCCCAGCGGAAACACCCAGGGAAACACGCGACCGTCGGCGGAGATCGCAAGG
Organism: uncultured beta proteobacterium; assembly: GCA_963778275.1. GTDB lineage: Bacteria > Pseudomonadota > Gammaproteobacteria > Burkholderiales > Casimicrobiaceae > PALSA-1003. Next base: position 751,086 of record CAVZTS010000014.1, on the reverse strand, counting down.
CCGTATCCGTTGGTCGTCATCGGTATCTTGTCCTGGGCCACACGCTCGAACAAGCCGTATGCAATGCCCGTCGACAGCGGCTCGACAGTGCTTGCGCCGCCATGGCGCGTCTTCAAGCGCTCATAACATTCAACGCCGCGCGCGGCGTTGTATTCTGTCTCGCATTCCTCCCATGCGATCTTGACTCCGTTGATGCCGCCATTGATGTTGACCAGGGTGAAATAGTCGATCGCGCCACCAAAGTAGCCCGACCCGCCCGCCGCATAGGGCCCGATGCGATACGACAGGATCGGAATAAACTGCTCGGTCTGCGCGGCAGCGACGCTCGCCCCGGCCGCAACGCTATGCCCATCAACGTTCGCAGAAACCAGTTCATCGTTGCCTCCCTTGGATGCATGGCAGGCCGCGTCCCGGCCTGAAAGGACTGTTGTGGCAAGAATTAGCCAGTTGCCACATGCTGTCAAGACCCCAGCGTCCGCGAAGGCGCACCGCGTGCCGCTGCGAAGTCAATACTCGTTTCAATAAGGAAAAGGCCACAGCCTCAACTTCTCTTTCACGGTCTGCCACATGCGGGCCAATCCGAACGGTTCCACGATCAGAAAGAAGATGATCAATCCGCCGAATATCATTAGCTCGAGGTTCGATGACACGCTGCTCGCCACGTTGAGATGCAGAGTCGCGTCCAGGAACGGGATGCCTATGCTGAGCAGGATAGGCATCACCGACGATGAAGATGCTGCCCAGAAAGGCCCCCAGAACCGTTCCGACGCCGCCGATGATGATCATGAACAGGATGCGGAACGACAGGTCGAGGCTATAGGCCTCCGGCTCGACCGTACCGAGGTAGGCATAGGCAAACAGCGCTCCGGCTACTCCGCAATAGAACGAGCTGATCGCGAAAGCCAGCAGCTTAGCGCGCATCGGTCGAATTCCGATAACCTCGGCGGCCACGTCCATGTCGCGAATCGCCATCCACTGCCGCCCGATATTGCCGCGAGCCATGTTCTTGGCAGCGAGCGCCATCAGGGTGACGATGGTGAGCACGAGCAGGTATTTCTCCTGCGGCGTGTCGAACGTGTAGCCAGCGATCACCAGCGGTTGCGCGGTGATCACGCCCGAAGGATTGTAATTCGTGAACCATCCCACCTTGGTCAGGCACCAAAGGATGAAGAATTGCGCGGCGAGGGTCGCCACCGCGAGGTAGAAGCCGCGAATGCGCAGACTGGGCAACCCGAACAGGATGCCGACCAGAGCCGCCGTGACGCCGCCCCCCGCGAACGCCAGCAGCAGCGGAATGCCAGGAATGCGCAGCACGAAGTTGTAAGACATGAAGGCACCGACGGCCATGAAGGCCGCAGTCCCCAGCGACAGCTGACCCGCGTAGCCGGTGAGGATGTTAAGCCCCAGTGAGGCGAGGGACAGGATCAGAAACGGGATCAGGATCGCCGAGAACAGATACGGCGAGGCCAGCAACGGCACGGCCACGAAGGCGATCAATAGGATCAGCGCGAAGCCGAGGCGGTCCTGCCGGATCGGAAAAATGGCAGCGTCGGCAGCGTAGCTGCTCTTGAACTGGCCGGCTTCGCGATAAAGCATGGCTCAGATGCGGCGGATGATCTTCTCGCCGAACAGCCCTTCGGGCCGTACCAGCAGGAAGAGCAGCGCGAGCACATAGGGGAACCAGCCCTCGATGCCGCCGCCCACGTACGGGCCAAGGAAGACTTCCGCGAGCTTTTCTGAGGCGCCGATAATGAGGCCACCGATGATGGCGCCGGGGACGGATTCGAAGCCACCGATGATGAGCACGGGCAGCGCCTTGAGTGCCACGAAGGTCAGCGCAAACTGTACTCCATTGCGCGCACCCCAAAGCATGCCGGTAACCAACGCCACGAACCCGGCTACTGCCCAGACGATGGCCCAGATCTGTTGCAAGGGGATCCCGACCGCCAACGCCGCTTGATGGTCATCTGCGACGGCCCGCAGCGCGCGGCCGATGCGCGTACGGTCGAAGAACAGCGCCAAGCCGCCGACCAGCAGCGTGGCAATGCCGGCAGCAACCAGGTCGAACTTGGAGACGTTCATGCCGGTGCTGTCGGCAATCCACTGCAGCGGCTCATCCTCGATGCCCAGCTCCAGGCCGCGTACGTTGGCACCCCAGGCAAGCTGCGCCAGACCCTCGATGAAGAAGCTCAGTCCAATGGTGGCCATGAACAGCGCGATCTGTGGCTGATTGACCAACGGTCGCAGCACTAACCGCTCGATGAGCAGCCCCAGCACGATCATCACCGCCAGCGTCGAGGCGAGCGCCACTATGAACGGGAGCCCATGCTCGAGAAGTCCAACAAAGGTTAGCGCGGCAAAGAACACCATCGAGCCCTGGGCGAAATTGAATACGCCGGACGCCTTGTAGATAAGCACGAACCCGAGCGCGACGAGCGAATACATAACCCCGGATAGGAGGCCGCCGATCAGCACTTCGAGAAAAAACTGCATATGCCTGCTCCGATCCTCTTACCTAATGCGCCACGCCCAGATAGGCGTCGATAACCGCTCGGTCCACGCGCACCTCGTCCGGTGTGCCATCGCCAATCTTCCTGCCATAGTCGAGCACGACCACGCGGTCGGAAATGTCCATCACCACCCCCATGTCATGCTCGATGAGTACGACGGTGGTACCGAACTGTTCGTTGACGTCAAGGATGAACCGGCACATGTCCTGCTTTTCCTCGACGTTCATCCCTGCCATCGGCTCATCGAGCAGCAAGAGCTGCGGTTCCGCGGCGAGGGCGCGGGCGAGCTCAACACGCTTCTGCAGGCCGTAGGGCAAGCGCCCAACGAGGGTACGGCGAATGTGCTGGATCTCGAGGAAATCAATAACCTGCTCCACCTTGGCGCGATGCTCGAGCTCTTCCCTTCGGGCGCGACCGATCCAGATGGCCTGTTCGAGAAAGTTGGCCTTCATCTTGAGGGTGCGCCCGGTCATGATGTTATCGAGCACCGACATTCCCTTGAAGAGGGCGATGTTTTGGAACGTGCGCGCGATGCCCGCCGCCGCGGTCTCATGCGTGTTCATTCCGTGATGAGGTTTGCCGCGGAAAGTAATTGTCCCCTGCTGCGGGCGGTAAACACCGTTGATCACGTTGAGGAGCGAGCTCTTCCCAGCGCCGTTCGGCCCGATGATCGCGCGCACTTCGTGCTCGCGGACGTCGAAGGAAACGTCGGAGAGTGCTTTCACGCCGCCAAACGCGAGCGAGATCCGGTCAAGCTTCAGGATGATCTCATTGCTGCGCCGCTCCGTAGCCATGACTCACGCTGCTCGGAGGGACCGGGTCGGTAGCACTTTCGCATCGGCGATGCGCAGGTCTGCCGCCACGATGCCCGAGCGGCCGTCTTCAAATTTCACCAGCGTCTCGATATGTTGGACGCTCTTGCCGGCATAGAGTGCGTCAATGAGGACTGCGTACTTGTCGGCGATGAACCCGCGCCGCACCTTGCGCGTGCGTGTGAGCTCGTCATCGTCCGGGTCAAGTTCCTTGTGCAGGATGAGGAAGCGATGGATCTGCGACTCTGCGAGTCCAGGCTCGACTGCCAGCTCCGCGTTGACCTTGGCCACACAATCCGTGATAAGCGCGTAAACCTCAGGCTTGGCGGCCAGGTCGGTGTAGCCGGAGTATGGCAGCCCGCGCCGCTCGGCCCAATTGCCGACCGAGCCGATGTCGATGTTGATGAGCGCGCAGACCCGGTCGCGCTCGTTGCCAAACGCGACGGCCTCTTTGATGTGGGGGAAGAACTTTAGCTTGTTCTCGATGTAGTTGGGTGCAAATATGGCGCCAGAGGAGAGCTTGCCGACATCCTTGGCACGGTCGATGATCTTCAGTTGGCCGCCGGCGTCGAAGAGCCCTGCGTCGCCGGTGTGGAAGTATCCCGCGCTGTCGATTGACTCGAGGGTTGCGTCGGGCCGTTTGTAGTATTCCTTGAGCAGCATAGGGCCGCGCACCAGCACCTCGCCGTTGTCGGCGATCCGCAGCTCGACACCCGGGGCGGCAGGGCCCACCGTGTCGAACTTCACCGCGCCGTCGGGCTGCAGACAAACGTACGCGCAGGTCTCGGTCGAGCCGTACAGCTGCTTGAGATTCACGCCGATGGAGCGGTAGAAGCGGAACAGGTCCGGCCCGATTGCGGCGCCCGCCGTGTATGCGACGCGGATGCGGCTCATCCCCAGCACGTTGCGGAGGGGGCCATACACGAGCAGGTTGCCGAGCGCGTACTGGACACGTTCCATCAACGCCACGGGCTTGCGGTCGAGAATCTCGGCACCGCAACGACGCGCCACTGCATTGAAGTGATGAAACATAGCGCGCTTAATCCGGCTCGCATCCTCCATCCGGATCATCACTTGCGTGAGCAAGTTCTCGAAGATGCGCGGTGGGGCGAAATAGTACGTCGGCCCGATCTCGCGCAGGTCATTCATAACCGTCTCGCCAGACTCGGGGCAGTTGATGGTGAAGCCGGCCACCAGCCATTGCGCATACGAGAATAGATGATCGCCGACCCAGGCCATCGGCAGGTAAGACAGAATGCTGTCGTGGTAATCGAGCTTGTCGAACGAGCAACCACCCTGCGCGGCGACGATGAACGCATGGTGCGTTTGGCAAACACCCTTGGGTTTCCCGGTGGTTCCGGAGGTGTAGAGCATGACCGAGATGTCGTCGGGCCGGCCCTTGGCCACTTCCGAGTCGTAAAAGCCTGGATGCGCGCGGTCGAATTCGCGGCCCGTCTCCAACAGGCGCTCGAAGCTTGCTACAGCTTCATAGTTGCGCAGGCCGCGTGGATCGTCATAGTAGATATGGTGCAAGCTGGGCACTTGCGGCATCGCCTCAAGGATCTTGTCGATCTGTTCCTGATCCTCGACCACCGCGTAGCCGATCTCGGCGTTATTGAGCACATAGACGAATTCCGCGGCGGGGGCGTCCTGGTACATGGGTACGGGCACACCCCCGAGCGCCTGCGCGGCCAGCATCGACCAATACAACCGCGGTCGATTATCGCCGATGATCGCCAGATGCATGCCGCGCGTGAACCCCTCCGCGGCGAGGCCGCAGGCGAGCGCGCGAACCTCGGCGGCGACCTGCGCCCAGGTCCAGGTTTGCCATATGCCAAGATCCTTCTCGCGCGTCGCGGGGTGATCCCCCCGGCGGGCCGCGTGCTCCTGCAGCAGGCGTGGGAAAGTCATGCCGCCTGATTCGGTTTCGGCCATGGTCGCAACCCCCTCCTGTTATCGCGCGCCGGCGCAGTATCTGCGGTGGTCGGCTCGTATCGCGCTCCCCCGCGTCCATGATACCCGTCACCGGCGCGCAACGCGCCGGTGACGGAGCCATCGCGGCGGCGTTACTGCACCTTGATTCCCGCCGCCTTGACGATCTTCGCGGAAGCGACGATCGCCGCGTCCACGAACTGCGTGAATTCTGCTGACGTCATCGGCATCGGTTCGGCAGCCGCGGCCGCGAGGCGTTCCCTCGCATCCGACGCTTGCCCGGCAACGCGCAGGTCGCGCGATTCGATCGACAGCCGCGGATCGACGGGTTGTACGCCGGTGCCGCGGAGTGGACGAGCAGCGTATAGCCGTCCGCAGGGGCCTTCGCGACCATCGCGGCACCGATCGTTCCGCGGGCGCCGGGGCGGTTGTCGACGACGACTGACTGGTTCCCGAACTCCGCGAGCTTCTGTCCGAACGTCCGCGCCAGGATGTCGGTCGCGCTCCCGGCCGTAGGCGGCACGATAACCCGAACCGGCTCGTTCGGATAGGCCTGGCCCATCGCGGTGGCGGCCCAGGCTGTCGGCGGCAACTGCGGCTCGCGCCCGCTTCATCGTTGGCTCCTTCGCTCGCTGCGCGGAATGCACTCGTCTCTACAGGCCATCGTTCACCGGCACATTTTCCGGCTGGAGTTTGATACCCGATGCTGCTGCCTGCAGCAACAGCAATTGCGCGAAGTCCTGTTCGCTCATGCCGTGGCCGATAAGCGTCTGCACGATGTCGCGCGTGAGCGCTGCCAGCGGCATCGGCACGTCGAAGCGTCGGCCGGCATCGAGGCCGAGATCGAGGTCCTTGCGCAGGAGCTGCGGGGTGAAGGTGACCTTGAAGTCGAGATTGACGAACGCCGGTGCCTTGTAGCGCGTGAAGGTCGAGCCCAGCACGCTCTGGTTCATGAACTCGAGAAAAGCATGCCGGGAAACACCGGCCTTTTGCGCCAGGACCGTAATCTCGGCGAGCGACTGCGTTACCACGCCGAGAAAGACGTTGTGGCAGATCTTGACGATGCGGGCGAGCTCGCCTTCACCGACGTAGCTCGCGGCAGGGGCGATCATGTTGAGGTACGGCAGCGCCGCGTCGAACGCGGCGCGCGGCCCGGAGCAGACGAAAGAGAGCCGGCCGGCCTTGATTACCTTGGCATTGCCGGAAACCGGTGCCGCCAGCATGTCGATGCCGCGCGGCCGGAGCAACTCGCGCAACGCGGCCGAACCCTCGAGTGAAATCGACGAACACTCGACCACCAACTTCGGGCCAGCCGACCGCTGCGACAGCAGGCCGCCCGGACCGGCGATGACCGCGTGCACATCGTCCCAGGTCGACACCATGCAGAAGACGATGTCGCAGGCGGCGAGCTCCGGAAGCGCTGCCGCGATCTTCGCTCCATGGGCGGCGAGCGGCTCGGCCTTCGCACGGGTGCGATTCCAAACGGTGAGCGCGGCTCCGCTGCTGGCCAGCCGCTCCGCCATCGCGTAACCCATCCGGCCGGTGCCGATCCAGCCGATGCGGGCCGCCGCCGGCGCCGGACTCATGCCGCCATCCTTCCGCCGCGATAATCCGGGGACCGGGGAAGCAACAGCCCTTTGCGCATGCTCATCGTGCTCCTTTTCTGTCAGTACGGATTGGCGATCGGAAGCTCCTGCGCCGGATAGAGCGAAATCACCTGCGCCCCGTTTGGAGTGAGGATAACCTCCTCCTCGATCCGCGCCGCCGAAATGCCATCGCTCGCCGGGCAGTAGGTCTCGACCGCGAACACCATCCCGACCTTGAGCTCGATGGGTTCCTTGAGCGAATTGAGGCGCGAGACCAGCGGTCGCTCGTGCAGCCCGAGCCCCAGCCCGTGGCAGAAGTTCAGGCCGAAAGCCTCCATTTCACTGGCGAAGCCGATGTCCTGCGCCTTGGGAAAGGCGCGCGCGATGCGGTCGGTCGTCACGCCGGGCTTCAACAGCGCGATGGCGCGGTCCATCCATTCGCGGGCATAGCGGTATGCCGTGTGCTGCGCCGGCGTCGCCATGCCGACGTTGAAGGTGCGGTAGTAGCAGGTGCGGTAACCCATGAATGACTGGATCACGTCAAAAAACGCCTGATCTCCGGGGCGGATCAGGCGGTCGGTGAAGTTGTGCGGGTGCGGGCTGCAGCGCTCGCCGGAGATGGAATTGATCGCTTCGACACAGTCGCTGCCCATTTCGTACAGCCGCGAAGTCGCGAGCGCCACGATCTCGCTTTCCTTGACTCCCGGCTTGAGCGCCTCGGCAATGTCCTGGTACACGCCATCGACCATCGCCGCGGCCATGTTGAGCAGGGTCAACTCGTCGATATTCTTGACTTCCCGCGCGCAGAGCATTGTCTGTTGGCCGTCGCGGACTGTGATCCCCAGCTTCTGCAGCTCGAAGAGCATCGGCGGTTCGACCACGTCCAGTCCGAGTGGCATATCGGCCACGCCCTCGGCGTCGAGCAGCGCCTTGATCTCGCGCGCGGCGTCGCGGAACAGTGCGCCGTCGCCGCCGACGGCTCCGCGCAGGCCGAGCAAACCGGCCTGGCAATGATCGTGACGAAGCCACGGCGCATGCAATCGATGATGCTTCGCCGCCGAGCCGAAGTCCCAGATTAGGGGTCGCCGTTGCCGGTCAACAGCGCATAGCGGGTCAGCTTGTCGCGGGCCCACTCGCCGATCACCGTGCTGGTGATGTAGCGGATATTGTGCTGGTCGAAGCAGAGCAGCGCGCCCAGCCCCGAGCTGCGAGTGCGGCGCGCGTGCGGGCAAGTCGATAATCGTGCAAGCGCCGGAAATTGACGCGCTCCTCGAAGTCGACCTGAGATGGCCGGGCGCTGCCAGCGGTCGGTCCCAGCGATAGTGCGGAGCAATGTCGTCGGGCCGGACGATGCTGGGTTCCTTGGTTTTCTTTCTTGCCATCAAGCGGCTCCTTTTCACCGTATCCCGAACGCCGCGAAACGGCACACTCGCACACTCCCTGCAGCCGCGCGCCGCGAGAGATGTCGCGGCGGCGCAAGACTGCGGATTAGAACATGCCGCGCTCGTGGCCGCCACGTGTTGCCGTGCTGCGGCGCTCGGGCGGCCTGGACTCCGGTGCCCTCGCCGATCGCGGCGGAACCGCTCAACCCTGCCAGTACACTTCGATCGCGTGCGCGTCGGGGTCCGCACACCGGAACGTTGCGAACGTGTCGTTTCGTACAGAGGCTTGACGATCGACACGCCCGCGGCCCGCATGGCGGCAAGCATGTCGCCAACCTGGTGCTTCGATTCCACCCGCACACCGAAGTGAAACCACGCCGGCACCGGCTCCGGTGCCGGGTCATCCATCAGTGCGAGAAGGAAGCCCCTGTCTCCGGTCATGAACGTGATCTCGCCGTCTGCGCTCTTCGTCGCGAGGCTGAACCAGCGGCGGTAGAAGCTCTCGGCGAGGCCGCGGTCGCGCACATGGAGGTGAAGGTGGCTGATGTCCATCGCTGCACCATCGATAAGGCGGGATTGTACGCGCGCCCGCGGCGGGCGCATTTCCGCATCACTGCAGCTGCGGTTTCTTCAGGAAGTCGCCGCGATCCGCAGAGTGTACGAGAAGGTGCGCCAGTTCGCGATCGCGTGCGACTGTGAGCGGCACCTCCACGCCGGCCTGGCCGAGGCCCCAGATCTTGCGGTACATATCCGCCAGGCCTGTCACGCGCGCGCCGGCGACTTCGACGACGACATCCCCGAGACGCACGCCGGCGGATTCCGCAGGGCCACCGCGGGCGAGCCCGCTGACGACCAGGCGCTGCTCCGCTTCGGCCGTGTACATGCCGAGCCACGGCCGCGGCGGCCGAGCCGGGGCGGTAAATCGCAGCATGTCGTCGAGAATCGGCGCGAGCAGATCCACCGGCACGAACATATTGCCTTGCACCGTCGCGCCGTCCTGCGCCTCCTGCACCAGCAACGACCCGATCCCGAGCAGGGCGCCGTTCGCGTCGACGAGGGCCGCCCCGCCCCACTGCGGATGGGCCGGCGAGGTGAACAGCGCCGCGTCGAGCACATATTCCCAGTAGCCGGCAAACTCGCGCTTGGCGATGATCTCCGTCCTAAGCGCGTGCTCGCGGCCGCCATAGCCCATCACGATCGCTTTGTCGCCGACCTGCGCCGATGCGGCGGCGCCGAGCGCGAGCGCCGGCGCGCTAAGGCGGCCGAGCGGTTGCACGAGTCCGAAACCGGTTGCCGCATCGTATGCCAGCGGGTGGGCCGCCACAACGCTGCCATCGTTGGCCGTCAGCCAGATCGACTCCGCCTCGGTGATCAGGTAGCCGATCGTGAGCATCAACCCGTCGTCGCGGATGACGACTGCGCTGCCCGTCCGCGCGGTGCCGAGAATCGACGCGGTAAACGCGTCCTCGGGTATTTCGGAGCGCAGCATGACCACCGCGTTCAGCGCACGTCCGAGATCGAAGCGCAGCTCTCTTGCCTTCGGCTGCAGCTCCGCTGGGAATGCCCAGTCAGGTGGATCGGCCATCATTGCGCAACGTCACGGGAATGATGCCGCGTCAATCTTACGCCACTTCGCCACCGTTCCTGGAGCGGCAAACGGCCCTGGCGCTCTCGCCCGCCGCGGCCTGGAGGCCGGTTTGCAGCAGCCCACCACAGGCGCCCGCCTTCGACAAATCCGCCGCAACCGGGTACGTTATTTGCACCTTGAGCCGTGCTTCAGCAAAGGTGTCGATCTTCCCGATCCTGACGGTCAATTTCGTCGGGACGCTCGCGTTCAGCGTCGTCATGCCGTCGCTGGTCTTTCTCGTGACGCGCTATGGCGGCAACGCGCTCGTCTTCGGGTTGATGGGTGCCACCTACTCTTTGTTCCAGCTTCTCGCCGCGCCGCTGCTCGGGCGCTGGTCCGATCGTTACGGTCGCCGCCGGATCCTGCTCGTGAGCGAGCTGGGAACGCTTGCCTCGTGGGTCATTTTTCTGGCCGCGACAAAGCTGCCGAGCGCGCAGCTGTGGAGCATCGATTCGCGCCTACTTGGCGCCTTCACTCTGACGCTGCCGCTGGTTGCGCTGTTCATCGCGCGCGCGCTCGCCGGGCTTAGCGGTGGCAACGTGTCCATTGCCAATGCATACCTGGCGGACATCAGCGATGATTCCGACCGCGCCGCCAATTTCGGCAGAATGGCGGTTGCGTCCAACCTTGGCTTTGTCTTCGGTCCGGCGCTTGCCGGAGTGCTCGGCGCAGCGGCGATGGGTGAAGTCGGAACCGTCGTCGCCGCGCTGCTCATTTCGGCGGCTGCCTGTCTGATCATCGCTTTCGGCGTACCGGATTCGACACCCTGCATCCTGGCGGTGGATCCGGAGCGCGCCAGCGTGAGAAAACTCTTTGGGCAGGAGCAGAAAGAGTGCTACCGCATCCGTCCCGGGCGCCGCCTCTCGCTGCGCGAGGTCCTGCGGTCGTCCGCGATGAAGATCCTGTTCGCGGTGTACTTCCTCGTCTTCTTTGCGTTCAATCTCTTTTATGTCGCGTTTCCGGTCTATGCGGCCATTGGCATTCACTGGCCGCTAGCTCGGGTCGGCACGTACTTCGCCGCGATGGGTCTGATGATGGCATTCGTGCAGGGGCCGGTGCTGAACCGCCTGTCGCAACATTTTGCCGAGCGCGAACTCGCCATTGGCGGCAGTCTCCTGCTCGCCGCGAGCTTTCCTTTCTTCACGTCGGGTTCCGCTGCTCTGATCTATCCTGGAACCGGTTTGCTGGCGATCGGCAACGGGATCATGTGGCCGTCGTTATTGGCGTTGCTGGCCCGCACGACTGGGCGTGGGGCACAGGGAGCGGTGCAAGGATTCGCCAGCAGCACCGGCGCCGTCGCCAGCATCGCCGGATTGCTGCTCGGCGGCGTGCTCTACGACGCCATTGGCAGCCGCGTCTTCCTTGTCGCCTGTGTACTGGTCGCGCTTACCTGCGGTCTGTGCCTGTTGCTTCCCGCGTCCCGCCCAGCCGCAGCCCGATAGGGACCGGCGAATTCAGGCAGCCATGCGCGCCGCTTGCGCGGCGAGGGCCGCGGCGAGGGTCGCCTGATCGAGCCAGCCGAGGCTCACTAGAATCTCGCCGAGCAACCCGCCTTGATGGCGCTGCATCTCAAGCGCAAACTCCAGCTGGCTGGATGTGATGCGTTTAGCCTTCAACAGGATCTCGCCGAGCCGGCTGCGGATGGCACTGGCCACCAGCAGCGAGCCCACAAGGTCCCCGCTTTCGGTCTGGGCGCTGTGCACTCGCGCGAGCTCACCATGGCCAATCAAGCCGATGCTGACCAGCGCCTCACCCAGCGCGAGGTTGTCACGTTTCTTCGATTCAACCGCCTGCCCGAGGTCGACCTCGTCTAACGCCGGCTCCATTGCCGCGAACGATTCATCGTCCGGCTCGCTGCCCGCCGCATAGGCGGCAGCACGCATCCAGGCGTTGACCGCCCTCTCTTGCTTACGACGCGACGCGTCGCAGATCGCGGCTTCTGTATCGTACATCGCTATCGCCTCGGGACAGTTGGTTGGTTGGTTGGTTGCTTGGTGGCCGTTGCCGGCTCTACGATCGGACTACAGCAACTCTCGTGCCTGCGCGTGCCGTCTAGGCGGCTCCATATCCGCTCTGCCGTATTTGGGCCGACGCGGCCGTTATTCGTCCACGACCGCATCCAAAGGCTAGGCTCGCGACGAGAGCCGACGCAGCGAGAACGCGCTGAGGTCGAGGTGCGTGGTGCCGTCGATGACCCACTCCGAGAGCGCCTCGCCGATCGCGGCCGAGTGCTTGAAGCCGTGGCCCGAACACGGAGAGGCGAGAATCACGCGCGCGCTGTCCGGGTGGGTATCGATTACAAAACCGAAGTCCGGCGTGACCGTATACAGGCAGGATTGAGCCCTTACGCACCGGTCGCTGACGCCCGCAATGTAGGGAGCGATGTAACCCGCGTACATAGCGCGTTTTTCCTCCTCGGCCACGGCAGGATCGGCCGCGCCAGGGCTTGTGGCAGATGCATATTGCTCGGTGGCTATCTTCACCCCGCCGCCCGGCCCGTCGATGGCGGGCATACCGTAGATTGCCTGCTGCTTCCCCTGCAGCTCCCAGATGAACACCGGACACGATGTCGGCACAAAGGCGTCGAGCGAGCCGTCGAGGTCGAACCAGAACATGACCTGCCGAAAGACCGTGAAGTGTCGCGCGAGGCGGGGTGCGACGAGTTCGGGGAGCCAGGGACCGGCGGCGATGATCAGTTTGTCGGCGGCGTACGTGTCCCTATTCGTCGTCACGGTCACGCCGGCGTCGTTCGCGGCGAACCCCGTGACCTTCTCCTGCGTGCGGAGGATCGCACCGAGTCGCGCGGCGAGGCGCAGCTGGGTTCGGACGCAGGCTTCAGGGCAGAGGAATCCGGCGTCGCGCTCAAGGTAGCCGACCTCATCGTCGGCGACGTTGAACTGGGGAACCTGCGTCGGATCTGCCCTGCGTTCGAGCACCTCGTGCGCGATGTCGTACCGCTGAGCCGCCGCCAGCGTGTTCGCGAAGAAATTTTCGACATGCGTGAAGGCCGTCCGGGCGCGACTCGAGATGATCAGGCAACCACTGGTGGTAAGCAGCGCGCTTCCGGTCTCCTGCTCCAACTCGCGCCACAGTTGGTGGGACCGCAGCGCGAGCGGCGTGTATTGCTCTCCCTCGCCGATCGCGAGTCGCGTGATCCGCGTATCACCGTGCGTCGAACCGTGGGCGTGCGGCGGAGCGAACTGATCGATGCCGAGAACAGCGTGGCCCTTGCGCGCGAGCTGACAAACCGCCGCGCTGCCCATGGCGCCAAGCCCGAGCACTATGGTTTCGAAGCGTTTCATTCGCGGATTGGCGCGCTAAGCAGCGACCGTCTGCGATATTAACCCGCTGCAGCCGCCGCGACCCGTGGCCACGAACGCGGTATGCTTGCGAGCGCGCAATCGCTTCCGCCCAATCGATCCGCTCCGTCGCTCGTGACCATCCGCCGCAGCCACCCGTACCGCCCGCGGTATCGGGTCCCCGTCGTCGAGCGCCCGCAGCTGTTCCAGTTCGTGGTGCTGTCGATGCTGCTCCACGTGCTGCTCGTCGTGCTCTTCGGTAACCCGGCCGGCGGCATGCGTCGCAATGACAGCTGGTGGGGTCCGCTCGACGTGACACTGCGCCGGCTGTCGCCGGAAGCAGGCTCCGGATTCCGGCTCGAGCCGGGTGCGGACGCCGGCGCGCCGGCGACCAACCTGCTGCGTCCGCCCGCTGCCGCGCCGAAGGCTGCCACCGCGGCGCCTCGGGCGACGGAGCCCGCTCCCGAGGCGCCGCCACCGGTCGATACATTGCCGCGTCTTAGTCCCAGCGCGCCGGAAGAGGTCGACAAGATCTTGGCGCCGACGAAGATCGAGCCAAGCGTACAGCCGGAGCCACAGCACGAGCTTGCACCGCCCGCCGAACTGGCGCCGCGCGTGGTTCGGGCGCCGCCTGCGGCGCCGCTGGAGAAGGCCGTTGCCCCGACAAGCGAGCCCTCGATAGTGCCTCCGCTCGAACTGCCACCGCGTGCCGTTCCGACGGCGCCCGCCATGCCGCTCGAGCGGGCAGTGCCGCCGACGCCGGAGCGCGACCTCGCACCGGCCGCGGCACTGCCCCCACGCGAGACCCCTCTAGCTCCAGCCGCGCCCCTCGAGCGCGCGGCGCCGGCCAACGTCGAGCCGGAAATTGCCCCGCCGGTGGAGTTGCCGACGCGTGCCGCGCCGGTGGCACCACCGGCACCGCTTGAACGTCTGGCACCTCCCGGGATAGAGCGCGAAATCACAGCCCGGCCGAGGTGCCCACGCGTGCGGCGCCGCTGGCGCCGGCCGCGCCCCTTGAGCGGCTGGCGCCTCCGCGCATCGAGCGCGAAATCGCCACTCCGGCGCAGGTGCCACCGCACGAAGTGCCGCTGGCGCCGGCCGCACCGCTCGAGCGTTCGGCGCCCCCCCGGATCGAGCGCGAGCTCGCGCCTCCCGCGGCGCTGTCCGCGCCGCAGGCTGAGCACCCCACGGCGCCCGTGGCTCCCTCGGCCGGGACACCGCGCCAGGCGCCGCCGCGTGCCGGTCCATCCGCAGTCGACGAAGATATCTTCAAGGCACGCCGCGATGTCGGCGCTCCGCCGGCCGAGTCGCCGCACATCGATCTAGACGCGGCGCGCAAGAAGGCGGCGCGCGAAATCGTGAACGAGGGCGCGGGGTCGCGTGGCGTCTTCACGGTCCCGCCGCCGCCACCGCAGGAACGCAAATCGAAAGAAGCGAATGCGCTGGAAAAGGCCATCAAGCCCGATTGCCGCAGCGCCTACGCCAACCTGGGCCTGCTCGCGGTCCCGGTCCTGGTCGCGAGCGCCATCGCCGCCGACGGAACCTGCCGCTGGTAAGGATCCCGCTGCGGGTCCACGCATTCGACTCGCTGGCCCGCAACGCCGACAAGCGGAACCGGCGACCCCGCCGGCGGCCAACGTTCCGTGCCTTCAGTACGACGCAAAGCGCCCACTCAGCGCGGCATCGCAACTCCGCCCGTTCGCTCGGCTGCCTCGCAGCTGCTGGCATCGTGGCAACCCTTGACCGCGTCGAGCAGCGCATGCAGTGCCGTCTTCTGCGCGTCGGATAGCGACGGGAACGTGTTGCGCAACTCGTCGGGATCGGCAACCCGATCGTGATACTCGCGCTCCCCGTCTGCGTACTCGACATACAGCCAGGACGGCGCGCGAAGAGCCTCGTACGTAGTCGGATTGCCGCTCCGCGCGGCAGGCGCATCCGGCTCGCTCGGATCCCGATGCGGACCGCGGTGTTCGACCAACGCGACGGACCGCCATTGCGACGTCGGCTCGCCGCGCAGCAGCGGCACGAGGCTGCGACCGTCGACGTGCGCGGGAAGCGTGGCCCCACCAAGCTCGGCGAAGGTCGGGCACAAATCGATGTTGTCGGTGATGGCGTCGACGGTGGCACCGGCGCGCACGCCCGGCCCGGTGACAATGAGCGGCACGTGGATGTCCTCGTCGAATGCCGTCATCTTCCCCGGCATCGACCCAGCTCAGCCGCCCGCGCCGCCACCGCTACGCTTGCGATGACGGCCGCGCATATAAGATCGCGGCACGTTGGCATCGTCAGGGCGTACGCGTCCAGTGTCCATCGACGCGCACGCCGTTCGCCCAGCGGCCCACGGCGTCGAGGCGATTGTTGACCACGTGGCCGGTTATGGTGCCCGTTAGCGCCGAGTTTTCCTTGCCGTTCCAGCCGTCGAGGTCCACCTTCGCCGCGCCGGCCGGCCCGATCGCTACATGCGCATACCCCGTCTTGCCAAGCCGCGGCATGTGCCAACTGGCGGTCCCGGCGCCGTTCTGGACTTTGAAGGCGACGTGCCAGCAGAAGGTCTTGCTCGGATTGTTGGGGAAATTGCATAGCGTGCCGTCGTATTGACCGTCGACCGAGCTCGCAATGCCCGGCGTCGTCTGGCCGGCACCGGCGGTTGCGGCTTTGGAGCCGCCGGCCGTTGCTACGGTCGACTGGACGCGTAGTTTCTTCGCTTCTTCGGCGCGCGTCGCGGCGGTGCGCTTTTCCTCTTCGGCCCGCTGCCGCTCGTCGAGCTTCTTGCGGTCCGCCTCGGCGCGCCGCCGCCCTTCTTCGGCGGATTGCACCTGTGCCTGCAAGACAGCCTCGCGCTTTGCGGCCTCGGCGACAAGCCGGTCGCGTTCGGCTCTGCTCTCGGCTTCGACCGCTCGTCGGCTCTGTTCTTCCGCCTTATGGCGCGCGTCTTCGGCGGCCTGCCGCTCGGCGGCGAGTTGGGCGGAGAGCGCGCTCTGCTCAGCGCGCTTCGCCTCGTAGTCACGGTAGAGCAGGTATCCGCCACCGGCCAACGCAGCAGCCGCAATCGCAGGGGCGCCGAATGCGAGCACCGACTTCAACCCGGGACGGCGCAGCGACGCCGGCAGTGCCCCGCTCTCGCCGTGCGTAATGCTGAAGGTCCGCACGGGTTGCCCGATGTTCTTGAACTGCTGCTCCCCCAGCCGCTTGAACTGCAGCGACAGCTTGTTCTGAATCTGGTCGTAGACGCTGCCGGCGATGCAGATTCCGCCGGGTTGCGCAATCGCCTGGATGCGCGCGGCGACGTTGACGCCATCGCCGAGCAGATCGCCGTCCTGCACGACGACGTCGCCGACGTTGATCCCCATGCGGAACAACATCTTCTGCTCGGGCGGCAGGTGCTCGTTGCGGGTCTGCAGCGCCGACTGGATTTCGGTCGCGCAGCGGACCGCTTCCACGGCGCTGGGAAACTCGGCGAGGATCGCGTCGCCTGCGGTATTGAATATCCGCCCGTGATGCTGCTTGAGCAACGCGTCGAAGACCGCACGATGGCCGCGCAACGCCTGCACGGTGGCTTCCTCGTGCTCGCCCATCAACCGGCTGTAGCCGGCGACATCGGCGGAGAGAATCGTTGCGAGCCGGCGCTCTAGCGCCGGCGACGGGTCCGAAGGCGGATTGGATTCGGGCACTGTCGGGTCCGGGGGTCGGGGAGCAGGTCGCGCCTCTCCCCGATTCTACCCGGCTTAGCCCGAAAGCAGCGTCGGCGTGCAGGCGAAGATGAGATCGGGACCGTTGCCTTCCGCGATCCATCCCTGGGTGATCATAAAGGCGCGAATCGCGGCGTCGGCCGTGTAGCGATGGTTGGGCGCACCGCCCATGCCGTTGTTGTAGACGCGATAGAGGGGAGCGGTCCCGGCCGGACAGTTGCCGGACGCATCGGTCAACGCAAGGTAGTACACCGCGGGGCTTTCGAGCTGCCAGACGCTCGACAGCGCCGGATTGGTCTGCAGCTCCTGGCATTCGGCGGCGTACGGAGTGTAGAAGTGCGAGCTCTTCGCGCCGAAAGCCGTGCTGAAGAAACGACAAACGGGAACCCGCCCCGGCCCGGGCGCGGTCCAGACGCGCCACAACTCGAACGTACGCTGCCAGGCGTCGCCGAAGATTCCGTCGGCAAGCAGCTGAAATTCCACTTCGTCGGCGGTGTGAAAGTAGTGGTTGAAATTCGCCTCGTAGAACTCGTTCGCGATCGCGGTCTGGGCAAGCGTATCCTCATCGGCCGCGATCGTGAGCGAGTCGACGCTCGGTCCGTTGCTGTTCAGCACGAAAAGATGGTTGAGAGCGTTCCCCATGGCCGTGGGAAGGACTCCGACGGCGAGGCTGTCGACGACCGTCTCGGTTCCGGCAGCGAGAATCGATACCGAGTTGTTGCCCTGATTGAGCACGTAGACGTTGCCTCCGTTGGGATCGACGAGCTGAGCCACCGGCGTAGGGCCAACCGTCACGGTATTCTCCACGGTGTCGGTGTCGGTATCGATGATCGTGACCGTGCCGTCGACGGCGTTGGCCAGGTATGCCTTACGGTAGGCGGCGTTGAAGGTTACGAAATTCGAGGTGTTGCCGGTGCCCCCCCTGCCGCTCGGCACGGTCGCAATGACCGTATTGGTCGCGGAGCTGATGACCGAGACGGTGTTGTCGGTTTCGTTGTTGACGTAGACCTTGTTGTGCACCCCATCGATAGCCGCGTTGCCGGGCCCGCGTCCGACCGGAATGGTCGCAAGCAAGGTCAGCGTTTGCTCGTCGATCACCGAGACGGTGTTGTCGGCAAAACTCGGAATGTAGAGTGTCTGCAGAATGTCGTTCGAGCTTGGTCCATCCGGCGATTTGCCCACCGGGATCGTCGCCACGACGCTGTTTGTGGCCGTGCTGATGACCGACACGGTATTGTCAGCGAGGTTGCTGACATAGATCTGTCCGATGAGGAAGTTGCTGCCGAGCCCCCGCGGATTGTTGCCGACGGGAATCGTCGTGACGATGGAATTGGTCGTGCCGTCGATGACGGTGACCGTTCCGGGCGCGATGGAGTTGGTGAGGTAGACGCGGTGCGTCGCGGCATCGGCGATTATCCGCCGCGGCATCGGCGCCACGTTCAGGGTCGCAACGACGGTCAGGGCGTTGATGTCGATGATCGATACCGTGTCGTCATCGAGGTTGGTGACGTACGCCTTCGCCAGCGCCGGATCGATGGCGATGCTCTGCGCGTTGTTGCCCAGCGTCAAGGTTGCCTGGACGGCCGGCGTGGCCTGCGCACAAGCAAATCCGAGCGCGGTCGCGATGAAAAGAAGAGCGTTCCTCGCTTTCATTCGCCGCTCCTTTAGGAAGCAAGAAAGAAGCAAAATCATACGAGCGCAGGCTGAAGAAAAGTTGACGTCAGGCTGACTAATTGCTGACGCAATACAGCGGGGGCGACATGCGCCGGATCATGGTCATCGGCACCCCCGCCGACCCGACGATAATCACGACCCCCCCGAGCGGCGGAGGCTCTTCCGCATCACCGGTCGCGTCGGCCGGCGCCGCGCCACTTCCACGAATCCCGCGCGGTCGAACATCGACTTGGCTCCAAACCACATGGATTCGGCGGCGCTTGGAACCATCCGGTCGCAGGGGTAGGCCTCAAGCAGCGTCACGCCGCGTGTCCGCGCCCATGCCAGCGCCCCTTTCAGCAAGGCCTCCGCAACGCCGCGCTGCCGGGTCCCTGCGTCGACGAAGAAACACACGATCGACCACACCGGTTTTGCATCGACCGGCTTCATCACCGGCGAGCGCCTGAGTTTGGCGTAATCCTCGCGCGGCCCGAGCGAGACCCAGCCGACCGGCCGCCCTTCCGCATAGCCGATCAGCCCCGGCACAACGCCGCGATCGAGCAGATTTCTCAGCGCGCGCCGGTTCGATTCGGAGTGCGTCAGCCCGGGTGGCGGGTCGTGTCTCCCGGTGCGGCGATAGAACATGCAGTAGCAGCCGCGTGCGATCGACGCTCCCGGCCGCTCGAACAACTCGACCAGGTCGTCCCAGCGCCCGCGCGTAAGCGGCTCAATCCGGAGCCTTGCCGTGCGCGACTTCATGCCGAGTCGAGCCTCCGATTGCAGTGGGCGGGTGGATCTAATTCCCGAAGCGGCGCAGCCACGCCACCAGGTGCCGCGCAGTCTCCCGTGGATTCTCGCGTTGCGGAAAGTGACCTGCGCCCCCGATCAGCCGTCGCGCATAGGGGCCTTCGAAATACGCCTCCTTGCCTTCGCTCATTTGCGGCGAATTCACCGGATCGAGCGCGCCGTGCAGCGTTAGCGTTGGCACGCGCTGTATCGGAGCGGGATCGAACCGCGTGTCGAGCGCGCGATAGAGAGGGTCGGGCGCGGCATGACCCCAGCGCACGCGGTAGGAGTGCAGCACAACGTCGGCCCAGTCGGGATTGTCGAAGGAGATCGCCGTGCGGTCAAACTCGGCCGCGTCAGGCCTATAGGCAACAAACCACTCGTCCCAGATGTGGCGCGTGAACGCACGGCGATCCTCGCGGACTACCTTCTCCCCCCGCGGCGTCGCCATAAGCCAGTGATACCAGTAGTTCTGGGTTTGCCGATAACCGAGCGTCTGCTTCGGCGAGTTGGTGCCGTAACCGGTCGACAGTGCCACGCACGCGCATACCCGTGCTTCGTTCAGCTTTGACGCGATATATGCAGCGCGTGAGCCCCAATCGTGGCCAACCAGGGCGTGGCGCCCGAGATTGAGCGCCGCCGCGAACTCGACCACATCCTGCCCCAGCGCGACCAGTTGCCCGCTGCGCAATGTATCCGCGCGCAGAAACGTCGTCGGGCCGAACCCGCGCAGCCATGGAACATACGTACGATAGCCGGCCCGGTGCAGGGACGGCAGCACGGCATCCCAGGTGCGCACGTCGTCGGGCCACCCGTGAAGGAGGATCACCGGAAACCCGTCGCCAGGGCCTGCAACTTCGTAGCCGACACGCAGCACAGAGGTCGAGACGAAAAGCGTTGACACGATTGCGGCCGTTCGCGCTGCGCTAATGCAGTGCCTGCTCGATGTCGCCGATCAGATCATCGACATGTTCGACACCGATCGATAGGCGGACCAGATCCGGGGACATTGCGTGTCCCGGCCCTTCGACGCTGGCGCGATGCTCGGCGAGGCTCTCGACCGAGCCCAGTGACGTCGCGCGCTTGAAATCCGTAGCCCTGCGCAAAAGGACCGCGCGGCCTCTTCGCCACCGGCGAAGCGCAGCGACATCATGGCGCCGAATCCGCCGCGCATCTGTCTGGCGGCAACGGCGTGGCCCGGGTGCTCCGCCAGCCCTGGATAAAGCACGTGCGACAGCTTCGGGTGGCCGCGCAAGCGCTCGGCAATCGCCTGCGCGTTCGCGCCCGCCGCGGCGACGCGCAGGTGCAGCGTCCGCATTCCTCGCAGCAGCAACCAGGCCTCCAGCGGCCCGAGCACCGCGCCGCCGCCGCCGCGCACGTAACGAATGCGTTGCCACAGTTCATCGTCGTGCGCTGTCGCCAGTACTCCCGCGATCACGTCGGAGTGGCCATTCAGATACTTGGTCGCCGAATGCATGACAATGTGCGCGCCCAGTTCGAGCGGGCGCGTGAGCAGCGGCGTGGCCGCAGTCGAGTCGACGGCAACGAGCGCGCCGACGTCCCGGCCGATGGCGCTCGCGGCAGCGATATCGGTGATCTCCCAGGTTGGATTGGCCGGCGTCTCGATCCAGATCAAACGCGGATGCCGCCTCTGCGCCCTGGCCGCAAGGTCGTCGAGCGACGCGTTCTCGTAGAGCTCGAGCTCCAACCCCCACGGCACCGCGAACTCGAGCAACCATTTGCGCAGTCCCCAGTACATGCTGCGCGGCGCGAGCACGCATGCACCGGGGGCAAGCGCCTGGAACACCGCCGCGGCGGCCGCCTGGCCGGACGCGAACAACAGCGCCGCGACCGCGCCTTCGAGCGTGGCGATCAGCGCCTCGACCTGATCGTAGCTCGGATTGTCCGCGCGCGAATAACGCGTCCGCCGGGAAATGCCCCATCAGGACCGCGCTCGTACGTTGTCGAGACGTAGATCGGCGGAACGATGTCCCGATAGGGTTCGGCGACGCGCCCAGCCCCTGCGCGGCGAGCGTTTCGGGGTGGAGCTTGGATGGATCCGGCATCGTCGGCGGCGGCGTTTGGCCAGGGTGCAATATGCCTTCAAGCGCGGCCGGCGGCAAATTGCGCCCGCGTGCCGAGCGACGCGCCACAAGCTTTCCCGGAACGCAGGGAAATATGTGTCCGGTTGTGCGCCTTTCCGCCAGACATGGCGCCTTGAATCGCACCGCGGACCGACGCCGCGCGCAGGGCCAAGCGACGCTCGGTCAGGGCGCTGGCTTGCGCTTATAGCCGCTCGCCCGCATGCAGGCGTCGTACATCCGGTTGAAGGTTGCGTGCGTGGGGTCGTGCTCGCCACCCACGCCAAACCTCTTCTGATCGGACCTCGGCCAGCTTAGCGCAGACTTCCGCATCACTGGCAAATTGCTTCTGTGGAACGTCCCCGCGGTCGTAGTCCTCTGCCGAGAGGGCCTTGAAATTCGCGCAGCCGACCGCGGCTAGAAGCATCGATGCGGCAAGCATGAACAGGCAACGATTCATCGGTTCTCCGGCAACCCGGCCCTCGGCTGCGTAGCCCTTCAGGGGAGTTGTCGCGTGACTGTCGGATTTGGCACGGCCAGCGCGGCTTCGCCGGAGTGCGAAAGAGCGTACCATGCCGGCAATGGCCGGGCACGGGATTTTCGCCGCGGCGGCGCGTTGTTGCCGCACGCGCCATGTCAAGGAGCGGGGCACGAACGTGCTGGGATCAGGCCGCGCTGGCGCGATAATCGCCCCCGCCCCATCTCTTAGGACTCCGGTCGATGCGGCACCCGCGAATGCTGTTGAAAAAATGGCGCGCCGCCAGGCAAGAGTTGCGGCGCAAGCTCGCCATGCGCCTGGTCAGCGATCGCGATTATCTCGCACGTCTGTACCGCAATCAGTTCGGCCACTGGCCCGACCTCGATCGACCCCGCGGCTTCAACGAGAAGATACTGGTCAAAATCCTCACCGACCGCCGTCCGTACCTGACGCTATTCTCGGACAAGTTGCGGGTGCGCGATTACGTCCGCCGCGCGGCACCCGCGCTGCTCCTGCCGGAGCTCTACTGGTGGTCGGATCATGCCGACGCACTTCCCTTCGAGGCGCTGCCCAACGAATTCGTTCTCAAGGCCAACCACGGGAGCGGGTGGAACTGCCTGGTGCGGAACAAGACCCTGCAGCGGCGTGCCGATCTCGTCAAGCTGGCGCGCACGTGGCTCCGATCGGATTTCACGATCGTAGGTCGCGAGTGGGCGTACCGGAACATCCGCCGCGCGGTATTCGCTGAACAACTGCTCCACGACGATGGGCAGGCCGCGCCGCCCGACTACAAGTTATTCGTCTTTGGCGGCCACGTGCGTTTGATCCAGGTCGATCGCGATCGCGCAACGCTCCATACGCAAATTCTCTACGATGAGCACTGGAATCGCGTAGAGGGCACGGTCGCCGCAGCTCAGGGCGAGGCCGTGGCGCGCCCGGCCTCGCTCGCCGCGATGTTCGAAGCCGCCGAGGCCCTGTCGGCAGGCGTGGATTTTGTGCGCGTCGACCTGTACGAAATCGACGGCAGCGCCTATTTCGGGGAATTGACCAGCTCGCCCAACAAGGGAATGAGCCCCTTTCGCCCGCAGGCACTCGACCGAATGCTGGGCGATTACCTTCGGCTGGATGACTATTCGAACCCGGTCCCGCTGCACTACGATCCTGCGGCGCCGGGTGAGCAAACGGGGTCGGGTCAAGCCGCGCGAAGCCTCGGCCGAGTCTGACGTTGCCGGCGCGACGATGCCGAGGGCATCGGAAGTGCGTCCCGCCATTCCGGCGCACGGTGGCGCAGGTTCCCCCGGCGCGTCACGTCCATTCCGGAATCGCGGGCACGCGCAGTCGCTCGACTTCAGGCAGGTCGAAGCCAAAATACTTGACCAAGAGCGCCCGCAGCGCCGCGCGGTCGGCGAGCTGGCTCGTCAGCGGCTTGTCGCCGCACCAGATTGTGAGCTCGCGATTCATCACCGCGACGCGCCCGTCGCCGGTCAGGGCGCGCATCATGATCCGGTTGACGAACGGCGAGGCCGGATGGGTCGCCGTGTAGTAATTCCCCAACTCGAAATCCACCAGGTTGTCCTGTTCCAGCGTCGAGACCCAGCAATCGACAGCCTTGGCGGCGGTCTGCGCCCGCAGCACCCAGTGCTGTCCATCGCGGACCATGGTGTGCCGTTCGTGGCCGTCGCGCCCTTCCGCGCCATCGTGGAGCGGGACCGGGACGCGTGGCGCCAGCGCGCCGAACCCGGGATCGACGACAAAGGTGCCCTCGGCAAGTGGCACCGTGAGGCACATGTGCGTGCGCGGGGAGGCCGTGCGCGGCACGACCAGAACCACGCGTGCCGTATGGCGGACCGGCTGGAAGCCGAGGCGCTCGAGGACGGCCGCAAACAGCGATGCATGCTCGAAACAGTAGCCGCCGCGGTGGGCGGCAACGAGCTTGGCCTGGACGCCTTCGAGGTCGAGACGGACCGGAATGCCGAGCAGCACATCAAGGTTCTCGAACGGGATCGCCGCCATGTGGTCGCGGAGAAGCCCTGCCAGGGTGTCGAAGGTCGGCCGGGTACCCCCGCCGTAGTGGATGCGCTCGAGATAGGCGTCGAGGTCGAGTTTGATTGTTGTCATTCGCTGTCGATGTGAGCGCCGGCCGCCGGCAGTGCCAAGTCGGCGGCCCGGCGTTTGCGCAGGGACGCGCGCAGAGCGAAGAACACCTGCAGCAGAACGAGCAGTATGCACACCGTCATGAAGCCAAGGCTGATCGGCTTCTGGAAAAACACTGTCAGGTCGCCACGCGACAGCAGCAGAGCGCGGCGGAAATTCTCTTCCACCAGGGGGCCGAGCACGTATCCGAGCAGGATCGGAGCGACCGGAAACTCGAGCGCCAGGAATATCGCGCCGAGTATTCCGAATACCAGCACCTCGTTGACCTCGAACAGGCTGTTGTTGGTGCTGTACACGCCGACGGCGATGAAAAATAGCGCACACGGAAACATGTAGCGATAGGGCACTTGCAGAACCTTGACCCACACGCCAATCAGCGGCACGTTGAGAATCACGAGCAGGACGTTCCCGACCCAGAAGCTCGCTATCAGGCCCCAGAAAAGATCGGCGTGCTCACTGATCAGCTGCGGGCCAGGCTGTATGCCCTGGATGAGCAACGCCCCCAGTATGAGCGCCATGACCGCGTCGCCGGGAATGCCGATGCTCATCGTCGGAATGAAATCGACCTGGGTCTTGGAGTGCGATGCCGCCTCGGGGCTGGCGACGCCTTCCAGCGCCCCGTGACCAAATCGTTCCGGCGTCTTGGATATCCTTCGCTCCAATGCGTACGCGATGAACGTCGTGATGGTCGGCCCGGTCCCCGGCATGGCACCAAACAAGGTTCCCACCAGCGTGCCGCGCACCATCGGAAAGAACGCCTGCTTGAGTTCCGCCATGCTCGGACGCATGTCACGCAAGCGCACCTTGGCCTCGTTGCCGACGAAGTGAATCCTATTCACGCTGCGCAGAAAATCGGCTACACCGAAGAGGCCCAATGCCAACGCGACCAGCTCCACCCGATCCGACAGCTCGGTCAATCCGAAAGTAAACCGCAGCGCGCCACTGTTGACGTCGGTGCCCACGACGCCGATCAACAATCCGACCACGGTCATCGCCACGCCCTTAAGTGGAGATCCGCGCGCCATCGTGGCGCCCGCGAGCAATCCCAGCAGCATGATGGAGAAAATCTCGGTCGGCCCGAACTTGAATGCGACCTCGACCAGCAGCGGCGAAGCGAAGACCATCACCGTGATCCCGAAGGATGCGGCAAAGAACGAGGCGATCATCGTGATCCCGAGCGCCGTGCCGCCTTTGCCTTTCTTGGTCATGGGATAGCCGTCGAGGCAGGTGACGGCATGCGGCGGATGCGAGGGCATGTTGAGCAGGATGGCCCCGATCGCGCCGCCGTATTGCGAACCGTAGAAGATGCCGGCTAGCATGAGGATGGCCGGGACCGCGTGCATCGTGTACGTCAATGGCAGCAGCATGGCAATTGCCGACAGGGCGCCCATGCCCGGGAGGACGCCGATCAGGTTGCCGACCAGCACTCCGAAGAACGACCACATCAGGTTGTGCGGCTGCAGCGCAACGCTGAAGCCGTACCAGAGGTCGGTGAGCGACTGCCCGATCATGCTCAGCCCCAGCCGAACAGCGCGAAGTTCATCTGCAGCGCCCACCAGAAAACGACGATGCTGACCGCGACCGTGCCCAGCGCGAGGACGGTCGCTGCGAGGAGCGTGTTCTCGCGATCGGCAAGCGCGGAAATGAAGACTATCGCGAAGGTTGCCGGAACCAACCCCCCGTACTTACCGAGCACTACGAAAGCCACGATGCTGAGACCAATGCAGAGCCAGCCGCGCCATTCCGGCGGCAGCGGGGCGGCCTCGGGCGTGGTCGCCGTGAAGCGGGCGGTGGCGATGATCGCCAAGCCCGTGAATGCCAGGATCGCACCCAGCGCAACGGGGAAGAAACCCGGTCCCATGCGGCTCAATGTGCCGATCGGATACAGCCTTCCTTGGAGGACCGCGCCCAGGCCGATCAGGATCATCAAGGCGCCGCCGTAATAGTCCCTGTTGGACGGGTTAACCCGGAATCGCATGGCCATCCTCCCGCGCCTATCGCATTGCCCACAGGCGCTTCAATGCTCGCGGAATCCTATCATCGATCCCGACTCGGGGAGGAACGGCCCTCGCGACCCGGGAATTCCAATCTATACAAAACATTTGTTTCGTGGTTCACTACTGCGAACCAATCGTTTCTCCAATCCACGACCGCGCCCCCATGCGCGAATCCGCTCTCGCATTTCCCGACCTGCTGCAACAAGTGAAGGACAGCTACGCGAGCTTGCCGGCGCGGGCGCAGCGCGTCGCGCGTTGGCTCTTCGAGCGGCCGGACGACGTGGCGTTGCTTTCAACGCGGGAGCAGGCGCGTTCGCTTGGGGTCGCGCCCGCGACCCTGACGCGCTTCGCCCAGCACTTCGGCTTCGCGGGATACGATGCGCTGCGCGGCAGTTCGCAGCGTGGGCTGCGCGCGCGCGCGGCCGGCTTCGCGCCGGAGGCCCGTCGCATGCTGGCGCGGCGCAAGGAAGTCGGCGGTCCCGCGCTGGCCGAAGGCGTCCTTGCTGCGATAGCCGCCAATCTTGCCGCACTTGGCGATGCGACCACGCTGGCACGCTGCAGAAGGCCGCGCAGCTGCTCGCGCGCGGGCGCCGCATCTATGTGCTTGGCAGCCGTTCCAGTTACCCGATCGCGTACCATTTTTACTATGTGGCGTCCTTTGGCGGAGCGCCCGTCATTCTCGTCGACGGGCCCGGCGGTATCGGTATCGACGCGCTACGCGGCGCAGGTGCCGGCGACGTCATGTTCGCAGTTTCCGTAGCGCCGTATGCCCGCGCCACGGTAGAAGCCGCGGCGCACGGCGCGACACGGCGGGTTGGCGTGATCGCGCTCACCGACAGCCCGCTCTCCCCCCTTGCCGCGCGGGCGCGGGCAGTGCTGACCGCGGCGACGGCGACGCCGTCGTTTTTTCATTCGATGAGCGCAGCTTTCGCCCTTGCCGAAGCGCTTGCTGCCTTGCTTGTCGCCGAGCGCGGCCCACGGGCGGTCGCCGCGACGCGGCGGGCCGACCAGGAATTGCGCTCGCTGTACGCTTATCTCGACGCAGGGCGCGGCGCGCCGCCGCCAGGCGCGCGCAGCCGAAAGCCGGCGATGAACGATACCGGCGCAGCGGCGCCGCCAGCCACGTCCTGCATCGCTCACTGCGGCAGAATTATCCGACTGCCGTGCGCGGCGAGGGCGTGTATCTGGTTGACCAGGACGGCAAACGCTATCTGGACGCGAGCAGCGGCGCCGCGGTGTCGTGCCTCGGCCATTGTCACCCGGCCGTGCTGGCGGCGATGCGAGAGCAGCTCGATCGGCTGGAATACGCGCACACCAGCTTCTTCACCACCGCGGCCGCCGAAGCGCTGGGCGATGAGCTTATCGCGCACGCGCCCGGCGTGATGTCGCATGTTTACTTCGTTTCCGGCGGCTCGGAAGGTATCGAAGCTGCGCTCAAGATGGCGCGCCAGCACTTCGTGGAGCGCGGCGAGCCCAACCGACGGCACTTCATCGCCCGCTGGCAGAGCTATCACGGCAACACGCTGGGGGCGCTTGCCATTGGCGGCAACGCGTGGCGGCGCGGAATGTTCGCGCCCATTCTCGCACCGAGCCACCATATCGCGCCGTGCTACGCCTATCGCGGCCAGCGGCCGGGGGAATCGGCGGAACGGTATGGGCTCCGCATGGCGGACGAACTCGACGCCAAGATCATCGAATTGGGCCCGGAGAACGTCATCGCCTTCGTGGCCGAAACCGTGGTCGGCGCGACCCTGGGCGCGGTCGAGCCGGCGCCCGGATACTTCAAGCGCATTCGCGAAATCTGTGATCGCCACGGCGTGCTGCTGATCCTCGACGAGGTGATGTGCGGCATGGGCCGCTGCGGCACGCTGCACGCCGTCGAGGCAGAAGGCATCGCGCCCGACCTGGTCGTGCTCGCCAAGGGCCTCGGCGGTGGCTATGCACCCATCGGGGCCGTGCTCGCGACGGCAACGGTCATGGAGCCATTCGCCCGCGGCAGCGGCGCGTTCATGCATGGCCACACGTACATGGGGCATCCACTCGCCTGTGCCGCGGCGCTCGCGGTGCAGCGCACGCTGCGCGAGGAGAATCTGCTCGCCAACGTACGCGCGCAGGGTGCAAAGCTGAAAACGGGGCTCGCGGCGCAATTGGGCGACCATCCGCATGTCGGCGACATCCGCGGCCGGGGACTGTTCTGCGGCGTCGAGCTCGTCGCCGATCGCGCTACCAAGACGCCGTTCGATCCCGCGTTGCAGCTGTACTCGCGGATCAAGAGCGAAGCGATGCGCCGCGGGCTGCTCGTCTACCCGATGGGCGGGACGGTGGATGGCCGGAACGGCGACCACATTCTCATCGCGCCGCCCTTCATTATCGAGGACCGGCACGTTGACGAGATCGTCACCACCCTGCGCGTGGCGCTCGATGCCGCGCTGTCTGCGATAACGTGATTGCCCGCTTAACACTGCAATACTTCCGCCGCGGATGCGGGCCCGCGTGCCATTTTCCAAGGAGACGGTCATGAAGGTCCAATCGGTACTTTGGCTCGCGATTCTCGCCTTTGCGATTCCGGCCGCGGCGCAGGATGCTGGAACGTTGAAGAAGCTACGCGACACCGGTGAAATCGTTCTCGGCGTGCGCGACGCCTCGATTCCATTCTCCTACGCTGACGACAGCGGCCAATCGATTGGCTACTCGGTCGACCTTTGCATGCGGGTGGTCGAGCACCTGCGGCAGACCCTGAAGATGCCGGGTCTAAAGGTCCGCCAGCAGCTCGTCACGTCCGCCAATCGGGTGCCACTGGTTCTCAATGGGACCGTCGATCTCGAGTGCGGGTCGACGGTCAACAATATCGAGCGCCAGAGGACGGTCGCCTTCAGCCTGACGACGTTCATCGTCAACACCAAGTTCATCGTCAAAGCGTCGAGCGGCATCCAGAAGACGGCCGATCTCAAAGGCAAGACGGTGGCCGTGACCGGCGGCACGAACACGATGCAGAAGATCACCGCGCTCAACAAACAGTTGAATCTCGACCTGTCGGTGATCAACGGCAAGGATCACGCCGAGTCGTTTCTGCTGCTCACGACCGACCGGGTTGCTGCTTTCTCCGAGGACGATATCCTTCTGGCCGGCCTCGCGGCCACGTCGCAGACGCCCAACGCTTTCCGGCTGATTTCGATCGATGGCATGCTCGCCGACCCCTACGCGCTGATGCTGCGGCGCGACGACACGCAGTTCAAGGCTCAAGTTGACGCAGCGCTGCGCGGCGTATTCAGCTCGGGAGAGATTCGCCGCATCTATGACAAGTGGTTCGTCCAGCCAATCCCGCCGCACAATGTGGTGCTGAACTTTCCGATGGGCGAACAGCTGTCGCGGGTGATCGCCAAGCCGACCGATTCGGGCGATCCGCAGGACTACAAATAGCCAAGGCGATGCCGCCATCGGAGGAGCACATGCGGCTACCATTTTGGAGCGCCGCCCAGGCCCAGCGCGATGCCGCCCTGGTCGCCGCGATCGAGCTGCGGCGCGGTGGGCAGCTGCTCAACCTCGACCGGCTGCTGTTGTGGTCGGAGCCGCTGGCGCGAAGCTGGAATGTGTTCCTGAGGACGGTGCGTCAGGAGCTGTCGCTGGCGCCGAAGCTGCGCGAGCTGGCTATCTGCGTCGTCGCGCGGGCAACGGGGGCGGAGTACGAGTTTCATCACCACGCCCCCGAATTCGCGAAAGCGGGCGGTAGTGCCGCGCAGGTCGCGGCGCTGGCCGATCCGGGAACTGCGGCGGCCAGCCCGCTGTTCGACGCGCTCGAGCAAAACGTGATCCGCTACGCGCTGGCGAGCACGCGTGACGTGCGCATCCCCGACGCGCTGGCCGACACCCTTGCCCGGCACTTTTCCCCGACTGAGTTTGTTGAGCTTGCCGCGGTGGTCGCCGCGTACAACATGGTCGCCCGGTTTCTGGTGGCGCTGGAGGTGCCACCCGACGCCTAGCACGCCCTCGCCGCGCGATCGGCCCGTCTCCCGCGCCTGCGCCGGTCGGCGTCTGATATCTTAAGCGGTGTCCGAAGCACCCGGAGTAACCGTGGACGTTCGCGCCGCAGTCGCTTATCGTGCTGGAGCGCCTCTTGTCGTCGAGACCGTGCGTCTGGACGGTCCGCGCTCCGGCGAGGTGCTCATCGAAATCAAGGCTACCGGCATCTGCCACACCGATGAGTTCACGCGTTCGGGGGCGGACCCGGAGGGCCTGTTTCCCGTAATCCTCGGTCACGAGGGTGCGGGAATCGTCGCCGGCGTCGGAGCCGGCGTCACGAGCGTGGCCAAGGGTGACCACGTCATCCCGCTCTACATGCCGGAATGCCGGCAATGCAAGGCCTGCTTGTCGCGCAAGACCAATCTATGCACGGCAATCCGCGCCACGCAGGGCAGGGGCCTGATGCCCGACGGCACCAGCCGCTTTTCGCTCGACGGCGAGCGCTTGCATCACTACATGGGCTGCTCGACCTTCGCCAACTTCACCGTCCTGCCGGAGATCGCGGTCGCAAAGATCCGCAGCGACGCCCCATTCGACAAGGTCTGCTACATCGGTTGCGGCGTGACGACGGGCATCGGTGCCGTCATCAACACCGCCAAAGTCGAGCCGGGAGCGAACGTTGTCGTGTTCGGCCTGGGCGGCGTCGGTCTCAACGTCGTGCAGGGGGCGCGCATGGTGGGAGCAAACATGATCATCGCGGTCGATGTTAACCCCGGCCGCGAACCGCTTGCGCGCAAGTTCGGCGCAACGCACTTCGTCAATCCGCGCGACATGCCTGGCGATCTGGTGCCGCACCTGGTCGAACTGACCGGGGGCGGCGCCGACTACAGCTTCGAGTGCATCGGCAACGTCGATGTCATGCGCCAGGCGCTGGAATGCTGCCACCGCGGTTGGGGAGTCGCCGTGATCATCGGCGTCGCCGGCGCCGGGCAGGAGATCTGCACCCGCCCGTTTCAGCTTATCACCGGGCGGGTATGGAAGGGCACCGCGTTCGGCGGCGCACGCGGCCGCACCGACGTTCCGAAAATAGTCGATTGGTATATGGAAGGCAAGATCAACATCGACGACCTGATCACTCACAAGCTGCCGCTGGCGCGAATCAACGATGGGTTCACGTTGATGCAGAAAGGCGAGTCGATACGATCGGTCGTCGAGTTCTGACGCAGGCGCTCCGCCTTCGAGGTTGGACGACTGCGCGAGAATGAATGCCGCTGCCATTGCAGCATCGGCTGCTCGCGGCGGGCTTGGCGTTTCGTTGCCGGGCAACCTCGCTACATGCTGCGGCGGTACTCCCCGCCGACCTGGAACAACGCATCGGTGATCTGCCCGAGCGAGCACACGCGCACGCTGTTCATCAACTCCGCGAAGACGTTGCGGTTTTCGATCACGGCGCGCTTCAGTTTTTCCAGCGCCTTCGGCGCGGCGGCCGCGTGGCGGGAGTGAAACTCTTGCAGCCGCTTTAGCTGTGAGCGCTTCTCGTCGTCGGTCGAGCGGGCGAGCGCCAGCGTCTTGGGCGTCTCGTCGCCGTGCGGGTTGCGGAATGCGTTCACCCCGATGATCGGGTAGCTGCCATCATGCTTCTTGTGTTCGTAGTAGAGCGATTCCTCCTGAATCTTGCCGCGCTGGTAGCCGGTTTCCATCGCACCCAGAACGCCGCCGCGCTCGCTGATCGCCTCGAACTCCTTGAGCACCGCCTCCTCGACCAGATCGGTCAGTTCCTCGATGATGAAGCTGCCCTGGTTCGGGTTCTCATTCTTCCCGAGGCCCCATTCGCGGTTGATGATCAACTGGATTGCCATCGCGCGGCGCACGGACTCCTCGGTCGGTGTCGTTATCGCCTCGTCGTACGCGTTGGTGTGCAGGCTGTTGGTGTTGTCGTAGGTGGAGATCAGCGCCTGCAGCGTGGTTCGGATATCGTTGAATGCGATTTCTTGCGCGTGCAGGCTCCGCCCGCTGGTCTGCGAATGGAACTTGAGCTTCTGGCTGCGCTCGTTGGCACCGTAGCGCTCGCGCATTGCCACTGCCCAGATGCGCCGCGCGACGCGGCCGATCACCGCGTACTCTGGGTCCATCCCGTAACTAAAGAAGAACGACAGGTTCGGTGCGAAATCATCGATGTGCATGCCGCGCGCGAGATACGCCTCGACAAAGGTGAACCCGTTGGATAGCGTGAACGCAAGCTGGCTGATCGGATTAGCGCCAGCTTCGGCAATGTGATATCCCGAAATCGACACCGAATAGAAATTCTTGACCTGGTGCTGGACGAAGTACTGCTGGATATCGCCCATCACTTTCAGGCTAAACTCGGTGGAGAAAATGCACGTATTCTGGCCCTGGTCCTCCTTGAGGATATCGGCCTGCACCGTTCCGCGCACGCTGGAGAGGGTCCACGCCGTGATCTTCTGTGCCTCGTCGTCGGTGGGATCGCGGCCATTGTCCTTGTGGAATTTCTCGAGCTGCTGCTCGATCGCGGTGTTCATGAACATCGCCAGGATCGTCGGCGCCGGGCCGTTGATGGTCATCGACACGGAGTTGTTCGGCGCGCAGAGGTCGAAGCCCGCGTAAAGGACCTTCATGTCGTCGAGCGTGGCGATCGACACACCCGAGTTGCCAACCTTGCCGTAGATGTCCGGGCGCAGAGCGGGATCGTTGCCGTAGAGCGTTACCGAGTCGAAGGCGGTCGACAGCCGCTTCGCCGGCATCCCGTCAGCGAGCATGTGAAACCGCTTGTTGGTGCGGAACGCATCCCCCTCGCCGGCGAACATGCGCGTGGGGTCTTCATTTTCGCGCTTGAACGCAAATACGCCGGCGGTGAACGGGAAGCTGCCTGGAACGTTCTCCTCGAGCTGCCAGCGGAGCGTTTCGCCGTCGTCCTCGAACTTCGGCAGCGCGACCTTCGGAATGTGCGTGCCTGACAACGAAACGATTGTCAGCGCCGAGCGGATTTCCTTGCCGCGGATTCGGACCACGTACTCGTCGCCCGTATAGGCGGCCTTGGTCTTCGGCCACATCTCGAGTAGCTTGCGCGCCCGCGGATCAAGCCGCTTTTCGCGCTCCTCGAGCAGCGCCTCGAGCGCGTGTCCGGCGCTGGTGATCGTTGCGTCGAGTTGCCGTCCCGCTTCGACGTCGGAGACGTGGCTGCTGGACGCGAGGCGCTCCTTGTAGTCGCCGGTCTCGTCGAGCATCGCGCGCGCCGCCCTGAGCTGCTGCCGTTCACGCGCGATCCGTGCCTGCTCCTTCGCCCAGGCGCGATACGCCCGCACGGTCTCGGCGATCTCGGCGAGATAGCGCACCCGGGCTGACGGAACGATGAAGTTCTGCGCAGTCGAGTGCTTCACGGTCGTCAGCGGCAGCTTTCCCGGAGCCAGCTGCAACCCTTCCTGCGCGAGCCGCGCGCACAGCGCCTGGTAGAGCGCGGTCACGCCGTCGTCATTGAAGCGCGCGGCGATTGTGCCGTAGACGGGCATTGCGTCGGGCTGCTGCGAGAAGAGCTCGTGGTTGCGCTGGTATTGCTTGCGCACGTCGCGCAGCGCGTCGGCCGCACCCTTGCGATCGAACTTGTTGATCGCGATGAAATCGGCGAAGTCCAGCATATCGATCTTTTCGAGCTGGCTCGCCGCACCGAACTCGGGCGTCATGACGTAGAGCGAGACATCTGTCAGCGGCACGATCGCCGCGTCGCCTTGCCCAATGCCCGAGGTCTCGACCACGATCAGGTCGAAGCCGGCGACCTTGCAAGCGGCAATGGCATCGGGCAGCGCCTTCGAGACTTCGGCGCCCGCCTCGCGGGTGGCCATCGAGCGCATGTAGATGTTGGGATGCTGGATGGCATTCATGCGGATGCGATCGCCGAGGAGCGCACCGCCGGATTTGCGCCGTGACGGGTCGATGGAGATGATCGCGATCTTAAGCCGGTCGTCCTGGTCGAGGCGGAAGCGGCGGACCAGCTCGTCGGTCAGCGAGGACTTGCCCGCTCCGCCCGTGCCGGTGATGCCCAAAGTCGCCGCCTTGGATGCCTCCGCCGCGCGCAGCAATTCCTCGCGCAGCTTCGGCGGCACGGCTTCGGCTTCGAAGCCGGTGATGAAGCGTGCAAGGGCCCGCTTGTCGCCGGCCCTGAGCGCGATCAGGTCGGCGGGCAGATCCTGCGCAAGATCGACATCACAGGGCGTGACGATCGCGTTGATCATCCCCTGCAGGCCGAGTCGCTGACCGTCCTCTGGCGAGAAGATGTGCGCGACCCCGTATTTCTGCAACTCGTCGATCTCGGCGGGGATGATCACCCCGCCGCCACCACCGAATACCTTGATATGCTCCCCACCCCGCTGGCGCAGCAGATCGAGCATGTACTTGAAGAACTCGACGTGGCCGCCCTGATACGACGAGATTGCGATGCCGTGGGCATCTTCCTGCAGCGCGGTGGTTACGATGTCCTCCACCGAGCGGTTGTGGCCCAGATGGATCACCTCACAACCGGTCGCCTGCAGGATGCGCCGCATGATGTTAATCGACGCGTCGTGTCCGTCGAAAAGGCTCGCGGCCGTGACGAAGCGCACCTTGTGGGTGGGCCTTGCAACCAGCGGCTTCTTGGCGATGGCAACGTCGTTCATCTGCGGCTCCCGGGGCGCAAAGTGCATGCCACTGCGCAGGGGGGAGGCAAAAGCTTACTCCTCGCCCGCATCGGACCACACTACCTTACGTTTACGTAAACGTCAATAATACGCAGCGGCGCGCACCTGCGCGCTCGAGGATGCCGTCGCCGAGTGCGCGATAGCGCGGTGCGCAGCAGCGGTCCGGCGCGAATTCGGCGGGCGGCGATCATGGCGTCGGCGTGACGGCTCGTTGGTGGCGGGTTGGCGAAGCCGCGGCCCCAATGGCCGCGACGCCTGCGAGCGCTTACTCCATCCGCGGCCGCGCAACCGGCGCTGCCCGAATCACGAACCTTGGCAATACCGGATCACGAGCGCGGCGCCCTTTTCGAAGCAACGGACCGGAAGGAAACGGCTTGACGCCAGGCTCAGCAACAATCCCGCGACAATCACGCTTCCCGGAACCTGGATTGGGAGGCACGCCAAGCGGTATCCGAGTTGCGAGAGCGCGACCGCCGCGAGGAGCTGCGCGCCTCTGACCAGGGCCTTCCAGGCCAGCGCGGAGGTGGTCGGACGGCCTTGAAACCCGGGGGTCGCGGGCAGCTCCCGGCCCACCGGACTGCTTCCGGCACGGGCGGCGGGCCGTACCTCGCGCAGGTGCCGGTGACAGCTACGCATCTTGCGCATCGTGGTCTCCGTCGGAGGGCGCATGCTGCATGCCTCGACTGGACTCTAAGCCATCGGCACGGGTGAAACCAGGGAGAATCCACATCCAGAATGTGGAGTATTCACCGGGGAACCAACCGCCGCGCCGGCACTCCATTGGATGCCCGCCGGTGCATCGCTAGCCGTGAGGGCCCCAGTCTTTGCTTTAATTTCCGCGTTCCGGCCCAAACACTGGTTCTATGCTCTCGCTCCGCGTCCTCGCCCGCATCGCCCTGCCCTGTCTTGCTCTTGT
This sequence comes from uncultured beta proteobacterium, assembly GCA_963778275.1. Classification (GTDB taxonomy): domain Bacteria; phylum Pseudomonadota; class Gammaproteobacteria; order Burkholderiales; family Casimicrobiaceae; genus PALSA-1003. The sequence continues at coordinate 715,536 of CAVZTS010000014.1, read as the reverse complement.
CTCGCCGACGGTGGCCGCCACGCTGCCTCCCGGCATCGCGCAAGGACCGAGTGTGGAAGGCGTCACCGAATACGCGCTGGCCAATGGCCTGCGGGTCCTGCTCTTTCCCGACGCGACGCAACCCAAGACGACAGTCAACGTGACCTACCTCGTCGGGTCGCATCACGAGAACTACGGCGAGACCGGCATGGCGCACCTGCTCGAGCACCTGATGTTCAAGGGTACGCCTGCACGCGGCAACATCATGACCGAACTCGGCCGCCGTGGCATGGACTTCAACGGCTCGACCTCGTTCGATCGCACCAATTATCACGAGACGTTTCCTGCATCGACAGAGAACCTGGATTGGGCCTTGGCGATGGAAGCCGACCGCATGGTCAACTCGTTCATCGCGCGCAGAGATCTCGATAGCGAGATGACCGTCGTTCGCAACGAGATGGAGAGTGGCGAGAATGATCCCCAAGGCATTCTCGAGCAGCGCATGCTCTCGGCCGCGTTCAACTGGCACAACTACGGCAAAGAGCCGATTGGCGCGCGCACCGATGTCGAGCGCGTCAGCATCGAGCGCCTGCAGGCTTTCTACCGCACCTACTACCAGCCGGACAACGCAGTGCTGGTCGTCGCGGGCGCGTTCGATGCCGATAAGGCGCTGCGCCTGATTGCCAGGTATTTCGGGCCGATTTCACGGCCGCTGCGCAAGCTGCCGTCCCTCTACACCGACGAGCCGGTGCAGGACGGCGAGCGCCAGGTGGTGCTCCGTCGCGTCGGCGACACGCAGCTCGTCGGCGCGCTGTATCACACCGTGCCTCAGGCGAGCCCGGACTATGTCGCGATGGACGCGCTGACCGAGATCATGACGATCGCGCCGTCGGGACGCCTCTACCGCGCGCTTGTCGATGCCAATCTAGCGAGCAGCGTCGAGGGTGCAAACTTCGGCATGCACGATCCCGGTGTCGTGATGTTCTTCGCCGAGGTGTCGAGCGACGGTTCGCTGCCCAAGGCGCGTGACGCGATGCTCGCCGCGCTGGAAGGCGTGAAGGCGCAGCCGATCACCGTGACCGAGGTCGAACGTGTCCGGGCGCGGGCCCTCAACGAATTCGAGCGCGTCATCAACAACCCGCAGGCCTTTGGCACCTCGATCTCGGAATCGATCGCAAGCGGCGACTGGCGTCTTTTCTTCCTCGAACGCGATCGCTGGCGCACCGTCACTGCGGCCGACGTCCAACGCGTCGCGATCGAGTACCTGAAGCCGTCAAACCGCACAGTCGGCGAATTCCAGCCCGATCCGCAGCCCGATCGCGCCCCCGCCCAGGCGAAGATCGACATCGCCGCGATGGTCAAGGGTTACAAGGGTGACCCGGCGGTTGCTGCGGGAGAAACTTTCGATGCCACGCCGATGAACCTTGAAGCGCGCACCCAGCGCTTCGTGCTTGGCAATGGCATGAATGTCGCGCTGCTGCCCAAAAAGACTCGCGGCGGCGTGGTGCAATTCGCGCTGAGTTTGCATCAGGGCGACGAGCACTCCCTAGTCGGCCGAGACACCGATGGAATGCTCGCCGCAGCCATGCTGCTCCGCGGCACGAGCAAGCATAGCCGCCAGGAAATCCAAGACGCACTCGACGCCTCGCGGGCGCGGCTGTCGATCGAGGGCGACGGCAGCGGCACGCGCGTGCGTGGCCAAACGGTACGCGCGCACATGGCCGATACCCTGCGGCTCCTGGTTGAAATCCTGCGCGAGCCGTCGTTTCCGGCTAGCGAGTTCGACAAGCTCAAGCGCGAGCGCGCGACTGACGTCGAGGGGCATCGCAGCGATCCGGAAGACGTCGCCCAGCGTGCGCTCGATCGCTATGGCAACCCGTACGCTGTGGGCGATGTGCGCTATGTGCCAACCATCGATGAGGAGGTGCACGAAATCGAGTCCGCGAAGCTCGAAAATGTAGCGGATTTCTATGCCCGCTTCGCCGGCGGTGCGCACGCGGAGCTGGCGATCGTTGGCGACTTCGACGCCGCCGCCATGAAACCGCTGCTGGCAGAGCTGTTCGGGTCTTGGTCGAGCCGTGAACCGTTTGCGCGCGTGCCCAGGCCGCTGGTGCCCCGGCGCGCGATCGAGATTCGTGAAATCACGCCCGACAAGGCCAATGCCGTGCTCGCCGGGGAACTCGCCCTGCCGGTGAACGACACCAGCCCGGACTATCCCGCGTTGCGTGTCGCGAACTTCATCCTGGGCGGCTCCCCCAATTCGCGCCTATGGGAGCGCATCCGACAACGCGAGGGGTTGAGCTACGGGGTCTATTCGTCGCTCGAGACATCCAGCTTCGAGCCGAACACGCCGCTGACGCTCAGCGCCGTCTTCGCGCCTGAAAATCTTTCGCGGCTAAAGGCGGCGCTGAGCGAGGAAATCGCGCGTGCCCTGAGCGACGGCTTCACCGAGAAGGAAGTCGCCGATGCGAAGAGGGCGATACTGCAGGAACGCGCGCTCGCCCGGGCGCAGGATGGCCGGGTCGCGAGCGAGCTCACCAAGCAGGCATACCTCGGCCGAACGTTCGCGTTTGCGGCAGACGTTGACGCGCGGATTGCGAGCCTTTCGCCGCAGGCAGTCAACGCCGCCCTGCGCCAATACGTCAAGCCCGACGCGTTCGTCAACGTGTTTGCCGGCGATTTTGCGAAGCACCCCTAGTGTTGCGTTCCGCTAATAACTTTGCAGAGTCGTTCGAGCTTAGCAAGAATTGACTCGGCGGTGGCCGTCCACATAAAGGGCTTTGGATGTTGGTTGTAGTGGTCGACGAAGGCGGTGATCTGGCGCTTCAGGTCGGTCACCGATTGAAACGAGCCGCGGCGGATCGCCTGGTTGGTGATCAGAGCGAACCAGCGTTCGACCTGATTGAGCCAAGAGCTATAGGTGGGCGTGAAGTGCAGATGAAAGCGCGGCCGACGTGCCAGCCACGAGCGCACCCGAGGGTGCTTATGAGTGGCGTAGTTGTCACAAATCAGATGCACCTCGAGCGTGGGCGGCACGCTCGCCTCGATATGCCGCAGAAACGACAGGAACTCCTGATGCCGGTGGCGCGGCTTGCATTGGGTGAAGACGCTGCCATTGGCGATGTCGAGGGCGGCAAAGAGCGTGGTCGTACCGTGACGCACGTAGTCGTGGGTAACTCCCTCCACATAGCCCAAGCCCATGGGCAGCAGGGGCTGCGTCCGCTCGAGGGCCTGGACTTGGCTCTTCTCGTCCACGCACAGCACCATCGCGTGCTCGGGCGGGTTGAGGTAGAGCCCCACCACATCGCGTACCTTCTCGATGAAGAACGGATCGGTCGACAGCTTGAAGCTGCGGCTGCGATGCGGCTGCACTCCAAACAGCGTCAAGTACCGATGCACCGTGGTCGTCGACAGTCCGGTGGCTTCTGCCAAGCTGCGCCGCGACCAATGGGTCTTGCTCTTGGGCCGCGACTTCAGCGCGGTGTTGATGAGCTTGGCGATCTGTTCTTCGCCAGTGCTGCGGGGTCGGCCAGGCTTGAGTTCGTTATGCAGCCCCGCAATTCCGCGCTCGCGATAGCGTGTGCGCCACCCCGTGACCGTGGGGCGACTGACTCGGAAACGTCGGGCCACCGCGCTATTGGATTCGCCATCGGCCATGCGCAAGATCATCTGCGCCCGGCGCACCAGACCGGCAGGCAGACTTTGCGAACGCGCAATCGATTCGAGTTGCGCCCGATCTTCTGCAGCCACAACCAGTTCCTTTGCCGGTCTTCCCATTGCCGAGCGCTCCAAGGTATAAGAATACAACTTGGACCACGCCCGATGTGTAAAGTTACATACGGAACACTACACTAGCGGGGTGCTTTCTTTGCCGTCGACTCGAATCCGCGCGGCGTCAAAGCAGTCGCTGGTTGGCGGAATCGACGCGACATCGTTTCAGTCGCGACCCAGGGTCGCATCCAATCGCGCCAGGAGCGATTCACCCGCGCCAATGAGGGCGGGCGGCAGGCCGCAACTCGCCCGGTGCGCAAACCGTCCGCCCCGATCGGGCGTGAGCGGTCACGGTCGGTCACCAATCCCGAACCGCTGCCCCCAGCGGATACACGATACCCGGCAGCTTCGTTCTATGGCAATGCTCGCCCGGTGAACCCGATCCGGGAAGCGTTGCAATCTCACAGCTGTCGGATACCCCGTGCGAGCGAGCGCCGAAGTAAGCAGCTACTTTTGCCAACCCGGGACGATTTCCCTATGATCGCCCGATGCGCCTGCCGCGACTCACCGAAGCGTCGCTGTACTGGATCTGTCTCGCGGTGCTCGCCGCGGCCTTGATCGACCTAACCTGGCTGCACTGGTTCGCGTTTGCCGACCATTGGTTGTCCGACCGGTTGGTCGAGATTCGGGCGACCCAGCTACGCCCCGACTCCGATGTCGTCCTCATAGACGTCGATGATAAGTCGCTAGATGAGATGAACCCCAAAGTCGGCCGCTTTCCATGGCCGCGCGGTGTTTATGGCGAACTGGTGCACGAACTGGAGAGCCAGGGCGCAAAAGCCATCGTATTCGACATCGAGTTGTACGAAAGCGACGTGATGCAGCCGGTAAGCGACCAGATCTTAAACGACGCGCTGGCAGGCACAACGAATACGTTCTTCGCGACCAAGATTGCCGACCAGATCACGCCCAACGAGGGGGTTCGCCTCGCCGACGTCGCCAAGTTACTGGATCTGCGCACGCGTGGCACTCCAGACCAAGAGGCGCGCGTGCCGATCGGCCTGCCGCTGGTGCTCGACCGCGATTTGTGGCGCCGGACCGGGCTCATCAATTTCCTCGAGGACGAGGACGGCACTGGCCGCCGCTATTGGCTCTGGCGCGACATCCGGGGGTGGCTAATCCCGTCACTGCCGGCACGCGTTGCGCGCTCGCTTGGTTACGCTGTGCCAGACGCTGATTCCATGCTTCTTTCGTGGACGGCTGCGGAAGGAAAGTATGGACGCCAATACCCGCATTCCCGGGTTGGATTTTCCGATATCTACTTTGATCTGAATCGCGGCAACCGCCAGCGGCCACCCGGTGAATTTGCCGGAAAGATTGTGGTCATCGGTTCGACCGCGTCGTATCTGCGTGATTTTCGAGCAACGCCTGTGCACTCGCTGATGCCAGGCGTCGAGATCCTCGCCACTGCAATCGACAACCTCAAGCGCGGCATCCTTCTCCGGGAAGCACCCTGGTACACCTCGTATGCGCTGGTCACGATATCGTTCCTGCTGCTGCTTTTCGGGCTGGCGCGGCGCTGGAACCTGGTACAGATCTTAGGATTGCTGCTTCTTGGCACGCTCGTGCTCATTGGCGCGGCGTATGCAGCGCTGTCGTGGTCGCTGCTGCTGCTGCCGGTGGGCGTGCCCCTGGTTTTCGCGTGGCTGTTTTACTTCCTCGCTGCGCTGCGCGCCTATTTGCGGGAACTTCGCGAGCGAGCCCGCACCGAGGCGCTCCTGTCTCGGGTGATCGATCCACGCGTTGCCAAGCGGCTGGTTGCCGAGGGGATCCGGCTCGAGGACATCAAGAGCGAGACGCGCACGATCACGCTGCTGTTTTCCGACATCCGCGGCTTCACGACATTGTCCGAAACCCGGCCGGCGGAGGAAATCGTTGCGCTATTGAACCGCTACTTCTCCATGCAGGCGGAGACCGTGTTCCGCCATGGCGGGGCACTCGACAAGTTCATCGGCGATGCTATTATGGCTTTCTGGGGCGCGCCGACCGACGATGCGCGTCATGCCGAGCATGCGGTCGCTTGTGCACTCGACATGGCCGCCAACCTGGCGCCCTTCAACGCCGAACTGGCCGGATCGGGCATCAAGATCGAGATCGGCATCGGCTTGCACACGGGCCCGGCTGTGGTCGGGTTCGTCGGGTCGAAACGCAAGCTCGAATACACGGCGATCGGAGATACCGTGAATTTGGCAAGCCGGATCGAAGGGGAGACCAAGGGACGCACCCGCATCCTGGTGTCAGCCGCCACGCGCGAGGCGTGTGCCCACGCATTCGGCTTCCGTGACTTCGGTGAAATCGCGGTCAAGGGTCGGCAGGCGGTCGTGCGCGTATTTGCGCCCGAAGCCGCGGTGATCGAGGCCGCCACGGCCAGGATCGAGGGCTGACCGCATGCGTTGGCTTGCCCTGCTCTCGGTGCTGCTGGCGCTTACTGCCCAGGCATGGATTGCGCGTGCCGAACCCGCGTTCACTATCAAGGCCGTCGAACTCAAGGCCCAAGCTGCCTCAGACGCCAAGACGATCGCCTCGCTGCCGGTCAACACGCAGGTCGATCTCGTCCAACGCACGGGGGCGTGGGTGCAGCTTCGCTCAGGCGCGGATCTCGGCTGGGCGAAGCTCTTCGATGTGCGCCTGGCCGGCGCCAATACCGGCGCGAACAAGGGTGGTGGCAACTCATTGGGCGAGGTGTTTGGCCTTGCGTCGGGACAGCGCGGCGCCAGCGTGACCACTGGCGTGCGCGGTCTCGACGAGGACACGCTGGCGAAGGCATCGCCGAATCCGCAGGAATTCGCGAAGCTGGTGAGCTTCCAGTCGAGCAAAGAAAAGGCGCAAGCTTTCGCTGCTGCCGGCAAACTCTCGCCGCGGGAAGTAGAGCCCCTCAAATGAAGCGGCGCTTCAGGCATCCGTTCACCGTCGCAGCCGTGGCCACGCTGGCGGTGTTGCTGCCTGCGGGGTGGCTGAGCTACCCCGCCTACTCGGCGGAGCCCGGCGCTGCGCCCAATCCGCTGTCCGGATTCTCCATTGGGGGATTCAACGTCGGCAAGATGATCGATGCGGCGCAAAACGCGCAGGGCGCGCTTGGCGACGTCAGCGAAGCGCAGGAAATCCAGATGGGCGAGAGCATCGCCGCGGGCCTGCTCGGCGCCGCGCCGCTCCATGCGGACGCGCAGCAGCAGACATATATCAACAACGTGGGCCGCTGGCTGGCAATATACTCAGGACGGCCTGAACTGCCGTGGCATTTTGGCATCATCGAGACCGAAAGCGTCAACGCATTTGCCACGCCCGGGGGGAACATTTTCATAACGCGCGGACTGATCGAGCGCATTCATACCGAAAGCGAGCTTGCAGGCGTGCTGGGTCATGAGATGGCGCATGTCGTGCAGAAGCATCACCTCGCCGACATCAAAAAGCACTCCACGCAAGGACTGGTCCTTGATCTCGCCCAGCTTAAGGCCGGTGGCGGCTTGCGCGGCGAGGCGGCGACTGCGGTGGCTAGAGTCGGTCTTGAAGGTTATGTGCGCGGCTTGTCGCGCGAAGACGAACTGGAGGCGGATGCGATCGGGGTCGTCATCGCCGCGCGCGCGGGTTACGAGCCGTACGGCCTGCCCAGCGTGCTGCAAACGCTCGCCACGATTCCGACGAGCAACGCGGACATGGCGCTGTTGCTGAAGACGCACCCTTCGCCGAACGATCGCTTGCTCGCGCTGGAGCAGAAGCTGCCGCCGTGGTTCGATACGCTGGCAAAGCCCAATCCGGCGCTGGTGCGGTTCAATCAGACCTTCAAGCCGGTTACCGCCAAGAACTGAAGATCTGGGGCTGCGGGCGACCAGAACCCGGTCTTGGGGTCGACCCCGCACTCGCCTCAAGATCGGCCCAGGTATTCATGCGGAACACCATCCGATTACCGGCCCGTGTTGTGGGGACTGACCAAGCGCGGCGACGGGGAAACGCGCTTTGTGCGCTCCGATAACGTTACGGCGCACCTGCAGCGTATGTTGCCGAAGTTCGATCTTCTCATCGGAACGATCGAGGAGTTCTGTATCGCCGGCGGCGGCAACGACGTCTTTGCCTCGCTCGCGGCCGTACGCGCGCTTACGCAAGCCACGCTCATCGTCAAGCGTGGCCCCCTGGGCTGTGCACTGCGCACGTCGCTGCAGACGCGGCGCACGGTCGAGCTTTGAGCGCAACGATCCGTCTCGCCGTACGCGATCTGGCCCTGATTCTCGCGGTGGTCGTGCTGTGGGGCTTTTCCTTCGTCGTCATCAAGGTCGGCCTGCGCGAGATCCCGCCCTTTGCGTTCGCCGCGCTGCGCTTTCTCTGCGCGGCCGTACCACTCGTGTTCTTCATCAGGCGGCCGCAGATGCCATGGCGCTACGTCGTCGGCTACGGCTTCGCGATCGGCGTCTGTCAGTTCGCAGCGCTCTTCCTCGGCATAAAGCTCGGTATGCCGGCCGGCCTGTCGTCACTGGTCATTCAGCTGCAGATCTTCTTCACCATCGGGCTCGCAATCGTGTTCCTCGGTGATCGGCTGCGAAAGGAGGATTTGATGGGCGCCGCGATCGCCACCATCGGGGTCGTGCTGCTCGCAATCCACCAGCTGCAAGCAGGGATGACCGCCACGCTGATCGGATTCCTGCTCGTGATCGCGGCCGCTTTTGCCTGGGCCATCGGCAACGTCGTCGCCAAGCGAGGGGCGCGATTCGATTCCGATATGCTGGCACTGGTTGTTTGGGCGAGCCTCGTGCCGCCCGTACCGCTGGCGCTCATGTCCCTTGGCTTCGAGGGTGGTGCCAAAGCCTGGAGCGCAGTCACCTCGGCGAGTCTGCTCGCCTGGGCCTGCGTCCTGCTGCTCGCGTGGGGCGCCACGCTGTTCGGGTTCGCTTCCTGGGCGCGCCTGCTGCACAAATACCCGACGGGGCTCGTCGCGCCGTTCGCGTTGCTGATCCCGGTGTCCGGATTGGCGAGCGGGGCAATCCTACTCGGCGAAGGCCTGGCGCCTCTGCAAATGGCTGGCGTCGCCCTCGTGCTCGCTGGCCTGGCCGAAAACGTATTCGGCGTCCGCCTCCGGGAATGGCTGCGGCGGCTGTCCGCATGAAGGGCGCCGGCTTGCATTTGCGCCGCATTGCCCGCATTCTCTGCTGACGGCGGGCGTGCGGCGAAAGGCAGGCTTGGCAGTTCAGCTCATGACACCTCAGAGGACTTCCCGGATGCCAGCGATCTTTTTCGGCCACGGCAGTCCCATGAACACCTTGGAGCGAAACCGCTACACCGACGCCTGGCGCCGGCTCGGCGCGCTTGCCGGTCGACCGAAGGCGATCCTGGCGATCTCAGCGCACTGGTATACGCGTGGCACCGCGGTCACGGCCATGGCACAGCCAAAGACGATCCATGACTTCTACGGCTTTCCGCAGGCATTGTTTGACGTGCAGTACCCCGCGCCGGGCGATCCTGATCTCGCGGCTCGCGTGCGCAACATGCTTGCGCCGCTCGACGTCGCCCTCGATCACTCCTGGGGGCTCGACCATGGCACTTGGTCCGTGCTCAAGCACGCATTCCCAAACGCCGACATTCCTGTCGTGCAGCTAGCCATCGACGCGACGCAACCCGCGGCATTGCATCACTCCATCGGCGAGCATCTTGCGCCGCTGCGCGATGAAGGCGTGCTCGTCGTCGGCAGCGGCAACGTCGTGCACAACCTGCGCCTGATCGGTTGGGGCGGTGGCCCGCCCTATGAGTGGGCGACCCGCTTCAACGACTACGTGCGCGAATCGCTTGCGACGCGCCAGTTCCAGCGGCTGGTCAACTATGAGGAGGCGGGCGTGGACGCCAACCTGGCGGTTCCGACGCCCGAGCATTACCTGCCGCTGCTCTACGTACTTGGGACGCGAGCTGAAGGCGAGCCTCTGGAAATTGTCGTCGACGGGATCGAAATCCGCTCCATCGGAATGCTGACCCTCTGCTTAGGCGCAGGTTGACGGCGCCGGAATCGATGGCCGCGGTCAACAGGCAGATAGTCCTTGCCAGCCGTCCGAAGGGCGCGGTGACCGAGGATAATTTTCGCACCCTGGAAGTCCCCATAGGCAGAGCCGGTCCTGGCGAGGTCCTGGTCAGGAACGAATGGCTCTCTCTCGACCCATACATGCGCGGCCGCATGAACGACGTCAAGTCGTATGCGCCATCGGTGCAGCTCGGCGAGATCATGGTTGGCCAGACGGTGGGCGAGGTAATCGAGTCTCAGGATCCGCGCTTCAAGCCTGGCGACAAGGTCCTGAGCCAGCTCGGATGGCAACTCTACGGCCTGGCCAAGGGAGGCGAGCTGACGCCCATCGACGTCAAGCGCGCGCCCGCATCGTACTACCTCGGGATCCTGGGCATGCCGGGGATGACCGCGTGGTTCGGTCTGTCCGAGATCGGGCGACCGAAACCCGGAGAGACGGTTGTCGTGTCGGCCGCATCCGGCGCGGTTGGAAGCGTGGTCGGCCAGCTCGCTAAGATAAGCGGCTGTCGCGCGGTGGGCATCGCGGGTGGCAGGGCAAAGTGCGACTACGTCGTGCAGGAGCTCGGATTCGACGCTTGCGTCGACTACAAGGCGGGAAACCTCCTGCCGGACCTGCGCCAGGCTTGCCCCAAAGGCGTCGATGTCGATTTCGAGAACGTCGGTGGAGCGATTCTCGACACGCTGTTGCGGATCATGAATCCGTTCTCGAGAATCGTCTTATGCGGCCTGATCGCCGATTACAACGCGACTGAGCCGTATGGCTACACGATGCTCCGCTCGGTGCTGGTCAACCGCATCAGGATGCAAGGCATGATCGTGTTCGACTGGAAGGATCGTTATCGCGAGGCGCTCGAAGCGCTGGCGGGCCACCTTGCCCAGGGCAAGCTTAAGTACCGGGAATCGGTCGTCCACGGCATCGATAATGCCCCCCAGGGATTTATCGCCCTGCTCAAAGGCGCGAATTTCGGCAAACAGCTCGTCAAGCTCGCGTGAACGTGCGTCACCGCAATGGCAGCGGGAGTGCGGCAGCACTGGTGCAGGAACTGCGCAGCCCCAAGCTCTCGATCCAATCGCGAATCAATTGCCGTCGATTGATATCTCAATGCATTTCTAGTCGGATCCCGATGCTGGGCTCTCTGCGCCCATCGCCGTTGCGCTCGTGAAGCTCTATCGCCGACTGCTCGGTTACGTCCGCCCGTATCGCGGCGTCTTCGGCTTGGCTATCGGTGGCATGCTGCTTGTGGCGCTCACCGATTTGCTGCTACTGCAGGGCCTTCAGCCGCTGCTGCGCAGCCTGCAAACCCCCGGGCCGACGCCAGGGTGGTACTTCGCGGTCGGCATTGTCGGGGTTTTCGTGCTCCGCGGCATCGGTTCCTACGCGAGCGAGTTCGGCCTGGCATGGATCGGATCGCGGGTGGTGTTCGACCTGCGCTGCGAGGCGTGCGACCACTTGCTGCGACTCCCGGCCTCTTTTTATGACGCGAGCTCTGCCGGAATCCTGTTGTCCAAGATCACCTTTGACGCGCAACAGATCTCCGCGGCCGCCTCGGAAGCGATCACGGTCAGCATCCGCAATACGCTCACGATCGCATTCATGCTGGCGTACTTGCTGTATTTGAATTGGCAACTCACCTTGATTGCCTTTATCGCGTTTCCCATGGTCGGGTTTGCGATCCGCTTGGTCCACGGGCGGTTGCGCCGCGTGAGTCGCCTGGTTCAGGAGCGGATAGGACTGCTGACGCACGTGCTGGAGGAGGCGATCGGCGCACATCGGGTCGTCAAGGTTTTTGGCGGCGAGGCCTTCGAGAGCGGACGGATGCGCGCGATGAGCGATCGCCTCCGCCTGGCCGTTGCCAAGCAGGCATCGGCGGCGGCACTCGGAACACCGATAACGCAAATTATCGTTGCGTGCGCCGTTGGGATCATCGTATGGAAAGCGTTGCAGCAGAGCACCACCCAGGGTTTTGACGCACCTGCCTTCATGACCTACGTGTTCGCGCTATTGCATCTGCTCAACCAGCTCAAGACACTGAGCAATGTCGCCGGGACTATCCAGCGCGGGCTTGCCGCAGCTGAAAGCGTGTTCGCGCTGATTGACGAGGTCCCGGAGCCGGATACGGGTACGCTCGAGCTCGGCCGCGTCGCGGGCGCAGTCACGTTCGAAGGCGTAACCAAGCGTTACCGCGCGGATGCCGCGCCGGCGCTTGCGCAGGTGGATCTTGCCATTGCGCCGGGGGAAGCAGTTGCGCTGGTGGGGCCCAGCGGGGGCGGCAAGTCCACGTTGGTCAATCTCATACCGCGGCTGTACGCACCCACCGAAGGGCGTGTACTTCTCGATGGGCAGGATATCGCGATGATCCGCCTCAAGGACCTGCGGCGGCAAATTGCCCTGGTCAGTCAGGACATTGTGCTCTTTAACGACACCATATCGGCCAACATTGCCTATGGCGCGTTGGCCGATACTTCACGCGAGGCGATTGAAAACGCGGCCGAGGCCGCCAATGCGCTGGACTTCGTTCGCGCGATGCCGCAGGGATTCGACACGACCGTCGGCGAAAGGGGCACCCGGCTCTCCGGAGGACAGCGGCAACGGATCGCCATTGCGCGCGCAATCCTCAAAGATGCGCCCATACTGATTCTCGACGAAGCGACGTCGGCGCTCGATACGGAGTCCGAGCGCCAGGTCCAGATCGCCCTGGATCGGCTCATGAGCGGCCGGACGACAATTGTGATCGCACATCGGCTTTCAACGATCGAGCATTGCGACCGCATCGTTGTTGTTGCGGATGGACGAATTGCCGAGCAAGGGACACACCGCGAGCTTCTGGCGCGCAAGGCTATTTACGCCAGGCTGTACGAGCGTCAATTTCGGGATGATTGACCGTTGCGGCCACCGTCATTCTGGCGCCCAAACACTCCCGCCGCGTGAATCCAGGGCAACTATCCGGGTCCCGCCATTTCAGCCAGCTGGCGCAGCGACTCATCGAGGATCAGGAGCTGAAGCAGCTGTTCCGCGACGTTGCTTGATCCACGACGCCACGCGGCAACGAACAGGTTGACGCCGGCTTGGGCGATCTGTCCGCCCGTGACTGCAGAGAGCCGCTCCCCCAATCCTTCGAATCGCGGTGCCAAGTCACCTTGCAGCCATCCAACAATCGGCGGATTGAAGCCGCGCTTCTTGCGGGAGAAGGGCTGGAGAGCGGCAATCGGAGCAAGCGCCGGGGCGAGCAACAATTTGGCCGGCGCCGTAAACCGTTGCGCGGGCGGAACCGCCATCACGCAAGCCGCAAACCGATGGTCCAGGAAAGGAGCGCGCAACTCGAGCCCATGCGCCATCGTACAGAGGTCATCCTTGCGCAGAACATATTCGGGCAAGTAGTTCAAGCGGTCGATTTCGAGCAGTGATTCGATGTCGGCGCGGCCGGTGTCCTCTGGCAGGCGCCAATAGTGCGGCTGTGCCACGAAATCGGGCTCGAGAAATCTGCGCTCACGGGGCATAAACCCTGAAAACCTCAGAACATAGGCAGACCGCCAATCGAGCCGCAGTTCCTCGATTATCCGCTGCCAACTCCGGCCATCGATTGAATCCGAGGTACTCAGCCATGGCAGCACTACCCGTCGCCGCCAGCGCGTGCGCAGATGCTTCGCGTAGCGCTTGTATCCGCCGAAGAGTTCGTCGCCCCCATCGCCGCCCAGCACGACCTTGACATGCCGTGTCGTTTCTCGGGCCAACTGCCACATCGGCACGCTGCTCGGGTCCGCGAACGGCTCGTCGAGATCCGCAACGAGGCGCGGGAAATCATCAACAACGCTATCCGAGATATCGATGGTGACGTTGGGCAATCCGAGATGTGTCGCCGTAGCACGCGCATCCCCACTTTCATCAAAGTTCGTCCCTGGGAACCCCGCTGTGAACGTTTGCAGCTCGCTGTGCCCCATGCTCGCCAAGCGACAGGCTACCGCGCTGGAGTCGATTCCCGACGACAGAAATAGCCCGAGTGGCCGGTCTGCGACGGTGCGCATCTCGATTGCGGCGTCAAAGGTCGGCAGCCAGAGATCGGTCGACGCCTCGGGCCGCCAGTACTCGTGCTCGGTCAAGTCGCGCGTAGTGAGGTCGTAGCGCAGGTAATGGGCTGCCGGGAGCCGTCGCATGCCGGCAAATACCGTGCGCGGGGCGGGGATTGTCCGGTGCGCGAGAAAGGCATCGATTCCTTCAGCCGAAAACTGCCGCGCCTCGGTCGGCAACCACGGCAGCAATGTCCGCACCGTCGAGGCGAAACCGAATCCATCCGGGCGATGCGCGTACACGACAGGCTTCAGACCGAAGCGGTCGCGAACCACATACACGACGCGTTGGCGCAGATCCAGGATGGATATCGCGAACATGCCGCGAAGCCGCTCGATGAAGCGCAGGCCCCAGTGCTCGTAGGCGTGCAGAATGAACTCGGTATCCGAGCGGGTACGGAAGCGGAAGCCCGCCTCCGCCAAGGTCTTGGCCGCAGATACCCAGTCGTAGACCTCGCCGTTGTAGTTTATCCAGACGTCGCCCGCGGCATTGGCCATTGGTTGATTGGCCTCCGGGCGGGGGTCGATGATCGCAAGCCTCGTGTTAAGCAGGCCGTTCGGGGCGGCGCCAGCGGTGAGCCTCAAATCGGCGCTCCACAGCACCGCCGACTCGGCGTCGGGGCCACGCGGACGCAGCCCGCTTAGCATCCGTTCGATCGAACCGGACGCAATGGTGCGCGTGCCAAAGAAGCCGGCTATGCCGCACATTTCAGTCGACTCCGCTCACGCGACGGAAGATAGCCTCCATGCGGTCGAGCATGGGACCGATCCCGAAGTCGCGTAATGCCCGTACCCTGGCCTGCGCGCCAAAACGGGCGCGCAATGGCGCATCGTCGCGCAGGCGTGCGAGCCCCAGCGCCAGCGCTTCTGCCGAGCGCGGTGCGACAAGCAGCCCGGTAATGTCCTGGTCCACCACTTCGGTAATCGCGCCTACCGGGGTGGATACAACCGGGATCCCGCAGGCCATCGCCTGCATGATCGCTTGGGGCACGCCTTCTTCGCCATAGGATGGCAAGGTGACCAGATCCAGGGCCTGCAGCCACGGCACCACGTCCTCCTGCTGGCCGACAAAGCGCACCGTGTCGCCGAGTCCCAGTGCCGCGAGATGCGCCTCCAGCTTCGGTCGGTGCGGTCCATCGCCGACAATGAGGATGGCCCAGCCGTCCCAATTGCTTCGATCCAGCGCGATTGCCTCAAACAGGTAGTCGTGACCTTTCCAGTTGCGAAGCGTCGCGATACATCCCAGCGCATGCTGCTGCGGCAACCCGATCCTGCGCCGCGCCGCCTCGGCGTCACCGGGGACAAAGCGGGTCAGATCGATGCCGGTCGGCACCGACGTCAACCGCTCGCGTGGAATTCGCATTCGCGTCGCCAGCTGATCGCGGAGCGCTTCACCGGTGGTCACGATGTGCGCCGTGGCGCGAGCGTAGAGCCACCGCGTTGTCGCGTGCCGGTTGATCTCGGTGGAAACGTGCCTTGTGCGGACAATCGGCGGCGGATCGCGCATCGTTGCGCACGCGATCGCGGCGAGCCAGCTATCGGTCGAGCTGTGTGTGTTGAGGACGTCGATACGCGTTCGGTTTGCCCCCAGCCAACGCCGCATGGACCAAAGGTCGCGGAGACCCTTCTTGCGAAGCGGCAGCGCCGTGACGGGGATTCCGCGACGCACGGCCGCCTGCGCGATGGCGGTCTCGGCCGCCGCGACAAGCGTGACGTTGTGACCGCGCTCCAGCATTCCCGATGCTTCGGTAAGGATGCGGATTTCCTGCCCGCCCCATCCCGCGGAGGCCTCGGTATGAACGATCGCCAACGGCCGCATGGGTCACACCACGAATTCCGGTTCGTACCTCGCAAACCATCGCTCCAGAACCAAGAGCGTCCACAACCGGGTGGAGTGATTTTTTCGGCCGGAGAAGTGCTCGGCACACAGCCTGTGGATGGCCGGCGCTCGTATCAACCCGCGACGCTGCAAACCGGTCGCACCGAGGGCCACGCTGATCTCCGGCCGCAACTCGTTGGTGATCCAGCGATCGAGGGGCATCGTGAATCCCTGCTTGGAGCGGTAAACGATCTCGCGCGGCAGGTATTTTTCCGCCAAGCGCTTTAACAGGGCCTTGGCTACCCCAGCGTCGCTGACCTTGAGCCCCGGATCGAGGCGCATGCACCATCGAACAAGATCCTGGCCAAGATACGGCACTCGCGCCTCAAGCGAGAATGCCATCGTCGCCCGGTCGACCTTCGCCAGCAGGTCGTCAGGCAGCCAAAGCCGGGTATCGATATTCAGCAGCCGGTCGAGATACGAGGGCGAATCGCATTCGGCGAAGAATATTTCCGCTCTATCAGCCAACGTCGCTTGCGTCGCGTTGCGGAACGCCTCGGTGAGGTAGGTTTTCCGGAGAGCGGAATCGAAGATGTTGGAGATCGTCGTGTAGCGGCGACGAAGGGGTTGCAGCGTGGCCTTGAGAATTCGATCTCGCGTCACGCGACCCGGAAGTTTGCGCAGCAGCCAGGGCAGCGGTGAGCCGGCAGCGGCGAGTATGCGCGTAAGCCGCTCCTCCCGCACGCGCTTCGCATAGTTGTCATAGCCGCCGAAGATCTCGTCCGCGCCCTCACCGGTCAGCACGACCTTGACCGTTTCGCGAGCGAACTTCGCAAGCGCCATGGTGGGCAGCGCCGCATTGTCACCAAACGGCTCGTCGAATATATCGACCCATCGGTCCAAGCCGGCGAGCACGTCGCCGGGGGCAAGCATCAGACAATGATGGCGACTCCCTATATGCTGCGCGACGCGTGCGGCGTGCTCGTGCTCACTTCCCACCGCGTGTCCGGTGAATCCCAGGTTGAAGGTGTCAATCGCCCCACCCGAGAGCTGGTTCGCGATGGCTGCAACCACACCCGAGTCGACTCCGCCGCTAACAAAGACGCCAACCGGAACGTCTGAGACCAGCATCGAATCGACGGATCGCCTGAGTTGTTGATCGAGTGCGTCGACTGCCGTCGCTGCGCGAAGCTCGTGCTTGGGCATATAGGACGGCTTCCAAAAGCTTCGCGTACGCAGAACTCCCTCGCGGACGGACAGCCAGTGGCCGGCCTCAAGCTTGCGGATGCTGCTATAGATACTGTAAGGGGCCGGGACGTACTGGCACTCGAGATACAGCGCCAGGGCATCGCGATCGATTGCGCGCGGCAAGCCGGGAAACGGTAGCAGCGCTTTGATCTCGGAACCAAATACCAAAGATCCGCCGTGCCACGCATAGTAGAGCGGCTTGACGCCCAAATGATCCCGGGCGACAAACAGCTCCTGGCGCGCACGATCCCAAAGGGCGAATGCAAACATCCCAGTGAGCCACTCCAGCATGCGTTCCCCGCGCGCTTGCCAGGCATGCAGTATTACCTCGCCGTCTCCTTTGGTGACGAAAGTATGGCCCGCGGCCGCAAGCTCTCGCCTGAGCTCGCGGAAGTTGTAGATTTCGCCATTGAATATGACAACAATCGACCCGTCCTGCGAGATCAGCGGCTGATTGCTGCCTACGATATCGATGATGGAGAGTCGCCGATGACCGAGTCCGACAGGGCCATCGTAATAGAACCCGTCCGCATCCGGCCCGCGATGAGCGAGCGCGGCGGTCATCCTGGGAAGTACCTCGCG
Organism: uncultured beta proteobacterium; assembly: GCA_963778275.1. Lineage (GTDB taxonomy): Bacteria > Pseudomonadota > Gammaproteobacteria > Burkholderiales > Casimicrobiaceae > PALSA-1003. The sequence goes on along the minus strand of CAVZTS010000014.1, from coordinate 698,074 downwards.
CGCGCCTGGATCGGCGCTCCAGTACCCGGCAATCCCGCACATATATTTCTATGACTCGCTGACTGCGCCGGCGCGAGTCATGGAACTCTTGCCTGGTCGATTTAGCGCCAAAAGCAGATAGGAGCGCCGGTTCCGCAGCCGCATACGCACGACAAGATTCCACGGTTTGCCGTAACAGCGACCGCGGACCGAGTCTGAAACCGTAACCGTGGCACGTTGCGTGCATAGTAGCCGACGCGAAGGCCCGGCGCAAATCGCGCGGCCGCGGAACGGAGGTACATCACCCAGCGGCAATGGCTGCGATGCACCTGCGTGTTGATTCGCCCGCCGCCTTGCTCCCGGCCTATTCGCTTCGGCGGCAGATTGTCTCAGCGCGCCAGCACCAACAATGTGAATGTCCCCGGCAGGATCGGCAACCGCGGGTTCGGCTGGCTTGTGGTTGCAGCCGGTGGCGGCCCATATTCTGCTGTCACCAGATAGATCCGCTGCCGTTGCGAATCAAGCGCCATGGTCCGCGCGCCGCGCTTCGTCGCCACATTATCGACAACCAGGTACTTGTCACGACCGTCCTCGCGAATGACGGTCAGGGTTCCGTCCCCGTTGGCGGCAAAGGCCAGTTTGGCCTGTGGATCGAATGCCGTCGCGTCGCATCGGGCGCCAATCGGCAGCGTCGCGATCACGCGACCCCGATCCGCATCGATGACGGCCATGAGCCGATTGCCACAGCCGATGAAAAGACGTCGATGCGAAGCGTCCATCGCTATTCCGGTCGGGGTCTCACACGGCGCGAGGGGCCAGCGCGCCTGGATGCTAAGGCCCTTGGCATCAATCTTCACGACCTCGGATTTGTCTACCAAGTTGAGAAAGATCGCTCCCTGTCCATCCGCCACCGCGAACTCCGGCCTTCCGTCCAATGGGAGCGTGCCAATAACGGATCGCGTTCGGGCATCGATTACCGATGCACTGTTGCTTCCTCCGTTGAACGCAAACACGCGCGTGGTCGTCGGCTCGTAGATAATGGCGTCGGGGTTGGTGCCCACGCTGAGTCGGGCAAGTTGCCGCAGCGTGTGGAGATCAAACACCGTGACCGTTCCGTCACGGCCGTTGCTTGTAAAGCCGGTTTCGAACTCCGGTGCCAGGGCGATACCGTGGATGCCCGGCGTATCCGCAATCGTGCCCGTCGGCTTGCCCGAGTCTGGGTCAACCACGAGCACTTCGGTCGCTCGTGAGATGTAGAGTCGGTGAGCGTCGGTATCGAGGGTGAGATAGTCCCAGCCCCCGTCGCCACCAAGGGCAATCTCCTGCACCTTGTGGTAGCCGGAATTGGGCGTGTTTTGCGCGCAGAGCGGCGCGCTCGTGGCAAGAGCTGCAGCCAGAGTCAAACCGGTGAGATCGACAATACGCATCGGTGGCTCGCGAGATCGATATCGGCTCGGTCGGCCTGGATTCGTGACTGCGCGCGCCGACGGCGACAACGCGACCGGATTGGGCCTGCGATGCTCCAGTATTGGGCATTCAGGCGCCGGGATCAACTTATTCGCCGATCGATCGCAGGCGGACAAAACGGTTGCGCGCCGCTAAGTGGCTGGCGTTCCGGCTCTCTGCCGTGGCGGGAAACCGCCAACGCCAGGCAGGTTGCGCGCCAGGCCAGGGAGCGGCTTCCCCCCGGGATTGCCGGCGCCGTGTATTTCGGTAAGAATCTACTCGCCCGGCACGACCAAGGTGGGCGCGCCGAGACCCTGAGGCCCGATGCCGTAGGCGGCGCGACTTGCGGCTGCCGTTCCCGACCTGCAACAACCTGCGAGAGACTATGCGCATCTGGCGATCGAATCCGGAACGGGCACCCCTGAAAGGCTGGGGTTGCCTGCTTGCCGCAATGCTGCTGTTCGCCGGCAATACGGGCGTCGCTGCCGACTCGCCGATCCGCAGCATCGATGTTACCTATGACGGCGAGACGTACGTTCTCAACGCGATCATGTTCGCGCCGGTGGCGCAGGCGGTGGCGTGGGATGTACTTACCGATTTTGACCACATGACGCAGTGGGTGCCGAACGTATCGGAAAGCAAAGTGGTGAAGCGCGACGACGCCTCGGTGACCATCGAGCAGCGCGGTGTGGCTCGTTATGGAGCTGCGAGTTTTCCCTATACGACGGAGCGCAAGATTGAGATGGCGCAGGCGAACGTGATCAAGAGCGTCCAGACCAAAGGCAGCATGCGGCGGGTTGAATCAACGATGCTGCTCGCGCGAGAAGGCAAGGGCACGCGGCTCACTTACCACCTTGAAATCGTTCCGAACGTCTTCGCTGCCGCCCTGTTGTCCAAACGGTTTCTCGAGCAGGAGATCAGCGAGCAGTTTTCCGCAATCATTGGGGAAATGACGCGCCGCGCCCCGTAGCCGCAACACCCACCTCGACGCTGCCCCCGACGCGCCCTGCTAGTGGGTGCGACAGTAGTGATCGACGGCTTCGCAGAATCGTCGCTTGTCCGTCTCCCCAAGGAAAGCAGCAAGGAAGCTGTTCCTCGCCAAGCGGCAAAGCTCGTCGCGCGTCAGGTTCAGAGCCCGTTGCGCAGCGACGAAATTGTCGTTGATGTACCCGCCGAAGTACGCCGGGTCGTCCGAATTGACCGTGACGCACAGGCCCGCGGCCAGCAGTTGCTTCAGGTTGTGGTGGGGCAGATCTGGAAACACGCGCAGCTTGACGTTGGACAGGGGGCAGACAGTGAGTGGCACCTGCTCACGCGCCAGACGTTCGACCAGCGCCGAGTCCTCGACACAGCGAACGCCGTGGTCGATACGCTCCGCTTTCAACAAGTCCAGCGCCTCGATAATGTACGACGGCGGCCCTTCCTCCCCCGCGTGCGCCACTACGCGCCAGCCAAGCTCGCGGCAACGTGCGAAGACGCGTTCGAATTTGCTTGGCGGGTGCCCACGCTCGGAGGAGTCAAGACCCACGCCGACGATCTGCTCCCGGAACGGGAGAGCCGCGTCGACTGTGGCAAAGGCCTCCGCCTCGCTCAGGTGGCGCAGGAAGCACATGATCAACCGTGAGCTGATGCCCCGTTGGCGTCCAGCCTCGTCCAGTCCCCGGGAAATGCCTGCGATCACCGTAGCCAACGACACGCCCCGCGCGGTGTGGGTCTGGGGATCGAAGAATATCTCGGTATGCCGCACGTTATCGGCTTGCGCGCGCTCAAGGTAGGCCCGCGTCAGGTCGTAAAAGTCCTGTTCCTGCAGCAGCACGCTTGCTCCGGCGTAGTAGATGTCGAGGAACGACTGCAGGTCGGTAAACTCGTACGCCGCCCGCAGCGCATCCACCGACGCATAGCGAAGCGCTACGCCATTGCGCTGCGCCAGGCGAAACGCGAGTTCCGGCTCGAGCGTGCCTTCGATGTGCAGGTGCAGCTCGGCCTTCGGCATGCCAACGATGAATGGGGTGAGGCTGTCGGTCATGATTCGTTTGGAAACAGGTCTCGGCAAGGAGGGCCAGCCGCAAGCGTAGGGCATCCTGGCGTTCCTGCCAAACAGCATCGTTCGAAGGGACCCAATGGCGAGCGCATTGCGTTTCGCGCTCGATCGGGGACCTATTGCGCAAACGCTGGGCACTGCGAGAAACTCTTTGTGGCGAAACGCAGCCGGGAGCGCCCGGCCTGACGACCCGAAGATTCGATAAGACTTCAACGCTCCGCTTTTTCTCCTGTACCGATGCCAACGCCCAACGCACGCTCGCCCTGGAGCCCGTTGCACAACGCGCTCTTTCGCAGTCTGTGGATCGCCACGATCGTCTCGAACGTCGGCTCCTGGATGCAGGACGTCGGGGCCGGCTGGCTGATGACCTCGCTTTCCTCGTCACCGTCGATGGTTGCGCTCGTAGAAGCTGCCGACAGTTTTCCGCTGATGTTGCTGGCGCTGCCGGCGGGTGCCCTTGCGGACATTGTCGATCGAAGGCGACTGCTCATTGTCGTCCAGGTCTACTTGTTGCTTGTCGCCGGCCTGCTGGGAATCTTGACCTGGCTGGAGATTACGACAGCGTGGGTTCTCCTCGGATTTACTTTTGCCCTTGGCGTCGGCGCCGCGATGATGCTGCCAGCGTGGGCCGCAATCGTGCCCGAGTTGGTATCTACCGAGGAGATGCCCTCCGCGATCGCGCTTAACAGTGCTGCGATCAACGCTTCGCGCGCCATCGGGCCGGCAATTGCGGGCGTTCTGGTGGCAGCCGTCGGCGCGTGGCTGGTTTTCGCGATCAATGCCCTTTCCTACATTGGCATTCTTGCGGCGCTGCTGCGATGGCGGCGCGAGCACCGCAAAAGCACATTACCTGCTGAGCGCTTTCTGAGCGCCATTCGCGTCGGTATGCGTTTCGTCATGCACACTCGTGCGCTGCAAGTCGTGCTCATTCGTGGCGGGGCGTTCTTTGTGTTTGCCAGCGCGACCTGGTCGCTGTTCCCGCTGGTCGTGAGGCAGGAGCTCCGGCGTGGCCCAGAGGTCTACGGCCTCCTGCTGACGTGCATTGGCATCGGTGCGGTTGCCGGCGCCGTGCTGCTGCCACGAATTCGGGAGCGAATCTCGCGTGACGCGCTAGTAGCCGCCGCAAGCGCGCTCTTCGCCTTCGCCGCGCTTGCCCTGGCGCTGCTGCAGAATCTCGGACTGTTGGCGGTGGCGATGCTCGCCACTGGGGCGGCTTGGATCTCGATTCTCTCCGCGCTCCAGGTCTCCGCGCAAATGACTTTGCCCGCATGGGTACGCGCCCGGGGACTTGCCGCATTTGTCGTCGTATTCATGGGGGGCATGGCGCTTGGCAGCGTCGTGTGGGGACAGATCGCAACGCGAATCGGGATTCCCGCGGCACTGACAATTGCCGCCATCGGGATGATGCTCGCCATCGGGTTGACCTGGCGATTCAAGCTCGGGCGCCACACGGTGCTCGATTTCACACCGTCTCTAGAGTGGCCGGCGCCGGTGTTAGCCGAGACTCCTGAGCCCGATAGCGGCCCGGTCATGGTTACCATCGAGTACCGCGTGCAACCCGCCAAACGGGCTGAATTTGTCGCCGCGATGCAGGCAGTGCGCGAGATGCGCCGGCGCAATGGTGCTTATTTCTGGGAACTCTTCCACCACTCGGCCGATCCCGCACGCTATGTCGAGTGCTTCATGGACGAATCGTGGGTCGAGCACCTGCGCCAACATGAGCGGGTCAGCGTCGCAGATCGCGAAATTCAACAACGCGCAAAGCAGTTTCTCGTCGAAGGCGCGTCGACCGAATCCCAGCACTGGCTCGGAGATCGGGATTCCTGACAGCGTGGGCCTGCGACAGATCGGCGCCCGCAGCTGCCGTCGGAATTCGTGGCATTCGCTTGGTGCGGCGCGAGGGCCATTGGCTCCTACGCGCCAGCCCCATTCAAATCGTGGTCAGCGCGCCGATCATCCGATAGGCGCGACTGGGCCGTGGCAGTTCGTCTGCGCAACGGAACCCGAGCGGCAATCCCCGCCGAGCGCGGCGAATCCGCCTTTATCGGCAAACTGCGGAGAGCGTCCGGGAAGCGGGTTTGTGAGACCTCGCTTCCGGTTCGTCAATACGATTGCGCGGACAGGGCCAGCAATTCCTCCAGGTACCGATTCCACACGGCCGCAACGGTGTGTGTGCCGTGGCCGCGCGTTTCGGGGCTCAATGGCAGGATAATCGCCCGCCCACTCGGGACGCGCTTGATTTCGCGCTCCAGAATGCCAAGTTCCGGCGGATTGATGAGATCGTCTGCGGAATTGACCGCCATCAACGGTGCGCGGATTATTTCCAGATCGTGCCCCGGGTCGTAATCGCCCGAGGCTTCAATTTGGTATAGCGTGTCGTTCGCATCGATCGATCGGACCAGTGTTTCGACTGCCGCGTCCAGCGTCGCGTCGCTTTTCGCGATGGTCGGCATCTGCTGCTGGCGCAGCGGCGGATTGCTCGACATAAAAAACAGCATCTCGGCTGCCGTACGCAGGCTCGGCGGTTGGGAGGAATAGTCGCCACCGCGCCAACCCGGATCGGAGCGTATCGAGTCGATGATGACGCGGCGCCAAACGCGGTTGCGTCCGGATATTTGCGTGGGGAGACAGGCGAGCGGCATCAGCGCATCCATGAAGCCCGCATGGCGCTCGCCCCATAGCCAGGTGTGCATGCCACCCATGGAAGTTCCCATGACGAGGCGCAAATGATTCACACCCAGGCCCTCGGTAACCGTCCGGTATTGCGCCTCGACCATGTCGGCATACCGGTAATGGGGAAATGCCGCGTGCAGGCCGTCGCTCGGCTTGCTCGATTGCCCGTGCCCGATGCCGTCGGGGAGAATGATGAAATAGCGCCGTGCATCGAGCAATTCGCCCGGCCCGAACAACGCGCCCGCGAACTCCGGTCGAAGGAACTGCTCGCCACTGCCACCTGTTCCATGCAGGATCAGGACCGCATTGCGCACGACTCCTTGGGCATCACGCTGCGGCGCGCCGAGGGTGCGGTAGTGGAGGCGAAGTTCGGGCAACGTCTCGCCCGACGCGAAGTGAAAATTCCGGACCGTGAAATCCCCCTGTACCGGCGGGGGATACTCGGCGGCGTTGGTGCCCGCCAGCGCGAACCACGTCGCGAAAAAAAACAGGCATCGGAACATCGCAACGACTCCCGGTGGTTGCTGGTTGCTGCGCGTTTGGTCTCGGATCCTCAAACCCGGACGGCTACTGAATGCCCAGGTACTGCGCGGTCTCTGCCGACTGGACCGCGATGAAGGTTACGACACCGTGGATTGGTTTGGCAACCGCCGTATGCGTTGAGTTGTCACGCCGATGGCCTTGCTTCTGTCAGCGGCCAGGTACGTTCAACGCCCACTCGGGCTTCGCAAAACGCGCCGACAGAAAATCCGCGAACGCGCGTACCTTCGCCGACAGGTGCCTCCGGCTTGGATAGATGAAGTAGATATCCGCTGGCGGCGACTCGAAGCCGCGCAGGATGGGAACGAGCCGCCCGGCGCGCACGTCTGGGCCGACCACGAAATCCGGCTCAATCACGATCGCGACGCCGGCGACCGCCAGCGCTTCGAGAAACCGGCCGTTGTTGGCGTGGACCGGCCCCGCAACCTTGATGCTCCGGTCGTTGCGCTGCCGGTCGCGGAACGGCCACACGTTCTTGCCGGGCGAGTATTCGTAGGTCAGACAGGTATGCTTGGCCAGGTCCTCGGGCTGTTTCGGCGCGCCATGACGTTCGAGATACGAGGGTGATGCGCAGCAGACGAGCCGCGTTTCGCCGATCTTGCGTCCCACGAGGTTCTGGCTGCCGATCGCGCCGATGCGCACCGCTGCGTCGAAGCCCTCATCGACCAGGTCGGTCGTACGGTCGGAGAGCTCGACGTCCAGGCGCATCTCCGGATAGCGCGCGATGAACCCGGCGATGGCTGGCGCAAGATGGCGCACGCCGAACGTCGTTCCACAGGTAAGTCTCAAGGTGCCGCGGGGCTTGATGGTCCCTTCGCCAGCGGACTGCTCAGCTTCATCGAGGTCGGCCAGTAGCTGGACGCTGCGCTCGTAAAAGGTCCGGCCGCTCTCGGTGAGCGAAAGCCGCCGGGTCGTGCGGTTGAGTAATCGCGCATCGAGATGCTCCTCCAACTCCGCCACGTGCCTCGATACCGTCGACACGGAGACGCCGAGCAGTTCGGCGGCGCGCACGAAGCTGCCGGTCTCGACGACCTTGGCGAAGGTTGCGATGGCGTGAAAGCGATCCATGGCGAAATTATTATTGCATAATTTGGAATAGTCTATCGCTACAAAGCACCTTTATATCATTGTTCACAAGAACTACCATTGCCGTCGGTGCGCCAGTGGCGTGCACCCTTTGCATCAGGGTCCAACCGTTTTCAGGAGAACCGCATGAAGCTCTACTACTCCCCGGGCGCCTGCTCGCTTTCCCCGCACATCGCGTTCCGTGAAGCGGGACTGCCGGTGACGCTCGTCAAAGTGAACACCAAGACGCACCAGCTAGACGACGGCAGCGACTATTACGCGATCAATCCCAAGGGTTATGTCCCCCTGCTGGAGTTGGACAATGGCGAGCGGCTGGCGGAGGGCCCCGCGATTGTCCAGTACCTGGCCGACCGCAACCCCGCGTCGGGCCTCGCTCCGGCGGCGGGCACGATGGAGCGGTATCACCTTCAGGAATGGCTTAACTTCATCACCTCGGAGTTGCACAAGCAGTTCGGGCCCATCTTCGCGGCGAACACGCCACATGAGTACAAAGAGATCCTCAAGGAGAAGATCGCCAAGCGCTTTGACTGTGCTTGCCGGCGAGCTCAAGGGTAAGGATTACCTGCTGGGCAAGCAGTTCAGCGTGGCCGACGGCTATCTGTACACGATCTTGCGCTGGACCGGTTTCGTGGGGATCGACCTGGCCAAGTGGCCGGTGCTTGCCGCGTACGAAGCCCGCGTCGCGGCCCGCCCGAAGGTGCAGGAAGCGCTGATCGCGGAGGGCCTGGTCAAGCACCCTGCGTCCGCGACTGCGTGACCGAAGCGACGCAGCCCTAGCAGCACCCGGGCGCGAGCCTTGCGCCCGGGTCGGCCCCGTCCAGATCCCGTGACACCTCTGCCGACACTGTTCCTGTCTCACGGTTCGCCCATGCACGCGCTCGATCCGGGGATGCCAGGCCGCGCATGGGCAACGCTGGGGCGCTCACTGCCGCGGCCGCGCGCCGTGCTCGTCGCGTCAGCGCATTGGGAAACGTCGGTACCGGTGTTCACGGGGAATCCGAAACCGCAGACGATCCACGACTTTGGCGGCTTCCCGGAGGAGCTGTATCGGGAGCGCTATCCTGCCCCGGGTGCGCCGGATGTTGCTGCGGCCGCCATTGCGCTCCTCAAGACCGCGGACATCGCTGCCGGCGTCGACGGTTCCCGGGGGCTGGATCACGGCGCCTGGGTCCCGCTGAAGTGGATGTACCCGGAGCACGACGTGCCGATCGTGCAGCTATCGCTGCAGCCGGAACTTGGAACGGCGCATCATCTGCGCCTGGGCCATGCACTCGCCCCGCTGGCAGGCGATGGCGTTCTCATCATTGGCTCGGGCCATACGACGCACAACCTGCGCGATTGGATGTCGAACCCGCGCCGGCATGAGCCGCTGCGGTACGCGGAGTCGTTCGCGACCTGGCTCAAGGATAGGCTTGCCGAGCACGATACCGAGGCAATCCTTGCGTATCGCGAGCGTGCGCCGGATGCCGTGCGCGCGCATCCGACCGAGGAACATTTTCTGCCGCTGTTCGTGGCCTGGGGCGCGGCAGGCAACGACGCGCGCGCGGAACGGGTCGTCAACGGATTCGAAGCGGGTGCGCTAGCACTCGACTCCTATCTATTCCATCCGTCACGCCGCAACGTGCATTAATGACGGCGTCGCTGCGCCGGATCCGTCCGCGATGGAAACGGCGGCCGGCTCCCGTGTATCAGCAAGCGTAAGACGCTCTACCGTTTCAACACCCGTAACCGATCTAAACGTAGACGCCACCCCGGAGGACTTAAGGTTCGTTTAATAATCCCGCGCTATTGTCGGTGCCATGGAACGCCTCGAACGAGGCAACGAACCTTCAAGACTCTATCCGAGTGGAGGTCCTATGAAGCACCTTACGCGGCGTACGTTTTTCGTATGTTTCCTCGGACTGGCCGTGATGGCGTCCACCGGGGCCCAGGGACAGCAACCATTCGTTGCGGGCGATGCCCCGATCGCAGCGCAGGCGCCGCTGGCTCAGGGTGAGCTCGATGCGCTGCTGGCGCCAATCGCGCTGTATCCGGACCAGTTATTGGCTCAGGTACTCATGGCTTCGACCTATCCCATCCAGGTTGTGTCGGCGGCTCGGTTCGTGCAACAAAACCCGTCGCTCACCGGTGCCGCGCTCGACCAGGCGCTGGGCAATGAAAATTGGGATCCGAGTGTGATTTCACTCACTGCATACCCTCAGGTCCTGCTGATGATGAACGACAGGCTTGATTGGACGCAGCGACTGGGCGATGCGTTCCTCGCTGACCAGCAGCAGGTCATGGATACCGTGCAGGCGCTGCGCAGCCGAGCACAAGCGGCGGGAAACCTGCAGAGCACGCCGCAGCAAACCGTGATGGATCAGGGAGGATTCATAGACATCGAGCCGACGCAACCGCAGTACGTGTACGTACCCGTCTACGACCCGCGGGTGATCTATGGAGCGTGGCCGGACCCGCTCTACCAGCCGGACTATTGGTATCCTCCGGCGATTTATGGTTATCCCGACCTGTCGGGTGGAATCGTGGCAGGCATATTCTTTGGCGCGCCATGCGCAATTTGGTCCAACCATTGGGGGTGGGCGCACCCGAATTGGCGCGGCCGCGACATCGATGTCAACGTGCACAACAATTACTTTGCGAATCGCCCGCAATACGCCGGCCGATGGGGCGATGGTCGGTGGACGCACATCCCGGACCAGCGCAACGGCGTGGCCTACCACGCCAGCGGGCGTCAGGACCGAGTTATCCGACCCGACACTACGGCGTTTCAAGCACGCCCGCCGTATCGCGGACCTGACGTCTCACAACAAGTCGGGGCGCGCCCATTGCCGCCGTCGCAACAGCCCGTCGTCCGCGGCGTCGTACAGCCACAGCCGCTTGTGCGCGCGCTGCCCCAGTCGCCACAGCGCAGCGTAGCGCCGGTTGCGCAACCGCAGCCAATCGCGCGCACGATACGGGCCCCCCAAGCGGTTGTTCGACCTGTTGCGCAGCCACAACCGCTCGCGAATTCGGTGCAATGGCGGCAACAGGCGGTCGTTCGCACCGCTGCACAACGGCAGGTGTTCGCACGGGCCATGCCGCAGCCGCAACAGGGCAGGATTCTGCCGGCGTCGCAAGCACACCCATTTGCACACGCGGCGCAACCGCGTCAGCAGGCAGTTGCCCGATCGGCTCCGCAACCGGTGTTCGCGCGCCCGATGCCGCAGTCGCATCAGGTTTTCGCGCGTCCAGCAGCCCTGCGGCAGCCGATTGCCCGCCCGATGCCACAACGGCCCGTAGCGCAACCCAGCTACCACCCGGCGCCGCGCGCGCAGATGCAAGCACACGCCGACCGCGGGCCGGCCAGTCGTCCGATGAGTGGCCGCGTCACATCGAGAAGCTGACGCTGATCAATAGCCCGCCCCCGCGCGGCCCCGCATCGAGGCCAATGATGGCATGGTGCCGGTCGGCGATACTCTTGACGATCGCGAGCCCCAAGCCGCTGCCCGGAACATCGAGTTCGTGGCCGCGAAAGAATCGATCGAACACACGGCCACGATCAGAGACCGGAATACCTGGGCCGGAATCCTGGACGGCGAGCACCGCGTGACCATCGCGGTGCGTTACTGCAACATCGACCCGTCCGCCCGCTGGCGAATAGCGGATTGCGTTGTCAACCAAGTTGCCGAGCATGACGCGCAGGGCCTCTGGGTCGCCCTGAATAACGCTTTCGACCGCATCGCTGATCCCGACGTCCACCTGCTTGGCAATCGCCAAAGGGGTTTGCTCGGTGACCACAAGCCGGGCGATCTCGCTTAAGTCTGTCGGCTGCAATACCCCTTCCGTCGCTTCAGGATCCTGCCGTGCCAAGGTCAGCAGTTGGCTGACCAGGTGAATGGCGCGGGAAACGCCTCGCTGCAAATCGTCGAATGCGGCTTCACGTTCCTGCGCGCTGTTTGCCCATCGTGCCAACTCCAGCTGCAGCTGAACCGCGGTGAGCGGTGTGCGCAATTCATGTGCAGCGTCGGCGATAAAGCCTCTTTGCACTGCCATCGCGCGGCCAAGGCGCGCCAGCAGCTCGTTCAAGGCATGGACCAGGGGCTGCACCTCCTCTGGGAGGTCCGATTCGGGCAGTGGCTGCAGCGCCGCCGGCGTGCGAGCCCGCACAGCGCTCGTTACGCTGGTCAACGGCCGGAGACCCCGGCGCACCGTGAGCCAAACCAAAATGCCCAGTAAGGGCAGGACGACGAGCAATGGCGCAACCACGCGAAGCGCCATGGCTGCCGCGAGTTCCTCGTCCACGCTCAAGCGCTGGGCGACCTGTACCAACCGGCCATGCGCGCGGAGATTAAACACGCGCCAGTGGCCCGGATGCGTCACCACATTGGCGTAGCCGGAATCGAGCTGGCTTGGAATAGCTAAACCGGGTCGTGATGCGTACAGGAGGTTTTGATTCTCATCCCAGACCTGGATCGCAAGGTCCTCGTCGTGTTCATGGGCGCTTGCGCGCGGCGGCAGGGGGAGTGCCTCATTGGATACAGCCAGCGCGACCTGTTTGAGCTGGTAATCAAACAGCTCCTTCGCTTCTCGTCGTGCCTGATAGTAAGTACTTGTTGCCGCTGCAGCCACCGCTACCACGAGCCCCAGCAACAACCACAACAGTAGCTGGCGCCGAATCGACCTCATGCTGACTTCGATACCATGTAGCCAACGCCGCGGATGGTCTTGATAAAGTCAGCGCCGAGTTTCTTGCGCAACATGTGGATATATACCTCCACGGTGTTGCTCTCGACCTCTTCACCCCAGCCGTATAATTTTTCCTCCAATTGCGCGCGTGACAACACGGCGCCGGGGCGATCAACCAATGCGCTTAGCAAGGCGAGCTCGCGAGCGGAAAGCGCCAAGGGCTTGCCTGCAAGCGTAACCTCGCGCGTCGCGGGGTCGAAGCAGAGCTCTCCAAGCGCGATGATTGGGTTTGCTCGCCCTGCCCGACGACGTATGAGCGCGCGTACTCGCGCCGCGAGCTCCTCCATGTTGAACGGCTTCACCAGATAGTCGTCGGCGCCTATATCCAGTCCCTGCACCCGATCCTCGATCGCATCACGCGCCGTGATCACCAGAATCGGAACATCGTTGCGCTTGCGGCGCTGATCCCTTAGAACGTCGAGACCATCCTTCCGTGGCAAACCGAGGTCGAGCAGAACGCCGTCGTACGTCTCGCTCTGCAATGCCAGTTCCGCGGCACGACCATCGCGGACCCAGTCCACGCTCCAGCCAAAGCGCTTGAGGCCCTTGTGCACGCTCTGGCCGATCATGGCATCGTCTTCTACCAGCAACAATCGCATCGGCGCTCCGGTCTTCGGCGGTGGAATTACCCTAAACAACGTTGCAAAGATAATCCGTTTTTCGTCTCCGTGACTGAAGTGTGCCGGCCCGAGAGCCGGCACACTTCACGCTTCAATTGGACTACGACTTTGCACCAACGTGGCGGTCACCGTGCTTGTGCTCGCGCGCAGGGGCGGTGGCGAGTACCTTGCCGTCCTGAGCGTCGATTTTCACCTCCGTAGCCTGGTCCTTGCCAGTAACCTTTACCTCGTAGAGCACTTTGCCATTCTCGTTCTCGAGCTTGGCCTTGGTCGCCCTGCCGCCAGCCTGTTGCTCCGCGGTGGCGATAGCCTGGCCCATTGTTACGGGTGCCTTCGAGAGATCGACCGGGGCGGCGCGGTGCTCGTTTCGGTTCGGCGTCGCCAATGCGACCGTGGTCGCTGTTGCCATGACAAGCAGGGTTCCTAGAATAAGTCCACGTTTCGAGTTCATCTATTGCTCCTTTCGGTTGTCGAATCCGACAAAGCGATTTCGCGTCGTCGTGATTCGCAGACTAAGGGCAACAACTTAAGCGGAGCTTAAAGCGGCGTGTCGCTCCGGCTTGCCGTTGCAGCATGCCGGCCACGCTGCTTGCGCGCAGTGCGCGGGCGCCCTCGGCGCCTGCATGAACCGCATTGCGTGAGGTTCGTCGACCAGGCGCTGGATCGACTCGAAAGGGCAGGATCGAGCCTGTGGCCACCGGATTGGGAGTCGGCCGCCAAAAATCTCGTATCTGATTGATTAGATTGCTCGTATCCGCTGGCGGACGTCAGGTCGGCACGCCCGCACCATCGCCCCGGGCGACCCCTTGTTCGACAAGGCCCGGGCACGCCGCTCGATGACCTGCTGGGTGAAGCATGGGAAGTTCGATCCCAACATTGCCGCGGGCGAATCCGTGAATACCGCCGCCATCGCACGAAGCGGTATCTTCCGCCGGCGGATGAACATGGTCATGCGCATTTCCTAATGCGTATGCAAGGACTCGCTTAGGCTGAGCAGATTCTGTGGCCTTACCTTGATCATGCCGTGGCGCGGGGCGTCGATGTCGGCTATCAGCGTGAACGCGGTGGAAACGACGAGCGGCAAAACCAGCAGCATCTTGGCCCGTCCTCCATCGTATCCAAGCAGGAAACTGCCAACGATGGCGATCGCCACCATCATGGCCCACGCCGCAATGGGTATGCGGTTCGACCAAGCAGCCTGGGTATACCCCTGAGAGTTCAAGACATCGTTCATGCCGGCAACGGCGAGAGCGATGACGGGCGTCGGCTGCGCCGTCGCCGGTTCCTGGACTGCGGACCACAAATCGGTCTGCAATTTGGCGATCGAAGCATTGATTTGAAGGAGTTGTTGCTCATCCCTGGTCTCATAGAAGAGGATCCGCTGTTCCACGTACTTCGCGAGCAGCACCTGTATCTTCGCGGCATCCGCGACAGGCAGAAGATTGGCGCGAACGTACTCGGTACCGATCGCGTTGGCCTCGGCCTCTTCGTAGTTCTTGCGCTGATCATAGCGGTTGGCCGCCATCGAAAAGGTAAAACCGATGACCAACCCGAGCAGCGTCAGCGTAGCCGCCAGAACAACGCCAAGATCCTCACGTGTGCCATCGTCCCGAGCGCGCTGCCCTCTGTGAAATGAGGCCCCGAACTGCGTCGCGAGCCACAGTATGATGAATGAGAGCGCGAGGACAAGCACTGGGTAGTTAGTTACGTCGCTCATACGTTTTTCGGTCCATGGATGCGATCGCAAATCTGCCGGGGATAGCCCAACGACGGGATGTACTTTACACGTGCGGCGGGGCCATGCGCCGGAACGAGGGGGATGGGAGTCTCAGGCAACGGTGTGGCGCTATGCGCACCCCGCGTCGGAACACCTGGCTCCCTATGCTGCGAGCCTCTGTGTGCTGCGGGCCGTCGCGGCACAAACACGGCACAGGCCCGGAAGTGCCAAGGGCCCGCTTTGCGGCAAGCCTTTGATTGTTTGGTAGGCCGTGCGGGTCGTGTGATTGAATCGCTTATCCTGTTGTGTACGATACCGCACGGATGAGCCTATCAGCGGATGCTTAAATAAAACCGTTGGTTCCGGCGCGAAAGAAATGCCCAAAGCGCGCAAGACCTGCAAGCCCTGATCCGGCGCGCTACCGCCGCAAATGGCGGGACGGGTGAATGGGATCGAATTTCCTGGCGGTCGATGCCGGGCGCAAGGAAGTCGCAGACTCATGAGAGTACGTTTCTGGGGAACGAGAGGGTCGATCGCGACCCCGGGGCCGGGCACGAACCACTTCGGCGGCAATACCTCGTGCGTCGAGCTGACCACTGCCAAAGGCGGCCTGCTGATTTTTGACTGCGGCACCGGCGCGCGCCAGCTAGCCGCCGAATTGATGGCCCAAGGCAAGAAGGCCATTGACTCGAACATACTCCTTGGACATACGCACTGGGATCACATTCAAGGCTTTCCATTCTTCAGCCCGGCCTTTGTCAAAGGGAACTCCGCGTCGATCTATGGTCCGGAAGGCAGCCGCGGCTCGCTGCATGACGTGCTGGCCGGCCAGATGGAGTACTCCTACTTCCCCATCACATTGAACCAGCTACCGCCGCGATCACCTATTACGACCTGACTGAGGGCATCCACACCATTGGCGGCGCGCGGGTTGCGACGCAATTTCTCAATCACCCGGCCATGACGTTGGGCTACCGAGTCGAAACCGATGGCGTGGCGATGGTGTACCTCGTGGATCACGAGCCGTTCTCCGACGAACTCTGGCGCGCCGATGCCGAGCCGGGCCGCATCGAGTCCATCCTGCACGAGGGAGACCGCCGGCATGCCCTATTCATGGCTGATGCCGATCTCGTGATCCACGACGCCCAGTACACGCCCGAGGAGTACGGCTCAAAGAAAAACTGGGGACACAGCCCATACGACTACGTCGTGCAAATTGCCGCCGCGGCCGGCGTGCGGCGGGTCGCGATGACCCACCACGATCCGAGCCACAACGACGACTTCGTCGCGGACATCGAGCGCAAGGCCCGCACCATGGCCTTGCAAAGCGGGACGGCACTCGATGTCTTCTGCGCGTATGAAGGCTGCGAACTCGTCCTGGAGCCGCGCTCCACCTTGAAGCCGTTTGTCACAGCGGCCCCCTTCCAGGCGTCGGTCGCGCAGCGCCGCTTTCGCATACTGGTGGTTGATGACGAGCCGGACACGCTCACGATGATCGTTCGCGCGCTGGAGGAGGATCAGTACACTGTCCGCAAGGCGACCAGCGGCCCGGAGGCACTCCGGATGATCGACGAGCACATGCCGGACCTCGCGGTACTGGATTACAAGATGAGCGGCATGGACGGCATGGCGGTCATGAAAACGCTCCGCGCCAAGCCCGAGACACATGCGCTGCCCGTGCTGATGCTCACCGCCATGACGGACGAGCCCAGCACCCGCGCCGGCTTTGAGGCGGGGGTCACGGATTATGTGACAAAGCCGTTTTCAATTCCGCAGCTCACCGCACGTTTCCGCGCGTGCCTCGCCAGAACCCAGCCCCCCTAGTCGTCTGACGGGCTAGTCGTAGATGATCTCGACACGCTCCAGGTACCTGGACAATTCGCCCACCCATTTGCGCGACGCGTCGGTGTCGGCGCTCCCGGCCGCCTGTTCAAGGCCGGCGCCGATGTCAGTGATGGCCTGGAATCCCCAGCTGCCCCCGGCGCCCTTCATGCCGTGCCCCAGACTCTCCACGGTCTCGAAGTCACCCCGATCCAAGGCGTCCAGCATCGCGATTGCATCCTGCTTGCGGTTCTGCAGAAACCCGGGAACCAGGTCTGCAAATTTAGGATTCGCACGCACAAGGATCGTGTTCATCCGGCTGCTCTCCTCTTTCGATGACGGAGGCGCGACTATGGAATGCTCCTTGATCGCTTGTAGCAGCACGTCTTGCTTGATTGGTTTCGTCAAATACGCCGTGCACCCGGCAGCTACAAACTTTTCTTGATCTCCCTTCAAGGCAGAGGCCGTCAGTGCGATGATCGGCGTGGGCGGCCGGTGGTTCGCCTGTTCCCACTGTCTGATTGCCCGCGTCGCGGTCAAGCCATCCATGACCGGCATTTGCCGGTCCATCAGGACAAGGTCATAGTGTCCGGCTGTAAATTTTTCATAAGCGACGGCCCCGTTTTCGGCGATTTCGACCCGGTACGGCGTGTCCTGCAGGTAGGCCACCGTGATCGTGCGGTTGTCGGGGGAGTCCTCCACGAGAAGAATGTGTAACACCGGCAGCGGTCGCTCGGGACCCGTGCCGACCGGCACGGCCGCCCGCCGCGTGGCCCCCGCCCAAATCTCGAGCGGCACGGCGAAAGAAAACACGCTGCCCTTCCCGACTCTGCTTTCGACCCAGATGCGCCCGCCCATCAGTTCCACCAGGCGCTTCGAAATCGTGAGCCCCAGCCCCGAGCCCCCGTACCTGCGAGTGGTGGACGAGTCGGCTTGCGTGAATCGCTCAAACACCGTGCCCAACTTGTCGCCCGGAATGCCGATGCCGGTGTCCGAGATCGTGAATCGCAATGCGCCCGGAACGGAGGAGTTCGCATCCGGCGTAACTCGCAGGGCCACTTCGCCGGATTCCGTGAACTTGATCGCGTTGCCAAGTAGATTAAGCAGCACCTGGCGCAGCCGCGTCGGGTCGCCGACCAGGTCGCTGGGCACTTTCGGCGCGATCTCGCACACCAGGGCCAGACCTTTTTCATGGGCCCGGACCGCCACCATCTCCCTCACTTTCTCCAGCAGATCGTTCAGCGAGAACCCGGTCCGTTCCAGCTCGAGCTGCGAGGCTTCAACTTTGGAGAGATCAAGAATGTCGTTGATGAGATTCAGCAGGTTGTCGCCGGCGCGGCGAAAGATCTGCACATAATTGTTTTGCTCCGGGGAGAGAGGCGTCTTCGCGAGCAGGTCCGCGATGCCGATGATCGCATTCAGCGGCGTTCGAATTTCATGACTCATGCTAGCCAGAAAATCCGACTTGGTCTGGCTCGCGGTCTCGGCCATGGCCTTGGCCTGCTGCAGTTCCGCCTCGACCCGCTTACGCTCCGTGACGTCGCGTGCCGCGGCGAAGACGCCCTGCAGCGTGCGGCCCCGGTCGTAAAAGGTGGTCGCGTTGTATGACACCACCGTTTGCTTCCCGCCCCGGGCGCACGCCGTCAGCTCGTAGTCGGTGACCTTCTTTTCGCTCAGCACGAGCTTGATCCCCGCTTCGGCGCGTTCCGGATCGGTGAAGTACCCCTTGAAGGGTGCGCCGATCAGCTCGTCGCGCGTGCAGCCGGTGAGCGCCTCCATCTGCTTGTTGACGTCGGTGATGATGCCTCGTGGATCGGTGGTCATCAGCGCGTCGATGTTGGATTCGATCAGCGAGCGCGTGTAGAACTGCTGGTCGCGCAGGCGCTGATCTAGCTTCTTCCGCTCCTCTTCGACCTGCTGGCGCGCGGTGTTGTCGGTGCCGATCAATAGATAGCCGATGATGGCGTCGCGGGCGTCCCGTAGCGCCGTCACCGACACGACAGCCGGGAACCGGCTCCCATCCTTGCGGAAGTAGGTCAGCTCATAGATGTCCTCGATCCCGCGCGAGGCCTTGAAGACCAGGGCGTCGAAGCCCGGCGTAATAGGGGTTCCGAGTTCGACGCTTAGCGCCTTCGCGCGCGCGATCACTTCCTGCGGATCGGAAATGTCGGCGGGGGTGATCTTGTTCATGACTTCGGCGGCCGTGTAGCCAAGCATCCGCTCGGCGCCGACGTTGAAGATCTGGATGACGCCTTTCGCGTCGGTGGCGATGCTCGAGAAGTTGGCGCTGTTGAAGATCGCACGCTGCAGGGCCCCCGCTTTCAGCAACACCTCTTCTGCCTGCTTGCGCAAGGCCACGGCGCCGGTGCTCTTGCGCACACTGGCCCTCGTTCTCGTCGCGTCCTCTCGCTTAGCCATCGTGTTGCCTCCGGTAACTGATGTCCATTCACGCCGGCATCACCATTAATTCAATCTTGACTCGCTGGAAAAATCCTTGCAAACAGAATAGTGCGATTGCAGTCGGTCGAGGCCCGGGCTACGCTCCTATTCGTCGTCGGCTCGGATGCGATGAACCAAGTATGTGTTAGCTAAGTCTCGCTTCGCCGGGGCAAAATAGCGGCCTAGCGGGCGCAGGAAGATCCACGGGGCCGCAGACGGGGTGTCGAACTCAACCACTCATCCACTCATCGCCCAGAATCCCGATTCGGATGCCGTGGCGATCGCGTTAGGCGCAACTCAGTAGCCGGCGCGAGAAATTCTGTAAATCGACTATGTTCCTCGCCTCGGCGAGCTGGCACCGGTCCCGCAGACCCGCAGACGCGCGAGAAGCTCCTCGCGCGAATCGGCGTGACGTCTCCAAACGACGGCCGCCGATCAAGATGCCGGCGATGAAACTGCCTGCGTCCCGAAATCCTGCGAGGGAATTCTTCATAATTCACTCTGATCCTGGCTATCATCGGCGCCTGCCCCAAGATAGTCCGTGCGTTATCTCACTTACGGCGAAATTAAATCACCTTGCGGCTTACGGTTCGGGGGCGGCTGAAGCCGCTCACACCTGTCTCACCGGCTTGACCAGGGTTTTTGATGCGACAGGAGCCTGGGTGCAAAAATGCAGCGGATCTCTTAAATTCTGCAATTCCCGGTAATAGTAGAGCGACGTAGGCCGCCTGCCCCTGAACCTCAACCGCTTTAGAAATTCGATTTCATCCTGAGTCGCACCCCCGCTGAGTGAAGCATCCTTAAGGAATCCACTGAGCCCGGGCTCATCCCCGGAAGGTTGGTCGGGTTCCGTTTCGACAAACTCAAATCGCTTCGGATGTCCTGGTGCCAATCTTCGGTTAAGCACGATTTGCATACTGAAGCTCGAGAGGTCGATATCCCAGGAATCGATCAGCGGATCCAGGAAGGAAACACAGTTCTCGAGCGACACATGGTAGACGTCTGTGTCCAGAAACTCGAGGATTATGACCCGCATCTGCTTATAGCTTCGGCCACTGAATCGAGCCACCGCGTGGAGCCACTTTTCACTTTTCAATTCCTCTCTGGCGACTCGCTTGATCACGTCCAGAAGCTTCTGCGTGACGAGTCGTTCGAGTTCACCGAATGGCTGCTGTTCAAAAATTCCTCGAATCTGCTGCCGCTTTTCCGGCATGCACTTGCGGAGTACCAACTCTCGAACTTCGTGAAACAGGGGTGCCGGCGGGTCCTCGAAATTTCTCTTCAACGCTTCCCTGCGCTGGAGTTCAGCTAACTTCGCCAGCTTGCCGCTCGACAGCTTGAGAAACTTGCCCATCTTGTCGTAGATGTCCGTTCGATCGGGCGCGGGCGGCAATTTTTTCCGAGTCAAGAGCTGGGAAATATAGGACTCCGTGACTTCGGCGGCGGCCGCCAGATCCTTCTGCCCCGCGCCTACGGCCTGCAACCGCTCCTTGATAACCAGGCAAACGTCCACGTACGGGCTCCAGGTTAGTTAACTGATTTAGATTAACTAATTGCAATATGCAAGATTATACTTGACAGGTCAAGTTAATCGGCCTAGTTTGGTCCAATGGACTGAGGAGTTTTTCAGGATCATCGTAAGAAAGATCGGTTATCTGAAATCGCGCCCTTGGCCATAACAACCAGCGGGAGAAGCAATAATGTTTGCACGCAGAGTGTCGTTGAATCTGAAGCCCAATACCAAGGCCGAATTTGCGCAGCACATGGACAAGGAGATCGTCCCGATCCTTAGAAAACAAAAGGGGTTCCAGGACGAAATCACGTTTGTTGTTCCGTCCGGAAAGGAAGCGTTCGGAATCAGTTTGTGGGACAACAAAGACAACGCAGACGCTTACAACCGCGGTGCGTACCTGGAAGTCACGAAGCTCCTGTCGAAGGTCGTTGAAGGAACCCCTCGGGTTGAAACCTATGAGGTTTCTAACTCCACCTGGCACAAGGTAGGCGCTGCTGTAGTGGCCTAGGACATAGGTCGTTTCGTTCGGTGGGGGCGGATAAAGTCCGCCCCCTTCGCTGTATTGCACTGTATTGCGAAGGGGAAACCAAAATAACAGCGCGCGGACATCTGGACATTTCTGGGGGGCTTTGCGGTGTGCCTGGCCGAACCGCAAGCTCGAGACCAAGGAGAACGTCAAGGATGCGCCGCGTTGGCCAAGCGATGGCCGAGTAGGTCAGGTTAATCGATCGGCCGGCCGCCCTGACCACGATGGCACAGATCAAGGACCGCTATCTGCTCGAGGTGGCCCCCAAAAAATGCCCCCAGGACGCAGCAGGTCAAGGACATGCGACTGCTCCGTACTGTATTGTATTCGGCGGGCATATGCAGCCGCACGAGATCACGCCGCCGGACATCTACGCCTAGGGACGGCAGAGGAGCTCCGCTGCGCGCGAACCGGGGAAAAGGCGCTGTTCTCCCACGTCTTCGGCTATGCGATTCGCAGGGGTGCCGCTAAGGACAATCCTTGCCGGCACGTCAAGCGCAACCCGGAGGCGCTGGCGCGAGCGACTGCCTTTGCCTGCAGAGCTAACGGCCTAGCCCGTAGCGCCCGGATCGTCGCCTGTGGCTGTCGTGGGGCCTGCGCTTGTGGAGAAAACGCGCCTGCGGCCTCGGTACACGCCAATCGGGGCCTGCTTTGACGGCCGTTGTCTGACGTGGCAAGCGAATTGCTATTTCTGTAGTTAGACCCACCCGAGCGCCTTTGTGGGCTCGGAACGCTGCCGTCTGGTGTCACAACACGTCCCATATCGGCAAGGTCTGCACCGAACGCCACGCCGACGCGAACTCGGCCGCTGGCCCTGCGTACGGGCAATAACGCTCCGGCCCGCGAGGCAATCTCGGGACACCGCGGACGGGAACGTGACGGTAACGGACCCTGCAACCCGCTGAGGCTGCCGCCGCGCCACGCATCCGGCGCGTAGCAGAGATAACTGAAGGCCCGTCTGACCAGTCGCTGCCGCGTAACCTCTAGGCGGAACCAGTGGTCACGAGGGTATCGGATGCCTCGGGAGACGGCGCTAGATTACCGCCTTCATTCTCCCATTCATGCTCTACGGCTTTGTGCGCTTGTTTCTCGTTGTGGCGTTTGCTCCGCAACAGCGCGGCGAGGGCGGCACCTCCACAAGCAAGAAACAACACGATCCAACGCTTATAGATGTTCATGCTTACCTCAATTCAATGAATAAGGCTGGAAGTCGGTAACGGCGCGTCGGAGCGCGGCAATTGCGCTGCGGAACGGGCCGGCTACGTCAACCTAGCGGTCGCTAGGGCGCGTCCGAACCGCAACCGCGTGCTCGGCTCCCAAACGTCTCGGCCAATAGGCAGGTAGGGCTTTTTTGTAACGGATACCGCCGGCCCAGCCGACCATGTAGCGCCTACCGTCTGCGCCGGTCACGTCGACCGGATCGTGTTCTTTGGAAAAAAGGGCAAGCGCCGGCAGGTGACGTCCGATGCCCCCGGTTTCTGGCAAGGCATCGAGTACTTCTTGTGTAATGGTCATCCCCGCACTCCTTTTCGTGCGGTGGGCAAAATCAGTCAACGATGTCGTTGCGCTCCTGCGTGTCGGCCATGAACTCAGTAATCGACATCTCGCACTCGGCTTCGTCGTGAACGTGCCCGGAACGCCGAAATCCCTGCATTTGCCAATTGCCGCCTTGGATTCGTGCTGGATCGTGTGCAACAGCCGCAGCATGGAGATTGCGACCTGCCGGGCGCAACGCCATATCCTGATTGATTTCCCTCAGCAACGTGTGTTTCATGAGCTCATGTCCCAAATCGTGTCCGTAAGATGTCGCAAATCGACGAATACATAGTTTCGCGCCAACCGGCCTTGTCTGTCTGTGCGGGAACGCACATGGGTGCCTCTACTGACCACCAAAAGGCCGACCTCGCAACCAGTAGCGGTTGGAGCTATGGCGCTTGTAAACCCGGCGTAACCGCGTCGGAAAAAGACAACGGCCCGCATTTCTGCAAGCCGGTGAAAATATTGGTAGGCCGTGCAGGGATCGAACCTGCGACCAACGGATTAAGAGCCAGATTTTAAGGATGTTTATCTAGTGCGGAGACCCGCCCTCGCTCGCCAACGCACGCCGAGATGCGCACGATTTTGTCACGTTAGCTGGGCCGTGCTCGTGCTGCTGCCTCGGCTGTACTCTATACCTGCCCTGCGCCCAAGTTCGTTGTCCTTGTCCGCGATCGACTTCGTCATCTGCCGTAGCAGTGCTAGCCGCGACCCTCAGCCTTCTTTGCATTCAGCGCCGCGACCTGCGCCGCGGAGATCCCCTCGAGGGCGAGCCCATAGCACAATCTTTCCCGAAGCCTGCGCCGGAAGCGAGTTGAAGTGCCCACACGGCGCGAGCGTAATCGGAGCGAAGGTAGGGCACATCATGGCCTTTCGGTGAGGATCGGAACCGGTCACAAGCCACCGCGATTCAACCGCCGCTGAGCGGCTGTTGCGTCGCGTCTGTCGACGACGCGCGACAACACTGAGACGATTCAGGGCGGAAGAAGGCCGCATAGTCGACCTACCCTTGAAAGTCTGTCAGTGTCTCCCAAGATGGGCATCTAGGCGGCTGGGCCTAGCCCTACAGAGGGCGAGCGGAAACGTGGAAACGATCGGCGGCGATTTACGCCAAATGCAGCGAACCCCGCTGTCCGCATCTCACGTGCAGGCGTTGCGCGAGGCGGGCAGCATAGCTACCTATCCTGCGGGTACGTTTCTTGCTCGGCCCGGCGAGCCGATAGATCGTTTTGTCTATGTTGAAGAAGGCGAGATTGAGGTAGTCAATCCCTATACCGATAAACGCCATTTGCCATCTACCTTAGGTCCGACACAGTTCATGGGCGAGATCGCCTTTTTGAACGGCGGCCCCTGGTCGCTGGCGATGCGCACGGTTCGAGACACGCGGGTAATCGAGGTGCCGCGTGAAGCGATGCTGAAGCTGATGTCTCAAATCCCAGAGATGTCAGACATCATCATCACAGTGTTTTCCGCGCGCCGTCGACGTCAGCTCGACGATCGTGACGGCGTTCTACGATTGATTGGCGAAGATGAGGACCGCAACGTTCGCCGTATCGCGGAGTTTGCCAGCCGTAACCGCATTCCCTACAGCTCGCTTCCACTGCGGAGTCCTGAAGCAGAAGCTACAGCCCGCAGCTGCTCAATCGAGCCGACCGTGCCCGCGGTGATCTTCGGGCAGAACGCTGTCGTGACTGATCCCACGCCCGACAAGGTCGCGCGGCTGCTCGGCCTGCATCTCGACTTCCGGAACGACGAGACGTTCGACGTGCTGATCGTCGGTGGCGGGCCCGCTGGGGTCGCTGCGGGAGTTTATGCGGGAGCTGAAGGTCTGTGCGCGCTGGTCGTGGAAGACGTTGCAATCGGCGGCCAAGCCGGGACCTCGAGCCGCATTGAGAATTATATGGGCTTCCCGACGGGCATTTCGGGTGCGGACTTAGTCTGGCGCGGCGAGGTGCAGGCGATGAAGTTCGGGACGCGCTTCGCGATGCCGCGACGGGTGAATCTCCTCGAGAAGCTCTCGGATCAAAGCTTCTGCGCCACCTTCGAAAACGGACAGCGCGTCCGTGCCAGAGCAGTGGTGGTCGCGACCGGTGCGCAATATCGCCGGCCGCCGCTCGACCGCCTAGCCGACTTCGAAGGCGTCGGCGTTTATTATGCCGCGACCGAAATCGAGGCGCGCTATTGCAAGGGAACGGAAGCGGTCATCATTGGCGGCGGCAATTCGGCGGGACAAGCTGCGATGTTTCTCAGCCGTTCGGCGAGTTGCGTGCGCGTACTAGTCCGCGGGCCTTCGCTTGCAGCGTCGATGTCGAGCTACCTCTCCAGCCGGCTCGACGCGGATCCCAAGATAACAATTGAGTATGGCGCCGAGGTAAGTGCGTTGCAGGGCGGCGAACATCTCGAGGCGTTGACCATTCGTGACGTGAAGACGGGAGCGGCCCGCCTCGTCAACACGCGCGCGCTGTTCATCATGGTGGGCGCTGCGCCGAATACCGAATGGCTCTCTGGCCTAGTGAAACTCGACGGTAAAGGTTTCGTGATCACCGGTTCCGGCGAGGGCTCGGCATCGTCGCCCTTCGCCACCTCGCTGCCCGGTATCTTCGCGGTGGGCGATGTGCGCGCGGGCTCGGTCAAACGCGTTGCATCCTCGGTCGGCGAGGGATCGGTCGTGATCTCTAAGGTGTGGGAGTTTGTCAACAGCAAAGCCTGACGAAGACGCTCGGCAGGCAGCCTGGATCGCTTTCCGTTCGCTGTTCGTCGCCTTCCTTGTGCACGACGAATGGACTACTTTATTCTCGCTTGAGTTGATCGACGGAGCGCCAGGAGATTTCATGGTGTAAGGAATTTCGAGCAACAACTTGCCGCGCGTACTGCGGCTCTCGATGATTCGGTGCGCCTCAGGCGCTTCCGCCGAGGGAAGCACGCGGTCGATGGACACAGCGAGCTTGCCCGCAGCCACTGCGGCAAACAGCGAACTGGCGCGCCCCTGGATTTCCTCCGCGCTCGACATGTAGTCTGCTAAGTGCGGCCGGGTGAAAAATATGGAACCGGCCTCAGCGAGGTCGAATGGCGCGATGCAACTCACCTGACCAGAGCTCGCTCCGAACATAACGCATAGCCCTCGCTTCTTGAGCGAGCGAATGCTGCGCTGAATCGTTCCCTGGCCGACGGAGTCATACACCACGTCTACTCCTTTGGCGTCGGTGAGGCGCATCACCTCCTCGCGAAAGTCCTTCTCTCTGTAAAGAATTGCGTGGTCTGCCCCGCGCTCGATGGCAATCTTTGCCTTTTCAGGGCTGCCAACGGTTGCAAATACCTTCGCGCCGCGCATCTTGGCGATCTGAATCAGCAACTGGCCGACGCCGCCTGCTCCCGCATGAATCAGACAGGTATGTCCCGCTGACAGTGCGAAGGTCGAGTGACTGAGGTAGTGCGCCGTCGAACCCTGTAGCATGAGTGCCGTCGCAATTTCCATATCGACGTTTTGCGGTATTTGACCAGGCGCCAAGCCGGGACTACTGCGTATTGTGCGTAACTGCCGCGCACAATACAGTACGCGACGCGTTGTCCTTTCTCGAACCCGGTCACGCCTTCACCTAATGCGTCCACGAATCCAGCCCCCTCCATGCCCAACGTCATCGGCAGAGGTGTCTTGTATGTATCGGACCGCGCATACGCACCGGTCCGCATGTAGACATCAATGAAGTTGATTCCCGAGAAGGCTAGTCGAACGCGGACTTCGCCCGGCTTTGGGACAGGAGTATCCACGCCATCGATCCTCAACCGCTCGGGTCCGCCAAACTCGTGAATCGCTATCGCCTTCATGCTGAGGAGCCCCTTTCACATTTGATGGATCAGACTGTCCCCAGCCGCTGACCCGTCACAAGCAGTACCGGATACTCGCGCATCAGATCATCGACCCGGGTCTTCTTAATGACGTCGCGGTCCGCACCTGCAGATCAACGAATCCGGCAGCCTCGAGCCAGCGAAGCAGCTCCGCTGCCTCGAACCCATGATGCATTACGCCGGGCACGTCCTCTGCGTGGAATGTTCCGTCTTCAGGTGCCAGATCGGCAAACGCCACACGGCCGCCCGGCGCGAGTTGGTCATAGATGCGAACGAAGAGCCCCTCGACGTCCTCAATATGATGGAGCGTCATGCTGCTAAAGATGAGGTCGAACGGACCCTCTCGGCATTTGGTTCGCGAGATCTGCCTCCAGCGGCTCGACGTTCTGGATTCCCAAGTCACCTAGTTTGCGTCGCAAAACATCCAGCATGCCTGCCGAGCCATCGGCCGCGAGCACGTGCTCAAGGTTCGAGGCGAGCAGTGCGGTCACCAGCCCAGTCCCACAACCGAGTTCCATCGCCCTCTCGCCGCCGGCGAGTGGGACCTCCTCACGTATGGCGTTGGCAACAGCGCGCGCTAGGGCAACTCGCGTGGGATTGTCGTCAAATGTCGCTGCGATCGAATCGAAGCGCTCTGCGTTCGCGTGGCTTACTCTCTGCTCGTTTGTCACTGTTCGCTCCAAAGCGCGGCCCGGTTCTTCTTCCAACTGTGATTATAAAGAGGGACTCAGACGCATCCCGATCCGGATCCCTTATGCGGTCGGCCGCCGTCACGGCGCGCCGTCTCTTCTCGAGAAGATGCCGACCGAGCGGATAGCCTATGCGCGAGCAGCGAAGCACCATCAGCGTGCCGCTGACGGCCGCGTGAAGAAAATGGTCCAGTCGTTGTGGTAGCTGATCATGCTGTCATGAACGAGTTCTCGCGCAGGGCCCGAGGATCGCAGCCGAGCACCATCGGCGCGATCGGGAAGCGCAGCTTCTCGAACAGGTAGCCGACGACGCCGAAACGACGATCATCCACAGGTCGGTGACGTTGTTGCGCTCGGCGTACGCGCCGACGAAGCAGAACAGCACGACGAACGCGGAGATGACCGCCTGCGGGAGGTACAGCACCTTGATCAGCAGCCGGATCCAGAAGTAGCCCATCAGGCACATCCCGATCACGCCGACGAACAGCGACGCGAAGATCGCATAGACGAGCGCCGAGCATCGTCGATGAAGATCTGCGGCCCGGGCTGCACGCCGTGCAGCAGGAACGCGCCGAGGATGACGGCGGTCGCGCCGCTGCCGGGTATGCCCAGCGTGAGCAGCGGCACCATGTGGCCGGCGACCGACGCGGTGGAGCCGACCTGGGGCGCGACGATGCCTTCGGCATGCCGCTGCCAGCAGTTCGCGGCGCTCGCCGTACTGCGTCTCGACGCCGTAGGAGACGAACGAGGCGATCGTCGCACCCGCGCCCGGCACGATGCCCAGGAGAGTGCCGAGCACGGAGCTGCGCGAACAGCGTCGGCTTGATCGCCAGCACTCGCGCAGCGACGGAAACTCGGTGCTGACCGGGTCCGCCTGGGCCAGCGTGCGAGCGCTGAAGCCCTGGTCCAGCCGCATCAACACTTCGCCCAGGCCGTACGCGCCGACCAGGACCGTCGACGGTACTGACGCCGTCGCGCAGGCATGGCGACGCCGAAGGTGAAGCGCTCGACGCCGTAGATCGTCGACGCCGACGGTGGCGACCAGCAGCCCGAGGAACAGGCTGATGAACGCGTTGACGAGCGAGTCGCCGCCGAGGCGACGACGGTCGTCAGGCCGAAGAGGACGATGGCGAAGTAGTCGGGCGAGTCGAACCTCAGCGCGACCGCGCTAACGGCACCGCGAGGGCGACCATCACCGCGGACGAGAACAGTCCGCCGGTCAGCGCGGCGACCAGCGCCCAGCCGAGGGCCTTCGCCGGCTGTCCCTTTGCGCCATCGAATAGCCGTCCCACAGCAGCGGCACGTCCATCGGCTCGCCCGGGATCCGGTACAGGATCGCGGTGAAGCACCCCGCGTAGGTCCCCGAATGTAGATCGCGGTGAGCAGGATGATCGAAGGCTCGATCGGCATCCGGTAGGTGAAGGGCAGCGCGAGCACCACGCCCATCACCAGCGTCGAGCCCGGGCATGACCGACACCGCCATGCCGACGAGCAGCCCGACACCAGCACGGCCAGATTGCCGGCTGCGCAGACGTGACGAAACCGATGCCACAGACTAGTAGAGCGTGTCCATCGGCGCGCCTCAGTGGATGCCGAGCAGCCGCATCACCCCGAACGACAGCTGCGAGAAACGGCGCCGCGACCCAGCGGCAGCGACACGTACACGATCTTCATGAACACGAACATGAACCCCAGGCTCGCCGCGAGCGAGATGGCCGGCGCCGCAAGCGGACGTCGGTAACCACCCACGAACATGAGCAGAAACAGATAGACGACGCTCGCGCTGAAAAAGCCGACCTCTCGAAGGCGAGCAGATAGGCGAAAGTCGAGCGCGATCCCGGCCCAGGCGATGCCGGAGTGCTCGCCCGGCGAGCCGAGCAGCGACGGGTCGACCTGTTCCTCCAGGCTCTGCAGGACTCCCTCCACGTCGCCGGGCTTGCGTTTGAAGGCGAGCCGCAGTACCTGGAAGGCGCAGGTCGCCATGAGCAGCACCAGGATCAAGCGCGGCCAAGCCTCTGGCCCGATACGATCAGGCACCTTCTGGTAATCGAAGCGAAGCGCGAGATCATAAAGGTATGCGCCCACGCCGAGAATGATCGCGTAGGGCGCAATCTGCCCGAGCCGGCTGAGGCTCAGCATGCCCGACCTCCTAAGCCCCCGCGGGCGAGTACGCGGAGCAGGCAGCCATCCTCCCTGCAGATTGCGACGAGGCCGCGTCTGCGCGGCCCCGCCCCCTCCCACGGCCCGAGGCCGCGAGAGCCGTGCTTCACTTGTTGAGACCCTTGTGGGCGGACTCGGCCGCGATCTCGTGCGACTTCTCGAGCCACTTGGCCATGTACTCGTTCGCCTTGTCCGCAGGCATGTAGCTGTCCTCGTCGGCATACTGGTCGGCCAAGTACTTCTTGTACTCGGGAGTCTCTGCCACCTTGCCCAGCGCGTCGGAGAGCTTTTTGATGATCGCCGGGCTGGTGCCTGCCTTCACGATCACCGTGCGCAACTGCGGCAAGGAAATGTGCATGCCCAACTGCCCCGTGACCGGGATGCCTTTGAACGGGCCGATATTGAGCGGCTTCGGATAGAACAGAACCACCGGTCGCATCTGCTTGCCGTCCACGTACGAGCGCACGTCCCCCGTCTGCTCGTAGAGCACGTCCGCGTGGTCGCCCAGAATCGAGGTATAGCGCTCCCCGGGCTTGGCGTAGGGCACATTCTCGAAGTGGTAGCCCAGGCTGCGGAAGTAATTCACAGTGATATCGTCGGGACTGCCGAAGCCGGTGGTCGCGACTCTCAGCGTTTTGGTCTTCGCCGCCTCGAGCAGCTCGTTCCAGTTCTTCCAGGGCGCGTCCTCCTTCACGAAGAACCCAGAGGGCTGCAGGATCATGATCCCGAGGGAATGGATTTGGCTAAGCTTGAAGCGCGGGTTCGGAGCACCGAAGAGCGCATACGTGTCGCCGGTCATCACCTCGATCGTGTAGCCGTCGGCCTCGCCGCTGATCAGCTTCGTCAGTCCGACCTGCCCGGTCGCGCCCGGGACGTTGATGACCGGAAGCGACACGCCGAAGATCGGCTCCATGAGCTTGCCGGCGGTGCGGGCGAGTAGATCCGCGCCGCCTCCGGGACCCCACGGGACAATGAAGTCGATCGGCCGGGAGGGATACGCTTCCTGGGCCGCAGCAAATGTCGGCGCCAATACTATAGCTAAAGCAAAGAGCCCAGCGAGAAACCGCGTTGTGAATCTGACACCAGACATGGTGACCTCCTCCTTTTGGTATGCAACGGCGTTAATGCTCCGGACAGCCTCTTTCCGAAGCAGTACTTCCCATCCCTGCCATGGCGGCCGCGCGCGAGCACGGGTCGCCATGGCAGGACCGGAACCCGAAAAAGAACATCATGGCGAACGTGCCAAGCCCACTGGCGGCCCGCAGCCATGCCGCGCCGGTAGCCGCCGAGGACCACGAAGGCATCGTCTAAGCCTGGATTCATGCCGTCAGCTCAGATCCCCAGGCGGCGTCGGGCAGCAGCTTCGCGATGGGCTCGGAGATCTCGTAGACGCTCGCCACGGCGAGCTCGGGCCCGAAGGGCAGGCGATCGCGCTCGGCGCGCCGCCGCAGCCGCGCCTCGTGGATCTCGAGCACGTCCTTCGGGAACGGCATCACGCCCGGATCGAGGATGCGCAGACAGCCCTCCGAATCGCGTGCAGGCAGGATTCGGCTCTGCACGCCGCGGTTGGGCGACCAGGGGATATCGAGCACGCCGGCCTCGAAGGCCCGCACGCTGCCGAGCGCGACGTCACCGTCGCCCATCTCCAGCACCTTGTCGACGATCGCCCGAACCTCGCGGCCGATCAGCGCCTTCTCTCCTCGAACTTCGCCAGCCCGTCCAGCCGGATGTGGCGCGCGAGATAGATCGCCATGCGGGTGATGCGCAGCCCTTCGGCGTTGGCTTGCGGGGTGGGTATGCCGAACGCCTCGTGCGTGCTCTTGGTGGTGACGCTGACGGCACCGCTGATCGCGGCGAGCGTGCCGCCATAGGCGATGATCGCCGCGGATTGCGCTTCGTCCTGCGGCCAGGCGCCCATCCAGTGCAGCAGGGTGACCGGCGTGAACACGTCGCGGTAGCCCTTCCTCGGCAGGTATTCCTGGCATAGCTCGCGGCACACCACCGTCGCCGCGGCGTCCTGCACGAGGTGCAGCGTCTGGCCCATTTCAAGGCCATAGTTCTTCACGCCCTGCGCCGCGGCGAGAAGACAATCCAGCACGCAGATGATGATGGCGATCGAGGGCGGGATGTTGGTGCCGGTAAGGAAACCCGGCTGGCGCCGATGAAGCTCGACGCCGGCTCCCGGTACATGGCGACCAGGCGGTCGAGATACTGGTAGTTGCGGATGCCTTCCTCCACTGCATGTCCTTGATGTACGACACGGTGTAGGCGATGCCGGAGCCGAGATAGCCCGAATAGCCGGCCGCGAAGCCGATCTCTCCGGTCAGCCGCGGCATGGTGGTGCCGGTGAGCATGATCGCCGGCTTCTCGATCGCGTCGATCAACTTGCTGCGCCTTGTCCACGCCGTAGTTCACCATCGGATAGCCGTTGAGCATCGAACGGCCCATCCTCTCCGATCTCCTCGACGCCTTTTTGCGCGAGCAGCCACTGCTCGTTGCGCGTGTAGCTGTCGGTTGTGGTGGGCACGATGTCGGCATGCCCTTCGCGGTCCAGAACCTGCATCAGCTCGCGCTGCAGCTCGAAGGTGCCGAAGCCGCCGCGCGGCTGCGTCAGGCAGCGGCCCTCGGCGTCCGCGGCGCGCATCACGCTCGCCAAGCTGCTTGTGGCGCGGCAGCGACTTGTGGCGTTCGACGGCGGCTTCGAAGTCGACGCCGGCGCCGGTCGGCCAGCGCGCGAGGTTGTCCTTGCGCATCTGCGCGAACAAATCGTCGGGGATCCGCGCGTCGCCGAACGGCAGGCGGGTTGAGTCAGGCGTCGAAAGCGCGTTCATTGGCGAGCTCCTCATCCAGTGTGTTTGAGTCAGGCGTCGGAAGCGCGTTCGCTGGCGAGCTCCTCATCCACTGCGTCCAAGTGCTCGAGCGCCAGCTCGAGCGCGGCTTGCGGCTCCACGCTCTGCAGCAGGCCGCAAGCATAAAGAAGGTAATCGTGATCGAGCATCAGCCGCGGCGCGACCGGCATCAGCGCGCGTGGCTCGCGCGGATCGGCCAGCGCCGCTCGGAGGATCACCCCGGGACGCCGGCCTGCGACCAGCACGCCGCCCGTGCCGATCACCGCCTGCACGTTGCGCAGGTCCTTGCCGTGTTGCACGGTGGCCGGGCCCGTCGAGGTATACACCGTTTCCACCCTGCCGCAATGGCGGCGCACGGCGATGGCCACCGCGGCACGCACCAGCGCCTGATCCAATGCCGCATCCTCGGGCGTCGCGGGCAGCCGCCCGGGGTCGGCGCAGAGCTCGGCGAGCATTCGGCGCAGCGCGCGGGGTCGAGGCCAGCGTCGGCGGCGAGCGCGGCGAGGCCGGTGGCTTCCGCCACGGCCGGCGCGCTGTGGCGCATACCCAGATCGCCCTCGACGGTGCGCTTGACGCGCGGCTCGGGCAGGCCGACCGGGATCACGCCGGGCGCGGGCTCGCTGCTCGCCACCGAATGCACATCGGTCGTGGCGCCTCCCGGATCGACCAGCAGCAGCGAGCCCAGGCCGGGAGTGCCTGGAAGCCGTCGGCGAGAAGCCGCGCGCCCTCCAGGACCGCCGCTGGCGTCGGCATCAGCACATGGTCGAATTCGGCCGCCGCGCGATCGATGCCCTTCGCGTGCACGATTCGGTCGATGAAAATTCCGCGGATCGCGTCGCGGGCCGGCTCGATGTCGAGCTGGTTGAACTCGGGCATCACGTTGGCGGTGAAGATCGCCGTCTTTCCGGCGAGCAGGCGGCGTGCCTCGTCGAGCGCGTCCCGGTTGCCGGCGTAGACGATCGGGCAGTCGAGCGGCGCGGCGGCGAGGGCGGCCGCGTTGTGCAGCACCACCTCGCGGTTGCCCCCGTCCGTGCCGCCGGCGAGGAGCACGATGTCCGGAGCGAGCCGCCTGATCGCCTCGAGGTCCGCGGAATTCAGGTGGTAGGCGAACGTGCCCACGAGCTTGGCGCCAGCGCCAAGCGCCGCCTGGCGCGCGGCCTCGGCGGTGAGCTCGCGCACCAGCCCGATCGTCACCATGCGCAAGCCCCCCGCGGCGCTGCTCGAGGCGAGCCGATAGCGAAAGCGCGGCAGCCCCCCGCAGCGCCGCTCGAGGTCGGCAAGCGCGGCCTTCATGCCCGTCATGACGTCGGTCGCGACGGTCGAAGGTCCTTGGCCGCCGCCGATGAGCCGGCGGCGGTCCAGGTCGATCGCGCGCAGCTTGGTGTAGGTGCTGCCAAAATCGATCAGAAGGGCGGCGTTCACTTCGCGCCCGATTTCAGGTTCGGCTCGCGCTCGGCGAGGTCGCTCGCGAGCCATTCGATCACTTGCTCGGTACGCGTGCCGGGCGGCGCCGCGCGGTCGAAGCCCATGGCGAGGAACGTCTTCTCGGTTTCGGGCCACGAGCGCTTGCCGACCACTAGGTTGCCGCCGACATAGAGCAGTATGTCATCGAGGCCGGCCTCGGTACACAGGTCGCGAAACCCGCGGCAGTCGAGCTCGCCCTGGCCATAGAGCGAGGACACGAGGATCGCCGCAGCGCCCGTCTCCACCGCGGCCTTGACGAACTCCGCGGCGGGGGTGAGGGCGCCGAGGGAGACGACCTTGTAGCCGGCCTTCTCGAGCGCCATCGCCAGGATCCGATTGCCGACGATGTGCGTGTCGGACCCGATGACCCCGGTGACGATCGTCGTCCTGCCGGCTTTTCCCGCGCTCACTTGCGGATCGCGTATTTCTGGATCGCTCTCATCGCGCTTCCAGGACGAAGGGCTCGACGCGGTCGCGGTCGAGTCGCGGCCGAAATCCCGGCTCGAGGCAAATCATGCCGTCGCGCACCTTGAGCGGGTCGGCGAGCAGGCGCTCGCGCGGCTTTAGGAAGCCGTTCATCTCCCCCGCGTTGTCGATGTGACGCGCCGCAACGCAGGCCTCCATCCAGCAGCCGAGGTCGCATGCCACGCCGTTGCCAAGGACCGGCTTCATGCCGAGGGCGCGGATCCGCTCGAGAGCGTCGGCCAGCGCCGCGAGCGTGCCGAGCTTCATCAGCTTCACCTTGACATAGGTCGCCGCGCGTAGCTCGGCGGCCCGCTCGATGTCGGCGAGCCCGTAGATCGATTCGTCGAGCATCAGGGGCACGGATGCGGCGCGGGCGACTTCGAGGTGCGCCGCCCAGTCCCCCGCGGCGCAGGGCTGCTCGAAGAGCTCGATGCTCGCAGGGTCGAGCGCGCGCACGAAGGCGACGCCGTCGGCGGCCGAATACCCCTGGTTCGCGTCGATGCGGATCGCAGCGCGACCGCCAGCGACCGCCTGCACCCGCCTCACCTGGGCGAGGTCCTTCTCGACGTCGAATCCAACTTTCACCTTGAAAGTGCGGTAGCCCTCGCGGTACAGGCTCTCGAATTCCTCACGCACCGCACCTTCGCCGCTCGCGCTGATGATGGCGAGGATCGGCACCCGCGCCTCCCGTTCGAGCCGCAGCAGGGGACTGTCTTCCGCCATGTCGAGCGCAGTGAGGAACGCGGTGGCGAGGAAGGGCCGCGATGGGACGAGATCGTCGAGGCGGCTGCGCCGCTCGGAGGCGCCAAGCGGCGCAAGGCGCTCGGCGAACTCGCAGGCCACGACCCAGCTTTCCTCGATCGTCTCGTCCGTATACCCGGTCAGGACGGTGGCCTCGCCCAGCCCGACGCGGCCGTCCGCTGAGGAGCATTCGACGACGATCGTGTCGAAGGCCTCGACCGACCCGAAAGCAAGACGATAGGGAATCTTCAGCGGTACCCGAAGACGGAGTACACGCAGCGGTGCCCGGGAAGTCATAGCGATATTCATGGTCAGTCTACGAAGGCTGGCGCCACCGCGTCAATACATGCGCTGTGGCAAAATCGCATCTGAGGAGAAGAAGTCATTTATAGGACTTCGCATCCCCTGCACGCCGAGGTCAAGCGTCGCATCGTGGAAGCGCTTACCGAAAGGGCGCTGGAAGCACGGCCAAGCGATCCCCAGCGAGGCGGCGCTCGCCGGCCGCTTCGGGGTCAGCGTCGGCACGGTGCGCCGGGCTGTCGGCGAGCTGGCCGCCGAAAACGTGCTGGTGCGCCGGCAAGGCAGCGGCACCTATGTGGCGAGCCACACGCGCGACTACATGCTGAGCGTGTTCTTCTGGATCGTCGACGTCAAGGACCGCAAGGAGCTGCCGCGCGCCGAGGTCCTCTCGTACCGGCGGGGACGTGCCGACGCGCGCACCGCCGAGCGCCTGCACCTGCGGCCCGGCGCCCCGTCGTCCGGGTGCGTGCGCTGCAGCACATCGGCCGGCGTCCGATGATGCTCGACGAGATCCGCATTCCGCAGGCGCTATTTCCGGCGCTCGACGAGCGCATGCTGCGCAACCGCGACAGTACGCTTTACGGCTTCTTTCAGGAGCGCTTCGGCGTCACGGTGGTCGCCGTTGCCGAGCGCCTGCGGGTATGCCTCGCCGGAGGGAAAGTGAGCGCAGCGCTCGGCTTGCCGCCCGGCGCGCCCGTGTTGCGTATCGAGCGTACGGCCTACACGTATGGCGACGTGCCGGTCGAGACGCGGGTGCGTTTCGTCAATACCGCCCGGCTGCGCTACCTGAGTCTGCTGGGCCGGCGCTAGGGCGGCGGATTCAGATTTCGCCGTCGCGGGCGCGGCCGACAAGCTACCGATAACAGTCTTTGTTCGTTGCGGGCCGTGGAGCCGTCGGATTTACGGCACAAATACAGCACAGCCTGAAAATATCAAGGGCCCGCCGTTCGGTACCCTTGATTGTTTGGTAGGCCGTGCAGGGATCGAACCTGCGACCAACGGATTAAGAGACCGTCGCTCAGTTACGATCTTTATTTCTAATCAGGCTCTTTCAACACACGCCAAGTTTCAAGAGCAGCTACGAGCCGCCTCAGAGCAGTCGCAAAGAGGTAAACGAAGTTACGAAATGGCTACGCTCGCTATCGTGCAAGTTCGGGCCGCACCGATGCTCTGAACGGCTGTAGGCCGTTGCTGCCTGTCAGGCGTCGGATGAGCGGACGTTCGCGAAACTTCGCCGATCGGCCTACAAGCGGACGTTGACGCGGGCAATACCCAGCAACGTGCGCTGTCCACCCGCAGGGGTGATCGCTTATCGACGCGTCGCCGACGCATTGGACTCCCGCGCGTCCACAGCCAAAGGTGGAAACGCCAAACTGCATGCCTGATCGTCGGTGAGTGTCCGGCCTTCGTTACTTAGCTGCACCAGCGCTTCGGCGGAACGTTGGGTGGAAAGCAGCGCACGTAGCTGCTCCTGGTTATGCTGCGCGACCCGGCGCGGTTTCCTTCCAATGCCCGCGTATACGCTTTCCGCGTACGCGGACACTCTGGCCGCGTCATCGAAGCGTCCGCGGCGTGCAAGCAGCAATGCTGCATCATGCAGAACAAATGCCGCGCTGCCGTAGGCGCGCCTGATCAAAGGCAGGGCCTCGCGAAATGCGGATTCGGCCTCCTGAAGATGCCCTGATTCCATCAAGGCTGTCGCATAGTTCCGGAACATGATGCCGTCATCATATTTGGTCGTCAAAGCACGAAAGCGCGAGATTGGTTCACGCAGGTTCTCGACGGCCTGGTCCGCGTGCCCGGAGGCGACATCCAGATCAGCAAGCAGGTTTAACGCAGCCAACTCGTCGGAATCACTGCGCATCTGCCGGCTAATATTCAAGTATGCAACGAGATGGTCGCGCGCCTCGTGCAGCTGCCCAGCGCTACCGAAATACAATCCGGCTAGATTTTCGTGGATCGCGCGCAGCCGCAGTGGCCACGATGGATCGAGCAAGCTTTCCGCCTCGCCAATTGCCAGATGCGCATCGTCGAGCCGACCGGCAAGTGTGTGGGTATACACCAGCTGCTCCCACCCCAAGAATTCGCCCACCCGGTCTTGCGCATCGCGATAGAGCGTGATCGCCTGTTGCGCATCGTGAGCGGACATGTCGAGCGAAGCAGCGACGCCCTGCTCAGCGCAAGCAAGCCAAAACCGGGCCGCATCCGTCGTCGGAATGGAGGCGTCGACCGATCGCCTTAACGCCTTGCACCAATGCCAGCCTTCCCACACAAGTCCCGCGTTCCACAGGAAACCGTGCCCTGCGCCAGACGCTCCGATCAGGGCGATCGCGGTGCGGTGATCACCACCGGGTCCGCTGGACCAATGCATCGCGCCCCGAAGATTGTCGATATCTGCACCCAGCCGCTCCACCTGCTCGCCCACCGGCGTACCAGCAAGGTTGTCCCGATAGAAGCGCTCGAACAACGCTAGCATGACCTCGGCATGCCGGCGCAGCATAGGCAGCGTTGCGCCACGCGCGGCTAGACGCTCGAGCGCGAATGCTCGCGTTGTTTCCAACATCCGGTAACGGGGCAACCCGCTACCATCGGCGATCACCAGCGACTTGTCGACCAGGGCCCCCAGATGATCCAGCACCGCCCACGGGTCGATTGCATCATCGCTCGCCAATTGCTGCGCCAAATCCAGAGAGAAGCCGCCGGCAAAGACGCCAAGCCGATCTAACACGAGTTGCTCCGGCTCCGAAAGCAGGCTGTAGCTCCATTCCAGTGCTGCACGCAAAGTCTGATGGCGACGGAGCGCCAGTCGCGAACCCGCCGTCAGCAAGCGAAAGCGCTCGTCCAGCCGATCGCGCACCCCATCTGCACCGAGCAGCGGTATACGCGCTGCCGCTAGCTCCATCGCCAGTGGTATCCCA
Organism: uncultured beta proteobacterium; assembly: GCA_963778275.1. Taxonomy (GTDB): domain Bacteria; phylum Pseudomonadota; class Gammaproteobacteria; order Burkholderiales; family Casimicrobiaceae; genus PALSA-1003. Next base: position 659,980 of record CAVZTS010000014.1, on the reverse strand, counting down.
TCAAGCCGCCGGCAGATATCAACCACCGCGCCGACGTTGCCATCGTTCAGTTGAAACCTTGGGTCCGCTGCCTGCGCCCGCGCCACGAAGAGCTGGACTGCACCCGCCTCGAGCGCCCGAGTTGTGGTGACCTCGGCAGGAAGTCCCAACGTACCCAGCCGGTAGACGTGCTCGTCGGGATGTTTCAGTAACTCCTGACTCGTGGCGAGAAGACGCACGGTGGGGGACCCCTTGCGGAACGCCGCGACTAAGCGTTCCACTGCGTCCAGCAGGTGCTCGCAATTATCGAGGATCAGCAGCAGGCGGTGGCCCGCCAGCGCTTGCACGGTGAGGCCGAGCGCAGTGTGCGGGTCGCCCACCGCGACGCCGAGTACACGCGCCACGGTAGCGGCGACAAGATCGGGGTCGGCGAGTGGCGCCAACTCCACCAGCCGCACCCCATCTGCGAACTCGTCCCGCAGTTCGTGCGCAACTGCTTGCGCCATTCGCGTCTTCCCAATCCCCCCCGGCCCGACCACGGTGACCAGCGCGTGGTGCCGATCAAGTCGCGCAAGGCCGCCAAATCCTCGGAGCGGCCGTAAAGCGGGGGCAGCTCGCTGGGGACATCGGGGTCGATTGAGGGGCCCGCGGTGGCCGCTTCGGCCCGGAGCGGCCGCGACGCCGGAAATTCTTCCCGCAGGCTCGGATGACAGAGTTGGAAGACGACTTCGGGTCGAGCGAGGTCCTTGAGGGCGTATTCTCCAAGCCGCTTGAGCGATGCCTGTGGCGCCAATGTGTCCCGACAAAGGTCGCACGCTGCTTGAGTCAATAGCGTCTGACCACCGTGCGCGAGGCTGAGCAAGCGCGCAACCCGGTTGACCGCAGGACCATAGTAGTCGCCGTCGCGCAATTCAGCCGTACCACTATGGATTGCAATACGAATGCGGATCTTTGTGTCTTCCGGCCACGGTTCGGATTGGATGGCTAGTTGCGCACTCAGTGCAGCCAGCAACGCGGTCGGAGCGGTAGCAAAAACCGCGCAAAAGCCGTCACCGTTCGCCTTTACAATGAAACCCGCGTGTTCGACTATAGACTGCCGCAATAGCGCGTCGTGGCGTGCGAGTGCGCTTCCCATCGCGTCGCGGCGGGCCTCCCAGAGCTTTGTGCTCCCCTCTATATCCGTGAAAAGGAATGTAATAGTCCCGTGTGGCAGCCGAGGTCGCGCCGTGCGAGCGTGTCGGTCGGAGGTCACCATACGTTCCCTAGCAGTTGCGGCGCCGCGGAAACCGGCTGAGGCGGAACCATAGGTGTTTCGATGAGTAACTCTTGCGCTGTCGACCGCACATGCTACCGCGCCGCAGTCTGGTAAGCATAACATTCACATCTTCACACCGCGCGCTCCGGCGAAGCCCGGTCCCCTTCGGAGGCTTCCTTGCTCCTAGCAGTCTGTCGCCGGATAGTTTCACTTCGCTGCGTTGATTTCAGTGTCTTGGGTGTCCGTTTTGGGTCGACGGCACCGTCGAACGACCGCTGTCGGCGACTTCGTTGTACCGCGGTTGTTGGCCACGTCCGGCCATTCGCGTCGAATCGAGTGGGGCTGGAGTCGCCCCACCCTTTAACAAGGTACACGGGGCCTTGGCCTGCTCCTGAGGAAGTCGTTCTTTCCGCGGCCTCTCGCGTCTAATTGCGTTGCGTGCGCGCTTCTATCTCGGCCTCGACCTTGGCCACGACACAATCCAGGAGACCAAGGTCGCCGGCGACGGCTGCATGGCGCGCCAGCGTCGTCTTGCCACTCTGCCGGGGCCCGTGGATCAGAACAACCGGCGTATCTGCTAGCGCCTCGCGCACCCGGGGCGCTAGCAGACGGGGAATGGGATCGGATGGGCTGGCCATGGCGAATGCTAGACGGATGCGCCGGCTGTATGCAAGTTTGCATGTCGGCTGATCGATAGTTCATAGATCGGCTATTCGCAATCTCAGTCGGCGGCTAGACGAAAGGTGTGACGGCCCACGTCAACGAGGTGCCGAATCTAGCACCACACGCCGTTGCGCTCGAACTTGTTGTACGCGACGGCGTAATTGTTCAATTATTTGGTCGCGACGCCAGTCGCACCGCGTCGCGGCAATAGTCGCAGCCACAGTGGCTCTGGCGGCATCTACTCGTTGGGGCTTACTCACCTATGAAGCTGCGAGCGGTCATGGCCCCGGATCCGTCGCCAGCGGCGCTGCGCGGCGTCCGCTCGGGGCTTGTTAGCCTGTCATTAGGCCGATGCAGTGGTAATTGTCTACATCCCGGATAGGCCGTGGGAATTTGCCACCGCGAGTCGAGCGGAAGGCTATCCGCTGTTGACCAAGATGCAGCTCGCCGCGATCCGCAAACACGAGCCGAAGCGCAAGGGCCGGATCCTCAGTAGCCTGCTGAAATCACCCCGCGCCTTTGGACGCCAAGGCCGAAGGCCGGCGACAACCGGGCGCTAGGATCGTGCCTGCGCAAGGCCTACGGAATGTCCGCGGAATGAAGTCGTCGTCTCAGCCTCGCAATTTCTTACCGACTGATTCGTGTGGCGACTTGATCACCAGCGCACCGTGTGGTTCAGCGCTGCGACGCCTTGAGCCCGCGGACACTATAGGAGATAATGGGACGGTGGAACCCTTTCAGTTTCAGCACTTGCTGCGGTTCCACCTCCAGCGAACGCTTCCAAGCCCGCGTATACGCGCTGGGAGACCAAGATCTGATCGCCCGCGGCTTCGCCGCACAGTCGGGCAGCCAGATTGGTGACGGTCCCGATGGCGCTGTAGTCCCAGCGCCCCTCGAACCCGATGGCACCGATCGTGGCATAGCCCTGCGCGACGCCGATGCCGAGACTCAAGCTCGTAGCCGCGCTTGCCCCAGTCATCGGACATCCGCCCGATGCGTTCCCGGATGGCGAGTGCCATGCGCACCGCACGCTCGGCGGGATTCGGGACCAGAACCGGATCGTTGAATAGGACCGTCATGCCGTCACCGGTGAAGTGCTCGAGCGTTCCCTCGTATTCAAGGATCAGCTTACCCGTGGCCTCGTGATACTCGCGCAGCACGCCCATTACCTCCTCGGGCTCTGCAATCTCGGCGAAAGCAGTGAACCCGCGCAGGTCTAGATAACACGACGGTGATTTCGCGTCGATGGCTCTTTAGAGGGTCGTCGGTGCCCCCGCTGACGATCAGCTCCGCAAGCTTGGGTGAGAAGAAGCGCCTGCAGGCGGCCGACGCGCTCGAGCTCGGCCGATCTGCTCCGCGACACGCCGCTCCAATGAAGCGTTCCATTCCTTCACTTCCGCAGCGAGAGTTTCGACCGTATCATGAAGGCGCTTGATCCTGCAGCATTGAGCGCACGCGCGCGGCGAGCGCAGCGTGATCCACCGGTTTCGTCAGGTACTCATCGCCACCGGCCTCGAGACCCGCGATGACATCCTTCGAATCCGCCATCGCGGTCACCATGATGATCGGAGTGAATGGGAAATCGGTGTCCGCTCGCAGGCGCCGGCATACCTCGAAGCCGTCGAGCTTGGGCATCATGACGTCGAGAAGAATAAGATCCGGGGTCTGCTGCCGGGCGGTCGCCAAGGCCTTCTTCCCCGTCGGCCGCGGTGATGACTTCGTAGCCTTCGGCGACGAGCCGGGTCTGCAGGACCTTGACGTTCGTCGGATTGTCGTCGACGATGAGGATGCGAGCAGGTGTTCTCATCGACGGTTGCCCCAGCGATGCGGGAAATATACGGCCTCGGTTGGAGATGCACAAGGACACCGTGGCGTCAGACTGGAGTGCAGCCCCTGGAGCGCAGCCGCCATTAGAAGATCCGTCGTCAGCGGAGCAACAGAAAATCGAACTCGAACAGATCGCTGTGCGCAGTCGAAAGCTCGAACCCCGCTTCGTAAACTGGTGCGCTGGGTGGCGGGCATTCGTGCGTCGGTCCACACGAAGTTGCTGGCCGCTTTCCTGATCGTCACGCTCCTTTTCATCGCGATGGCGGCCGGTAAGTCTGCAAACCATCGTCAACGCGACGCGGCAGAGCCAAGCTGCTCGACGACGCGCACGAGCAGGTCAGCTGGGCCCAGCAAAGCGAGCAAGCGCTGGCCAGGCAGATGCACTTCACGAATCTGGCCCTGCTTTCACAGGACGAGGTGGCGATCGCGAAGGTCCTGCGCGAGAACAATCGATTCAATGACATGCTCGCCAAGCTGGAGGCGGCGGGAAGTGCCGAACAAAGTCTCCTCGAGCAGATACGATCGTCTCAGGACGACGCTATGGCGGTCGTGGCCGACATAGCGAACGCGATCCGCGACGGCAACCTCGGCGCCGTAACCGGCGAGCTTCTGCGTCGCCAGGAGCGGCTCGATGACGAGATTTCGGCGCGCGTGGGGCAGCTCGTCGAGGTGCAGCAAGACCGCATGACCCGGCTGCGCGATAGCGTCGCCGCCGCCAACCGCGAGTCGTTGATCCTGACCAGCGCCTTCGCAGTGTTCGGCGATGATGCTCGCCTTGATCTGCGGCTTCGTGATCTCCTGGTCTTTCATCCTTCCCGTACGCGAGGCGCAGAGCTTTCTGGACCATGTAGCGGCGGGCAACTTTGGCGGACGCATCAAGTGTTCCCAATCGCGACGAGTTCGGGCGCTCTCGCGGACCGGATGAACCACATGAGCGAGGAGCTGCAGCGTTTCGACAAGGAACAGCGCCGCGCGGCCGCCGAGCTAGGCCGCCTGAACGAGCAATTGGCGCAGACGAGCAAGGCGAAATCCGAGTTTCTCGCCAACATGAGCCACGAGCTTCGCACGCCGATGAACGCTATCCTCGGGTTTACCGAGATGCTCCTCGACGGCCTCTACGGCGACGTGCCAGCCGCGCTCAAGGAGCCGCTCACGGATATCCAAGTCAATGGCCGGCACCTGCTGCGTCTTATCAACGACGTTCTCGACCTGTCCAAGATCGAGGCTGGACGCATGGAGCTCGCGCTCGGCGAATATTCGGTCCGGGAGGTCATCGACATCGTCCACGTATCGCTGCGTTCGCTGGCCGCCGAGAAGGGTCTCGAGTTCGCAACCAGCGTCCCCGACGATCTTCCCGTCGCTTACGGCGACAACAGGCGCCTCACTCAGTGCCTCATGAACCTGGCAGGCAACGCAATAAAATTCACCAAGCAGGGCCGGGTCGAAATCGGCGTGGAACTCGCGGGGGACGAGCTCGTCTATCGTGTCGCGGACACTGGCATGGGCATTCCAAAGGAAGAGCTGGAAAACGTGTTCGCCGAATTCCGGCAAGTCGACGCGACCGTCACCCGCGAATTCGGGGGCACGGGTCTCGGGCTCAGCATCACGAAGAAGTTCGTCGAGATGCACGGCGGCCGCATCTGGGTCGAAAGCGAGCTCGGAAAGGGCTGCACGTTCTTCTTCGCCGTCCCGCTTCGGGCGAAAGGCGAGGAGCCATGAGCGAACAGACGATACTTTACGTCGAGGACAACGAGTACAATCGAAAGATTGTGCGTCAGCTGCTCAGCCGTACCTCGTACCGGCTGATCGAAGCGGTGGACGGCGAGGCCGGCGTTGCTCTAGCGCAGAAGGAATTGCCGAATCTGATTCTCATGGACGTGCAGCTGCCCAAGATGTCTGGCCTCGATGCGACACGGGTCGCTGAAGGCGGACGCGCGCACGAGTCAGCATCCCGATCATCGTGATCACTTCGTTTGCGCTGAGCGGTGACCGAGAAAAAGCGGCGGAGGCGGGCGCAGCCAGCTATCTCGCGAAGCCCTACAGTCCGCGCGAACTTCTTGCGCTGGTTCGCGAGTATCTTCCTGAACCTTAATTAGTCAATCGGAGGTGACAAGATGACATCGAACCCATCGAGTTCCAGCAAGCGCCGCTTCCACCGTGCTTCTTCTTCTGAGTCTCGGCGTTGCGCGGGTGCACGCTGCGGGCGAGCAGGCGGAGCAGTTCACGCCGGAATTCCGCCAGATCCACACGAACTACGACGCGAAGCACACGCCGAAGATCGTCGCTCCAGCTTCGGTCAAGCGCGGCGAATGGTTCACGGTGACGGTGAGCGTGGGCGCCGGAGGACAGCATCCGTCGCTCTCCGAGCACTTCGTTCGCTACATCGCGCTCTACAAAGATAGCGTGGAGATTGCACGCGTCTATCTGCATCCGGTGTACTCGTCGCCGACGGTGACGCTTACTATCGCGCTCGACGAGGGCGGATCGCTGCGGGCGCTGGAGGAACCCACCCACTCGTCGGCGTGGGAGGCATCGAAGAAGATCGAGGTTCTTCCCTAAAGCGGGACGCCTCTCAGGGAGCCTTCATCTCGACCGTGACGCTGTGCAGGTTGCTGGTCGCCGACGGTGACGGTCGCCTGGGACCGTACCGAGGCGTTCGTGCCAGATCTGCAGCTTGTATTGGCCGGGCGGGAGATTGTCGAAGGCGAACTGTCCGTCGGCACCGGTGATGGCGTAGAAGGGGTTCGCGGCGACGACGACCCATCCGACCATCCAGGAGTGGAGGTCGCAGTTGATGCGCACGATCTCCGGCTTGGCGAAAGTGACCGGAATCGTCCGGCTCTTCGGCTGCGTGCGATTGAAGGATACGATTGAATTTTGGCGTGGCATGGATGTTGTGGAGGAGGCGGTCGCTGTTGAGAAAGTCCACGGTGCCACCGGCGGGAACGACCACGACGCGGGGAATGAACACGCATCCGTTCTGATCCATCTCGACCTTTTCGCCTGGGCCGGCCAAGCCGCGTTGGCGGGCGGGTTCTCGAGCCAGACGACGGCGTTCCTCAGCTCCTTCTGCGGCGATAACAAGCAGGTCCCCTGCATCCTTCGTGTTGCCGCAGACGTATTGATCGATGGTTACGTCGACCTTCCTTGGGGGCGGAACGGGACCGACGAAGACAACCTTGCCGTTGATGGTGCCGCCGACGCACAGACCCGGCGCGCACAGAAGCGCAAGCAGCAACACCGTCAGGTTCCGCGCGAATCGCATTCCGCTCATTCGACACTCCTCGCCATTCTCGCAACGCGGGTCGTCGTCATTGCGACACACCCATCCTCTTACCACACCGATGCGTCGATGCGTCGATACGCCGATGCGCCGATGCGCCGATGCGCCGATGCGCCGATGCGCCGATGCGCCGATGCGCCGATGCGCCGATGCGCCGATGCGCCGATGCGCCGATGCGCCGATTCGATCGAGGTTAGTCCGGCCCGCCGCTTGGGTCAAGAAGAACTATTCGCGCTGTCCTGGTGCCCTGTCTCCCTTTCTGACAGGAGGGAGTTTTAATCGGGCAGTCCTCTCGAGCGCTACATAACAAAACTAATCGCTGGTGGCCGGCTGGATTGTTCGGCATGTCGGCGCTCATCACCGAAGGAGAGACGCTGTTCCACGCCATCAAGTTTCTCGGCAGCCTCTACTTGGTCTGGTTCGGCGTCCGCTTGTTCCTCACCACAACGCCGGTCGCCCTCTCGTCCGAGGGCACGTCCACGGCAGAAACGCTGCGCAGTTACTTCACGCATGGTCTTGTAACCGACCTTGCCAATCCGCAGACCATTCTTTTCTTCGCCAGTATCTTTGCAGTGACGCTCATCAGTAGTGAATTCGCTGCACCTGGCGTGGTGTCCGCGAAAGCGGGTCAACTCCAAGTCCAATAGCTGGTACCGCTCGGCGGCACGCACACAAGCGCCTGATGCGATTGTCGCGTTCCACTCGCAGCGCTTGGGGTCACCGACGGCCCCAAGCGAAATCCGGACGGGTTGGAGGGGCTAACGGCTACGCAACGGCTACAACCAACAACCTTAGGATAGCCAAAGGGCCAGCGATTGAGCTAACCCTTTGACTTGATTGGTAGGCCGTGCAGGGATCGAACCTGCGACCAACGGATTAAGAGTCCGCTGCTCTACCAGCTGAGCTAACGACCCAGTATCGGTGCGACTGCGTATCCCGCTACCGGAGTCAAAGCAACTCCGGTAGTGGGGCGAATTATACGCGCGCGGCGCCCGCGGCGGCAACGATCAGTCGTCCTGCGCGACGACACCTTGCGGCGTTGCGGACGGGCCGATGACGTAAATCGTGTACGTGTGGCCCGCGATCAGAATGACGCCGGGAAGCTTCAGCACGGGCGTCGTCGTATTGGCGATGTTGAAATCGAACTCGAACGCGGTTCCCACGGTTGCATCCGCAGTTTCACTGAGGTACGAGGAACCGGAATTGCCAGCCAGGCCCGTGACCTGTTGGCTGAAATTGATATAAACGTCGATCGCTCCGAGATTGGGCGAGACGTTCACGAAGCGAACGCGCGCGCGCAACGCCGCGGGCGGCAGGTTGTTGTCGTTCAGCACCAACGGAATAAGCCCTCCGGCGGGACCACTGAACACGAGCGAGGTGTCCGTGGCCGAGGCGAGGGTCGAAACCAGCGTCAGCAGGTTCGCCCCTGGTGTCGCAGTCGCCTGCACGGTGAACGTGCGCGCGCCGGCCGTTGTCGTTACGTAATTCGAGATGCCCGCAAACGGAATGTTGGAGAGCGCTATTGTTCCGTCAACCGAGACGTTCAACGGCGAGTTGATCGACGAGGCGTTGAGAACCTTGAATGCGGCCAGCAGATTGTCGTTGACCTACCCGGTGCCGTTGTTGTCGATATTGAGCATCGCGATGCCGACGAGCTTGCTGCTTCCCTTGGTGAAAACCACGGCCTCGTACGAATTCCCGGCTGGTGAAGGTCTGCACCGCGGTGTCGTAGATGACATCCTTCGTGCCAGTCGCGGTCGCGCGCAGCTCGAGGGTGCCGGCGTTGACATTGACGAATGTGCCGATGGTCCCGAGTGGCAGGTTGGCGACCGTCGGCGAGGTCGCATTGAGATCGGTTCCCGCGGGCGTGAGGTAAACGTCGACCGGCCCGATGCCAGCCGCGGCATTGATCACGCGGAAGTTGAAGGCGCCGGAGTTCGGCGTCGGGAGATTGCTGTCGGTGAACAGGAGCGAGGTCGCCGAGACCACCGGACCGTAGGCGATGTACGTGTAGTTCTCGCTGGCCATGCTGAGCGTCTGGTCAATGGCGTTCGACGTCCCGCCGTTGGCGCTCACCTTGAACTCGCGCGATCCGCTGCCCGTGCTCTTGTATTGCGTGAACTGCTGGAAGAGCAGTCCGGTGACCAGCGGCTGATCGGTGTCGAGCTGCACGCTGATCGCGGGCGCGTCCGGAATCGCGTTAAAGTATGCGCAGGTTTGCGCCGCCGCTGCTCTTGGAACCGCAGCCGGACAGCGCGACGGAAAGCAGGCACACCAGGACGGCAAGAGTGCGTTGCGAGTTCATGCATGTCTCCACGGGACGCTAGATCCCCATTGTCATGATTTAACCAGAATTGCCATCAGTTGTCGCTGGCAACCACGCCCTGCACCGAAGCCGCGGGCCCAACGACATATACCGTGTATGTCTTGTCGGCCGCGAGCGTGACGTTGGGCAGAATCAACGCCGGAGTCGTCGTGCCGGCAATGTTGAAGGCGAAATTGAATTTGCTTCCGGTCACGTTTGCGATCAGCTCGGTGTAAGGCGACGCCGAGTTAGTCAGTACACCCGTAAACGTCTGCGCGAAATTGATGTAGACATCGAGCGCGGCGAGGTCCGGAGATGCGTTGACGAAGCGGACCCGCGCGCGGCCGGTCGCCGAGGGCATGTTATTGTCGGTGAGGACGAGTGCGCGCAACGCGCCCGCGGGCCCGCTGACGACGATCGATGTATCGGTTGCCGGACCGAGGTTGGCCGCGAAGGCGAGCAAGCTTGCGCCCGGCGTCGCCGACGACTCGATCGAGAAATTGCGCGAGCCGGCACCGATCTTGACGTAGTTGGAAACTCCGGCAAAAGGCACATTCGCCAGGGTCAGTGCGCCATCGACCAGGACGTTGAGCGGCGGCCCGACCGCCGAGGCGTTGACGAGCTTGAATTGCGCCAGCAGATTCTCGGCGACCTGCCCGGTACCGTTGGCATCGACGTTGAGGACCTCGATGCCGACCAGCTTGCTCGAACCCTTGCTGTAGGCAAGCGCCTCCACAATGGCCTGGTTGCCGAAGGCGAGCACTTGCGTGTCATACACGACCTCCTTGGTACCGGTCGGCGTGATGCGCAGCTCGTAGCTTCCGGTTGGCAGCGTCCCAAAGACGCTGGTCGAGCCGAACGACACGTTGACTAGCAACGGCGCCGTCACCGAGATATCCGCGCCGGCAGCGGTAAGGTAAAGGTCAAGTGAGCGCCGTCGCCCTCTGCGAAATTGCCAAATCGCAGTGCAAAAGTTCCGCTGTTCGGAATCGTGACGATTGTCCCGTCTTGCGGAATGCTGACAGATGCTGTCGAGCAGGAACTCCGAATTGGCGTTCTCCACCAACCCGTACACGGCGAACGTATAGTCTTGGCCGTTGGCAAATATCTCGGTGACGTTAATGATCGTCGAGTTGCCGGCGTCGTCGGTTACCGTGAGTACATGTGTACCGCTGGTGACGTCGAGGTACCCCGTCTGCTGCTCGAAGGCGACCCCGGTTACCAGCGGCGCATCGGTATCGAGGGTCAGCGTGATTGAGGGCGCGTCGGGAATGAGATTGACGAGCCGCACGCGTGTGTTGATGGGCTTGGCCCCGACGCCCTGACCGCCGCCGTTGCAGCCGGCGAGTATGGCTGCGCCAAGGCACAGCAGTACGTACAGGGCGCGGCGGAGGCTCATCGGGGTCTCGGTGGGCGAATGCTGACGTGCCGGAAGACGCGGGCACGGTGGCGATACGAGCGGCGAAGTATACCTGTCGGGCTTCGGCGCGGGCAACCCGCGGACGCCGGCGGTCGCTCGTGGCACGCCCAAACACGGTCCGCGGCGGGCCCGCACGGTCGGCGTGCGCCGCCGAGAACACTGGTAGGCCGTACTGGACTCGAACCAGTGACCAACGGATTAAAAGTCCGCTGCTCTACCACCTGAGCTAACGGCCCGCCGAAGGGCGCGAATTATAGCCAATAGGGGGGGCATGCGCAAAGCAACGCCCCATTGTGTAACGCAATGTTTCGGACCGCATTGGGGGAAGCTGTCGCACCTCGGCCGAGAGCCTCGCTGGCTCGGACCGGGCACCCGCGACGTCAATTCAAGTCGCGCGTAAGCGTGCTGGGCAAAGACAGGAAGTCGATGCCTTCGTCGCGCAATTCGTCGGCTTCTTCGCGCGTGGCCTGTCCGCGAATTCCGCGTTTGGGTGCCTCGTCGTAGTGGATCTTGCGCGCTTCTTCCGGGAACGCCCTGCCGACGTTCTCCGTTTGCGCGATCAGGCGCCGCACGAGCTTGAGCGCGTCGCCGTCGCCCCCAGCGAGCGCAACCTCCTTGCGTTCCTCGCCAGACCCCTTGTGTGCGACCAGAACGTTCGCCGACGGCCGGCGTTCGATCGCGGTATCGTCGCAGACCGGACAGCTGATCAGCGTCTCCTTGCGCTGGCGCGCGTAGTCCTCCGCCGAGTCAAACCAGCCCTCGAACCGGTGTTGATGCGCACAAATCAGGTCGTAAACGATCATGATCGCTAATGCATTTATCCACTCACGAGGCGCGCCAGTATTGATACTTCAGCGCCGTCACGGACCCCGCGACGATCGCGCCCAGGGCGATAAAGGAGCCCAGCGCCAGAGTCGAGATCCCGGTCAGGCCCTGGCCGATCGTGCAGCCCAGGGCGCAGACGCCGCCGAACCCCATTAACACGCCACCGACGATATGGTTGACCAGATCCTCGATGGATGCAAATCCTTCCCAGCGGAACGTCCGGGTCGTCAGGGCCATTGCCGCCGATCCCACCGCCATCCCGAGCACCCCAGCGATACCGAAGGTGACGGTCCGTGACTGATCGCTCCATAGCAGCAAAAGTTCCAGCAGGTAGGCGACCGGCGCGACAAAGCTGAACGACTCGGGGCGCCCGGAATTGGTCCCGATGAATGCCTCCTCCAACGTCCTTGGGTCCTCGGCGACATGCCCGAGATGACCTGTGACGTACCAGCCGCCGACAATGATCGCGCCGATGATGAGGCCGCCGACGAGCATTTCCCGGCTCGCGCGAAAGTCGCGATTCGCCAAGGCGAATGCCGCCACGGCGGTCGCGATGGCGAGCGAAAGCGCGATCTTGACCGGCGCGCCGCCGGAAAGCGCCATGACCACGCTGCCGAGATCCGCGCGTGCGGCGCCGAACCGCGTCGTATCCAGGTGCAGCGTGTCGAGCGTATGCACGCGCCAGACTGCGAACATGCCCTTCAGGGTCATGTAGGCTGCAATCGCAAGCACCATCAGCGCGACGAGCGACTTGAGATTGCCGGCGCCCGCGCGAATGAGCAGCTTGCTGCCGCAGCCCGACGCGAGCGTCATGCCGAAACCGAACATGAAGCCCCCGACGAGATGCGATAGCCAGGCAACCCGCGGCGCCGTATAGATCGACTTGCCGAGATCGGCGAGGCCGCTGGCCTCGAGCCAAGTGGCGCCGGCGATCGCCACCGCGATGGCGAGCAGCCACATGCGCATGCGTCGCCAGTCGCCCATCGTGAACGAGGTCGGTCACCGCGCCCATGGCGCAGAAGTTGACACGGTTCGCAACCGCACCGAATACGACTGCGAGGCCGAACGCGGCCCAAGCGACGACAGCGGGTAGGTGGGCGAGATCCTGCATCAGGCGTGCCGACCTGCGCCGTCTGCCGGGGTCGGAAAGCCGATTATGGCACGCGGGCAACCCCGAACCGGGGTCGCCGCCGTTTACAGGGTGAAGCCGCGCCAATCCGGAGTGCGGCAGGAAAGGGCAAACCATGTTACGAGGATGGAAACGGGCGCTCATCAGCACGGTAGGCACTATCGCTCTCGGCACCGCAATGGGTACGGGTGTCGCGTGCGCGCAGCCGCAGACGCAGCCGCAGGCGTCGGTCGAGATTTTCGACCGCAGCGAAGGCCGCGTGCTGCCGATGTACTGGCACGAAGGCCGTCGCTATGTCGTCGGCAAGCCGGGGAACGAATATGCGGTCCGCGTGCGCAACGCCGGAGGCGGTCGCATCCTCGCGGTAATGAGCGTCGACGGCATCAACGTCATCAGCGGCGAAACCGCTTCGCCGCAGCAGTCGGGCTATGTCCTCGCGTCCAACGAGACGGCGGACATCGGCGGCTGGCGCAAGAGCCTGTCGCGCACCGCCGCGTTCTACTTCACGGCATTGCCCGATAGCTATGCTGCGCGGACGGGGCGTCCCGGCAATGTCGGCGTGATCGGCGTGGCATTGTTTCGCGAGCGCGCGCGACCGATCGCGCGCGAAGAATTCCGGCGCCCGGATGCGGCAGCGGAAAGGTCTTCGACGCAGACGGCGGCTCCCGCGCCGAGCGCGCCTCCGGGAGCGAATGCCGCGGCTGACACGGCCGCGCGCGCCGCCGGGGAACCCCTGGGGACGGGCCACGGGCGCAGCGAAGACTCGTACGCGAGCTACACCGCGTTTGAGCGCGCGACCGTTACGCCGGCTGAAACGCTGGTGATCTATTACGACTCCTACGAGAACCTGCTCGCGCAGGGCGTTCCGGTTGCGACGCCGCCGCTGGCGCGGCTGCATCCCAATCCGTTTCCGGACGCCGGTCGCTTTGTGCCCGACCCGAGGACGCCGTAGAGCCCAACTGACCCTCGCTTGCCACCGCATGGGCCGCCTCGCATACTGGGCGGCCCATGCCCGCTCCCGCCACGACGAGCGACGAAGAGCTGATGCTTGCGTACGCCGCCGGCGAGGCGGCGGCGTTCGATTCGCTCTATGCTCGGCACAAGGGCGGCCTGTACCGCTACCTGCTGCGTCAGTGCCGGCAGGGCGGAGTCGCCGACGAACTGTTTCAGGACGTGTGGATGAACCTCATTCGCGCCCGCGCGAGCTACGCTCCGACCGCCAAGTTCACGACCTGGCTGTACCGGCTCGCGCATAACCGGCTGATCGACCATTATCGCGCGAGCGGGCACCTGACCCTCGTCTCCGCGGACGATGAGGTCCATGCGGACGTGGTCGCCGCGATCCCCGGGGCGCGTGATGACGAGCCGCAAGTTCGCGTCGAAGCTCGCGAGCTGGGCGAGCGGCTGCGCGCAGCGGTCGCCGCGTTGCCGCCGCCACAGCGCGAGGCCTTCCTCTTGCAACAGGAAGGCGGCCTGTCGCTCGACGCGATCGCTGAAGTCACCGGCGTGGGCACCGAGACGGTGAAGAGCCGGCTGCGCTACGCGCTTGCCAAGCTGCGCGAAAGCCTCTCCGATCTGGACGACGATTTGCGCGAGGGGCTCGGATGATGGATAGCGAGCGCGACCGGCGGCTCGATGCAGCGTGGCGCGGCGCGAGTCGGGAGGAACCGCCGCCGGCGCTCGACGCCGCGATCGGTTCTGCGGCGAGGGAAGCCGTCGGCGCGATGCCCGAGCGCAGGCGCAACAAGCACTGGTGGTACCCGCTGGCGGCGGCCGCGACCGTTGCCGCCCTTGCCGTCGGGATCGCGCAATTGACGCCGCCGGAACAGGTCGCGCCGGCGACCGTCGCCGAAAGTGGCCCGGTCGCCGTGCCACAGGGTGGCGGGCCGCAATCCGCCGCGGTCGAAGGAAAACCCGTCGCCGCGCCTGCGGCCCGACCGCCGCAGCGGCGGCGCCCGCACCGGGAGAGCCGGTACCGGCGCCGCCGGGGGCCGGTGCGGCGAACGCGGCGAAGCGCGCGCTCCCCAAAGTCGCTGCTACCCGGCCGGGGCCAGAGCCGCCCGTGGAGCGGGAGCGCGAGCTGTCTCGACAGAGCCCGCAGACAGCTGCCGCGCCCGAAGCGGCCGCCGCCGCAAACACCACCGCGCCCGCCGCTGCGGCTGCGCCCCCTGCGGCGCCGCGGAGCGTAGCCGTTTCCAGCAGCCCCCGCCGCGGATGACGCGTGGCGCAGCGTACGCGCGAGGAACACACCCCCGTCGCGGGCGCTCCGGCCGGTGCCGCGGGCGCCCCCCCGTCTGCAGCAGTCTCGAACCGCAGCCGCGAAGGTCGTCCCGCGCCGACCAAGCGAAACTCGAGCCGCCGACGGCGCGCAACGTCGAAGACTGGATCAAGCGCATTCGCGACCTCAAGACCGAGGGCCGGTCGGAGGAGGCCGCCAAGGAACTCGCCGCCTTCCGCGTGGCCTTCGGTGAGCGTGCCGACGCGCTGCTGCCGGCGGACTTGCAGCCGCGCCCGCGCTAGGCCCCGCTACGTCACCGCCGGCCCGGCGTACACGGGCGCCGGTTGCGTGAAATACGCGTGCAGGATGTGATAGACCATCAGGTAATTCTTCTGCTGAAAGCTGGCATGGGATACGCCGGCGAGCACCGAGAACTGCTTGTCCGGATGCGGCAGCCGCTTGAAAAACTCGATCAGATCGTCGAAAGCCGCGATGCCATCGTATTGTCCGCGCAGCATAAGCGTGGGCACCGGAATCGCCGCAGGGTCGACGAGCGGCAGCCGCGAACACATGTCGATGTAGGTCCCGTTGGGCATCGAGTCATCGAGTGCGAGGATCGCGTCGGCAAACGCGTCAACGACGCGCTCTTCCGCCGTATCGGGATGGTCGCGTTCGAAAATCGAATGCACGAACGCGCGATCGATCGGCCGGCGCTTGCTGGCGAGAAACCGCGGCAGGTTCTTGCGGCGCTGTTCGAGCGTCGGCGCGCCCGCACCGGTCCAGACGAAGGCGTCGAGCGCGAGCCGCGCGACGCGCTCAGGATGCCGCTGCGCGAACAGCGCAGCGCGCAGCGCACCCGATGAGATCCCGTAGGTCATGAGCTTGTCGATCCCGCGCGTGGCGGCGATTTGCTCGGTCGCCGCGGCCAGGTCGTCGGCGCCATCGGCGATGCCAAAATAGCTGTCGCGCGTCTTGTCAGAGCGACCGTAACCTTCCATGTCGACGCACCAGCAGGCGAACCCGCGTTGCGCAAACCAGTCCATGACCGAGGAGTCGCGCCGACCGGGGACGCTCAGATCGAAGGTCGGTTGCGAGGCCATCGACGAGCCGTGAACGAAGAGCACGGCCGGCTTGCCTTCCGGCGTGTCCACGTACTTCTCCCACAGAAACAGTCGCACCTCGCCGTCGGGTGTTTTTTTCCGGGCCCAGTGCTCGACGCCGGTCACCGCCGCCGTTGTGTTCATCAGTCCCCCGTGAAGGTTGGACGGCGCCCGAACGCCTGACGCTGCGCCTCCCGGCTCCGCGCGCCGGATTCGCGGCGCGAGCCTTAGTCGATCGTCGCTCCGGTCTCCCGGATCACTCGCGCCCAGAGCTGCCTTTCGGAGCGATAGAACGCCCCGAACGCGGCGGGCGACGAGCCGACGATCTCGATGCCCGCGCTCGCCATGTAGCGCCTTGACTTCGCTGCGTCGCGAGCGCCTCCATGAGCGCGTGATGCAGCGTGCCGATGATCGGCGCCGGCGTGCCCTTGGGGGCGAGCAGCCCCATCCACACATAAGCCTCGTAGCCGGGAACTCCCGACTCGCTCACTGTCGGCACCTCGGGAAGCAGTGGCGAGCGCCCGGCACCGGTTACCGCGAGCGCCCGCAGCCTCCCTGCTCGGATGTGCCCGACCATGCCGGCGATCCCTGCAATCGATACCTGCACCTGGCCGCCGAGCGAGATCGGTCGTTGCCTGTCCGCTGCCGCGATACGGCACGTGATTCATCTTCATGCCGGTCATGGAGCAAAGCAGCGCCGTGAACAGATGCTGGCCGCTGCCGTTTCCCGAGGATGCGAAATCGATCTGGCCGGGATGCGCCTTCACGTAGGTCACGAACTCCTGGAACGTCCTGACCGGCAGCGAGGGATGCACGACCAGCACTCCCGGCTCGCGGCCAAGCAGCGAGATGGGCGCGAAGTCCTCGATCGGATCATACCCAAGCTTCGGATAGAGCGTCGCGCTGATCGCGTTGGTCTGCGAGGCGAGCAGCAGCGTGTAGCCGTCGGCGGCCGCCTTGGCGACCGCCTCGCTGCCGATCGTCGCGCCCGCGCCGGGCCTGTTGTCGACGATTACCTGCTGCCCCAGGCGCTCTGCCAGCTCCTGCGCGATCACCCGCATCGGCCCGTCGACAGCTCCTCCCGGAGAGAACGGCACGACAACGCGAATCGGCCGCGTCGGATACTCCTGCGCTGCGCGCGCCCGTCGGCGCCAGCGCAACCGCCGCCATCACGGCGGCAGCGAGCGCGTGGCGCCACGGCAAATGCGGCAAGAACATGGTCCAGGTTAAGCGCCAGCCCGCTGCAGCAGCAGTCTTCTTGATCGGTGCCGGCAGCGCGGCGCTCCCAACGTCGGCGAGCGGCAACCAGAGCAGGCCCGGTTCGTCCGCGCCGCGCGGCCAGGCGCGCACGACGCAGGGTTGCGGCTGCAGCGTCAGCCGGAAGTGCGTGAAGCCATGCTCGATCGCCGGCAGCGGCGGCCGCGGCGCGACCCGCGCCGCAAACCGTGTCCGGCAATGCGCGGCCGCGTCGGCCCCGGCAGCGAGCTCGGGCAGGCTCCACAGGCCCGCCCAAATGCCGCGTGCCGGCCGTCGCTCGACGAGCACTTCGCCGAAGCGCTCGAGCAGCAGCACCGTGACCGCCCGCCGGGGCAGGGCCTTGCGGGGTCGCGCCCACGGCAGCTCGGCGATGCGGTTTTCGCGCCGCGCGACGCAATCGACCGCGACCGGACACGCGGCGCAGCGCGCGGCGTGCACGCAGGCACACGGTCGCCCCGAGATCCATCAGCGCCTGCGTATAGACCTCGATCCCGCTTCGGGAAGCAGCGCCTCGGCGCGTTGCCACAGTGCGCGCACAAATTCCGGCTGCCCGGGAATGCCCGCCATGCCGGCGTGTCGCGCGAGCACGCGCTTGACGTTGCCATCGAGGATCGCGCCGCGTGCGCCGAATGCGAACGCGGCGATCGCCGCCGCAGTCGAGCGGCCGATGCCCGGCAGGCTCGCGATCGCCGCCGTGTCGCGCGGAAACTTGCCGCCATGCTCGGCGACGATTACCCGGGCCGCGCGATGCAGCAGATGCGCGCGGCGGTAATAGCCCAGGCCGCTCCACATCTCAAGCACGCGTTCGATCGGGCTCGCGGCGAGGGTCCCCAGGTCCGGAAATGCAGCGAGGAAACGCTGGTAGTAGGGGATGACCGTCGCGACCTGCGTCTGCTGCAGCATGATCTCGGAGAGCCAGATTCGGTACGGGTCGCGCGTGTTCTGCCACGGCAAGTCGTGCCGGCCGTGCTCTTGCTGCCAGGCGATGAGTCGCGATGCGAACGATCGCGGCAAGACGGTTACCGCCCGGCGAGGCGCTGGCGGGCCTTCCCCGCGGCTTCCGAGGTGGGGAATTTCGCGACCAGGTCTTCGAGCGTTCGCCTTGCTCCCGCAGCGTCGCCGAGTTCGACCTGGCAGCTTGCGATGTTGAGCATCGCGTCGGGGACTTTCTGGCTGTCAGGATACGCGGCGAGCAGCTGCCGCTGCGTCGCGATCGCCGCGCGGAAATCCCGCATTGCGTATTGCGCGTTGCCGGCCCAGTAAATGGCCGATGGCGCCAGGGGGCTCTTCGGATACGCGCGTGCGAACGCCTGGAAGCTCGTAACCGCAGCGGCGTAGTTGCCGCTCTTGAACAGATCGAGGGCGGAGTCGTAGCTGCGTTGCTCGCCGGCGATATCGGCCGCCACCGGCGGGGGGCGCGCCGCGACCACTGTCGGCGCAACGCCGCCCGCAGCGCCACTTGCCCCACTGTCGCCGCCCGCCGGCGCTGTATTCGCGGCGGGCGCAGCGCCAACGACGCCGCCGCCCTCCAGCTTGCGCAAGCGCCCATCGAGATCGAGATAGAGATCGCGCTGGCGCTTCTGCGCCTGATCGAGCTCGTAGGTCAGCACCTCGTACTGACCGCGGAGCTTGGCGACATCCGCCTTGATGTCTTCGACGTCGTTGAGGAGGTCCACCAGTCCCTGGCTCTTGACCGTGGACTCGAGCGCAGTCAGACGCTGGTTGATGCGAGGTTTCGAGCTGGTCGAAGCGACCCTTGAGTATCTCGATGCGCTGGCGCGCCTCGTCGTCGTCAAACAGCGCCGCGCGCGCCGGCGCAACCGCCAGCACGGTGGCGACGGACCAGCGCCAGGACTGCGGGCGCAACCGCAGCCCCCATGCGACCGTGCCGCATCGGTTATTCGCCGGCGTAAACCATGTCGTCGCGCCGGTTCTCCGCCCACGCCGCCTCGTCGTGGCCCGCGTTCTTCGGCTTCTCTTTGCCGAAGCTCACCGTTTCGATCTGCGCATCGGTGGCGCCGTAGAGCTGCATCATCCGCTTGACGGTGTCGGCACGCCTTTGGCCGAGCGCAATGTTGTACTCGCGGCTGCCGCGCTCGTCGCAATTGCCCTGGATGGTCATGCGCGCCGTCCGCGTCGCCTGCAGGTACTTGCCGTGCGCCTCGATGAGCGGCTTGTACTCGTCCTTCACGACATAGCTGTCGAAGTCGAAGTACACGCTGCGCTTGGAAAGGATGCTGCGCGGATCATGCAGGGGATTTCCCTGTGTCGCCGTGCCGGCAACCCCGCTGCCGGTCGTGCCCGAAGTCGAGGCGCCGGTGCCTGGCGTTACCGCCGGTACGGCTTGTTCCTCGGTCGCGGGTTTCTCGGGGGCTGGCGTGCTGCAGCCGGCCAAGAGCGCGGCCAGCGCGGCGGCGGCCCATAACACGTGCTTGCGGCTGCGTAGGTTCAGTGGCTTCATGATCGATCTCCTCTTGTTGTCACTTGTGCAGCGGGCCCCAAGCGGGCTCGCGCACATCGCTTGCTGCGGCAGTAAGCCGCTGCTTGACGCGACCGTCGCTGGAGACTGCGGCCAATATACCACGCCCCCCGGTCTCGGACGCGTACAGAATCAGTTTGCCGTTGGGCGCGACCGACGGCGATTCGTCGAGCGGACCCGGAGTCAGGACCTGCACCTGCCGCGTCGCGAAATCTTCAATCGCCACGGTGAAGTTGCCGCCGTCGCGACGCAAGAACACGAAACCCTTGCCATCGGGCAGATGCCGCGGCGACACGTTGTAGCTTCCGTCGAAGGTCATCCGCTCCACGGCGCTGTTCGCGAGCGTCAACCGGTAGATCTGCGGGCTGCCGCCCCGATCCGATGTAAAAAGGATCGATTGCCCGTCAGGTGCAAAGTTCGCCTCCGTATCGATGCCGCCCGAACTCATCAGCCGCTGCACGTGGCTGCCATCGGCGTTGATGAGATAGAGCTGCGAGCCTCCGTCGCGCGACAGCGTCACCGCCAGCCGGTTGCCGTCCGGCGCCCAGGCCGGCGCGCTGTTGCTACCGCGGAAATTGGCCAGCACCGTCCGCTGCCCGGTGGCGAGCGATTGGATGTAGATGACCGGCTTCTTGCTCTCCAGCGAAACGTAGGCGATGCGCGTGCCATCCGGCGACCACGCCGGCGACAGCAGCGGCTCATTGGACGTCACGATCGACTGCGGGTTGTAGCCGTCGGCGTCTGCGATCAGAAGCTCGTAGTGTGAGCCCTGCTTGGTAATGTACGCGACGCGGGTGCTGAACACGCCGGCATCGCCGGTCAGTTTTTCGTAGATGATGTCGGCGATGTGGTGCGCGGTCGTGCGAAACTGCGCCGGCGTGACGACATAGGACAACCCCGCAAGCTGGGTCTGCTTGACCGCGTCGAGCAGGAAGAAGCGCACCTCGACCCGGCCCTTCCGCCTGCGGGGTGACGCTGCCCACGACCACCGCGTCGGCGCCGCGCCCGGTCCAATCGCCGAAACGAACGTCCTCGGCCCGGGCGGGTCGCGGGTTGACCCCGGCCGGATCGACCAGTCTGAACAGGCCGCTTCGCGCCAGGTCGGCGCCGACGATTTCGGTCAGCGGGTACGGATAGTTGGCTTCCCCGGCAAACGGGACGATCGCGATCGGCACCGTCGTCGCCCCGCCGCCGATGATCTCGATCGTAAGCTGGGCGCGCGCCGTGCCCAGCAGGCCCAGGGCGAGGACGAGCAGCGCGAGGCAATAGCGGACGGGTCGCATAGCATCGGGTGCGGGCGCTCCAGGAATCATCGAGTTCTGACCATGTTGTCGAGTCCAAAGGCGTCGCGGAGGCGCTCACCGGCGCGCTTCGCATCCTCGCGCGTCGGATAAGGTCCTACAACCACACGGTATAGCCCCCCTGCCTCGTGCACCTTGGCTTCGACGCCCAGCGTGCCGATTTGGTTCGCCACGTGCGCGACAAAGGCCTGCGCGTTGACGTTGTTGGCAAACGCCCCGAGTTGGACCACGTAACCCCCCGCCTCTTCCCCGACCGGCATCGGCGGGGATGCACCCGCCTCGCTGGCGGCGAGCGGCGGCAGCGGCGCCGCCGCGGCCCGTCGACGGCGCCTCGCCCGGCAACACGCTCTCAACCTCGACTTCGCCGCTGCCACGCTGCGCGATGCCGAGGCGGTACGCCGCCGCATAGGATAGGTCGATGATGCGCCCGGGATGAAAGGGGCCGCGATCGTTGACCCGCACCACGACGCTCTTGCCGTTGGCGAGCGAGGTGACGCGCGCGTACGAGGGCAACGGCAGCGTGGGGTGCGCGGCGGTCATCGCGTACATGTCGTAGGTCTCGCCCGTCGAAGTTTTCTGGTTGTGAAACTTGCGCCCGTACCACGAGGCGAGGCCGCGCTCGCGGTAAGGGCGTAGGCTCGTCGCCGGCACGTAATCGACGCCGAACACCGAGTACGGCCGATTGGCAAAGCGGTTGAGCGGCTCGAGCTTTGCAACGGCGTCGGGCACGGCGTCGAGGTTGGCCGGCGGGTGCTCGCCCGGTCCGTCGTCCTTGTAATAGCCGCCGGCGCGAGGCGCAACCGCGGGCGACGTGGGCGATGGCGCCGCCTCTCCCGGCGACGGTGCCGTCGGTTGGAGCCTTGGCGATGTGCACGCGACCAGCGGCAGGATGGCAACGGCGCACAGGCTCCGCATTGCCGCGCCCGGACGCCGTTGAGCACCGCGAATCGACGCCATATGGTCGGCGATTATACGTTCAATGCTCGCGTTTTCGCTCGTGGCGATCAAATGCACCGAGCGAAGTTGCGATTCAAGTCTTGATCAGTTTGCGATTCGCCTGCACGCTCATCAGGATGCCGAGCCCGAGGAACAGGCTGACCAGCGCCGTGCCGCCGTAGGACACCAGCGGCAGCGGCACGCCGACGACCGGCAGCATCCCGCTCACCATGGCCATGTTGACGAACGCGTAGGTGAAGAACATCAGCGTCATCGCGCCGGCCAGAAGCCGCGTGAACAGCGTCGAGGCATTGGCGGTGATCACCAGCGCGCGGCCGATCAGCAGCAGATAGAGCAGCAGCAGGACGACGTTGCCGATCAGCCCGAACTCCTCGCCGAACACCGCGAAGATGAAATCGGTGTGGCGCTCGGGCAGGAAATCGAGGTGCGTCTGCGTGCCGTTCAGCCAGCCCTTGCCGATGACGCCGCCGGAGCCGAGCGCGATCGACGCCTGCGTGGTGTGATAGCCCGCGCCCAGCGGATCGCGCGCCGGGTCGATGAAGGTGAGGATCCGCTCCCGCTGGTAGTCGTGCAGGTGCGGCCAGACGAACGGAGCTGCCGCGGCAGCGACCGCTGCCAAACCGACGATGATCTTCCACGACAGCCCGGCGAGGTAGAGCACGTAGAACCCGACGCGCCGATCAGCAGCGCGGTCCCGAGGTCGGGCTGGCGCTTGATCAGCCACACCGGCACCGCGATAAGCAGGGCCGCCACGATGAAATCGTCCCAGCCCAGGCGCCCCTCGTAGCGCTGGAAGTACCACGCGAGCATCAGCGGCAGCGCGATCTTCATGAGTTCCGAAGGCTGGAAGCGGCCGACGCCGAGATTGAGCCAGCGGCGCGAGCCGTTGACGACGGTGCCGCCGAGCGCCACGGCGACGAGCAGCAGCACCGACACCACGTACAGCGGCAGCGCGGCGCGTGCGAGCTGCTGCGGCGGGATGTTGGCGACGATCCACATCAGCACCAGCGCGCAGGCGAGCGAGAGCGCCTGACTCATGACCCGGGGGACGCTCTGATCAGCCGCGGAGAACAGCGTCACCATGCCGACCCCGACGATCGCCAGCGTGGCGGCCATGAGAAGCTGTCGATGCGACGCGCCAGCAGCTCCCAGAACTTGCCGAGAAAAGCGAGGAAGCGGGTCACGGCGAAGCCTTAGTCGCTCTCGTCGTCGCTCGTGCGCGGCGACTCCGCCTGCGAACCGGGGGGCGCAAGGCCGAGCAGGTAGTAGTCGAACACCGCGCGCGCGATCGGCGCGGCGGCCTGCGCACCGAAGCCGCCATTCTCGACCAGCACCGCGAGCGCGATGCGCGGATTGTCGGCCGGCGCATAGGCGAGATACCAGGCGTGATCGCGCAGGCGCTCGTCGACGTGGCCCGCCTGGTACTTCTCGCCTTTGAGCGAGTACAACTGCGCGGTGCCGGTCTTGCCGGCGCTCACGTACTGCGCGCCGACGAAGGCGCGCGCGCTGGTGCCCTCCTGTGCCACGCCGACCAGCGCGTTCTTGATCACCGCCAGGTTCTCCGGCTTGAGCGTCACGACTGGCTGACGATGCGGCGCGATTTCGCGAATGCGCGCCCGTCTTGACGTTCTCGATCGACTTCACGAGATGCGGCCGGAAGCCGACGCCGTCGTTGGCGATCGTCGCGATCGCCTGCGCCAGCTGCATCGGCGTGAACGCGTTGTAGCCCTGGCCGATGCCGGCGGAGATCGAGTCGCCGAGGTACCACTTGCGCTGCTCCTCGCGATATTCTTGCCGGCGAAGCGCTCGCGCTTCCATTCGCGCGACGGCAGCACGCCCGGCAGCTCGCCTTCGATGTCGATGCCAGTCCTGCTGCCGAAACCGAACTGCGCCAGATAGCGTGCGTGACATCGATGTCGGTTTCGCCGGCGAGCATGTAGTAGTAGGTGTCGCAGGACACGACGATCGACTTGTTCATGTCGACGTAGCCGTGCCCGCCGGGCTTGTCGTCGCGGAAGCGGTGCGCGCTGCCCGGGAGCTGAAAGAAGCCGGGATCGAAAATCGACCTGCTCGGCGTGCGCTTGCCCGACGTCAGCGCCGACAGCGCCAGGAACGGCTTGATCGTCGAGCCCGGCGGATACGCGCCGCGCAGCGGGCGGTTGAGCAGCGGCTTGTCGGGCGAGTCGTTGAGCGCGTCCCAGCTCGCCGGATCGATGCCGTCGACGAACAGATTGGGGTCGAAGCCGGGCTTCGACACGAATGCCAGCACCTCGCCGGTCGCGGGATCGATCGCCACCAGCGCGCCGCGCTGCGTCGCCGAACGCCGCTTCTGCGGCCTCCTGCAGCTGGATGTCGAGCGAAAGCCTCAGATTGTTGCCCGACGTCGGCAGCGTGCGCGACAGCGTGCGCACCGCCCGGCCGGCGGCGTCGACCTCGACCTCCTCGACGCCGGTCGTGCCATGCAGCTCGCGCTCGTAGAAGAGCTCGAGCCCGATCTTGCCGATGTAGTCGGAGCCCTTGTAGTTGGCGGTCTCGCCCCAGTTGTCGATGCGGTCGACGTCGCGCTCGTTGATGCGGCCGATGTAGCCGATCACGTGCGAGGCGATTTCGCCGAACGGATACTGGCGGAAGAGCCGCGCCTTGATCTCGACGCCGGGGAAGCGGTAGCGGTTGACGGCGAAGCGCGCCACCTCCTCGTCGGACAGCCGGGTGCGCAGCGGCAGGCTCTCGAGGTTCTTCGTCTCGTCGAGCAGTCGCTTGAAGCGCTTGCGGTCGCGCGGCTGGATGTCGACGATCTCGGCGAGCTCGTCGATCGTCTCGTCGAGGTTGCGAACGCGCGAGGGCGTGACCTCGAGCGTATACGCCGAGTAGCTGCGCGCGAGCACGACGCCGTTGCGGTCGGTGATCACGCCGCGGTTGGGCACGATCGGCACGATCGCGATGCGGTTGGTCTCGGCCAGCGTCTGGTAGTGGCGGTGCTGGATGACCTGCAGATCGACGAAGCGGGCGAGCAATCCCGCAAAACCGAGCACGACAAGAGCCGCGGCGATCGATCAGGCGCCGGCGAAAGTGATACAGCTCGCGCTCGGGATTCCTGAGCTCGGGCGAGTCGAGCACCGAGCCCGAGCGTCCGCGTTTGATGAAGAGGGAGCGCATCGGACGTCCTAGCGCTCCGCCGGCGACCGCGGCGGCCGCTGCGGCCACTGCAGGAGCGCTGTCACCACCGGCCACAGCAGCGCGCCGACCAGCGGGCCCATGACATACGTCCAGCGCGGGAGCGGCGCCCCGCCCACGACGCGCACGAGCAGCA
This sequence comes from uncultured beta proteobacterium, assembly GCA_963778275.1. Taxonomy (GTDB): domain Bacteria; phylum Pseudomonadota; class Gammaproteobacteria; order Burkholderiales; family Casimicrobiaceae; genus PALSA-1003. The sequence goes on along the minus strand of CAVZTS010000014.1, from coordinate 634,672 downwards.
CCAGCGCTGCGCAGAGCAGCAGCAACGCCGCGACCTGCGCGGCCTGCTGCCAGAGCGGGAAGCGCAGCACGCGCCGGCGGAAATACTCGGCCGAGTACGCGAGCACCGCGTAGGCAAGCGCGTGCTGGCCGAACACCGTTCCGTCGGCGACGTCCATGAGCAGGCCCAGCCCCCAGGCGATGCCGACGCCGATCAGACGCGGCTCCTGAATGCACCAGTAGAGCAGGACCAGCGCGAGGAAATCCGGTTTCAGCGCGAGCGCCATGCCGCTTACCGGCATCAGGTTGCCGAGCAAGCCGAGAAGAAGCGTCAGCACGACGAACCAGGCCTGACCGGAAGCAGAATCTCTTCGGGTCGGGCGGGCGTGAACGGCATCAGCTGCGGCATGGCTTTGGCGGTTACTCGCGGCGGCGGTTGCGGCCCTTGCGCGGCAGTCGGTGTCGGTGGCCGTCTTCCGGCCGTGGCGGGAGCGCGGCGACCCGGCCGAGGATCAGCACGTGCGCGCTCTTCTCGACGCCGGCGAGCGGCTTGCAGATCACGCGCGCAAAGATCTGTCCGGTCTCGCGCTCAACCGATACGACCTGCGCCACCGCCAGGCCCGCCGGATAGGTGCCGTCGATGCCGGAGGTCACCAGCCGGTCGCCGGGCTGGATCTCGGCGTTGGGGGAAAGGAAGCGCAGTTCCGGCAGGCGGCCGGCGCCCGCGCCATACAGCACCGAGCGCACGCCGCTGCGCTCGACCCTGACCGGGCACCGCGTGATCCTTGTCGGTGACCAGGGTCACCTCGGACATGTAAGGAAACACGCGCGTCACCTGTCCGACGACGCCGACCTCGTCGATCACCGCCTGCCCGGCCTTCACGCCGGCGGACTCGCCCTTGTCGACGAAGACCTTCTGCGTGAACGGGTCGCGCCCGGTGTAGAGCACTTCGGCGCGCGGTCGTGGCGCCCTGGAAGCGCTGCTCGACCTCGAGCAGCGCGCGCAGCCGCGCGTTCTCCTGCTGCAGCAGCTCATAGCTCTGCATGGCCGGCGCCTGCGACGAGCAGGGTCTGCTTGAGACTCGCGTTCTCATCCGTGAGCGCGCGCTGCGACGCGAAATAACCGGCGGCATAGGCCAGCGCCTCGCCGGGCCACTGCACGACACGCTGCAGCGGATACAGGGCGGCGCCGACGGCCTGCGCGCACGTTCTCCAGGTAGCGGTAGCGCGTATCCGCGAACAACAGCGCCAGCGACAGCAAGCCGAAAAACGCGAGCCGGGTAAGCGGCGAGGGCCCGCGGTGGAAGAACGGCGGCGGCTCGACCGAGAGATGGCGCATTACTGCGTCGAGCGTTGGGCGTCAATCCGACGTGAAGATGGTGGACAGCTTTTCCATGTTCTCGAGCGCCTTGCCGCAGCCGCGCACGACGCAAGTCAGCGGGTCGTCGGCGACGATCACCGGCAGCCCGGTCTCTTCCATCAGCAGGCGGTCGAGGTCGCGCAACAGCGCGCCGCCGCCGGTCAGCACCATGCCGCGCTCGGCGATGTCGGCGCCGAGCTCCGGCGGCGTCCGCTCCAGCGCGCTCTTCACCGCGGAGACGATGCTGTTCAGCGGATCGGTCAGCGCCTCGAGGATCTCGTTGGACGAAACGGTGAAGCTGCGCGGAATGCCTTCGGCGAGATTGCGGCCCTTGACTTCCATTTCCTTCACTTCCGAGCCGGGAAACGCCGAGCCGATCGTCTTCTTGATCGTCTCGGCCGTGGTCTCGCCGATCAGCATGCCGTAGTTGCGGCGGATGTAGTTGACGATCGCTTCGTCGAACTTGTCGCCGCCGACGCGCACGCTGCCGGAGTACACCATGCCGCCCAGCGAGATCACGCCGACTTCGGTGGTGCCGCCGCCGATGTCGACGACCATCGAGCCGGTCGCTTCGGAGATCGGCAGATCGGCGCCGATCGCCGCGGCCATCGGCTCCTCGATCAGATACACCTTCGACGCGCCGGCGCCGAGCGCCGATTCGCGGATCGCGCGGCGCTCGACCTGGGTCGAGCCGCACGGCACGCAGATGATGATGCGCGGGGAGGCGACTGAAGAGCTTGGAGTCGAGCACCTTCTTGATGAACTGCTTCAGCATCTGCTCGGTCACGGTGAAGTCGGCGATGACGCCGTCCTTCATCGGCCGGATGGCGGTGATGTTGCCCGGCGTGCGGCCCAGCATCTGCTTGGCGGCCAGGCCCGACCTCCTGGATCACGCTCTTGCCGTTGGGGCCGCCTTCCTGGCGGATCGCCACGACCGAAGGCTCGTTCAGCACGATGCCCTTGCCGCGCACGTAAATCAGCGTATTGGCGGTGCCCAGATCGATGGCGAGATCGCTGGAAAAGTAGCCCTTGAAACGATTCGAACATGAAAACTTTCTTGCGACGCGAGCAGCCCCGGCGGCGGCTCAGACAATCCGAATATGATAACCTAATATGCTTCCTCTCTAAACGGCTTCTCGCGCCAAAAACGGCTAAAGCCCCCGAAAATGGCACTTTCCGCTGACGAGGTTCAGCGCATCGCGCACCTCGCCCGGATCGAGATCAACGCCGCCGAGGCCGCCGAAGTGCGGCAAAAGCTCGACGGCATCTTTGAGTTGATCGACCGCATGCACGCGGTCGACACGACCGGCGTCGTGCCGATGGCGCATGCCCAGGACGTGACGCTGCCGCTGCGCGAGGACGTCGTCACCGAAACCGACCAGCACGAGCTCTACCAGGCCGTGGCGCCCGCCAGTTGCGCATGGACTCTACCTCGTCCCCAAGGTCATCGAATAGCAGAGCGTGCTCACCGCTCCCGCTCAGCCACGCCTCGCGCAGGCGCTTGCCAGCCCGGCGCTTGTCGAGCGTCGAGCTCACGACCGCGCTGCTCGACCGCATCGCCGCGCTGGAATCCGCGCGCTCAACGCCTTCCTCACGGTCGATCGCCGGGCGCGCGCTCGCGCAGGCGCAGGGCGGCCGATGCGCGGCTGGCCGCGGGCGACGCGACGCCCCTGACCGGCATCCCGGTCGCGCACAAGGACATGTTGATGACGGCGCGGCTGGAAGACGACCTGCGGCTCGCGGATGCTGGCGAACTTCGTTGCGCCCTACGAGCGCCTTCGTCGTCGAGCGTCTGGCCGCTGCCGGCATGGTGCAGGTCGGCAAGACCAACATGGACGAGTTCGCCATGGGCTCGTCGAACGAAACCTCGTATTTCGGCCCGGTCAGAAACCCGTGGAACGTCGACTGCGTTCCCGGCGGCAGCTCGGGCGGTTCGGCCGCCGCGGTCGCCGCCCGGCTCGTGCCCGCGGCGACCGGCACCGACACCGGCGGCTCGATCCGCCAGCCGGCGGCGCTGTCCGGCATCTGCGGCCTGAAGCCCACCTACGGCGTGTGCTCGCGCTACGGCCTGATCGCCTTCGCGTCGAGCCTCGACAGGCCCGGCCCGTTCGCGCAGACGCGCCGAGGATTGCGCGCTGCTGCTCAATGCGATGGCCGGTCACGACCCGCGCGATTCGACCAGCCTCGATCGCCCGCGCGAGGATTACACGCGCCTGCTCCGCGCTGCGGCGGGCGCGAAGCCGCTCGCGGGCCTGCGCATCGGCCTGCCCAGGGAATACTTCGGCGAAGGCATCGACGCCGACGTCGCCGCGGCCGTCGACGCGGCGCTGGCCGAATTGCGCAAGCTCGGCGCGCACGACCGTCGACGTGACGCCTGCCCAACGTCGATCTGTCGGTGCCGGTGTACTACGTGATCGCGCCGGCGGAGGCGTCATCGAACCTGTCGCGCTTCGACGGCGTGCGCTACGGCCACCGCGCGCGCAAAGTACGCCGACCTTGCCGACATGTACCGGAAGACCCGCGCCGAGGGCTTCGGCGCCGAGGTCAAGCGCCGCATTCTCGTCGGCACCTACGTGCTGTCGCACGGCTACTACGACGCGTACTACCTCAAGGCGCAGCAGGTGCGCCGGCTGATCGCCGACGGCTTTCAGCGCGCGTACGAGCAGTGCGACGTGATCATGGGCCCGACCGCGCCGACGGCCGCGTTCAAGATCGGCGCCAAGACCGACGATCCGGTGCAGATGTACCTGAACGACATCTTCACCGTCGCCGGCAACCTGACCGGCGCGCCCGGCGATGTCGATTCCCTGCGGCTTCGACCGCGACGGACTGCCGATCGGGCTTGCAGATCCAGGGCAACTATTTCGCCGAGGCGCAGATGCTCAACGTCGCGCACCGATTCCAGCAGGCGACCGACTGGCATCAGGCGCGCATGCCGGCCGACGTGACGCTGGAGACGGCGCGATGAGCTGGGAAGTCGTCATCGGGCTGGAGACGCACGCGCAGCTCTCCACCGCGGCGAAGATCTTTTCCGGCGCCTCGACCGCGTTCGGCGCGCGCCCGAACACGCAGGCCTCCGCGGTCGACATCGCGCTGCCGGGCGTGCTGCCGGTGCTGAACAGGGGCGCGGTCGAGCGCGCCATCCGGTTCGGCCTCGCCGTCGGCGCGCACGATCAACCAGCGCAGCGTGTTCGCGCGCAAGAATTACTTCTACCCCGACCTGCCGAAGGGCTACCAGATCAGCCAGTACGAGATCCCGGTCGTGCAGGGCGGCGGTCGATCACGATCACGACCAAGAACGGCGACAAGACCGTGCGCCTCACGCGCGCGCACCTCGAGGAGGATGCGGGCAAGTCGCTGCACGAGGACTTCCAGGGCCCGACGGCACGCCGCTAGCTGCGAGCAACCGGCATCGACCTGAACCGCGCCGGCACGCCGCTGCTCGAGATCGTCTCCGAGCCCGACCTGCGCAGCGCGGAGGAGGCGGTCGCCTATGCGAAGACGCTGCACGCGCTGGTGCGCTGGATCGGCATCTGCGACGGCAACATGCAGGAAGGCAGCTTCCGCTGCGATGCCAACGTCTCGGTGCGCAGGTCGGGCGAGACGCAGCTCGGCACGCGCTGCGAGATCAAGAACCTCAACAGCTTCCGCTTTCTGCAGCAGGCCATCGAATTCGAAGTCGGCGCCAGATCGAGCTGATCGAGGACGGCCACGCGTCGTGCAGGAGACGCGGCTCTACGATCCGGACCGCGGCGAGACGCGCTCGATGCGCAGCAAGGAAGACGCGCAGGACTACCGCTACTTCCCCGATCCGGACCTGCCGCCGCTGGTGATCGACGACGCGTGGATCGAGCGCGTGCGCTCCGATGCCCGAACTGCCGGAAGCGAAGAGAAAGCGGTTCGTGGACGAGCATGCCCTGGCGCCAAGCGACGCCGCGACGCTTTCGTCAACGTTGCTGCTCTGCGATTCCCTTCGAGGACGCTTTGCGCGCGGGCGCCGAGCCGCGAACTGGCCGCGAACTGGATTCTCGGCGAATACTCCGCCGCGCTTCATCGCGAACGACGTCGAGCAGGGCCCGCCGCTGTCGGGCCAGCAACTCGCCGGATTGCTCAAGCGGATCCAGGACGGAACCATTTCCGGCAAGATCGCGAAGGAAGTCTTCGACGCGATGTGGGCCGGGGAAGGCGACGCCGATGCGATCATCGCGCAACGGGGCTTGCGGCAGATTTCCGACGCCGGCGCGATCGAGAAGGTGGTCGACGAGGTGCTCGCCGCCAACCCGGCGATCGTCGCCGAATACAAGGCGGGCAAGGAAAAAGCGTTCAAGGCGCTGGTCGGCAAGGCGATGGCCGCCACGAGGGGCAAGGCGAATCCGGCGCAGGTGAATGCGCTGCTGAGAAAGAAGCTGTCGGCCTGATCGCACAAATCCCGTGGCCCCGGCTTTTCGCTATTGCATCAACGGCTTATACCGCGGGCGGTGCGGGCGGGCGCCTTCCTCGCCGAGCCGCCTGCGCTTGTCCGCCTCGTATTCCTGGTAGTTGCCGTCGAAGAACACCCACCTGGAGTCGTCCTCGGCGGCGAGGATGTGCGTGGCGATGCGGTCGAGGAACCAGCGGTCGTGCGACATGACGAGCGCGCTGCCGGCGAATTCGAGCAGCGCGTCCTCGAGCGCGCGCAGCGTTTCGACGTCGAGGTCGTTGGACGGCTCGTCGAGCAGCAGCACGTTGCCGCCCTTGAGCAGCGTCGCGGCGAGATGCAGCCGCCCGCGCTCGCCGCCGGAGAGCGCTCCGACGTTCTTCTGCTGATCGGGGCCCTTGAAGTTGAAGCGGCCGAGATACGCGCGCGACGGCATCTCGAACTTGCCGACGGTCAGGATGTCCTGGCCGCCGGAGATCGCCTCCCACGCGGTCTTGTCGTTGGGCAACGACTCGCGCGTCTGGTCGACGACCGCGAGCTTCACCGTCGAGCCGACGACGATTTCGCCGCGATCGGGTTTCTCCTTGCCGGCGATCATGCGAAACAGCGTCGTCTTGCCGGCGCCGTTGGGGCCGATGACGCCGACGATCGCGCCGGCGGGAACGATGAAGCTCAGGTCGTCGATCAGCAGTCGGTCGCCGTAGCCCTTGCTCACGTGCTTGAATTCGATGACCGCGTCGCCGAGCCGCTCGGCGACCGGAATGAAGATTTCCTGCGTTTCGTTGCGCTTCTGGTGCTCGTAGGACGAAAGTTCCTCGAAGCGCGCGATGCGCGCCTTGCTCTTCGCCTGGCGCGCCTTGGGATTGGTCCGCACCCATTCCAGCTCCTTCTGCATCGCCTTGATGCGCGCGACCTCCTGCTTCGCCTCGGTCGCGAGGCGCTGCTCCTTCTGCTCCAGCCAGGAGCTGTAGTTGCCCTTCCACGGAATGCCGTAGCCGCGGTCGAGTTCGAGGATCCATTCCGCCGCGTTGTCGAGGAAGTAGCGATCGTGCGTGACGGCGACCACGGTGCCGGGAAACTTCTGCAGGAACTGCTCGAGCCATTCGACGCTCTCGGCGTCGAGGTGGTTGGTCGGCTCGTCGAGCAGCAGCATGTCGGGCTTGGACAGCAGCAGGCGGCACAGCGCGACGCGGCGCTTCTCGCCGCCCGAGAGCTTGTCGATCTTCGCGTCCCACGGCGGCAGGCGCAGCGCGTCGGCGGCGATCTCCATCTGCACGTCGGAGTCGGCGCCGGAGGCGGCGATGATCGCCTCGTACTTCGCCTGCTCGGCGGCGAGCTTGTCGAAGTCGGCGTCCGGCTCGGCATACGCGGCGTAGATTTGCTCGAGCTTCGCCTTGGCGGCGAGCACTTCGCCCATGCCCTCCTCGACGGCTTTCGCGCACGGTCTTGGTCGGGTCGAGCTGCGGCTCCTGCGGCAGGAAGCCGATGCGCAGATTCGGCATCGGCACCGCCTCGCCGTCGAACTCGTGGTCGACGCCGGCCATGATCTTGAGCAGGCTCGACTTGCCCGAACCGTTGAGCCCCAGCACGCCGATCTTGGCGCCGGGAAAGAAGGAGAGCGAGATGTCCTTGAGGATCACCCGCTTGGGGGGCACGATCTTGCCCACCCGGTTCATGGTGTAGACGTATTGGGCCATCGGGAGCCTGCGACTCGAACCTGCGAAAGAGCGCGATTATCGCAGGTCTTGCCGCGTCCCTGCCACGTGCCGGCGCGGCGAGCGCGGCACGCCTGCGGATCCAGCGGGAGCCCGACGGCCCCCGGGTCCGCCTATTTGCTCGCTGCGGACGATGCCGGCGTCGGCGTCCCGCTGGTCGGTCTGCCCGAATTACCCTTCGCGGCCTTTGCGTTCGCCTCCGCGTCGGCGGCTGCCGCCGCGCGTTCCTGATCGGCCACGATTTCGTGCCAGCGCTGCTTGATCGTGTCGTACTTGGTCGCGGCCAAGCCGAGCTCCTCCTGCTTCTGCCGGATCAGAACTGTCTGCCGCGAGAGTTCGGCGTCGACCGTGGCAGACTCGCGCTCCAGTTCGATGGGAATCGGCTTGCCGCCGTAGCTCTCCTTGCGCTGGGCAATGTTCTGCTGCCGGCGTGTAAGGTCGGCGCTGTAGGCCTGCGCCGACTTGATCTGTGCCTCGATCGTCGAGACCGCGCGCGCCCTGGCGATATCGATCTCCTCTTCGCTCGTATAGGACTGCATCAGCGCCCTGTCCTTGCGCGCCTGATCTTCCCTCGCCTTGGCGAGCGCGCGCTGGCGCTCCTCTTCCTCCGCCTGCGCCTTCAGCTGCTCGGGCGAGAGGGGTGGTTCGATCTTCTTCACCAGGCGCCCCTGCTTGTCGAGCACGCGTCGCGCCTTTTGCCGGCGTCTCGGCCGGTGCCTGATCGCTGTAGTGGACCACGCCCTGGTCGTCGACCCATTTGTACGTGCCGGCGGCCCATGCCCCCGTGGCGACTGCCACGATGACCATGGCGCCGAAGACCAACACCCGAGAATCCGCAGTGCCTGCTTCATGCCCTTACTCCTGCCTGTGCCAATGTCGATGGATCGTCACGCCGCCGCTTCACGCCGTCGACCCGTATTGCTCCCGATACGCGCGGACCGCCGCCGCGGCAGCAGCCCGTTCGGGCCGCGCCGCGAGGAACGCCAGCAAATCGTCCAGCGTGGCGATCGCAAACACCGGCAGGCCGAATTCGCGCGCGAGTTCCTGCACCGCCGACTGCTTGCCACGGCCCCGCTCCATACGATCGAACGCGATCAGGACGCCGGCGGGCTGCGCGCCTTCCGCCCGGATCAGTTCGATGGCCTCGCGCTTCGCTCCGCCATCGGTGATCACGTCGTCGACGATCAGGACCCGGCCCTTGAGCGGCGCGCCGACGATCACGCCGCCCTCGCCGTGCCCCTTCGCTTCCTTGCGGTTGAAGCTAAAAGGCAGATTGTGACCCTTTTCGGCCAATGCAATAGCGCGACGCCGCCGCCAGGGTAATGCCCTTGTAGGCCGGGCCGAACAGCTGATCGCAGACCAAGCCGGACGCCAGATACGCCTCGGCGTAATACCGCCCGAGGCGCCGCAGGCTCTCGCCGTCGTTGAACAAGCCCGCGTTGAAGAAATAGGGAGTCTTGCGCCCTGCCTTGGTGATGAACTCGCCGAATCGAAGCACGTCGCGTGCCAAGGCAAAGGCGAGGAACTCCTGACGAAACGAGGTCATCGGTAGAATAGGGTCACGTCACGCTTCCTAAGGGGCCCGGCCGCAAGCCAGCTGTCTGGCCTGCGGCGAAACCTAACCCGGCTCATTCTACAATGCGCATCGTCACGCTGAACGTCAACGGCATCCGCTCGGCGGAGCGCAAGGGCCTTGCGCGCTGGCTTGCGCGCGTCGAGCCCTGGGACGTGGTCTGCCTGCAGGAGATCAAGGCCGGCGTGGACGACATTCCACGCCCGCTGCTGGCGCCGCGCAGAGCGCACGGCTTTTTCCTGCCGGCCGCGCGCAAGGGCTACGCGGGGGTCGCGTTGTACGCCAAGCAGCTGCCCAAGGTATCCGCCGGCTTCGGTGCCGCGGAATTCGACGGCGAGGGTCGCTACCTCGAAGCCGATTTCGGCCACGTCGCGGTCGCCAGCGTGTACCTTCCCTCGGGGTCCGCCGGGCCCGCACCGGCAAGCGTCGAAGTTCCGCTTCCTCGAGGCCTTTCTGCCGCACCTGTTGCGGCTGCGCCAGCGGCAGCGCGAAATCATCCTTTGCGGCGACTGGAACATCGCGCATCAGGCGATCGATCTGAAGAACTGGCGCAGCAACCAGAAGAACTCCGGCTTCCTGCCCGAAGAGCGGGCGTGGCTTACGCGGGTCTTCGACGAACTCGGATTCGTCGACGTTTTCCGCCGCGTCAACCGCGACCCGGGCCAATACACCTGGTGGTCCAATCGCGGCCAGGCGTGGGCGAAGAACGTGGGCTGGCGCATCGACTACCAGATCGCGACGCCCGGCATCGCGGCCACGGCGCGCGCGGTTTCGATCTACAAGAACCGGCGCTTTTCCGATCATGCGCCGCTGATCATCGACTACGAGTTCGAGTTGCGTTGATCCGCATCAGCGACCTCACGCTCGCGCGGGGCAGCAAGCGGCTGCTCGAAGGCGCCGCGCTCACGGTTCACCCGGGGCACAAGCTCGGGCTGATCGGCGCCAACGGCAGCGGCAAGTCTTCACTGTTCGCGCTACTGCGCGGCGAGCTTGATGCCGACGCCGGCGAGATGTCGCTGCCGCCGTCCTGGGTGATCGCGCACGTGGCGCAGGAAACGCCGCCGGTGACCGCGCCGGCGATCGAATTCGTGCTCGACGGCGATGCCGAGCTGCGCTCGGTCGGGCGCGCGCTCGCCGACGCCGAGGCCAACCCGGGAACCGCCGGCGAGCAGCTCGCGGAGCTGCACCATCGCTACGAGGCGTGCGGTGGCTACAGCGCGCGCGCCCGCGCCGCGACGCTGCTCTCGGGCCTGGGTTTTCCGGACTCCCGCCACGGCGATCCGGTGGCGCGATTCTCCGGGGGATGGCGCATGCGCCTCAATCTCGCGCAGGCGCTCATGACGCGTTCCGACCTGCTGCTGCTCGACGAGCCGACCAACCATCTCGACCTCGATGCCGTGCTGTGGCTCGAGGAGTGGCTGCAGCGTTACCCGGGCACGCTGCTGCTGATCACGCACGATCGCGATTTTCTCGACGCCGTCGTCACGTCCATCGTGCACCTCGACGGCCGCAAGCTGCGCCTGTATACCGGCAACTACAGCCAGTTCGAGCGCGAGCACGCGCTGGCGCTCGCGCAGCAGCAGGCGGCGTACGCCAAGCAGCAGCGGCAGATCGCGCACCTGCGCTCGTTCATCGACCGCTTTCGCGCCAAGGCTACCAAGGCGAAGCAGGCACAAAGCCGAATCAAGGCGCTCGAGCGCATGGAGCTGATCGCCGCGGCGCACGTCGACAGCCCGTTTTCATTCGCGTTTCCAGCGACGGACATCCACGCGCGACAGCTCGTCAAGCTCGACCACGCGACGCTCGGTTATGCGGGAGGCGCCGGTCGTGACCGGCGTCGACTGGGCGATCCTGCCCGGGGAGCGCATCGGGCTGCTCGGCCCCAACGGCGCGGGCAAATCGACGCTGTTGCGGGCCATTGCGGGCGAGCTACCCTTGCTTGCCGGCCAGCGCTTGACCGTGCAGGGCTTGCGCATCGGCTACTTCGCCCAGCACCAGCTCGAGCAGTTGCGCCTGGAAGAGAGCGCGCTTTGGCATATCCGCCGGCTCGAACCGGCGACGCGGGAGCCGGAGCTGCGCGATTTTCTTGGCGGCTTCGATTTTCGCGGTGAGCGCGTGCTCGCGCCGGTGGCGGAGTTCTCTGGCGGCGAGAAGGCGCGCCTCACGCTTGCGCTGCTGGTCCGGCAGCGCCCGAACCTGCTGCTGCTCGACGAGCCTACCAACCATCTCGACATCGAAATGCGCGAGGCGCTGACCGAAGCACTGCAGGATTACGAAGGCGCGCTGATCGTTGTCGCGCACGACCGGCACCTGCTGCGCGCAACGGCGGACGAGCTATGGCTCGTCCTCGATGGCACTCTCGCGCCGTTCGACGGCGATCTCGACGACTATCGCGATTGGGTCCGCGCAAGGCGCACCCGGGAAGACGGCGATGAGGCCGCCAGTACGACCGACGGCACGGCGGCGCGCAAAGCGCAGAAGCGCGCCGAGGCGCTCGAACGCCAGCGGCTTGCCGACCTGCGCCGGCCTTTGCAGCGCAAGATTGCCGAAGTCGAGGCGCAAATGCAGTCGCTCGGCATGGAGAAGCGCGACCTGGAGACGTGGCTCGCCTCCGCCGATGCCTACGAGGAGAGCAACAAGGAGCAACTGATCGCCGTGCTCGAACGGCGGGGCGATCTCACCTGGCAGCTCGCGCGCGCAGAGGAGCAGTGGCTCGAACTGCAGGCTCGCCTCGAGCAGATAGCCTAGTCAATTCGCCCCGGAAGCAGAACTTCCGCCGCGATGCGCCACGTGCCCGCATCGTCGCGTTGCCAGACGTGCACATAGTACCCGGCGCCATCCTGCACCGCCCAGTGCCCGCGCACGCGCACGTAGCTGCCGTACGTGTAGCCTAGATCGTCGCTGTCGGCAACATCGCCGCCCGCGGGCGTCCAGCGCAGCTTGCTTCCCGGAGCGGCGAGCGCCTTACGCACGGCGTCGGCTCCAAGCAGGGCGTAACTGCCGTCGCGAAATACCCGCACCGAGCTCGCCAACAAATCGAAATACGACGGCGCATCAGCCGGCTCCGGGTCGAGGCTGCGCTGATCGCGTTCCAGCGCGAAGAGCGCTTCCTTGCCGCGCGCGCGCCAGACTGCCGCCGACAGCAGGCGCGGGGGCGGCTTGCCCAAGTCGCTCGCGGGCAGCTGCAGCGAGTCCGGTGCAGGCGCCGCGGGCGTCGATACCCCCGCGTCGAGCGCGACGCGCCATGTCCCGTTCTCGCGCTTCCACACGGAGAAGAAATAGCCGTACTGTGTCGGCGCATTCGCGTCGCGCTGATTGCGCAGCGCGTAGGGCCCGGTCGTGAAGCCCAGGTCGCCGGAGCGTGCGACGGCGCCGGCCTGCGGCGACCAGTCGAGAAGAAAAGCCATCGGATCCGCCGGCGCCGGCCGGGCCAGCATGCGTTCCCGCATCAGGCCCGGGCCGGGTCTGAAATCGATGCCATCCTGCGCAAAATACTCCAGGAACGAGGCACGGATACCACGCTCGGTCGATGCTCGGGCAAAGGCACGCTCGGCGGCAAACAATTCCTCCCGCAAGGCATCGGGAGGCGCGATTGGCGCGCCCGCGCAGGCGGCCAGCAGCAATACGCCGCCTACAGAAGTCAAGCTTTGCTCGATAGCGCATACAAACCCCCGTTTGTCGCTGGTCCTCGTTAACCCTCGGCGATCGCGCAAACGCCGCACGAATTTCAATCCCGACCACGTCGCATCGATGGCACAGACTTTGACGTCAACCAGCCCGGCGGCCAGCCCGGCCCGCCGCACGAGGTCCTCCGATAAGCTCCGTTGCGACGCCCGATGTCTTCTTCGGCCACGCAATCCAGACCATGCCGCCGTCGACGAGCCGCGGCGCGAGCTTCGCGAATGCCGTGGTGAGCACGCGCTCGGTCATCGCGAACACGAGCGCGCAATCGAAGCCTCCGGCGCGCGCGGGACTTCTCAGCGCCGGAGCGCCCGCGAGCAGCGCATCGAGATTCGGCGGCGCGTGCAGTGCCAGGAACCGCATCCCGGCCTTGAGACCGAGTTTCCGCGGCAGCGGCGTTCCCGAGTAGCCTGCGCTCGTAGCGCTCATGGCGCGATCAACCTGCCTTGGCAGGCCGAAGGAACAGATACAAGCCGAAGCCCAGCGTGTCGCGGCCCCAACGCAGGTACGCGTCGCGCCACCGGCGGATGCGCTCGAGCATCGCGGCAACGTCGGGGTCCTCCGGCTCCTCGATCGCGTAGCGCTCGATCGAGCGGCTGTACTTCCATTCGTATTCGTCCCATTCGTCGCTGGACGCGACCGTCGCGTGCAGCGGGATCAGCTCTGCGGCGATGCCGGCTTCGACGTTGCCGCGGTGATCGCGAAGCTCGTCTGGCGCGGCCCCGAGATGCGCCAGGTATTCCGCCGCCGGCGCCTTCGCCCAATAGCCCTCGCCGATGAGAACATAGCCGCCGGGGCGCGTCCACTGCGCGAGCCTTGCGCAGATGCCCGCAACGCCACCGGCGATGCCGCCGCTGCCGAGCATCGCCGTGAGGTCGAACGAAGCGGGTTCGGGCCGGTACTGCGCGATGTCGGCCTTGAGCAACTGCAGGTGCTCAGGCACGCCCCGTGCCCGCGGCGCGCTCGCGCGCGGCGTCGAGCATGGGCGAAGACAGGTCGACGGCGGTAACCCGTGCCCGAAAGCGCTCGATGAGCCGCAGCGACAGCTCGCCACGGCCGCAGCCAAGGTCGAGCACGCGCGCATCCGCCACGAGCGGCAGGAGATCGAGGATGCGCTCGATCTTCGCCGACGCGATCGGGTTGCAGTAGTCGTGATCGCGATGGGCGATTGCGCTGAATTTGTCTCGATTCACGGCGCCGACTCCGGCGCGCTTGCTCAGGGGTTCGTTCCATGGAGCGACGCGCAGCAGCAGCGCCATGCCCGGCAGCGCCAGCGCAGTGCACAGCAGAAAGAACGCGAACCAACCGGTCTCCTCAACCAGCCAGCCCGTCGTGGCACTGATCAAGGCGCGCGGCGCAGAGGCGAGGCTGGTAAAGAGGGCGAACTGCGTTGCCGTGTACCGCCGGTCGGTCGTTCGGGCAATGAACGCGATGAATGCCGCCGTACCCAGCCCGACCCCCAGCGCCTCGAAGGCGATCACCGCGGCGAGCAGCACGCGGTCAGGCTCGTGCACGTACGCGAGCCAGCGCAAAACCGAGGATGGACACGACTTGCACGACGCCGAACAGCCACAGCCCCCGGTTGATGCCGATCTTCAGCATCCATAGGCCGCCGAGCAAACCGCCGATCACGCTCGCCCACAAACCGGCGTTCTTGGCGACCAGCCCGATCTCCGACTTGGAAAACCCCATGTCGAGATAGAACGGCGTCGCCAGGGCGGTCGCCATCGAATCGCCAAGCTTGTAGAAGAAGATGAATGCGAGGACCAGCAACGCCTGGCGCCAGCCGGCGCGGGTGATGAACTCGCGCATGGGCTCGACCACCGCCTCAGTGAGCGTGCGCGGCGCCGGCCGCTCCAGTGCCGGCTCGCTCACAAGGAGCGTCGTGACAACACCCGGCAGCATGAACAGGGCGGTAACGGCGAACACGCTCTGCCATGGAAGGTGGTCGGCCAGCACGAGCGCCAGCGAGCCAGGCACGAGGCTCGCGATGCGGTAGGCGGTGACGTGGATCGAATTGCCGAGCTCCACCTCCGCGTCGGGCAGAAGCTCGCGCCGGTACGCGTCGAGCGCGATGTCCTGCGTCGCCGCGAAGAACGCGACCGCAGCGGCTAGATACGCGATCGTCCACAGGTCGAGCTGCGGCCGCAACGCGCCGAACATTGGTATCGACGCGAGCAAGAGCAGTTGCACTGACAGCATCCAGCCGCGGCGGCGGCCGAGAAACGGCGGCGTGTACCGATCGAGCAGCGGCGCCCAGAGGAATTTCCAAGTAAACGGAAACTGGATCAGTGTAAACAGGCCGATCGACCGGAGATCGATCGCTTCCGAACGCAGCCATGCCGGCAGCAGATTGACGAGCAGATAGAGTGGTAAGCCGGAGCTGAAGCCGGTGAACACGCAGATCAGCATGCGCCGGTTGAACAGCGCCTGGCGCAGTCTTGGCTTGCTTTCGCTCATCGGCCGCATTGTAACGGCCGCCGAGCCTGCGCGCCCACCGTCAACCGCGGCGAAAACGATAGATCGCCAGCGATCCGAGCAGGTTCGGCAGAATGGTCACGCGTCGGGTCCGGTGCAGCACTACGCGCTCGAGCACGTGGAACGAGCGCTCGTCGCAGAACGCGTCGAAGTCGGCGACGGTGCACAGGTGTATGTTCGGCGTGTCGTACCACTGATAGGGCAGCGTCTTCGACACGGGCATCCGGCCGCGCAACACCTGCGCGCGGTGCGTCCAGTGGCCGAAATTCGGAAACGTGACGATCGCTTCGCGCCCGACGCGCAGCATTTCGAGCACGATCTCTTGGGTGTGCCGCATCGCCTGCAAGGTCTGCGACAGGATGACGCTGTCGAAGGTCTGGTCGTCGAATCCGGCGAGCCCGCTTTCGAGATCGCTCTGGATGACATTGACGCCGTTGCCGATCGAGGCGAGCACACCGGAGTCGTCGATCTCGATGCCATAGCCGGTCACGCCGCGCGACTCACGCAAATATGCGAACAGGCTGCCGTCACCGCAACCCAGATCGAGGACGCGTGCCTGCGGGGCAATCCAGCCGGCAATGGTCGAGAAATCGGCGCGGGCGGCGAGCTTCATCCGGCTTCCCGCGCCAGGTAGGTGCGCACCACGGCGTGATACTGCGGAGTGTCGAGGAGAAAGGCGTCGTGTCCGTGCGGCGCATCAATCTCCGCGTAGGAGACGTCGCAGCGATTGTCCACGAGCGCCTTGACAATTTCGCGGGCACGCGCCGGCGAGAAGCGCCAATCGGTCGTGAAGGAGATCACCAGAAAACGGCATTTGGCAGGCGCGAGCGCACGCGCAAGATCGCCACCCGCCGCGAGCGCCGGATCGAAATAGTCGAGGGCCTTGGTGATGCGCAGATAGGTGTTGGCATCGAAGTATTCGGAGAATTTCTCTCCCTGGTAACGCAGATACGACTCGATTTCGAATTCGGGGCGAAACGAATACTGGATGCCGTCCTTGAGCTGGCGTCCGAACCTCTCGCCCATTTGCTCGTCGGAGATATAGGTGATGTGGCCGACCATGCGGGCGACGCGCAAGCCGCGCACCGGCTTGACGCCGTACGCGTAGTAGTGGCCCTCGTGGAATTCGGGATCGGTCAAGATTGCCGCGCGCGCAACCTCGTTGAAGGCGATGTTCTGCGCCGAGAGATTGGGCGCCGCGGCGATGACCAGCGCGTTGCGGATGCGTTCGGGATAGCGAATCGCCCACGACAGCGCCTGCATGCCGCCGAGGCTCCCGCCCATGACCGCGGCGAAGCGCTCGATGCCGAGGTGGTCGGCGAGCCGAGCCTGCGCATCGACCCAATCCTCGACGGTGACAATGGGAAAATCCGCCCCCCAGGGCGTACCGGTCGCCGGGTTGATCGACGCCGGACCGGTGGAGCCGAAGCAGCTGCCGAGATTGTTGACGCCGACGACGAAGAAGCGCGCGGTGTCGACCGGCTTGCCGGGGCCGACCATGTTCTCCCACCAGCCCTCGCTTTCCGGCTGACCGGCGTACGTGCCGGCGACGTGATGCGACGCATTCAGCGCGTGGCAGACCAGGATCGCGTTGGAGCGGTCGGCGTTGAGCGTGCCGTACGTCTCGAATATCAGTTCGAACGCCGGCAGCGTCGCGCCGGACGCAAGCGGGAGCGGGTCCGCGAACATGGCGCGCTGCGGTTGAACGACGCCGACGGTGCCTGGCATTTGCGTCACGATATCCGATAAAAAACCCGATCAGCTCGCGCTAACCGGGTCGGCACACTGAAGCCTGCAACCTCGCCGCTTTAGCCGTATTTGTCGGGTTCCGTGACAGGAATCCCTTCGCGCCCGCAAGCTAGATCGTCAAATTGGCGCCTGCGCGCTAGTTTACAGGCGCGTTACCCGATGTCAATTCAGGCATTGAGCGTCTCCAGCAGCGCGGCAAGCTTCGCCGGTTCGTCGGTGCGCCGCATGCGCGCCACGATCGGCTTGGCGATGCCGGTGTCGCTGGCGATAACGCGCTGCTTGACCGTCAGGAGATGCGCCGGGTGCATCGAAAAATTGGTGAGCCCCATGCCGAGCAGCATGCGGGTCAGGCGGGGCTCGCCCGCCATTTCGCCACAGACCGCGACGGGTACCGCGGCCCGGGTTGCCGTTGCAATGGCCAGCGCGATCAGCTTGATCACCGCCGGATGCAGCGCGTCGTACAATTGCGAAACCGCGTCGTCGGAGCGGTCGACCGCCAACGTGTACTGAATCAGATCGTTGGTGCCGATCGAGAGAAAGTCGAGCCGTGACGTGAAGGCCCCGATCGACAGTACCGCGGCGGGAATTTCGATCATGCCGCCGACTTCGACGCCGGGATTGAATGATGCCCGTTGTTCGCGCAGGGTTTCTTTGGCCTGCGCGATCAGCACCAGCGCCTGCTCGATCTCGCCCACCGAGGAGAGCATCGGCAACAGGATCTTCACCTGGCCGTATTGCGATGCGCGCAGGATGGCGCGAAGCTGGGTGAGGAAGAGCCTGGGCTCGGCAAGGCAAAAGCGAACCGCCCGCAAGCCCAGCGCGGGATTGGGCGCGACGCGCGTCAGGCCGTCGAGCCCTTCCTTGTGCTTGTCGGCGCCAAGGTCGAAGGTGCGGATCGTCACCGGCTGGCCTTTCATGCCGGCGGCGACAGTGCGATAGGCCTCGAACTGCTCGTCCTCGGACGGCAGGCCGTCCCGGTTGAGGAACAGGAACTCGGTGCGGAACAGGCCCACGCCCGCCGCGCCATTCTCGAGGGCCTGCTCCAGATCCTCGGGCAGCTCGATGTTCGCCATGAGCTCGACGTGACGGCCGTCGAGCGTCGTCGCCGGCGTCGTCCGCAGACGGCGCAGTTTCTGCCGCTCCAGCTCGAGCTCGTCCTGCTTCAACCGGTATTCGGCGAGCACCGAGCGATCGGGATTGACGATGACGACGTTGCGCCCGCCATCGACGATCAGCAACTCGTTTTCGCGAATCAGCGACCGCGCGTTGTGGGTGGCGACTACCGCCGGGATATTGAGGCTGCGCGCAACGATGGCGGTGTGCGAGGTCACGCCCCCGAGGTCGGTCAGGAAAGCCGCAAAATGGTGATTCTTGAACTGGATGACATCGGCCGGCGACAGATCATGGGCGACCAGGATCGTTTCCTCCTCGGCGGCGGTGGCGCGCACGGCGCCGGGCCGGCCGAGCAGCACCTTGAGGACGCGCTCGACGACCTGAACGACGTCGGCCTTGCGCTCGCGCAGGTATGGGTCCTCAATCGAATCGAACTGCTCGATGAGCACGCCCAGCTGCTGGGTCAGCGCCCATTCCGCGTTGCACAGCTGTTCGGCTATCGTGCGCTTGGGTATCTCGTGCAGCGTCGGATCGGTCAGGATCATCCAGTGCACGTCGAGAAACGCGCCGAATTCGGCCGGGGCGTCGCCGGCGGTCATCGCGCCGTGGAGGTTCTCAAGCTCCTTCTGTACCGACTGCAGAGCCTGCGTCAGGCGCTCGACCTCTGCCGGAACCTGCTGCGGCGTAATGGAGTAGTGCGCGACCTCGATGGTCGCGTGCGACACCAGTTGCGCGCGCCCGATCGCGATTCCGCCGGAGACGCCGATACCGTGAAGGACGAGGCTCATCGGCTTGACGCTACCTCCGCTCGCCGAATTGCCCGCTGATCAGCTGCACCATCGCGGTCATCGCCTCCGCCTCGTCCGGGCCCTGGGTTTCGAGCCGGATCGTCGCGCCGACCCCGGCAGCGAGCAGCATCACCGCGACCATGCTGCGCGCGCTGGCCCGCCTGCCGTTCCATATCAGAGACACATTGCAGCGAAATTGCGACGCCACCTGGACGACCTTCGCGCATGCGCGCGCATGCAGACCCTAGGCGGTTGGTCAATTCGACTTGGCGTATTTGCATGATTGGGCGGGAGTTTTTCGGGAGAGGGCGCCCGGCAAACGCGCGAACGCCCTCCCATTGATCAACCCAACCGCGCATTGGTTCCGCAGCGCGCCCAAGCGGCGGCGGCGCCGCATCGCCGGGCCTGCCGACAACGCGTCACTGCCCCTCGCCGAAATAGTCGCCGATCAGAGCGAGGATCGCGTCCATCGCCTCGCCCTCGTCGGGTCCTTCGGTTTCGAGCACGATGCGGCTGCCCCTGCCCGCAGCGAGCATCATCACCCCCATAATGCTCTTGGCGTTGACCTTGCGGCCGTTGCGAGCCAGCGAAACCTCGCATTGATAGTGGCCCGCGAGCTGGGTGAGCTTGGCCGCTGCTCGGGCGTGAAGCCCGAGCTTGTTGATGATTTCAACTTCCTGTTGCCGCATAGATCGGATCGATGCCGATGTGCAGCACACCGTCGCAGCCGCCGCTGATCGCCTTCTTGATCATCGTTTCCATGCCCTTGTCGCGGTAGGTGAAGGCCCGCACCAGCATGGGCAGATTGACGCCGGCGACACCCTCGATACGTCCGTCCGACGAGCAGCTTGGTCGGCCAGATTGCACGGCGTTGCGCCGTAAATGTCGGAGAAAATCAGCACGCCGTCGCCGGTATCGAGCTCGGCCACAAGTTCCCGCGCCTTCGGCAACAGATGCAGCGGGTCGTCGGTCGCAGACACTTCCAACGTCTGGAATTGCGACGGGCGAGCGCCGAGCACGTGCGTCACCGCGGCGGCGAGGCTGTCGCTCAGCGTGCCGTGAGCGATGATCAGGATGCCGATCATGAGAGCTCTCCCCTGCGGACTATCTTAGCAGAAGCAATTAGGCGCAAGCACGCGCCAGCCAGGGACTTACGTCGCGGCGTGGATCAAGGCGTCCGCAAACCGGCCAGCCACGTCAAACCCGGTCTGCTTGGAGATTTCGACGAAGCCGGTCGGGCTCGTTACGTTGACCTCCGTCAGGTAATCACCGATGACGTCGAGACCAACGACCAGCATCCCGTCCGCCCACAGCTTGGCACCGACCGTCTCGGCGATCTGGCGATCGCGTGGCGACAGCGGGCGCGCAACGCCGCGGCCACCCGCGGCCAGGTTGCCGCGCGTCTCGCCGGGCTTGGGGATGCGCGCGAGCGCGTGTGGCACCGGTTCGCCGGCGATGAGCACGATGCGCTTGTCGCCATCGACGATTTCGGGAATGAAGCGCTGCGCCATCACGGTGCGCGCCCCGTGGTGGCCGACCGTCTCGACGATGACGTTGCGGTTGGCGTCATCCTCGCGGACGCGGAACACCGATGTCCCGCCCATGCCGTCGAGCGGCTTCAGGATGACGTCTTCGTGCTCGTCGATGAACTCGCGCAGCAGCTCCGCGTCGCGCGTGACCAGCGTGGGCACAATGAATTCCGCGAACTTGGCGATGGCGAGCTTCTCGTTATAGTCGCGCAGCGCCCGGGGTCGATTGAAGACGAGCGCGCCCTGCTCCTCGGCGATCTCGAGGAAATAGGTCGAATACACGTATTCCAGGTCAAACGGCGGGATCCTTGCGCATCAGGACGGCGGCAAACGTCTGGAGCGGCCGCACATCGGCGGCACCGGCCTGGAACCAGTCGTGGTCATCGGCGGCAAGCTGCAGCGGGCGATGCCGCGCCGAGCGTCTGCTTCCCATCCCAGAACAGGTCGCGCTGCTCCAGCGCAAACAGCGTGTGCCCGCGGTCGTGCAGGGCGCGCATCATCGCCACGCTGGTGTCCTTGTAGGCTTTCAGCGACGCGAGCGGATCGAGGATGAACGCGAATTCCATGTCCGGCATGGCGACGGGCGGGAGCGCCATCGTACCGCACTTCCACGCCCGCCTCCCGCGTGCCTATGCGCCGACCGTGTCGACGCGGATGACCGTGCCTGCCCCTTCGCGACGATACCCAGGCAGCCGGTCCGCGATCGCTGCCGAAGACCGGACCCTGCAGCACCTCGATCAGGCGGGAGATTGCCGGCGTGGCAAGCGCCCCCGCGCGCACCGCAAGGTAATAGCGCTCCCAGACTTGCGGCACGAACGCCAGCCCGTACTCGGCGGCAGCGGCGCGCAGACCAAAGCCAACGTCGGCGGCGCCGGAGGCCACGGTGGCCGCGATCGCCGGATGGGTGAATTCCTCGTTGCGCGTACCCGATCAGCGCGGCCGGGTCGAGGCCTTCGTCGGCAAGAATGCGGTCGATCAGCAATCGGGTCCCCGAGCCGGGCTGCCGATTCACGAAGCGCAGGCGCTTGCGCGCGAGATCGCCAAAGGCATGTACGCGGGCGGGGTTGCCGTGCGCCAGCATGAGCCCCTGCTCGCGATCGACGAAGCGGATCAGGCGGTCGCCGCGCGTTCGGAGCAACCGCCGAAACGGCGCGAGCACCTCCGCGCCGGCGGACGTCAGCGGCAAGTGAAAGCCGGCGACCTCGGCACGCCGCGCGGCGAATTGCTCCAGCGCGGGCAGACTGCCCATGAAGGCCAGTTCGAGCTTGAGGCCCGCCGCGCTCGGGCACTGCGTCACGCAGCGTGGCGAGCGCAATGTCATGACTTGCGGCGATGCGCAACAGTAGCCGGCGCCGCGCGCGATCGGCGCGTCACGGGCGGGCCCAGGTCGACGCCTGGCCCCGGCAAAACGTCGCGCAAGCGTTTCAGCGCGGAGCGATGCGCGGCCACAAGTCGCTCCCCCGCCGGCGCAAGCCGGGCCCCGCGTCCGCGTTCGAGCGCGACCAGCGGCGCCCCCAGCTTGCGCTGATACTCGCGCAGTAGCCCCCACGCAGCGCGGTACGAAACTCCGCAGTCGACGACCGCCGCCGCGAGGGACCGCGACGCCGCGATCGCCTCAAGCAGGGGCAGCAGGCGCGGATCGAGCGGCTCGGAGGGATCGGTCGCGAGTGACCAAGCGAGCGTCGGCAGGACTCGCATTATGCAATAATGTGCATGTCGGCGCGGTCCACTTCACCTAGTGCCGCGCGATGCCGCGTCGCGTCGCACCCCCGAAATATGCATAGAGCTGCCTATATTACTCGGGCCCTGACCGTGCGCCAAGCGCGATGAGCACCCTGTCCGAGGCCGCCATCCAATCGCTGCGACTGGTCGCCGGTGCGGACCCCAGGCTGGTCGGCATCGTGCTGCTTAGCCTGCGGGTGAGCCTTGCCGCGGTGGCGATCGCCGCCTTGATCGGGTTCCCGCTCGGGGCGACGATCGCGGTCAGCCGCTTTCCCGGTCGGCACACGCTCGTCGTCGTCCTCAACGCGTCGATGGGCCTGCCGCCGGTCATCGTCGGCTTGGTCGTCTATCTGCTCTTGTCGCGGGCGGGTCCGCTCGGGGCGCTGGGCCTGCTCTTCACGCCGGCCGCGATGATCATCGCGCAGGCGATCCTGATCACGCCGATCATCGCGGCGCTGTCGCGCCAGGTCGTCGAGGATGCGTGGCTCGAATATCGCGAGCAGCTGCGCTCCCTGGGCGAGACGCGGTTTGGCGCCGCGGTGACGCTGCTCTGGGACCTGCGTTTTTCGCTGGTCACGATCGTCCTGGCCGGTTTTGGACGCGCCGCCGGTGAGGTCGGCGCAGTCATCATCGTCGGCGGCAACATCGACGGCGTCACGCGCGTCATGACCACGGCGATCGCGCTCGAAACGAGCAAAGGGGACCTGCCGCTTGCTCTCGGTCTCGGCGGCATCTTGCTGGCGATCGTCCTCGCCCTCAACGCCGCCGCCTTTGTCGTCAGAGAGATAGCGCAGCGCCGGTATGGATGACGCCGGCCCTCGCGCGCAACCGGTCCATGACGCTGCTGCCGCTGCAGCTGCGACGATGTCGTTTTTGCCGCCGGCGACCGCCGCATCATCGACGGCGTAACGCTGACCCTTGACGCCGAAATGCGCACGGTGATCGTGGGGCCGAACGGCGCCGGCAAGAGCGTGCTGTTGCGGCTGTGCCACGGCCTGCTGCAGCCGAGCGCGGGCACGATCCGCTGGAACGCGCCGGAACTGCCGCGTGCGCCGCGACGCCAGGCAATGGTCTTCCAGAGGCCCGTGCTGCTCCGCCGTTCCGCGCTGGCCAATGTTGTCCACGCGTTGCGAATCGCCGGAGCCCCATGGCGGCAGCGCGAGGACCGCGCACGCGAGGCGTTGCGAAGCGTCGGCCTGGATGCGCTCGCCCGTCGACCGGCGCGCGTGCTTTCCGGCGGCGAACAACAGCGGCTTGCGCTGGCGCGCGTGTGGGCGCTGCGCCCCGAGCTTCTGTTTCTCGACGAGCCGACCGCGAGCCTCGACCCGGGTGCGACGCAGGAGATCGAGCGCGTCATCGCCGCGCTGCATGCGGCCGGTACCAAGATCGTCATGGTCACTCACAACCTCGGCCAAGCGCGCCGCCTCGGCGACGAGATCCTGTTCCTGCATCAGGGTCGAGTAGTCGAGCGCGCGCCTGCTGACCGCTTTTTCCTGCAGCCCGGCACTCGCGAGGCTGCCCAATTCCTGAAAGGACAATTGCCATGGTAAGCATCCGCCGTGTTCTCCTTGCCGCCCTCCTGCTTGGCGCGGCGTTCACTGCAGCCGGCGCCGAGCGTTACATCACGGTTGCGTCGACGACGTCGACCGAGCAGTCGGGGTTGTTCGGCTACCTGCTGCCCGTCTATGAGCGGCAGACGGGTGTGCAGGTCCACGTCGTCGCGGTCGGCACCGGGCAGGCACTGGACATCGCTCGCCGCGGCGACGCCGATGTGGTCTTCGTCCACGCGCGCGCTGCCGAGGAGAATTTTCTCGCCGAGGGCCAGGGCGTCAAGCGCTATCCCGTCATGTACAACGACTTCGTCCTGATCGGCCCGAAGGGCGATCCCGCCAAGGTCGGCGGCGGCAAGGACATCGTGATCGCGCTGAAGAAGATCGCCGCGTCCCGGGCGCCGTTCGTTTCACGCGGCGACCGCAGCGGCACGCACATGGCCGAGCTGGCGCTGTGGAAGGATGCCGGTATCGAGATCGACAAGGCCAAGGGCCCGTGGTACCGCGATACCGGACAGGGCATGGGCCCGGCCCTCAACACCGCGGCGGCAATGAACGCCTATGTCCTGGCCGATCGCGGGACTTGGCTCGCGTTCAAGAATCGCGGCGATCTCACGATCCTGGTCGAGGGCGACAAGCGCCTGTTCAACCAGTACGGCGTAATGCTCGTCAACCCGGAGAAACATCCGACCGTCAAAAAGGAGCTCGGGCAGCAATTCATCGATTGGCTGATCTCCCCAACGGGCCAGAAGGCGATCGCCGATTACAAGATCAACGGCGAGCAGCTGTTCTATCCCAATGCCGGCGACCCCAACGCATGAAGCGTCGCGCAGCCTGGATCGGATTCGTATTCATGCTGAGCAGTGCAGCGTGCGCGCAAGAGCTTCCGCTGCGCTTGTACGCTGCCGGAAGCCTGACGCTGGCGATGACACGGCTGGCGCGAACATTCACTGCTCGCAGCGGCCCTGTCGTGAACACCGTATTCGGCGCCTCGGGGTTATTGCGCGAACGCAGCGAACGACGTGAAGCCGCCTAGCGTAGTCGTGACCTGCCCCGAGGCATCTGCCCAGCTGCGGTGGGTCTGGGAAACCAACAGCAGCATGCACACGGCCAGCAGCCGCCAATCGGCTTGCCGGTCACGCCACCTTAGATTGCCGCTGCGGTGCACGTCGAGCTCTCCAAGACTGCGGCCAGTCGATACGGCGATCCTCGCTCGTTTCACGCGACGGCCGGCCGCGACCTGGCGCCGTAAGCGCAGGATGCGGCGGCGTGGGTGCGGCGTTAATGGCTAGCGAATTGCCGGCTGGCTGCGTTTCGGGCGTTGCCTAACGTTGTATACGGCGATATATTTCGCGTTCGATTTTCATTGTCGCGTATGCCGTGCCTGGCAGGAAGGCGTCACGATGCGCAGGATTCTGGTCGTCGCCGCAGCTGTCGCGTGGCTTCTGGCAGGCTCCAGCCTGCCGGCATCGGCCGCGTCTGTCACCGTTTTCGCTGCGGCCAGTCTCAAGGAAGCGCTCGACGAGCAAGTGCGCCAGTTCGAGTCCGCAACGGGGAACCAAGTCACGATCGCTTACGGCGGGAGCAACGCGCTGGCGAGACAGATCGAAGCCGGTGCGCCGGCGGGGCTGTTCATCTCGGCGGATGAGGACTGGATGGACTATCTGGCGCAACGCGGCCTGCTCGTTCCGGGCTCGCGCGCAAATCTGCTCGGCAACGCGCTGGTCCTGGTCGCACCCGGAAGCAGCCGCACGGCGCTGCGCATTGCGCCGGGATTTCCGCTCGCCACAGCGTTGGGCGACGGAAAGCTGGCCATGGCCAATCCGGACGGCGTGCCGGCGGGCAAGTACGGCCGACACGCGCTCGAGGCGCTTGGCGTTTGGGGCAGCGTTCAGGACCGCGTCGTGCGCGCCGAAAACGTGCGCGCCGCACTAGCTTTTGTTGCCCGGGGCGAGGCCGCGTTCGGGATCGTCTACAGGACCGACGCGATGGCGGAAAAGGGGGCGCGGGTGGTCGACACGTTTCCCGAGTCATCCCACCCACCGATCGTGTATCCCGTGGCGCTGGTGGCGTCCAACCCTTCGCCTGCCGCGAAGGCACTGCTCAGCTTTCTGGGTTCGCTTGCGGCGCGGCCAACTTGGGAAAAATATGGCTTCATCCCGCTGCAGGGTGGCTAGGTGGGCCTGAGCGCTAACGAGCTCGGCATCATTCTGCTGAGCCTTAAGGTTGCGCTGGTGAGCGTCGCCTTCAGTCTGCCAGTGGCGATCGGCGTCGCCTATGTCCTGGCGCGATTCGACTTTCCCGGCAAGACCCTTGTCGATGCGCTCGTGCATCTGCCCCTGGTGCTGCCGCCCGGTCGCGGTCGGGTTTGCGCTGCTGATCCTGTTTGGGCGTCATGGACCGATCGGCGCGTGGCTTGCCGAGTGGTTTGGGATCGTGTTCGCCTTTCGCTGGACGGGAGCCGCGCTGGCTGCGGCGATCATGGGCTTTCCGCTTATGGTGCGTGCGATCCGGCTGTCGTTCTCGTCCATCGACCAGCGTCTCGAAACGGTGGCGCGCACGCTCGGCGGTTCGCGCTCCTGGGTGTTTGTCTCGGTAACCTTGCCGCTGGCGCTCCCCGGCATCGTCACCGGAGTCGTGCTTTCGTTCGCCCGAAGCCTGGGCGAGTTCGGTGCGACGATCACCTTCGTGGCGAACATCCCTGGCGAAACACAGACGCTGCCACTCGCAATTTATGCTGCGACGCAGACGCCGAGCGGCGATCCACAGGCGTTGCGATTGAGCGTGATCGCGGTCATCTTGTCAATCGTTGCCCTCGTCGTCGCCGAGCGGATTGCGCGCCGGACGACTCCGGCTCGCGGCCAGCGATCGTGATTGACGTCGACATCGCGAGCGGGTGGGCGACTTCGAGCTCGAGGTCGCATTCCAGGCCGAAGCGCCGATCGTCGGCCTGTTCGGCCGGTCCGGCGCCGGCAAGACGAGCCTGGTCAATGCGCTGGCGGGCGTTGCGCGACCGCGGCGGGGCCGCATCGTCGTCAACGGCGAGACGCTCTTCGACAGCGAGCGGGGCATCAATCTGCCGCCGGAACGACGGCGGCTGGGATACGTCTTCCAGGACGACCTGCTTTTTCCGCACCTGCACGTCGAGGCCAATCTTCTCTACGGCTTTCACCGTGCGCCGGTCGCAGCGCGCGTCATTGAACCCGCGCATGTCATCGCCCTGCTCGGACTGCAGCGACTGTTGCGGCGTCTGCCTGACTCGCTCTCGGGGGGCGAGAAACAGCGGGTCGCGATCGGCCGCGCACTGCTGGCGCAGCCGCGGTTGTTGCTGATGGACGAGCCGCTCGCGTCGCTCGACGTGGCCCGGCGCGACGAGGTCCTGCGCTACATTGAGCTGCTGCGCGATGATCTCGCGATCCCGATCGTCTACGTCAGCCACTCAGTGGCGGAGATCACTCGTCTTGCAGACACGGTCGTCTTGCTGGCGGAGGGCAGGGCGCTCGCCGTCGGCAAGGTCGATGCCGTAATGGGACGGCTCGACCTGCGGCCGCAGACGGGTCGCTACGAAGCGGGGGCAGTCATCGACACCGTCGTCGCGGCCCACGATTCCACCTACGGGCTGACGAGTTTACGGTTCGACGGCGGCGAACTCACCGTCCCGAACGTCGAAGCGCTGGTCGGCGAGCGTGTACGCGTGCGCATCCGCGCCCGCGACGTGTCGCTGGCGCTCACGCGCCCGCAAGGCTCGAGCATCGTGAACGTCCTGCCCGCAACACTGGTTGCAATTGCCGACGACGGCGGGTCGATCGTCGAAGCCCAGTTGCGCGTGGGAGACGCTGCACTGCAGGCGCGCATCACGCGCCGCTCCCGCGTCGAGTTGGGCCTCGCTGCGGGGCAACAGGTCTATGCATTGATCAAAGCCGTATCGCTCGACCGGCGCAGCGTGGGTTACGCTTGAACGAGCCAGTCAGCGCCGTAACAATCGCTGCAGCGCCCGGATCTCCCCTGCGGCCGCCTGGGCCGCCAGCTTCTCGATGCGTCGGTAGTGCCGCACTGCGCGTGCCCCCGATGGCGTGAGTTGTGCTCCGCCGCCGCGCCTGCCACCGGCTTCCGCAGTGACCACCGGCGCCTTGAAGCAGCGGTTCATCGTAGCGACAAGAAGCCACGCGCGGCGATAGGACATGCCGAGCGTGCGTGCAGCCGCGGTGATCGACCCCGTTCTCGCGATTGCCTCGAGCAGATCGATTTTGCCCGGGCCGACGGCGATATTGGCGCCGTGGCTTATGCGCAGACGAAAGCGGGTCGCGACGGCAGCCAGTTTCACGCCGCGGTGTCCATGCATCGCGATTCCTATAATTCGCCCGCGCCTCTTACTCTACCGTTACCGACTTCGCGAGATTGCGCGGCTTATCGACGTCGGTTCCCCTAAGGACGGCAGTATGATACGCAAGCAGCTGCAACGGGATTGTATGCACGATCGGCGAGAGCAGCCCAGCGTGTTCGGGCAGACGCAGGACGTGCACGCCGTCACCCGAATGGATCTGGGTGTCGGCGTCGGCGATGACATAGAGTTCGCCGCCGCGCGCGCGCACTTCCTGCAAATTGGACTTGAGCTTTTCCAGCAGCGCATCGTTGGGGGCGATCGCGACGACCGGCATGCTGGCGTCAACCAGCGCCAACGGCCCGTGCTTGAGCTCGCCAGCCGGGTAGGCCTCGCCGTGAATATAGGAAATCTCCTTGAGCTTGAGCGCTCCTTCGAGGGCGATCGGATAGTGCAAGCCACGCCCGAGGAACAGCGCGTTCTGCTTTTTCGCGAACTGTTCGGCCCAGGCGATTATGGCCGGCTCTAGCGCCAGCACAGCCTGAATCGCCGCGGGAAGATGGCGCAATCCGGTGAGCCAGCGTGCCTCCTCTGCCACCGCGAGTCGGCCACGCAGTTTCGCCAGCGTCAGCGTCAACAGAAACAGCGCGATCAGCTGCGTCGTGAACGCCTTGGTCGACGCAACGCCGATTTCGGTCCCGGCACGGGTCAGAAATGTGAGTTCGGTCTGCCGGACCATCGAACTCGTGGCGATATTGCAGATGGCAAGGGTGTGACGATGGCCCAGCGACTTGGCATGCCTGAGCGCGGCCAGCGTATCGGCGGTCTCGCCCGACTGCGAAATGACGACGACCAGCGCGGCGGGGTTCGGCACGCTGTCGCGATAGCGATACTCGCTCGATATCTCCGCCTGCGCAGGCATGCCGGCGACTGCTTCCAGCCACAGCCTGGCGATCAGGCCCGAGTGATAGCTTGTGCCACAGGCAAGCACGTGAACCGCGGCGACACCGCCGAGGATGTCGGCGGCGTTGGCACCAAAGAGGTCCGGGCCGATGCCGCCGACGCTCTCCAGCGTGTCGGCGATGGCGCGCGGCTGTTCGAAGATCTCCTTCTGCATGAAGTGGCGATAGGGGCCCAGTTCGACCGCGCCGCCGGCGGACGGCACGCGAACAACAGGCCGCGTCACGCGCGCGCCACTGGCGTCGTAGACAGCGTACGCATCGCGCGTGACATCGGCAAAATCGCCTTCCTCCATGTACACGACGCGCTGCGTTACCGAGCTCAGCGCGCTCGCGTCGGACGCGAGGTAATGGTCGTTATCGGCAACGCCGACCAAAAGCGGGCTGCCGGCACGCGCACCGACGATGCGGTCGGGTTCGCGCGTGCTGATGGCAGCGATGGCGTAAGCGCCACGGAACTCCGCGACTGCCTTCCGAACTGCGACCAGCAGGTCGCCGTGGTAGTTGGCATGGATCAGGTGCGCGATCACCTCGGTGTCAGTCTGCGTGATGAAGCGATACCCTTGCTGTTGCAGGCGGTCGCGCAAGGCCTCGAAGTTCTCGATAATGCCGTTGTGCACGACGGCGATCTCGTCGTGGCTGAGGTGCGGATGCGCGTTGGCCGCCGTCGGTGCGCCATGCGTCGCCCAGCGGGTATGCGAAATTCCGGTCGTGCCGCTAACGTGCGTCGCCTCAGCCTGTGCCGCCAGGTCCGCGACGCGGGCCGTACTGACCAACCGCTGCAGGGTGCCGTTGATCACGGCAAGACCCGACGAGTCGTAGCCGCGATACTCCAGCCGACGAATGCCTTCAATCAGGATCGGAACCACATTTTCGCGCGCGACCGCGCCGACGATGCCGCACATCACTAACCTTTCTTCGGTCGTTTCCAGCCGTTTCGGGCCACTTGTGTCTTCGCGTTTACCGTTAGCGTTTCCGGCGGCGCATCTTTCCATACCGTCGTCCCAGCGCCAATCGTTGCGCCGCGACCGATGGCGACCGGCGCAACGAGCTGCGTACCGGAGCCGATATGCACATTGTCCTCGATGACGGTGCGGTGCTTGCGCGCACCGTCGTAGTTACAAGTGATGGTGCCCGCGCCGATATTGACGTCTTGCCCGACGCTCGAATCGCCCACGTAGGAAAGATGATTGACCTTGCTGCGCTCGCCGATGGCACTCGCCTTGATCTCGACAAAGTTGCCAATGTGGACCTCGTCCGCGAGCACCACCGCAGGGCGGATGCGGGCGTAGGGCCCGATGCGGCAATGCGCGCCGATCTGTGCGTCCTCAAGGTGCGAAAACGGCGCGATCGCCGTACCTGCGGCCACGCTTACATTCCTGAGCACACAGTGCGCACCGATGTTCACGTTGTCGCCGAGCGTGACCTGGCCTTCGAAAATGCACCCGATGTCGATGCTTACGTCGCGCCCGCAGGCGAGCGTGCCCCGGACGTCGATCCGCGTCGGGTCGGCGAGCGCCACGCCCGCGTCGAGCAGGGCATCCGCCTGGGTACGCTGATAACGGCGTTCCAAGTCGGCCAGATCGCGCTGGCTGTTGACCCCCAGCGCCTCGGTGATGCTCGCCGGACGTGTCGTCGTCACGTTCACCCCGTCGCGCACCGCGAGCGCGATGACGTCGGTCAGGAAAAACTCGCCGCTGGCATTGCGATCATCGATCTCCGCCAGCCAGCGTGCGAAGGCGGCGGTCGGCGCCGCCATGACGCCGGTGTTCACTTCGCGAATCGCTTGCTGCGCGGGGGTCGCAGCCACGTGCTCGACTATCGCGGCGACGCGCCCGTCGGCGGTGCGTACAACACGACCGTATCCTTCGGCATCCTCCAGGTCGATCGTGAGCAGGGACAAGGCGCCACGCTGCGCCTGCTCGACGACCTCGCGCAACGTCGCCGCGCGCGCGAGCGGATCGGCACCGAATAGGACCAGCGTCACTCCATCGCGCGGCAGTGCCGTGAGCGCGCACCGTAGCGCATCGCCCGTGCCGCGCGGGGGATCCTGTCGCGCCCAGAGGAGATCGGCATCTGGAAAACGCGCCCGCACCCGATCGCCCGGGCCGTCGACGACGCAAATCGCGCGCGGTTTCATGGCGCGCGCCGTCGCCAGAACGTGCGCGAGCAACGGCTTGCCGGCAAGCGAATGCAGAACCTTGGGCAGCGCGGAGTGCATGCGCTTGCCTTTGCCGGCGGCGAGAATTGCGATTTGCAACGGCTGCATGAGGCGCGAATTATCGCACTTTGGCGCGGAGTTTTCGCGCCCGCGGGGCGCGGTCGCTGCCTCGCGACAGACGCCAAGCCAATCTATGCGAGAATGCGGCTCAAGCTGCGGCGGCACACGGCCGCAGACTTACGCCGGACCAAGGATTGCGAGATCATCTTCTCGGGCCGCACGACCGGCCGGCAGCGGGGCCGGGGCGCTCATCGGCCGCCATCATCACTTCACAAGAAGGTTCTGTCGACTAGCGGCGCGTAATGTCGGTCATCGCGGTATTCAACCAGAAAGGCGGCGTCGGCAAGACAACGACGACCCTGAATCTGCTCGCCGGCATCGCGCAACGCGGGCACCGCCCGTTCGGTATCGACCTCGACCCGCAGGCGCACCTTTCCAGCGTTTTCGATGCCCATCCGCACCTCGCCGACGACTCGGTGTACGCGTTTTTCGTGCGGCAGCGTCCGTTGGCCGAAGTGGCCCACATCACGGCCAGCGGCGTCATTCTTTGCCCGGCGCATCTCGAGCTCACCAAGCTCGACATGCTGCTCGGCAAGGGCGTCAACGTCGTCACCCGGCTACGCGTGGCGCTGCGCCAGACGGAGCAGGACCCTGGCCCAGTCGTCATCGACTGTTGCCCGCTGCTCGGCGTCCTGTCGCTGAACGCGATCTTCGCCTGCGATCTGCTGCTCATCCCGGTATCGGCGGACTACCTGGCGTTGCAGGGCGCGCAGCAGGTGGAGCGTGCGCTGCATGCGCTCGAGCCGGTATTCAAGCGCCGGCTGCCACGACGATACCTGCTCACGCGATTCGATGCGCGGCGCAAGATGAGTTCAGAGGTTGCTGACCTGATGGCGGCGGCGTTCCGCCCGGACGAAGTTTGCGCGACGCGGATTGCGGAAAACGTAAGCCTGGCCGAGAGTCCGGCGCGCCATCTCGATATATTCCGGCACGCACCGCAAAGTCGCGGTGCGCGCGACTACCAAGAGCTCGTTGACGAGCTAGTGCGTGCCGGATTTGTTGCGTAGCATCGAGCGCGCGACCGCCGGGATCGAGGCCGGCCCGTTGCTGATGATACCGATGACGCCTTCAAGATCGAGCGGGTCGTTGCGCCGGCCTACCGCTTCGGTCTGGCAGTGGACGATCTCGCAGTGATGATACATCTGGCGGAGCCGGCGCTCCGCATCGGCTTGATTGGCGGCCATGATGCAGATGTTGTCCACACGCTGGCCACTGCGCGTTCGTATGTTGAAGCCGTACCGTATCATTGCGGTTCCTCCTCCCGCCTCGGACAGCCGATGGTCCGAATCGCTCATCGCGGGCCTTTTCGCGGCGCATTTAGGGGCTTGGCGAAAAGGCCTGACATGATAGCTTAAGGTTCGCATGCAAATAGCGTACCGGGCGGTGATTTCCCGGGCCGTGACATGGCACGGGTGCGGTGCGGATACCGGCGTTGAGACTGCAAGCAAAGTTGAGTGCTACAGTGGTGCGCGGCGCGGCCGGTGAGTGTTCGCTTACTTACGGTATTGGACGACCACCCCATGCTTCGAGTGACGACGCTTGGCGGGAGCGCCCTTGGCTTGCCGCAGCGCGTCAGTTCTGCCCGGTCCGCGCCCGCATTGAATCGCCCCATGGTCCTGGCGCAAAATCGCCGCGTCGGCGTGCCAGGACCGGGAGCGCTAACGTCAGGGGATAGCCACATGTTCTGTGCGCAATGCGGCAAGCCGGTCCCGGACGGGGCGAACTTCTGCAATTTCTGCGGCGCGGCAGTCCTCGGCTCGGCGCAGCCGGCTGCATCGCAACCGGACCCGATGTCTGCGGCGGTCATCGCGCCACGGCCCGCACCGGCGTCGACTGGTTCCGCGGCGCCGCCGGCGGGCTTCGCCGCCAGCGCAAATGCGGGATTGGGCGCGCTTCCGTCCGCGGCGGCTGCGCACGGCTTGCTGGCGCGCGTCAAGAACATCCTGCTGTCGCCGTCGACCGAGTGGCCGGTCATCGCTGCCGAGTCGACGTCGGCGAGCGCCATCTACCTGGGTTACGTAGCCCCGCTGGTCGCCATCGGCGTGCTCGCGGCGCTCATCGGCCAGAGCGTCATCGGCCTGCCGCTGGTGGGCAGGGTCGGGATCATGGGCGGTCTCGTACACGCAGTCCTGTCATTCTTGCTGTCGTTTCTCGGTGTGTTTGTTATCGCCCTCGTCGTCGACCTGCTCGCACCGACTTTCGGCGGGCAGCGAGATTCGCTGGCCGCGCTCAAGGTGACTGCCTACAGCTTCACCCCGGGGTGGGTCGCTGGAGTGCTGGGCCTGATCCCGATGCTCGCCGTCCTCGGGATCATCGCCGCCCTTTATGGCCTGTACCTGCTCTACCTCGGCCTGCCGGTGCTCATGCGCTGCCCGCAGGACAAGTCCATCGGCTATACGATCGTGACGGTCCTGTGCGCAATTGGGATGTGGTTTGTCATCGCGGCCCTCACGACCTGCGCCGTCACCGGTCTTGGCTTGGCCGGCATTGGCGCGCTGGGACACTCGGCCGACCGCGCCCGGGATAGCGAGGTCGCGGCCAACGTGCTGTCCAATATCTTCGGCGGCAAGTCCGACGCCGACAAGGCACGCGTGAGCAACGCGCTCAAGACCCTCGAGAAGATGGGCAATCAGGCCTCAGCCGGCCGAAAAAGCCACGGGCGCCGGATCGACCAGCCCACCGGCCGGGAGCAGCGGCCAGGTCGACGCCACCGCCGCCCTTGGCGCCGTCGGCCAGATCCTCGCCGGCGGCAAGGACGTACAGCCGGTTGATTTTCACAAGCTCAAGGACCTTCTCCCGGAATCGCTGCCGGGCATGCAGCGCAAGGAAGCGTCGGGCCAGAGCGGCGAAGCAATGGGGATGAAGGCATCCAGCGCGACGGCGCGTTACAGCGACGGCGCCGACGCCAGCATCAACATCGAAATCGCGGACATGGCATCGCTGTCGGGGTTGGCCGGCCTCGCCGCCAAGTTCGATCCCAACATGGAAAAGGAAACGGACACCGGTTACGAGCGCACGACGAAAGTCAACGGCCAGCTCACGCACGAGCGCTACGATCGACGCACGCGCAGTGGCGAGGTAGGCATTATCGTCGTCGACCGGTTCGCGGTGACCGTACGCGGTGACGGCGTCGAGCCTGACGCATTGACCGGCGCGCTGAAGCAGATCGACCTCGGCAAGCTCGCGGCGGCGCGCTAGGCACCCGCAGGGTCAGCGGCCCGCCAGCAGAAAATCGACGAGCTCCGCGAAGCCGGCTCCCGATTCGCGCTCGGTGACGTACTTCGGCGATGCAGCGATGCGGTCGGCAAAACGCCGCACGTTGGCGACCCCGACCGAGTGCGAGAAAAACTCGAACATCGGCGCGTCGTTGGGCGAGTCGCCAACGAAGACGAATCGCTCGCATTGCGTATCGAGATCGATCCCGAACGCCTCTCGCAGCAATGTGCGCGTCATCGAGAGCTTGTCGTGGGCTCCAAACCAGCCGTTGACGTGGATCGACGAAACCTTGGCGGTCATCCCCTCGGCGCGCAACAGCGCCGCGATCCGATCGACGGTCTCGGATGGCAACGGCGCGACGTCTTCGCAATAGTCGATCGCGAGGTCGGTGTCGCGATACGACTGGTCGGATGCCAGCGCGCAACCTGGCACCGCGTGCAGGATTCTCGCCGCAACATCGGCCGTCCGCGCGCGCGCGGCGTCCCGGTCGGCCGTGTCGTCAGCGTAGCGCTTGCGTAGCTTGCGCGCTCGCGCGTCGTGGAGCATGTACAAGCCTCCGTTCTCGCCGACGACCGCATCGACCGGCCACATACGCGCGATATGGTCGCACCAGCCGGCAGGTCTGCCGGTGACCGGGATGACCAGCAGACCCGCGCCGCGCAGTCGCTCCATCGCCGCATACGCCACTGCCGTAACTCGGCCCCTGGTCGAGACGGTATCGTCGATGTCAGTCAGCACACCGCGGATCGTCCGGCGCGCGGTGGCAGGGAGCGCAGTCAGCGGCAACATCACGGCGGCCGCCCGTGTCCGTATTGCTCGTACAGATACGCGGCCAGCGCATTCTGCTGCGCAACGGTGAGGTGCAGCCCGCACTTGGTTCGCCGCCACAGCACGTCTTCGGCGTCGCGCGCCCATTCGTGCGCGACCAGATAGTCGACTTCCGCCGCGTACAACGTATGGCCGAAATGGGTGCCCAGGTCCTGCGCGGTCTTGGCCTGTCCTAAGACGCGCAGGCTGCGCGTGCCATGGCGACGCAGCAGCGCGCCACGCAACTCGGGTGGCAGCGCGGGATAGCGCGCTGCGAGGTCGCGTGCGAAAGCGGCGAGGCGGCCGCGCGGCACGTCACCTCCAGGAAGCGGTCTCCCGCGCGTCCAGGGGCCTTTCATCCGCGGAAAGAAAGGCGCGAGCTCCGCGAGGGCGGACTCGGCGAGGCGGCGGTACGTTGTGATCTTCCCGCCGAAAATCGACAGCAAAGGCGCCTGCCCTTCTTCGCCGGAGTCGAGTTTCAGCACGTAATCGCGCGTCACCGCCGATGGATTCGCCGAACCGTCGTCGTACAGCGGTCGCACGCCGCTGTAAGTCCACACGACATCTGCGGCGCCGATCGGGTGCGCGAGGTATGCGTTGGCGATCCTGCACAGGTAATCGATCTCGTCGTTCGATGCCTCCGCAGCGTCGAAATCATCCACCGGTACGTCGGTCGTCCCGATGAGTGAAAACGCGTCCTCGTACGGAATGACGAATATGATCCGATGGTCCGAGTTCTGGAGAATATAGGCGTGGCCCTCCGCGTGCGCGCGCGGCACGACGATGTGGCTACCCTTGACGTGCCGCACCTGGGCCTTGCTCGGCGCCGCGCTCACTGCGTCGAGCACTGCTTTGACCCACGGTCCGGCCGCATTGACGAGCCCGCGCGCCCGCGCCTGGCTGGTTGCTCCGGAAGCATCAGCGAGGGTGATGCGCCAGAGGCCGTTGTCGCGACTCGCGCCGACGAACCGCGTGTGCGTGCGTATGTCGGCGCCGAGCTCTCTAGCGGCGATTGCGTTCAGCACCACGAGCCGCGCGTCGTCGACGCGGGCGTCCGAGTAGACAAAACCCCGGTCAAACTTGGCCTGGAGGCCGGCTCCCCATTTGCTCTTGCGCAGCTTGACACCGAACGACGAAGGCAGCGACTTGCGGCCGCCGAGATGGTCATAGAAGAACAACCCGGCGCGGATCATCCACGCCGGCCGCAGGTGCGGCTCATGCGGCAGGACGAACTGAAGCGGCGAGATGATGTGCGGCGCCGCACGCAACAGCACCTCGCGCTCGGCGAGCGCTTCGGCAACCAGTCGGAATTCGAAATATTCGAGATAGCGCAGGCCGCCGTGGATCAGCTTGGTGCTCGACGACGAGGTGTGCG
This sequence comes from uncultured beta proteobacterium, assembly GCA_963778275.1. Classification (GTDB taxonomy): domain Bacteria; phylum Pseudomonadota; class Gammaproteobacteria; order Burkholderiales; family Casimicrobiaceae; genus PALSA-1003. Next base: position 598,060 of record CAVZTS010000014.1, on the reverse strand, counting down.
CGCCAAGGTCGTCTCGTTCGACCAGCAGCACCTTGAATCCCCGCCCCGCAGCATCGCGCGCGATGCCGACACCGTTGATTCCCCCGCCAACGATAGCGAGGTCATAAGGCGAGGCTTCGGGAGTGGGCATGCTGGCGGGTGGCGCGCAGCGCCGATTCTACCGCAGCCGGTGCGAGTATTCTGCGTTACCATCGCGTCTCAAGCGCAGCGATGACGTTCTGTCGAGATCACGCATGAACATACTGCCCGAGGTTAGCGCGCTCGCCAGCGAGATGAGTGAATGGCGGCACCATATTCACGCCCATCCCGAGACGGCGTTCGAGGAAACGGCGACCGCGGCATTTGTCGCCGACAAGCTCAGATCCTTCGGCCTCGAAGTGCATACCGGCCTGGCGAAGACCGGTGTCGTCGGGGTGCTTCGCGCCGGCGACAAGACCGCGGCGAGCGCGATCGGCCTGCGCGCCGATCTCGACGCGCTGCACATTCACGAACGATCTGGTGTGCCCTATGCTTCGCGGCACGAAGGCCGGATGCACGCTTGCGGTCATGACGGCCACACCACGATGCTCCTCGGCGCGGCCAAGGCGATGGCGCGAAGAAAGGCGCTCGCGGGGACCGTCTATTTTATTTTTCAGCCCGCCGAGGAAAACGAAGGGGGTGGCCGGGTTATGGTCGAGGAGGGCCTGTTCGAGCGCTTCCCGATGCGCGCGGTGTACGGTATGCACAACTGGCCCCGCAAGCCAGCGGGGACGTTCGCGATGCGGGCAGGTCCGTTGATGGGTGCGTACGACATCTTCGAAATCGTCGCCACCGGCAAGGGCGCGCATGCGGCAATGGCCTACACCGGCAAGGATCCGATGCTCTTCGCCGCGCAGACGATCACCGCGTTGCAGACGATCGTCGCGCGCAACCTTCATCCGCAGGATGCGGGGGTGGTGAGTGTGACGCAGGTGCACGGCGGCGATACCTGGAACGTCATTCCGCAGGAAGTCGTACTGCGGGGGACGGTACGCAGCTTCAAGCGCGACGTCCAGGACCTGATCGAGCGACGGATTCGGGGTATCGTGGCCGGGGTGGCTGCTACGTTCGAAATGAGCGCGACCGTCCGCTACGAGCGCCGCTACCCTGCGCTCGTCAACAGCGAAGCCGAGACGCGATACGCCATCGCGGCGGCCGCCGCAGTCGTCGGCGCGCAGCACGTCGATACCGAGCCGACGCCGGAAATGGGCAGCGAGGATTTCGCCTTCATGCTGCAGGCGAAGCCGGGCTGCTACGTCTGGCTCGGCGCCGGGCGCGACACCGACACCCCGAACATCCACAGCCCCCAGTACGACTTCAACGACGCGGTCCTGCCAATCGGCGCGAGCTACTGGGTGACGCTCGCGGAGCAACAGCTGGCCAGCCGCGAGGGCTAGCCTCGCTCCGGCCGGTTTCGGCCGGCCGCTAACCGCGGCCGCGGCGATGGCGGCGAATGGTGGCGAGCTGCGCGAGGGCGCCCGCAAGTTCCCCTTCGGCTTTCGCGACTTCTTCCTTGGAGGTCCGGTTCTGCATCACCTCCTCGGCGCGCCGCTTGGCTTCGAGCGCGTGCGCCTCGTCGAGATCCTTGGCCCGGATCGCGGTGTCGGAAAGCACGGTGACCGAGTCGGGTTGCACCTCGAGAAAACCGCCCTGCACGAAGACAATCTGCTCTTCATCCTGCCCTGGAACCTTGATGCGCACCGAGCCGGGCCTGATTTGCGTGATCAGCGGCGCGTGCTTGGGATAGACGCCGAGCTCACCCATGATGCCCGGGAGGACAACAAACTCCGCCTCGCCCGAATAGATCGATTCGACGAGACTGACGACGTCAACGTGGATGGTATGGGCCATTGGCTGGGGCGTGCGCTACTGAAGCGTCTTCGCCTTTTCGGTCGCTTCCTCGATTGCGCCGATCATGTAGAACGCCTGCTCGGGCAGGTGATCGTACTCGCCGTCGACGATCGCTTTGAAGCCGCGGATCGTGTCCTTGAGCGAGACGTATTTGCCCGGCGTACCGGTGAACGTTTCCGCCACGTGGAAAGGTTGCGACAGGAAACGCTGAATCTTGCGCGCCCGGGCGACGATGAGCTTGTCCTCGGGCGAGAGTTCGTCCATGCCGAGAATCGCGATGATGTCGCGCAGCTCCTTGTAGCGTTGCAGCGTCTGCTGCACGCTGCGGGCAACCGTGTAATGCTCCTCTCCGACAACGTTCGGGTCGAGCTGGCGCGAGGTCGAATCGAGCGGATCGACCGCTGGATAGATGCCCAGCGAGGCGATGTCCCGCGACAGCACGATGGTCGAGTCGAGATGGCCGAAGGTTGTCGCCGGCGACGGGTCGGTCAGGTCGTCGGCCGGCACGTACACCGCCTGGATCGACGTGATCGAGCCGGTCTTGGTCGACGTGATGCGTTCCTGCAATTCGCCCATTTCCGCGGCCAGGGTCGGTTGGTAGCCCACCGCCGACGGCATGCGCCCGAGGAGCGCCGATACCTCGGTGCCGGCGAGCGTGTAGCGGTAGATGTTGTCGATGAACAGCAGCACGTCGCGGCCCTCATCGCGGAAAAACTCGGCCATGGTGAGTCCGGTCAACGCCACGCGCAGCCGGTTGCCGGGCGGCTCGTTCATCTGCCCGTAGACCATGGCCACTTTCGACTCCGGCAGGTTGTCGAGCCTGATGACCTTCGCTTCTTTCATTTCCTGGTAGAAGTCGTTGCCCTCGCGCGTGCGTTCGCCCACGCCGGCAAATACCGACAATCCGGAGTGCTGGGTGGCGATATTGTTGATGAGCTCAAGCATGTTCACGGTCTTGCCCACGCCCGCGCCACCGAACAGGCCGACCTTGCCGCCTTTGGCAAACGGGGACACGAGATCGATGACCTTGATGCCGGTTTCGAGCAGCTCGGTCGACGGCGAGAGCTCCTCGAATGTCGGCGCGTCGCGATGGATCGGCATCCTGACTTCAGCACTCACCGGCCCACGTTCATCGATCGGACGGCCAAGGACGTCCATGATGCGGCCCAGCGTCGCCGGCCCCACCGGGACCGAGATGCCGGCACCGGTGTTCTTGACCTTCATGCCGCGTCGCAAGCCGTCCGCAGACCCGAGGCAGATGGTACGCACGACACCGTCGCCCAGCTGTTGCTGCACCTCGAGCGTGAGCTCGGTGCCCTCGAGCGTCAGGGCGTCGTAGATCTTGGGCAGGTGCTCGCGCGAGAATTCCACGTCGATCACCGCACCGATGCACTGCACCACCGTTCCTTCAATCATGACCTTTTCCTGTGCTGACCATTGTTCGTCGCCGCCGCCCGCCTGTCTGCCGCGTCAGACGGCCGCAGCGCCGCCGACGATCTCCGAAAGCTCTTTCGTGATCGCGGCTTGCCGCGTCTTGTTGTAGATTAACTGCAGCTCGTCGATGATCGTCTCCGCGTTGTCGGACGCTGCCTTCATCGCCACCATCCGCGCGCTCTGCTCCGATGCCATGTTTTCGTTGATGGCCTGATAGACCACGGATTCCATGTACCGCTGTAGCAATACGTCGAGCACGGTTTTCGCGTCCGGCTCATAGATATAGTCCCATGGAAATTCGCGCTGTTCGGCATCGGGGCGCAGATCGGCGATCGGCAGGATTTGCTGCTCGACGGGCGTCTGCTTCATGGTGTTGTCGAATCGGGTCGTGATCAAATGCAGCTCGTCGATCTTGCCGTCGAGGTAGAGATCGAGCTGCACCTTGACCGGTCCGATCACCCTGTCCAGCGACGGCCGATCGCCGAGGTTGGTCGCGTGGGAAACGATTTCCGCCTTGAGTCGCTGCATGAACCCGAGTCCCTTGCCGCCGAGAGGCGTCACCTTGACGCCGACGCCTTGCGCCTGCCATTCCTTGACCTTCGCCAATGCCAGCCGCAGCGCGTTCGTATTCAGCCCGCCGCAGAGCCCTTTGTCCGACGTGACGACGATCAGCCCAACGTTCTTCGCTCCGCCGCGCTTCACCAGAAACGGATGGCGGTACTCGGGATTGGCCAGCGCGAGGTGGCGTGCCAGTGCCAACATGCGACCCACGTACGGCCGCGAGGCGCGCATCCGGTCCTGGGCCCTCTTCATTTTCGAGGCGGCGACCATTTCCATCGCCTTGGTGATCTTGCGCGTGCTTTGCACGCTCTTGATCTTGCCGCGGATCTCTTTGGAGCTGGCCATCGCGCGCTGCTACCAGGTGCCGTTCTGCCGGAAGTCCTCGATCGCCGCGGCGAGCGCGGTTTCGCCTTCGCCGTCAAGGTCCTTCGTGGTTTCGATCTTGTCGATCAGCGCACCGTACTTGCTCTTCACGAACGCGCGCAGCCCGGCCTCGAACGCCAGCGCCTTTTCGACCGGCACGGTATCGTAGTAACCCCGGTTGACGGCAAAGAGCGTCAGCGCCTGGTCCGCCACCGAGAGCGGAGCATATTGCGGCTGCTTCATCAACTCGGTGACCAGGCGTCCGCGGTCCAGCTGTTTGCGCGTCGCTTCGTCAAGGTCCGACGCGAATTGCGCAAATGCGGCGAGCTCGCGGTATTGGGCCAGCGAAAGCCGCACGCCGCCGCCGAGCTTCTTGATGACCTTGGTCTGGGCCGCTCCCCCGACGCGTGATACCGAAATGCCGGCGTTAATCGCGGGGCGGATGCCGGCGTTGAAGAGGTCGGTTTCGAGAAAGATCTGGCCGTCGGTAATCGAAATGACGTTGGTGGGCACGAACGCCGTCACGTCTCCGGCCTGGGTCTCGATGATCGGCAGCGCCGTGAGCGACCCGGTCTTTCCCTTGACCGCGCCGGCGGTGAATTTTTCGACGTATTCGGTGTTGACGCGCGCCGCCCGCTCGAGCAGTCGCGAATGCAGGTAGAACACGTCGCCCGGGTACGCTTCGCGGCCCGGCGGCCGGCGCAGCAGCAGCGAAATCTGGCGGTACGCCCATGCCTGCTTGGTCAGGTCATCGTAGATGATCAGCGCGTCCTGGCCGCGATCGCGGAAGTACTCGCCCATCGTGCAGCCGGAATACGGCGCAATGTACTGCATCGCCGCCGACTCCGAGGCGGAGGCAGCAACGACGATGGTGTAGGCCATCGCGCCGGTTTCCTCGAGTTTCTTCACCACGTTCATGATCGACGACGCCTTCTGCCCGATCGCAACGTAGATGCAAGTTAGCTCCTTGCCCTTCTGGTTGATGATCGTATCGATCGCGACCGCGGTCTTGCCGGTCTGGCGGTCGCCGATGATCAGCTCGCGCTGGCCGCGGCCGATCGGAACCATCGCATCGATCGACTTGAGCCCCGTTTGTACGGGTTGCGACACGCTCTGGCGCCAGATCACGCCCGGCGCAACCTTTTCGATAACATCGCTGGCCTTGGCATTGACGGGACCCTTGCCGTCGATCGGCTGGCCCAAGGCGTTCACCACGCGGCCGATCAGCTCGGGGCCGACCGGCACCTCCAGGATCCGCCCGGTGCATTTGACCGTGTCGCCCTCTGTGATGTGCTCATACGCGCCGAGGATCACGCTCCCGACCGAATCGCGCTCGAGATTCAGCGCGAGACCGAAGGTGTTGTTCGGGAACTCGATCATCTCGCCCTGCATCGCGTCGGACAGCCCGTGAATGCGCGCGATGCCGTCGGTAAGCGAGACGACGGTGCCCTGCGTCCGTACCTCGGCTCCCGTGTCCAGATTCTGGATCTTGGTCTTGATGAGCTCGCTAATTTCCGATGGATTCAACTGCATGATTTTTCCTCGCGCGCGGTCCGGAGTTGCTGGCCGGAACCTTGCGCCAATGAATCAGGTTACGTTCGCAAGTGGTTGGCCATCGCCTCGAGTTCGCTCTGCACCGACCCGTCGATCACCGTGTCGCCGACCACGATCTTCGCGCCGCCGATCAGCTCCGGCTCGACGCTCACCGTGGCTTCGATCTTCTTTCCGAAGCGCCGCTCCAGTGCCGCCCTCAGCCCGGACAACTCCCCCTCGCCGATCGGAAAGGCGCTGCTGATTTGCGCGCGTGCTACGCCGTCGGCCGCGTCCTTCAGCGCCGCGAACAGTTCCCGGATTTCCGGCAACAGGCCCAAACGGTCGGCTTCCAGCAGCACCCGGATAAAGCTCTTGCCATCGGCGTTGAGCTTGTCCGCGCAGATCGTCAGGAACAGCGATTCCTTCGCGGCGATGGAAAGCCGCGGGTTATCGAGCGCATTGCGCACGCGCGCTTCGCTTGCAACGCCACTTGCTACCCTGAGCATCTCCGCCCACGCCGGGAGTGTGTTCTGCTCCCGCGCCAGCTGGAATACGGCTTCGGCGTAGGGGCGAGCAACGGTGATCTGCTCGGCCATGCCAACCTCAGAGCTGCTTCTGCAGCGCCGCAAGAAGCTCGGCGTGCGCCTTCGCATCCACCTCGCGCTTGAGGATCTTGGCGGCGCCGGCAACGGCGAGTTCGGCGACCTGCCCGCGCAGCGCGTCCTTGGCACGCTGGACCTCCTGCTGGATCTCCGCCTTCGCCGCCACGATCAAGCGATCCCCCTCGGCCTGCGCTTGCGTGCGTGCCTCCTCGACTGTGTCGGTCTTCAGTTTCTCGCCCTGGGCAACGATATCAGCAGCCCGCGTCTTGGCTTCGGTGAGCATCTCCGCGATTCGCTTTTCAGTGCGCGCAAGGCTCTGCTTTCCTTCTTCGCCCGCGGCGAGCCCATCGGCGATCTGCTGCTGGCGCCTCCCGATCGCCTGCATCAGCACCGGCCAGATGTACCTCGCGCAGAGCCAGATGAAAATGGCGAAGATGATGGCCTGCATCAGCATCGTCAAGTTGATGTTCATGAGGCTCCCCTGGAAGCGCGGGCCACAGCGCCGGCTACTTGAGACCGGCGGGAATGAGCGGATTGGCATACGCGAACAGCATCGCGATGCCCAACCCGATAATGAACGAGGCGTCGATCAGGCCAAGCAGCAGGAAGACCTTGGCCTGCAGCGCTGGAATCATTTCCGGCTGGCGCGCAGCGCCTTCGAGAAAGCGCGAGCACATGATGCCGATGCCAACGCAGGCACCGAGCGCACCGAGGCCGATCATGAGGCCGATGCCGATACCGGTGTAGGCCTGAATCTGGGCGACCAGTTGCAGCTTATCCATTTCACTTTCCCTTTCTAACGGAGATTGGCAGGTGAGTCGATCGTGGCCAGCGCAGACCTAGTGCTGCTCGTGCGCCATCGAGATGTAGGCGACGGTCAGCATCATGAATATGTACGCCTGCAGTATCGCGATAAAGCCGTCGAAGCCGATCCATAGGGCTTGCGCCACGCCCCCGCCGATGGCCCCCACGTACCCGCTGGACGCCAAAAGCGCAATCAGCAGGAACATTATTTCGCCTGCGTACATGTTGCCGAACAGCCGCAGCGAGTGCGACAGCGGCTTCGAAATGTATTCGATGAGGTTGAACAGCAGATTGAATGCGATCAACAGCGGCGCCGCCCACCACGGCCGCATGCCGAACGGCGATGCATACAGCTCATGCAGCCACCCGCCGAGGCCCTTGATGCGAATGCTGTAAAAGACCATCAGCCCGAGCACCGAGAGCGAAAGGGCGAACGTGGTGTTGACGTCGGCGGTCGCAACGCCGCGCCATTCTTCCAGATGGAACACGTTGGCGTATATCCACGCCATGATGTCCACCGGCAGCAGGTCCATCAGGTTCATGAACAGAACCCACAAGCCGACGGTGAGCGCAATCGGCGCGACAATCTTGTAGTCGTGGTGAAACATGCTCCGGACTTGATCGTTCACGAACTCGACGGTGAGCTCGACGAAGGCCTGTGTCCTGGACGGGACACCCGAGCTCGCTTTGCGCGTTACCAGCCACAGAAACCCGAGCACCAGGACACCGAGAACGAACGAAGTGACGATCGTGTCGTAGTGGATCGTCCAGAAGCCGCCCTGCTCCCTCACCGGCGCGGCAAAGAATGTCAGGTGGTGCTGGATGTACGACGTCGCGTCGAGTTTGTGTTCCGCCGCCATTACGCTTCCATCAGTCCCGAATCAGGATCGCCGCTTGCGCAACCAGTACGGTGGCCACGAACGCGGCGAAGAATGCCCCGTGCACGACCTCCCGGTAGGCCACCAGCACGAACCAGAGCTGCAATACGATAAGCGCTATCCTCGCCGTCTCCGCCCGGATCACCGCGTGCACGGTCGCCGCGGCCGTTGCGGGGCGCCCGACCCGGATGAGCATCGCGAACACGCCGCCGGCCGACACGTTGACAAGCCCCCCTAGCAAAGCGGAAACGACGCCGTGCCAACCCGCCCACCAGCCCCCTGCCGCAGCCACCGCAACACTTGCCAGCACCTGCCAGCCGGCGATACGGCCGGCGGGGTAGCGCGGGGCTGGAAGCGACGCGGGGTGGTACACCGAAAGATCAAGCAAACTTTTGGATTGTAAGGTTTCTTACCGCAATGCGTCAACGAATGCTGCGTTGCGCAAAGCCGGTCGCGGCAGGTGTCCCTAGCCCCCCGACAATGCACAAACGATCATTACCTCATCCGACTCCGCGAGTGGCTCGGCGAGGTCGCGCTTCTGCGCGCCGTTGACGAAGAATCGGATGTGCGGCCGAATCTGGCCCTGCTCGTCGATGATGCGAAAACGCATCCCCGGGTAGCGCTGGTCGAGATCGGTTGCCAGTTCGCCGAGCGTCCCGCCTTTTGCGCTGACCGATGCCGCATCCGCGGTGTAGCTGCGCAAGGGCGCGGGAATGAGCACACGCATCGGCGCCTGTTACCTCGCGGCCGGCCTATGCAGCTTCGACGGCGTAAATGTGTGGCAGATGCGCCGCCAGGCACTTCCAGGTGCGGCCCTCATCGCGACTGCCCCAGACTTCGCCGCTGGTCGTGCCAAAGAAAACCCCGACCGGCTCGCCGCTGTCGGCAGTCATCGCCTGGCGCTTGACGGTCAGCCACGCTTGGGTCGACGGCAACCCCGTCGCGTGGCGCTGCCAGGTCTTGCCGCCGTTGACCGAACGGTACACGGCCGGTTTTCCGCCGGGCGACACCCGCGGCCAGACCTTGGAACCGTCCATCGGGAACACCCACAGCGTGTCCGGATCGCGTGGATGCAGGACCATCGGAAAGCCGATGTCGCCGACGCTCTTGGGCATGGTCGCGCCGATGTCCTGCCAGCGCTCAGCCGGCCGATCGAGACGATAGATCCCGCAATGATTCTGCTGATAGAGGCGGTCCGGCAACGCCGGGTGCAGGCGGACGCAATGCGGGTCGTGGCCGTATTCCGGGTCCGGATCGGGCAGAAAGTCCGCGCGCACGCCGCGATTCAGCGGCCGCCAGTCCGCGCCGCCGTCGCTCGATTCGAACACGCCGCCGCTGGACATGCCGATGTACAGGTGATGGGGGTCGCGCGGGTCGATGAGCACCGAGTGGAGCTTGCCGCCGTCGGGTGTGCCGTCCTGATCGCCGCCGCACCACGCCTTGCGGTGAGCATGCTCATTGAAGCCCTCCACGCCGCGCCAGGTGGCGCCGGAGTCTTCCGAGCGGAACAGCCCCTGCGGGGAGGTCCCGGCGTACCACACCCCCGGGGACGCTGCATGCGCTGGCGTCAGCCAGAACGTGTGGTCGACGACGCGGCCGCTGCCTTCGCGGAACGCCGGCGGCTGCTTGGCCTCATGCCAAGTACGGCCCCGGTCGGCGGAGCGAAAGATGGTCGGCCCGAGATGCCCGGTGCGCGCCGCGGCGAGCATGGTCTTGCGATCGCGCGGATCGGCAACCGCGTGATGCACGATGTTGCCGAGAAACTGCGGGCCCGCAAGGCGCCAGCGGCGGCGCGCCGCATCGCTGTGCAATTGCCACAGTCCCTTTCTCGTAGCGATGAGAAGGGTGACCGCGCGGCTGCGTGGGCTGTTCGCCTGCGCCATATTGTTCTCCCTTATTGCTTCCGGCCGGTAACGGAGTGTTGAAGTTACGCCTTCGCGCAGATGTCGACAAGACCGCCGCGCATCGCGCGCGCATCACCCGCAGCGTGCTTGCCGGCGCGGATTTTCCGTTACAATTCGTGTTCCATTGTGGCGCCGCCGACCGCGCTGCCCGCGCGCGCCGTAACGAGGAGGTTCCAATGACGATCAAGGTTGGCGACCGGCTTCCCGCCGGTAGCCTCAGCGAATTCATCGAGGTCGAAACCGCCGGCTGCACGCTCGGGCCGAACGACTTCAAGATCGACCAGCTTACGCGCGGGAAGAAAATTGTGCTGTTCGGCTTGCCCGGAGCCTTCACGCCGACGTGTTCGGCCAAGCACGTGCCGAGCTATGTCGCCAATTATGACAAGCTCAAGGCCAAGGGGGTCGCGGACATTCTCTGCATGTCGGTGAACGATGCGTTCGTCATGGGTGCCTGGGCGAAAGACCAACAGGCTTTGGGCAAGGTCCGCATGATGGCCGATGGCAGCGCGACGTACACCAAGGCGCTCGGCCTGGAACTCGACCTGGTTGCACGCAACATGGGCGTGCGCTGCCAGCGCTTTTCCGCGCTGGTCGAAGACGGCGTCGTCAAAACCCTGAACATCGAAGCGCCGGGGAAGTACGAGGTCTCCGGAGCGGAGACGATGCTCTCGCAGCTCGGCTAACGGAGCTTAGCGAGAATTCCGTCGAGCTGATCTAGGCTCGAATAGCGAATCACCACCCGGCCGGCGCCTTTTTTCGTCGGCTCGATCCGCACGGCTGCACCCAGCGCCTCGGCAAGTTCGGTTTCGAGACGCAGGAGGTCCGCGTCCGCGCCGCGCCGCCTGCTGGGTTTCGTTTTCCGCGTGCCTGGCTGCAGGGCGGCTTGCACCAGCCGCTCTGCGTCGCGCACCGAGAGCCCCTCGGTAACCACCGTCGCTGCGGCGGCCGCCTGCCGCGCGGCGGGCAGGGCGAGCAGCGCCCGCGCATGTCCCATGTCGAGCTTCCCGGCCAGCAGCAGCGCCTGCACCGGCGCCGCGAGCTGCATGAGCCGCAACAGATTGGTGACCGCACTGCGCGAGCGCCCGATCACGCGCGCGGCTGCCTCGTGGGTTAGCCCGAATTCGTCGAGCAGGCGGGTAATGCCTTGCGCTTCTTCAAGCGGGTTCAGGTCTTCGCGCTGGATATTCTCGATCAGCGACAGCGCAAGCGCGGTCTGATCGGGCACGACACGAACCAGCGCCGGAATCTCCTTCAGGCCGGCGCGCTGAGCCGCGCGCCACCGCCGCTCGCCAGCGACGATCTCGTAACTGCCGGCGTCGACGGGGCGCACCAGGATCGGCTGCATCACGCCCTGGGACTTGATCGATTCGGCGAGCTCGTCGAGCGCCGCCTCGTCCATGCGCGTGCGCGGTTGGTAACGGCCGGAGCGGATGCGGTCGAGTGGCAGCGATTGCAACGCATCGCTTGCCTTCTCGTCGGATCCGGACAACAGCGCGTCGAGGCCGCGGCCGAGCCCTTTGAGTTTAGCCATCGGCAACTCCGATTGCCGGCTCGGCGGCAGCCGCACCGGCCGCCTCGTCACGTCGCAGCATCTCGCCGGCGAGCGCGAGGTACGCCTGCGCTCCCTTCGAGGATTTGTCCAGATACAGCGCCGGGATGCCGTAGCTCGGCGCCTCGGCGAGACGGATGTTGCGCGGTATCACGGTGCGGTAGACCTTTTCGCCGAAGTGCTTCTGCAGATCTGCAGAAACATTGAGTGCCAGCGTGCTGCGCGGATCGTACATCGTGCGCAGCAGCCCCTCGATCTCGAGCTTCGGATTCAGGTTCGCGCGCACTCGCCGGATCGTCTGCACGAGGTCGGACAAGCCCTCGAGCGCGTAATACTCGCATTGCATCGGTATTAGCACACTGTCGGCGGCGCACAAGCCATTGAGGGTGAGCAGCGACAACGAAGGCGGGCAATCGAGCAGGATGAAATCGTAGTCCTGGACCACCTCGGCAATCGCAAATCGAATCTGCGATAGCGCCTCGGCGAGCGCATCCTTCAGGCGCATTTCACGCTCCGGCAAATCGACCAGTTCGACCTCGGCGCCGGCCAGTTCACGGTTTGACGGAACCAGATCGAAACCACCGGAGGGGGAGGTGGTTCTGACCTCCGCAATTTTCTTTTCGCCAAGCAGTACCTGGTAAATTGTATAAGTGAGCGCTCGCTTATCGACACCGGAACCCATCGTCGCGTTACCTTGGGGATCGAGGTCGACCAACAATACCCGGCGCTTCATCGCGACCAGGCTGGCGGCAAGATTGACGCTGGTCGTCGTCTTACCAACGCCCCCTTTTTGGTTGGCGACGGCGATGATCTTGGTCATGTCGCGGCACCGACCGTTTCGACCATCACCAGGTGCCGCTCAGCATCGACGCCTGGAACCTGAAGCACCGGTAGCACCACGACCGTAACGCCGGCGGACAGGGCGGCGAGCTCCTCGCCGGGATGCCCGCCCTTGAGCGCGACCAGGCGACCGCTCGCGCCGACGAGGTGGCGCGCGCCCGTCACAAAGGTTGCGAGCGGTGCGAAGCCCCGGCTGATGGCGATATCAAACGGGATCTCGGGGACATACTCTTCGACCCGCGTCGCCACGACCGTGACATTGGGCAGATCGAGCTCCGCAACTGCCTGGCGCAGGAAGGCAGCCTTCTTGCGATTGCTGTCAAGCAAAGTCACCTGCCAATCGGGTCGCGCGATCGCCAGAGGAACGCCGGGCAGGCCGCCCCCGCTGCCGACATCGATCAGCCGCAGCGCCCGGCGCTGCGGCAGGTGGGGCAGCGTTGCAAGCGCATCGAGCAGATGGTGCGTGACCATCCGGGCGGGCTCTCGGATTGCCGTCAGGTTGTGCGTGCGGTTCCACTTTTCGAGCAGCGCCACGTACGCGAGCAGCTTCCTTTGTGCGCCGGCATCGATATCGAGACCGAGCGCGGCAATACCCGCGGCAAGCGCTCCTTCGAGCGTCATGCCGTGAGTTTTTCCGGACTCGCGTGCGCGTCCTTGAATCCGCGCTTGAGGTACACCAGCAGCAGAGAGATCGCTGCGGGGGTCACGCCAGAAATGCGTGCCGCCTGACCGACGGTCTCCGGCTGGTGCTCGTTGAGTTTCTGCTGCACCTCGACCGAAAGCCCACGCACCTTGCGGTAATCGAGGTTGGCCGGCAGGCGCTGCGTTTCCTGGTCGGCGCGCCGGCCGATCTCTTCGTTCTGGCGCTCGATGTAGCCCGCGTATTTGCTCGCAATCTCGACCTGCTCGGCTACGGCGGTGGCGGCGCCGACCCCCGCCCCTGGAAGCGTCATCAGGTTGGCATAGGTGACGCCTGGTCGGCGCAGCAGTTCCGCGAGCGTGGCGTCGCGCTCAAGCGCACGGCCTAGCACGCGCTCGGCATCGGCACGCTCGAGCATCCGCGGGTTGACCCAGGTCGACTTCAACCGTTCGAGTTCGTGCGCGACCGCGTCGCGCTTGCGGCAGTACGCCTCCCAACGCCGATCGTCGACGCTGCCCAGGCGGCGACCAATGTCGGTCAGGCGCAGGTCGGCGTTGTCTTCGCGCAGCTGCAGTCGGTATTCGGCACGGCTGGTGAACATGCGGTAGGGCTCGCTGACGCCACGGGTTACCAGGTCGTCGACGAGCACGCCGAGGTAGGCTTCATCGCGCCGCGGCGACCAGGGGTCTGCTCCCGTTACCGAACGCGCGGCATTGATGCCGGCGAGGAGTCCCTGTGCGGCGGCCTCTTCATAGCCTGTGGTGCCGTTGATCTGGCCGGCAAAGAAGAGCCCGCCGATTGCCTTGGTCTCGAGGCTGGCCTTGAGCGCGCGTGGGTCGAAATAGTCGTACTCGATCGAGTAGCCCGGGCGCAGGATGTGCGCGTGCTCGCAGCCTTGCATCGAGCGCACGAGCGCGAGCTGGACATCAAAGGGAAGCGAGGTCGAGATTCCGTTCGGGTAGATCTCATTGGTTCCGAGTCCCTCGGGCTCAAGGAAGACCTGGTGGCTTTTGCGCTCCGCAAAGCGAACCACTTTGTCCTCGATCGACGGGCAGTACCGCGGGCCGACGCCCTTGATGACGCCGGTGAAAAGTGGCGACCGGTCCAGCCCGCCGCGGATGATCTCGTGGGTGCGCTCGTTGGTGTGCGTGATCCAGCAGGGCAGCTGCCGTGGGTGCATCGACCGGTCACCCAGAAACGAGAATACCGGTTCCGGCTCGTCGCCCGGCTGCACCGCGAGAGGAGAAAAATCGATCGTTCGGCCGTCCAGGCGCGGCGGGGTGCCGGTCTTGAGCCTGCCTGCGGGAAGCTTGAGTTCGCGCAGCCGCGCACCCAGGGTCTTGGCGGGGGGCTCGCCCGCGCGACCGGCTTCGTAGTTCCTTAGCCCCACGTGGATGAGGCCTGACAGAAAAGTCCCGGTCGTGAGCACGACCGCAGTGGCGTCAAAGCGGATGCCAATCTGGGTCACAACGCCGGCCACGCGGTCGGCTTCGAGTACGAGATCGTCGACGGCTTGCTGGAACAACGTCAGGTTGGCTTGATTTTCGAGCCGCGCGCGGATCGCCTGCTTGTAGAGAATCCGGTCGGCCTGGGCGCGGGTGGCACGCACCGCGGGCCCTTTGCTGGAATTGAGCGTCCGGAACTGGATTCCCGCCTCGTCGGTGGCGAGCGCCATGGCGCCCCCGAGCGCATCGATTTCCTTGACCAGATGGCCCTTGCCAATGCCGCCGATCGAGGGGTTGCAAGACATCTGGCCGAGCGTCTCGATGCTGTGCGTAAGCAGCAGCGTGCGCCGACCCATACGCGCGGCGGCAAGCGCCGCCTCGGTGCCGGCGTGGCCGCCACCGACTACGATCACGTCGAAGTGGGTTGGGAACTGCATGGGTTTACGTCGAAAACCAGCCGCGGAAACGAGCGCCGATGATACGGCAAACCGGGCATCGACAGAAGCCGCGCGGGGCCCGGGCTCGCCTGTTCCACGTGAAACAGGAAGCCTTATGTTTCACGTGGAACAGCGCCGCGGGGAGTCGCCCGCGTCAGCGCGGGGCGGGTCCGGTGGATTCCCGCACCACCAGTTTGACCGGGGTTTCGATCGCCGGCGGCAGCGGGGCGCCGCCCTGGAGGCCCAGCAACAAGCTTGCTGCCACACGGCGCCCGAGATCGGCTGCAGGCACGCGCACCGTGGTGAGCGCCGGAACGGCCTGGCGGGCGAATTCGGCATCGCCGAAACCGGTGATCGACATGTCCCGCGGCACCACGATTCCCCGCCCTAAGCATTCCCGCAGCGCCGCCATTGCGAGCAAGTCGCTGCCGCAGATCACGCCCGTCGGCACCGCATCGCCATCCAGAAGGTCTGCCATGGCCTGCCGAGCCGCGGAAGCGTCGCGCGCCGGCCGCCTCCCCTCAAGCGCGGGCGCTACGCCGGCGCTCACGAGCGAGTCCGCGACCGCCCCGTCCATCGCCGAGCCCTCCGGTGCAATCACGGCAAGGCGGCGATGCCCCAGGTCGAGCAGGTAGCGGCTGGCCAATGCGGCGCCACGGCGCCGGCCCAGATCGATGTCGCGCTGGCCGCCGCTCGCGCCATCGCCAATCCCGACGTATCGGACGCCCCGGGCGCGCGTCGCGATGGCGAGTTCCTCCACGTGCGCCGGTTGCGCGAACACCAGCGCGTCGGCGCCGCGGCCGAGGAGCGTGCGCAGCGCCGCAAGACTCTGCCCCGGTGACGTACCCGATGCCGCGATCACCACGCCGTAGCCTGCCTCGGCGAGATGGCGCTCCAAGGCCATGATGGCAGCGGCGAGCAGCGGATCGTCCAGGTTCTCGACCAGCACCCCGACCAAGCACGACCCTCGCCCTGCCAACGCGCGCGCGGCGAGGTTCGGTGCATAACCCAGTCGCTCCGCTGCGGCCAGAATGCGCCGCCGCAAGTCGGCGCTCACCGCCCCTTCCCGCGTCAATGCACGCGAGGCCGACGCAGTCGAGACGCCGGCGGCGCGGGCGACTTCGCGCAGAGTGACAGCAGCAGGGATTTCGGAAATTGTACGCAATCGGTTGCGGAAATCGCTTGCAGCAATCGCTTGCGGGAAGCGGTTGCTAGTAGTTTCAGTTTACCGGCAGTAGCGCCACCCTGCAAGGTCGGTTGCGCCCCAACGCGGTTCGGCGAAACGGCGCTGGTGGCACAAGAACGGCGGGACGCCGTGGTCCGCGGGTTCTGGGTCGCGGTGCGTTAGCGCGCGAGTTTGACGCCGAGATCCCGCCGCAGGGCGGCGAGCGTCCCCGGCTGTTTCGTGCCCAGCTTGGCGAACAGTTGGTCGTGCGCGGCGAGTTCCCGCTCCCAGAGTTCGCGTTCGACGCCCATCACCTGCCTGAAGCGCTCCGCGCTGAACTCGAGCCCGTCCCAATCGAGGTCGCCGTATTCCGGCTGCACCCCGAGCGCGGTTTCCACGCCATGGGCCCGGTTGCGGCAGCGCGCAACAATCCATTCGAGCACGCGCATGTTCTGACCAAAACCCGGCCATACGAACTTGCCGTCGGCGTCGGTGCGGAACCAGTTCACGCTGAAGATTTTCGGCGGCTGCGGGATGGCATGGCCCATTGCCAGCCAGTGCCCGAAGTAATCGCCCATGTGGTAGCCGCAGAAGGGCAGCATCGCAAACGGATCGCGTCGCACCTCCCCAACCTTCCCGGTTGCGGCGGCGGTCGTCTCCGAACCCATCGTCGCCGCCTTGTACACGCCGTCCTCCCAGCTCGTCGCCTCGACCACCAATGGCATCGTGTCGCGACGCCGCCCGCCGAAGATGAATGCGGAGATCGGCACGCCCTCCGGGTTATCCCATTCCGGATCGAGCGACGGACACTGCGTCGCGGCGACCGTAAAGCGTGCGTTGGGATGCGCCGCCTTGCGCCCGCAGCCGGGCGTCCACGACCGGCCCTGCCAGTCGGTAAGATGCGCCGGGGGCTCCCTGGTCATGCCCTCCCACCAGACATCGCCATCGTCGGTCAGGGCGACGTTGGTGAAAATCACGTTCGCCTTGAGTGTCTCCATCGCATTCGGATTCGACTCGTACGAGGTGCCGGGAGCCACGCCGAAATAGCCAGCCTCTGGATTGATCGCGTGGAAGCGGCCATCCTTCGCCGGCTTGATCCACGCGATGTCGTCGCCAATGGTGGTGACCTGCCAGCCCTCGCATCCCTTGGGCGGGATGAGCATCGCGAAATTCGTTTTGCCGCAAGCGCTGGGAAAGGCGGCGGTGACGTAAATCTTCTCCCCGTCCGGGGAGGTCACGCCGAGAATCAGCATGTGCTCGGCGAGCCAGCCCTGGTCGCGGCCCATGACCGACGCAATGCGCAGCGCGAGGCATTTCTTGCCCAGCAGCGCGTTGCCGCCGTAGCCGGAACCGAAGCTCCAGATCTCCCGCGTTTCCGGAAAATGCACGATGTACTTGTGCTCCGGGTTGCACGGCCAGGGCGGGTCGCGGTCCGCCGAATGCCGCGGGGCGCCGACCGAATGCACGCAGGGCACAAAAGCCCCGTCGCGGCCAAGGACAGCGGCGGCCGCCCGCCCCATGCGGGTCATGATGAACATGCTTGCCGCCACGTACGGGCTATCGGTGAGCTCGACCCCGACATGGGCGATCGGGCTGCCGAGCGGGCCCATGGAGAAAGGCACGACGTACATCGTGCGCCCGCGCATGCAACCCGTGAACAGCGTCTCCAGGGTCGCGCGCATCGTTTGCGGCGCGACCCAGTTGTTGGTCGGGCCGGAGTCCTCCTGGCGTTCGCTGCAGATGAAGGTGCGATCCTCGACCCGCGCCACGTCGGCCGGATCGGACCGTGCCAGGTAACTGCCTGGCCGCTTGGCCGGATTGAGCCGGATCAGTGTCCCGCGCGCGACCATCTCCCCGCAGAGACGGTCGTACTCCTCCTGCGAACCGTCGCACCAGACGATGCGATCAGGACACGTGCGCTCGGCGATCTGCCGCACCCAGGCGACGAGTCGCGGGTGGGACACCCATGTCGGGGCCTGCACCGCGGCTGCCGCGATGGCAAAACTCGATTCGGATTGATTCATGGTCTCTGCGATGCGGTGAACACCGCGCACGGCGCTCGCCAGAATGCGTTCACGCCGACAGGGCGACTAAGCGGTAACTTTAGCATGCGTTCGCCGCCCGCCGGAACCGCAGGCGGCGGCGCGCTAAATCGGTCAGGCCACTGGGCCGCAGCATAACCTTAATCCCTTGCGCGCAGCCGGTGCCGCAGCCAGCGGAATAGCGGCCCGGTGCAAGTGAGCAGCAGGACGACCCGCGTTACGTGAAACGCGGTCACCACCGGGACGCCGAGATCGAGCACCTTCGCGGTTATCGACATCTCCGCGATGCCTCCGGGCGCCGTGGCCAGCACCAGCGTCGCCGGATGCAATGCGGTCAGCGCCGCCAGTCCCAGGCCAAACGCTGCCGACAAGACCATCGCCACGACCACGCTCACCACCACGGCAGCGACAAAACGCGGCGCACGGCGCAAGAAACTGCGCTCGAAGCGCGCTCCGAGTGCGCAGCCCAGAAGCAGCTGGGCGACGTTGGTCAGCCAACGTGGCACCGCCGACAAGTTCACCTCCGCGACCGTGAGCGGTATCGCCACGGCCAGCGCCCCGAGCACGAACGCGTTGGCGACGCCGACGCGTTGCAGCACCCAGCCGCCAAGGAGCGTGCCCCCCAGCAGCAAAGCCAGACCGAGCGGCTGCACCTCGGCCGTGCCCGGTCGAAACGTGTCCGCGCCATGCACATGCAACAGCGCGAAGATCCACGGGATCACGACCACGACGAGCATTATCCGCAATGACTGCGCCGCAGCGACCTCGTCGACACGCGCGCCGAAGCGCTCGCCCAGCACCGACATCTCGGCGGCGCCGCCCGGAACGCTGGCGAACACGGCGGTTGTCCGGTCGACCCGCGCCATTCGCGCCAGCAAAAAGCCGCCCAGATATCCCAGCGCGAGCGCAAAGAGCGCGCCCAGGAGAAGCAGCCACCAGATGCGGGTCACGAGCTCGCGCGACCAGCGGCGTGAAATAGAGTCCGAGCGTTGTGCCGATAAGCCATTGCCCCGCCTGGCGCCCTCCCGGGGCCGCCCCGCAATCGATGCCGAGGGAGCGACACACGGCGACGCCGAGGAGCGGGCCGATCATCCACGGCAAGGGCGCGTGCACAAGCACGAAAACGCTGGCCGCCGCCAGGCCGATCGCCAGCCCTTTCGCGGCGGGCAGCGCAGCAGCCGCCCAGAGCGCGCTCATGCCGCGAGCGCGAGTGCGCGCGTGGATGATCACCCCGGGCGTTGCGCGGAGCTGGCCGCGGCCGCGGCAGGTGCCTGATCCCAGCCGCCGCCCAGCGCCTTGATCAACCCCACGCTGGCGGTCAGCCGCTGCCCAAGGATCGTCAGCGCCGCACGCTCATTGGACAGCGCGACGGCCTGCGACGACCACGACGGCGAGGTAGTTCACCGTGCCGGCGCGATACTGGTTCAAGGTGATGGCAAGCGACTCGCGGGCCGACTTGACCGCTTCGCTCCTGCACCGCAGCCTCCTGTTCGAGAATGCGCAACGCCGCCAGGTTATCCTCGACGTCCTGAAACGCGGTAAGCACCGTCTGCCGGTAGTTGGCGACGTTCTCGTCGTAGGTCGCGATCGCCTGCGTGGTCTGCGCCTGGCGCAATCCGGCGTCGAAAATGACTTGCGCCAGCGTGGCGGGACCCAGCGACCAGTAGCGGCTCGGCAGCGTGAGCAGCTGCGAGAGCACCGAGCTCTGGAACCCGCCGCTGGCGGACAGCGTCAGCGCCGGAAAGAACGCCGCCTCGGCGACGCCGATCTGCGCGTTGGCGCGGCGGCGCGCCGCTCGGCGGCGGCGATGTCCGGCCGGCGTTCCAGGAGCTCCGAGGGCATCGCGACCGGGATCACCGGGAACGCGGTCGGCTCGGGCTTGGCCGCGAGCGCGAGCTCCGCCGGCGGCTTGCCGATGAGCACGGCGATGGCGTGCTCGAGTTGCGCGCGCTGCACCCCGGCATCGATTGCCTGCGCCTGCGTCGACTTGAGTTGCGTCTCCGCCTGCGCGACGTCGGCGCGACCGGCCACCCCGACGGCGTACTGGTTGCGTGTGAGCTGCAACGATTTCTCGTACGCCGCGACGGTGTCGTTGAGCAGGCGGATCTGCGCGTCCTCCACGCGCAGCATGAAGTAGTCTTCGGCCAGCAGCGCCTGCGCGGAAAGCTGCGCTGCTCCAAGATCGCCGCGCTGGCCTGCGCGGTGGCTTCGCTGGCCTCGATCGTGCGCCGGATCCCGCCCCACAGGTCGATTTCCCAGCTCGCGTCGAGCGCAACGTTGAAGTTGTTGCCGATGCGGGCGACCTGCCCGGTGCTCGCCAACGCGGCCCCGCGGCCGCTCCCGCCGCCGCTGCCGCTGCGCGTGGCGCTGGCGTCGGCCGTGACCAGCGGAAACAGCGCCGCGCGTGCCGCCGCGGTCATGGCGCGCGCCTCGCGCACGCGCGCTTCGGCGGCCTTGATGGTCTGGTTGCTGATTGCGACCTGCGTCACCAGGGCATTGAGGTCGGGATCGTTGAAAACTTCCCACCAGTTCCCGCGCGGCTGCTCGTCCTTTGGCTCCGCCTGCTTCCAGCCCTGCGCTTCCTTGTACGCCGCCGGCGTGTCCAGCGGTGGGCGCACGTAATTCGGCCCGACCATGCAGCCGAAGAGCGCCGCGATCGCCACCGGCAACGAGGAGCGCAGGCGCGCGACGTCGCAGCACGATCTGGCAACCATAGGCGCCATGCGTGTTAGTTCGCGCTTTGCACCGCAGGGTTCGCCCCACCGGCGAGCCCGGCCGCGCCGGCTGCGCAGCCACAGGCCGAACCGGTCGAGGTAAAGGTACACGACCGGCGTCGTGTACAGTGTCAGCAACTGGCTGAGGATCAGGCCGCCGACGATGGAGATGCCGAGCGGCCGCCGCAGCTCCGCGCCGTCGCCCGTGCCCAGCGCCAGCGGCAGCGCGCCGAGCAGCGCCGCCATCGTGGTCATCATGATCGGGCGGAAGCGCAGCAGGCAGGCCTCGAAGATCGCGTCGCGCGAATTCTTATTGCCGTGGCGCTCCACCTCCAACGCGAAGTCGATCATCATGATGGCGTTCTTCTTCACGATGCCGATCAGCAGGATCACGCCGATCAGCGCGATGACGCTGAACTCGGTGCCGAACAGCCGTCAGCGCCAGCAGCGCGCCGATGCCCGCCGACGGCAGCGTCGACAGGATCGTGATCGGGTGCACGTAGCTCTCGTAGAGCACGCCCAGCACGATGTACACGGTGAGCAGCGCGGCGAGGATGAGCCACGGCTGGCTGTTGAGCGAATCCTGGAAGGCCCGCGCGGTGCCCTGGAAGCTGCCGTGAATGCTCGCTGGCACGCCGATGCGCAACATCGCGTCGTCGATCGCGATCGTCGCCTGCCCAAGCGAAACTCCGACCGGCAGATTGAACGAAATCGTCGAGGCGACAAACTGCCCCTGGTGATTCACCGCCAGCGGCGTGTTGGTCGGCCGCGTAGTGCGCGAACGCCGACAGCGGCACCTGTGCCCCGCCGGCAGCGCTCACGTAGACATGATCGAGCGAGCCCGGCTCCTGCCAGTATTCGGGCGCGGCCTCCATGACCACGTGATACTGGTTCAGCGCCGCATAGATCGTCGACACCTGGCGCTGGCCGAAGGCGTCGTTCAGCGTCGCGTCGATCAGCGTGCGGCGAGACGCCCAGCCGCGCCGCCGTGTCGCGGTCGATCACCAGCGAGGTCTGCAGGCCCTTGTCCTGCTGGTCGGTGTTGACGTCGACCAGCTCGGGCAGCGCGCTCAGCGCCTGCCGGATCTTCGGCTCCCAGGCGCGCAACTCGTCCAGGTCGTCGGCCTGCAGCGTGTACTGGTACTGCGCATTGGCCGCTCGGCCGCCGACGCGGATGTCCTGCACCGGGTTGAGAAACAGGTTCGCGCCGGGCTCGTTGGCGAGCTTGGCGCGCAGCCGCGCGATGACCTGGTCGACGGTCTCCTTGCGCTCGGAGAGCGGCTTCAGCGCGACGAACATGAAGCCCGGTATTGCGCTGCGCAGCCGCCGGTGAAGGCGACGACATTCTCCACCGCCGGATCGGCGCGGACGATGTTGACGAAGTCCGCCAGCTTCGGCCGCATCGCCTGGAACGAGATGCTCTGGTCGGCCTGGATGCAGCCGATCAGCCGCCCGGTGTCCTGCTGCGGAAAGAAGCCCTTGGGAATGACCACGTACAGATAGACGTTGAGGCAGCACGGTGGCAAGCAGGATCAGCATGACGATCACGCCGTGGTCGAGGCCCCAGGCGAGGCTTCGCTCGTAGCCGCGTCGCAGCGACGTCGAACGTGCCGCTCGCTCCAGGCGTACACGCGGCCGTGGCGACGGCCCTTTTCGGAGCGCAGCAGGCGCGAGCACATCATCGGCGTCGTCGTCAGCGACAGCGACCAGCGAAATGAGGATCGCCACCGACAGCGTCACCGCGAACTCGCGGAACAGCCGGCCGACGATGCCGCCCATCAGCAGGATCGGGATGAACACCGCGATCAGCGACAGGCTCATCGACAGCACGGTGAAGCCGACCTCGCGCGCGCCCAGCAGCGCCGCCTGCGTCGGCGTCATGCCCTCCTCGATGTGGCGCGAGATGTTCTCGAGCACGACGATCGCGTCGTCGACGACGAAGCCGGTGGCGATGGTCAGCGCCATCAGCGACAGATTGTTGAGGCTGAAGCCGCACAGGTACATGACGCCGAACGTGCCGATCAGCGACACGGGCACGGCGACGCTCGGGATCAGCGTCGCGCGCCAGTTGCGCAGGAACAGGAACACGACCAGGATCACCAGGACGACCGCAATGATCAGCGTGCGCTCGACGTCGCGCAGCGAGGCGCGGATCGTCGTCGTGCGCTCCACCACGACGTCGACGTTGATCGCGCTCGGGATCGACGCGCGCAGCAGCGGCAGCAGCGCGGTGACGCGGTCGACGGTCTCGATGATGTTGGCGTTGGGCTGGCGGAAGATGATGATCAGCACCGACGGCTTGCCGTTGGACGATGCCGGCGTTGCGCAGGTCCTGCACCGAGTCGACGACGTCGCGCCAAGTCGGTGAGCTGGACCGCGCGCGCCGTTGCGGTAGGCGACGATCAGCGGCAGGTATTCGGCCGCGGTCTTCGCCTGGTCGTTGGCGTAGATCTGCCAGTGGCGGTCGCCGTCCTCGACCGCTGCCCTTCGGGCGGTTGGCGTTGGTCGCCGCAAGCACGGCGCGCACGTCCTCGAGGCCGATGCCGTACTTGTTGAGCGTCTGCGGGTTGAGCTCGACGCGCACCGCCGGCAGCGAGCTGCCGCCGACCGTGACCTGGCCCGACGCCCTGCAATCTGCGACAGCTTCTGCGCGATGATCGTCGAGCGCCGCGTCGTACATCTGCCCCTGCGTCAGCGTGTCCGAGGTCAGCGCCAGAATCATGATCGGCGCGTCGGCGGGATTGACCTTGCGGTAGGTCGGATTGCTCGGCAATCCCGTCGGCAGCAGGCTGCGCGCGGCGTTGATCGCCGCCTGCACGTCGCGCGCGGCGCCGTCGATGTCGCGGGTCAGATCGAACTGCAGCGTGATGCGCGTCGAGCCGAGCGAGCTGCTCGAGGTCATCTCGGTGATGCCGGCGATGCGGCCGAGCGAGCGCTCGAGCGGCGTGGCGACGGTCGCCGCCATCGTTTCGGGGCTGGCGCCCGGGCAGCGACGCCTGCACCGAGATGGTCGGAAAATCGACCTGCGGCAGCGGCGACACCGGCAGCAGCGGAAACGCGATCGACGCCGGCCAGCGCGACGCCGACGGTGAGCAGCGTCGTGGCGACCGGGCGCTCGATGAAGGGCGCCGACAGGTTCACGTGTTCGTCGCGCGGTGCTTCGCTGGGCGCCATGCAGTCCCGGGCATCGCTGCGGTCCGGCCTCGCCTGCGCTGGCCGCGCCTCGACCCGGCGGGCGAGCCGGTCGAAGGCGAGATAGATCACCGGCGTCGTGAACAGCGTCAGCACCTGGCTCGACGATCAGCCCGCCGACCATCGTGATGCCGAGCGGATGGCGCAGCTCGGAGCCGACGCCCCAGCCGAGCATCAGCGGCAGCGCGCCCAGCAGCGCCGCCATCGTCGTCATCATGATCGGCCGGAAGCGCAGCAGGCACGCCTGGAAGATCGCCTCGCGCGGCGGCTTGCCCTCCTTGCGCTCGGCGTCGAGCGCGAAGTCGATCATCATGATCGCGTTCTTCTTGACGATGCCGATCAGCAGGATGATGCCGATGATGCGCGATGATCGCCGAGATCGTTGCCGAAGAGCATCAGCGCCAGCAGCGCGCCGACGCCGGCCGACGGCAGCGTCGACAGAATCGTGATCGGGTGGATGTAGCTCTCGTAGAGCACGCCCAGCACGATGTACATGGTGACGATCGCCGCGAGGATCAGCCACAGCTCGTTGGCGAGCGACGCCGCGAAACGCCAGCGCCGCGCCCTGGAACTGGTCTGCACGCTCGCGGGAAGCCGAGCTCGCTGCTGCGACCGTCTCGATCGCCTTCACGGCGTCGCCGAGCGACGCGCCCGGCGCGAGGTTGAACGAGATCGTCGCCGCCGGGAACTGGCCGAGGTGGTTGACGACGAGCGGCGCGGCGTGCTCGCTTCGCGATCGCGTCACGGGACTGCTGCGCGCATCGCTCGCCGACGAGGTCCGGCACCGGTGGGCGCCGCGTCGCGAGCTTGCCGCGGCCACGCCGTCGACCGCTGCGCCGAGCGTCCCGGATTGGCGGTCGACGTAGATCTGGCCAGCGCCTCGGCCTGCTGGAACTCGGGCTTCACCTCGAGCACGACGCGATACTGGTTGGTCTGCGTGAAGATGGTCGAGACCAGCCGCTGGCCGAACGCGTTGTAGAGCGCGTTGTCGATGGCCGCGGGCGTGATGCCCAAGCGGCTCGCCGTGGCGCGGTCGATCTCGACGAACGCCTGCAGCCCGCCATTCTGCAGATCGCTGGCGACGTCGGCGAGCTGCGGCATCTGGCGCAGGCGGTCGACGATCCGCGGCACCCACAGCGCAAGCTCGTCCGGATCGGCATCCTCGACGGTGAACTGGTACTGCGTGCGGCTGACGCGGTCCTCGATGGTCAGGTCCTGCACCGGCTGCATGTAGAGCGTGATCCCTTCGACGTCGGCGAGCCTGGCTTGCAGGCGGCGAATCACGTCTGCCGCGCGGGCGCTGCGCTGGGCGAGCGGCTTCAGGTTGATCAGCATGCGGCCGCTGTTCAGCGTGGTGTTGGTGCCGTCGACGCCGATGAACGACGACAGGCTCTCCACCGCCGGATCCTGGAGGATGATTCGCGCGAGCGCCTGCTGCCGCTCGGCCATCGCCGCGAAGGACATCGTCTGCGGCGCCTCCGAGATGCCCTGGATCGCGCCGGTGTCCTGCACCGGGAAGAAGCCCTTGGGAATGAAGATGTAGAGCACGACGGTGAGCAGCAGCGTGATGATCGCGACGACCAGGGTTGCGCCCTGGCGATCCAGCACCCAGTTGAGCATGCGTCCGTAGCGCTCGATCACGCGCTCGAAGACCTCGCCGCTTCTGCGGTAGAACCGGCTCTGTTCTTCCTTCTCCGAATGGCGCAGGAAGCGGCGCGGACATCATCGGCGTCAGCGTCAGCGACACGACCGCCGAAATCAGGATCGAGACGGCGAGCGTGATCGCGAACTCGCGGAACAGCCGGCCGACGACGTCGCCCATGAACAGCAACGGAATCAAGACGGCGATCAGCGAGATCGTCAGCGAAATGATCGTGAAGCCGATCTGCTCCGCGCCTTTGAGCGCCGCATCGAGCGGCTTTTCGCCCGCCTCGATGTAGCGGGCGATGTTCTCGATCATGACGATCGCGTCGTCGACGACGAAGCCGGTGGCGATGGTCAACGCCATCAGCGTCAGGTTGTTGATGGAGAATCCGGCGAGATACATCACGCCGAACGTGCCGACCAGCGACAACGGCACCGCGACGCTCGGAATGATCGTCGCCGACAGACTGCGCAGAAACAGAAAGATCACCATCACCACCAGCGCGACGGCCAGCAACAGCTCGAACTGCACGTCGTGCACCGATGCCCGGATCGTCACCGTGCGATCGGTCAGGAGCTTGACCTCGATCGCCGCCGGCAGCGACGCCTGCAGCTGCGGCAGCAGCTGCTTGATGCGGTCGACGACCTCGATGACGTTGGCGCCGGGCTGGCGCTGGATATTGACGATGACCGCCGCCTGCTCGTTGGCCCACGCCGCGAGCCTGGAATTCTCGGCGCCGTCGATGACGTCGGCGACGTCGGTCAGGCGCACCGGCGCGCCGTTGCGGTACGCGACGATCATGCTCTTGTAATCGCTGGCGGTCTTGAGCTGATCGTTGGCATCGATCGTCGACGCCCGAGTGGGGCCGTCGAAGCTGCCCTTGGCCTGGTTCGTATTGGCATTGCCTATCGCGGTGCGCAGGTCGTCGAGCGACAGCCCGTACGCGGCCAGCGCGGTCGGGTTGGCCTGGATGCGCACCGCCGGGCGCTGCCCGCCGCTGATGCTCACCAACCCGACGCCCGGAAGCTGCGAGAGCTTGGTTGCGAAGCGCGTGTCGGCAAGATCCTCGATCTGGGGCAGCGGCAGCGTTTTCGATGTCAGCGCGAGGGTCATGATCGGCGTGTCGGCCGGATTGACCTTGTTGTAGATCGGCGGCGTCGGCAGGTCCGCGGGCAAGAAGCTTCCCGATGCGTTGATCGCCGCCTGCACCTCCTGCTCCGCAACGTCGAGGGACAGGCTGAGGTCGAACTGCAGCGTGATGACCGACGCTCCGCCGGAGCTGGTCGACGACATCTGCTTGAGCCCCGGCATCTGCCCGAACTGGCGCTCGAGCGGCGCGGTAATCGACGAGGTCATCACGTCCGGGCTGGCGCCCGGGTAAAGGCTCACGACCTGGATCGTCGGGTAATCGACCTGCGGCAGCGCGGAAATCGGCAGGACGCGGTAGGCGAGGATGCCCGCGAGCAGGATCGCGACCATCAGCAGCGAGGTCGCCACCGGCCGCAGGATGAACGGGCGGGACGGACTCATCGCAGGGTCAGGCGACTTCAGCCGCCGCTTTTGGAGCGGCGAGTCGGATCGCCCGCGCCCTTGCGCGGCGCGGTCGCCGGCCCGGCGCGGCGGGGCATTGGGATCGATGAGCTGCACCTTCGAGCCGTCGCGCAGCTTGTCCGCGCCGTCGACCACCACCTGGTTCCCCGGCTGCAGCCCGCTTTGCACCTCGGTGGTCTCGCCCTCCACCGCGCCCAGCTTGACCGGCGTGACCGCGACGGTTTGATCCGGCTTGACCAGGAACACGAAGGTGCCGGGAGCGCCACGTTGGATCGCCGCCGAAGAAACCAGCGTCGCGCCCTGCCGGGTCTCGACGCCCATCCGCACGTTGACGAACTGGTTGGGAAAAAGCGCGCCATCCTGGTTGGGGAATTCCGCCTTGAGCTTCACCGTCCCTGTCGCGGTGTCGATTTGATTGTCGATCGTGAGCAAGCGGCCGGTCGCAAGCTTCGTCTTGCCACTGCGGTCATACGCCTCGACGGTGACCGTCCTGTCCGCTCTGCATCCGCTTGAAGATGCGCGGAACGTTATCTTCGGGAACCGGATAGATGACGGTGATCGGCTGCACCTGCGTGATCGTGACCATGCCGTTGCTGTCTGCGGCGTGCACGATGTTGCCCGGGTCAACCGGGCGCAGACCGACCCGGCCGCTGATCGGCGCAACGATGCGCGAATAGGTAATCTGCAGCTTGGCGTTGTCGATCGCACCCTGATCGGATTCGACCTGGCCTTGGTACTGGCGCACCAGCGCCTCCTGCGTATCGACCTGCTGGCTCGAGATCGAATCCTGCTTGAGCAGCGTTTTATAGCGCTCCAGATCGATCTGCGCGTTCTTGAGCAGGGCTTGGTCGTGCGCCATCTGCCCGTTGGCCTGGGTGAGCTGCACCTCGAATGGCCGTGGATCGATCTGGGCGAGCAGGTCGCCGGCCTTGACGTTCTGGCCCTCGCGGAAGGCGACACTCATGAGCTGTCCGTCGACCCGCGTATGCACGACGACCATGTTGCGCGGGGTGACCGTTCCGAGCGCGTCGATATAGACCTCGATCGTGCCCGTGCGGGCGGCAGCCGCGACGACAGGCTGCGGTCGCGCGTTCGGATCACCTCCCCCCTTCGCCGTCGGCGCGTTCGCCGGCGTGCGCAGAAACACCCATGCGAGGATAACGGCGACAAAGACGAGTAGCGCCGCCAGAACGATCCGCCAGTGGGCGCGCCAGGTCGTTTTCAGGCGCCCGGCCTGCCGCGTGTCGTACGATGACAGTGTGTCGTTCATGGAAGGCAATGGCAACGGGGCGGGGAGCCCGCGCAAGCTTAGGCTGATTCTAGGACCAACGTTCGCCGTCAGTTGTAAGCATTTATTATGGGCCCGCGGTGGCCACGGTTGCTATCGGACGCCATCCTACGCGCTGTGACGCGCAGCCGCACCCGCCGACGGCCTTCGCACACTACTTGCCGATGCAGAAGCGGCTGAAGATCACGCCCAGCAGGTCGTCGGCGGTGAACTCGCCGGTTATGCCGGAGAGCTCCGCTTGGGCCGCGCGCAGCTCTTCGGCAAACAATTCCAGCGGCGGCACCGCCGCTCGGAGATGCGCCGCGGCGTCGTCCAGGTGCGCCGCGGCGGCGTGCAGCGCCCGCAAGTGGCGCTCGCGCGCGAGGAACGTGCCCTCCATGTCCGCGTGCACGCCAACTGCCGCGAGGATCGCCTCGCGCAGCAAGTCGATTCCGGCGCCGGTCTTCGCCGAGACCAGGACCTCGCGTGCTTCGCCCTTCCGCCCCGCCCTGGCTTCAAGCCCGGCGAGGTCGATCTTGTTGCGCACGAGCACGCGCGGCAACGCCGCCGGAAGTTGCGCGGCGATCTCGGCGTCTGCCGGATGGTCGGGCGCGCGCGCATCGGTAACGATCAGCGCCAGATCGGCGCGCGCGACCGTCGTCCAGGTGCGCTCGATGCCGATCTTTTCCACCGCGTCGCCGGTCGGACGCAGCCCGGCGGTATCGATGACGTGCAGCGGAATGCCGCCGATCTCGATGCTGCTGCGAATCGCGTCGCGCGTGGTGCCCGGCACAGGCGTCACGATGGCGACCTCTTCGCCAACGAGCTGATTGAGCAGGCTCGATTTGCCCACGTTGGGCTGCCCGATCAGCACCACCGCCAGTCCCTCGCGCAGCAGGCTTCCCCGGCGCGCGCGGCCGATGATCGCTGCCAGACGCTCGCGCAGCGCGGCGAGTTTCCCGGCGGCGTCGGCGGCACGCACGAACTCGATTTCCTCGTCGGGGAAATCGAGCGTCGCCTCGGTCAACATCCGCAGTTCGATAAGCGCGTCGACGGCGCTGCGTATCTCGCGCGAAAACGCGCCGGTGAGGCTGCGCGCAGCAGCGCGCGCGGCCGTTGTCGTTGCCGCCTCGATCAGGTCGGCGACGCCTTCCGCCTGCGCCAGGTCGAGCTTGCCGTTGAGGAACGCGCGCTTGGTGAATTCGCCGGGCTCGGCAAGCCGCGCGCCGAGATCGAGACAGCGGTTGAGCAGCAGCGCCAGCACGGCGGGGCCGCCGTGCCCATGCAGTTCCAGCACCGTCTCGCCGGTGTACGAGGCCGGCGCCGGGAACAAGAGCGCGAGCCCCTGATCGAGCGCCTCGCCGTGCGCCCCCCGAAACGTCGCGACCGTCGCCACCCGCGGCGCCGGCGGCCGGCCGAGGATGCCCGCAACGATCGCCCTTAGGTCGGGCCCGGAAACCCGCACCACGCCGATGCCGCCCCGGCCGGTCGGCGTGGCAATCGCGGCGATGGGGTCAGCGGGCGCCGACACGACGGCGTCTCCGCGCTCAGCGACGCTTTGCCGCCGCGACCGCCGCTTCGCGAGTCAGGAGCCGGTTCATGTGCCACTGCTGGAAGATCTGGATCGCGTTGTTGATCAACCAGTAGAGCACGAGCCCGGAAGGAAAGAACAGGAACATCACCGAGAATGCGATCGGCATGATCTGCATCACCCGCGCCTGCACCGGATCCTGTATCGGCGTCGGCGAAAGCTTCACCTGCAGGAACGCGGTGATGGCGTAAAGGACCGGCAGCACGAAATAGGGATCGGGCGCGGACAGGTCGTGAATCCAGCCGATCCACGGCGCGTGCCTCAGCTCGACGGCGGCCAACAATACCCAGTAGAGCGCGATGAACACCGGGATCTGCACCAGAATCGGCAAGCAGCCACCGAGAGGATTGATCTTTTCGGTCTTGTAAAGCTCCATCATCTTCAGCTGCAGCTGCTGCTTGTCGTTCGCGTACTGCTCCTGCAGCGCCTTCATCTTCGGCGCCACGACCTTCATCTTCGCCATCGATCGGGCGCTGGCGTGGTTGAGCGGATAGAACGCGCTCTTGATGATTATCGTCATCGCGATGATCGCCCAGCCCCAGTTGCCGATCAGCGAGTGCAGCCATTTGAGCAGCCAGAACAACGGGGCGGCGATGACCGTGAAGATGCCGTAATCGACGACTAGGTCGAGCCCCGCGGCGAGCGACTTCAGCGTGTCCTGTTCCTGCGGGCCGACGTACAGCGGCACGGTCAATGCGGTGGTGGCGCCCGGCGCAATCGTGCCGACGGGGACCTTGACGCCGGCGTAGTAGAGGTTGTCGAGCCGGTTGACGTAGAACTCGCGGGGGAGCTTGGCGGCATCGGAAGGGAGCCACGCCGCCACGAAGTAATGCTCGACCATGCCGACCCAGCCGTTGTCGGTCTTGTCGGTAAATTTCACCTTGCCCTTGTCGATGTCGGAGAAGGCGAGCTTCTTGTACTTGTCGGTCTCGTTGTAGAGCACCGGCCCGGTGTAGGCCGACGGCGCACCCCAGCTCCGCACCCCGGTGGGCTTGCTGTCGCGCGCGAGCTGAAAATAGGCGGCCGGCGCGATCGGCGCGGGGCCGGCGTTGGTCACGTCGTAAGTCACGTCGATCAGGTAGCTGCCTCGATGGAACGTCAGGGTCTGAACGACCTTGACGCCGTCCGGCGCGGTCGCGGTCAGCTTGAGCTCGAGCGTGTCCGCGCCCGGCGCGAGCTCGCGCGGACCCGGAAGTGCCTGCCACAGCGTGTGGTGGTTGGGCATGCCCTCGCCGATCAGGCCGCTTTCGGCGAGGAACGTGCGGTTGTCATTCTTTTGCAGCAACACGTAGGGCTTGTCGGCGCTGTCCGTGTCGCGATGCTCGGTCAGCGCAACCTGCGTGATGACCGCGCCCAGCGTATCGACGTCGGCCACGTACCGATCGGTCTTGATCGCAATGGTTTCGCCGGTGGCCGCCACCGGGGCGCTCGTCGTTGGAATCCCTGGCGCGGGCGCGGTCGTGCCCGCGCCCGGCGCCGCGCGCGGCGTGTCGCTCGGCGTGGCCGGGTTCGGCGCCGGCGCAGTCACCGGCAGCGGTGGTTTGTGCTCGCTCTGCCAGCGTTCCCACAGGAACAGCGCGGAAAACGCGAAGATCACGAACAGAATCAGGCGTTGGGTATCCATGGATGCGGGTGCGAAGCGCTCAAGGGACCGGGTCGTAGCCGCCCGGGTGATAGGGATGGCAGCGCGCAAGGCGCCGCGCGGCCAGCCAGGTTCCGCGTCCCGCACCATGGCGTTCGATGGCTTCCTGCGCATAATCGGAGCAACTTGGAAAGAAGCGGCAGTTCGCGCCCAGCAGCGGCCGGATGGCGTAGCGGTACCCGCGCAACAAGAGCAGGAGCAGCGCTCTCATCGCGAGCGCTCGGGCAGGCTGGCCAGAACCCGGTCGAGCAGCGTCGCGGCCTCGGCGGCAACGCCGGCGACCTCGGCGGCGGCACACGGCTGCCGCAGGCGTATCACGACGTCGAACGCGTTCATCGCCGGCCGACGCGCGCGGATGGCTTCGCGCAACTTGCGTTTCAGGCGATTACGGTCGACCGCACGGCCGAGAAGCTTCTTTCCGATCACGTAGCCCACTCGGCCGCCGTCGGCAGCAGCCCCGATGGCGAGCAACTGCAACCGACCGGCTTCGAAGCGGCGGCCGCTGCGGAAAACCGCGGCGAAGGCTGCAGCGCCGCGCAACCGATGGCGGTGGGTCAAACCGAAAGGGGGTCCCGGAGCCGATCAGACGGCCAGCCGGGCACGACCCTTGGCGCGACGTGCACGCAGGACTTTGCGGCCGCCCACGGACTTCATCCGGGCGCGAAACCCGTGGGTCCGCTTGCGCCGGACCACCGAGGGCTGGTAAGTGCGTTTCATGGCTCTGCCTTGCTGGAAAAATGGAAAAAAAAGCTTTGTATTAGAGCGTTTAGCATACCCTGCTGTCAAGGCAAATCGCGGCTTGACCGCTGTGGATAACTCGCGCCGAATCCGCGTACAATCCGTTTTCACGGGCACCCTCGCGGCACCCGTGTTTGTTCCCCAGTCCCGGACTCCCTGCCTCATGTCGACCGCCTCGTTCTGGCCGAGTTGCCTGGAAGCTTTCAGGCGCGAACTCACGCCGCAGCAGTTCAACACCTGGATCCGACCCTTGCGCCTTGAGCACGCGGGCGAAGGCCTGGTGCTGATCGCGCCGAACCGGTTCGTGCTGCAGTGGGTCAAGGAACGCTTTGCCGGACGCATCGAAGAACTCGCCACCGTGGCCCTTGGCCGTGCGCCGCGCATGGCGCTGGTCGTTGCCGAGACACAGGACAGGCCGGCCGTCGTCGCCGCGGCGGCAGCCGTACCCAAGCCGGTTCAGGGCGGCCGGCGCAGCGAGCAGGCAAGCCTCAATCCGGGCTTTACCTTCGCGTCTTTCGTCGCCGGCAAGGCCAATCAGCTGGCGCGCGCCGCCGGCCTGCAGGTTGCCGAGCACCCGACGTCCTACAACCCGCTGTTCGTCTATGGCGGCGTCGGTCTGGGCAAGACCCACCTGATCCAGGCGATCGGCAATCACATCCTCGACACCAGCGCCGAGGCGAAAATTCGCTACATCCACGCCGAGACCTACGTTTCCGATGTGGTTCGGGCTTATCAGCACAAGGCTTTCGACGATTTCAAGCGGTATTACCGTTCGCTCGATCTGCTGCTCATCGATGACATCCAGTTTTTCAGTGGCAAGAGCCGGACCCAGGAAGAGTTCTTCTATCTGTTCAACACGCTGATCGAGGCGCACAAGCAGGTCGTGATCACCTGCGACACCTACCCCAAGGAGATCGAGGGAATCGAAGAGCGCCTGATTTCGCGCTTTGGCTGGGGCCTGACGGTGGCGCTGGAGCCGCCCGAACTGGAGATGCGCGTGGCGATCCTGCTGTCCAAGGCGGCGGCGACCGGCATGAAAGTCGATGAGCAGGTCGCGTTTTTCATCGCCAAGCACATACGGTCCAACGTTCGCGAGCTCGAGGGCGCGCTCAAGCGCGTACTGGCGTATTCGAGTTTCCACGGCCAGGAAATCTCGTTAGCGCTGGCCAAGGACGCGCTGCGGGACCTGCTCGCGGTGCAGAACCGCCAGATCTCGATCGAGAACATCCAGAAGACCGTCGCCGACTATTACAAGATTCGCGTTTCAGACATGCATTCGAAGAAGCGCTCGCGCGCGGTGGCGCGACCGCGCCAGGTCGCGATGGCGCTCGCCAAGGAGCTTACCCAGCTCTCACTGCCGGAAATCGGCAGCAATTTCGGGGGCCGTGACCACACGACCGTTTTGCACGCCTGCCGCCAGATCGCCAAGCTTCGCGACTCTGTTCCCGAGATCAGCCACGACGTGAATTTTTTGCTGCAGGTGCTGCGCAACTGAGCACCATAAAATGCGCTTCCGGACCGCGCGCGAAGGTATGAATCGGTGGCGAAGCAGTCTATAATTTGTGGATTGAGTGTCCCGTTTTGAAACGCCCGGTTCCATCCCCAAATGACCCACAGGCCCAGCCGCGGTTGTCTGCGTGGTTGTCCTTGTGGCAAGCCACGGATCGAACAGACCTTTTCAGGGTTGTACCAAGAAAGCGGCACCTCCTATTAGCTATTTCTAGGTTTGAATAATGCAACTAAAACAGATTCCAAGGGATGCGTTGCTCAAGCCCCTCCAGGCCGTTTCCGGAATTGTCGAGCGTCGTCAAACGCTGCCGATTCTTGCCAATGTTCTGCTGGAGCAGAAGGACGGTCGGCTCTACGTAACCGCCACCGACCTTGAGATGCAGATCACTGCGCACAGTGAACTTGCTGGCACGCAGGACCAGGCGATCACGGTTGGTGCGCGCAAGCTACAGGACCTGCTGCGCGCCCTGCCGGAGGATGCGGCGCTCAACGTCGATACGGCGGCTGGCAAGATGACGGTGCGGGCGGGCCGCTCGCGCTTCAACCTGCAAACGCTGCCTGCTTCGGATTACCCGCGCATCGGCCTCGCGCAGGAGCAACTGCAGACAATCGCGCTGCCGCAACGCGACTTTCGCGGGCTGCTCAAGCTCGCTGAGTTTGCCATGGCGCAGCAGGATATCCGCTACTACCTCAATGGCATGCTGCTGGTTGTCGACAAGGGTTCGCTGCAGGCGGTCGCGACCGACGGGCATCGGTTGTCGTACGCAAGCCTGGCGGTGACGGGCGACTATTCGCGGCAGGAGGTCATCCTGCCGCGCAAGACCGTGCTCGAACTGGGCAAGCTGCTTGAGGACAGCGAGGAACCGGTTACGCTCGATATACTCGCCAATCAGGTTCGTTTCCGGTTCGCCAACATCGAACTGGTCAGCAAGGTCGTCGACGGCAAATTTCCCGATTACAACCGCGTCATTCCCAGCGGGCATTCCAAGCAGCTGGACCTGTCACGTACTGAACTCCTGCAGGCACTGCAGCGCGCCGCGATCCTTTCGAACGAGAAATTCCGCGGCGTGCGCCTGGTTCTCGGCAGTGACCAGCTCAAGATAATCTGCACCAACAGCGAGCAGGAAGAGGCCGAGGAAGAAATCGAAGTGCCGTACCAGGGCGAAGCCCTCGACATCGGCTTCAACATCACCTATTTGCTGGACGTGCTGCACAATCTGGCCACCGATCAGGTCGTCCTGGCCCTCGGCGACGCGAACTCCAGCGCGCTGATAACCATGCGCGAGCGCAACGACTACAAGTATGTCGTCATGCCGATGCGGATTTGAGTTTGGAGTCGAGTTTACGACCCTCCCGAGCGCCGACTCTTCAGTCGGCGTCGGCGTTTAATGGACTGCGTGATTGCGAGATAACAGCGAATGAGTGAGCTCAATCCCCCCGGCTTCGGCGGCGAATACGATTCGAACAGCATCAAGGTGCTGAAGGGCCTCGAGGCGGTGCGCAAGCGGCCGGGCATGTACATCGGCGACACGTCCGACGGCACGGGCCTGCATCACATGGTGTTCGAAGTGCTCGACAACGCGATCGACGAGGCGCTAGCCGGCTACTGCAACGACATCAAGGTGGTGATTCACGCCGATAACTCGGTGTCCGTTGTCGACAACGGTCGGGGCATCCCGACCGACATCAAGGAAGACGACGAGCAGAAACGTTCGGCGGCCGAGATCGTCATGACGGAGCTCCACGCCGGAGGCAAGTTCGACCAGAATTCGTACAAGGTGGCGGGCGGTTTGCACGGTGTCGGCGTGTCGGTGGTCAACGGTCTCTCCGAGTGGCTCAGGCTGAAGATCTGGCGCGACGGCGAGATGCATCAGATGGAATTCAAAGACGGGGTGCCCGTTGCGCCGCTCGCCATCGTCGGTCCCACCGAGCGTCGCGGCACGGAGGTGCATTTCAAGGCCTCGCCAGTGACCTTCAACAACGTTGAGTTCCACTACGACATCCTGGCGCGGCGCATCCGCGAGCTGTCGTTCCTCAACAACGGCGTCAAGATCGAACTGCTCGACCAACGCGACGGCAAGAGCGAAAACTTCGCCTTTACCGGCGGCATCAAGGGTTTCGTCGAGTACATGAACCGCAGCAAGACCGTACTGCACTCGAGAATCTTTCACGCCAGCGGCGAGAAGGACGGAGTCACCGTCGAGGTCGCGATGCAGTGGAACGATTCGTACGCCGAGTCGGTGCAGGTCTTCACCAACAACATTCCGCAACGCGACGGGGGCACACATCTGACCGGGCTGCGGCAGGCCATGACCCGTACCCTCAACAGCTACATCGAGAAGGAAGAGCTGGCGAAGAAGGCCAAGGTCGAAACGACGGGCGACGACATGCGCGAAGGGCTGACCTGCGTGCTGTCGGTCAAGGTCCCCGAGCCCAAGTTCTCGTCGCAGACCAAGGATAAGCTCGTATCCTCGGAAGTGCAGCCCATCGTGCAGGAAATCGTCGGCAGCAAACTCAACGAGTTCCTCCTCGAGAACCCGGGTGACGCGCGCATCATCTGCGGCAAGATCATCGAAGCGGCTCGGGCGCGGGAAGCGGCCCGCAAGGCGCGCGAGCTCACGCGCCGCAAAGGGATCCTCGATGGCATGGGGCTTCCCGGGAAGCTCGCCGACTGCCAGGAGCGCGATCCGGCATTGTGCGAGCTCTACCTCGTCGAAGGTGACTCCGCCGGCGGGTCGGCCAAGCAGGGCCGCGATCGCAAGTTTCAGGCGATCCTGCCGCTGCGGGGCAAGATTCTGAATGTCGAGAGGGCGCGCTTCGACAAGCTCATCAGCTCGCAGGAGATCGTCACGCTGATCACCGCGCTCGGCACCGGCTTCGGCAAGGCGGCCGGCGACAAGGAGGACAAGGACGCCTTCGACATCGCCAAGCTGCGCTATCACCGCATCATCATCATGACCGACGCCGACGTGGATGGATCGCACATCCGCACCCTGCTGCTGACGTTCTTCTACCGGCAGATGCCCGAACTGGTCGAAGGCGGCCACATCTACATCGCCCAGCCGCCGCTGTACAAGGCGAAGCAGGGCAAGCAGGAAACCTATCTCAAGGACGACCACGAGCTCAAGCAGCACCTGCTTCGCGTTGCATTGAACGGCGCGGAGTTGACGTCCGGCACGGGCAAGGAGGCGCTCGCGGCGCAGACGTTCGAGAATGTCGCGCGCGAGTATCTGCTTGCCGAAGCCGTAGTCGAACGGGTCGCGCGCGTGGTCGATCCGGCGGCGCTCTACGCGATGCTCGGCGGCGTGCGCATCGACCTTGGCAGTGAAGCATCGGCGACCCGCAGCGCGCAGGCCCTGCAGGATGCGATCGCGGACCCGGAAGTGCGGGTCGAGGCACGCTACGACGCCGCGGCAGAGGCCCGCCGCCTGGTCATCGTGCGCACGCACCACGGCACCCCGCATCTGACCGCGCTCGACGCCGACTTCCTGGCGAGCGGCGACGGGGCGCAGATCCGCGCCGCAGCCGAGGTGCTGCAGGGCCTGATCCAACCCGGCGCCGTCATCAAGCGCGGCGACAAGCAACTCGCCGTCAAGTCGTTCAAGGAAGCCCTCGACTGGCTGTTCACCGAGGCGCGGGCGAACGTCGCCATTCAGCGCTACAAGGGACTCGGCGAGATGAATCCGGCGCAGCTCTGGGAGACGACAATGGATCCCAGCGTGCGCCGGCTGCTACGAGTGCAGATCGAGGATGCCGTCGCGTCTGAGGAGATCTTCTCGACCCTGATGGGCGACGAGGTCGAGCCGCGGCGCGCGTTCATCGAGTCGAACGCGCTCGGTGTGCGCAACCTCGACGTCTAGAGAAGCAACGTTGTTGCACGACCCGGATGGCTGACGCCGCCCCGTTGCTTTCACGCCTGGGTCTGAAGGCGCACAACGCCGGCGCTTGCGCCGGCCCGCAGGAGTGGCGGGGCGGCGGCCCGTTGCTGGCCTCGCGCAGCCCCGCCGATGAGTCGC
Organism: uncultured beta proteobacterium; assembly: GCA_963778275.1. Classification (GTDB taxonomy): domain Bacteria; phylum Pseudomonadota; class Gammaproteobacteria; order Burkholderiales; family Casimicrobiaceae; genus PALSA-1003. Next base: position 560,129 of record CAVZTS010000014.1, on the reverse strand, counting down.
TGCTGGCCGAGGTCGCGACCGCGACAGCTGCCGATTACGATGCGGTACTCGCGCGCGCGATCGGCGCAGCGCAGGCTTGGCGCGAAGTGCCCGCGCCGAAGCGCGGCGAAGCCGTGCGGCGCCTCGGGCTGCTCCTGCGCGAGCACAAGGACGCGCTGGGCACCCTGGTCGCGCTCGAAAACGGCAAGATCAAGGCCGAAGGCGACGGCGAAGTTCAGGAAATGATCGACATGGCCGACTTCGCCGTCGGCCAGGCGCGGATGCTCTACGGCAAGACCATGCACTCCGAGCGGCCCGCGCATCGGATGTACGAGCAGTGGCACCCGCTCGGCGTGGTCGGCGTGATCACGGCCTTCAATTTTCCCGTTGCGGTTTGGGCATGGAACGCGTTTCTTGCCGCGGTTTGCGGCAACGCCACCGTCTGGAAGCCTTCGCCGAAGACGCCGCTCGTGGCGATCGCCACGCAGCAGCTCTGCAATCGGGTTGTGGCGGAGCTTGGCCTGCCGCCGATATTCACGCTCCTGATCGACGCGGGACGCGAGGCCGGGGCCCGGCTTGCCGCCGACCCGCGGGTCGCGCTGGTCTCGTTCACCGGCTCGTCGGCGGTCGGCCGGCAAATCGCGCAAGTCGTCGCGGGCCGCTTCGGGCGTTGCCTGCTCGAGTGCTCGGGCAACAACGCGATCATCGTCGCGGCCGACGCCGATCTCGACTTGGTCATTCCCGCCGTTGTCTTCGGCGCGGTGGGCACTGCCGGCCAGCGCTGCACGTCCACGCGCCGGCTTCTCGTGCACGAGTCGATCGAGGCGGAAGTCGTGCGGCGACTCGCAGCGGCGTATTCCCAGGTACGCATCGGCGATCCGCTCGCGCACTCGACGCTGATGGGGCCGCTCATCGACGCTCCGGCCGTGGACTCCTTCCGGCGCGCCGTCGAGGAAGCGCTGGCTGCCGGCGGTAAGCTCGTGTGCGGTGGCCAAGCGCTGGCCGGCCCCGGATTCTTTGTCGAGCCGACCATTGTTAGCGACGCGCGCAACGACTGGCCGATCGTCCAGCGCGAGACGTTCGCACCGATTCTCTACGTCATCCGCTACCACGATCTGGCGGAAGCGATGGCGTTGCACAATGCGGTGCCCCAGGGCCTGGCCTCGGCCATCTTCACCCGCAACCTGCGCGAAGCCGAGGCCTTTCTGTCGGACGCCGGCAGCGATTGCGGGATCGCCAACGTCAATCTCGGCACATCCGGCGCCGAAATCGGCGGGGCGTTCGGCGGCGAGAAGGAAACCGGCGGCGGACGCGAGGCGGGATCGGATGCCTGGCAGGCCTACATGCGCCGCCAGACGAGCACGATCAACTGGAGCCGGGAGCTGCCGCTCGCGCAAGGCATCCAGTTCGGCGGCGGCTCCAGCGCGGGCTAGCCGCCCCGGCTGGCGCGGGCCCGCCTACGCGGCTCGCTTGCGCGGCGCAGGTTTGGCGGCGGCCTTCGCGACCTTGGTCGGCTTCGCGCTCCGGGTCTTGCCGGCCTTGGCCGCGAGCAGCTCGACTGCCTCGCCAAGCGTGACTTTGTCAACGCCGTCGCGGTCCGGCAACGTGGCGTTGATTGCTCCGTGCTTGACATACGGCCCGTACCGGCCCGCGTGCACTTCGACCGGCTGCTTGTCTTTCGGATGCGGTCCGAGCACCCGCAACGCGGTCGCACCGCGAGCCGCCCGCGTGCCGCGGGCCGCCCCGGGGCGCTTGGCCTCGAATTCGAAGCCGATCTTGCCGTCGGGTTGCCGGACCAGATAGGCCGCAAACGGACGGCGCGTCCGTGCCGAGACGAATTGCAGCAGATCGGTCTTGCCCGAGGCAAGCAGCTTCTGCATCTGCGCGCGCTCGATTGGCCGCTGCAGGATGACGCGACCCGACCGGAAGTCGCAGGTCTTCGCCGGGCCGACCGCACGCTCGCAGACGTACGCCGCGGGTAGTTCGAACACGCGCGCGCCGCACTTGGGGCAGGCACCGAGCGGTTCCTGCCCGGTGAAATCCGGCGCTTCGCTCGCCGCCGTCGCCGTCGCTACCGTCACCGAAATCGAACTGGACCTCGTTGGCGTCGTTGAGCTTCAGCCGTGCGGCGAAGGGGCGGCCGAGCTTGCTGCGAAAACCCTCGAGCGGGCCGACCGCACGTTCGGTGAGCAGCGCCTCGGCTTCCGGTATCTCGAGCTGGCGTCCGGCAATGATCTTCCAGATGCCGAAGTCGCAATTCTGGCACTGGAACTTCTTGTACTTCTCGTGCATTTCGCCGCCGCATTTCGGGCACCGCGCCGAGAGCGTGGCGAAATCGCCCGGGATCGTGTCGCTCTCGTAGTTGCCGGCCTGGCCGACAATATGCCGGGTCATGTCCACGATCTCGCGCATGAACTGCTCGCGCTTGAGCTTGCCGTGCTCCATCTGCGCGAGCTTGAATTCCCATTCGGCGGTCAGCTCGGGCGAGAAGAGCTCCGGAACCCCCAGGCCGTGCAGCAGCGTCATCAGCGAAAAGGCCTTTGCGGTCGGCGTGAGCTCGCGCCCCTCCCGGTAGATGTACTTCTCGTGAATCAGGCCTTCGATTATCTGCGCCCGCGTGGCCGGCGTGCCCAGGCCCTTTTCGCGCATCGCCTCGCGCAGCTCGTCATCCTCGATCAGCTTGCCGGCGCCCTCCATCGCGGAGAGCAGCGTGGCTTCGTTGAAGCGCGCAGGCGGCTTGGTCTGGCTTCCGACCACCCGCAGCTCCTCGGTGGCCACCTTCTCCTGCGGCAGCACCTTCGCGAGCATCGGCTCGTCTCCGGATTGCGCTTCCTTGCCGTAAACGGCAAGCCAGCCGGGATTGACGAGCACCTTGCCCTCGGTCTTGAACGGCTCGCCCGCGACGCGCGTGATGCGGGTGGTAAGCAGATGCTCGGCAGGCGGGTAGAAGACCGCAAGGAAACGCCGGACGACAAGATCGTAGAGCTTGGCCTCCGACTCGGTCAGGCTCTTCGGCTTTTGCAGCGTGGGAATGATCGCGAAGTGGTCCGAGATCTTGGTGTTGTCGAAGATCCGCTTGTTCGGCCTGACCCATTTCGCCTTCAGTACCTGGCCCGCAAACCCGGCATACGCGTGCTGCTCCCGCAGCGCTTCCAACGTGTCCTTCACCGTCGGCAGATAGTCCTCGGGCAGGGCGCGCGCATCGGTGCGCGGATAGGTGAGCACCTTGTGTCTTTCGTACAGCGCCTGCGCCAGCGAGAGTGTGCTGCGCGCCGAGAACCCGAAGCGGCCATTGGCCTCGCGCTGCAAGCTGGTAAGGTCGTAGAGCAGCGGCGGGCTTTGCGTCGATGGCTTGGACTCTTCGGAGACCGTGCCGGGCTTGCCTTCGCACTTCGCCGCGATGGCGCGTGCCGCCGCCTCCTCCCACAAGCGCTCCGCGCGGGCGTCGGCATCGTCGTCCGGCTTGCGGAACTTCTCGTCGAACCACCGGCCCTCGTACTCGCCGCCGGCGGCGCGAAACCGCGCCAGAACCTCCCAGTAGGCGCGCGCCTTGAAGCCGCGGATCTTCTCCTCGCGCTCGACGAGAATCGCCAGCGTAGGCGTCTGTACCCGTCCGACCGTGGTGAGCTGGAAGCCGCCGGATTTGGAATTGAACGCGGTCATCGCGCGCGTGCCGTTGATCCCGACCAGCCAGTCGGACTCCGAGCGGCACACCGCGGCGTCGGCGAGCGGTCGCATCTGCTCGTCGCTGCGCAGCCCGGCGAAGCCGTCACGAATCGCGCCGGGGGTCATCGATTGCAGCCACAGCCGCTTGATCGGCTTGGCGGTGCGCGCGTACTGAACGATATAACGGAAGATGAGCTCGCCCTCGCGTCCGGCGTCGCAGGCGTTGATCAGTTCAAGGACGTCCTTGCGCTTGATGAGCCGCAGCAACAGCTTCAGTCGCGACTCGGTCTTTTCCAGGGGCCGCAATGCGAACTGGGACGGTATCGCAGGCAGGTGAGTGAACGTCCACTTGCCGCGCTTGACCTCCTCCTCCTCGGGCATGCCGATTTCGAGCAGGTGGCCGATCGCCGAAGAGAGCACGTAGCGATCGCTCTCGAAGTAGTCGTCGTGGCGCGCGAACCCGCCCAGCGCGCGCGCGATGTCCGCCGCGACGGAGGGTTTTTCGGCAATGATCAGGCGCTTAGCCATCGAGTGGACAGCGTGCGGGCGCACCCGCCCCAAAGCAAGGGGGTGAATGATAAGCAAGGACCGGTGCGGGAACAAGGAAGCCGGACCGGGTACCCAACCCGCCGCGCGGCGCTCGGCGGGCACGCCGGGGTGACACCCCCACCCCGGCGCGCGGCCGGCACTAGGGCTGTTCCATGGCGCCGGCGGCGGGCGGCGAAAGGTCGCCGGATGGCGGCGCGGCCGATGTCGCCGCCGGCAGGCGCAGTTCCTCGAGCACGTCGGCAGCCGTTTCGACGAGCTTCGCGCCGTCCTTGATCAGGCGGTGGCCGCCTTTGGAAAAAGGCGAATGGATCGATCCGGGAATGGCGAACACGTCGCGACCTTGCTCGGCCGCCACCCGGGCGACGCCGAGCGACCCGCTGAACAGCGTCGCCTCGATGACCAGCACGCCGCGGGCGAGACCGCTGAGCACACGGTTGCGCTGCGGCAAGTTCGCCGCCAGCGGCGGGGTGCCCAGTGGGAACTCGGAAACCAGCGCGCCGCCGGCAGCGAGCCGCTTGGCCAGAGCGCGGTTTGTGCGCCGGAAAGATTCGATCGAGGCCGGTGCCCATCACGGCGATGCTGCTGCCGCGGCCGGCGAGCCCGCCGCGGTGGGCCGCCGCGTCGATGCCGCCGCCAAGCCCGCTGACGATAGTCAAGCCGGCCGCCGACAATGCCGCAGCGAAAGCCTCGGCGTCGCCGTTTCCCTGCGCGGTGGCATTGCGACTGCCCACGACGGTAAGCGCCGGCCGATTGAGCAGCTCGCGCCTGCCCACGTGATAGAAAACCGGCGGGGGGTCCGCGATCGAGAGCAAGGCCGCGGGGTAATCCGCATCGTCCCAGGCGAGCAGCGAATGCCCGGCCCTGGCAAGCCATGCCAGCGTGCGTTCGAGCTCGCCTGGGTCGGGACCGCGGCGAATGGCGGCGGCGAGCTCGCCCGGCACGAGGCGCGCCAGGGTTGCCTGCGAGGCGCCGCGCACGGCCACCGGGTCGCCCAGCGACTTGAGCAGCGCCACGACGCCGCGCGTACCGAGGCCGGGGACGAGTTGCAGCCACGCCCAAGCCTCGACGCGGGCGTCGACCTGCATCGCCGGGCGCTGCGCTAAGGTTTGCGGACGACGTCGCCCACGACGATCGGCTCGGTGGTGTTGAGCACGATGGCGTAGGAGACCCGGTCGAAGACCCGGAAGACAAACAGCAGGCCGGTGCGCTCCGGCGGCAGGTTCAGGTAGCGCGTGGGCTGCAGGATCGAGCGGGTCTGGTCGATCACTTTGTTGATGCTGTCGGCACCCGGGGAGGGCCGCGAATCGGCAATCACCGGCGCGGGATGGTAAATCGCCAGAACGTGCCCGGACTCCAAACCGTCCTGACTGCCGCGGTCGAGCGTGACGATATAGCCACGGCCGGTTTCCGCCGTATCGTTGGCGATCGCGATGATCCGCCCTTCGATGGCACGCTCAGGCGCGTGCGGCACGTAGTTGACGATCACCTCCGGCGGCGACGGGACCAGCAGGTCGCCGAAAAGAATCTCCTCGCGTGCCGAGGTGATGCGCAGGGTGCTGACTTCGCCGAAGCGCTCGACGGTGGCGCTGCCGAGATAGCGCAGCTCGTTGCCGAGACGTTCATTGCTGTCGTACGACCGCAGCACCTTGCCGGGACGGTAGATGAGCCACTGGTCGCCGGACTTCGCGTCGATATTGACCGCATAGACCGAATCGCCCTGACCGCGAACGACCCGATGATCGCGCGCGGCCACGATCCTGGCGGCGTCGGGCAGGCCGTCCGGGCCGGTGATAATCGGCCGGGTGAGATAGGGCTCGATATCGCCCGGTGGAATGCTTGGAATCGCCGCGGCGGCGAGCGGCTCGGCCCGTACCCGTGGCTCGAGGCGGTTCCCGGAGCCGCCTTCGAGCGTGAGCCGCGGCTCGGGGCCGGAGCGATCCAGGACGATCACGTCACCCGGGTAGATCCAATGCGGGTTCTTGATCTGGTCGCGGTTCATCCGCCAGACGTCGGGCCAGCGCCAGGGCTGCTTCAGAAAGCGGGCGGCGATACCCCACAGGGTGTCGCCTTTCTGCACGGTGTAGCGGTCCGGCGGGTTGTCCTGCAGCTGGATATCTTCCGCATGCAGCACGCGAGGCGCGAGCAGGAGCGGCAGCATGAAGGCCGAGAGCAGCAACGACGCTGTGATAGACTTCGCGCGCATGACGCCTCTCCGCAACGAATGGTTGGGCGGACCTTGCTAACGTCCTAAATCGCCGCAAAATAAGGGCTTAGGCGTGATTCTGCATCCCGAACATGCATTTTGCAAGCAATTATGGTCCTCGACATCCTTGAGTACCCCGATCCGCGGCTGAGAAGGATCGCGGCGAAAGTCCCCGTGGTGACCGCCGAGGTCCGGAAACTGGTCCGCGACCTGGCAGAGACCATGTACGCCGCCCCCGGCGTAGGTCTTGCCGCGACCCAGGTCAACGTGCACAAATGCGTGATCGTGATCGACGTGAGCGCAGCTCGCGACGAGCTCAGGGTTTTCATCAATCCGGAGATCGTCGCCGCCGACGGCGAGGCGGCATACGAGGAAGGGTGCCTATCGGTGCCGGGCTATTACGACAAGGTCCAGCGCGCGGCGCGGATCACGGTGCGGGCGCAGGACGAAAGCGGCCGGCCTTTCGAGCTCGCGGCCGAGGGCATGCTCGCCGTGTGCATCCAGCACGAGGTCGATCACCTCGTGGGCAAGGTATTCGTCGATCAGCTCTCGCCGCTCAAGCGTGCGCGGCTGGCCGCCAGGCTGAGGAAGAAACAGCGAAGCGCGGGCTCGAGCCGGGCGGGCTGATGCGCATCGGGTTCGCGGGGACGCCCGCGTTCGCCGCAATCGCGCTCGAGGCGATCCTTGCCGCCGGCCTGCCGGTCGTCCTTGTCCTCACCCGGCCCGACCGGCCGCACGGGCGCGGCATGAAGCTCGCCCCCGGCCCGGTCAAGGCGCTCGCTGTGGCTCGGCGCATCCCGGTGCTGCAGCCGACGAGCCTGAAGGACGAGGCCGCCTGCGCCCGGATTGCCGCCACCGCGGTGGATGTTCTCGTCGTCGCGGCCTATGGACTGATCCTGCCCCCGGCGATCCTCGCCTGGCCCCGCCACGGCTGCATCAACATCCACGCGTCGCTGCTGCCGCGCTGGCGCGGGGCGGCGCCGATTCAGCGCGCGTTGCTCGCCGGCGACGCCGAGACGGGCATCTCGATCATGCGTATCGACGAAGGGCTCGACACCGGCCCGGTCATTGCCCGCCATCCGGTGACCATCGCCGCGCGCGAGACCGCCGGCAGCCTGCACGACAAGCTCGCTGTCGTCGGCGGGCAGGCGATTGTCGGCGCCCTGCGCCAATTGCAGCTTGACGCATTCCTCCCCGCGGAAGCGCAACCTGAATCCGGAGCGACCTATGCGGCGAAGATCGAGCGCGCGGAGACGCGCATCGACTGGCGGCAAAGCGCGCGCACGATCGAGCGCGCGATCCGGGCATTCAACCCGGCGCCCGGCGCCCAGACGACACTCGCCGGCGAGACGGTCAAGCTCTGGGAGGCCGTTCCGGTAATGGCGGGAGCGAGCCTGCCCGGAAGCGTCGTCGCTGCCGCAGCCTCCGGTATCGTGGTCGCGTGCGGCGAGGGCGCGCTCAACGTGACGGAGTTGCAGCGCCCCGGTGGCCGGAGGCTGTCCGCAGCGGCGTTTCTGGCCGGCTGCCACATTGCGACGGGGATGCAGTTGGGGGGCGCGAATGGTTGAATCAGTTGCCCGCGGCACCATCTAAAACAAGGTAACCCGGAGCCATCCGGGAATCACGGAAAGGAGCAGACAGACGATGCTCGGCAACTGGTTTAAGACGGGGCTGCTGATGGCGGCGATCACCGCGCTCTTCGGCACGGTCGGCGCAGTGCTTGGCGGAGGACAGGGTATGCTGCTCGCGCTCGTGCTGGCGGCATCCCTGAACCTGTGGGCGTATTGGTTCTCCGACACGATGGTGCTGAAGCTCTACCGCGCGCAGGCCGTCGATGCGAACACCGCGCCGCAGCTCTACGGCATCGTCAGAGAGCTCGCGAGCAAAGCCGGGCTGCCGATGCCGAAGGTCTACCTGATCGACGAGGCGCAACCGAACGCGTTCGCAACGGGCCGCAACCCCGAGCACGCCGCCGTCGCCGCAACGACCGGCATCCTGCAGCTGCTCGACGCCCGCGAGCTGCGCGCGGTCATCGCGCACGAACTCTCCCATGTCACGCATCGCGATATCCTGACCTCGACGATTACCGCGTCAATCGCCGGCGCGATCTCAACCCTGGTGAATTTCGGCATGTTCTTCGGCGGTCGCGATGACCAGCGCAATCCGCTGGTTGCCTTGCTCGTGCTTATCCTGGCACCGATCGCCGCGGTGCTGATCCAGCTCGCAATCTCGCGCGGTCGCGAGTACGAGGCGGACCGTGGCGGTGCGGAGCTCTCCGGCGATCCGCGTGCGCTCGCCGACGCGCTGGCGAAGATCGAACGTTACGCCAAGGGATTGCCGCTCGATACCGCCGAAGCGCATCCGGCCACGGCGCATCTGATGATCATCAACCCGCTTTCCGGAGGGGGCCTCGGCGGCATGTTCAGCACGCACCCGCCGACCGCGGAACGCATCCACCGCCTGCTCGCGATGGCCGCGTAAGCGGACTCGCCCTCCGCGATGGAGCGAGCGCAACGGGTCGCTGCCAAGGCGGTACGGCGAGTCCTTTCGGGAACGACGCTAACGGCGGCGTTAGCCGGCGCGAGCGATGCGGCAACGGGCGATCGCGCGCTCGTCCACGAGCTCGCGTACGGAACGCTGCGCTTCCTGGGCCAGCTGCGCGCAAGCGTGCGCTGCCTCGCCGACCGGCCTCTGGTTGATGCCAACGTCGAGGCATTGCTCTGGGTCGCCCTCTACCAGCTGATCCATACGCGTGCCGCGCCGCACGTCGTCGTCGACTGCGCGGTGCGTGCCACCGCCCGGCTCAACCGGACTTCCGCGCAGGGGCTCGTCAACGCGGTGCTGCGCAACTTTCTTCGCCGGCGGGACGCGGTGCTCGCATCCGTCGCGGACACGCCGGAGGGGCGCTTCTCGTATCCGGAGTGGTGGATCGATCGGCTGCAGGGCGAGCAGCCGGAGTGCTACGCGGCCGTCCTCGATGCGGGCAATGCCCGCCCGCCGCTCTGCCTGCGCGTCAACATCCGGCGCATCGCGCCGGATGACTATGTCGCCGCACTCACCGGCGCGGATATCGCCGCAGTGCGCGTCGGTGCCGCGGGCGTCATTCTCGACAAGCCGCGCCCGGCGAGCGCGCTGCCCGGATACGGTCGCGGCTGGTTCTCGGTTCAGGATGCAGGTGCGCAACTGGCCGCGCCGCTGCTTGGCGTTCGCGACGGCATGCGCGTGCTCGACGCGTGCGCAGCACCCGGTGGCAAGACCACGCATCTTGCCGAGCGCGCGGACCTCGACCTGACCGCAATCGACATCGATGCGCAGCGGCTTTGGCGCATCGCAGAAAATCTGGAGCGGCTCGGGTTGTCGGCACGGTTGGTCGCCGGCGACGCGGCCGCTCCGGCCGGCTGGTGGAACGGCGTGCCATTCGACCGCATCCTTGCCGATGTGCCATGCAGCGCGTCCGGCGTGGTGCGCCGCCACCCTGACGTGAAGTGGCTGCGCCGCGAGAGCGATGTCGCCGGCTTCGTCGCGCAGCAGCAGCGGCTGCTCGATCCGCTATGGGCGATGCTCGCCCCCGGCGGCAGGCTGCTCTACTCGACGTGCTCGATCTTCCGCGCCGAGAACGCGGAGCAAGTCGATAACGTTCCTCGCCCGGCATCCGGACGCCGCGCGCGCGCAGCTTGAACTGCCCGGCGCACCGGCTTGCGCGGATGGACAACTCTTGCCAGCGGAGGGCCCCGCAGAGCACAATCACGACGGGTTTTTTTACGCCCTCCTGCAGAAGAACTAGTCCCACCTTGGATCGCGCGGCTCGCTGCCGCCCGTGGCATGCCGCCAACGAACCGCTTTCTCGGCCTGTTGTGCTTGACCGCGTCGCTCTGGCTTGCGTTCGCGCCGGCGGCGCACGGCGACACGATCCCGGTCAAGTCCGCAGAGCTGCTCGCCGAGGACGAGAGCTACGTCCTGAATGCCCAGTTCGACGTCGCGTTCAATCCCACGCTCGAGGAAGCGTTGCAGAAGGGCGTGCCGCTGTACTTCGTTCTGGAATTCGAACTCTCCCGGCCGCGCTGGTACTGGCTTGACCAGAAGCTGGTTGAACAGTCTGTGCAGTACCGCATCACCTATTCGCCGCTGACGCGGCAGTATCGGGTCACGACAGGGCTGCTTGGTCAGCAACTGGCTTCGCTCGAGGAAGTCGAGCACCTGCTCTCGCGGGTCGCATCGCGGCCGGTGATCGCGAGCGACGCGTTGACCAAGGGCGCGCGCTATGAAGCGGCGGTGCGCCTGCGCCTCGACGTGACCCAGCTGCCAAAGCCGTTTCAAATCAATGCGCTCGCTTCGCGCGACTGGTCGCTGCAATCCGAGTGGTACCGCTGGAGCTTCGTGCCATGAGCGGCATCCTCGCCCCGCGCGTGCTGCGCTACGTGCTTCTGGTTTGCGCATGCCTCGCCGTGATCTTCCTGTTTCTGCTGGCGACGGCGAGCGCAAATACCGCGCTGTTCGCCCGCAGCTACAACCTGCTGCTTGCGCTCAACGTCACGATGCTCGTCATGCTGACCGGGCTCGTCGGCTATCAGCTGCTGCGGTTGCGCAGGAACCTCAAGGCCGGCGTCTTCGGCTCGCGCCTGGCGATGCGGCTGGTGCTGCTGTTCGCGCTGGTCGCGGTGCTGCCGGGCGCGCTGCTGTATGGTGTCTCCGTGCAGTTCATCAGCAAGAGCATCGAATCCTGGTTTGACGTGCGCGTCGACCGGGCTCTTGAGGGCGGGCTCAACCTCGCCCGCAGCGCCCTTGACTACCTGTTGCAGGAAACGACCAACAAGGCAACGCAACTCGCGCTGACGCTGCAGGAAGCCGAACCGGGGAGCATCGCGACGCGGCTCAATCGCGCGAGCGAGCAGGCCGGCCTCTACGAGGCGGCGCTGTTCTCGTCTTCGGGCGCGGTGCTGGCCGTCGCGGGCGTTTCCGGGTCGATGCTCACGCCCCAGCCGCCGTCGGCGCAGGCGCTGCGGCGCGCCCGGCTGCAGCAGCCGTTTTCGGAGATCGAGCAGATGGGTGACCAGGGGCTCATGCTGCGCGTCGTCGTGCCGGTCAACAACGCCGATCCGCTGGAGCCGCTGCGCGTGCTGCAGGTTGTGGAGCCCGTGCCCAAGCAGTTGCAACAGGAACTCGACAAAGTCCAGGCCGGCTATCACGACTATCAGGAAATCTCCTTTTCGCGGACTGCGTTGCGGCGCCTGTACTGGCTTACGCTCACCCTGACGCTGCTGCTCGCCCTGTTGTCGGCGCTCGGTCTCGCGGTCGTGCTCTCCGAGCAGTTCAGCCGGCCGCTGGGATTGCTGGCCGAAGGTACGCGCGCGGTTGCTCAGGGCGATTTCAGCCGGCGCAACCCGGTGCAGAGCCGCGACGAACTGGGGGTGCTGACCGAGTCGTTCAATACGATGACGGCGCAGCTCGCCGAAGCGCAGCAGAAGGAGAAGGAAAACCGCAGCGCGATCGAGACCACGCGCGCCTACCTCGAGAGCGTGCTGGCCAATCTGTCCGCCGGCGTGCTCGCCTTCGACAACGCGTTCCGCCTGCGCACCGCCAATCCCAGCGCCGCGGTGATCCTGCAACAGCCGCTCGCCGACCTGATGGACGTGCCGCTTGCCGACTGGGGGCGCCGGATGCCGGCGCTCGCCGCGTTTGCGGAACTCGTCGACGAGGGTTTTCGCCGCGGACGCGACGGGCAATGGCAGCGGCAGGCCGAGCTGTCGGTATCCAACCACACGCGGGTCCTGCTCATGCGCGGTTCCGGCTTGCCCGGGGAGCCCGCACCCGGATGCGTAGTCGTGTTCGACGACGTTTCCGAACTGGTCCAAGCGCAGCGTGACGCGGCCTGGGCCGAGGTGGCGCGCAGGCTTGCGCACGAGATAAAGAATCCGTTGACGCCGATCCAGCTTTCGGCAGAGCGCCTGGCCGTCAAGCTCGCGGGCAAGCTCGAGGGTGCCGACGAGGAAGCGCTCGTGCGCGGGACGCAGACAATCATCGCTCAGGTTACGGCGATGAAGAACATGGTCGACGACTTCGCGATCTACGCGCGTCAACCGCGCCCGGGTAAGATGCAGTCGGTCGATATCAATGCCCTCTTGCTTGATGTGCTCGCCTTGTACGAGAATCTGCGGCCCCACGTGTCGCTGCAGCTCGCCGAGCGCGGCGCCGTCATCCAGGGTGAACCGACCCGTCTGCGCCAGGTGTTCCATAACCTTATCCAGAATGCGATTGATTCGCAGGCCGACGTGGTCACGCCGGCCTACGAGTTTGCCTCCGCGGTGCGGGGCGGCGAGCTGACTCTTTCGGTCGCCGACGCGGGCAGCGGGTTTCCCGAAGACATGATGAGGCGCGCGTTCGAGCCTTATGTCACGACCAAGGCCAAGGGCACGGGCCTGGGGCTTGCGATCGTGAAGAAGATCGTCGACGAACACCACGGCCGGATCACGATCGAAAACCGGCAGCCGCGGGGCGTGCGGGTAATCCTGTATTTCCCGCTGGAAGGGAGCTAGACGTGATGGCGCAGCCGAAGGAGATTCTGATCGTCGACGACGAGGTCGGCATCCGCGAATTGCTCTCCGAAATCCTGCAGGACGAAGGTTACCGCGTGAGCCTTGCGGAAAATGCCGGCGAGGCGCGCAGCTACCGCGCGCACAACCAGCCCGCACTGGTTCTGCTCGACATCTGGATGCCGGACACGGACGGCGTCACGCTGCTGCGCGAGTGGGCTGCCGGCGGCCAGCTCACCATGCCGGTGGTCATGATGTCTGGGCACGGAACCATCGAGACCGCGGTCGAAGCGACCCGGATCGGCGCATTCGACTTCCTCGAGAAGCCCGTAGGCCTGCAGAAGCTACTGGCGACGGTGACGCGCGCCCTCAAGACCGGCGCCGGACAGGGGCCGCGCCGCATCACGTTAACGCCACTCGGCACCAGCACCGCGGTGATCGAAGCCGAGCGCGCGATCGAGCAGCTGCTGCGTGCCGCCCGGCCGATCCTGATCGTCGGCGAGCCGGGCACCGGCCACGACATCGTCGCGCGCGCGGTGCATGTCCCCGACACGCCGTTCGTGGTGCTGCAGGGGGGCGTGCGCCTGGTCGCCAATCCGCTGCAGGTGCTCGAGGAAGCGCGCGACGGAGTGCTCTATTGCGGCGAAGTCGGCAGCTATTCGCGAGCCGAGCAGAAAGGACTCGCGTTTCTCCTGCCCAAGCTCGAGAAGCACAACACGCAACTGGTGTGCAGCAGCAGCGAACAACTTGGCAATCTCGCGGCCGACGGACGCTTCGACCCCGCGCTGCTGGCGATTCTTTCCGCCGGCGCGGTGATGCTCCCGCCGCTGCGCGAGCGGCGCGAGGACATTCCGGCATTGGTCGAACGGTTCTGGCGCGAAATCGCCTCGAGCCAACGCACCCAGGCCACCCTGCACAGCAGCGCGGTCACCGCGCTGGCGGCGGCGTACTGGCCGGGCAATCTCGATCATCTGCACAGTGTCATTGCCAACCTCGCGCTGACCGTCAACGGCGAAATCACCGCCGAGCACGTCCGCCGGCTGCTTGGCGACAGCGCGCTCCTGCCCCCGGCGGCGGTTGCGCCGGAGCTGACCGCGCGCTTCTTCGAATTGCCGCTGCGCGAAGCGCGGGAAGCCTTCGAACGGATTTATTTCGAGCAGTTGCTGGGCAAGGAGCAGAGCAACATGAGTCGCGTCGCCGAGCGGGCGGGTCTCGAACGAACGCATCTGTATCGCAAGCTGAAGCAGCTCAATATCCGCTTTTCGCGCCGCACGGAAGAAGGCCCCTGCTGACGGCGCCGCGGCGGCCGACAAAAAAACGCCGGCCAAGGCCGGCGTTGCATTGGGGTTGCGGCGGAGCGGCTTACGGCGTACCCATCTGGCCGCGCATTGTCCGCAACGCCTTGCTTTCGATTTGCCGGATCCGTTCCGCCGATACGCCGTACTGATCGGCCAGTTCCTGGAGCGTCGCCTTGTCGTCCTCGCGCAGCCACCGCGCTTCGATGACCTCGCGGCTGCGGGGGTCGAGCTTCGCGAGCGCGCCGTGCAGCCCGTCGCTGCGGTTGCGCGCCGTTTCAGCGGCCTCGAGAATCTGCACCGGCTCGGCGGCGGCGTCGGTCAGGTAGGCGATCGGTGTCAGCGATTCGCCCTCCTCGCCGGGTTGCGGCTCAAGCGCGACATCCTGACCCGAGAAGCGGGTCTCCATCTCGAAGACCTCCTCGGGTTTGACGCCGAGTTCCTTGGCGATGAGCGTCGCCTCCTTGCGCGTCAATGCCGCCGGGCCCGCCTTCATGCTGCGGAGGTTGAAAAACAGCTTGCGCTGCGCCTTGGTGGTCGCGATTTTGACCAGCCGCCAATTGCGCAGGACGTACTCGTGGATCTCGGCCTTGATCCAGTGCAGCGCGAACGACACCAGACGCACGCCGCGCTCCGGGTCGAAGCGCCGCACCGCCTTCATCAGCCCGACGTTGCCTTCCTGAATAAGGTCGGCCTGCGGCAAGCCGTAGCCCAGATAGTTGCGGCTGATCGCAACGACCAGGCGCAGGTGCGACAGCACGAGCTGCCGCGCGGCATCGAGGTCGTTGTAGTCGCGCAGCCTGCGGCCGAGCTCCACCTCTTCCCCGGCCGACAGCAGCGGAAAGCGGTTCACCGCGTGAATATACTGATCGATGCTCCCCAGCGATGCCGGGGTGGGAAACGCCAGCGTGTTGCTTGCCATCGAAGCGATCTCCTTTTGGTGCTTGGCGATTATTTTAGCACTCGAGTCTTAAGAGTGCCAAGGCGACGGCAAGTTCCCGCCGCTGGCTGCCGGAACATCCAGCCATCTGCACGAGGGACTGATCCGGGAGAGAGTGAGTGTTCGCAAACGGCGTACGCCGGGCCGCCTATCCGAGGAGCGCGGCGACGAATTCGGCCGCCCGGAAGGGTCGCAAGTCGTCGACCGCCTCCCCGACCCCGATGAACTTGACGGGCACCGGATGGGTCCCGGCGATGGCGGCCAAGATGCCGCCTTTGGCGGTCCCGTCGAGCTTGGTCAGCACGAGGCCGGTGAGCTGGGAGTGCGGCGTCGAAGGCCGCGACCTGGCTGAGGGAGTTCTGCCCGGTATTGGCGTCGACGACGAGCAAGGTTTCATGCGGCGCCCCCTCCATCGCCTTGGCGATCACCCGCCGAATCTTCTTCAGTTCCTCCATCAGGTGCCGCTGCGTCGGCAGCCGCCCGGCGGTGTCGGCGAGCACGACATCGATGCCGCGCGCCCGGGCCGCGGTAATCGGCGTCGAACAGGACCGCGGCCGGATCGCCACCGCTCTGGGCGATGACCTGCACGTTGTTTCGTTCGCCCCAGATCTCGAGTTGCTCCCGCGCCGCGGCCCGGAACGTGTCGCCCGCCGCGAGCAGGACCGACAGGTCCTGGCCCTGCAGCCATCGGGCGAGTTTGCCGATCGAGGTGGTCTTGCCCGCGCCGTTGACGCCGGCCAGCATGATCACGAACGGCCGCTGCGGCCCGACGACCAGAGGCTGCTCGAGAGGCAGAAGCAAGGCGGTCAGAGACGCCTTGAGCACGGTTCTCGGGTCGGCGTCGCCCGCCGCGCGCACCCAGCGCGTGCGCAAGTCGGCGAGCAGGCGCTGCGTCGCCGGCACGCCGACGTCCGCCGCCAGCAGGGCCGATTCGAGTTCCTCGAGGGCTTCCTCGGACAGCGTCGTGCGCCCGACCAGTGCCGCGAGCGGGCGCGCCAGCCGCTCGCGCGAAGCGGCCAGCCCGGCACGAAGCCGCGCGCTCCAGGAGCGGGCATCCGCAGTGGGTTGGGATTGGGATCGATCGAACATCGGGGCTGCACACCAACGCTATAATTCTACCGTCCCGCCTTTGCAGGCTCGTTCCGCTTATGGCCGCCAACGCGATTCGCATCATCGGCGGCCAGTGGCGCGGGCGCAGACTGCGGTTTCCAGCCTTCCCGGCGCTGCGGCCGACCCCGGATCGCATTCGCGAAACGCTCTTCAACTGGCTCGGCCAGGATCTGACCGGCCGCACGATCCTGGACCTGTTCGCGGGTAGCGGCGCACTCGCGTTCGAAGCGCTGTCGCGCGGCGCAGCGCACGCCGTCGCGATCGATCGCGAACGCTCTCTGGTGCGCGCGCTTGACGCCAACGCAGCCAAGCTCGGCGCGCAGAGCATCGAGACGCACTGCGCCGAGGCACAGGCGTTTCTCGCGCGCGACGCGCGTTGCTACGACGTTATCTTTCTCGACCCGCCGTTCGCGGCCGATCTCTGGGCGCAGCTATTGCCCGCCGCGGC
Organism: uncultured beta proteobacterium; assembly: GCA_963778275.1. GTDB lineage: Bacteria > Pseudomonadota > Gammaproteobacteria > Burkholderiales > Casimicrobiaceae > PALSA-1003. The sequence continues at coordinate 543,409 of CAVZTS010000014.1, read as the reverse complement.
GGCGCGCCTCGCGCCCGGACGGCCGCCTCTACGTCGAGGCGCCGGCGCCGATCGCGCCACCCCCGGGACTCGCGGTGTGGCGTCGCGACAAAGCGGGGCAGGTGCATTATCATCTGCTGCGCCACGCTGGCGGAATTTGAACGCGATGCTCACAGTCGTCTATCCGGGAACATTCGACCCGTTGACGCGGGGGCACGAGGACGTCGTCCGTCGCGCATCCAGGCTCTTCGACCAGATCATCGTCGGGGTGGCCGCCAGCGAGAGCAAGGGGCCGCTGTTTACCGTCGCCGAGCGAGTGGCGATGGCACGCGAGGTGTTTGCCGACTTTGCCAACGTGCGCGCCCTTGGCTTCTCCGGGCTGCTGATGGAATTCGTGCATTCGGTCGGCGCCGCCGTCGTCCTGCGCGGCCTGCGCGCGGTGTCGGACTTCGAGTACGAGTTTCAGATGGCCGGAATGAACCGGAACCTGTACCCGGAAGTCGAAACGCTGTTCCTGACCCCCGCGGAGCAATACCTTTTCATGTCCTCGACGATCGTGAGGGAAATCGCCCGTTTCGGCGGCGATGTCAGCAAGTTCGTGAGTCCGCCGGTCGCGGCGCGCCTGGCGACGAAGTTCGCCGGACGCTCCGCCGCGCACGCGAACCGGCTGAGGTAACGGCGATGGCCCTGATCATCACCGACGAATGCATCAATTGCGACGTCTGCGAGCCGGAGTGCCCGAACGAGGCGATCTCGCAGGGCGTCGAGATCTACGTCATCGACCCGGCGAAGTGCACCGAATGCGTCGGCCACTTCGATACCCCGCAGTGCGTGGAGGTGTGTCCGGTCGACTGCATCCCCGTCGATCCGGACCGGGTGGAAACGAACGCGCAGCTGCGCGCGAAGTACGAAGGACTGATGGCGGCAAAGGCCACCGCCGGCGGCCGCTAGCGAGCGCGCGCTAAGCGTTCGCGGCGAGCGGGAAAAGCTCCGGCTGCTCGATCACCGCGTCGATCGCCGCGATCTCGCGGGAGAGCGCGGCGATCTGTGCCCTGACGCCCGACTCGCTCTGCTCCAGTTCCGCGATGCGCTCCTCGAGCTCGTCGCTGGCGCGGTGGATGCGCTTGACGCTTTCCAGTCTTCGCCGCAGTTGCAGGTGGTGCTCGCGCACCTGCGTCTCCAGCGGCGCCATCACGGCTTTGAGCCACGACTCCAGGTCGCGGTTCGCAATATCGTAGACATGCTTGACGCGGATGGCGATCGTCTCGAAAAACCGTTTCATCAACGTGAACTTCGCCTTGCTCACCATGTTCCACAAAGTGTTGAAGTGAACGTTGTAGGCGCGTTCGAGCCGGTCGATTTCCTTCTGATACTTGAGCATCGAGAACGGCGGGGGCGTGAACGGCTCGAGGCCGTGTTCCTTGGCGAAGCGCAGGTACATCGCCTCCATCATGTCGTGAATTTCGAGGGTTTTCTGCGCGCTCTGCTCAAGGTTGCCGCGGATCGCGGCGAAGAAATCGCTCATCGCCATGCGCACACCCTTGGTGAAGGGGCTCGCCTCGATGCGCTTGCGTGTTTCGCCCGCGGTTCCGCGCAGGGTCTGCAGTCCGATCGACTCGTAGAGCGCGGTCGTTTGCTGCGTGAACACGGTGCGCAGGGCGGTGTAACGCTGCATCCCGCGCTCGAACAGGTCCTTCTCCTGCTTGATGCGCTCCATCATGTGCTCGACGACATCCTGGTTCTTGCCGCGCAGGCCGCGCAGCTCGCCGAGCTGCTCCTGGATCCCGGCGCTGCGCGCATCGAGAATCGAGCGGACCGTCGCGGCCAGCGTGCGGATCTCGATCCGGGTGGCGGTGCCGACGATGTCGCGTTTCGCCGGGATCAGCTCCTTCGACAGCGCCTGCTCCAGTTGCGGCAGGCGGCTCTTCGCGAGCAGCGCGTCGTCGCCATTGACCTTCGCCAGCAACGCCTTCTGCGCGGACACGGCGAAGACCTGTGCCGGCGGAATGGCCAGCAGCTGCGCGGAGGTCTTGACCTGGCGGGCGATCTCCGCCTCGATCTCCGCCGCGCTCTTGAGCTCGTCCCACAGCCCGTCGATCTTGTTCAGGACGACGAGCCGGCCCTCCTTGGTCGCCGGATCGACGCCGACCAGGTGGTTCTGCCAGACTTCGATGTCGGTCCTGGTGACGCCGGCGTCCGCCGCGAGAATGAACAGGACGGCGTGCGCGTTGGGCAGCAGGTTGAGGGTGAGTTCCGGCTCGGTGCCGATCGCGTTCAGGCCCGGCGTGTCGAGGATGACCAGGCCCTGTTGCAGCAGCGGATGCGGAAAGTTGATCACCGCATGGCGCCAGCAGGGAATATCGACCGCGGCCTCGTCCGCCGCCGACAGCGGCGCGAGCACGTCGCCGTCGTCGTAGAGGCCGTACTTGCGCGCCAGGGCGACCGGAACGCGCTTGGTCTGCGACACCTGGGAGAGCACTTGGCTCATCTTGTCGGCAGAGGAAAGGTCGAGCGCCAGCGTGACCCACTCGTCGGCGTAGTTCTTGAACTCGGCGACCGAGCCGTCCCGCGCGCGGGTCTCGATCGGCAGCAGCCGGATCGACGGCGGCCGCGTCGGGTCGTAGAGCAGCTCGGTCGGGCACATCGTCGTGCGCCCGGCGGACGAGGGCAGCAGCCGCTGGCCGAAGTCGGCGAAGAAGATCGCGTTGATCAGCTCCGACTTGCCGCGCGAGAACTCGGCGACGAACGCGACGACGAGCTTGTCCTGGTGCAGGCGCTCGAGCAGGTGCTGGATCTTGAGGTCGGCCTGGGCGTCGGCGAGGTCCTGCTGCGACAGCCACTCGTGCAGGCCGGAAATGCCGGCCGACAAGCCGCGCGCCGCCAGTCGCTGTAGGCCTCGAAGCGCGCGGCCAGATCTCTGGATTGGATCATCCCCGCCTCCCCTGGGTGCTGCGTTCGCCCATTCGCTGCGACCGACTGTAGCATAATTCGCGCCAAAACAAGGGCCTGCGCGACTCGGCGCTGCGACGCGCCTGGCGCCTAGCGCTGGCAGCGCGGGCAGTAGAAGGTCGCCCGTCCGCCCAAGCCGCACCGCGCGGATCGTGGTCGCCGCAGACGCGGCACGGCTCGTGCTCGCGGCCATAGACGCAGTAGTCGAGCTGGAAATAGCCGGGCTCGCCGCGGCTGTCGACGTAGTCGCGCAGCGTGCTGCCGCCCTTGGCGATCGCGTCGCTCAAGCGTCTCGCGGACGGCGTCGACCAGCCGCGCGAGGCGCGCCCGCGAGATGCGCTTGGCCGGCGAGTCGGGCGGATGCCGGCACGGAACAGCGCTTCGTTGGCGTAGATGTTTCCGACGCCGACGACCATGTGGCTGTCCATCAGCGCGAGCTTGATCGCGGCGCGCCGGCGGCGCGTCGCGCGATAGAGATAGTCGGCATCGAACTCGGCGCAAACGGTTCGGCACCGAGCGCGGCAAGCAGCGGATGCGGCGGCGACGAGCCCGGCGACCAGAGCATCGCGCCGAAGCGCCGCGGATCGTGGTAGCGCAGCATCACGCCGTTGGCGAAGTCGAGATCGACGTGGTCGTGCGCCGCTTCGGCGGCGAGGCGCGGTGAGCACGCGCAGGCTGCCGGTCATGCCCAGGTGCACGATCAGGGTATCGGCGCCGAGCCGAAACAGCAGGTACTTGCTGCGGCGATCGACCCGATCGACCGTCCGTCCGACCAGACGCGCGGCAGATCGCGCGGAACCGGCCAGCGCAACCGGCGGTCGTATATCCTCACGGCCGTCACTTTCTGCCGCTCCACGTGAGGCGCGACGCCGCGGCGGGTTGTTTCGACTTCGGGAGTTCGGGCATGGAAGCGCGCCGAGACGGGTTTGTCGCGGCGCCGACTATACCCTAAGATGCTTGGTTTCCCGGCCGGTGATTCGCATCCCGCGTCGGCGCGTCTCAGAAAGCGACGGGCAGCGTGCACATCCAGCAACCGCAGCGTCCTCTCGGCCTCTCGTGGCCGCATTGGCTCGCAGTCGCCGTGGCATTGGCGCGGACTGCGACCGCGGCGCAGCACCGCCGGCCACGCGCCGCGCCCGCGGCATCCCGCCGCAGCGGAGACCGCGAGTTCAGCGCCGAGATCATGTACCGGATCCTGGTCGGCGACATCGCGCTGCAGCGCGGCGAGCCGGCGCTCGCCGCCCGCGCCTATTACGAGGCGGCGCAGGACGCCCAGGACGCGACGCTCGCGCGCCGGGCGACGAGATCGCGCTCTTCGCGCGGCAGCGCGGACTGGCGCTCGAAGCGGCGCAGCTGTGGCAGAAGCTCGATCCGAGCTCGGAGCGGGCCCGGCAAATGGTCACGCATGCTCGGCCAGCCGGGCGCGAGCGGCGATCTGAAAGGCGATCTCGAGCGCCTGCTCGCCGATGCCGCCGCCAACGGCAAGACGCTCGGCGACGCGTTCCTGCAGCTCAACCGCGCGCTTTCCGCACAACCGGACAAGGCCGCCGTGTACCGGCTTATCAGCGACCTCGCCAAGCCCTACCCGGGCGTCGCCGAGGCCCACTTCGCCGTCGCGCTCGCCGGCTACAACACCGGGCTCACCGATCTGGAGATCGCTCGCCGATCGGCATGCACGCAGATCGACCGGGCGCTGGAACTCAAGCCCGGCTGGGAGCGCGCGGCGCTGGTCAAGGCCGATATTCTCGCCAAGAGCTCGCCGGAGAGCGCGATCCGCTACCTCGATGCATTTCTCGGCCGCAGCGCCGGCCTCGCGCGCCGCCGCCAGCGCGCTGGCGCAGCTCTACGTCGAGCAGAAGCGCTATGCCGAGGCAAGAGCGGTGTTTCAGCGGCAGCTCGATGCCGATCCCTCCGACCGCGAGCTTCAATTCGCCGTCGCCGCGATCTCGGTGCAGATGAAGGACTATGCGACCGCCGAGCGGATGTTTGCAGGACCTGAAGAAGGCTGGTTTCGGAGAACCCGGGCGCCGTCGCGTTCTACCTGGGCGAAATCGCCGAGGAGACGCAGCGCTACGACGACGCGATCGCGCGCTATCGCGAGGTGACCGACGGCGATCGCGCATGGGTCGGCCAAGCTGCGCATCGCTGCGGTGATGGGCAAGCAGGGGCACGTCGACGCGGCGCGGACAGTACCTCGCCGAGCTCGAGCCCGACGGCCGCGACGAGGAGATCGAGCTCAAGCAGGCCGAGGCGCAGCTGTTGCAGGATGCGCACGATTACCAGGGCGCGTACGCAGTGCTGAGCGAAGCGCTGGCCGACGAACCCGATTCGCCCGAGCTGCTCTACGACGTCGCGATGGTGGCCGAGAAGCTCGACCGGCTCGACGAGGTCGAGTCGCGGCTTAAAGCGCGTGATCGAGCTCAAGCCCGACAACGCGCAGGCCCTGAACGCGCTCGGCTACACGCTGGTCGATCGCACGCCGCGCACCGCCGAGGGCATGAAGCTCATCGAGAAGGCGCACGCGCTGGCGCCTCGGATCCGTTCATCCTCGACAGCATGGGCTGGGCGCATTTCCGCCTCGGTAACCTGAGCGAATCCGAGAAATTCCTGCGCCGCGCGCTCGCCGAGCGACCCGATCCCGAGATCGCCGCGCACCTAGGCGAGGTGCTCTGGGCCAAGGGCGAACGCGATCACGCCCAGGAAGTCTGGCAGTCGCAGCTCAAGGAAACGCCGGACAACCCGGTGCTGCTCGACACCGTTCACCGTCTGGCGCACTGAGCGTCGCGGCGCGTCATGCGCGGTCTTCGCGGCGCGGCTTCGCAGGCGATCGTTCGCGCCGCGGCGAGTGCGCATGGCTCGCCGTCGCGATGGCGCTCGGCGCTTGCGTTCCGGCCGCGCTCGAGCGCACGGCGGCCGGTTCATGCCGCCTCAAGCCACGCCGCGTTCGAGGTCGACGGGCGTCTGAGCGCGCGCCACGGCAGCGAGCGCATGGCGGCGAGCTTCCATTGGCCGCACGCCGGCGAGCGCGACGAGCTGGAGCTCGCCTCGCCGCTCGGGCAAACCCTCGCCCGGCTCTCCGGCGATGCCAGCGCAGGTGCAGCTGCAGACCGCCGACGGGCGGGTATCGACGGCAGGCGACTGGACCGCGCTGACCGAGCAGGGGCTCGGGTGGCCGCTGCCGGTGCAGGGCTTGGCGTTCTGGATTCAGGGCGCGGCGCGGCCGGGTGCTCCCTTAGCCGTCGAGGCCGGGGACGACGGTCGGACGGCGGTGTTGCGCCAGGACGGCTGGACGATCGTCTACCAGGCGTATGCGCAGACCGCCGACAGGCGCCTGCGCGCCCGTCGCGCGTGACGCTCAGCTACCCCGACGTCGAATTGCGCATCGTCGATCGATCGCTGGCAATGAGGATGCCATGGGCTCGTCGAGCACGATGACGCTGCCGGCGCCGGCGAAGCTCAACCTGTTCCTGCATGTCACCGGCCGCCGGGCCGACGGCTATCACCAGCTCGAGACGCTGCTCGTTGCCGATCGATCACGGCGATCGCATCACGCTGAGCGCGCGCGACGATGCGCAGATCGTTCGCGGACGCGGCCCCGCCGGCGTCGCCGCGAGCGACGATCTCGCCGTGCGCGCGGCGCGCCTGCTGCAACGGACCTGCGGCGTCGACGCGCGGCGTCGGCATCGACATCGACAAGCGCATTCCGCTGGGCGGCGGGCTCGGCGGCGGCAGCTCCGACGCCGCCACCGTCCTGCTCGGGCTCAACCGGCTGTGGGAGCTCGGCCTCACGCGTGCGCGCGCTCATGGCGCTGGCGCTGGAGCTGGGCGCCGACGTGCCATTCTTCGTTTTCGGCGCGCCGGCGTTCGCGCGCGGCATCGGCGAGGTGCTCGAGCCGGTGAGCCTGCCGCCGACGTGGTTCGTCGTCGCCATGCCGCCGGTGCAGGTCGCAACGGCGGCGATCTTCGCGGCGCCCGAATTGACACGCAACAGCGCTCCGCGAAAATACCAGTCTTTTCCGAAGGGTACGGCCGCAACGATCTGCAGGCGGTTGCAGCTTCGCGGTTTCCGGAAATCGCGGCCAGTCTCGATGCGCTCTCACGCGAGGCGGCCGGCGCGGCGACGTCGGCATGACCGGCTCGGGGGCGTGCGTTTTCGCCGCGTTTTCCGACGGAAGCCCCGCGCTGCAGGCGCTGGCTCGAGCTGGCAGCGAGCGGGTCGCGCCGCGTTTGTGGCGCGGGCGCTCGAGCATCCGTTGCGGCGCTTCGCGGCACCCTGAGGCTTCGGGCGCGACCGGTTTCCCTTGGGGAGTCGCCAAGTGGTAAGGCACCGGATTTTGATTCCGGCATTCGTAGGTTCGATCCCTACCTCCCCAGCCATTCCCTGCCACGGGCGGGCCGCCGGCGAGCTCGCGTTGCGCGACCCGCCTGCATTCACGATCCAGGACGTCGACCATGGCTTTTGAACGGATGGATCTTCACCGGCAACGCCAACCCGAAGCTCGCCGAGGCGGTCGTGCGCCACCTGAACATCAGCCTCGGCCGCTGCATCGTCGGCCGCTTTTCCGACGGCGAGGTCATGGTCGAGTTGCTCGAGAACGTGCGCGGACGCGACGTCTTCGTGCTGCAGTCCACCTGCGCGCCGACCAACGACAACCTGATGGAAATCCTGGTGATGGTCGATGCGCTGAAGCGCGCGTCGGCCGGCCGCATCACCGCCGCGATTCCCTATTTCGGCTACGCGCGCCAGGACCGCCGCCCGCGCTCGGCGCGCGTGCCGATCACCGCCAAGGTCGTGGCCGACATGCTCACGCCGGTCGGGCGTCGACCGCGTGATGACGATGGACCTGCACGCCGACCAGATCCAGGGGTTCTTCAACATCCCGGTCGACAACATCTACGCGACGCCGATCCTGCTGGGCGACCTGTGGAAGCAGAACTACGACAACCTGCTCGTCGTCTCGCCCGACGTCGGCGGCGTCGTGCGCGCGCGCGCGATCGCCAAGCGGCTCGATTCGGACCTCGCGATCATCGACAAGCGCCGCCCGAAGGCGAACGTCGCCGAAGTGATGAACATCATCGGCGACGTCGAAGGGCGCACCTGCGTGATCATGGACGACATCGTCGACACCGCGAACACGCTGTGCAAGGCGGCCGCGGCGCTGAAGGAGCACGGCGCGCACAAGGTGCTCGCCTACTGCACGCATCCGGTGCTGTCCGGCGGCGCGGTGGCGCGCATCGCCGAGTCCGAGCTCGACGAGCTCGTCGTCACCGACACCATTCCGCTGTCGGAAGAGGCGCGCGCGCTGCAAGCGCATCCGCGCAGCTTTCGTGCGCGCAACTGCTCGCCGAGACGATGACGCGCATCTGCAACGAGGAGTCGGTCAGCTCGCTGTTCACCGAATAGCGGCGGCGTGGCCTGAGGCGGCCGGCCGCCGCGTCGCTGCGGTACGCCGAAGTTGCGGCCTGGGTCGGTTTCCGCATATAATTCAAAGCTTTCCCGCGGCGCCGGAAGTCTACCGAGCGGACCGCGGTTGTCGCCATCGCGGACGACCGACCGGCTGCTGCAGAAAGCCCGCGGAAGGCCGCAGACAAGGAGTCGCATCATGCATTACGAATTCACCGCGTTCCCGCGCAGCAGCGAAGGCCGCGGCGCGAGCCGCCGGCTGCGGCGGTCGGGGCGGGCCCCCGGCATCGTCTACGGCGGCACCGCGCAGCCACAACCCATCGAGCTCGATCACAACGCGCTGTTCCACGCGCTCAAGAACGAGGCGTTCCACTCGTCGATCCTGACGATGAAGCTCGGGGCGGCGTCGCACGCAGGTGCTGCTGCGCGACGTGCAGATGCACCCGTTCCGCAACGAGGTCCTGCACGTCGATTTCCAGCGCGTCGACGCCGAATCGCAGAATCCACATGAAGGTGCCGCTGCACTTCGTCAATGGCGAGAATTCGCCGGCGGTGAAGCTCGCCGGCGCGATCATCAGCCACGTGATGACCGAGCTCGACGTCTCCTGCCTGCCGAAGGACCTGCCCGGATTCATCGAGGTCGACCTGTCGGAGCTGGCGCTCAACCAGTCGATCCACGTCAGGGATCTCAAGCTGCCGGACGGCGTGACCGCCGTGGCGCACGGCGGAATGAATCCGGTGGTCGCGACGGCGATCATTCCGAAGATCATTGCCGAGGTCGAGGAGGTCGCACCGGAAGCGGAGGCGGAAGCAGCGGCTGCGGAAGGCGAGGCTGGCGCGACGGCGGAGAAACCCGACGAGAAGGGCGCGGAGAAGGCGCCGGAAAAAGGCGACAAGACCGCCGAGAAGGGTGGCGAAAAGGTTCCGACCGGCCGCCGGCAAGAAGGACCAGAAGAAATAGGCCGATGCCTGCACGAGAAGGCCCGTCGGGCGCAATCCGGCGGGCTTTTTTGTTACCCCTGTCGCCATGGCACTTCCTCTGCGCCTGATCGTCGGGCTGGGCAACCCCGGCCGCAAGTACGCGGCAACACGCCACAATGCCGGGGCGTGGTTCGTCGAGCGGCTTGCCGACAAGCTCGGTTTGCGCCTCGAGCCGGCCACGCGCTTCCACAGCCTGGTCGGGAGGGATCGTGCCCCCGCCGGCGGCGACATTCGTCTGGCGCTGCCGCAGGACTACATGAACGAAAGCGGTATTGCGGTCGCCGCGCTGGCGCGTTTCTACCAGCTGTCGCCGCCCGAGATCCTGATCGCGCACGACGAGCTCGACCTCAAGCCGGGCGGCGTCAAGCTCAAGCTTGGCGGCGGCAGCGCCGGTCACAACGGCCTCAAGGACATCATCGCCCGGCTGGGCGGCAGCGAGTTCTGGCGCTTGCGGCTTGGCATCGGGCATCCGCGCGACGCCGAGCTCTCCGAGCAGGAGGTCGTCGATTATGTGCTGTGCCCGCCGTACGCGGCGGAGGCCGCGCTCATCGATGATGCGATTCAGCGCGCCCTTGCGCTCTGGCCGCGGCTCGCCGCCGGCGACACCGAACGCGCGATGCACGAGCTGCATACGCGGCCGGCGCGGGACGCGGAGCACGGGGCAGTAGCGGCCGAGCGAAAGCCGGAGCCATGAGTCTGAGCTGCGGCATCGTCGGCTTGCCGAACGTCGGCAAGTCGACGCTTTTCAATGCGCTGACCAAGGCCGGCGTCGCCGCGGAAAACTATCCGTTCTGCACGATCGAGCCGAATATCGGGATCGTCGAGGTTCCCGACCCGCGGCTCGCCGCCCTGGCCGCGATCGCTGCATCCCGAGCGCATCGTTCCGGCAACCGTCGAGTTCGTCGATATTGCGGGCCTGGTCGCCGGCGCCTCGAAGGGCGAGGGGCTGGGCAACCAGTTCCTGGCCAACATTCGCGAGACCGACGCGATCGCGCACGTCGTGCGCTGCTTTGCCGACGACAACGTCGTCCACGTAGCGGGCGCGATCGATCCGTTGTCCGATATCGAGACGATCAACACCGAGCTCGCGCTCGCCGACCTGGCCAGCGTCGAGAAGCAGCTCGCCAAGCATGCCAAGGCCGCCCGGGCGGGCGGCGACAAGGAAGCGCAGCGCCTGGTCGCGGCACTGGAGAAGGTGGCGGCGGCGTTGAACGAAGCGAAGCCGGCGCGCACCGTCGATCTGTACCCTGAAGAGCGCGCCGTGCTGCAACCGCTGTTCCTGCTCACGATGAAGCCGACGATGTACGTCGCCAACGTCGCCGAGCACGGGTTTGTCGACAACCCGATGCTCGCGGCGATCGAGGCGCTGGCGCAGCGCGAAGGCGCGCCCGTGGTCGCGATCTCGGCCGCGCTCGAAGCGCAGATCGCCGACCTTGATCCCGAGGACCGACAGGTGTTCCTGGACGACATGGGGTTGACGGAAGCCGGGCTCGACCGCCTGATCCACGCCGGATACAAGCTGCTCGGGCTGGAGACCTTCTTCACCGCGGGCCCGAAGGAAGTGCGCGCCTGGACCTTGCATCGCGGCAGTACCGCGCCACAGGCGGCCGGCGTCATTCACACCGACTTCGAAAAGGGCTTCATCCGCGCCGAAGTGATCGCGTACGCGGACTACATCGCCTGCAAGGGCGAGCAGGGGGCGAAGGAAGCCGGTAAGATGCGCCTCGAGGGCCGCGAGTACGTCGTCCGCGATGGCGACGTGATGCATTTTCGTTTCAACGTCTAATTGCTCGACTTCGCCACAGTTCACAGCGTTTCAGGCGTCGCGCTGAAGGCCGGATCCGGCGGGGTTTTGCGGTGTGCCGCCAGGCTCCCCCTCGCCGCACGGCTGCCTTGCATCGACGCGCTATTCCGATTCGCTATTCGTACATACAATCGCATCCGATGACACACCAGGCGATGAAAACGGCGATGTTGCGTTCACGGACGCACGCGGGCCATGCCGTGACCGGGCGTCGGCTTGGCTGGCGGGTCATCGCGGCGCTTCTCGCCACGCTGTGGATGACTGCATGCAGCATGCCGACGCGGCCGAAGGTCGAGGCCCCGGAGGTCACGGTGGAAAAGGTGCGCATTCTGCGCATCGCCGACGCCGAGGCGAGTCTCGCGCTGACCCTGCGCCTCACCAACCCCAACCATTTCGCTCTCACGGTCGCCGCGATCGATTTCGACGTCGAGCTCGATGGCCGACCGACGGCAAATGTCCACAGCGTCCGGATCGACCCCCTGCCGGCCGGCGGCGAGGCGACGGTGGAACTCGCAGGGCGGGTCGACGTCGGTGCCGTGGCGACCGCGCTGATGTCGCTGGGAACGCAACTGCCTGTCACATACCTGCTCACGGGCACGGCCACACTGGCTGATGGCACCGCGCTGCCGTTTGCACGCAAGGGTGAAATACCCGTCGCGCGGTTCGAGCGCGCGATTGGGCGCGCGCCCGTAATGGCCCGACGTCTGCGCTTCACCAAGATGCAGGGCCTGGGCAACGATTTCGTCGTCCTCGACGGCATGCACGAGAGGATAGAACTGCGCCCATCCGACATGCGCCGCCTGGCCGATCGGCACTTCGGAGTCGGTTGCGACCAGATACTGCTGGTGGAAAAGCCGACGCGCCCCGACGTCGACTTCCGCTACCGGATCTTCAATGCCGACGGCGGCGAAGTGGAGCAGTGCGGCAACGGCGCGCGTTGCCTGGTGCAGTTCGTGCGTGCGCGCGGCCTCACCGACAAGCGCGCCATTCGCGTCGAGACCGCGGGTGGCGTGATCGAACCAGCGCTGACGGCCGATGGCGAGATCACTGTGGACATGGGCGTGCCGCTGTTTCGCGCCTCCGACATCCCGTTCCTCGGCGGCACGGAAGCGGTCGTCGAGCCGCTGGAAGTCGACGCCGTGACGGTGATGATTTCGGCGCTGTCGCTCGGCAACCCGCACGCCGTGCAGGTCGTCGACGACCTGGTCGGAGCGCCGGTGACGACACAGGGTTCCCGGATCGAGACGCATGCGCGCTTTCCGCGGCGGGTCAACGCGGGCTACATGCAAGTCGTCGATCGCGCTAACATTCGCTTGCGGGTGTGGGAGCGTGGCGCCGGCGAGACGCTTTCCTGCGGCACGGGAGCCTGCGCCGCAGTCGTCGCGGGGATCCGACGCGGACTGCTCGATTCGCCCGTGCGCGTGGCGACCCGCGGCGGCATGCTGACGATCGCTTGGGGGGGTAACGCCGCGCCGGTGATGATGACCGGCCCGGCCGAAACCGTGTTCGAGGGCGAGTGGAGCGTCCCGGAGCGATGATGACCACGGACAGGGATGAAGCCATGGATGCGAGCGAAGTCGCCACCTATCTGAAGGAGAACCCGGGATTTTTCGAGCAATACGCGGACCTGCTCGCAGAAATTTTCGTGCCCCATCCCCACGGAGGCCGCGCGATTCCCATCGCCGAGCGCCAGATTGTCACCCTGCGTGAAAAGAACTCGCAGCTGGAGACCAAGCTGCAAGAGCTCATCCAGTTCGGCAGCGACAACGACGCCATCAGCGAGAAGCTGCACCGCTCCACGCTCGCCCTGTTCGCCGCCACCGATCTGGAAACAACGCTCGGCGTGCTCTACCACAGTCTGCGCGACGATTTTCGCGTGCCGCAGGTTGCGCTGCGGCTGTGGGGCAGGGTGCCCGAGCAGTCCTATCTCCCCGAACTCGCGGCGACGAGCCAGGAACTGCGCGAGTACGCCGCCGCGCTCGGCGAGCCGTACTGCGGGACGCACGCGCCATTCGAATCGCGCGAATGGTTCGACGCGCACGCGCCTTTGAAGTCATTCGCGTTTCTGCCGCTGCGAACGCATCATACCTTCGGTTTGTTGGGCCTGGGCAGCGAGACTCCCGGGCGGTTCTACGCCGGAATGGGGACGGTCTATCTCACCCGCCTGGCCGAACTCGCCAGCATGGCGACGGCCCGGTTCCTTCCCCAGTCCTGATCGCGATGAGCGTCGCGCGCAACGAGGCCGAAGCGACGTCCTCGGGCGCCAACGCTGCTGTGCTCGATGCGTTCGCGCAGCATCTTGCGACGCTGCCCGTCCGCACGCGTGAGGCCTACTGGCGCGACGTCAGCGTGCTCAAGGCGCTTGCCGGCGAGGCGCCGCTTGCTTCGCTCTCCCCGGCGACGTTGCGCCGGTTTCTCAGCACCTTGCACGCGCGCGGCCTCTCCGGCAGAAGCCTCTCGCGCATGCTTTCCGGCTGGCGCTCCTTCTACCGTTTCCTGCTTGACCGGATGCCCTCGCTCAAGCACGACCCCTGCGCCGGTCTTAAGGCGCCAAGGTCGGCACGCCGTCTACCGAGCGCCCTTTCGCCGGACGAAGCGGTGCGCCTGGTCGCAATCGAGGGTGGCGATATGCTCGCGGTGCGCGATCGCGCGCTGTTCGAGCTCGCGTATTCGTCGGGACTGCGCGTGTCGGAGCTCGCCGGGCTTGACGTGACCGCGGTTGACCTCGCAACCGGCGAGGTGCGCGTCTGGGGCAAGGGCTCGAAGGAGCGGATCGTTCCCGTCGGCGGCCCTGCCTGCGCGGCGCTGCGGACGTGGCTCGCGGTGCGCGCGCAGTTCACCGGCGCAGACGCGAAGGCGATGTTCCTATCACGGACCGGTCGGCGCATCACGCCACGCGCAATCGAGCGCAGGCTCGCCGCATGGGCGGTCAGGCGCGGCCTGGCGCAACACGTCCACCCGCACATGTTGCGCCACTCGTTCGCTTCGCACCTGCTGCAATCATCCGGCGACCTGCGCGCGGTACAGGAGCTGCTCGGGCACTCGAGCATCGCCAGCACGCAGGTCTACACCCACCTGGACTTCCAGTATCTGGCGAAGGTCTACGACCAGGCGCATCCTCGCGCGCGCAAGAAATCTTAGGCCCGCGCTCAACCGACAATCGGGCGTCCGCGGGCAAAAAAACGGGGCGCTTGCGGCGCCCCGAGAGCCACTGAGGAGAAAGATCGAACGGTGCCTGCAGACTTACTCCACCCGTTCGCCGTGGAGACTCACATCGAGGCCTTCGCGCTCCTGTTCTTCGGAAACGCGCAGGCCGATGACCATGTCGATGACCTTGAGGATGATGAAGCTGCCCAGGCCGCTGACCAGCAGCGTGGTTGCCACCGCGCCGAGCTGCACCAGCATGTCGCCGTCGACGCCGCTGATCTCCTTGACGTTGTAGTAACCGGTCAGGATCGCGCCGACGATCCCGCCGATGCAGTGCACCCCGAAGGCATCGAGCGAATCGTCGTAGCCGAACGCCTTCTTCACGCTCGTCGCCGCGAAGAAACACGCCACCCCCGCGGCAATCCCGATCACGAACGCCCCGGTGATCCCCACAAACCCCGACGCCGGCGTGATCGCCACCAGCCCCGCCACCGCCCCCGAGGCAATCCCGAGCACCGACGGCTTGCCCTTGACCAGCCACTCGGTGAACATCCACGCCAGCGCCGCCACCGCCGTGGCCAGCTGCGTGACCACCATCGCCATCCCCGCCCGCCCGTCGGCCGCCGTCGCCGACCCGGCGTTGAAGCCGAACCAGCCCACCCACAACAGCGATGCGCCAATGAGCGTCAGCGTCAGGTTGTGCGGCGCCATCGGCTCCTTGCCGTAGCCCACCCGCTTGCCCAGCACCAGCGCGCACACCAGCCCCGCGATACCGGCATTGATGTGCACCACCGTCCCGCCGGCAAAGTCCAGCACCCCCTTCGTCGCCCAGAAGCCCGTCGTCGACTCCCACATCATGTGCGCGATCGGCGAATACACCAGCAGCGACCATAGCCCCATGAACCACAGCATCGCCGAGAACTTCATCCGATCGGCAAACGCCCCGCAGATGAGCGCCGGCGTGATGATCGCGAAGGTCATCTGGAAGGTCATGTACACCGACTCCGGTATGGTCGTGGCCAGGTGGCTGACCATCACCTTCCCGGCCTCCTTCTGGAACACCATCCCGTTTAAGAACAGCCGGTCCAGACTGCCGAAGAACTGCCCGCCCGGAACAAACGCCACGCTGTAGCCGGCGATCACCCACAGCACCGTCACCAGGCAGGTGATCGCGAAACTCTGCATCAGCGTCGCCAGCACGTTCTTCTTGCGCACCATCCCGCCGTAGAACAGCGCCAGCCCCGGAATGGTCATCAGCAGCACCAGCGCCGTCGAGGCCAGCATCCACGCCGTGTCGCCACTGTTGATCTTGTCCACCCCGACGAGCACCGGCTTGTCCGGCGCCGCAGGCGCCGCCGCCGCCGCCGCCGCCTCCACCGGCTTGGCCTCCACCGCCGCCGGCGCCGCCGCCGGCGCCGTCGTCACCGCCGGTGCCTTCTCCGCGGCCTTGTCCTGCGCCTGGACGCCACCGACCACGCCACACACCCCGATCAGGGCGAGCAACGCAAGCATTCGCTTCATGGTGTTCCCCTTAGAGGGCATCCGCACCGGTCTCGCCGGTACGAATGCGCACGACTTGTTCGAGGTCGAACACGAAGATCTTGCCGTCACCAATCTTCCCCGTGTTCGCCGCTTTCTCCACCGCCTCGATCACGCGGTCGAGCAACTCGCTCGGTATCGCCGCCTCGATCTTCACCTTGGGCAGAAAATCGACCACGTACTCGGCACCCCGATACAGCTCCGTATGCCCCTTCTGCCGCCCGAATCCCTTCACCTCGGTCACCGTGACCCCTTGCACGCCGATGGCCGACAACGCCTCCCGCACCTCATCGAGCTTGAACGGCTTGATGATCGCTGTTACCAGTTTCATGTATCCCTCACTCCCTGTGGTCTGACGGCGGTGCGAAAGTCTCCTCGGCGTGAAGCCGCCGAGATGCAGAATCGCTTGCTTGGGACTCGCCGGAATACGGTCGGCGTGAGCAAGCCGAGCATTTCCTATGCCATCGCAGAAATATGTTGTTATTCAGTGCTTTACTGCAAAGTTCGGCCCCGCTCGGGCGGACATCGGGAAGGGCATGCACCAATGCTGTGCGGCGCTCGCGGGAACGGGCACGAATTTGGCGCGCGCGTCTCGCGCCCAGAAACGCCGGTGCGGCGAGGGTCGTGCCGAGGGCTCGCCGCGGCCTTTGTTAGACTGCCTGCCATGCGCTGCCGAGTCGGGCAGCGTCGTGGAAACCAAACGGAGAGGACCGATGATGTTCAATGCGGCGACGCTGGACGAGCTGGCGCGCAGGATCGGCCGGGCCCTCGAGTCGTCCCCGGCCCGAGACATCGAGAAGAACGTCAAGGTCGTGTTGCAAAGTGGCCTGCAGCGTCTGGACCTGGTGCCGCGCGAAGAATTTGAAGTTCAAGCGCAGGTGTTGTTGCGCAGTCGCGAGAAACTCGAGGCGCTGGAGAAGCGCGTGGCCGAGCTGGAAGCCGATGGCGGGTGCGGGGCGCGGCGCCTAGCGGCGCGGCTCGACGGCCGGCGTCGCCCGCCTGCGAAATCGGCGCGCCCCGGTCAGTGGGTGGCTTTGGCGGCGCGCTCGGTCTTGACGCTGCGCAAGACCGCGCTCCAGACCGGGTGTCCGGCCTCGGCCGGTTCGAGATCGAAGTTGGGGCCCGCGTCGAGCGCCATCTGGAACTCGTCGCGGCATGATTTCTCACGGCCCGATACGCAGCTGATGAAGGCGAGATACTTGTGCGCCTTCGCGTGGTCGCGCTTCGCGTCGAGCCCAAGGTCGAGTGACGCCTGCAGCCGCCGGGCCGCGATCTTGTACTCGCCCTCCTCGTAGCTCTGAATACCCCGTTCCAGTTCCCGCGCGCCCCTGCTGGGCGCGGGTTGGGTGGCGAGGCGGGGTGCACTGATACCGCCTGGCTGCGGCTTCGCCGGTTCATTCACCGTCGGCGCGGAGCAGCCGACACAGGAGAGCGCAAGCAGCGCGCGAATCGACCACGCCCGGCCGCAGGAAAGTGCGGCAGCGCTCATTGAAATTTGTGCCTGATCTTAAGGCGCGCTCCCGCTTCGAGTTCCACGGTCAGGGTGTAAGGGGTATAGGTCGTGTTCCGGATCTCGATGGTGTGTCTGCCGGGCGCGAGCCTGATCTCCGTCAACGGTGGTGCGACGCCTCGCCTTCGGCCATCGATAAAGATTGCGCCCCACGGCGATACCGCAAAGGCCAGGTGTGCCATCGGCCTGCCACCGCCCGGAACGGCGGCGCCGGCGGACGGCGTCGCATTGGCATCATCCGCCGACGGGTTCGGTCCGGTGCGCGGCGGCTGACCGCTCTCCGGGTCGGGTGGGCGCGCGCTCGCTTGGCCATCGACTCCCGGCATAGCGCTCGTGGGGCCGGCATCGACGGGGGGTGCGACCGCGCGCGCGCGCTGCAACGCCCGCCGCGACAGTATGGCTGAAGCCGTGACGACCACGAGCAGCGCGGCAGGCACGCCGTAGAGAACGAGGTTCCGTCGCCGGCGCAATACGGCGTTTTCGGCCGTCGCTCCGTTTGCAGCAGCAGCCTCCGGCGTCGCCGGCGCAGGCGTCGAGGCGGGGGGCTCGGGAATCTCCCCTTTGCGCCGGCGAACGGCGCGCCGCTCGAGCGTGCGCGTCGCTTGCGTCGCCGGCAGCTGCAGATCACCAAAATGGCGAAGATCGAAGGCCATCGCCTGCGCGCTGGCATAGCGATCGTCCGGATGTTTCGCCATGGCTTTGGCGACGATGTAATCGAATGCCGGTGGGATACTCGGGTTGCGGCTGCTCGGTGCAGCGGGAATTTCGTTGATGACCCGGTAGAGGACTGCATTGAGCTCGCCACCGAAGAACGGCGGGAACCCGGTCAACATCTCGTAGAGCACGGCACCCAGCGAAAAGATGTCGGCCCGGCCATCCACCTGCGTCCCGACCACCTGCTCCGGCGCCATGTACTTGGGTGAGCCGAAAACCATCCCCGTTAGCGTGCGCGAACCCACCGGCAGAAGCGCGATGCCGAAATCGGTGATCTTGACCCAGCCGCTGTCCAAAACCATGACGTTGGGCGGCTTGATGTCGCGATGCACGATGCCGTGCTCGTGGGCGAATGCGAGCCCGTCGGCAACCTGCGCGGCGATGTCGGCGATCCTTTCGAACGGCAGCACGACGCCCGAGTCGAGAATTTCGCGCAGCGACCGGCCCTGCAGGAACTCCATGGCGATGTAGGCAACCGATTCGATCTTGCCCACGTCATGGATCGTGACGATATTGGAATGATTCAGCCGGCCTGCGGAGGTGGCCTCGCGATAGAATCGGCGTTCGAACGCCTCCGTTTCCTCGCGCGACATTTCGACGTCGACGGTCTTGATGGCGACGATGCGACCGATCAGCGGGTCGCGGGCCTTGTACACGACGCCCATGGCCCCGCGACCGAGCTCCTCGATGATCTGGTAACGACCTATCTGCGCGGGGGGCATATGCGGGGACGGCTTTGTGGCTTGCCCGAAGTTCGCCGCAAGGCCGGCGCGCCAGACGCAACGTTAGAATCCGGATCATGCCCGGTCAAGGCAGGCGCAGCGCGGCACCGCCCCGGTTTGGCGCTCGATTTCGGGTCCGCTAGCATGTGATACTTCATTCCTCTAGGTGCAATGGCACGATCGCGGATCAGGTTCGGGCGACGGGCGGAAGACTCGGCAGTATGTCCTACAAATTCCTGGAAATAGCAGCCGTTTCCGACGTCGGCAATGTCCGCCAATTCAACGAGGACAGTATCGCAACCGATCCGGATTGCGGCGCTGTCGTCCTAGCCGACGGCATGGGCGGACACCGCGCCGGTGAAGTCGCAAGCCAAATCGCCACGCAAATCATCCTGAGTGGACTCCAGTCCGAGGTCGCCGAGTTCGCATCCGACCTAGGCCCGCAGGCGCCGTTGCAGGCAGTCGACCGAAGCATAAATCGAGCCAATTCGGCGGTCTTCGCCGCCGCGCAAGCGCAGCCCACCTACCAAGGCATGGGCACGACCTTGGCGATGGCGTTGTTCTACGACAATCGCGTTACCCTGGGACACATCGGTGATTCGCGAATTTACCGCCTGCGCGGCGAGCTTCTGCAGCTGCTCACCCGCGACGATTCGCTGGTTCGCGAGCAGATCGAGCTCGGTCTGATCGCAGCGGCGGATGCAGGCGACTCGCACAACCGCAGCCTGGTGACACGGGCGCTGGGTATCGAAGAGAGCATTGCTGCCCATCTGCGTCAGGAAGAGGCGTCTCCGGGCGACGTCTTCCTGCTTTGTTCCGACGGTCTCAATGACCTGGTGGAGGATGCCGATATCGAGTTGATGCTGAGCGCGCTCAAGACCAACCTGCCGCTCGCCGCCGGGCACCTGGTGCAGACGGCGAAAGACAACGGTGGCTACGACAACGTTTCGGTGATCCTTGCCAGGGTGCTGCGCCCCTTTCCCGCGGCGCGGGGCGGGCGCTGGCTCAGGCGACTGTTCGGCTGGCTCCGATGAGCCGCGGCCAAGGGTAGCAATGGCAAAGCTCGTACTCAGCTCGGGCGGGTCGATCGTCTTTCAGTGTTTTGTCGACACGGAGCCCCTGAACGTCGGCAGGGCAGCGCACAACCAAGTCGTGATCGACGATGCGGCAGCACGCGAGGAGCACGCCGTCATCGTCCCGGTGGGCAACGACCATATCCTGGAAGACTTGCAAGGCACCCATAGCACGGTGGTCAATGGCACGCCGGTGGCAAGGCGCATCCTGCAGCACGGAGACGTGATGCAGTTCGGCGCGTTCTACCTGCGTTATCTCAATCCAAGAGCCGCCGCGGAAAGGGACCTGGAGCGAACAATGCTGATCGCCGGGCTGCAGGAGCAGGCGACGGATGCGCGGCACGAGTGGCTCCCGGAAGCAGTGGTCGGCACACGCTCTGCGCGCCCGGCAAGGATCCACTTTCCGAAAGGCAGGGTCCGGGTGCTTGCGGGGACCCGCGCCGGTGACACGATCGAGTTGGACCGGGTGGTCGCGACCTTCGGCAGACCCGGAGAGCAGCTGGCAGTGATCACGCGCCGGCCGCACGGCTATTTCATCACCCATGTGGAGGGGCGCCGTTATCCGCGCGTCAACGGCGCGACACTGGGCAAGGAAGCGCAGGTCCTGCGCCACGGCGACGTTATCGACGTGGCGGACGAGAAGCTGGATTTCGAGCTCGATTGATCCGGACTGTCGCGGGTTTGTCCTGCCAGGGCTCTCTCGCGCGAATGGAACGATGACAACGCTGGACCGCTCTCCGCTCGGCAAGCCGACCGCGTACCCCGACCGGTACGACGCGACGCTGCTCTTTCCCATCGAGCGCAGCGCGCAGCGCGCAGCGCTGGGGTTGCGCGGCGCCCTGCCATTCGGCGGGGTCGACCTGTGGACCGCGTACGAGATTTCGTGGCTCGATACGCGCGGCAAACCTCAGGTCGCGATCGGCGGCTTTCGCATCCCTTGCAACTCGCCCGCGCTCGTCGAGTCGAAGTCGCTCAAGCTCTATCTGGGCTCGTTTGCGCAAGAGCCGATGGGATGCATCGAGGAGGTCGAGCGGCGTATCCAGGCCGATCTGTCCCATGCCTGCGCTGCGAGCGTCGCAGTCGCGCTTGTGTCACCGGACCAATCCGACGCCTTGGTCCGCGCGGACCTGCCGGGTGAATCGATCGATGGTCTTGCGCTGGCCGCCACCTCCTACCAGCCAGACCCGGGTTCGCTGACCACTGCCGCGAGCAACGGCGAGGAAACGTTGCGCTCGGCGCTCTTCCGCTCGCGCTGCCCGGTTACGGGCCAGCCCGACTGCGCAGACGTCATGATCCGCTATCGGGGTCCGCGCATCGACCGCGCGGGATTGCTGCGCTACCTCGTCTCGTATCGGTGCCACGCGGCTTTCCACGAAACCTGCGTTGAGCGCATGTTCGTCGACATCCTCACCCGTTGTGCGCCGCAGGCGCTGACCGTCTATGCGCGTTTCCTGCGCCGCGGCGGCGTCGATATCAATCCGTTCCGCAGCAACTTCGAGCCCGATCCGCCCGCGGGTGCACGCACGGCTCGGCAGTAGCGCGAAACGCCGCGTGCCCTCAAGCGGGGCCCGGGGCGAAGGCGCGCCGTAAGGGCAATGACCTCTGGAGGCACTGCGCGAGAATCGCTCGCTTATGGATGCGTTCGCCGCGGCGGCGTCCAGCGGTCCTTGGCGCAAGCCGTCAGCGAACCCGGACGGCCAGAAACGACGGGGTGCGCGTTGCCGATGCGAGAAGCTCCGGGCCGACGTTGGCGCTGATCGATGCAGCGTCGAACGCCGGCTCGGCGAAGTGGGCGCTTGCAACAACCGACAGGGTGACCAGCGCCACGCACACGGTGGTGGCGATCCAGTGCCCGAGACGCGAACGGCGGTCGCCAAAAAAGACCCCGCGACTGCGCGTCGGGCGCGCAGCGCGGGTCGGAGGCAAGCGGTGCTCCGGCGCCGACCCGGTCACGGCTGCCGAAGAATCCGTCCGGCGTGCATTGGTCAGGGAGCGCAGTTCGGGTGGGCGGTTCATGGTGTCCTCGGGTCGCAGGGGAAAGGCGATTGCCTTCATGGGACCCATTCTGCGCTGCGGCCGGCTGCGACCGCCCGGGAGGATTCGGCATTGCGGGGGGTGAATATTCGGCAAGCCGGGCTTGGCCGCCGGGCCGGTCGGCGTCCCGGCCGGCAGACCGGTGCCCCCCGTGTTTGTGCTATAAATGCGACTGGGACCCCGAGGCACGGCTCAAAAGAAGCGATTGACCCGGGGAGGGTGGGATCCCGGGTGCACGGAGAGACGGTGACCAACGAGTTCACGCTCACTCAGACCGGCGCTGAGCCGACCGCGCTGGCCTTCGCCGATGCCGAGGGCTGCGCGCGCTGGCTGCGGCAGCTTTCGCTGTCGAACATCCCGAAACACTACGAAGCCATTCGCGGCCAGCTGAAGCGGCTGTCCGAAGCCGAATTCACACCCCGAGAGCGCGCGCGCATCGCCGAGGTATTCCGCGAACCGGTCACCTACCTGCATACCGAGCTCGCACGCCGCTACGCCGGCCGGGCGCACCCGGCGACCGAGCGCGAACACGAGGCCGCCGAGCAGGCTTTAGCGCTCTGGCAGGCACTGTGGAATCAATATTCGGCCTGTTTAAAGCCCCTGCTCGAAGGCGATCCGGAATTGCAGGGCGTCAAGGCCAAGGTGTTGCAGCGCGGTCTGTGGGTTGGCAAGCAGGTGATCCTCGTCTACGGCTTGGCGCGGCGACAGCCCGCGCCGAACGTGTGGCAGGAACTCCACGCCTACTATCGACTCGCCGAAATCCTCGAGTGTTCGGTGAGCGCGGTGTCCGACGAGCTCATGCCCAACGCGGTCGGCGTGTCCTGCTACTCGACCTATTCGCACGCCCTGCTGCTACATCTGGCCGACCCATGCGCCCTGACGGTGCGCCAGATCGAACTGACCGACCGCTGGCTCCAGATGTGGGCGCGCAAGGTGTTTCCGTATGCGCAGCAGCGCGAAACCGAGGGCCCCATCATCATCACCGACCTCGATGCGCCCGCCGGGGCGACGCTGGCGCAGCTCGCGCCGCGCCACGCGAGCGATGCGACGCGGTTCGGTTATCCGGCGAAGCTGGCCACGAGCGTACGGGGACGGATGAAGCGGCTCGCCACCGGCGCGAATCCGGCGGAGCTGCAGCTCGGCCACGAAGTGTCGGTGGAAGCCAGCGCGGCGCTGCTGGGTCATCTCGATTCACGCTGGTACGCACTGCCAAAGAAGGCCGGGAGCACGACGCAGACCAGCCTCGACCTATGCGTCGGGGGCCTCGGCGCGGCGTATTTCCGCGTCGCCGGACGCACCTTCACCCGCCAGGATCCCCTCGCCCGATTGTCCTACCAGGGCTCGCAACATCTGGCGACGCTCGGCGCATTGACCGACTACGACCGCAACAAGGACGAGGCGGAGAAGAGCTGGGCCTGGGAGCACTGGCAGGGCACCTACGATTGGGACCAGGCCGATGTGCGCCGCATCAGCAACGCACAGCATCGATGGCACCTCGAGCAACTCGTCATCCTCCGCGACGACGAGCGCGTGCGCTGCGGCCACGTGACCCGGGTGGCGCTCGACAGTCACGGGGAGCTTTCGGTGACGCTCAAGCTATGGCCGGGGGCCCCCACCGCGCTGGGCGTGCGGCCGTTAACGACGATGCTCTCCGAAGATCCTGCGGTACCGGTCATCATTCTTGGCCCAACGCCTGAGGAGAGGGCAACGCTGATCACCCCGCCGCGGACCTTCAGCCCGGGGCGCATCCTGCGGTCGTTCGATTCGGGTCCGGAGCGGCGCTTCCGGCTGACGCGCCTCGTTCAGCGCGGAGCCGACTTCGAGCGCATCGCTTTCGACGAAACGTCCGGGTAGTTTCCCGGTGGTTGCGCAAGTGACCAATCGCCTTGCGGGCGAGACCAGCCCGTATCTTCTCCAGCACGCCGGCAATCCGGTCGACTGGTATCCATGGGGTGAGGAGGCCCTGGCATACGCCCGGCGCGCGGACAAGCCGATCCTGCTCTCGATCGGATACTCCGCCTGCCACTGGTGCCACGTCATGGCGCACGAGTCCTTCGAGGACGAGCACGTCGCGGCGCTGATGAACGATCTGTTCGTCAACATCAAGGTCGATCGCGAGGAGCGGCCCGACCTCGATCAAATCTACCAGACCGCCCACGCGATGCTCACGCAAAGGAGCGGCGGCTGGCCGCTGACGATGTTTCTCACGCCGGACCAGGCGCCGTTCTTCGGCGGAACGTACTTCCCGAAGACATCGCGCTACGGGCTGGCCGGATTTGCCGAGTTGCTGCCGCGAATCGCGGCAGCCTATCGCGAGCAGGGGACTGCGATCGCCGAACAGAACGCGCGACTCAAGGCCGCGTTGGCGCTCACCAACCCGGAGCCGCCGGAGGCAGGCGCGCCGTTGCCGGTCGACGCGCCGAAGCTCGCCTTCGCCGCGCTGGCGCGCTCGTTCGACACCGTGCACGGCGGCTTTGGCAGCGCCCCGAAATTCCCGCATCCGTTCGAACTCGACTTCTGCTTGCGGCGCCACGCCGCCCGCGGCGACAAGAGCGCGCTGGAGATCGTCGAGGTCACGCTTGCGCGCATGGCCGATGGCGGGATTCACGATCAAATCGGTGGCGGCTTCTGCCGCTACAGCGTCGACGCCGAATGGACGATTCCGCATTTCGAGAAGATGCTCTACGACAATGCGGCGCTGCTCGCGGTATACAGCGACGCGTGGCGGGCAACCGCCGACCCGGCGTTCGCGCGCGCCGCGCGCGGCATCGTCGCCTGGGTGCTGCGCGACATGCGCAGGACCGAGGGTGCGTTCTGTTCGAGCCTCGACGCGGACAGCGAGCACGAGGAGGGCAAGTTCTACGTCTGGACGAGCGACGCCGTCGAGGCGCTGCTGCCCGCAGACGAGTGGGCCGTCGCGCGGCTGCACTGGGGGCTTGATCGGCCGCCGAATTTCGAGCACGCAGCGTGGCACCTGCGCGTCGCGCGACCACTCGCGGACGTCGCGCGCGAGCTGGGCATCACCGGCCCCGTGGCCGCGGCGCGGCTCGCGCAGGCGCAGGCAAAGCTCTTTGCCGCACGCGAGCTGCGCATCCACCCTGGCCGCGACGACAAGATTCTTACCTCCTGGAATGCGCTCATGATCGGCGCGCTCGCGCGCGCCGCGCGCGTATTCGACGAGGCCGAATGGCTCGTCGCAGCCCAACGCGCGGTGGACTTCCTGCGCGCCGAGCAGTGGCGCGAGGGTCGGCTGCTTGCAACGTTTAAGGATGGCCGCGCGCATCTGAACGCGTATCTCGACGACCATGCGTACCTGCTCGCAGCGCTGCTCGAACTGATGCAGACATCGTTTCGAGCCGCGGACCTGAGCTGGGCGATCGAGATCGCCGACACGTTGCTCTCGCGATTCGAGGACGCTGCCAACGGCGGTTTCTTTTTCACCAGCCACGACCACGAAGCCCTCCTGCATCGTCCCAAGCCGGCACACGACAACGCGACGCCGGCGGGAAACGGCATCGCCGCGCAGGCGCTGCTCACGCTCGGCCACTGGCTGGGGGAACCGCGCTACCTCAGCGCGGCCGAGCGCACCGTGCGCGCCTTCGCGCGCGAGCTCGGCGCGCACCCCGCCGGAGTCTCGTCGTTGCTGATCGCGCTCGAAGCGCTCGAAAAGCCGCCGACGACCGTACTGCTGCGCGGTGATCCGGCGACCTGCGCCTCATGGCAGCGGCAGCTCGAGCGCAGCTATCGTCCGGACGCGCGCACGCTCGACCTATCCCGCGGCGGCGATTTGCCCGGCGTGCTGTCCCGGCCGCACCGGGGCCTGGAAGTGGCGACCGCGTGGGTTTGCAGCGGTACTGCGTGCCTGCCCCCGATACATGCGCTCCCGGCTTTGGAGGCTTCCCTCGCGGCGACGAGCTGATCGAGTCGTGGCGCGCCCGCTGGCGGGGCCGCGATAGTTTCGTTGCAGAAATAGCGACCGTTCTTTTGACAAGCCGCACCGCCGCCGGTAACCTTGGCGGTCCCGTGCAGGAGAGCGCGGCCCCGATCATTCACGTTCGCGGCCGCCGCCGAAGGCGCAACTCCCGCAATCGCTCAGGTACCCAGGACTGCGCGGGCGGCAGCACCAATCTGGAGAGCGGCCGCTCCGTTGAGGACGGCCCACCGAAGGGGCATCCGGCGCCGCGCGGCGCCGCAATCTCTCAGGTAAAAAGGACAGACGGGGCGGATCCGCTTAAGCGGCTCCGCCCTTTTTGTGTCGTCGCCCGGAGAAAGCCATGCTCCGTCAGACTCCGCTCAACGCCGTGCACCGCGCCTCCGGCGCGAAGATGGTCGATTTCGGCGGCTGGGACATGCCGTTGAGCTACGGCTCGCAAATCGAAGAGCATCATGCAGTGCGTCGCGACGCGGGGATGTTCGACGTTTCGCACATGCTGGCGGTTGATCTTGCCGGCCCTGGAGCGCGCGCGCTCCTCCGCTACGCGCTTGCCAACAACGTCGACAAGCTTTCCATGCCCGGCAAGGCGCTGTATTCGTGCATGCTCAACCCCAGTGGCGGCGTGCTGGACGACCTGATTGTCTACTTCCTGGGCGCGGACGCTTTCCGGATCGTCGTCAACGCAGCTACTGCGGACAAGGATGTCGCGTGGCTCAGAACGCTGCAGGCCGAGCGCGCAGCGACAACATCGCTCACGCCGCGGCGCGATCTCGCCATGATCGCGGTGCAGGGGCCGAACGGGCGCGACAAGCTGTGGCAGGCGCTGCCCGAGAGCCGCCCCGCGTCGGCAGCCCTGAAACCGTTCGTCGCCACGGAGCTTGGCGAGTACTTCATCGCCCGCACCGGCTATACCGGGGAGGACGGATTCGAGATCACGCTGCCCGGTACGCGGGCGACGGCGCTGTGGAATGCGCTCGCCGCAGCCGGTGTCCGGCCATGCGGACTCGGAGCGCGAGACACGCTGCGCCTCGAGGCGGGCATGAATCTCTACGGGCAGGACATGACCGAAGCGGACAGCCCGCTCGAATCCGGCCTTGCCTGGACCGTCGACCTGCCCAGCCCGCGCGAGTTTGTCGGCAAGGCAGCCCTTGCCGGCGTGGCGGCGACGCGCCAGCAGGTCGGCTTGCGGCTGCTCGGCAGGGGCGGCGTGCTGCGAAGCCACCAGAAGGTGCTGACCGTGAAGGGCGACGGGCAGGTCACCAGCGGCACGTTTTCGCCGACGCTCGCACAGTCGATCGCGCTCGCCCGCATCCCGGTCGGTGTCGCGCCAGGCGCTACCGTCGAAGTGGAAATCCGCGACAAGCTGCACGAGGCGCAGGTCGTCAAGCCGCCGTTCGTGCGCAACGGCAAAGTGCTGGTTTCATAATCGCATTGGAGACTCACGATGAAAGTCCCCGCAGACCTCAGGTACACCGAAAGCCACGAGTGGGTCCGCAGCGAGGCTGACGCAACGTTAACGGTCGGCATTACCGATCACGCGCAGGAGGCGCTGGGCGATCTCGTCTTCATCGAGTTGCCGCAGGTCGGGCGAACCGTCAAGGCCGGCGAGGCGGTAGGGGTTGTCGAGTCGGTGAAAGCGGCCTCCGACATCTACGCGCCGGTGGCGGGCGAAGTGGTGGCGGTCAACGCCGGCGTGACCGAGGCTCCGGAAAAGGTGAATGCCGACGCCTACGCGCACTGGCTCTACAAGCTCAAACCGCAGAACGCGGCCGACACCGGAGCACTGCTCGATGCCGCTGCCTACACCAAGGTCGCGGGCACCGAGTAAGGATCACCCGATGAAGATCGAAAAGCTCCCATCGCCCGCTGCGCGCCGGCCGCTTTCCGAGCTGGAGCAGCATCGTGGCTTCGTCGATCGGCACATCGGCACGAACGATGCCGAGCAGGCCTTGATGCTGCACACGCTTGGCTTCGCGTCGCGGGCGGCCCTCGTCGACGCGATCGTGCCGGCCTCGATCCGGTTGCAAGAGCCACTGGCACTGCCGGCGGCAAAGGGCGAGCAGGAGGCACTCGACACATTGAAGGCGTGCGCGCGCCGGAACCGCGTGCTCAAATCATTCATCGGGCAGGGCTATTACGGTACGCTCACGCCCGGCGTGATCCTGCGCAACGTGCTCGAGAACCCGGCTTGGTACACCGCGTACACGCCCTACCAGCCGGAGATATCGCAGGGGCGGCTGGAGGCGCTGGTCAATTTTCAGACGCTGGTCTGCGATCTGACCGGCCTTGCCGTCGCCAATGCCTCGATGCTCGATGAGGCGACCGCCGCGGCGGAAGCGATGGCGCTGGCGCGGCGCGTCGGCCGCAGCCAGAGTGCGACGATCTATGTCGCTGCCGACGTCCTGCCGCAATCGATCGACGTCGTTCGGACCCGCGCCGCGCCACTCGGGCTTTCCGTCGTCGTCGGTCCGGCAGCAGCGGCGGCAAACGCGGATTGCTTCGCGGCGCTGTTTCAGTATCCAGGGGTCGACGGCGATGTCCGCGACTATCGCGCCGTCGCGGACGCGTTGCATGCCCGCGGTGCGCTCGTGCTGGTTGCTGCCGATCTGCTGGCGTTGACGCTGCTCGTCCCGCCCGGCGAGTGGGGAGCCGACGCCGTGGTGGGCTCGAGCCAGCGCTTCGGCGTGCCGATGGGCTTCGGCGGGCCGCATGCGGCGTTTCTCGCGACGCGGGACGAGTTCAAACGCAGCCTTCCCGGACGCCTGGTCGGCGCGACCCTCGACAGCAACGGGCAGCCGGCGTACCGGCTTGCGCTACAGACGCGCGAGCAGCACATCCGGCGTGAGAAGGCGACTTCGAACATCTGTACCGCGCAGGTGCTGCTCGCCGTGATCGCGGCGATGTATGCCGCCTATCACGGGCCGCTGGGGCTCGCGACCATCGCCGCGCGAGTACACCGGCTGACCGGAGTGCTCGCCGCAGGGTTGAGGCGGCTGGGCTTGGACATGGTCAACGACACGTTCTTCGATACGCTGACCGTTGTGACCGGGAAGCGGACCGACGATGTACATTCGCGCTCCGAGGCGATCGCGAACTTGCGCCACGTCGATGCAGAGCACGTCGGCGTCTCGCTGGACGAAACGTCGACGCGGGCGGACGTTGTGCTGCTGTGGCAAATCTTCGCGCCCGAGGGCGCGATGCTGCCGGACTTCGACGCGATCGAGGCCGGAATCGACGAGGGTTTTCCGGCGGCGCTGCGGCGCAAGTCAGCCTACCTCACGCACCCTACGTTCAACCGCTACCACTCGGAAACCGAGATGCTGCGCTACCTGCGGCGGCTCGCCGACAAGGACATCGCGCTCGACCGCTCCATGATTCCACTGGGTTCGTGCACGATGAAGCTCAACGCCGTCGCCGAGATGATTCCGGTTACCTGGCGCGAGTTCGCGCACATGCATCCGTTCGCGCCTGTCGACCAGACCGAAGGCTACCGCGACGATGATCGCCGAGCTCGAGAAGATGCTGTGCACGGTGACCGGCTACGCCGCGGTTTCGTTGCAGCCGAATGCGGGCTCGCAGGGTGAGTACGCCGGCCTGCTGGTCATCCGCGCCTATCACGCCAGTCGCGGCGAAGCGCATCGCGACGTCTGCCTCATTCCGGCGTCGGCTCACGGCACCAACCCGGCCTCGGCGCAGATGGCGGGCATGCGCGTGGTCGTCGTCGCGTGCGACGCCCAGGGCAATGTGGATCTCGCCGATCTTCGCGCCAAGGCCGAGGCGCATCGCCACGATCTGGCCGCGATCATGATTACGTATCCGTCGACGCACGGCGTCTTCGAGGCCGGCATCCGCGAAATTTGCGAGGTCGTGCACGCGCATGGCGGGCAGGTCTATGTGGATGGCGCGAACCTCAATGCCCTGGTGGGACTCGCCGCGCCCGGCAAGTTCGGCGCCGACGTATCGCATCTCAATCTGCACAAGACGTTCTGCATTCCGCACGGGGGCGGTGGTCCCGGGGTGGGGCCGGTCGCGGTCGGCGCGCATCTGGCAAGATTCCTGCCGGGCCACCGCATGCTCGACGGCGAGGAGGGACGCCATCGGCCCGGTATCGGCGGCCCCGTACGGCAGCGCGAGCATCCTGCCTATTTCCTGGATGTACATCGTGATGATGGGTGCCGACGGTCTCAAGGCGGCGACCGAGTCGGCGATTCTCGCCGCCAACTACATCGCCCGGCGGCTTGCGCCGCATTATCCGGTGCTCTATTCCGGTGCCGGCGGGCTGGTCGCGCACGAATGCATCCTCGACCTGCGGCCGATGAAGGAGACGAGCGAGGTTACGGTCGACGACGTTGCGAAGCGGTTGATCGACTACGGCTTTCACGCGCCGACGATGAGTTTCCCGGTCGCGGGGACGCTCATGATCGAACCGACAGAGAGCGAGTCGAAGGCGGAGCTGGATCGCTTCATCGACGCCATGATCGCCATCCGGGACGAGGTACGCGCGATCGAGACCGGAGCCATGGATCGCGCCGACAATCCGCTGAAGAACGCGCCGCACACCGCGGCAACGCTGCTCGCCGCGCAGTGGCCGCACGGGTACAGCCGCGAGCAGGCCGCCTACCCGCATGCCCGCGCTCAGGCAGACCAAGTACTGGCCGCCGGTCGGACGGGCCGATAATGTCTATGGCGACCGCAATCTGTTCTGCGCCTGCATCCCGGTCGAGGAATACGCTTGAGCGCCGACTCGGCATGAATGTTGTCGTTCTCGGCGCCGGCGTTATTGGCACGACCACGGCATGGTTTCTGCGTGCCGCCGGTCACGAAGTGACCGTCGTCGAGCGGCGGATGGCCGCCGCGGAGGAGACATCGTTCGCCAACGGCGGCCAGATCTCGGTGTCGCACGTCGAACCCTGGGCCAACCCCGGCGCGCCGCTCCAGATCCTCAAGTGGCTGGGAAAGGCGGACGCCCCGCTGCTTTTCCGGCCGCGGCTCGATTGGCGGCAGTGGCGCTGGGGGCTGCAGTTCCTCATCGAATGCCTGCCGTGGCGCACCCGCCGCAACATGCTGCAGATCCTGGCGCTCAGCAAGTACTCGGGCGCCGCTCTGAGGGAGCTGCGCGCGGCGACGGGTATCACCTACGACGACCTGCAGCGCGGCATCCTGCAGATCTACACCGACCGTGAAGGCTTCGCGGCCGCGACGCGAGCCGCGGCGCTGGTGCGTGGCTACGGCATCGCGCGCGAGGTGAAGACGCCCGAGGACTGCGTGGCCCTGGAGCCCGCTCTTGCCGCCCGGCGCGAGTGGATTGTCGGCGGCACCTACACCGCGACCGACGAGACCGGCGATGCGCGCAAGTTCACGCAGGCACTTGCCGCGCTGGGCATCGAGCGCGGCATCGCGTTCCGCTTCGGCGTGACGGTCGAATCGCTCGCGGTGGCCGATGGCGCGGTCCATGGTGTGCGCATGGTGAACGAAAACGGACGCAAGGAAGTGATCGCGGCCGACGCCTATGTGGCGTGCCTTTCCAGTCATACGCCGCTGATTCTCGACCCGATCGGAGTGCGCACGCTGGTCTATCCGGCGAAGGGGTACTCGGCGACGCTGCCGATCGCCAACCCCAGCCTGGCCCCGACGATCAGTATTACCGACGATGCGAAGAAGATCGTGTTCACCCGACTGGGCGATCGGTTGCGCGTGGCGGGAACGGCGGAGCTTTCAGGCTACAACCTCGACCTCAATCCGGTGCGCTGCGAAGCGCTAACGCGGTGTGCACGCGAGTGGTTCGGCGACGCGATCGACCCGGCGCGCCCCGAGCTATTGGGCCGGGTTGCGCCCCGCGACACCGTCCAACGTCCCGATGATCGGCAAGACCCGCTATCGCAATCTGTACTTGAACGTCGGCCACGGCACGCTCGGCTGGACGATGGCGGCGGGCTCGGGCAAGGCGGTGGCCGAAATCGTGTCCGGGCGCAAGCCCGGGATCGCCTTCGCGTTCTCGGGTCAGTGAGGGAACCTCAGCACGCTTGCTGCGCGAGGGGCGCGCCCGACCACCCTTCAGGGCGGCGCCTCACGGAGCATTGGCTCCCCGGCGGCCTTGGAACACGCGGTGCGACGGTATAATGCGACCCTTTCCGCAATCCTTGCGCATGTCCCGGTCCGCGTCTCGATGGCTGGCGCTCCTGTTCGCGTTCGTCGGCGCGACGGCAGCCGCCCAAACGGTTCCAGCCGCCGCCGTACCGCCCCCGGAGATTGCCGCCAAATCGTATCTCCTGGTCGACGTGGTGAGCGGACAGACGCTCGTTGCACAGCATGCCGACGAGCCGCGCGAGCCCGCATCGCTCACCAAGCTGATGACCGCCTACCTCGTGTTTGGCGCGCTCAAGAACAAGGAGCTCGTGCCGTCGCAGATGGTGACCGTGTCGGAGGCTGCCTGGCACGCCGAGGGCTCGCGGATGTTTATCGACCCGAAGAAGGCGGTATCCGTCGACGAGCTTCTGCGCGGCGAGATCGTGCAATCCGGCAACGATGCGGCCATCGCGCTGGCCGAAGCTGTCGCTGGCTCGGAAGAGGCCTTCGTCGCGCGCATGAACCGTGAGGCGGCGCGGCTCGGGATGACGAATACACGATTCGGCAATGCAACCGGGCTGCCGCTGCCGCAACAGGTTTCGACCGCGGCCGACCTCGCCCGCGTCGCCATGGCGATCATCCACGATTTTCCCGAATACTATCCCTTGTACTCGCTCAAGGAATATCGCTACAACAACATCACGCAGTCAAACCGCAACCGCCTGCTGTGGACCGACCCATTCGTCGACGGCATGAAGACGGGCTACACCGACGCGGCGGGGTATTGCCTGATCGCGTCGGCAAAGCGCGGGTCACGGCGGCTCTTGTCGGTGGTTCTCGGTGCGGCCTCCGGTGCGGCCAGGGCCAGCGAGTCGCAGAAGCTCCTGAACTACGGATTCCAGTTCTATGACACGGTGCAGCTCTATCAGAGCGGGCAGGCGGTAACCACGCTGCGCGTGTGGAAAGGCGAGACGAATTCGGTTCCGGCAGGCTTCGTCGCCGATCAGTACGCTTCGCTGCCGAAGAATCAGGCGCGGCAGCTCAAGCTCTCGCTGGTGGCGGTCGAGCCTCTGCTCGCGCCGGTGGCGCGTGGGCAGCGCATTGGCACCGTGAACGTCACACTCGAGGGGAAACCGGTGGGAGAATACCCGCTGCTGGCCATGGCCGACGTCGGGCCGGCGAGCGTCTTCGGCAGGTTGTGGGACACGCTTCGGCTGTGGTTGAAATGACCGCAAACTGTGGGAATCGAGGCAAGCAATGACGGTCTATCTCAATGGCAAGTTTCTGCCCATCGACGAAGCCAAGATCTCCGTGCTCGATCGCGGCTTCATCTACGGCGATGGTGTGTACGAGGTAGTGCCCGTCTATCATCGGCAGCCGTATCGCCTGCGGCAGCATCTCGCCCGCCTGCAGCGCAGCCTCGAACGGGATCCGCCTCGCGAATCCGCACTCGGATGCGGAGTGGGAAGCAATCATCCACGACCTGATCGCGCGACAGCCGTTCGCCGATCAGGGCGTCTACTTCCAGGTTACCCGTGGCGCAGCCAAGCGCGACCACGCCTTTCCGCCGAACGCTTCCCCCACGGTGTTCATGATGAGCAATCCGCTGCCGGTCCTGTCGCGCGAGCAGATCGAAGGCGGTGTCGCCGTCGTCACCGCCACCGACGAACGTTGGTTGCGCTGCGACCTGAAGACGATCTCGCTGCTGGGCAACGTGCTCGCGCGGCAATTTGCAGTCGACAACGGGGCGATCGAGACGGTCATGTTCCGCAACGGGTATCTGACCGAGGCGTCTGCGTCGAACGTGCTGATCGTCAAGAACGGCACGATCATCGCGCCGCCCACGGACAACCTGATCCTTCCCGGGATCACCTACGATGCCGCAATCGAGTTCGCCCGGGCGGCCGGCCTGCCGTTCGCGACCCGGCCGGTGCCTAAGGAAGAGGCGCTGGCCGCCGATGAGATGTGGCTCTCCTCGTCGACCAAGGAAGTGCTGGCCGTCACGACGCTCGATGGCAAGCCATTCGGCGGCGGCCGGCCCGGGCCCGTTTACCGGCGCATGTACAGCCTGTTCCAGGAAAGCAAGCCGAAGCCGCGCCGCGCTGCCTGAAGCGCGGGCGCGATCTCAATCGCTGCGGCCTTCGGGGTCTGGCGGGCTCACCTGATACCTGCCGCCGTGCCAGACGAGCGGCGGCAGGCGCCGGTGCCCGGCGGCTGTGACTTCGCCGATGAAGAGCATGTGGTCGCCGGCGGGATGCAGCGCGTGATGCCGGCATTCGAGCCAAGCCGCGCAGCCCTCGATCAGCGGCGCATCCGCTGCACCGAGTCGAAAAGCCACGTCGGCGAAGCGATCGATGTGCGGGTGCGAAAAGCGCCGTGCCAGCTCGATCTGATCGTGGGCGAGCACATTGATGGCGTATTGCATGGAACCTTCGAAGATCGCCAGACTTCGCGAGCGTCGGGCGAGGCTCCAGATGACCAGCGGCGGCTCCAGCGACACCGAGTTGAATGAATTGGCGGTGAAGCCGACGAAGCCTTGCGGCGCGCGCGCGGCGATGATCGTGACGCCGGTAGCGAATTGCGCCAATGCATCGCGAAAAAGTCGCCCGGCGACGGCAGGCCGCGGCTTGCGGTCGGTGGCTGTCGGCATCGTCTTGTGCCGCGGAGCCTGCGCCGGCTCGCGGGGCGCCGCATCTTAGGCAGCAACTTCCCAAGGTGTCAAAGCGCGGCGCGCCCCGCCACAGCGGCGCGCAAGGTCCCGGGCAACCCGTCCCGGCCCGATGCGCGTTCTGCCGCCGGGGCTGCTAAACTGTACAAGCCATACGTCCGAGACGGCCTGTAGGCCTGCCCGCGCATGAACGAGCCGCTGCAGAAGATCATCGCCAGCCGTTACGGCGGCCGCAATATCCCGGTCGCCCTGGTGCTGCCCGACGGTGGGCGCGTCCCGCTGTCGGAAGCGCCGGAAGTCGATGTCTACGCCCGCACCTGGCAGGGCCTCAAAACGCTTGCCTCCCCGGAGCTCGGCGCATTGGCGCGCGCCTACGTCCGGAACGACATCGATTTCAGCGGCGGCGCACGCCGCGTCCTCGGCATTGCGGAGGCTCTGGTGGGCAGCATTGCCGACGGCCGCGATCGGCTCACGGCGAGGACGCGCGCCTGGCTCAACCGCCACCGCAGCAACAAGGCAAACATCCAGCATCACTACGACGTTTCGAACGCGTTCTATCGCCTCTGGCTCGACGAGCGCATGGTCTATTCGTGCGCGTATTTCCGAACCGACACCGATTCGCTCGATCAGGCGCAGACGCAGAAACTCGACCACATCTGCCGCAAGCTCATGCTCAAGCCCGGCGACGAGTTTCTCGACATCGGCTGCGGCTGGGGCGCGCTGATCCTTCGCGCCGCACAGAACTACGGCGTCCAAGCCACCGGCATCACGCTGTCGCAGAATCAGTACGAGCACGTCAAGGCAAGGATCGCCGAGCTCGGTCTGGGCGACCGGGTGCAGGTGCAGCTCCGCGACTATGTCGACCTGCCCGAGGGCCGGCTTTTCGACAAGATCGCCAGCATCGGCATGTTCGAGCACGTGGGCATCCGCAACTACCCGCGCTATTTCGGCAAGATCCGGCGCATCCTGAAGCCCGGCGGGCTGGTGCTCAATCATGGCATCACGCATACCTGGCCGGGCGGCGACAGCCTGGGCAGCGGCATTGGCGACTTCGTCGAGGAATACGTGTTCCCGGGCGGGCAGCTCGCGCACGTGTCGAGGGTGATCCAGGGGCTCGATGCCGAGGGCCTGGAACTCATCGATGCCGAGGCGCTGCGCGAGCACTATGCGCGGACGCTGTGGCACTGGGTCGACCGGCTGGAGAAGAACGCCGACGCCGCCCGGCGCGAAGTCGGCGAAGAGAAGTTCCGCGTCTGGCGCATCTATCTCGCCGGGTCGGCGCACGCGTTCGACCGTGGCTGGCTGTCGATTTTTCAGCTGCTCGCCGGCAAGCCGCTGCCGACGGCCGCCTGCCGCATCCGCCCACGCGCGATTACATGTATCGCCATTCCGACGTTTAGGCTTGCGCAGCCGGCCTGCCGGCCCAACATTGGGCCGATGGACATGACCGAAACGCTTCTTGAATTTCCCTGCGCGTTCCCGATGAAGATTGTGGGCCGCACCGAGGACGGGTTCGCGCAGGCCGTGCTCGACGTCGTGCTGCGGCACGCGCCCGATTTCGACAGCGCGTCGATGGAAATGCGCGCCTCGCGGGAAGGCCGGTACTTATCGCTCACCTGCACGGTCAATGCGACGTCGCGCGAGCAGCTCGACGCACTGTATCGCGAGCTGTCCTCGCATCCGATGGTGACGATGGTCCTGTGGGACGCGGAATGGATGTCCGCGAAGCGCCGGCCGGCACGCGCCTTCACGGCGAGGGCAGCGCGGCCGTTGCTCACCCGCCGGCTCGGCCGCACGGATTACGACGCCACCTGGCGCGCGATGCAGGCGTTCACCGCCGCGCGCACCGCCGCGCGCCCGACGAAATCTGGCTGACCGAGCACGAGCCGATCTACACGCTGGGACTGGCCGGAAGGCGCGAGCACGTGCTGCGCGACAACGGCATCCCGGCGCTCAAGGTCGATCGCGGCGGCCAGGTCACCTATCACGGGCCGGGGCAGCTCGTCGTCTATCTGCTCTTCGATCTCAGGCGCGCGCGCCTCGGCGTGCGCGCGATGGTCCGGAGCATCGAGGCCGCGTGATAGAATGGCTCGGCGCGCTCGGCATCTCCGCTTTCGGCAAACCGTCGGCGCCGGGTGTGTACGCGGTGGCAGGCAAGGGCGAAGCGAAGATCGCCGCGCTGGGACTGAGAGTTCGCAACGGCTGCACCTACCACGGCTTGAGCTCAACGTCGCGATGGATCTTGCGCCGTTTGCGGACATCGATCCCTGCGGCTACCCAGGTCTTGCCGTGACCCAACTCGCTGACTTTGGCGTGGTCAGGACCGTTGACCAGGCGGGCGCGGAATTGGCGCCGGTGCTCGCTTCGAAGCTGGCCCACCCCGCGGCGGCATGAGCAACGCCACCGACCCCCGCGTCCGACAACGCAGCCGGCGTCAAGCACACCGGCGCCGCGAAGACCGCGCGCATCCCCATCAAGGTCGTCGCGGCCGAGCGCCTGCCCAAGCCGGAATGGATCCGCGTGCGCGCCCCGTCGTCCCCGCGCTTCGACGAGATCAAGAAGATCCTGCGCGAGCACCAGCCTGCACACGGTCTGCGAGGAAGCGTCGTGCCCGAACATCGGCGAATGCTTCAGCAAGGGCACGGCGACGTTCATGATCATGGGCGACATCTGCACGCGCCGCTGCCCGTTCTGCGACGTCGGCCACGGCCGGCCGCTGCCGCTCGATCGCGACGAGCCGGCGAATCTCGCGCAGACGATCGCGGCGCTGCAGCTTAGATACGTCGTCATCACCAGCGTCGACCGCGACGACCTGCGCGACGGCGGCGCCCAGCATTTCGGCGACTGCATCCGCGCGGTGCGCGCGATCTCGCCGCGGACGCAGATCGAGGTGCTGGTGCCCGATTTCCGCGGCCGCCTCGAGCGCGCGCTCGAGCTCCTCGCGGAGGCCCCGCCCGACGTGATGAATCACAATCTCGAGACCGTGCCGCGGCTCTACCGGCAGGCGCGGCCGGGCTCGGACTACGCGCACTCGCTGCAGCTGCTGCAGGAATTCAAGCGCCGCTTCCCGGATATTCCGACCAAGTCGGGGCTGATGGTGGGCCTGGGCGAAACCGATGAGGAGATCCTCGCGGTCATGCGCGACATGCGCGCGCACGGCATCGACATGCTGACCATCGGCCAGTACCTGCAGCCGACCGCGGCGCATCTGCCGGTATTGCGCTACGTGCACCCGGACACATTCGCGATGTTCGAGCGCGAAGCGTATGCGCTGGGATTCCGCCACGCCGCGGTCGGCGCGCTGGTGCGCTCGTCGTATCACGCCGATCAACAGGCGCACGGCGTTTTCGAAGCGGCCGATTGACAGGCCGCGCCGCAGGGAACAGCGCCATGCATGGCCGCGTCGCACGCGTGCTCGCGATGATCGTGCTCCTGACCGTGGCTCGCGGCGCGCCGGCCGAGGTCGCGGAGGTCCGCATCTCGCACGGTTACGGCGTGCTCTATCTTCCCTTGATGATCATGGCCAGCGAAAAGCTTGTCGAGAAGCATGCGCGGGCTGCCGGCCTGGGCGACATCAAGGCGACGCTATCGCCGCCCGACGAGATCGTGAAGATCCTCAACGATCCGGATTCAAGGTTCTCGATTGTTCCGGATCGGCACGATGCAATACGCCGAGTTCATGGCGCGCGTGGGAACGATCAAGGCGAAGCCGGCGTCGTGGAAGGAGCTGTTCTTTCCGCCGCTGCACGCCGTCGCCGGCAGCTGATGCCCCTAGCGCGGCAGCGGCGCGTCCTTCGGCCACAGCAGCCACAGCCGCGCCGCCTGCTTCATGCGGCCCGCTTCGCGGGCCGCGTCCTCGCCGAAGCCCCAGAAGAAATCGGCGCGCAGCGGGCCGCGGATCGCGCCGCCGGTATCCTGCGCGAGCACGAGACGATTGAGCGGCCGCGTCGACAGCGGCCAGGTCGTGGCGAGGAACACCGGGGCGCCGAGCGGGATCGAACGCGGGTCGACCGCGATCGTGCGCCCCGCCGCAAGCGGCACGCCGAGCGCGCCGATCGGCCCGTCGATTGCCGCGGCGGGATCCGGGCGCCACTTCGCGAAAGAAGACGTAGCTGGGATTCTCGTCGAGCAGCGCCGGCAGCGCGTCGGGATGCTGCCGCGCCCATTGCTTGATCCCCTGCATCGACGCCCGCTTCGGCGGCGAGTTCGCCGCGGTCGATCAGAGACGCGTGCGATCGAACGGAACGGCTGGCCGTTCTGGTCGGCGTAGCCCACGCGCATGACGCCGCCCTCGGCAAGCTGCACCCGCCCGGAGCCCTGGATCTGCAGGAAGAACGCCTCGACGGGATCGTCGACGAAGACGAGCTCCTTGCCGGCGAGCGGCGCCTTGCCCGCATCGATGTCCGCGCGCGGCCAGTAGGGGACGACGCGCCTGCCGTCGACACGGCCGCGCAGCCGCTTGTCCTTGAGTTCCGGATAGAGCTCGGCCAGATCGATGGTCAGCAGATCGTCCGGGGGCGCATAGAGCGGGTAACGGTTGCGCGCGCTGCGCACGCGGCTGCCGTTCAGCAGCGGCTCGTAGTAGCCCGTGACCAGGCCGGTCTCCTGGCCGTCGGGGGCTAGCGCCTGGTATGCGGTAAAATGCTGCTCGAAGAACGCGCGCACCGCCGCGGCGTCGCGTGGATCGACTGCGGTCGCGGCGGCGCAGGGTTCGCGCCAGACGTTGCCGTTGCCGCTTGCGCGACCAGCGCCGCGCAGCCGGCGGGAAACGCGGGCCAGGCGTCTGCAAGCGTGTCGTCGGCCCAGCCCGGAAGCGCCTGGAACGCGACCGGCCGCAGCAGCGCGCGGCCCGGTCTCGGTCGTGACGACGCGGGGGCAGCGCGGTTGCGGAACGGGTTGCGGCAGCGTGCTGCACGCGGCGCAGACCGCGACCACCGCGGCCGAGGCAACGTTGGGGAGAAGCTCGGCGATGGTTTGGTTCTTCATCGAAGTGCTGGTCGCGCTGCTGCTCGCCGTGTTCATCGTCTGGTTGACGATGGGCGGCAGGCGCAAGACAGCGCCGCCCGCCCGCGACCCGCGACAGCGGGGAGAAGGACTAATGCAGCACGCGCGGCACCGACAGCGTGAACGACGGAATCGGCGCGTCGAAGTGCCGTCCGTCCTCGGCGACCATCTGGTAGGTGCCGCGCATGGTGCCGACCGCGGTCGCGAGGTGCGTGCCGCTCGTGTATTCGAAGCTCTCGCCCGGCTTGAGCAGCGGCTGCTGGCCGACGACGCCCAGGCCCTTCACTTCGAGCACCTTGCCGTTGGCATCGGTGATGATCCAGTGCCGGCTGACGAGTTGCGCCGACACGTTTCCGGTATTGGTGATCGTGATCGTGTAGGCGAAGACGTACTGGTTCTTCGACGGATCCGACTGGTCCGCGACGTAGGCCGCCTTGGACACGACGGTGATCTCGTATTTCTTGCGCTCGGCCATCCGTCCGCATCTCACTGATCGATAGGCGAGATTATAGCGCCATGCCCGCCTGCTTCATTGCCCCATCGATCCTCTCGGCCGATTTCGCGCGGCTCGGCGAGGAAGTGCGGGCGGTCGCCGCCGCGGGCGCCGACCTGATTCACTTCGACGTCATGGACAACCATTACGTTCCCAATCTCACCATCGGGCCGCTGGTTTGCGAGGCGCTCAAGCCGCACACGACGGTGCCGATCGACGTGCACCTGATGGTCAAGCCGGTGGACCGCATCGTTCCGGATTTCGCCAAGGCGGGCGCGGCGATCATCAGCTTCCATCCCGAAGCCTCCGAGCACGTCGACCGCACCATCGGCCTCATCCACGACTGCGGCTGCAAGGCGGGGCTGGTGTTCAACCCGGCCACGCCGCTCGATTGGCTCGATCATGTGATCGACAAGCTCGACCTCGTGCTGATCATGTCGGTCAATCCCGGCTTCGGCGGCCAGTCGTTCATCCCGAGGCGCTGGTCAAGCTCAAGCTCGCCCGCGCCCGGATCGACGCGGTGCGGCACGCACCGGGCCGCGATATCCGGCTCGAGGTCGACGGCGGCGTCAAGGTCGACAACATCGCCGCGATCGCCAAAGCGGGCGCCGACACCTTCGTCGCCGGCTCCGCGATCTTCGGCACGCGCGACTATCCCGGCGACGATCGCGGCGATGCGTGCGGCGGTAGCGGCGTGAGCGAAGAAAATGCTATAGTGACATTGTTGTCCGACTCAAGACGAAGCGAACCTGCCGCTCCTGCAGCGATGATCTTCAACACTTTCAAATGCAACGGCCGGCCCCAGGCACATCGGGGCGGGTGGCGGCGACTGGCGCTGGCGACGCCCTTCGTAAGCCGCACCGGCGTCGCGTGCGCCCAAGCGACGCCAGCATGCCGTTGCATCCGTTGAGAGTAGCGTTGAAGCATCATGACCGAAGCCGAATTCCGCGCGCTCGCCGCGCAAGGGTACAACCGCATGCCGCTGGTCCTCGAATCCTTCGCGGACCTCGATACCCCGCTGTCGCTCTACCTCAAGCTCGCTAACCGCCGCCGTACACCTTCCTGCTCGAATCCGTCGTCGGCGGCGAGCGCTTTGGCCGCTATTCGTTCATCGGCCTGCCGGCGAAGGTTCGCATCTGTGCCCGCGGCCGCGGCATCGAAGTCACGGATGGCGGCATCGTCGCGGAGCGCCACGAAGGCGATCCGCTCGACTTCATCGCCGAATTCCAGCGCCGGTACCGCGCGGCGCCGGTTGCCGGCCTGCCGCGATTCTGCGGCGGCCTCGCCGGCTATTTCGGCTACGACACCGTGCGCCACGTCGAGCGCCGGCTTGCCGCGTCGGCGCCGCCGGCGAGCGACGCGCTGGCGGCGATTCCCGACATCCTGCTGCTGCTCACCGAGGAGCTCGCGGTCGTCGACAACCTTCAGGGCAAGATCTCGCTCATCGTCTACGCCGACCCGGCACGCCCGAATGCGTATCGCGACGCGTACGATCGCCTGCATGCGCTGCGCCGGATGCTGCGGCCCCCCGTCGACATCCCGGCGGAGACCGCAACGGCGACCACCACCGCGCAAAGCGAGTTCGGCGCCGAAGGGTATCAGCGCGCGGTCGCGCGCGCGCGCGAGTACATCGCCGCCGGCGACATCATGCAGGTGGTGCTGTCGCAGCGCATGTCGATGCCGTTCGCGGCGTCGCCGCTGTCGCTGTACCGCGCGCTGCGCTCGCTCAACCCGTCGCCGTACATGTTCTATTACGACTTCGGCGATTTCCACGTGGTCGGCGCCTCGCCGGAGATCCTGGTGCGCAAGGAAGGCGACGTGGTCACGCTGCGCCCGATCGCCGGCACGCGGCCGCGCGGCGCGGGCCGCGAGAGCGACGAGGCGCTTGCCGCGGAAATGCTCGCCGACCCGAAGGAGATCGCCGAGCACGTGATGCTGCTCGACCTCGGCCGCAACGACGTCGGCCGCGTCGCCGCAATCGGCAGCGTGAAGGTCACCGAGCAGATGGCGATCGAGCGCTATTCGCACGTGATGCACATCGTGTCCAACGTCGAGGGGAAATTGCGACCGGGATTAAGCGCGCTCGACGTGCTGCGCGCGTCGTTCCCCGCGGGCACGGTCAGCGGCGCGCCGAAGGTGCGGGCGATGGAGATCATCGACGAGCTGGAGCCGTCCCGCCGCGGGATCTACGCCGGCGCCGTCGGCTACATCTGGTTCCAGGGCGACATGGACCTGGCGATCGCGATCCGCACTGCGGTGCTGAAGGACGGCATGCTCTACGCGCAGGTCGGCGCGGGCATCGTGCACGATTCCGTTCCCGAAAACGAATGGCGCGAGACGCTGTCCAAGGCGCGCGCCGTGCTGCGCGCTGCGGAGATGGCGCAGGCGGGACTGGACACGGAAGGCTGAGCCGGAGCGAAGCATGGTTCTCATGATCGACAATTACGACAGCTTCACCTACAACCTCGTCCAATATCTTGGCGAACTGGGCGCCGACGTGCAGGTCTATCGCAACGACGCTCTCACCCTGGAACAAATCGCCGCCTGGAGCCCCGAGAAGATCGTCATTTCACCCGGGCCGTGCACGCCGTCCGAGGCCGGCATCTGTGTGCCGCTGATCGAACGCTTCGCCGGTGCGATTCCGATCCTCGGCGTATGTCTGGGCCACCAGGCGATCGGCCAGGCGTTCGGCGGCCGCATCGTGCGCGCACGGCGCGTCATGCATGGCAAGCTCTCGCAGGTAACCCATCGCGGCGAAGGCGTGTTCGCAGGGCTGCAAAGCCCGCTGACGGTGACGCGCTATCATTCGCTGGCCATCGAGCGCGCCAGCCTGCCGCCCTGTCTCGAGGTCAGCGGCGAAAGCGAGGATGGAGAAATCATGGGCGTGCGGCACAGGGAGCTGGCCGTCGAGGGCGTGCAGTTCCACCCGGAAGCGATCCTCACCCAGCAAGGTCACGAGCTGCTGGCCAATTTCCTGAACTTC
The DNA here is from genome assembly GCA_963778275.1 of uncultured beta proteobacterium. Classification (GTDB taxonomy): domain Bacteria; phylum Pseudomonadota; class Gammaproteobacteria; order Burkholderiales; family Casimicrobiaceae; genus PALSA-1003. Next base: position 500,405 of record CAVZTS010000014.1, on the reverse strand, counting down.
CATTGAACAGGAGCCGCCATGCCGATCACCATGCAGGAGGCGTTGCAGCGCACCATCGAGCACCGCGAGATTTTCCACGACGAGATGCTGGCGCTGATGCGCAAGATCATGAGCGGCGAGGCCACGCCGGTGATGATCGCGGCACTCACCGTGGGCCTGCGCGTGAAGAAGGAGACTGTGGGCGAGATCGCCGCCGCGGCACAGGTGATGCGCGAATTTGCCACCAAGGTCGAGGTGCCCGACCGCGAGAACCTGCTCGACGTCGTCGGGACGGGCGGCGACGCGTCGCACACGTTCAACATTTCGACTGCCGCCATGTTCGTCGCAGCCGGGGCCGGCGCGCGCGTCGCGAAGCACGGCAACCGTTCGGTGTCGTCGAAGTCCGGCAGCGCCGACGTGCTCGAGGCGCTCGGGGCGAACATCATGCTCACGCCGCCGCAGGTCGCGCAATGCATCGCCGAGGTCGGCGTCGGCTTCATGTTCGCGCCCAACCATCACGGCGCGATGAAGCACGCCGGGCCGGTGCGCAAGGAGCTCGGCGTGCGGACGATCTTCAACATCCTGGGGCCGCTCACCAATCCAGCCGGCGCCGCAAACCAGCTCGTCGGCGTGTTCCATCCCGATCTTGTCGGGATTCACGTGCGCGTGCTGCAGCGACTCGGCGGCAGGCACGTGCTGGTCGTCTACGGCAAGGATGGCATGGACGAGGTATCGCTTGGCGCGGCCACGATGGTTGCGGAGCTCAAGGACGGCGAGGTTCGTGAGTACGAAATCCACCCGGAGGATTTCGGCCTGCACATGAAGTCGCATCGGGGCCTCCGCGTCGATGGCGCCGCCGAGTCGAAGGCGATGGTCCTGGAGGCGCTGGACGATGTCGACGGCACGCCGCGCGAAATCGTGGTGTTCAATGCGGGTACCGCGCTGTACACCGCGGGCATCGCGGGGTCGATTGCCGAAGGCATTGTGCTCGCGCGCGAATCGATCAAGTCCGGCGCGGCCAAGAAGAAACTCGACGCGTTTGTCGCAACGACCCAAAAACTCGGCCACGCCGCGCTGACTCCTTCCAATGCGCGCTGCAACCCAGGCCGGCGCCGTCGTGCTGCGACAGCCGCAAGCGGCCGATATGCCCCGACTGGGTGAATGGAACGCGGCGCTGATTCGCGACGAGGGTCACGACAACCCGATGACACCCGTCGAGCTCAGCGGCCGGATGCGTGATTGGCTCGCCGGAGAGTATCGCGCGCATATTTTTGTGTGTGACGGCGTCGACGCCGGCTACGCGCTCTATAGGGAAGTACCTGAGTTCGTGCACCTGCGGCAGTTCTACGTCGCTTCGGGGAGCCGCCGCCGCGGAATCGGGACCGCCGCGCTGCGCGCGCTGATGGAGGTGGCGTTTCCCGCGGGCAAACGCATCCTCGTCGAGGCGATGGCGCGAAACGAGGCTGCGCTGGCGTTCTGGCACGCCAGCGGATTCGCCGACCGCTATGTCGGACTCGAGTCTCCGCCGCGAATTGTGCCACGGCAGCCATGACGCGCAGCACGACGCCGAACGCCGATATCCTGGCGCGGATTCTTGCCGCCAAGCGAAAGGAAATCGCCGCAGCGCGCGCGGTGGAACCGCTGGCGAGTTTGCGCGACAAGGCGCGGGACGCGCCGCCGGTCCGCGACTTCTGCGGCGCGCTGCGCCGTCAAATCGCCACCGGCGCCAGTGCAGTGATCGCCGAGATCAAGAAGGCAAGCCCCAGCCGCGGCGTGTTACGGCCGATCTTCGATCCGGCGGCCATTGCGCGCCGCTACGAAGCGGCGGCGCGGCCTGCCTTTCGGTGCTTACCGATCGGGAGTATTTCCAAGGCGGTCCGGGCGATCTCGTCGCGGCACGCGCGGCGTGTTCGATGCCGGCGCTGCGGAAGGATTTCCTGCTCGACGAATATCAGGTTTTCGAGTCCCGCGCCTTCGGTGCCGATTGCATTCTGCTGATTGTCGCGGCGCTCGACGACGCACGCCTCGCAGCGCTGGAGGCGGTCGCACGCGAGCTCGGCATGGCGGTGCTGGTGGAAGTCCACGATGCGGCGGAGCTCGATCGCGCGCTGCGTCTGGCGACGCCGCTTATCGGCATCAACAACCGCAACCTGCGCACTTTCGAAGTGACGCTCGCAACGACGCTCGACCTGCTGCCCAGGATTCCCGGCGAGCGTCTCGTCGTTACCGAAAGCGGCATCCTTGCCCCCGCCGACGTTGTCCGGCTGCGCGCTGGCGGCGTGCAGGCCTTTCTTGTCGGCGAGGCGTTCATGCGCGCCGCCGACCCCGGGGCCGCGCTGCGCGCCTTGTTCGGCTGACCGAAGGCACGCGGGCACAGCGGTTTGGTATCATTGCCGCCCGGTGTCGCTCGGCTCTGTTGGCGCCGTTTCCAAGTTCTGCCAGAAGCTTGCCGAAAGACGGCTGCCACCGACGCATCCGGTCGGTGCCTGGTTGGTGACCGGGCCGCGAACGCGCCACGTCAGCTTCAGAACGGCTGCTTAAGGATTCTTCGTGTCGGCAATCGCCGTCGAAAACATCTGCAAGTACTGGACAACTGCCGAAGGCCACGTCCGCGCCGTCGACGGCGTGTCCTTTGCCGTCGACGAAGGCACGCTCAATGTCCTGCTGGGGCCGTCTGGCTGCGGCAAATCGACCACGCTGCGGTTGATCGCGGGCCTCGAGCCCGCGGACCAGGGGAGCGTCTTCATCGGTGGGCGCGAGGTCACCCATCTGCCGCCGGCGCAGCGCAACATCGCGATGGTGTTCCAATCCTACGCGCTGTTTCCGCACCTCTCGGTCGCCGAGAACATCGTCTTCGGATTGCGCGTGCGCAAGGTTGCCCTCGCCGAGCGCGCCCGCCGATTGCAGCGGGTCGCCGATCTCCTCGGCCTGTCGAATCTTCTCGACCGCAAGCCGTCGCAGCTGTCCGGCGGCCAGCAGCAGCGCGTGGCGCTGGGCCGCGCGATCGTCGCCGAAGCGCCGGTGTGCCTGATGGACGAGCCGCTGTCGAATCTCGACGCGCAGCTGCGCCAGGAGATGCGGCAGGAGATCCGCAACGTGCAGCGGGCACTCGGAATCACCATGGTCTACGTCACGCATGACCAGGTGGAGGCGATGTCGATGGCCGACCGCGTCATCTTGCTGAATAAGGGGCGAATCGAGCAGAACGATACCCCTGCCGATCTGTACGAAACCCCCGCGAATGTCTTTGTCGCCCGCTTCATCGGCACGCCGCCGATGAATCTGCTCGCGCTCGAAGCCGGGTGCGGCGGCGCCGTGATCGCGGGCACGGCGGGGCCCGCCTTCGCTTCGGCGAACCGCGCGTCCGATACGCTGGGGGTGCGACCGGAACACATCACGCTCGGACACGACACGGGTGTCGAGGCGCGGGTCGAGGGCGTCGAGTATCTGGGTGCCGATTCGCTGCTGACCTGCCACGTCGGCAAGCAGGCGCTTGCCGTACGCGTCTCGGGGCGCACCGGGCTTTCCCAAGGTGACGGCACGCGCCTGTCGTGGGCACGCGGCGCGCAGCACTTCTTTGACGCGGCGACCGGCAGGCGTACCGCAGAGGAAAACAGTCACGACGGTGCAACGATGCTTGCCTAGATTCAAACGATAAGGAGGAGTCACGATGCTACGCAAGGTAGTTATACAATGGCCTGGCCGGTCTGGTAGCGGCTTTGCTGTCCGCAGTCGGACTTGCCCAGGCGCCGGTGGAAATCTCGTTCTACTATCCCGTCGCGGTCGGCGGCCCGATCACCGCAATCATCGACGGGCTGGCCGCGGATTTCGAAAAGGAGAATCCGGGCATCAAGGTCAAGCCGATCTACTCGGGCACGTATCAGGAATCGCTCACCAAGGCGCTCACCGCAGTCAAAGGCGGCGACGCGCCGACGACCGCAGTGCTGCTGTCGACCGACATGTACACGCTGATCGACGAGGACGCGATCGTGCCCTTCGACGGCTTCATCAGGTCGCCGGAGGACCAGGCGTGGCTGAAGGGCTTCTATCCCGCGTTCATGGAGAACAGCCAGACCGGCGGCAAGACCTGGGGCATCCCCTTCCAGCGCTCGACGATCGTGCTCTACTGGAACAAGGAGATGTTCAAGGACGCTGGCCTCGATCCGAACAAGCCGCCCGCAACCTGGACAGAGATGACCGCTTTCGCGCAGAAGCTGACCAAGCGCGACGCGTCGGGCAAGGTCACGCAATGGGGCGTGCAGATCCCGTCGTCGGGCTTCCCCTACTGGCTGTTCCAGGCACTCACGACCGAGAACGACGTCTTCCTGATGAACCCCGCGGGCACGGAAACCTACTTCGACAAGCCCGGCGTGATCGAGGCGCTGCAATACTGGGTCGATCTCGTCAACAAGTACAAGGTGCACCCGGAGGGCATCGTCGACTGGGGCACGACGCCGAAGGACTTCTTCGAGCGCAAGACCGCGATGATGTGGACGACGACCGGCAACCTCACCAACGTGCGCAACAACGCCAAGTTCGACTTCGGCGTCGCGATGCTGCCGGCGAACAAGCGGCGCGGCAGCCCGACCGGCGGCGGCAACTTCTACCTTTTCAAGCAGGCGAAGCCGGAGCAGCAGGCGGCCGCGGTGAAGTTCATCCGCTGGATCACCTCGCCCGCGCGCGCAGCGCAATGGGGCATCGACACCGGCTACGTCGCGGTGCGCCCCGACGCCTGGGAGACGCCGGCGATGAAGAAGTACGTGGCCGACTTTCCCGCGGCGGCGGTCGCCCGCGACCAGCTGCAGTATGCGGTGGCCGAGTTGTCGACGCACGACAACCAGCGCGTGACCAAGGCGCTCAACGACGGCCTGCAGGCGGCGCTGACCGGCACCAAGCCGCCGGAGCAGGCGCTGCAAGGACGCGCAGCGCGAGTCGGATCGCCTGCTGCGCCCCTATCGGAAGTAGATCGGCATCGCGCCGGCTTCCGGGCACGACGCATGCTTCGCGCGAGTTTCTCGTCCTCGCCGCGCGCGCGGTCGGGGGAGGGCGAGCCGATGACGCGAACCGCACAATGGCTCTACGGCTGGCTGCTGCTGCTGCCGGCCGCGGCGCTGCTCGGCGCTGTTCACGCACTACCCGGCGGTCGCGACGTTGTGGCACAGCTTCCATTCGACGCCGCGGGCGGGCGCGCGGCAGCGTGTTCGTCGGCTTCGACAACTACCGCGCGCTCATCGACGACCCGATCTTCTGGCAGGCGCTCGCGAACAATCTCTGGTACGCCGCCGGGACGATCCCGCTGTCGATCGCGCTGGCGCTGCTGATGGCGGTGTGGGTCAACGGCAAGATCGCCGGCCGCGGCTTGCTGCGCCTCGCCTACTTCACGCCGACGATCCTGCCGATGATCGCGGTCGCCAACATCTGGCTCTTCTTCTACACGCCGGAGTACGGGCTGCTCGAGCGGATTACCGGTGCGCTCGGCCTGCCGACGCACAACTGGCTCGGCAGCCAAGAGCACCGCGCTCGCCTGCCTGATGGCGGTGGCGGTCTGGAAGGAGGCGGGATTCTTCATGATCTTCTACCTCGCGGCGCTGCAGCAGATGTCGCCCAATCTGGCCGAGGCGGCGGCGATCGAGGGCGCGTCGCGCTGGTACTTCTTCCGCCGCGTGACCTTCCCGTTGCTCATGCCGACGACGCTGTTCGTGCTCGTCAATGCGGTCATCAATGCGTTCCGGCTCGTCGATCACGTCGTCGTCATGACGCGCGGCGGGCCGGACAACGCGACGGAGCTGCTGCTCTACTACATCTACGAAATCGGATTCCGCTTCTGGGATCCCGCCTACGCGGCGACGCTGACGATGGTGCTGCTGGTCGATCCTCGGCCTGGCGGCCCTTGCGCAGTTCGGGTTCCTCGAGCGCCGGGTGCACTACCGATGAGCGTCGCGGTCATACCGCACGGAACGGTCTTGGTCGCGGTCTCGAAACGGCAGGCGCGTGGCTGCTCGGGCTGCTTGTGGGTGCTGCCGCTCGCCTACGCTTTCTGGTCGGCATTCCACCCGGCCGAATTCTCGACGCGTTTGGTGCTCTTCGCGCCGCTGACGCTCGACAATTTCGTCACCGCCTGGAACGCGGCGCCGTTCGCGCGCTATTTCGTCAACACGATCATGCTCTGCACGATGATCCTGGCGCGCGCAGCTCGTGCTGTGCACGCTGGCCGCCTACGCGTTCGCGCGCTTCGAGTTTCCGGGCCGCGGGCTGCTCTTCGCGCTGGTGCTCGTGCAGCTCATGGTGATGCCCGACGTGCTGATCGTCGAGAACTACCGGACGATGAGCGCGCTGGGTCTGAGCGACACGATCGTCGCCATCGGCCTGCCCTACATGGCGAGCGCCTTCGGCATCTTCCTGCTGCGCCAGACGTTCAAGACGGTGCCCGCTGAACTCGACGAGGCGGCGCGCATCGAAGGCTGCACGCCGCTGCAGGTGCTGTGGAAGGTCTACGTGCCGCTCGCCCGGCCGGTCTATCTCGCCTATGCGCTGGTCAGCGTGAGCTATCACTGGAACAATTTCCTGTGGCCGCTGATCATCACCAATTCGGTCGAATCGCGGCCGCTGACCGTGGGCCTGCAGGTGTTCTCCGCCGACCGATCAGGGCATCGACTGGTCGATCATCACTGCGGCGACGCTGCTGACCACGGCCCCGCTGCTGATCGCGTTCCTGCTGTTCCAGCGACAATTCGTGCAGTCCTTCATGAGGGCAGGAATCAGGTGAAGCTCATCACCTGGAATACACAGTGGTGCCGCGGCGTCGACGGCAGGTCGACCCGGCGCGGATCGTCAGGCAGGCGAAGCCGCTCGCCGATTTCGACGTGCTCTGCCTGCAGGAAATCGCCAACAATTTTCCCGATCCGCGCCTCCCCGGCAGCCACGGCGAGAACCAGTTCGCTGACTGTCGCCGACTGCTGCCCGGCTACCAGCCGGTGCCCGGGGTCGCGGTCGACGTACCCGCGGAGGAAGGCGGACGGCGCCACTTCGGCAACATGATCTTTTCGCGCTATCCGGTGCGGCAGGTGTTCCGCCATCTGCTGCCGTTCCCGGTCGATCCGGGCTTCAACGGCATGCCGCGCATCGCGCTGGAAGCGGTGATCGAGCGCGCCGTTCGGCGACGTGCGCGTGATCACCACGCATCTCGAGTACTACGGCAAGAAGAAGCGGACGCGCGCAGATCGAGGCGTTGCGCGCGATCTACGCCGAGGGCAGCGGCCATGCACGCCTGGGCACGATCGCCGACAGGGAGGGCGGGCCGTTTCATACGCGCTTGCGCCCGGCCGCGACGATCATCACCGGCGACTTCAACCTCGAGCCCGACGATCCGCTGCATGCGCGGATGGGGGCGCCTTTCGCCGACGGCACGCCGCCGCTCGTCGACGCTTGGGAGATCGCGCACCCGGGCGAGCCCCATCCGTCGACCTTCAAGATCTACGAGAAGGAAGAGCCGGGCGAGCCGGAGCAGCACTGCGACTTCATCTTCGTGTCCGCCGACCTCGCGCCGCGCGTGAGGGACGCTCCGCGTCGACCAGCAGACGCAGGCGTCGGATCACCAGCCGGTGCTGCTGGAGCTTGCCTGACCGGGTATCGACCGCGGCGCCGGTGGCTTAGAGTCTGGCGAGCTCGCGCTATACTCCGGCGCAGATATCCAAAGATTAAAGTCTCTCGGGAGGCCGAAGCGAACCGAAACGCCACCCATCGAGAGCCAGAGGTGATAGGCGAACACCCACATGGCCGCCACCCCATGGAGGGTGACGACCCATCCGAACTTGACTGGGTCTTGCAAGCGAGCTCGTGCTTTCGCTTCACGCCAACCCGGGACGCAGTTGGTGCAGCGCCGCCGCTGCCAGCTGGCCGTGCGCCGGAGGATTCGTGTTTCTCGCCGATGAAGGGCGATGCGACATTGCGCAACGACGCCGCCGTCAAGGGCGACGACCCCAGCAAAGTACGAAGGGAATGCGACCCTAGCTGACCATACTACGTGCATATTTACTGAAGAAACCGCCGCAAATGATAGCGTTTGTAGCATATGCATCGGCGGGACGCTGCATCCAGGTATTCATGCTACGTTGTCGGAGGACGACGACCAACAAGGAGCAGATTGCTGGGCCACCCAATAAGCGCGACGCTAGATACCCTGAAATTGAAGTCATCGCATTCGGGCACAAGCCTCTCGAGATCACGGCGCGACAACAGGTTCAAGTTGCCTTCCTCAGCGAAAAAATTCCATGCCAACGTGACGCAGCAACCAGCGGAAGACGCGTTTGGGGAGCCAATGCACGAGGGGCAACAAGGTGTGGATCTCCACCGGGAACCAGCGGTTCGGCGTGGTGAGAAACACGGATTTCCGCGCAACGCGGACGCATTCGCGCAAATATGTGGCCTGGTTCGATACGGCTCCCATGTGTTCGAGAACCGCAGACGAATGGACGAAATCGAACGATCGGTCGGGGAACGGCAGCCTTAAACCGTTGGCGTAGACGAACTTGACCCCAGGGTATTGCTCCTCGAGAAACGATGCATCGTCAAGGCCAACAGCGGTTATTTTCTCCTTGTGCGGGTACCAGGCCTCCAGGTAGTTGGATGACGCGTAGCTGCGATCGGACGTCACTCCCACGTCGAGGATCGAATCGCTGCCCGTGACACCGCAATCTTCAACGAAGCGGGCGTAGATCCTCCGGCGCTGCCAGGTCGCGATGCGGACCGCAAGGCTATCCGGTGCGGCGACGTTGTATTGGCGATTAGGTGTAACGATTGCCATCCGCAGCCAGCCTCAATGCACCACCGAAACTGTCCACGGAACTACGGGAGCCCCGAACCCGACGAGCGCCGATCGCGACGTACCGGAATCCAGCGGACGATTACTCCCACGCCAAGTCGTCGTCGAGGTTCCAGATAAGGAAGTAGAGCACAAACGACGAGAGAACCAATTCGATACCAATGACCGACAACGTCAGCGACGGTATCACAATGCGCATCACATCCCGCGGCTCAAGAGCGGAGAATCCAGTTGCAACCCAGATCGAAAGCGAATAGGCGGCGAGTATGAAGCCTGCGATCGCGACAACGCCGCCGAGGAGGATGCCTCTTTCGAGGCTAAAGCCTGAGACGAACCGCCGGAAGGTGCTGCCCGAAGGCAAGACGCCATGCGCAGCCGCGGCCGTCTTCACGAAAATGGAGAACGTTACCATCTGCAGGCCGATGATCATCGCACCGCCGGCGAAGAGCATCGTGTGGATGTCGAGCACAATGCGTCCGAGTGCCACCGGACCGGCGAGTATTACGGCTTGCGCGATCAACCCGATACAAAACAAAATGGCGCCCGGATAGAGAAAGAGCCAACGCGGGCTCAGCATCAGCAGAAACCTCAGGTGGCGCCAGCCATCCCGCCATGTCCGCAGGTGCGGCGGTCGCGACCGGCCATCGGGGGCGAGGGTGGTGGGAACTTCAGCGATTGCCAGCCCGCCCAACGCGGCCCGAACCACCATTTCGCTCGCGAACTCCATGCCCCGTGCGCGCAGTCCCAACGCAAGCACGCGATCGCGCCGGAATCCCCGGAGTCCACAATGAAAGTCGCCGACGGGGATCTTGAAAAACAGGCGGCCAAGGAAACTCAAGAGTGGGTTGCCAAGATATCTGTGGAGGATCGGCATCGCACCGCGCGCGATGCCCCCGCGAAACCGGTTCCCCATTACCAGATCGTAGCCGGCGCGAAGGCGGTCGATGTACAGGTCCAGTCGCGAAAAGTCGTAGCTCTGATCCGAGTCACCCACGATTACGTACGTTCCGCGCGCGGCACGGATGCCGTGCATCAGTGCCGCTCCGTATCCCTTGATGGGGATATGTACCACGCGGGCGTTATGTTCCTCGGCAATGTGAATCGAGCCGTCGGTGCTTCCGTTGTCCGCGACCAGGACCTCGCCCTCGATTTGGGTCCTGGCTAGGAAACCTTGTGCCTCATCGATGCAATCGGCGAGTGTCTCCCCCTCGTTGAGACACGGCATGAGGATCGTCAGCTCAATGCTCATTCGAGCCTGCTCTAGCATTACTTGATGCTCCGAAGAGCGCGAGTCATGGCGTGGTTTAATTGGCGGCGCGCTCAAGCGCGCCTGAACACCCAGCGTGCCGTCATGCCATAGTTGATCCCGGCAGCAATCACCGATGCGACCGTGAGCGCCATCAGTATGCTCCAACCCAACCAGCCTATCAAAACCCAATACACGGCGAGATTGGCCCCGTTACCTACGGAATTGGCCAGCGCAAAGCGCAGCCACTCTCGCCCTGAGGGAGGGAGCGCACGCGCCCACCGGAAAGTGAAATGCCTGTGTAGCCACCACGTCGTGGTGATGGCGGCCAGTAGGGATGGAATCCGCGCCCACAGCGGCGACATTCCGCCGAAATGCACCATGAAGAGCAGTGCAATCGCATCAACAAGAAAGCCCACCGCTCCGACCAGCAGGAAACGGAGAACCTGGACAGCGTGGCGACCAATTTTCGCCTGTCAGCCATCACCAGCAACCGATTGCCGATACCTGTGCCAAGCCAGGGCCGATGCAACATGCTGAACCGCTCGGTATCGTCACAGTGGTGACCGTGTCGTTATACTCTCTCAAGCCGCGACTCCTACCAATGAACTGGCGACGCACGATTCGGCTGCACTGGCTTCCAATGGCGGTCGCATTAGCGAGCTTGGTGTTGATCATAGCGCGCGCGGCATGGACCGCAGATCCGTATTGGGACACTCTGGCGTATCACTGGCCGTTCGCGGCGCGTCTCGTCGATCTTTGCGATCGTGCCTGCTTCTCGATGCCCCCGGGTATTGAGGCTCGATACGACGGGTTTCCCCTGCTATGGCACCTGCTCCAGGGCTTGATGTGGCGCATTACGGGTACTCCAGCAATGGCAGACCTGCTCAATATCGCGATGGTCATCGGCCTGTGTTCCTATTTGCAACTTCGCTTCAAGGTACCTTTCGCATGGTCCTGGCTGGCGTTTCTCGCAATACCGGAGGTTCAGATCCAACTAACGAGCAGTTACATCGATCTTCCGTTGAATTCTGCCGTCACCCTCGCATTGATGGTTCTGTTGCGGACGGTCATCGAGCCAAGCGCAGACCAGCGGGCAGACATCGCAGTTGGATTGCTCGCCTTGGGGATTGCCGCGGGCAGCAAGTACCAGCTGGTTCCGATCGCTCTGGCAACGTGGTTGGCGATCACGGTGGTTGTAACGCGCAAACCATCGATGATCAGCCTCCGACGATCGAGCACGGCCTTTGTTGCGCTTGCACTCGCGGGGGCTGTCGTTCTCCTCCCCAAGCTGGTCATCAATACACACGCATTCGGGAATCCGTTCTATCCGCTGCAGGTCGCCTTGGGTCCAATTCGGTTTCCGGGTGTGGAGAGCATGGTGTTCGCAAATTCCGTGTCAGATGTATGGACGTCATGGCCGCGCGGAATCCGTTGGCTTGCCTCAGTCTTGGAGTTCGATGCGTTCCGCGGTCGCCCATTGCCGTGGACTCCAGGCCAGGGCGATGTCCCGCAGAGCAGCCCCGCGTTTCGCATGGGCGGATATTTTGTTGCTTACGTCGTGGGCGCAGTGGGAATGCTTTCTTGGAGCATGCGCCTAACGCCTGCCGCGAAATGGCCGGGCATACTCATGGTGTTGCTAACCCTGATCTGCGCATCACTACCGAACTCGCACGAATTACGCTACTACATGTTTTGGATGCTTACCCTTGTCTCCTGCTTACTGGTGATGGTCCACTCGCCCGCGTTCGCCACAACGCAGCAAAGCGTCCTAAGGACCTTCACGCACGGCCTTATCGCCATAGCCGGCTTCAGCGTCGTGATGATGACCGGGGCCGCGTACCTAAAGGTTGATGGGGTAACTCTTAGTGAGCTGGTCGCGGTAACGGATGAAACCGTCGCCCAAGTTCCCGACGGCGGTACACTTTGCATCCTGAACCGTCATCCCTACGCCTTTCTCTACGCATCGGTTTTTCATCAATCGCGGCACTATCATACGAAATCACTCTTTGCCGAGGAACTGGCAAACTGCACGATCCGGCTTGACCTCGACAAGCAACGAGGAGCTATCGGGCCCTAGCACTGGGGCATCGCTCACCTGGTGGTTCAGCTGCGCGCGGGTGCGACGCAGATTGGCTCCATCACTTTCGGGGTGCCAGCCACGCGGCAAGTCTCCGCCACGGCAGCGCCAACCACCAGCGTACGCTCGCTCGGCGCTCGATTTCGTGCTGCTGCGCGTCGATCACTGCCGCGAGGCGCGCGCACTCGGCCACCCGCAGCGCGATCTGCTCCGAGAGCTCACGTACCGTCTTCTCCAGCGCATCGCGCTGCCCGACGGCCTCCCGAAAATGCCCCTGCCACTCGGCGACGACGCCGTCGAGCGTGTTGCCGCGATCCCACTGGATCTTTTCGTTGACAAACGCCTGGGCATAATCGGCGTAGACGCGCTCGTCGCGATCGGCAAGCACCGACAGGCGCGGCGGGATGGTGGCGATGGTCTGGGCGCTCCGGCTTGCGGCGACGATGAAATAGAGCGGCCGGGAGTGGCCGGCTGTTGCTGCGGTGGCAGAGGTCTCGGACACCTCGAAGATGTCCCCTTCGGCGGCCCGCTGCTCCGGCCAGACGACGGAAAAAAAACTCATCCGCTGCCCGAACCACAGCACATGTGAGAACCGCGGTGCCAGAAGCGCCGCTAGCTCATCGCGGTAGAACTCACGCACGTGGTACGGGTTGGTAAAGACGCGCCGATCCGAGTACTCGAGCTTGTTGGGACACGACAAGACAAGGAGGCCCTCCTGGCGCAGCACGCGACGGACCTCGTCGAGAAACTGAACTTGCCTTTCGATGTGCTCGATCGTCTCGAAGGACACGACAACGTCGAAGGTGGCGTCCGCAAAGGGTAACGCCGCGCAGTCTGCCTGACCGAACTCGAGATTCGGCGTCGCAGCGTACGCCGCACGCGCGTGTGCGATCGTCGCGGCGGAAATGTCAACGCCGACGACCCGCTGTGCCTGTCGAGCCAACAGCGCACTTCCGTAACCCGCGCCGCAGGCGACGTCGAGAACTCGACCCGCAACGAGCTTCGCGGCGAAGTGGTAGCGGTGCCAATGCTCGTACCAGATCTCGCCGCGGGCACCAGGAAGGAATCGCTCGCCGGTGAACTCGAGTCCGTCGCTCACGATGTAATCCGGCGCCGTCGCAACCGGCGCATGATCGGTGCGCGCCACGCGACGAGCCGGGCAAGCCACGGCCGCGCGCCGATGAAACGGCGCACGACAGGGCCGACCCACCATCAAGAGGGACTGGCTGCGCATGTGCGCGTCTGCCATGCGCGCGATATCCTGCGGGGATACAAGCAGCCGCAATGTCTTCTGCCGCTCGACCGCATCGCGGTAGGCGCGGTCGAGCAGGGTCTGCCGTGCCGCCGCCTCTCGCGCGGTTGCCGGCACACGGTACTTCGAAGTGGTCTTTTCCACCAATACAAAGTCGTCTTCCAGCGTGTAGCGCGTCCAAAGATTCCAATCCTCGAGCTGTTCCATGTCCTCGGCGAAGCCGCCGTAGCGCTCGTAGAGGCTACGGTGAAACAGAACGGCTTGGATCGGAAAGATATTGTGATGCCACAACGTCAGCCGGTCGAACGGATGCCGGTGACGCGTGAGGTTGCTAAGTTCTTCGTACTTGGCCGTGGCGCGATCGATGACTCGCGTCGGTGTCTCCCAGGCGAGCCCATAGGCGCCCTTTCGTGCCATGCCGTTGCGCCGCGTCGACAAGCACTTCGACGTGATCAGCGAAGAGGACATCGTCGTCATCGAGGAAGTTCAGCCATTCGCCACGCGCTTGCGACAGCGCCAGATTGCCTGCGCGCGCGCGGCCCACCTTCGCGCCCGTCGCCTGGTAGCGCACGTTGAGCCTGTCTCGGAAGCGCTCTACCGTCGCCTCTGAGCGCGCCGGACCATCCTCGATGACGACCACCTCGATATTGCGCCAGGTCTGGTTGGCAACTGTAGTCAATGCCTGCTCGAGCCATGCACTGCGATCCACGGTGCGGATGAGGATCGACACCAGCGGAGGATCGGGTCGCGGCGACTCGCGTTGGGAGTGCAGCGCAATGAATGCGCCATCGCGCCTTATCTCATAGTTCCAGCCGGAAAAAATCGGCGTGAAGTTCGCGGTCGGCACGACGCGCGTCGAGTAAAAATAGCGGCCAATTCCACAGAAAGCGGCAGCCGGCGCGGATGAGGCCCATCCGCCGGCCCGGGAAATCCTCCGGAGCAAGCGCTTCAGCACCCAACCGCATCAAGCCGTGGAGCGTTCGCCGCCTGCCGCCGAACCGTGCGCGCAGGCACAGATTGGTCTCGACGCCGCCGAGGACCTGCAGCGGCTTGACTTCGCCCGCGGTCTTGTAAGTGCGATGCACGACGGCGTGGCGCGGTAGGTAGCGCAATCGGAATCCCGCCGCGCGTAGCCGCCATGACAGATCGACGTCCTCGCCGTACATGAAAATCCGCGGCTCGAACCCACCGACCGCATCGAAGGCACTGCGCCGGAAAAGCGTTGCCGCGCCGCTCACCCAGGGCGCGTCCAGCGTCACGGGGTCATACGCCTTGGGGTGTTCGTAAGGCAGTTGCCGCAGCTCCCATGCCGCCACCCGCGCATCGTCGCCATTGGCCTCCGCGAGGAGCGGCGCAAGCACGTTCGGCTCGAGCACGCAATCCTGATTGAGCACGAAGAAAAACGGCGCGTGACCACGCGTCGCATTCGCATTGTGGCCGCGGCCGAAACCGACGTTCTCGCCGGAGTGCTTTACGTCGACGCTCGCGAAGCGACTTCTCGGCTGCAAGCATCCGCTCGATTTGCGATGCCGTCCGCGGCATCCGGACTATTGTCCTGGATCGAGGAGATTCGCCTGAACGCCGTGGTTCTGTTCCGCGAGGCTGCGGACAAGCTCGCCGAGCGCGGAGAGTTCAGGGGCGTAAGTGACGATGCTGACGTCAACGACGGGCACGAAACGCCCTCTTGAGCAGCGCCTTGCGCACGATCAGCGGCAGTTGGTCGAATGCGGCCTTGTCGTCGAGGAGGCGCCGGTTTTGCTCGAACTGCGCCTTGCCCTCGGCCATGAGGACGTCGATGTCATGCTCGAGCTTCCGCGCCCATGCCTGCGCTTCGCGGATATCGCGTTCGAGCTTGGCCACCCAGGGCTTGCGCCTCCTCCAGCGCGGCCCTTAGGCTGCACGGCCTCGGCGGCAAGCTTGATCAGTTCCCTGCGAAACGCGAAGCCGTCGAGATTGGCTGCAAGCAGCGGGCGCAGCGCTTCGTCTCCTGCGGCGGCGATCGTTCTCGACGAGCGGCGGTTTGAGTCCGAAGCGCTCATAAAGGGCATCGATATCGCGGGCCATGGCGGTAAGGGTCGGTATACGTGCGGGATCGCGCGGATCGATCTGTGATTTTACGCGAGCGCGCTCCGCCGCGCCCGCCGGAGCGAAGAGTCGTTGCAGCAGTTGTGCGGCATCCTGTGCGGAGAAGACGGGCCGGCAATATCCAGCCGCCCTGGTGCCGGGAGACGCGCTCGGCGAGCGCTCCGTCTTCGGGCACGATGACCGGAATCCCGGCGGCCCAGGCCTCGGAAAGCGTGTAACTGAAACTCTCGGGCAGACGATTCGGGAACAGCGCGACGTCGACGCCGTACGCGGCGATGAGTCCCGGCAACTCGGCGTCGACGTACGGGCCGTGCACGTAGCAGCGACCCGGCGCCCGCCAGCCTTGCAACAACTGCGAATCGGTGTAGCCGATGACCACGATGCCGATATCGGTTCCCTGTAAGGCGGTCGACGAGCGCATCGAGCAACGCGCTGCCCTTGTGCGGGCCGATCGCGCCGATGACTGCCACGACGTGGCGCAAAGCGTTGCGCGGCGAACTCGGCAGGAACGCTCGCGGCAGCGCTTTCCCGCGCAGGGTCCGATACCAGGCGCGGACAACCTCGCAATGCACGTTCGGGAAGTGCCACTGCGCCAGCTCGCCGATATACTCCGACGGAACGATTACGGTCGCGGCATGTGCGAGCGTGTCCGCAATTTCCGCGATCCACGCAAGGTCGGGCTCGACGGTGCGCATGGCAAATGCGTTCGGATTGACGAAGGTCAAATCGTGCAGCGTTACGACCCAGGGCGTCGCCCTTACCCTCTGCAGGAGTGCAAGCCGGTCACGACAGAGTGCGTCGAGGCCGTGCAAGTGGATGACGCCGACGGAGTCCGCCACGAGCCACTCGGCCAGGGCGATTGCCGCAACGCGTCTCGTCGACCGTCTTGGACAGGGGGAAGAATCGCTGCGCGGCCATGTCCTCGATGACGTCGAGGCCAGAGCCGGCATGCCACAGCAGATGGCGACGCGGCACGCCTTGGGCAACATCGCGGATGTAGCGATCGACGCCGCCGCCTTCAGCTGCGCTGATGTGCAGCACCGAGGAACGCGTCACAGGAGTAACGGCCAGTGTTCACGCGATCTTCTCGATCCAGAGACTACCCCCACCATAATACGCGCCGCTGGGCTCGCGCAACGCTTCGCGCAGTGCGGTGGCGTGGGCGCAATACGCATAGCTGCAGCTGAACAGGAGGCGGAAATGGCTGCTGTACATGAGCAACGCGCGAACGAGGTACTGTTCGTTCCAGCCGCGGTTCTCGTCGAGCACCCACGGCTTCGGATAATCGTCCGGTAAAAAGATGTCGTGGAAATGTACGCGAACACCTTTGCGCAAGCGGGGCAGCACTTCAAAGCACAGGTGATTCACGTCGCTCCCTGTCTTCGCGACGTGCGATGAATCGATGAACAAGACATCGCCGGTTTCGAGCGCGTCGAAGGGTTCGCGACCGATTTCCTGGACCTTGCTCGGGATGAGGCGCTCAAGACCAAGGGCCGGCGCAAGAAGCGCTGCCCGCGGATAAGGCTCGATGCAGCAGATCCGCATCGAGCCGTTCAAGAAACGGCGGTTGACATCGGCAATCAGCAGGGTCGAGAAGCCCGAACCCACTTCGACGAGGCGCCGCGGTCGCCACACCTGCAGGAGTACAAACAGCGCGCGGCAGTCGAGCCAACTGAACTGATCGTTTTGGACATGGAACGTCAATGGGTCGTCGCCGGATTGTTGCGGATACGCGAAGCGCGGATAGAAGGCCGGAAAAAACTCGCGCAGAACTTGCTCGTGGTAGGCATCGTTGAAGTCGATCCCAAGGACTGTCGGTTCGACCGGCCAGATCCGCGCCTGCTGGCTGCGCAGTTCGTCGACATCGACGATCGGCGAGTAGAAGTGGCCAGGAGGACAGAAAGTTTTCGGCGTTGCATCATCGGGGACGCGCTTCCGGAACAACCTTGGCAGCCTGGGCATGGATCGCTTCGAGTGCGTTGCGCCGAGGCGAAGCGTCATCGCCGGTGGAAGATGACATCCCAAACGCCATGCCCCAGGCCGAGCCCCCGGCGCTCGAACTTGGTCAACGGCCGATAGGCGGGCCGTTGCGCGAAGCCGCCGACGGAGTTCTCAAGTACGGGCTCCGCTTCGCATGCGGCCAGGATCGCCGCGGCATAATCCTCCCAGTCGGTCGCCGCGTGCAGATAGCCGCCCGGGACGATGCGCAGCGCGAGCGTCCGCATGAACGGTTGCTGCAGCAGTCGCCGCTTGTGGTGCCGTTTCTTTGGCCATGGATCGGGAAAGAAGACGTGAATGCCGGCGAGCGAAGCTTCCGGGATCATGTGCGCCACGACCTCGACCGCATCGTGTTGAACGATGCGACAGTTGGTGAGCCCGCACGCCTCGATGAGCTTGAGCAGGCTCCCGACCCCCGGCGCGTGCACGTCGACGGCGAGAAAGTCGTGCTCGGGCATTGCCCGCGCAATCGCGGCCGTCGTCTCACCCATGCCGAAGCCGATTTCGAGAATTCGCGGCGCCTTGCGCCCAAAAACGACATCGAAGTCGAGTGGTGCCGCGTTGAACGGCACGCCAAAGCGCGGCAACAGGGCTTCGCGGGCGCGCTGCTGCGCCGGAGAGAATCGGCCCTGGCGCAGCACGAAGCTGCGGATCGGCCGGTGAATCGCCCCGGCGCGTGGCTGGATCATGGGACACGCTTCCAGGTTGCGTCGTCGAGCGCGCGTTCGATCTTGCCGCTCGCCGTCGGAGTGGTGTATTCGATGGACAGTGTGTCCGTGTCCTTCCATTTCGCGCCGGCATCAATCCAACCCGCGCGGTGACCACGCCAGCTCCTTGCGGATGCCCTCGCGGGTCACGCGCCAAACGGCGATTTCGTTGCTGCAGCGCGATTCGCACACGTCCGCTGTCACCAGTCGCGTCCGGTCGGGAGCGAGCTGCGGCTCCGTGGGAAGCTCGATGCGCCGGTTCGTCGCCCGCTGCAGCAGCGTAAAAGTCGTGGTTTCGCCCGAGGTGGTGTACAGCAGCACCGCGTTGAGACCGTCAAGGTAGTCCCAAAGGCTGTAGGATCGCCCGTTGACGGAGTCATCACTGTCGCTAAAAGTCGTGACACCCGAAGGATACAGCGAGACCGAAAGCACGTTGCCCTCACGCCGGGCAAGATTGGGCAGGCGTTTCAGCTGTATCGCCTCGACCCGGCGCCCGCAGTCGGCTGTATCCTCCGCTTGCGCGCAGATCTCTTGCAGCTCGGCGCTGGACAGCGGCGCGGCACACGCGCAGTTTGCGGCAAAGGCGACCACCGCGACGAGCGCGGGTAAGGGTTGCATCATCAACAGCGCTGTCAGCCGATCAGGCCGGAGGTCGGCGAGCTGGGAGTCGCGGCGTAGAGCTTGCGTGGCATCCGGCCGGCACGGAAGGCTTCGCGCCCTGCCTCGACCGCTTTCTTCATCGCGCCCGCCATCAGCACCGGATCCGTCGCCAAGGCGATGGCGGTGTTCATGAGGACCCCGGCGCAACCGAGCTCCATCGCGACCGCGGCGTCCGATGCGGTACCGACGCCCGCGTCGACGAGCACCGGTACTTTGGTCTGCTCGATGATGAGCCGGAGGTTCCACGGATTGAGAATGCCCATTCCCGAGCCGATCAACGAGGCCAGTGGCATTATTGCCACGCAACCGACGGCCTCGAGTTCGCGGGCGACGATCGGATCGTCGGATGTGTAGACCATGACCTCGAAGCCATCCTTGACGAGCGTCTCTGCGGCGTGGATTGTCTCCCGGACGTTCGGGAACAGCGTCTGCGGGTCGCCTAGTACTTCGAGCTTGACCAGGGACCGCCCATCGAGAAGCTCGCGCGCGAGCTTGAGCGTGCGCACCGCATCATCGGCGCTGTAGCAGCCAGCGGTGTTGGGCAGCAACGTGAATTCGGACGGCGGCAGGTAGTCGAGCAGCGAGGGTTCGCCGGGATTCTGGCCGATGTTCGTGCGACGGATCGCGACGGTCACGATCTCGGCGCCCGACGCAGTGATTGCCGCGCGCGTCGCCGCGAAGTCCTTGTATTTGCCCGTGCCGACAAGCAGCCGCGAGCGATACGGCCTGCCCGCGATGAGCAACGGGTCGTCGTGCGCGAGCGCCAGCGTCTCGTTGGGGGCGTTCACGGCGGAATCTCAGCCACCACCGACTGCACGCACGACTTCGATGCGATCGCCGTCCATCAGCAGCGTGTCGCCCTGGCGGCTCTTGGGCACGATTTCGCCGTTGCGTTCGACCGCCACGCGTTTGCCCTCAAGGGCAAGCTCACGGAGCAGATCGGCAACCGTGGCGCGGTCTGTACACCGACGCGAGGAACCATTGAGGACGATCGAGAGCACGACGGATGGACGTTTGTAACTAGGGTTGATTTTACCACGCAACGGCGGCGAGCCGCGTGGCGCCCGTCTGCGGCGCTGGAGTCGCGAGCGGGTTGCCGCGTGCTACTCGCGATAGCGTTGCATCGTCCGGTGCAGGAAGCGCAACTGCTGTTCGAAGCGCTTGCACGCCTCGCACCAGAGGAGGTGCAGCCGGATGCGCAGGTACAGCGGCACGGAAACATTCCCGTCCTGCAGCTGCGAGAGCGCCCGGCTCGCGTCCTTGCATGAAATCAGTTGGCCCAATTCGCGCGGTACCTTCGCCGATCAGGTAATCCGAACCGGCGCCGCGAACCAGTGCTGCTCCAGACACTGGCGGAGCGCCATCCTGGCCCGATACAGGATAACCCACAGGTTGGTCGACGTGATCGTGAGTTCCTTACAGATCTCCTCGCTGGTGAGCTCCATGACCTCCCGCATCATGAACACCCGGGCTGTGTTGGGTGGCAGTTTCTCGAGGCAGAACTGCACAATGTCAAAGAACTGCTGGCGTGAGGCGTGTGCCTCTGGGTCGCCCCAGTCCGCGGGCGGGTTCTCCCAGTGGCCAGCCTCGTCGAACAAGGCGTCGAAATCCTCGAGCTGGGATTCCTCCTCGAGCGACGCAAACGCCGGCTCCCGGCTCTTGCGCCGGATCACGTCGACGATCTTGTGCTTGAGGATGCCGGTGAGCCATGTCTTCAGGCTCGAGCGACCGGAAAACCCAGCCGCGCCCTGAAGCGCTGCGAGGAGGGTGTCCTGCACAACGTCCTCGGCGAGCTCGTTGTCGCGCAGTTGCAGCGCCGCGACGCGCAAAAGATAGCCGCGATGGCTGTTGCAGCGGGAAGCGAAGTCGGATTCGCTCATCAACGCGGAGTGACCAATGCGACGGATATCATAAGCATCAGCTGCCCGCCAGGCAACCCGTGTTCAAGAGGCGCTTTACCGCAACGGGCTGCCGGGCATTGCGCAACATTTGGTCCGTGGGTCGCGACGGCTACAACGAACATACCCGCGGCGGATGACCGCCTCGCGACGTCCATGCCCGGGGCAGGAAGAGCGACTGCGACGCAACTCCTCGACCCCAGCAGCTCCCAAGCCAGGGCTGGCTACGGCTGGGCCCTCGACCAACTCGAGTCCGGGTCGAATCGCGTCATCTTCGATGCGATCGCTTCCGTTTCCTTGCCGAGATTTTTCTCGTAGACGACGCCATCATGACTGACGATTAGCGTCATCACGCCGGACGCCCCCCACCGGGCCGGGTACGCTACCAGCGCGAAACCACCGATCATCTTGCCTTTGGTAACGTAGTCGTACGCGCCGCCGGGAGCATCGCGGCCCTGGCTGGTGAGGATCCGGTATAAATACCCATGGTATGGCGCTTGCGCGCCGTTCCTGCTCTTGCCATAGCCCTCCTCCTTCGCTTTCTCAGCAAGCGGCCCTAGAGGGCTCAGCGGTTGGCCTTCCTTCGTGGGCCAATACAGGCCGTCCTTCTTGTCGGGAGTGCTCACCAGGCGCAAGGCATATTCGTGCATGCCGTCACGGTTGCCCTGCGTCAGCGCGTATTCGCGCTGGGCATCCACGTAGGCGAGGCAAACCTGGATTGCGGAGAGTTCGTTGCGGCCGATGCGCCGATTGAGGATTTCCTCGGCGCCGGACTTGGCATCGAATATCCAGCCATCGGCATGCTTTACCAGAGGGAATGGCAGGGGCCAGTCGTTCTCGCCGACGATCAGCGTCGCTTTCGCATCACCGTCCATTTCGATCCTTGAACGCTTGTCGAAGGCGGCTACGAAACGGGCACGTCCCTGCCGATCGGCGACGGGATCGCCCGAGCTGATCAACCGCTCGCTGCCGGGTCCGAGCACGGCATGGATTCGCCCAGGGTTCTCGGCACGGATTGCCGCAACCAGGGCTTCGGTCGCAGCCTCCGGTGTCGCGAAGCGTTGCTGAACCCGGGGCTGCTGCTTTGCCGCCGTGTCGGCCGCAATGGCGGGAGGCGCAACCGCGTATACCAACGTGCAGAGCGCGGAAGGCAAGATCACCAACCAGCGGCGCAAGGGGCTCATAGGGCTCTCAAAGGGTGTTCGCGGGCTTGCCATGGCTCAGCGTCGCCCCGCGCCGCCGGGTGCACCCCGACTCGGCGCAGGCTGACTGGCGGGCGCGCGGCTGACCGGCGGCGCGACGGCCGGCATCGATTGGCGGCTCTGCACTCCGCGCTGGACATTGGTCTGTATTTGCTGCCGCGACTGAGCCGGGTCGAACGGGTGTGCGAGGCCGGCCGCGGGCGGTGTCCGCTGCATCGGCGGCGGTGTGGCTGCCGAAGGGATCCGCTCGTAACCGCGGAAATCCTGTCTCGAACGCACTGCGGCGGGATCGATCTTCATGAAACGATCGCGTGTGGACGCATTCGGGTAGGCGACGCCGCGCCGGTGCGTTGGCGAATGCTGCCAGGTGCCGTCCGGAGACGCAGGCGGGCGCCGCCCCCAGAAGCGGTTGTTGTGCGTGTCGATCACGATTTGGTGCCCGTGCCAATGCGGGCGCGCCCAGCCCCAATGGTGATACCAGATCGGCCACGGGGCGCCGAATACGATGCCGACGGTATACACCGGGCAGAAGGGGTAGCCGTAGATCGGCGGCGGACACCAGAACCAGGGCGGGTAGGCCGGCGCCCACCATGGGCCATAGATGAGCAGAGGGTTGTAGATCGGTACATAGACGGAGTCAGGTTGTGGCGTGTCAATGACGATATCGTCTCCTTGCGCCATCACCGACAGTTGCGACGTCGACTGCAGGTTTCCGGCCGCCTGCGCTTTCTGACGCAGCGACTGCACGGTATCCATCACGCGTGCCTGGTCGGCGAGAAACGCGTCACCCAAGCGCTGGGTCCATTCCAGGTTGTCGTTCATCATTGCCAGCGCCTGCGGATACGCAGCGAGCGACTGCACGCTCGGATCCCAGCTCTTGCTTCCCAGCGCTTCATCCAGCGCATCGCCTTGGAGATCAGGATTCTGTTGGACGAAGCGCGCGGCCTCCACCACCTCGAGCGGGTAGGTCGCGGCAATGAGGATCTGCGTCAGCAGTTGATCCGGGTACAGGGCAATCGGCGCCAGCAGTTGGTCGAGTTCATCCTGGCTGTAAGCGGGGCCACCCGCCGACTGCGCGCTTGCGGGTGTCACGACAACCGTCCAGAAAGCGAGCAACACGAACAGGCAGCAACGGACCGAACGGCGTCCGACCAAAAAAATGGTCGGTGCGAGGTCGCTGGGGGAGAAATTATTGCGAGGAACCATGCGGGAAGTATGCACCGGAACGCGACACGCGGCGACCGGACTGTAACAGTATAGGTTGAGGAGAGGCGATGGAAAACTTGCACCCGCCGCCGCGCCGAGCGCAGCTTTTCCTCGAGGCAAGCGGCCAAGCAAGGATCGGAGCGTGGCTATTACGTTGTCAGGACGGGCAATTTCCATGGGCGCGTCGATTCGTAGGCATGCGCTGCGCGCAGCACCAGCGCGTCCGCGTACATCGGGCCGACGATCTGCAGCCCGATCGGCAACCCCGACCGGGAGAGACCGCAGGGCACGACGGCCGCCGGCTGCTGCGTCAGATTGAACGGGTATGAAAACGGGGTCCAACCCAGGAATCCGTCCAGGCCAAGCTCCCATTGGTCTGGCGTCCTTGCCTCGAATGCGGGTACGGATACGCCCGGTGTGAGCAGCAGGTCATAGCGCTGATGGAACTGGCGCATGAAAGACCCCAGTTCACTGCGCCGCGCCGTGAGCTTCTGCAACTCCATCACGGAAACGTTGCGGCCCGCCTCGGCCTGCCACCGCAGCGCGGGATCGGTCAGGGCCAGCTGTGCCGGCGTCATGCTGCTCACCAGGGTCAGTGAGCCGACGAACCAGAGCTTGGTTGTTATCTCCTCGGGATTGGCAAAGCCCGGCGCCATCTCGTCGACACGAGCCCCGAGTGCCGCGAAAGCTCCCGCGGCCGTGCGCACCGCGGCGGCGACCTCCGGGTCGACGTTCTTGACGTAGCCAAGGTCGGGGCTGAAGGCGATGCGTAGACTGCGCACGCCGTCGCGCAGACCCGCGCGATAGTCGATCCCTTCGTAGGGTAGCGAGAACCAGTCGCGCGCATCAGGCCGGCTCATCACCGTGAGCATCAGCGCGAGGTCGGCGACGCTGCGGGCATGCGGCCCGACATGCGCGACGGTGCCGAAGGGAGAGGCCGGAAACGCCGGCACGCGGCCGAACGAGGGCTTCATGCCGGGAATGCCACAGAATGTCGATGGAATGCGAATCGAACCAGCTCCGTCGGTGCCCACCGCCAGCGGTCCCATTCCCGCGGCCACTGCGGCCGCGGCTCCGCCCGAGGATCCGCCCGGTGTCATCTTCGTATTCCATGGATTGCGGGTCACGCCGGTCAGTGTGTTATCGGTTGTGCCCTTGATGCCAAACTCGGGGGTATTGGTCTTGCCAAGCAAAACGGCGCCCGCCTCGCGCAACCGCGCCGTGACCGGGGCATCGATTTTCCACGGCTGCTGCGAATCAATGGTGCGCGAGCCGCGCAGCGTCGGCCAGCCGCGGGTCAGGATCAGGTCCTTGATCGACACCGGGACGCCATCAAGGAGGCCCAGCGGCGCGCCTTCCTGCCACCGCGCCTCGGACGCCCTCGCGCTTGCCAGGGCGTGATCCGCGTCGACGATGCAAAACGCATTGAGCGCGTCGTCGAGCTCGGCAATTCGTGTCAGTACCGCATTTGTTGCTTCGACCGGCGAGGCTTGCCCCGATCGATACAGCGCCACGAGTTCCGTCGCGGTACAGTCGGCGAGGTTGGTTGCGGATGCACGCACGAGGTGTCTCCTTGAATACCGGATGTGCTGGGCTCGCGACCCGGGCACCCGGACCAACCAGCAGGTGCCGCGTGGCCCGTTGCACTGGATTGTATTCATTGGCAACGGCGAGCGGCCATTGCAAATAAACGCACATTCGGTAAAGTAAGGCAACCATATGCTGCCACAGGCAGCCTGTGGTTCGGCTGCTAACGGAATTTCCAAGGAGCAGCGATTGGTCATCGTAAGGAGTGCGACGTGAATACTGTCAAAATCGTTTGGGTTGCCGCCTTGCTGGCTGGACCGATCTTGCTGACAAGCGCCTTCGCAGCGCCCGCGGGAGATTTGGAAAAGGCGATGAGCTATGACGGGCTGGAGAAGAGAAGCGTCAAAGGCATCGACCTTGCATACGTCAGGCCGGGTGCGACCCTCGCCGACTACAGCAAGGTCATGCTCGAGCCGGTCGAAGTCGCGTTCCACAAGGACTGGAATCCAACCAGGGCGCAAAGCCGGATCAAGCTCAGCGCTGCCGACCGTGAGAACATCAGGACCGGCGTCGCGAAGATCGTGTACGACGAATTCGTCAAGGAGCTGGAGAGCAAGAGCGGCTATCAGGTCGTGAGCGAGGCGGGGCCGGACGCGCTGCGTGTCAAGGTGCATATCGTGAACCTCTTCGTCAACGCGCCCGACACGAAGGGCGCCGCGCCGACGCGAACGTACACGGTCTCGGCTGGCGAGATGACGCTGTTCGCGGAGCTCTTCGATTCCGAAACAGGCGAGCTGCTTGCGCGTGTAGCGGACCGGCGCAGCGCGCGCCGCGCGAGTACGGTTACGCTGACCAGTAGCGCGGTCAATACCGAGGAGGCGCGCTCCATCGCCTCCGGCTGGGCGCGCATCCTGCGCGACGCGCTTGACAGGGCGCATGGGATAGGCAAAAAGTAGCCTCGCGGCGCCGGCGCGGTGGCCGCGATCACCAGCCCGGCTACAGGCCACGGAGCTCGTCTCCCGCCAGCACTTCGACAACGTCCGCCCGGTGCCGATGAAGTTCCTGCCGGTCATAACGGCGAAATTCGCCAGTCCGGCCAATGTCCTCGCCCTTCTCGGCGCGGGACTGCTTGCCGCCTGTGCGACCCCTTATCCGGCCGGCGATAGCGATCGCGGAGGTGTCGCTCTTGGCTCGCTGACGCTCTCCGGCCCTACTTTCGGGCACGAGGCCGTTGCGCCTACCTTCTGCTTAAGCGGAGAGCGCCAATTCTTTCTCGGCTTTGACCTTCACGACAATAAGGCCGATGTCGTCACGCGACTCATAGTCGATCCAGCCACCGGGCCGGTGATCCGGGTCTTCGCCGTTTCCGCACCATACGATAAGGCGCTGCTGTTCCATCAGGCTGATTGCCGGGTATTCCATTTCTCAATCGAGTCGACCGGGTGGCGTATCAATCGAATTGATCAAATCGACGTGTCGCTTGAACTCGACTGTCTGCTTCCCTCCGGCGAGAGTATCGTCGGAAAGGCATCCGCCCCCGGGTGCACCTAGCTCCTCGAATTCCTTAGCTGTCGCTGGCCTGACTTGCGCATGCTGTTAGTGATGCGCATTCTCATTACAGGCGATGCGGCGTCGAGCCCCGAGCCGACTTGTCAGCGCCGTTGCCTGCGCGTTGCCAAGACCGATGCGTTGGCGCGGACCCGCGCCTGGCGCCCGCCGACGACCCCACATGTTGCGTGGCAATAAAGCATTGCAATTTGCTGCAGATCAATACGGCTCGCCTGGACTTGCTGTTTCATTGCAGCCGACGCGAGACGTCGGCGGCCGATAGAAGCTTCGCCTGCTTTAACTGCAACTCGCAGAGGGCTCGAGCTGCTATCTCGCGCTTCGACGGCATTGTTCGATTGGCGAGGTTCCCGACCAGCGGCGGCAACGCGGGTTGATGTTCGGTCGGCGCTGTTTCTATTTTTCTGCGGCGAACTGCGTGGGTTAAGCCGCACGCGAGGCGGGCGTTTTTCGGGAGCAGCAGGCGGAGAGCCTTGAGCTGCTCCCGGGGCGGGGAGGATCCAAGCATGCTAAGTGAGCCCATTCGCAACATTATGGAGAAAGAGAAGGTCCTCACTGCGCCGCCAAGTGCCACCGTGCGGGCGGCGGCAAAACAAATGGCCAGAAGAAGAGTCAGCGCCGTCATGGTTGTCGAGAACAAGCGTCTGGTCGGAATCTTCACCGAGCGTGACGCCGTGTTCCGCGTCCTCGCGAAAGACCGCGATGCCGACACTACCCGGCTGGCCGATGTAATGACGACGATGCCAAAGACCGTGGCGCCAGACGAGTCGTTCGGGTACGCGTTGCTTCTGATGCAGGAAAATGGTTTCCGACACGCCCCCGTGGTTGAAAACGGCGAGCCTATCGGGATCGTTTCGGCCCGCAACGCCCTGGATCCCGAATTGGAGGAATTCGAATCTGAAGCACGACGGCGCAAACAGATCCGTCGACATTCTCGAGGCGTGTGATCGAGGGGCAAATACCCGACCAAGCGTCGCGTTCAGCGCGCCAGCGGATTGGCAAGTCGTGACCATAATTGACCGAGGCCAGACATGGAATATTTGAGCCAGCAATGCATGAACGGAGTTTCATACCAATCCTTCCAGTCGCAGCGGCCCTACCCGTGGCTGCGCCTGCAGGGCTCCTTGACGCCGGAGGGATACCAACGCCTCCGCGAGACCCTTCCGGACAACGCGCTGTTCGAGCGGAACGTTGGCGTCAAGCGCGCCCATGGACAGGCAAGTCACGACCGGAACATCCTGCACTACCAACCGCAGCTGAAATTGGCGGAACCCTGGAAGGAATTCATCGCGACGCTCCAAGGCGGGGCTTATCAGGCATTTCTCCATCGGATATTTGGGCCCGAAGCAGGCGCCGAATTCATCCTCACTTTCGAGTGGTACTATGCTTGGCAAGGGTGTTCTGTTTCACCGCATTGCGACGCTCGACGCAAGCTAGCCACGCATATCTTCTATTTCAATACAGAGGCGGATTGGGATACGGCTTGGGGAGGCCAAATCCTGATGTTGGACGACGAGGGGCGATTTAACCCACATTCTGCGCCGAGCTTTGACGACTTCAAGGTGGCGGCAGCAATCGTTCCGCGAGGCAATGAAAGTCTGATCTTCGAGCGCACGGACCACTCGTGGCATGGCGTTCGTCCACTGCAGTGTCCGCCCAACACGCTGCGCAAGCTCTTCATCGTTACCGTCAACGTGCCCACGATGCAGGTATGGTGGCGGCGCGTTCGCGGCAAGGATCCGGACGGTTATCGCGTTACAGCGGCATGACCGCAGTCTCGGCGGCACTGCGCCGCGGCCCTGCACCCGGGTCCGTTCGCGACGGCGAGGATCGCCGGCATTCGCGCTGTTGACACCCTACCCCGTACCGTCGAGCATGGGATGGTACCGGGACGGCGAGACCTCTCCCGGCCCCTCAAGCTTGGATGATGCTCACGGTTCGCGATTTCTTTGAGGCCGACTTCGATGAACTGGTTGCCCTGTGGCACGAGACAAATCGCGCCAGTTACCCGTATGTTCAACTCCAGCAGGAGCACACCCTGGTCGATGCCAGGCGCTACTTTCGGGACAACATTCTCGCGGATTGCCGCGTATGGATAGCGGAGTCGTCCGGACATCAGTATCTGGGCTTGCTCGCACTCGACAGTTCTTGGATTAGACAGCTTACAGTCTTCCGTGCATTCCAACGGCAAGGCATCGGAACGGCGTTGCTGCAGCAGGCAAGAAGGCACTCGCCGGGACAATTGCGTGTATATACATTTCAACGGAACATGGCTGCGCGAGCATTCTATGAGCAGCACGGGTTTAAGGCTGTGGCACTTGGCATGAGTCCGGCCCCGGAGCGGGAGCCCGACGTTGAGTTGTGGTGGCAAGGTGCCTGACCCGTTTCTCACCCGCGGGCCGGGACGCCACGGATCGCCTGCTTTCGTGGACTATCGGTTCGCACGCTGATGGATCGGATTGCGCCGTGAGCAATTTTTTCTTTGGCTGCATCGCCGGCGCATTCGGCGTTGCCTACATCGTCTACGGAAGGCGGCAGACGAAGTTCGCGCCGGTGATAGCCGGCGTGTTGCTTTGCGTCTACCCTTACTTTGTCGAGAGCTGGCTGTGGCTCGGCATCGTGGGGGCTTTGCTCCTTGCCGCTCCGTTTGTTATCGACGTCTAGGGACGGTAGTAGGCGTGCATGTGATCGCTGTGGGTATTCGGAGGAACGGTCGGAGCCTGCAACGTCGCGGCTTCCTGAAATCGTGCACCCCAGCATTCAAAGGGCTTTGAGCAACGGGGTGAATCTGCGAAGCCGGCGACCTGCATTGGCTGCAGGGTTCACCCGGCAACTTCGGCAGTCCCGCGTTCTCCGGGCAGCCCGAGCCTTGGATCCCGCGTCAATGCCACATCGGCAGGTACCGAGCCACGTCCTGTCGCTGGCGGATATTCAAGGGATCCGAGCATATACCCGGCCGAGCAATGCGCTGCCAACCAAGATGGAGTAACCTCTCCCTGGCTGCTAGGGCCGAAGGATGTTCGTCGTACCGGCGGGCACGAACGGCACAGCGATTGGTCGCCATGTGGCCCTGCTCAATCCACGTACGAATAGCCACAATGGCGATGCTCGATTTGTTGCGGGTCCGTAGGCGCGCGCGTACCACGGGAACGTGGACGCGCACGTTGCTGGGCGCATTCTTTATCGCAGCCACGATACATGCGGCCATTGCGCAGGATGCGCTCGAGGATGGCTTGGCCGCCTATCGGAGCGGCGATTACATAAAGGCCGTCCAGGTTTGGCGCGCGCTCGCCGAACAGGGGGACCCGGTGGCTCAATATCGGCTTGGCGCCATGTACGCCGAAGGCAAGGGCGTCGTGCAAGACGACGCGACCGCGCTGACGTGGTTTCAGCGATCCGCCAACCAAGGCAATGCCGACGCGCAATACAACGTCGGTGCGAGTTATGCGGAGGGCGCTGGCGTGGGTCGAGATGAAGTCGAGGCTGCCAAGTGGTTTCGGCGGGCGGCAGAGCAGGGGATGGCCTTCGCACAGATCAACCTGGGGCTGCTGTATGCCGCCGGCCACGGCGTTCCGCAGAACAATATCGAGGCGATGAAGTGGCTCGGACTCGCCGTGATTGCGCTACCGCCCGGCGGGCCGCGCTCCGATGCCGCCCGCGCCATGCAGGACGTTGCCGAGAAGATGGCTCCCGAAGAGTCGCGCCAGGCAAGAGAGCGGATCCGGGCATGGAAGGCGACACCGGAAAAGAAGTGATACGGCGCTGGCGTACTCGCGCCACGTACGCCGACGACGATCGTGCACATGGTTGGCAGTGCAGGTACCGGGTCATCAAACGTCGCGGAACCTAGCCGCCGGGGCCACGTTTCGTGCCCTTCGTGACGAGGTCAGAATCCACCCGAGCTTGTAGATCCTGCCGGCGCTGACGGCTGATTGTTGCGCCGTCACCCGCATCGCGGCATTATGGCGCGCAGCCATTCGCCATTGCATGTCACGTTCCGTAACGCACAAGCGGCGTGGCGCCGCAAACCGGCCGCGCTATGTCCGACGGAAAAGCCCCCGCACAACGACAATGGGTGGCGGCCACGCTACTTTGGCTGGCCGGGAACGGTTTGCGCCTCACGATCCTGGCCGTTCCACCGGTCATCGCGATGATTCGCGACGACTTCTCCTTGAGCGCCACCGAAATCGGGCTGTTGAGCAGCATTCCACCGGCGTTGTTTGCGATCGCCGCGCTGATGGGCTCGTTGCTGGTTGCGCACTTGGGAGTCAGGGGCGCTTTGATCGGGGGCCTGGTCCTGGTGGCGGCGGGCTCGGCGCTGCGCGGCGCGAGCACGAGTTTTACGGCGCTGCTCGTGACCACGGTGGTCATGTCGGCGGGCGTTGCAATCATGCAGCCAATAATGCCCACCGCCGTGCGGCAATGGCTGCCACACCGCATCGGGCTCGGCACGGCGATTTACACCAATGGATTGCTGGTTGGAGAAATCTTCCCTACGTTGTTGACCCTTCCCTATATTCTGCCTCTCTTGTACGGGAGCTGGCGCCTATCGCTGGTGTTCTGGTCGATGCCGATTGCCGCCATCGCCATTGTGATCGCGCTCTTCGCACCCCGCCCACGCCGGAAACCCGTTTCGGCAGGAGGCACGCCGCACCGGTGGCTCCCGGATTGGCGCCAGGGCCTCGTTTGGCGGCTAGCCCTGTTGTTCTGTTGCATCAACGCGATCTATTTCAGCGCCAACGCGTTCGTTCCGATTTATCTCACCAGCGCTGGCCGGCCTGATTTGATCAGCGGCGCGCTCACCGCGCTCAACTTCGGACAGCTGCCAGCTTCGCTCCTGTTGCTCTTGACTGCCGGCAAACTTGAGCGCCGCGCGTGGCCCTACGTCGCGTCAGGCATGCTCTCGCTACTGTCGATTGTCGGCCTCGTAACGATGGTCGGCCCGGCAACAATTGTCTGGGCAGCGTTGCTCGGATTCTCGGATTCGGCCGCACTGATCGTGGGCCTGACTCTGCCGCCGCTGCTCTGCCATCGCGAAGACGTCGCGCGCACGTCAGCGGGAATGTTCACCATCAGCTACGCAGGCGCCGTCGCCATCGCGATCATCAGCGGTGCGGCATGGGACGTGAGCGGCGTTCCAGCGCTCGCATTCGTGCCCTTGGCAGTCTGCGCGGTTGGATTGGTCGCAGTGACTGGCAGGCTACGCGCCAAAAGGGAGCTTGTATGATTCCCCGTATGCCGGCGACCCGTAATCTGCGAGCTGCCGTCGGGCTGCCCGCTTCCGGCAAGCCGACCTATCTGCGCGACGATCGAGTATGCAGCGTCTGATTGAAATCCGCTCGTATAAGCTCAAACCCGGAAGCGGTGCCGAGTTTCATGATTTGGTCGCCACGTCAGAGCATGCCGTTGCTGCGTAAATTCGGAACGGAGGTCGTTGCATTCGGCCAATCGGTGCATGATCCGGATGCGTACTTCCTGGTGCGCGCATATGACAGCCTTGATCACCGGCGCCAATCACAGGACGCGTTCTATGCAAGCGAAGCCTGGAGGAAAGGACCGCGACAATCGATCATTGACCTTATTGACGCGGATTGGGATATTGTCTTTTGGCTGGATCCAGCCGCCGTCGACGCGATGCGCAATATCTCCATTCTCGGTACATTGCGTGAGCAGCCCGTGCGACGTCACTAAGGTCGGCCGCAACGGATTCTCGTCGTCCCCGGATGTGTCCTGACGCCCCTCCAGGCATCGGTGTGGTGGACCGCGCGGAGTGTGATGCGCCACGCGAAGCGTTGCCGCCACCGGAAACGCCTGCTAGTCTGATGATTGGCCGTAATCCGGCTGCCGATCAAAACAAAGGGAAGCTCGCATGAAGACACGGACGATTGCAATTCTCATCCTCGTGAGCGGCGCAGCGTTGGCGCAGAGCCCCGACTTGAAGCCGGGGCTTTGGGAGTTCAAACCAATCCACCAGGTCGTCGACGGCCGTGACATGGCCGCACAGATGGCCGCCGCTTCCGCCAAAATGGAGCAGGCGATGGCCAACATGACTCCCGAACAGCGCAAGCAGATGGAAGCCATGATGAGCGCGCAAGGCATGTCCAACCGGCGTGCTCCAGGAGGCGGAACGCGCATTTGCGTCAGCCCCGCCATGGCGGCCAAGGACAAGCCGATGCTGGACTCCGACGGCCGCTGCGAGCCCGCCAAGGTGAATCGCAGTGGCGACAAGACCAGTTTCGAGTTCAATTGCACCAGCAATGGCCGCACCCAGGTTGGCAGCGGGGAGAGCATCGTCAGTGGCGACACCGTAACGACCCGCATGGACATGACGATGACGGACTCTCAAGGCCGTCATACCGTGCAAAACGAGATCGCAAATGAAATATCTCGGGCCCGACTGTCAGGGCATCAAACCGAGTTACTAAACGGGCTGCAAGCGGCGGAAAAACCCGACGTCTTATCGCAAACCACCTTGGTTCCGATCGAGCTCGGCATGGCCGACTCGCCGGGACGCTGGCGACAAGGAACCAGCAGGTCCCTATCCGACAATATTGCCTAGACACCTTCGATGATGCGGATTTCTCGTTCGGCCCCGTCGCCCAAAGCTGCCAGAGCGGCTTGGTAGGCGGCGCCGTCATGGGCGGCCACAGCCTGTTCGACACTGTCGAATTCGAGCAACACGGTGCGCTGCTTTAGCCCGTGTTCGTAAACCTTCGCCGGTTCGCCACGCGCCAGAAAGCGCCCGCCGCCGGCAGTGAGCGCAGGGCCGGCGAGCTTCGCGTATGCAGCCAGCTTGTCAGGGTCCTTCACCATGCGATACGCGCTGATCCAATAAGCCTTGGGCATCGTGTTTCCCCTCTCCTTGTTGTGGCCGGGACGGATAAGAATTTTAGCCGCCGGAGCGAGTATTGAGCGTCCGGTTGTGCCCGTCAACGGTCGGTGTTAGGCTGGTTAGGCGCAACGCTGCGCAGCAATTGCGGCCAGCCGACATGCTCGATTGTGGATAAGAGCCTCGCTATGGTCCCGACCGTGCTTCGGTTTGTGTTCGTTTTTCTGGTGCTGGTCGTCGTTATGCCGAGTGGACGCGCGCAGCAGGCCAAGATAGGTGACCTCGCGCCTGCGTCTCTCGGCAAGACGTTGGACGACACGGCAATTCTGGTGGGAGATAGCGGCGGCAAGGTGACGGTAGTCACCTTCTGGGCATCGTGGTGCGCGCCGTGCAGGGCGGAACTTCCAATCCTCGCAGCAATCCAGAAAGCTGCCGGCTCAAACCAGATTCGCATCGTGGCGGTGAATATCGAGGGTGCCTGGGAATTTCGCCGAGTGGCTCACCGCCTATCGGAATTGCAGCTGACGTTGACCAACGATGCCGACGGCAGGGTCTCTGCTGCTTACGGCCGCGGCGCAATTCCGCATTTCGTCCTAATTGGACGCGATGGTCGTATCCTGACTGTGCATCGGGGCTACACCGAGAAGCAACTTGATCAGATCGTCGCGGACGTAAATGGCGCCTTGGCGGCAAGGTAGCGAATGCCCGGCGAACTGAATGGCTGGGAGCGAGAATGAGGGCGGGGCAGGAATGACACATTGCGAGGCTTCGGTCTGCCGGCACGCCGCGGCTATCTCCGGGACCGGGGGAATACCGATTGCTCTTTAGGCTGACGGCGAAGGATCCACAAGGGAGGGTGAAATTGGGAGTTCACGGCTTGTTGTATCACGTTATCGCCACGCTGCTTGTCATCTATCCTTGCTGGAAGATCTTCCAGCGTGTCGGTCTTAACCCCGCGCTCTCGCTTCTTATCTTCATCCCGGCTCTAGGCTGGTGGATCGCCGGAGGCATCTTGGCCTTCTCGAGATGGCCCGCGGTTGACGCGACGGCCGGTGGAGGTACGACGAATGTTTAGTCTCGCTATCTGGTTCATGATCTTGCTTGCGGTCCTGGTCCTTTGGGCGTTCATCGCCGTCTTCGGGCGCATCGTAAACCGTGCCGGGTATTCCCGCTGGTGGCTGCTGACGATGCTGGTTCCTGTGCTGAACCTGGTCATGCTCTGGATCTTCGCCTTTGCGGATTGGCCGGTCTCGAAACCGGCTGGCCAAACCTAGGCTCTCCCGGTCGGGATCCACACCTAGCGTTGCACTGTGGTGCCAGGGAAACGATGACTCAACTTCGCGTTCGCTATTTCGCATACGGTTCCAATATGCTAACCGCTCGCCTGCGCGAGCGCGTCCCGTCCGCAACCGCAATCGGCATCGGCCAACTTGCGGGCCATGTGCTACGTTGGGACAAGCGCAGTGGACGGGACGGGTCTGGCAAATGCGACGCGGAAGCTACAGGGCGACCGGAGGATGTCGTTTGGGGCGTCGTATTCGAGCTCGACGCGGAAGACAAGCCGGCACTCGAAAAAGCCGAAGGAGTCGGCGGCGGCTACATTGAAAAGACGGTGCAAGTATTGACAGACGCTGGCCCGCTCACCGCCGTCACGTACTACGCGATCGATAAAGACGCATCGCTTCGCCCTTACCACTGGTACAAGGCGCTGGTTATCGCCGGTGCGCGTGAGCATGGATTGCCAGCGAGTTACCGCAGCCGTCTCGAGCTCGTCGTTACCGTTTCCGATGCCAATAGACCGACCCGCTGAACGGCGCGGTGCGGAGACAAGCATTCGCCGGTTAGTCGTCTGCATCCAAGCAGCGGCGCCACATGCCCGAAGTGCCATTCACAGGCGTCCGACCTAACATGAGAGCATTGGCGAGAGTTGCGATCCTTCTTCTATGGGGCGCTTCGGCAACCATGGCGCCAGATGCGCAAACCTTGTACAAATCCGTCGGACCCGGACGGCAGGACCGTCTACAGCGACCGTCCCCCGATTGAGGGTCGGCTCGAGAAGACCATGACCTTCGAGAACCTGCCAAGCAGCCCGTTACCGGCAGCCACTGCCTCCTACGTCGAGCAGTCACGGAAAATGGGGGCCGCGTCCTCTGCAAACACGCCAACGAGCGGAGTAGTCCTGTACGCGGCGGCTTGGTGTGGCTTCTGCAAGAGGGCCAAGGCCTATTTGACACGGAAGGGCGTCCCATACCAGGAATTCGACATTGACGCCCAGGAGGGCATGGCCGCCTTCGCCCGCGCGGGCGGCGGTAATGCGGTCCCGCTGCTTATCGCGGACGGTCGGCGTGTCCAAGGGTTTTCGGTGGCCGCGTACGATGCACTTTTTGCCAATCAGAACTAGCACGACAAAGCCCGCTTGACGTAACAATGCTGCGCGAGATCACTTCTGCGCGCCAGATTGCTGGCGAGCCGCGGCGGCGTTGGTTCTGGTCCGACGCATTGGATCTAATCGTGTGGTATGACGACCAAAGCCAGCCGACGGGCTTTCAACTGTGCTACGGGAAGGGGGAACCGCGTTCCGAGCGGGCGCTAACTTGGAACGCGCCGGCTCGTTATAGCCACATGGCCGTCGATGACGGGGAGGGGCGAGCCTTTCGTTACAAAGCAACGCCTATCCTGATTCCAGACGGCACACTCGATGTGAGGAATCTTAGCGACGCATTTGTCCGAGAAAGCGCGGAGCTGCCATCAGAGATTGTGATTTTCGTTGTTTCCAAACTTGGCCAGCACCCCGAAAACACCAACGCCGGCGGATAGCGGCACCAGGATGGGTCGGGGACGTGGGTTAACGCCACCTTTGGTTGCGGATTCGAGTCCCTCGCTCGCTACCGCAGTTTCGCTCCTGCCGTTCACTTGCTCATTATGTCGCTACGCGTTGGGAGCGACGTGCCCGGCTTCCATATCTTCGCCAGTTCGCTAACTCTCTCGATTTGCTTCAGGGAAAGGTCCTGCGCGATGCTGGCCCGATCGCTCGCCGCAGCCTTGTTTCCCAGCGACGCTGCCAAACTGAAGAGCATATAGGCGAGCACATCGTCCCGTGGCACACCACGGCCGAATTGGTACATGACGCCGAGGTTGTATTGCGCGTCGGAAAAACCTTGCACTGCGGCCTTGCGATACCACTCGAGCGCCTGCCTGTTGTCCGGCGGCTCGGCACGGGAGTACATGCCACCAAGGTTGTTCTGGGCAGGTGCATAGCCCTGTTCGGCGGCCCTGCGATACCAGTGCCGCGCCAGCTTATCGTCGTGCGGCACACCGCGGCCGTTGTCGTACATGAATCCGAGATCGTTCTGCGCAATGGCGAGACCCTTGCTCGGCCGCTTTGCGAAACCATTCTACGGCTTGCTCATCGTCCTGCGGATGCCCTGGCCGGTTAGGTACATATCCCCAAGCAGCACTTGGGCGGTGGGGTTGCCCTGATCTGCCAGCGGCTGTATCTCGCTTAATGCGGTGGCATAGTCCCCCTTTTCCAGTGCCTCCCGACCTTCATCGAGACGGGCAAATGCCGTTCCGATCACGATATAGGCGAGCAGCGGAGCAATAATTCCGATTCGTTGCATCATGCGAATTCCCGCAATTGTGGATCTCGCTGTCGAAATACGTGTCCGCATGTGACACGTCATATTCCATTGGCCACGTACGGCGCTGGAGGTCAAACCTAACTCTTCGCGTGTACGTCTCTCCCGAGCACGCTGTTCTGCAGTGCATCAATCGACAAGAGTCATGTCGGCAGGTGAAAGCGCTTCTCCCGAAAAAGGCGAAGGCAGGCATTGGCAACGTTCGAGTCGTAGATCGTCCCGGACCCGCGCTCGATTTCGGCCAGGGCTTTTTCGATTCCCAATCCAGGCCGGTATGGCCGGTGCGAGGACATCGCCTCGACCACGTCTGCCACCGCCATGATACGGGCCTCGAGCAGGATCGCCTCATCCCTGAGGCCTTGCGGATAGCCGCTTCCGTCGATGCGCTCATGGTGCTGGAGGGCGACTTCCGCCACCGGCCAGGGGAACGCAATATTTTTGAGCACCTCATAGCCCGCCCGAGCATGCCCCTGAACGAGCTGGTACTCGATCGCCGTAAGTTTGGCGGGCTTGGTAAGGATCTCTACCGGAATGGTGATTTTGCCGATGTCGTGCAACCGGCCAGCCACCTGCAACCCCTCTTGCCGATGCGCATCGAGGTGAAGTTCCGCGCCGATGGCGACCGCGATTCGCGCGACGCGCTGCTCGTGGCC
The DNA here is from genome assembly GCA_963778275.1 of uncultured beta proteobacterium. Classification (GTDB taxonomy): domain Bacteria; phylum Pseudomonadota; class Gammaproteobacteria; order Burkholderiales; family Casimicrobiaceae; genus PALSA-1003. Next base: position 463,058 of record CAVZTS010000014.1, on the reverse strand, counting down.
CGCGGTATAGGGATCGCGCATCTCGCTAAGGGTCGTCGCGACGTCGACCGTGCCCATCAATACCGCTTTGAGCTGGACGATGCTGCGTTGATTTTCCTCCTCGGCGCGCCGCAGCTTGGTGATGTCCTCGCCGATGCTTGCGGTACCAACAACTTCGCCAGAGTACGAACGCAGAACGGTGTTATTCCACCGCACCAGCCGGCGCTCGCCCGAGCGTGTCACTATCTCGTTCTCGTAGTGCCAGGCTGTCGGCAGGTCGGCCAAGAGTGCCGCGTGGATACGTTCCAACCCTTCATGAGTTTCCATGGGTAAGAAGTTCTCAATCCAGTTGACGCCGATCGCCTCCTCGCGCGTCCATCCTGTCAACCGCAACAAGTAGTCGTTGCAGTACGTTACTCGCGCCTCCCGGTCGAGCATAAGCGACACGAGGTCAACGTTTTGCAGCATCGAGCGAAAGCGCCGTTCGCTCTCATGCAACTGATCCTCCACGCGCTTGCGCTCGGTGATATCCTCTGCTACGCCCGCGATTCGGACCACTTTCCCTGCCTCGCCATGGACCGGGAATGCGCGGTCCCGTATCCATCGCGTGGTTCCATCCGGACGCACGATGCGATATTCCTCGTCGTAGTCCCCGGTGAGCTGTTTTGTCTGCGACGCTGCGAGCACCCGGGCCCTATCTTCCGGATGGATCGACTCGAGCCAGTCGCCAGACGCTGAGTAAAGGCGCCGCACAGACCGCCTCCAGATTCCTTCATAAGCGGGACTGACATACAGTATCTCCTGCGTTACGGCGTCGATCAGCCAGAAGACCTCGTGGATGTTTTCAGTTACCTGCTGGAATCGGAGTGCCATCTGGCTCTGGTCGTTCTCGAGCTCCTTTTGCCGGGAGATATCGCGAATCAATGAGATGAAATGCGCCGGCTGGCCCTCTGCACCCCGGGCGAGCGAAGTGGTTATGTGCACCCAAATCTCGGTACCGTCCTTGCGGGTAAGGCGCAATTCTCTTTCGTACCAAGAACGCACTCCTTTGAGCATCTCTCTCCGTGCCTCGATGCTTGACGCTATGTAATCCGGGTGCGTGACGTCGCGAATGTTAAGCCCTAGCAACTCGTTCCGTGCATACCCTGAGATCTCGCCAAACTTCCTATTTGCGTTGAGAAACTGTCCATCCAAGTCGCTGTGCACGGCGCCGACGCCCAGGTGTTCGAACCCCTCCCGATAACGTTCATCGCTTTGGCTAACGTCACGAATCGCGCCGAGAACGTACGTACCTCGATCCGTCTCGATCGGAGAGAGACTTATCTCGACGGGTATCTCGGTGCCTTTCTTGTGCAAAGCACGGAGGCTCAGTCCGATGCCCATGGGGCGGGCTCGCGGTCGGGCAAAGTAAGCCGCGCTATGGACTTCGTGCAGCCGCTTGAAGCGTTCCGGTATCAACGTACCGATTGGTTTTCCGTGCAGCTCTTCGCGCCCGTATCCGAACATCTGTTCGATCAAGCCATTGGCCAGCACGAAGTTGCCGCTCGAATTGACCAGGAAGCTTGCATCAGGCAACGAGTTCAGCAGATCGCGGAGGTAAGCCTCAAGGACTTTGGCGTCTCGAATCATCTTAGGCTGTCAGCGACTTCCTGCGCGCTCTGCGGAGAATAGTCCTATTTAGATGCACATTGACACAGACAAGTGTGGAAAATCGATGTAGAAAACCACAACGATAGAGTAGCTATTACCTAACCGTACCGGCTCGCCGGCGGCGAAAGTCTCTCGAATACCCCAGGTATTTGTTTCATGATGTCACGGTGAGCACAAAGCGGCGTCGCTTCATGTAATGTTTCAAGCGCGATGCAGGCGGTTTTTTTCCAATCAGGGGGTGGTCGTTCGGCGTCAGCTTTTCGCGCTGCGCGGTCGTTGGCCGCATAGTGTGCGTACCCGAGGCGAGAAACTGTTCACGATATGAGCCGCGTCCTGTCAGTCGCCGTTGCTGCACTCGTCGCTTTGATCTCTGGTTGCGCGAGCCTGCCTTCGCTCGAGGGCCGGACGACGACGACAGCGTTCGTCGACACCACGGGTACGCGGCTGGGTCGCGCCCTCGCGATGGATGTCGCCGCGAATCCCGGCAAGACAGGAATCCGCCCGCTGTCCAACCCGCACGAAGCCTTCGCGGCCCGCCTGCTGCTTGCCGCCGCCGCAGAAAAGTCGCTCGATGTGCAGTACTTCGTCTGGGATAGGGACCAGACCGGCTACCTGCTTCTCCAAGCGCTTTGCGAGGCGGCCGATCGTGGGGTGCGCGTGCGCCTCCTGCTCGACGACTTCTATACGGGCGGCCTCGATGCCACGATTGCCGCGCTCGATGGGCGTCCGAACATCGAGGTGCGCCTCTACAACCCACTCATCCAACGAAGCGCGCGCGCGCTCAATCTCGTGACGGACTTCAAGCGCGTGAACCGGCGCATGCACAACAAGTCCTTCACCGTGGATAACCAGGTGAGCATCGTCGGCGGACGCAACATCGGTAACGAGTATTTCGCTGCGGGCAGCGGGATCGCCTTTGCCGACCTCGACGTGATCGCGGTAGGCGCAGCCGTGAGCGAAGTGTCGAAGCAGTTCGATCTTTACTGGAACAGCCCGTCGGCGTACCCGGCAGCGGGCCTCGTGGGCGCCCCCCCGCCGGACGGGGCCATCGAACTTCAGGCGATGTTCGCGGCGACGCGCGCCGACCCCGAATCGGTCACTTACCTTGAGGCGGTGCGCCAATCACCGGTCGTGCACAACCTACTCGACGACAAACTCGCTTTCGAGTGGGTCAAGGCTCGGCTCATCTATGATGATCCGGCGAAGACGCTCGACGCCGGCGCGGGGGCCGACAGACTTCTTTTCCCCGAGCTCGTGCGCGCGATGGGCCCGGCTGAAAAGTCCCTCGATCTCGTCTCGCCATACTTTGTCCCGGGAGAGAACGGCACTGAGGCGTTGGCGGCGCTGGCCCGCCGAGGAGTGAAGGTGCGCATCGTTACCAACTCTCTGGCGTCGACTGATGTCAAGGCGGTTCACTCCGGCTACGCAAAGCGCCGCGAGGACCTGCTTCGGGCGGGGATCACTCTCTACGAGCTCAAGCCGACGGCAGCGCGGGAGCCGGAGGAACACAATCAACCCTGGTTCGGGTCCGCTTCGTTGTCGGCGTTGCACGCGAAGACCCTCGCGGTGGACGGGAGCCGCGGATTTGTTGGCTCGTTCAACTTCGACCCACGCTCGGAGATGCTGAACACCGAGATGGGTCTCGTGATCGAGAGTCCGACGCTCGCGAAGCGCCTCGCCGACACTTTCGACACTGCCGTGCCCCTGGTTGCGTACGAGGTCAGGCTCGCGCCGGATGATCGGTCACTGTATTGGGTCGAAAGGGCCGCTTCGGGCGAGGCGCGTTACGATACCGAGCCGGGAACGAGCTGGTTCCTGCGGTTGGGCGTCGACATGCTGCGGTGCCTGCCGATCGATTGGCTGCTGTGAGCGCTGCTCCTCCCTCCGACGCGTCCGACGCTCGCGCACCCGACGCGAAAGTGTTCGACTCGGTTAGCGCAATGCGGCCACCACAAGCAGGAACCCGCTGATGACGATCGCGTTGGCAATGTCGATCAGGAACGCGCCCACGACCGGGATAAGGATGAACGCCCGCGGAGCAGCGCCATAGCGTGCGCAGATTGCCTGCAGGTTCGCAATCGCGGTTGGCGTTGCCCCGAGCCCGAATCCGCACTGACCAGCTACGAGTACCGCCGCTTCATAATTTGCGCCCATCACCCGAAAGGTGATGAGCGATGTATACAACGCGACGCCCACTGCCTGAAGCGCGAGAATAAGGAACATCGGCACGGCGATCGACGCAAGCTCCCAGAGCCGCAAATTCATTAACGCCATCACAAGGAAAAGTGACAGCGTGACGACGCTCGCGAAGGACAGTGCACGCCCGTCGATTTCGTGCAACTTGGCAAACGCGAGGACGTTCCGCAATATTGCGCCAACGAACAGCGTCCAGACAAACGTCGGTAACGTGAATACAGGATTTTCCGTCCCTTGCGAAAGCAGGGTCCCCACTGCGACGCTGGCCGCGATCAGCCCGATCGTGACCGTCAGCCTCTCGGCTGAGAACGGCCCCTCGGCTGCCGCCGCGTCATGCGCTAGCGCTTCCGCAGTCGATACCCCGAGCGGAGCGCCCTGCGCTTGCAGGCGACGAATGAGACGCATGGCTACAGGTCCGCCAATAATGCCGCCGATGATGAGACCGAACGTGGCCGACGCTAGGCCCACCGCCGGCGCTTCCGTTAATCCGAATACTTCGGCGAAGCGTTGTCCCCATGCTGCACCGGTTCCGTGCCCGCCGGCCATTGTGACGGAACCGGCGATCAAACCGATCAGCGGGTCGATACCCATGACCTTCGCCGCGCCGACGCCGATGAGGTTTTCGATGACGAGCATGCCCACAACGCAGCCGACGAAAAGCAGAAGCGAGCCGCCGCCTCTTGCGAGCATGCGCGCGTCGGCACCGTAGAACGATCGTCGCGAAGAACACCAGCGTGAGTCCAGGCTGCAGCGACGTATCAAATGAAATCCGCGCACCGATGGCTTGGAGAACGGCCACGAGCACTGCAGCAACCAGGCCGCCAACAACCGGTTCAGGAATCGCGTACTTCTGGAGGAATCGGATACGCTCTGTCGCGCCCCCGACCCATGACCAACACGAGAGCGGCGATCGCGAGTGTCCACGGCACGTTAAGTGCCAAATCCATATTCGCTCCTCGATGTCTCGCCCTCAACGTGGATGCTCGGAACGATTGTCTCGGTTCGTGGCGCACCCATGATGCAACTGCAGGGCCGCATACCTCGGGCATTTGCGATTTGTGCCGCCAGGTCGCGTACCACCCAGAGAGCCCCGATACCGAGTAATGCCCGCGTCGGTCGACACCTCGTGCCGTTTCAATCGAAGAACTCGACCCGCCCAGTATCCAGATTGTACATCGCTCCGGCAATCTTGATCGCCACCGGAGGTTTCGAGGTCGGCCAGCACGGCACTTCGGCGATGAATGCCAATTCGACGTTCTTCCGCGCCACTGCGTCTCGAAAATTATAAATCTTGGCGGAACACTTGCCGTGATATTGTGTTGCCTCGGAAAGGGATAGAAAGACGGCCGCTTTCGCGGCCGTCAGGAGTGAAGATTGGTAGCGAGCGAGGGACTCGAACCCCCGACCAAAGGATTATGATTCCTCTGCTCTAACCAGCTGAGCTAGCTCGCCGAAGGGGCGCCATTATCCGCGATCGCGCGAGTGCGCTGTCAAAATCGTCATGCCAGTTTCCTGCGGAGGAAGCGGAGCACCGGGCCGATAAACGGCAGCTTGGCGTAGAGCTCTTCAGCAGCGTCCCAGTAGTCGCGGTGATAGCCGACCTTGCCGTCGAGCAGTGAATTTGAGGTGCGAAGCACCGTGAATAGTCTGTGCCTCGCGCGGCGCCAACGCCGGATCCGGAACGTGAAAACCCAGACGAGCAGCGCGCTGTCGACCTCGACGACCGTGTCGGTGATTACAAACCGGCACTCGTCGAGCTGCTCGAACATGTGCGCGTAGACACGTGCTATCGCAGCAACGCCGCGCACCTCATTGAATGGATCGCGAAAGTAGGCGTCGGCTGCATAGATCTCGCCGATACGCGCCACGTCCTCCGGGGCGATATGCTCGAAGAACGCAACGACCCGCGCGAGGACCTTGGCGTCCGTCACAGTCCGGTTGCCCTGCGGATCAGAGCAAAATACCAGCGATACGGCAGGATGCGCAGCAATTTGAGCTGCCGCGTGAACGCCTTTGGAAAGTGGATCTCGAACTCGCCCGCGGCGAGACCCGCGACGATCGCGGTTGCCGCCTCCTCTGCCGTGATCAGGTGCGGCATGCGGAACTCGTTTTGGTCCGTTAGCGGGGTTTTGACGAAGCCGGGTTGATGAGATAGACGCCCAGGCCCCTTGGGTGCAGGTCGAGGTAGAGCGTTTCGGCGAAATTGATCAGCGCGGCTTTCGACGCGCCGTAGACCAGCGCCTTGGGCAGGCCGCGGTATCCGGCGACGCTGGACACGATCCCGATGGCGCCCTTGCGCTGTGCCAGGAGCGCCGGCAACACGACGGCGGTCGTCTTGATGACGCCGTGGAGGTTTGTTTCCAGGAGCGCCATCGCGTTCTGCTCGGTCAGCTCCCAGGCGCGGATCTCGGCATGCGTTCCGGCGACGATCAAGCACCAGGTCCACGCCGCCCCATGCGGCGCGGATGCGGAGCCACGCGGCGGCGACTTGTGCGCTATCGGTGTAATCCAGCGGCTCGGTACGCGCGTTGGCATGGCCGCCCGCGACTTCAGCGAGGAGCTCGGCATTACGCGCGGAAATCGCGACCCGCGCACCTGCCGCAAGCAGTGCTCTTGCCGTCGCGGCGCCGATGCCGGTCGATGCGCCGATGATCCAGACGCGGCATTCGGGCCATGCGGGAAGCGGCGGATTGAGGGCCATGATGTCCCTACCGTGACCTCAAGAACACGAGCAACGCAGCGCCGGCACCGAGCTTGAGCAGGCAAGGAATGAACGCGTAGACGATTGCGAGCGCAGTCAGCGCCGCCGCATCGCGCCCGCCGGGTCGATAGCCAAGCGCCTCGAGCAGCGGCAGCGCGATGCCGGCGGCGAGCGCGAGATTGAGCTTGGTCGCAAGGGTCCAAAGCCCGAAGTAACTGCCGGTTCCTTCCATGCGGCCCCGGCGGCCGATGACATCGGCAAGCAGTGACGGCGGCAGCGCGAGATCGGCTCCCAGCGCGAGACCGGACAAAGCGCAAATCACCGTAAACGCGCGCGTGTCGCCGGCACCCAGCCGCGAGGCCCAGACGAACGCCGCAATCGCAACACCCATCGCCACGAGCCACGCTTGCGCCTTGCCGATGCGTGCCGAGAGACGTACCCATAGCGGCATCCCCGCGGCGCCGGCGATGAAATAGAGCGCAAGAAACAGCCCCTGATGCATCTCGGCGTCGAGCACGTCCGCAATGAAAAACAATACCAGCGTTGCTGGAATCGCGGCGGCGATGCCGTTCAGCATGAACACCGCAAGCAGCCTCCGGAACAGGGGATCGGCCAGCGGGCGCGCGATGAGATCGCGCATTCGCGGCTGCGGGCCGGACGCTTCAGCCCTTGGCGCGCCGCCCGGCGTGCCGAACAATGTGATCGCGACACTGGCGAAGGTGAAACCGGCGAACAGAATCGCGAAGCGGCCCAGGCCGCCCTCGTCGCCGCCCAGAAAACTCGGCAGCACCGCGGCGATCACGACGCCGCACAGCGCGAGGCCTTCGCGGACTGCCGTGATGCGCGTGCGCTCGACCGGGTCCGGCGACAGCTCGGCTCCCCAGGCGTTGTGGTTGATCGTCGCCAGGCTGAAAGCGAAGTAGACGATGGCGAGCATGGCGGCCAGCCATGCGACCAGTGCAAGCTCGCCGCGCGGGAGCGGCAGGAACAATCCAACCATGCCGAGCGCGAGCAACGGAGCGGCGAGCGCGAGCCAGCGCTTGCGCGAGCCACCGCGGTCGGAGAGAACGCCCAGCAAAGGATCGATGGCACCGTCGGCGAGGCGCAATGCGAGCAGCACCCCGCCCAGCAGCGTGAGATCGATGCCAAGGTAATCGCCGTAGAACTTCGGCAAGTGGACGTATAACGGCAGCGCTGCCATCGCCAACGGCATGCCGAATGCCCCATAGGCGAACAGCGTGGGCGCGGGCAGACGAGGCGCGGCGACAGTGGCGGTTGTCACTTCGTTTGCGCGCCGCGCTGCGGCGCCTATTGCACGCCGAGAAGTTCCTCGGGCAGCAACCCAAGCACGCTCGGCGCGAGGGGTGGCGCTTTGACCTGGGCGAATGCGGCGCCGGTCACGATCAGGGACAGTGCCAGACTACGCCGCAGACAGCGTGTATTGCGCGACATCGGTGGTTTCGCTGGCGAAGCCGGCGGCGCAGTAGGCGAGGTAGAATCGCCAGCAGCGGATGAATCGCTCATCGAACCCTTGTGCGCGCACCGCGTCGATACGGGCGTCGAACGCGGCCAGCCAGCGCTTCAGCGTTTCCGCGTAATCGTGGCCGAAGCGATAGACGTCGTCAACCTTGAGGCCGGCGCGCTTCGCTTCCGCGACGAAGCGTGACGGCGACGCGAGCATGCCGCCAGGAAAGATGTATTGCTGGATGAAGTCGCTGCTCTGGCGGTACTGGTCGAAGCGTTCGTCGGCGATCGTGATCGTCTGGATGCAGGCGCGTGCACCGGGCTTGAGCGCGCGCCGCACGGCGCGGAAATATGCCGGCCAGTAGCGCTCGCCGACCGCCTCGAACATTTCGATCGAAGCCACGCCGTCGTAACTGGCCGGTCACGTCACGGTAGTCCTGGATCCGCAGCTCACGCGGTCGGCGCAGCCGGCTCCCGCGATCCGCTGCCGGGCGTACGCGGTCTGGGCGATCGGACAGCCTCACGCCGGTGACGCTGACAGCCCGCGCGCGCCGCGGTTTCGGCAAACCCGCCCCAGCCGCAGCCGAGCTCCAGCAGATGCGCGCCCGGCGCCAGCGCAGCTGCCGCAGCACACGCGCATACTTGGCTTGCTGTGCCGCGGCGAGCGGCCGCGTCATATCGCCATCAAAGAGCCCCGAAGAATAGGTCATGGTCGGGTCAAGCCAAAGACCGTAGAATGCGTTGCCGAGATCGTAGTGGGCGCGTGATGTTGCGCGGTGCGCGACGCCGGCTGTTGCTGCGCAGGAAGTGCCTCAGCCGAAAAAGGAGCTGCCGCCAGCGCGGCCGTAGAACGCGCGCTTCCAGCGCGCGCCGGTTGCATGCCAGCAACGTGAGCAGCGCGATCAGGTCCGTCGTCTCCCAGCGGCCATCCATGTAGCCTTCCGCGAACGCGACGTCGCCGCCGACGAGGACGCTGCGGCACACCGTCCAGTCGCGCAGATGGAGCTCGGCCTGCCCGCGCGAGCCCTGCGACCGGGCCGCCAGGCCCGACGCGGCGCGTGACTCCTTCGGGCGTTGTGAAGACCAGGGCGCCGCGGTCGAGGCGGTCGAGCAGCGCCAGAACCAGGCGCCCCGCGGCGGGTGTTGCCGCGCGGCGCGCTTCCGAGTGCAGCGGGGTTTCGAGCGCGGTCATCGCGTCGTCCGTTGCAGCGGTGGCGCAGGCTTGGCGACGTACGGGACCCGTCGCATCCACAGCTTCACCGCCTGCCAGTGGATGCGCAGGATCACGCCGAGCGTAAACCAGCGGTACCGCCACAGCAGGCCGCGCACGGCAGCCGGCGACAACGGCTCGGCGATGCCGGATACCGCGGTCTCGAGCAGCGGTTCCGCGGCCGCATCGTCGCTGCCGTCGGCGGCATCGTTGTAATCGATGCGCGCCAGCCAGCGGTCGGCTGCGAAATGAAAGCGAAAGCGGTAGCCGCCCTTGATCTCGCAGAACGGCGAGACGTGGAAGACCTTGCGGCAGGCGACCGTCTCACCGGAGACGAGCGGGCGATCGTCCGGATGGGCAAGAAGATAGTTGTGGCGTTCGCCGAATGTGTTGCAGACCTCGCACAGCACGGCACGAACGTTGCCGTCGCGGTCGTGGCAGACCCAGAAGCTGACCGGGTTGAAGACGTAGCCGAGCATGCGCGGGAACGCGTACAGCACGATTTCCCCGTCGGCGACGACGTTCTCGCGGCGAGCAGTCGCCGCAGCCACGGCTCGAGCGCCGTGCCGTCGCGCGCACCGTGATCGCGATCGAAGAAGCTCACGAGCGCGCGCCGGTTGCGCGCGATCGCCCAGCCGCGGCAGATCGCCGATCTGCGCCAGAGGCACGCGCCAGGCAAACGCCCGATAGGTGAACGCATTGTCGACCGGCCGACGGCGGCGATGCATGACTTCGCCGTGAATCAACGAGGCCGTGGCGCGATGCGCATGAGCAGCCGACAAGGCTTCAGGCCGCCGCCAGCTCGGCGGTGGCAATCGCCGACCGGGCCGCGATGCCCTGCGCGACGACATGCGCCGATGCGAGCCCGTCCTCGTGAAAGCCGTAACCGAGCCATGCGCCGGCATACCAGGTATGCCGCTCGCCCTGGAGGTGCGCGAACCTTTGCTGCGCGGTGACGGCAGCGATTTTGACGAGCGGATGCGAGTACTCGAATTCGGCGATCAGGGTCCCGGCGCGCGGCTCGAAGGGCGGATTGAGCGTACACAGCAACGGCGTGGTGAACGGCAGCGGCTGGAGCTCGTTGAGCCAATAGCTGACCGCGACGGGCCGTCTCGGAAGCGTCGGCATCGACAGCCAGATAATTCCACGCCGACCACGCGCGGCGGCGTCTCGGCATCAGCCGAGCGTCGGTGTGCAGCACGACGCGGTTGGGCTGGAAGCGCACGCTCGCCGAGCAGCGCCGCTTCCTCGCCCGAGGCGTCGGCGAGGAGGGCGAGCGCCTGGTCGCTGTGGCAGGCGAGGACGACCTCGTCGAAACGCTCGGCGGGTCGTCCCGGCGTGTCGACCTCGACGTGGTCGCCGCGCCGGCGAATCCGGCGCACCGGCGTCGCGCGACGTACGTCGGCGAGTCGGGCCGCGATCCGCTCGACGTAGACGCGTCCGCCGCCCGCAACGGAGCGCCATTGCGGCCGACCGAAGATCCGCAGCAGCCCATGGTGGTGGCAGAAGCGCACCAGCGTGGGCAGCGGGAAGTCGAGGATGTCGCGGGCTGGGGAGGACCAGATCGCGGCCGCCATCGGCAATAGGTACCACTCCCGAAACGGCGCGGAATAGCCGCGCGCGTCGAGAAACTCGCCCAGCGTCACCGCGGTCGACTCGCCCTCGAGCGTGCATCGCGGTCGTCTCGCGATTGAAGCGCAGGATGTCGGTCAGCATGCGCCAGAACGCGGGCCGCAGGGCGTTGCGCGGCTGCGCGAACAGCGCGGCAAGATCGGTGCCCGACCACTCGATGCCTGCCGTGTCGTTGCGCACCGAGAACGTCATCGTGCTCGGCGCCGCCTGCGACTGCCAGTTCGTCGAACAGCGCGACGAGCTTCGGATAGGTGCGGTCGTTGTAGACGAGAAAACCGGTGTCGACCGGCGCGGTCGTGCCGTCGAGTGTCACGTCGACGGTGTGCGTATGGCCGCCGAGATAGTCGTTGGCCTCGAACAGCGTGACTTGCCGTCCCTGGCGGGTGAGCAGCCACGCACAGCCCAGACCGGCGATGCCGGCACCGATGATCGCGACGCGCAAGCTCCCTCCCTGAAAGGATTGGCGCGGGCGGCGGGAGCCGGTCCCCCGCGCTCAGATCTCTGCGTGGCGCGGTCAGTCGATGTGCGCCGCGCCTATGCCCGCGATCTCTGCATACGCAGAATGATTGTGGATGGATTCAAAATTCTCGGAGGCCACCCGGAAGCGGCCGATCCGCGGATCACGCTTCAGTCTGAGCGCGATGTCGCGGACCAGGTCTTCGACGAACTTGGGGTTGTCGTACGCGCGTTCGGTGACGAACTTTTCGTCGGCGCGCTTGAGCAAGCCGAACAGTTCGCACGACGCCTCTTCCTCGGCAATTCGCGCCAGCTCTTCGAGAGCCAGCTCGCCGGAGGCGACCTCGACCCGAACCGTGATATGCGAGCGCTGATTGTGCGCGCCGTAGTCGGCGATCTTCTTCGAGCAGGGGCATAGGCTCGTCACCGGCGCCAGCAGCTCCACCCAGAGCCGAGTCCTTCCGTCGCCGGCCCGTTTCCGCGGCCAGGCTCGCGTCGTAGTCGAGCAGGCTCTCCACCCCGGATACGGGCGCGGACTTGCGAATGAAGTAGGGAAACCGCATCTCGCTGCGGCCGGTAGTCGCACCGAGCCGGTCGAGCATCCGCTGATGCATGGCGCGAAATCCGGCGAGGTCGAGCGGCGCGCGCCGCTCCTCGAGCATCTCGACGAAGCGCGACATGTGCGTGCCCTTGACGTCGTGCGCGAGGCCGACATACATCGCCAAACTCGGCGATGGTGTTCTGCACACCGCCTTCCGCCGTGCGCAGCGCGACCGGATAGCGCAGCCCTTTCACGCCGACCCGCTCGATCGGGAGCTCGCGCGCGTCGGGAAGCGATTGCGTGTCCGGCAGCGGCAAATACTCGGGGGCGTTCACCGTCAGCCCTTGTTGCGGGGCAGCCTTGGCGGCGAGCAGTTTTTCGAGCACGCCCACCAGCTCGCTGTTGTCGGGTTCGACCTTGCTGGCGAAGGTCGCCGCCGGATTGCCATTGCGGTCGATCAGGTACTTGTGAAAATTCCATTTCGGCGTCTCGCCGGTGCGCGCGGCCAACTCGGCGAACAGCGGGTTGCGCCTTGAGGGTGGCGACGCTGGATTTTTCGAACATCGGAAACTGCACGCCATACGTCAGGCGGCAGAACTCCGCGATCTCGTGATTGCTGCCGGGCTCCTGCGCGCCGAAATCGTTCGACGGAAAGCCCAGGACGACCAGGCCGCGATCCTTGTACTTGCGGTACAGCGCCTCGAGCCCTTCGTACTGGTGGGTATAGCCGCAGTAGCTGGCCGTGTTGACGATCAGCAGCACCTTGCCGCGATACTGGCACAGCGTTTCGGGCTTGCCGGTCTGCAGGCGATTGAACTCGTGATCGAGCAGCGCCGGGCAGGACCGCCCGCGCCAGCGGGATCTGCGCCGAACGCGCTGCCGGCGAAAAACGCGCCGCCGGCAAGCAACAGCGCAGCGATGGACATGCGAGGTAGAACGGAGCATTGGCGGCGTTCGATTCAACGACCGGAGCGCAGTATACCACACATTAGTTGTCATGGACATTTCATGCTTGTCGGGCTGTCAAAGCGCCCTTGGCATGATATGGTCATATTGTCCAGGACGAAACAAGGCTCTATGGAGACCCCTGACCTCCCCACTCAACATCAGCGCGGTCGAGCGCGAAACCGGGCTGTCGAAGGACGTGCTGCGCATATGGGAGCGGCGCTACGGTTTTCCACACCCGCAACGCGACAACAATGCCGAGCGGCAATACGCTCCGGACGAGGTCGCGAAGCTGCGTGCGATCAAGCGGCTGATGGATACCGGCTTGCGGCCGGGAAAGCTCATCCGGCAATCGCTCGATGAGCTCAATGCGCTGGCGGAAAAGCGCGTCCATCCGCGCCGCGAAACGCTCGCGCCGGCGATCGAGCGCGACGTGCTGTCGCTACTCAAGGCGCATGACGCCGCAGGCCTGCACGGCACATTCGCGAGCCTGCTCGTGCGCCACGGGGTACAGCGCTTCGTCGTCGAGACAGTCGCCCCGCTCAATCGCGCGATCGGCGAGGCCTGGATGCGTGGCGAGCTGCAGGTTTTCGAGGAGCATCTGTATACCGAGGAGCTGCAGGGTGCGTTGCGCGGCGCGCTCGGTACCCTGCCGCGGCAAAGCGGCCCACCGCGACTGCTGCTCACCACGGTGCCCGGGGAACAGCATGGCATCGGTCTGCTGATGGTCGACGCGCTCGTATCACCCGAGGGCGTGCAATGCATTTCGCTGGGTACGCAGACGCCGTTCGAGGACATTCGCCGCGCCGCGGTCGCGCACAAGGCGCATGTCGTCGCGTTGTCGTTCTCGATGGCTTATCCGCTGCGGCAGGTCGGCGAGGCCCTGGCGACGCTCCGGCGGCAACTGCCCCCGACGGTCGCGCTCTGGGCGGGAGGCGAGGTTACCCGGCGGCTGCGCAAGAGCCTCCACGGCGTGCAACTCCTCCCCGATATCGGGGACACCCTCGCCGCACTCAAAAACTGGCGGACCGAAACGGGGTCCGGCGGCGCGCGCTAGCCACCTTCGCCGGGCGTTGCGCCGCGGCGATTTGTGGGCGCGGTGATGCCTTAGCTTGACCGGTGGTACCATCGCGGCCGCCGGTGTTACGCTACTCGATCTGACCTGCGTCCGCAGCAGCCGCTGCGACGTATAAAGAAGCACGGCAAGCACTGTGTTGGTGCAGCTGGCTTCGCAGCGGGAATCAATCCATGCTCTATCACGAATTGTTCAAGGTTTTCGAGCAAATGCGCTGGAGTCTCCAGGATGACGTGCCCTGGGATCGCTTCGACGCCGCACGGCTCTCCGACGAGCAGGCGCGCACCATCAAGATGAACGCCATAACCGAGTGGGCGGCGCTCCCCGCGACCGAAATGTTCTTGCGCGACAATCACGGCGATAGCGACTTCTCGGCGTTCATGTCGATCTGGTTTTACGAAGAGCAGAAGCATTCGCTGGTGCTGCAGGAGTACCTGCGGCGATTCCGCCCCGATCTGACGCCGACCGAAGCGGAGCTGCATGCAGTGCGCTTTGAATTCGATCCCGCGCCCGCGCTGGAAACGCTGATGCTGCATTTCTGCGGGGAAATCCGCCTCAACCACTGGTATCGGCGCGCCGCCAACTGGCATTCCGAACCGGTTATCAGGCACATCTACCGTCTGATCGCCCAGGACGAGGCACGGCACGGCGGCGCATACCTGCGCTTCATGCGCCGGGCGATCGACCGCTCCGGCGAGGAAGCGCAGCGTGCTTTCGCCAAGATGGGCGTGCTGATGGCAAGCCCCAATCGCGCCGGCAAGCCGCTGCATCCGACGAACCTGCACGTGAACAAGAAGCTGTTCCCCAATGACACGGTGCAGAGTCGGCTGCCCGATCCGAACTGGCTGCAGCGGTGGCTCGATCAGCAGATCCAATTCGACGGCGAATGGGAGCGCCGCGTATCGCGGATGATTCTCAAGAACCTGTCGTCGCTGTTCGGTCAGCCGTTGGAGACGGTGCAGCAGCTCAATCGCTTTCGCAAGACACTCGCCCCAGCCTGAAGTGGCGCAAGCTACTGCCGGCGCCGTCGCGGGCCGTCGCCGCACTCGCGCCGCGCTGCGCCCGCCGCGAGTCTGACCCTCGCCACGCACGATGACTGCATTTCTGCTCTTGATCGCGCTCGTTGCCGGGACAACGGCGTACGCCTCCTGGGCTGCGCACTGGATCGCGCACGGTGCCCCGGCGTGGTGGTTCGTCATCGGCGCGCCGTTGGCTTACTTCGCGCCAGCGCTGCTGCTCGTGCCGATCTGGTTTACGCTGTCATGGATTTGGCGCACGCCGCGCCCGCCCGAAGCGCGGTTGGGCGTGGCCGCAAGCCTGCGCCTGTTCTTCACTGAAGTCTGGACGGTGGCCGCCTCATGGCCGCTTATGGTGCTGCATCGGTTGCTGATCCGGGATCCGAGGCCAGCCCCCGCCAAGCGCCCCGTCGTGTTGGTGCACGGCGTGCTGGTCAACGACGGCGTGTGGCTGAGGCTGCGCCGCTTCCTTCTGCGGCACGGCGTCGCGCCGGTGTACACCGTCAACTACGGTCCCCCGCTATCCGATATCGAATGGTTCGCCGCGCAGCTCGACGCAAAAATCGAGGAAGTCTGCGCGGCCACCGGCGCCGGGCGCGTGGCAATCGTCGCGCAAAGCATGGGCGGTTTGGTGTCGCGCGCGTACCTGCGACGTTTCGGTGCACGGCGCGTGGCGATGCTGATCACGATTGGCACGCCCCACCATGGAAGCATGCTCGCGCACAGCTTTCCGGGCACCTGCCTGGCGCAAATGCATCCCGACAATCCGTGGCTTGCAGACCTCAACCGCGACGAGGCCGCGCCGCCGCCGGTGCCGATAACATCGCTCTGGTCGCGGCACGACAGCATGGTCGCGCCCCAGGCGAGCTCGGTTCTCTCCGGGGCGGAGAACATTGCTCTCGTCGGCGTGGCGCACAATGCGTTGCTGGGTGATGCGCGGGTGATGGACCTGGTTGCAAGAGCGCTCGGAGGAGCCCGCGCAAGCTAACTCGAACTGCCCGCTCAGGCGGAGTACGGTGGAACGGGGCACCGTCATAAAGGCACGATCCGGCGGCCGCCTGTGACCGCAGTTCCTACTTGCGGCTGAGTCAGGACGCGCGCGCAGGCGCTACCAGTGGATTCCCTGGGTCAACTGGGCGAAAGCCATCTGCTCGGGCGAAAGCTGCGCCGTCCCCTCCTTCTTGCCCGCCGCCGCCGCCGAGTCCGGAAACATGTTGAAGGCGGTGTTGAGCAGAATCTGCGTGAGTTTCGGCGCAATGGCGTGGCAAACCGCACCGAAAACGCCCAGGCGCGTCGCAATACGCACCGGCTTGTAGACGATCGCCTCGACGACAAGCTCCGCCGCCTGCTCGGGCGAGAGCGTCGGCACGCTCTCGTACATCTTGGTCGGCGCGATCATCGGCGTGCGCACCAGTGGCATGTTGATCGTCGTGAAGTCAACGCCCTTGTCAACGAATTCCGATGCCGCGCAGGCGGCGAACGAATCGAGCGCCGACTTGGAAGCGACGTACGCCGAGAAGCGTGGCGCATTGGACAGCACGCCAATCGACGAAATGTTGATGATATGACCACGCTTCTTCGCGACCATCGATGGCAGGAAGCCCATGATCAGGCGTAGCGCCCCGAAATAATTGAGCTGCATCGTCCGCTCGAAGTCGTGGAAGCGATCGAGCGAGTTGAGCACGCCGCGGCGAATCGAGCGCCCGGCATTGTTGATAAGATAGTCGCAGCCACCGTGCTCCTTGAGGATCTTCGCGACCAGCGCGTCGCACGCGGCCATGTCGGAGACGTCGCAGGCATACAGCCACGCCTTGCCGCCCGCGGCTTCGATCTGCTTCTTGGTATCGACCAGCTTTTCTTCGCCGCGCGCAACCAGCATCACCTTCGCGCCGGCGGCGGCAAGCTTGAGCGCTGCCGCCTTGCCGATTCCGGAGGAGGCCCCCGTCACAACGACAACCTTGTCCTTGACGCGCCCGGCAAGGCTCGTATCGATGAACAGATCCGGGTCGAGTTTGCGCTCCCAGTAATCCCAGAGCGCCGGCGCATAACTGTCAAGCGGTGGCACGGCAATACCCGACCCCTTGAGAGCCTTCGTCGCCTCGCGGTTGTCGTATCGTGTCGGCCAGTTGATGAACTGGAAAACGTCCTTGGGAATGCCGAGATCCTTGAGCGCCGCGCGGATCATCCGTTTGACCGGTGTCAGCGACCCGATGCCGTACAGGATCGGCGCAGGAATGAAGCCAAACATGCGGGCGTTGATGCGCATTGTCATCAGCGGCGCATGTGCGGCACGGGCGAAGATGTTGAGCACCTCGCCCACGCGGTAGGGTTCGGGGTCGGTCAGGTGGAAGCACTTGCCGTCCAAGCCCTTCTTGTGCGCAAGGTAATCGAGGGCGTCGGCGACGAAGTCGACCGGCACGATGTTGATCCGCCCGCCCTCGATGCCGATCGTCGGCGTCCAGGGCGGCAGCAGCCGCCGCAGTTTCTGGATCGGCTTGAAGAAATAATACGGACCGTCGATCTTGTCTATGTAGCCGGTTTTCGAGTGACCAACCACAAACCCGGGTCGGTAGATGCGCCACGGCCGCTTGCACTGCCTGCGCACCAACCCCTCGGAGTCGTGCTTGGTCTTGAAATACGGATGGTCGAGTTCCTCGGCTTCCTCGAACATGTCCTCCCGAAAGACGCCATCGTAGAGCCCGGCCGCGGCGATTGAACTCACGTGGTGGAAGCAACCAACCTGAACGGTCTCGGCAAACTCGATCGCATGCCGCGTCCCCTCGACGTTGGCAGCCTCCTGCGCCGCTGCGGTCGCCGCCAGATCGTAGACGGCAGCGACGTGAAACAGATGCTTGATCTTTCCCTTGAGCTTCTTGATCTCCCCGTCGGAAATTCCCAGTTGCGGCTTGGTCAGGTCGCCTTCGACGGCAATGACGCGGTCTTCGCCGGCGTTCCACTCGGCGCGCAACGCGGCGAGCTTCTTGAGCGAGCCCTTGCGCACAAGCACATAAACAGGCCCCCCGCGGTGCAACAGCTTGCCGACCAGAAAGCGGCCGATGAAACCTGTACCGCCGGTAACGAAATAAGCCATCGCGATTTCCCCCTCGATCGGCGCTTTGCGGAGCCATTATACGGTTGCCCGAGGCCACAGTGAGGCACACGGGCGACATCGTGATCGTCGCGCGCGCTTTGCGGTCGATGCGACCGCGGTGGGCGCAACCTGCCGCCGCTTGCGGCTTTTAGTATGATTGCTCTAGCGCATCCACCTACAATGAACACTCGGTCGCGCCTGCGACCGGACGCGAGGAGACCGGTCATGCTGAAGAAAGCCAAAGCCGAATACGGGTCGACGAAGTTCGAGCAGACGAAAAAGCTGCCACAGGCGATTCTGGACTCGTCCCGCCAGATCTGGCTGGCCGGCCTTGGGGCGTATGCCAAGGCCCAGCAGGAAGGTAGCCGAGTGTTCGACACGCTGGTCAAGCAGGGAGAGAGCCTCGAGGCGAAGACGCGCAACGCAGCGGTGGAGACTGCGGACGCCGCGCGCGGCGCGGCCAAGGCCAAGGCACGGGAAATGCAGGTGATGGCCGGTGAGACCTGGGACAAGCTCGAGCAGGTCTTCGAGAATCGTGTATCACGCGCCCTGGGTCGCCTTGGCGTCTACTCTGCTTCGGACGTCGAGAAGCTCACCGAACGCGTCAACGAGCTCTCCGAAGCCGTCAATGCGCTGCTCAAGGCACAAGGCATCAAGCGCCGGCAGGCCACGCCGGTCGAGCAGATGGTCAAGGGTGCGGTGAAGCACGCGACGCGGACTGCCGCCCGGACTGTTTCGACCGCCACCAACACGGCGGCAAGAACCGTAACCACGGCCGGCAGGACGGCAAAGAAAACAGTCCGGGGCGTACACAAGCTCGCTCGGGCGGCATTGAAATAGCGGCCGCCCGGCGCGGGCGTCAATCGAGCGGCCGCTATTCGCGGTTCAGCCGCTCCACCTGCTTGATGTAGTTCTGCATCGCGTCGTCCTTGCTCATGCCCTTGAGCTTCGCCCAGGCGTCATACTTCGCGCCGGCGACGAAGTCGAAGGCGCCTGGCCGGGCTCCCTGGACATCGCCTTCGGTCGCCTGCTTGTAGTATGAATACAGCTTGAGCAAGGTCGGGTTGTCGGGCCGCTTCTTGGTCTGCTTGG
Organism: uncultured beta proteobacterium; assembly: GCA_963778275.1. GTDB lineage: Bacteria > Pseudomonadota > Gammaproteobacteria > Burkholderiales > Casimicrobiaceae > PALSA-1003. The sequence goes on along the minus strand of CAVZTS010000014.1, from coordinate 444,010 downwards.
CAGCCACCGTGGCCGCCTCGAATTTCGACTTGAGATCCTTCGCTGCGGCAGGCATGACGTCCTCCTCGTGACAAGCGGCGTGGCGGTCGTTTTCGGTGCCCGCCTTCTGTGCTACTTTAGCGCGCCTCGTCGACCCTGAGCAATCCGATGCCTGCCAAGAAGCGCGAACGCATGTCCAGCGTGGACGTCGCCTGGCTGCGGATGGATCGACCGAGCAACCTGATGATGATCTGCGGCGTGCTCGTTTTTGGCGAGCGTGTCGACTTCGCGCGCCTGCAGTCGACACTCACCAAGCGCTTTCTGCGCTTTCCACGCTTTCGCGCAGCGTCCGGTCCCGACGGCCGGCGGCTACGAGTGGCAAACCGACGACGCGTTCGCCCTCGGGCACCACGTTCGAAAGATCGCCCTGCCGCGCGGCGCAGGCGACGCCGAACTCGAGGCGCTCGTGAGTCGCTTGATGAGTGCACCGCTCGACCCGGCGCATCCGCTGTGGCAGTTCCAGCTGGTGGCGAACTATCAGGGCGGCAGTGTCCTGATACTGCGCATTCATCACTGTTATGCCGACGGGATCGCCCTGATCCAGGTGCTGCTGTCGATGACTGACGCGGATCGCGACGGCAAGATTCCGGGCCCCGCGCCGCGGCAACCGCTGCAGAAGGACGACGCCGACAACGATCCGCTCTCGCAACTGCTCGCCCCGCTGGCAGGCCTCATGAAGATGGTGACCCAGACGGGGGCGACGCTGATCGAGAAGGGCGCCGAGCTCTGGCAGGATCCGGCAAAGGCGATCGACCTTGCCGCCCAGGGTGGTGCGCTCACGAGCGAGATCGCCAAGCTGGTGCTGATGAGCGAGGACTCGGCCACGGCCTTCAAGGGCACGCCGGGCGTCGTCAAGCGTGTTGCCTGGGCCGATCCGATCGCGCTCGATGAAGTGAAAACCATCGGCAAGGCGCTCGGCTGCTCGGTTAACGACGTGTTGCTGTCGGCGGTCGCCGGCGCGCTGCGGGCATACCTTGTGCAGCGCGGCGCGGCAGTCGAAGGCTTGATGATCCGCGCGTTGGTGCCGGTGAACCTGCGGCCGCCGGAGCAGGCCTGCCGACTTGGCAACCGCTTCGGGTTGGTGTTTCTCGATCTGCCAATCGGCATCGAGAACCCCCTGGAACGCCTCTACGCCGTGCGCGCCAACATGGAGGCCCTGAAGGGGTCGTTTCAACCGGTGATCGCGCTCGGCATCCTCGCAGCGATGGGAGCCGGTCCGCAGCTGCTGCAGGAGCACCTGCTCGCCATGCTGGCGAAGAACGCGACCGCGGTGATGACCAACGTGCCCGGGCCGCAGCAGCGGCTCTTCCTGGCGCGCGCGCAGATCGATCGCCTCATGTTCTGGGTGCCGCAATCGGGCGACATCGGCATGGGCGTGTCGATCATCACCTACGCCGGCGACGTGCAGTTCGGCCTCGTGACCGACAGCAAGCTTTGTCCCGATCCGGAGCGCGTGATCGCCTGTTTCGCGCCGGAGTTCGAAAAACTCGTCCTCGTGACGCTGATGGCGCCGTGGCCGTGGGACGACGCGCCGAGGCCGCCGGGGCCCGAGCAGCAAGTCGCGGCCCGGGCCGCCCGGACCCGGCATTCGGCACGTCACGCGCGCGCTCGAGGTAGTAGCTCTGCGACGTGAGATAGCGCGAACCGGCGGGCGAGGGCCGCCGCTTGTCGCTGTCGAACTCTGGCCGCTCAGGCGGGCGCCAGCCTGCCCGAGCGGGCCCGGCACTCTACTCGAGCTCGGAACGGGCGAGCTCGACGTCGAGGCGCTCCATCGCATCCATTGGCTTGCATGCCGCAGCCTGCTCGTAGAGCTTGGTTGCTTCTTCGAGGCGGTCCTTGCCGAAAAGCAGGATCAGGCCGTTGCCGTACTCGATGCGCGCGATCGCCGATTCCGGGTGGAGCTTGAGCGCCCTCTGGTAATGCTCGAGCGCGGATTCTTTCTTGGCGCCGTAGGTCATGCCGGCGACGAGGCCCCCGACTTTGCTGACCACTTCCGCCTGGTAGGCGCCGTAGGCGGTGTGCGCTTCGGCATGCGCAGGCGCGAGCTTGAGCGCGCTCGTCAACGCGTCCTTGATCTTGCCGCCGAAGCCCTGCGCCAGCGCCTTCGCCACGGAGATACCCTGGCTGTAACGGCCCAGCGCGTAAGCGTAGAGATAATGCGCATTGGCATCCTTGGGCGCGCGCGCCCGCCGCTCGGCCGCCCAGCCTGCGGCTTCCTCAAACAGGGCGAGCTTTGTCTTGGCGGTCTTTTCGAGATAGTTGGCGTGGATCGATTGCGCCTTGATCGCCGCGTTGACGCCAGGCCCGCCAGCCGCGATGCCCGCCTCGACTGCCTGCTCGAACTCGCCGGCATGGAAATGGCGCCACGCGTCAAGCACGGCAACGTCCTTAGGCAAGGGCTCGCCATCGCCGCGGTGTAGCCGCTCCCAATGCTTCTTCAGCGCCGCGCCGTCGTACGCATACGCCGCGGCAGAGTGCGGAAATTTCGCCCACTTCTTCGCCATGGGGCTCCTCCGGGAATTTGCCTATTCGTAGTCCTGGCTCAAGCGCTGCAACAGCCGCTGCGCATCGCCGCGCAGAAAGGGCGCGATCAGCGACAACACCTGGTAGGCGGCGCGATCGAGGTTGACCGCTTCCGCCGCGCGCTCGCCGGCCGATATCTTCTGGTACGAGATCCAGTAAGTCGCGATGAGGGAAACATTTTGGGCAAGGGCTGAGATTTCGCGCTCGGACGCGCGCATCGCGCCGCTCGCAACCATTCCCCGGCACAACTCTATCACGGTGCGCGAGCCTCGGCGCATGATGAGCGCAAAGCGTGCCGCCAACTTGCGATTGCGTGACAGGATTTCGTCCAGATCGCGAAACAGAAAACGATAGTCCCACATCGCTTCGAAGAGCAGGTGCAGCAGCAGCCACAGATCCTCTACCCCCGCGCGACGTCCCTCGGGCGCGGTCAGCAGCCCGTCGAGCCGTTGCTCGAAGATCGCGAACAGCTCGGCGATGATCTGGTCCTTGTTGCGGAAGTGGTAATAGAGATTGCCCGGACTGATCTCCATCTCACCGGCGATGTCGGCTGTGGTGACGTTCGGCTCGCCGAAACGGTTGAAGAGCAACAAAGCGGTTTCGAGGATGCGCTCGCGCGTGCGCCGCGGGCGTTTGCGCTCCGCCATGAATCGGATCCATGCGTACTCAAAGGCGCAGTGTAGGGTGCGCCGGGCGCAGGGTCTACCGCGGCGCGTGCGGCGCCGGCGTCGGCCGGGACGGGTGGCGCCGGTCGGAGAGCCATCGCTCGAGGTGGTCCAGAGTGTGGGCGAGGTTGCGCACCGCGCGGCGCATGCCCGGCGGCCTTAGCGCCAGCGACCGCGGGTCGGTGAGCGCCTTTCGAATCGAGCGGCGCGGCTCGGCGAGGCACTCGACATCGAGGCCAATACCGTGCCGGGCGAGCAGCGGCTGCAGGCGCTCGCGTTGCGCGAGCAAGCGGTGTCGCGTCTTGTGGTACGCCGCCTCGCAGATTCGCCGGCGTTGCGCATAGCTGAAGATATTGGCGAAAAACATGTCGGCGTCTTCGCGGTCCGGCTCGAACAGCAGGATGTCGGCGTGCGGGTACTGGCGGCGATATTTCTCCATACCGACCTTCATCCGTGAGTGAATGATCGCACGGAACGTCTGCGCCAGAACCAGCGGCAGCCCTCCCTGATCGATCGTCTCAACGGTGAGGCGGCCGTTGCGCGCCGCCAAGCTCGCGTCGAACGGCACCAGCGGGTTTACGCACAGCAGGAGGTCGACACCCTGGTCGAGCGCGACCGAGGCGTGCAATGTCTTGTTCAGAGCCCCGTCGACATAGTGCTCGCCGTCGATCTCGACCGGCGGGAACAGGCCGGGCAGCGCGGCCGAGGCGGCGATTGCCTTGTTGATGGGCACCTGATCGAAGCCGGGCTTGCCGAAGGTGACCGACGCGCCCGTGTCGAGGTTGGTTGCGACGACGAACAATTGCGAACCAAGGGCCCGGAAATCATTGGTGCGCCCCCCGGTCGCGAACAGCCGCAGCAGAAAGGCGTCGATGGACCGCTGGTCGAACAGGCCCGTGGGCACTGCCCGCCCCAGCCGGGCAAAGGACGCGGCCGCGCCGCGCCGGAACGGCTGCCGCAGAAAATCGAAAGTGGCGCCGGCCAAGAGGCCCGGGAGCGCCAACGCACGGCGGGCAAACTCGCCGCTTGCCGGGCGCAGGAAGAGCCCCGGCGAGAGCATGGCGTCGACGCCATCGTCGATAAAGAGCCGGTACATCTGCGCCGGCGAGATGTCGTTGGCCAGCGCGGCGGCGACAAAGCCGCCCGACGAGACCCCGACATAGACATCGAGGGCGTTGAAATCGATGCCGTCGAATGCCTCGGCGAGTGCGAGCAGCGCGCCGATCTCGTAGATCGCTCCGAGCGGCCCGCCGCCCGCCAGCGCGAGACCCAGTCGGGGCGCCCGCGCCGGCCGCCCCGTATTCTCGATCCGCCGCGGCGCTTCCCGTCCCGTCATGGAACGCCTCGCGCGTTGGTGGGGGGCGTGCAGTGGCTACTTCTGGGCGTGGCTACGCCGAGCGCTTATTGCGCCGCGTTTTGCGCGACGTGGCGCGCTTCGCCGCCGGGCGGCGCTTCTTTGCAGCGGGCTTCGCGGCGTGCTTCCCGACGCTGCGCGTGTCGAAGCGCGGGAGCGCGGCCGCGGTGGATTCGACCAGCCCATTGACCGTCGCTTGGGCAGCGTCGCGGGCGCGGTTCCAGGCCGTCGTCGCGAGCACGATCGAAGACTCGATCCGTCGCCCGAGGACACGGACGGCGCGCGTTTCGACGCCTGCACCTTCCTTGACCAGGGTGCGGAAAACATGACCGGCATCGTTGCGCGCCCACTTGCGCGTTACGATGGCGGCACCAAGCCCGGCGAGCCATACCTGACGCGACGCGGCGAATGCGGCATCGGCGACGCGGTTGGTGCGCAGAGTTCCAGCAGCTTGCTTCAGCATGGTAATACTCCTAGCTTGAGAGACCGATTCACTCTAGCGCGACGCTTTAGAGCAATCATCCTAATCGCGCTTGCTCAGGTGGCGCGGGCGCAATGCCTCGCCGAGCGCGCTGGCGAGCTTCGCGGCTACGGCATAGATGGATAGTTGCGGGTTCGCGCCGATGCTCGTCGGGAACAGCGAGCCATCGAGCACGTACAGATTGTCAAGGTGGTGGTAGCGTCCGCTCGGATCGACTGCGGCCCGGCGGGTGTCGGGGCCAATCGGGCACCCGCCCATGACGTGCGCGCTGACGACAGGCGCGACGAGCGGCGCAAGCGGCAACACCGCGATCGCGGCACGCGCCTCGTCCCAGTGCGTGAAGCTCGCCGCGGAACCATGCACGGGCATGACGGTCGTGGCGCCGGCGGCAAACTGGACCTGGGCCATCGTCGCGAACGCGCGGCGGGCGCCATCCCAGAAATAATCATTGAGCGGGTAGTCGAGCAGCGGCGAACCGTCGCCCTGCAGGGCGACGCTCCCGCCCGGGCTGTCGGGATGAAAGCCGTCGCGCAGCAGCGCGATGAGCACCTGCAGGTGCGGAAGTTCGCCCATCCAGTGCGCGTGCGCCGCGCCATGGCCGCCGAGCGTCGTCGCGGCGAGGACCGGATGAATCGGCGGCGCCTCGAGCTTGTATCCAATCGGACCGTCGGGCGCGAGTTCGAGAAAGTGATCGGAGTAGATCGTTTGCGGCGCGCCGGCAAAACCCTCGACGCGCTCCGGCAGCAGCGCCGCAGACACCACGGTCGGGTGCAGGAAGGTGCGCTTGCCGACGAGGCCGCCCGGATCGGGGACCTCGCTGCGCAACAGCAGCGCCGGCGTCCCGATCGCGCCGGCGGCGACGATGAAAGTCTTTGCGTGCACGCTGATGCGCCGCGGCGTCGGATCGGTGCCACGCGTATCGAGGCCGACGCATTCGAGCATCCCGATCCGGGCGCTGTGGCCGGCAGCCCGCGCGAGCTTCCAGGCGCGCGTGCGCGTCAATAGCGTCGCGCCGCGCGCGAGGGCGGCCGGGATCGTCGTGACCAGCATCGACTGTTTGGCGTTCGTGGGACAGCCCATGCCGCAGTAGCCGAGGTTCCAGCAACCCACCACGTTGCGGCGGATGGCGCCGACACTCAATCCGAGCGCTTGTGCGCCACGGCGCAGCGCCGTGTTGTTCGCGTTGGGGGCCACGGGCCAGGGCGCGATGCCAAGCCGCTGTTCCATGCGCTCAAACCACGGCGCGAGATCGGCGGGTCCGAATCCGTCGAGTCCGAATGCGTCATGCCAGTGCCGCAGGGTGGCTTCGGGCGTGCGAAAGCTCGAGGTCCAGTTGACCGTCGTACCGCCGCCGACGCATCGACCTTGCAGGATGTTGATCGCCTTGTCCTTGGTCTTGCGGCTCGCCGATTCCTGGTAGAGCTGCGGATAGGCGTCGGACTCGAGCATGCGAAAATCATCCGATGTGGCAAGCGGCCCTTCCTCAATCATCACGACCGAAAGACCGGCTGCGCTGAGAATTTCCGCGGCGGTGCCGCCGCCGGCGCCCGTGCCGACGATCGCCACATCGGCTTCGAAGACGCGGTCTTCCGCCAGCGCCGAGGCGTCGACCACATTCCATCCGCCAGCGAGCCCGCTGCGGAAAGGATCGGCCAGACGCGACCGGGGTAAACGCTCGCTCGCCATCACCCGATCCCCAGCGACGGCGGCCCGGGATAGCCAATCGCCGGCCACGCCCGCGGATTCGCATACCATGCCGACAACACGAGTTGATGCAACGCGGCATAAGCCGAACGCAGCAGCGTGAAACGGCTGTCGCGCCAGCGCGTCAGAAACAAGGCAATCGCTTCGGTTGTCGCTTCCGGCCACGGCGACCAGACGCCCGCCAACAGGCAACGCGTGGGTGCAAACGCGAGCAGAGAGAACAGCTCGGCGAGTTCTTCGCGCGTTGCGGGCGGAAGCCCGGCAACCGCGCGTTCGACCCCGGCGAGGGTTTCCGCGCGGGCGTTCGCCGCCTCGGGCCCCGTGGGCAAGGCGCCGTCGAGCAAGACCGGAATGATGCTGGCCACGATGACGCGTGCGGCAGGTTCGAGCGCGGTCGCAGTTTCGGGGTGGCTGGGCGGAGAGGCGGCCGGACGGTAGAGACTACGCGCGACAAGAAGCGCGGCACCGCCCGCGACGCCCGCTTTGAGCAGCGTGCGGCGGCTGATGCGAACCGGGGTTGGAGCGGAATTCTCCAAGGGAGACAATCGCGGGCGGTGAGGCAGCTGCGTGCTCGGCACTCTAGTCCGTGCGGTTAGAGAAAACAATCTAATGTCGCGCGCTTTTCGGGCAGCCGCGGCTGGGGCGCCCGCGCACGGCGCGCCTCACTTATCATGGCAACCTCGTTTGCGGCGCGCCCCTTGCCCCGATCCCGGCTGCGCGCGCCCAGGACGCCATGCCGACTGCCGCTGAATCCGAACTCATCCGCCAGCTGGAACGTGCGCGCGCGCTGCACGCGGAGCGCGCGGCTGCACCGCAACTCGCCGCCGCCCTCGATCGCCTCGCCGCGTGGCAATCCAAACGGCTCCGAGCGACGTACGCCGACCTTGCCCGCGAACCGCGCTACGCGCAGGCGATCGCGTTCTTCCAGAGCGATCTCTACGGCCCAGGCGATTTCAGCCGTCGCGACGCCGATCTTGCGCGGGTCGTGCCGCTGATGGCGCGGGTCCTTCCCGCAGGCGTGATCGCGACGGTTTCGCGCGCGATGGAGCTGTCCACCCTGGCGCACGAGCTCGACCGGGCGCTGCTTTCCCGGTTGCCCCCGCGCGCGCCGCTGTCGGTCGCGACCTATTGCGCAGCCTTCCGTGTGCCTGCCGAGCGCGCCGGGCGCGAACGCCAGATCGCGCTCATCGTTGCGGTGGGCCGCGCACTCGACCGTTACGTCGGCAAAGCGGTGGTCCGCGCTGCGCTCGCCGCGATGCGCCGCCCGGCGCGCATGGCCGGCCTGGGCGCGCTACAAGGTTTTCTCGAGCGCGGATTTGCGGCCTTCCGGCGCATCGGCGGCGCAAACGAGTTTCTGGCGACCGTCGAGACACGCGAGACGGCGTTGCTGAATGCGATTTTCGGCGGCGAAAACGCGCCGTTTCCCGAGCCGTGAGCAGCTATGCCTCGCCGAATAGGGCGTCCAGCTCCTTATGGATCTCGCGCTCGATAGGGCCTTTGAGCGGCGACAGGAGAAACGACAGCTGCACGTCGAGGCGAACGGTCTGCTTGCCAACGTGCATGTTGCCCGACAGGCCCGGCCGCTCGAATGACACGTCGTCGCGGTCCCATTCGTAGGCGAGATCGAAGCGCTTGTGCAGGTCCCGCGCAATCTTGTCGGCGGCGGCCCTCGCCTTGGCGTGGGAGAGTTTGTGGTGGCGCTTGATCGAAATGGTGGGCATCGTTTGAGCCTCGCGGGAAGCGACGGTCAGTATAGCCAAACCGGACCCGACGGGCCCGGCACCCTTGCGGCGCGACCATGGACCGGTGCGGGCAAAGGCGGCAGAATCGAAGGTGGCGCGTGTCGCGGCGCGCGGCGGGAGGACAGCGTGGCCAACATTGGGGAGTATTTCCGGCAACACCTCGCCGCCCGCGACAAGGCGCTCTATCGGCATTGCGACGGCGGGGAATGGCGCGATGTCAGCGCCGGCGAACTCGCTGGCCGGATCGGCCGCTGGCAGGCAGCGCTGTCGACGCTCGGGCTTGCCGCCGGCGATCGAGTGGCGATATGCCTCAGGAACGGCATCGACTGGGTCACGCTCGATCTTGCCGCGCTCGGACTGGGGCTCGTGGTCGTGCCGCTTTATGTCGACGACAATCCCGACAACATCGCCTGGTGCGTCGCGGATGCGCAGACGCGGCTGCTGGTCGTCGATGGCACGAAGATGGCGAGCGCGCTCAAGGCGGTCGGAAGCGCACTGCCGCAGCTCTATGTGCTGCACGCCGACGCGGGCGACACGACGGCAACGGTCGCCTCGCTCCTCCCCGCGACGGCGGGCGTCCCCGAGTTCCGGGCGCTGCCCGATAACGCGCTGGCGACGATCTGCTACACGTCCGGAACGGCGGGCCGGCCGAAGGGCGTGATGTTGTCGCATGGCAACATCATCGCCAACGTAACGTCATGCCAGCAGACCGGCATGGCGCGACCGACCGATCTGTTTCTCTCGATTCTGCCGCTCTCGCACATGTTCGAGCGCACCGGCGGCTACTACCTGCCACTGTCGATCGGCGCGAAGGTCGTCTACGCGCGGGGGGTGGCCGAACTCGCCGAAGACCTTGCCGCGCAGGCCCCCACGGTCATGTTCGCAGTGCCGCGCATCTTCGAGAAGTTCTCCGCCCGCCTCGATCAGGCGCTCGCCACGTCGCCCCTGAAGCGATGGCTGTTCGGGCAATGTGCAGCGCGTGGCTGGCGCTTCGAGAGCGGCCAGGCGACCTGGCTGGACAGACAGGCGACACCGCTCCTGCGTGCGGTGGTCGCGAAGCCCGTGCTCGCCCGTCTCGGCGGCCGGATGCGCCTTGCCGTGGTCGGCGGCGCCGCGCTCGATCCGCGGATCGCGCAAACCTTCATCGGGCTTGGGCTGCCGATGCTGCAGGGTTACGGCATGACCGAGGCATCGCCGGTGATCTCGGTCAACCGCGAGGGCGACAACGATCCCGACTCGGTCGGGCCGGCGTTGCCCGGCGTGGATGTCGCGCTCGGCGCCGGCGGAGAGTTGCTGTCGCGGGGAAAGAACGTGATGCAAGGCTACTGGCGGAATGACGTCGCAACGCAGGCCGCGATCGACGCCCAGGGCTGGCTGCACACCGGCGACATCGCCACAATAAGCGGCGGCAAGATCTATCTCCGCGGCCGGGTGAAGGACATACTGGTGATGTCCAACGGCGAGAAGCTGCCGCCGCAGGATGCCGAACTCGCGCTGCTCCACGACCCGCTGTTCGAGCAAGTCATGCTCGTCGGCGAAGGGCGGCCGTTTCTCACGCTGCTCGCGGTAACCAAGGAGCGCGACGAGAAAACGCTGATCGCGCACGCCAACGAACAGCTGAAGACCTTCCCGCGCTGGGTTCGCGTCCGCCACGTCATCGCCTCGCCCGACGCATGGAGCGTCGACAACGGCTTGCTGACGCCGACGCTGAAGCTGAAGCGTCCGCTTGTGCTCGCCAAGTTCAAGGACGCCATCGACGCCGTGTACGGCGCGCCGGCCGCGGACGCCGCCGGCGGCGCGGCCAAACCGGCGTAGGCCCGATACGCCCGCGGCCGGCGAATTGACAACTGCTTGCGCGGGCTCGTAACATGGCGCAAATTCAAACAAACGTTTAAATGACATTCGCGCCAGCCGCGGGGCACGGCAATCCGGGAGACGGGCGATGGGGGGAAAAGTCATTCCGTTTGACGCGCCGAAAAGTTCGGCGACCAAGGATCGGATTCTCGACGCCGCCGAAGAGCTGTTCATGGAGCACGGCTTCGAAGCGACGTCGCTGCGCCAGATCACGGCGACCGCGCGCGTCAACCTTGCGGCGGTCAACTACCATTTCGGCAGCAAGGAGGACCTGTTCGAGGCGGTGCTCACGCGCCGTCTCGATCCGATGAACCAGGAGCGCGTCGCGCTGCTGACCCGCTTCGAGCACGCATCCGCGCCCAAGCCGCTGTCCTGCGAAAAGATCCTCGCCGCGATGTTCATCCCGGCGTTGAAGCTCGCGCGCGACCGCGAGCGCGGCGGCAAGAATTTTCTGCGCCTGCTCGGCCGCGCGTACGCCGATCCGGCGCCGTTCATCCGCCATTTCCTGTCGGGCCAGTACGCGGTGATGATCGCGCGGTTCAAGGCCGCCTTCGGGCGCGCTTTGCCGCAGCTGCCGCGCAAGGAGCTCGCCTGGCGGCTGCACTTCGTCATGGGCGCGCTGTCCTTCACGCTCGCCGGCACCGACGCGCTCAAGCTCATCGCCGCGCTGTCGCGGGGCGAAGAGGGAAATGACGAGATGCTGCTGCGGCGGCTGGCGCCCTTCCTTATCGCGGGACTCAAAGCGCCGCTGCCCGACCTTTCCGAACTCGATGGCGAAGCAGCCCGCGAGTTTCTTACCCGGTAGGAGCTTTTCATGCTGACCGTCATCTGGATTGCGGCTGTCATGGTCGGTTTCCTCGCCCTGGCCTACGTCAATGCCGCGGGTTGGCTGTGGACCGCGGTCAATCGCGGCGGCGCTGGCGATCGCCTGGGGCACGCATGCGCTGCCGCCGCTCGTCACGATCGTGCTCGCGGCTAATCCTGGTGCTGCTCGCCATCCCGCTCAACTACCCGCCGCTGCGGCGCAAGCTCATCAGCGACGGCGTGCTCGCGGTGTTCCGCAAGATTCTGCCGCCGATGTCGCAGACCGAACGCGAAGCGATCGAGGCCGGCACGGTGTGGTGGGACGGCGAGCTCTTCTCCGGCCGGCCCGATTGGAAGAAGCTGCTCGCGCTGCCGCCGCCGCGGCTTACCGCCGAGGAACAGCCCTTCCTCGACCACGAATGCGAGGAAGTGTGCGGCATGGTCACCGATTGGGAGACGACCCACGTCTACAAGGACCTGCCGCCGCCGGTCTGGCAGTACATCAAGGACAAGGGCTTCCTGGGCATGATCATTCCCAAGGAATACGGCGGACTGGGATTCTCGGCGCTGGCGCACTCGCAGGTCATGACCAAGCTCGCCACGCGCTGCAGCGCGCTCGTCGGTCACGGTGATGGTGCCCAATTCGCTCGGGCCGGGCGAGCTGCTGCTGCACTACGGCACCGACGAGCAGAAGCGCCACTACCTGCCGCGGCTGGCCAAGGGCCTGGAGATCCCCTGCTTCGCGCTCACCAATCCGCACGCGGGATCCGACGCGGCGGCGATCCCCGATACCGGGATCGTCTGCTGGGGCGAGCACGAGGGCAAGTCGGTGCTGGGCTTGCGGCTCACCTGGGAGAAGCGCTACATCACGCTGGGCCCGGTGGCGACGCTGCTCGGCCTCGCCTTCCGCGCTTTCGACCCCGACCACCTGCTCGGGCGACAAGGAGGACCTCGGCATCACCTGCGCGCTGATTCCGACCACCCATCCCGGTGTCAATATCGGACGCCGGCACATGCCGCTCAACGCGGTCTTCCAGAACGGGCCCGAACTGGGGCAAGGACGTCTTCATCCCGCTCGACTGGGTCATCGGCGGCAGCGCCGATGGTCGGCAAGGGCTGGCGGATGCTGATGGAATGCCTCGCCGCCGGGCGCGCGATCTCGCTGCCGTCGCTCAACACCGGCATGGCCAAGCTGGCCGTGCGCGCCACCGGCGGCTACGCGCGCGTGCGCAGCCAGTTCAAGACGCCGATCGGCAAGTTCGAGGGCATCGAGGAGGCGCTGGCGCGCATGGGCGGCAACCTCTACTTGATGGACGCGACGCGCATGCTGACCGCGGGCATCGTCGACCTGGGCGAGAAGCCCGCGGTGCTTTCGGCGATCGCCAAGTACCACCTCACCGAGCGCGGCCGGCAGGTGGCCAACGACGCGATGGACATCGCCGGCGGCAAGGGCATCTGCATGGGGCCCGTCGAATTTCCTCGGCGCCGCCTACATGCAGATTCCGGTGTCGATCACCGTCGAAGGCGCCAACATCCTCACGCGCAGCCTGATCATCTTCGGCCAGGGCGCGATCCGCTGCCATCCGTACGTGCTCAAGGAGATGGCGGCGACGCGCGAGCCGGACGCGCGGGCCGCGTCGCAGGACTTCGACGCGGCGCTGTTCGGGCACATCGGCTTCGTGCTGTCGAACTTCGCCCGCACGTTCGTCATGGGCCTCACCGGCTCGCACTTGGTGCCGGTGCCCGATGTCGCGCCGGAAACGCACCGCTACTACCAGCAGCTCACGCGCTTCTCGGCCGCGCTGGCGTTCCTGGCCGACGTGTCGATGGGCGTGCTCGGCGGGGCGCTGAAGCGCAAGGAGAAGCTCTCGGCGCGGCTGGGCGACGTGCTGTCGCTCCTGTACCTGTGTTCGGCGACGCTCAAGCGCTACGAGGACGAGGGCCGGCAGGCCGAGGACGCGCCGCTGATGCACTGGGCGATCTGGGATGCGATGTTCAAGGCCCAGACCGCGTTCGAAGGCGTGATCTCCAACTTCCCCAACCGCCTGATCGCGATGGTCATGCGGCGGATCGTGTTCCCGCTCGGCCGGCCCTACGTCGTGCCGTCGGACAAGCTCGGCCACGAGGTCGCGAGGCTGCTGATCGAGCCGTCGGCGACGCGCGACCGGCTCACCGCGGGCATGTATCATGCCGCAGGGCGACGACGGACCTCGTGGCGCTGATCGAGTCCGCCGTCGCGGCGACGCTTGCCGCGGAGCCGATCGAGGCGCGCATCCGCGAGGCCGCAGAAGGCCGGCCGGCTCGCGCAAGGCGGGCGAGGAGCAGAGCCGCGGCGGCGCTCGCCGGCGAGCCTCATCACGGCCGACGAGCTGACCGTGGCGCGGCGCGCGAAGCGGCTCGCGACCAGGTGATCCGCGTCGACGACTTCGCGCAGGACCTCGGCGCGTCGGAGATGCGCCGGCCCGCGGTGACGCCGGCCGCGGCGGGCGCCGTCGCGCACAAGGCGGCTGCCTAGACACCCGCCGCGGCTTCGCTGCAGCGAGAGGTGGCCATGACGCAACCGATCTACATCGTCGACGGCGCGCGCACGCCGTTCCTGAAGGCGCGCAACCGGCCCGGGCCGTTCGCGGCCTCCGATCTCGCCACGCAGGCGGGGCGCGCGCTGCTGCTGCGCCAGCCCTTCGCGCCCGACCGAGCTCGACGAAGTGATCCTCGGCTGCGCCGCCCGTCGCCCGACGAAGTCAACATCGGCCGCGTCGTCGCGCTGCGGATGGGCTGCGGCCAGAAGGTGCCGGGCTGGACGGTGATGCGCAACTGCGCGTCGGGCATGCAGGCGCTCGATTCGGCGATCACCAACATCCGCGGCGGGCGCTCGGACCTGGTGCTCGCCGGCGGCGTCGACGCGCTGTCGCGCGCGCCGCTGCTGTTCTCCGAGGCGATGGTGCTCTGGCTCGCCAAGCTGGCAGCCGCGAAGACGCTTCGGCGAGAAGGCGAAGGCGCTTTCTGCAGCTCAACCCGGCGGCACTCTCGCGCCGGTGATCGGCCTCATGAAGGGGCTCACCGACCCGATGGTCGGCCTGCTCATGGGCCAGACGGCGGAGAACCTGGCGTTCCGTTTCGGCATCACCCGCCGCGAGATGGACGAGTTCTCGGCGCGCAGCCACCAGCGCGTGCTCGCGGCGCAGAAGGCCGGCCGCTTCGACGGCGAGATCGTGCCGCTGTTCGACCCGACGGCAAGCTCTACGCCAGGGACGACGGCGTGCGCGAGGATTCGACGCCGGAGAATCTCGCCAAGCTCAAGCCGTTCTTCGACCGCAAGTACGGCAACGTCACCGCCGGCAACAGCTCGCAGATCACCGACGGCGCCGCGTGGCTGGTGCTGGCATCGGAGCCCGCCGTGGCGCGATACCAGCTCGCCGGTCCTGGGTACGATCGTCGACAGCGAATGGGCGGGGCTCGATCCGGCGCAGATGGGCCTGGGGCCCGTGCACGCGGCAACGCCGCTGCTGCAGCGGCACGGCTTGCAGCTCGGCGACCTCGACGCCTGGGAGATCAACGAGGCGTTCGCCGCGCAGGTGCTCGCCTGCCTGCGCGCGTGGGCCGACGAGGCGTACTGCAGGTCCGAGCTCGGCCTCGAGCGCGCGCTGGGCACGCTCGACGAGGCGAAGCTCAACGTCGACGGCGGCGCGATCGCGCTCGGCCATCCGGTCGGCGCCTCGGGCGCGCGCATCGTGCTGCACGTGCTCAACGTGCTCAAGCGCGGCAACGGCCGGCGCGGCATCGCGGCGATCTGCATCGGCGGCGGCCTGGGCGGGGCCATGCTGGTCGAACGAGCGTGAGCACGCCATGGCGCCGCCCCTGAGCACGCCCGCCACGCAACTGGAAGCTCGAGCACGACGCCGACGGCACTCGCGTGGCTGATTTTCGACCAGGCGGGGGCGTCGACCAATACGCTGTCCGCCGACGCGCTCGAAGAGCTCTCCGCAGTCACTCGACCGCGCTCGCGGCCGCGCCGCCGAAGGCCCTGGTCATCCGCTCCGGCAAGGCCAACGGCTTCATCGCGGGCGCCGACATCGAGGAGTTCGAACGCGTCAAGACCGTCGACGACGCGGTTGCGATCGTCAAGCGCGGCTGGGACATGTTCGAGCGGCTCGCCGCCGCGCCGTACCCGACGCTCGCTCTCATCCGCGGCTTCTGTCTCGGCGGCGGCTTCGAGCTCGCGCTCGCCTGCCGCTATCGCGTTGTGGTCGACGAACCCGGAACGCGGCTGGGGCTGCCCGAAGTCATGCTGGGCATCGTGCCCGGCTGGGGCGGCATGCGCCGCCTGCCGCGCCTTGCCGGCGCGCCCGCGGCGCTCGACCTGCTGCTGACCGGCCGCACGATCGACGCGCGGCGGGCGAAGAAGCTGGGCGTCGCCGACGAGTGCGTGCCGCCGCGCATCATGGTGAACACCGCGCGCGGCGTGCTTGCCGCCGCGCCTCGCGCCGCGACGGCTGCCGCTGCCGTTGTCGCTGACGCTCAACCCGCTGCTGCGCCCGCTCATCGCCGCGCAGGCGCGCAAGCAGGTCGCAGCCCGCGCGCGGCGCGAGCACTACCCGGCGCCGTACGCGATCCTCGACATCTGGGTCAAGCACGACGGCGACGCGCTCGCGGCACCGCCCTCCGATCCGGCCTCGATCGCGCACCTGCTCCAGACGCCGACGGCGATGAACCTGATCCGCGTATTCCGCCTGCAGGAGCGCCTGAAGGCGTTCGGCAGGGACGACGCGTTCAAGGCGCGCGCACGTGCACGTGGTCGGCGCCGGCACGATGGGCGGCGACATCGCGGCGTGGTGCGCGCTGCGCGGCCTCACGGTGACGCTGCAGGATCAGAACGCCGAGCGCCTGCAGCCCGGCGATGGGGCGCGCGGGCAAGCTTTTCGCCGATCGCCTCAAGGACCCCCGCCGCGTGCGCGATGCGTCCGACCGGCTCATCCCCGACGTCGCCGGCGACGGCGTCGCGCGCGCCGACGTGATCATCGAGGCGATCTTCGAGAATCTCGAGGCCAAGCGAGCCCTGTTCGCGGCGCTCGAAGCGAAGGCGAAGCCCGGCGCGATGCTCGCGACCAACACGTCGAGCATTCCGCTGGAGCAGATCGGCGGCGCCGCTGCAGGATCCGGGGCGCCTGATCGGGCTGCACTTCTTCAATCCCGTGCCGCGGATGATGCTGGTCGAGATCGTCGCCGGCGCAAACACGCGCGCGGAGCTCGTGCCGCATGCGGCGGCGTTCGCCCGGCAGATCGACAAGCTGCCGCTGCCGGTGAAGAGCGCGCCGGGCTTCCTCGTCAATCGCATCCTGGCGCCGTACCTGATGGAGGCGATGCGCTGCGTCGACGAGGGCATCGCGCCGGAAACGGTCGACGAGGCCGCGCTCGCCTTTGGCATGCCGGTCGGACCCATCGAGCTCGCCGACACGGTCGGGCTCGATATCTGCCTCGCCGTCGGCAAGATGCTCGACCCGCAGGCGGAGCCGCCGAAGAAGCTCGCCGCGCTGATCGCGGCCGGCCAGCTGGGACGCAAGACCAAACGCGGATTCTACGATTGGGCGACCGGCAAGGCGTCCAAGGGCGCGCCGGGCACGGTGCCGCCGGGTCTCGCCGACCGCCTGCTTCGGCCGTACGTCGCCGAGGCGAAGGCCGCGCTTGCCGACGGCATCGTTGCCGACGCGGACCTGGTCGACGCGGGCGCGATCTTCGGCACCGGCTTCGCGCCCTTCCGCGGCGGCCCGCTGCACTATGCGGCGAGCGCTGCCGCGGCGGCACCCTCTGCTAGCATAGGGTGAAATAAGCGGGCGAGGCGCAGGAGGCAAGCGTGGAAAGAATCTGGCTCGGGTCGTACCCGAAGGGCGTTCCCGCCGCGATCGATGTCAACGAGTACGCGTCGGTGCGCGACGTGTTCGACCGGGTCATCGCGCAGTTCGGCCCGCGCCCGGCATTCACCTGCATGGGCAAGTCGATCACGTTTCGCCGAACTCGACGCCGCCTCAGCCGCATTCGGCGCGTTCCTGCAGGGCCACGGGCTCGAGAAGGGCGCGCGCGTCGCCGTGATGCTGCCCAACATCCTGCAGTACCCGGTGTGCGTGTTCGGAGTGCTGCGCGCCGGTTACACCGTCGTCAACACCAATCCGCTGTATACCGCCGCGCGAGCTCGAGCACCAGTTGAGCGACAGCGGCGCGGAGGTGCTCGTCGTCGTCGAGAATTTCGCGCATACAGCCCAGGAGGTCGTTGCCCGGACGCCCGTGAAGCAGGTCGTGGTGACGAGCATCGGCGAGATGCTCGGTTGGAAAGGGGCCGTGGTCGATTTCATGCTGCGCCACGTGAAGAAGATGGTCCCGGCGTGGAGCCTTCCCGGCTCGATGTCCATGTCCGAGGCGCTGGCCGAAGGTCGCCGACACCCGCTCCAGCACGTGCCGATCACGCACGAGGACATCGCGTTCCTGCAGTACACCGGCGGCACCACCGGGGTTGCCAAGGGCGCGATGCTGCTGCATCGGAACATCATTGCCAATCTGCTGCAGGCGGGCGCGTGGGTGAAACCCTCCCTTGGCGTGGAGCGCCATGTGATCCTGACCCCGCTGCCGCTCTACCACATCTTTTCGCTCACGGCGAACTGCCTGGTGTTCATGACCTTGGGCGCGGAGAACGTGCTCATCACCAATCCGCGCGATATCCGCGGCTTCGTGAAGGAGATGGCGCGGCACCGCTTCACGGCCATCACCGGCGTCAACACCCTGTTCAACGCGCTGTTGAACAGTGCCGATTTCGCGCGACTGGACTTCTCCTCGCTACGCCTCACCCTGGGCGGTGGCATGGCGGTGCAGAAAGCGGTGGCCGAGCGGTGGAAGCAAGTCACGGGGGTGCCGCTGATCGAAGCCTACGGCCTCACCGAGACCTCGCCCGCGGCGACGATGAACCCACTCGACCTGCGCGAATACAACGGTGCGATCGGGCTGCCGATCCCGTCGACCGATCTGCGTCTTGCGCGACGACGCGGGCAACGACGTGCCGCTCCTGCAGCCGGGGGAAATCTGCATCAAGGGGCCGCAGGTGATGGCGGGGTACTGGCAGCGGCCCGACGAGACCGCCAAGGTGCTGGACAAGGACGGCTGGCTCGCGACCGGCGATATCGGGGTGATGGACGAGCGCGGCTTCGTACGTATCGTCGATCGCAAGAAGGACATGATCCTGGTATCCGGATTCAACGTCTATCCGAACGAGATCGAGTCGGTCGTCGTCATGCATCCGGGCGTGCTCGAATGCGCGGCGATCGGCGTGCCCGACCCGAAGTCGGGCGAAGCGGTGAAGTTGTTCGTCGTCAGAAAGGACGAGGCGTCTCAGCGCGGAAGCGCTGCTCGCGCATTGCAAGGAATACCTGACCGGCTACAAGTGTCCGCGCGAAGTCGAGTTCCGTGCGGAGTTGCCCAAGTCCAACGTCGGCAAGATTCTGCGCCGTGAACTGCGCGACGAGGCGCGGAGAAAAGCCGCATGAGCACGCGACCACAACGCAATGCTTCCCGACAAGGACCCCGCGCTGCGCGTCGTGCCGATGCCCGCCGACGCGAACCAGAACGGCGATATCTTCGGCGGCTGGGTGATGTCGCAGGTCGACATCGCCGGCTCGGTGCCGGCCGCCCGCCGCGCGCGCGGGCGGATCGCGACGGTGGCGGTGAACTCCTTCGTATTCAAGCAACCGGTCCTGGTTGGCGATCTGGTGAGTTTCTATGCCGAAATCACGCACGTCGGGCGCACCTCGATCACCGTTGACGTCCAGGTCTATGCGGAACGCAATCCGGGCAAAATGATCTGCGTCAAGGTCACCGAGGCGAGTTTGACGTATGTTGCTGTCGGGCCGGATCGGCGCCCGTGCCCCTTGCCGGAAGCGTAGCCGCGCCAGAAGCCGCGGGTGCGGCGCGAGTGGCGCGGGTGTATAGTAAACAGCGAGCCGCGGGCGCGACGGCGGCCACAGAAACGCAAACAAGCGGTAACAAATCAGCCACAGGAGGGGAGAATGAACTTCGCAGGATTTCGTCATACGCGCCTGGCCTTGGCCGTCGGCGCGGCAACGCTATCGCTGTCGGCCGGTCACGCGTTCGGCTCCGCGTTCGCCCTGCAGGAGCAGAACGGCAGCGGAATGGGCAACGCTTTCGCCGGCGGCGCGGCGGCCGCCGAGGATGCGAGCACGATCTATTTCAATCCGGCAGGCATGTCGCGGCTCCCGGCATCCAGGGTGTCGTCGCCGGAGACATCATTTGCCTGTCGGCGAAGCTCAGCGACAACGGCTCGCAACCGGCGGCGCTCCAGCCGCTGGGCGGCACCGGCGGCGACGCCGGCTCGTGCGCGGTTGTCCCCAGCCTGTATCTCGCCGTGCCGATCAACAAGCAGTGGGCTTTCGGCCTTGGCGTCGGCGCGCCCTTCGGGTTGAAGACCGAGTACGACTCGGGGTGGCTCGGTCGCTTTCAGGCAATCAAGTCGAAGGTGGACACGATCAACGTCAATCCGGCGCTGTCGTGGAAGGCCACCGACATGGTGACGGTGGCCGCAGGCGCCGACTGGCAGCGTATCAAGGCCACCCTCACCAGCGATGTCAACTACTCCGGCGCGCTCGCGACGGCGGCCGCGGCGGCTGCCGCCGGCGGACTGATCCCACCGAGCGTCATTCCGCCCCTTTTGGCCGGGGTCGCCGGGCTGGAATCGCCGACGGCGGTCAACGGCAGCGACAGCGCCTGGGGCTGGAACATCGGCATCCTGGTCGAGCCCGACAAGTGGACGCGCATCGGTGCGCACTACCGGTCGAAGATCAACTACACCATCCGCGGCCAAGTTAACTTCAACAATCCGGCGCTGCCGACGCTGGCCCCGCCGCTGGATTCGATCGGCGCATTGCTCGCGACGGGTGTCAACCAGGTGCTGTCGAGCGGCGATGTGACGCTGGCGCTCAAGGTGCCCGACACGGGGAACATTTCGTTCTTCCGCACGCTCAACGACAAGTGGGACCTGATGGCCGATATCCAGTACACGGGCTGGAGCAGCGTTCAGGAGCTACGTGTCGTACGCAGCACGGGCGAAACGCTGTCGGTCACGCCCGAAAACTTCCGCGACACCTGGCGCGGCTCGATCGGCACCAACTACCACTACAACAACGAGTGGATGTTCCGCGCCGGCCTCGCCTACGACCAAAGCCCGATCCGCGATGCGCAGCGGACGCCGGCGCTGCCGGACAATGACCGCATGTGGCTGGCGATCGGCGCGCAATACCGCGTCTCGCCCCAGCTCGCCCTCGACGCGGGGTATACGTATATATTTGTGCGCGACTCAAGCATCAATCAGAACCAGGGCAGCACGGCTGCCAATGGCCTGATCAACGGCACGTACAAGAACAGCGTCAACGTCGTCGGGCTGCAGCTCACCTACACGTTCAAGTGATCCCACCGCGCTGATCGTTGCAGGCCGCCGCGCCGCAGTTCCTGCGGCGCGGCTTTTCTGGAAACCTCGCAGTACGTCGTCCAGCCATGTCGAATCCCCACCTCCTCGTCCGCAAAGCCGCCGTGCTCGGCGCTGGTGTCATGGGCGCCCAGATTGCGGCGCATCTCGCCAACGCGGGCGTGCCGACGCTGCTCTTCGACTTGCCCGCCAAGGAGGGTGACCCGAACGGCATCGCGCAGAAGGCGATCGAGAACCTGGCGAAACTCGAGCCCTCGCCGCTGGCGGCCAAGGACCGCTCCGCCGCCATCACGCCCGCCAACTACGACCAGCATCTGCCCCTGCTTGCCGGCTGCGACCTCGTGATCGAGGCGATTTCGGAACGCATGGATTGGAAGCGATCGCTCTACGAGAAGATCGCGCCGCACATTGGCGCACAGGCGATCCTGGTCACCAACACTTCCGGGCTTTCCATCGAGGCGCTGGCGCAAGCTGTTCCAGCCGCGCTGCGGCCCCGGTTCTGCGGCGTGCATTTCTTCAATCCGCCGCGCTACATGCATCTGGTCGAGTTGATCGCCCAGCGTGCCACCGAGCCGGCAACTCGTCGACGAGCTCGAGACTTTCCTGGTGACGGCGCTGGGCAAGGGTATCGTCCGCGCCAAGGACACGCCGAACTTCGTTGCCAACCGCGTCGGCATCTTCTCGGTTCTGGCGACGATGGTGCACACGGAAAGGTTTGGCCTTGGCTTCGACGTCGTCGACGCCCTCACCGGCCCCGCGATCGGGCGCGCTCGGAGCGCAACCTATCGCACCAGCGACGTGGTCGGGCTGGACACGATGGCGCATGTGATCCGGACGATGGACGAAGCGCTTGCCCGACGATCCGTGGCACCGGTACTACCAGGTTCCGGTGTGGCTCAAGGCACTCATCGACAAGGGTGCGCTCGGCCAGAAAACGAAAGCCGGCTTCTTTCAGAAGGTCGGCAAAGAGATCCGGGTTCTCGATCCCGCTTCGCAGACGTACCGACCGGCCAAGGGCGAAATCGAGCCCGAGGTCGCCGCGATCCTGGCGTTGCGGACGCCCTCCGAACAGTTCGCGAAGCTGCGTGCGCACCCGCACCCCCAGGCGCAGTTTCTTTGGGCGATCTTTCGCGACCTGTTTCACTATTGCGCCTACCACCTGGGCGGGATCGCCAACAACGCGCGCGATGTCGATTTCGCGATCCGCTGGGGCTTCGGGTGGAAGATGGGGCCGTTCGAAACCTGGCAGGCCGCCGGCTGGGAGCAGGTTGCAGGGTGGGTTGCCGCGGACGTCGCCGAAGGCAAGGCGTTGGCCGCGGTGGCGCTTCCGTCCTGGGTGACTGCCGGCCCGGCAGCAGGCGGGGTCCACACGCCCGATGGTGCGTACTCGCCGGCGACCGGCGCGTTCCAGCCGCGCTCGACGCTGCCCGTCTATGCACGGCAGTATGCTCCGGATCCGATACTTGGCGAGAAACCGCCTGCGGGGACCACGATTCTGGAAACCGAAGCGGTGCGCATGTGGCACACGGGCGACGACATCGCCGTCATTTCGTTCAAGAGCAAGCAGCACACCATCAGTGCAGCCGTGCTCGACGGACTGCTCAGCGCGATCGCGGAGGCCGAGCGGAACTGGCGCGGGCTGGTGATCTGGCAGACCGGCGAACCGTTCTCGCTGGGCGCCGACCTTGCGTCCCTGGGGCCGGCGCTGCAGGCGGCGCAATGGGACAGCCTCGAAGCGGTGGTGGCGAAGTTCCAGCAAACCTCGCAGCGGCTGCGCTACAGCCTGGTCCCGACCGTTGCCGCCGTGCGCGGGATGGCGCTGGGCGGTGCCTGCGAATTCATCATGCATTGCGACCGCGCGGTCGCCGCGCTGGAGTCGTATATCGGGCTGGTCGAGGCGGGCGTCGGCATCCTGCCTGCCGGGGCCGGCTGCAAGGAGCTCGCCGCCCGCGCCGCACAGGAAGTCGCCCGCGGCGCCAACGGCGGCCAGCTCGACCAGTTCCCGTTCCTGCGCACGTACTTCCAGCAAGTCGCGCTGGCGAAGGTGTCCAGGAGCGCGCTGGACGCGAAGGAACTCGGCTATCTGCGGCCCGCCGATGTCGTGATCTTCAATCCGCACGAGCTGCTGTGGGTCGCAAAGGCGCAGGTCCGCGCGTTGTCCGAGAGCGCCTATCGTCCGCCACTGCCTCCTGCGGCGATCCCGGTCGCGGGCAGAACGGGCATCGCGACCCTGGAGATGATGCTGGTCAACATGCGTGACGGCGGCTTCATCTCGGCGTACGACTTCCAAGTCGGCCTCGCGATCGCGCGCGTGCTCTGCGGCGGCGAGCTGGAGCCGGGCAGCGTGGTTGACGAAAAATGGCTGCTTGACCTCGAGCGTCGCGAATTCATGGCCTTGCTCAAGAATCCCAAGACGCAGGAACGTGTGGCGTACACGCTCAAGACCGGCAAGCCGCTCAGAAATTGAAGGTTCCCCAGGAGGCCGCATGGCCAAGCAGTTGCAGGACGCATACATCGTCGCTTCGACCCGGACCCCGGTCGGCAAGGCTCCGCGCGGTGCGCTCAGGCACACTCGCCCGGACTCGCTGCTGGCGTACGTGCTGAGGAGCGTATTGGCGCAGGTGCCGCAAATCGAGCCCGGACGGGTCGAAGACGTGATCGTCGGCTGCGCGATGCCCGAGCACGAACAGGGCATGAACGTCGCGCGTATCGGCTTGCTGCTTGCCGGATTGCCGAACACGGTCGCGGGGATGACGATCAATCGCTTCTGCTCCTCCGGACTGAACGCGGTCTCGATTGCCGCCGACCGCATCCGCACCGGCGAGGCCGACATCGTCATCGCCGCCGGCACCGAGAGCATGAGCATGATCCCGATGCTCGGCCGGCTCGCACTCAACGCCGAGGTGTTCGCCAAGGACGAGAACCTTGGCATTGCCTATGGCATGGGACTTACCGCCGAAAAGGTGGCGACCGGTTGGAAAGTGTCACGCGAGGAACAAGACGCCTTCGCGCTCGGCAGTCATCGGAAGGCGCTCGCCGCGCAGGCGAGCGGCGAATTCAGCGCCGAAATCTCGCCCTATCCGATCCGCGAGCACGTGCCCGATCTCGCGTCGGGCAAGATCGTCACCCGCGAGCGCAGCTTCGAACGCGACGAGGGCCCGCGCGGGGACACCAGCGCCGACGGCCTCGCCAAGCTCAAGCCCGTGTTCGCGGTGAAGGGCTCGGTGACCGCAGGCAACAGCTCGCAGATGTCCGATGGCGCGGGAGCGACGGTCCTGGTCAGTGAAAGGCTGCTCAAGGAGCTCGGCCTCACGCCGCTCGCGCGCTGGGTTGGCTTCGCCGTCGGCGGCGTCGCGCCCGAAGTGATGGGCGTTGGCCCGATTGTTGCGATTCCCAAGGTTCTGCGCAGCACCGGGGTCAAGCAGGACGACATCGACTGGATCGAATTGAACGAGGCATTCGCCGCGCAGAGCCTCGCCGTCATCAAGGAGCTTGGCCTCGACCCCGCGAAGGTGAATCCGTTGGGCGGGGCGATCGCGCTCGGTCATCCGCTCGGCGCGACCGGCGCGGTGCGCACCGCCACCATCGTGCACGGCCTCAAGCGGCGCAAGCAAAAATACGGCATGGTTACGATGTGCGTAGGCACCGGCATGGGCGCCGCGGGCATATTCGAATCAGTCTGAGCAGTCCTCGAGGAGAACGGCAATGAAACCTTGGCTGACGCTGCTTTTCGCCGGCACGCTGGCGCTCGTTGCGACCGGTAGCGCGCTGGGCGCCGAAATCGGCGGACTCAAGCTCGACGACAAGACGACCTTGGGAACGCAGGCGTTGGTACTCAACGGTGCCGGCATCCGCACCAGGGCATTTTTCAAGGTGTACGTCGCGAGCCTGTACCTGCCGCAGAAGGCGGTCGACCTGCCGGGCGTGCTGGCGAAGAGTCCGCGGCGGATTCAGCTCAATCTGCTGCGCACGCTCTCCGCCGACCAGCTGGCTGACGCCTTAAACGAGGGCCTCGCCGAGGCGAACTCCCCGGCCGACCTCGCCGCCGTCAAAACGCAGGCCGAGCAGCTGCAGGCGATCATGAAGGCCTTCAAGGAGGTCAAGGAAAACGACGTCGTTACCCTCGACTTCATCGATGGCGCCACCAAAGTAACGTGGAACGGCGCAACCAAGGGAACGATTCCCGGCGAGCCATTCAACCAGGCATTGACCAGGATCTGGATCGGTAACAACCCGGTGCAGGCCGACCTGAAGAAGGCGCTCCTCGGCGGCTAGCGCGCCTGCGGGTTGGGCGCCCGGCGCTGCCATCATTGGTAGCGCTTGAGCTCCATCTTTCCGATCTGGTTGCGGTGTACCTCGTCCGGCCCGTCGGCGAGGCGCAGCGTGCGCACGTGCGCGTAATGGTAGGCGAGCGTGAAATCGTCGCATACGCCGGCTCCGCCGTGTGCCTGGATCGCCCAGTCGATCACCTTGCAAGCCATGTTCGGCGCGGCAACCTTGATCATCGCGATCTGCTTCGCCGCGGCCTTGTTGCCGACGGTATCCATCATGTGCGCGGCGTTCAGCACCAGCAGACGCGCCTGGTCGATGAGGATGCGCGACTCGGCGATGCGCTCCAGGGTCACCGTCCGCTCGGCGATCGGCTTGCCGAACGTGACCCGCGATCGCGCCCGCTTGCACATATCCTCGAGCGCGCGCTCCGCGAGACCGATCGTGCGCATGCAGTGATGGATCCGGCCCGGCCCGAGCCTTCCCTGGGCAATCTCGAAGCCGCGCCCCTCGCCGAGCAGCAGGTTCGACGCCGGCACGCGCACGCTCTCGAACGCGACTTCGGCATGCCCGTGCGGCGCATCGTCGTACCCGAACACTGGCAGGTGGCGCAGCACCGTCAGGCCGGGAGCCTCGCGCGGAACGAGGATCATAGATTGCCGCTTGTGCCGGTTGGGGTTGCCCGGATCGGTCTGGCCCATGAAGATGAACAGCTTGCAGCGGGGGTTGACCGCTCCGGAAGACCACCACTTGCGGCCGTTGATGACGTAGCTGTCGCCATCGCGCGTGATCGAACTTTCGATGTTCGCTGCGTCGCTGGAAGCGACCGCCGGCTCGGTCATCGCAAAGCACGAGCGGATACTGCCGTCGAGCAGGGGCTCGAGCCAGCGCTGCTTCTGCTCGGGGGTGCCGTAGCGCACCAGCGTCTCCATGTTGCCGGTATCCGGCGCCGCGCAATTGAATACCTCGGGCGCCCACGTCACGCGGCCCATGATCTCGCAAAGGGGCGCGTACTCCGTGTTGGTGAGCCCGGCGCCGTACTCCGAGTCCGGCAGAAACAGGTTCCACAGCCCCTGCGCCTTGGCCTTCTTCTGCAACGCATCAATCAGCGCGACGGGCTGCCAGCGACCGCCGGCTGCGACTTCATCGTGGAACCGCTTCTCGTTGGGGTAGATGTGCTCGTCCATGAAGGCGCCGAGGCGGGCCTGCAGGTCCTTGGTCCTGGCTGAATATTCGAAGTCCACCGCGTTCTCCCGGTTAAGTAGGACGGTCCAAAGCCGTCAGCGCCGCGCCATGATGCGTTCCACCTGCCGCCATCCCAGCTCCGACATCACCCGCGCCCACCGCCCAACCTCGAGCGCATGCTGGCTCGCTGCGGTCCCGTCGACCACGCGGCCCATGATGCCTTGCGCGATGCCGGCGGCGCGGAACATGTTGTAGGCGATATAGAAGTCCCAGTGGCCCGGATCGATCGCCGCGCGCCCGACATGCCGGCAGTACGCGGCGATGTAGTCGTGCTCGACCGGGATGCCGAGCGCGCCGAGATCGCTGCCGCTCAAGCCCCGGAACGGTCCCGGGGGGATGTGCCAGCTCATGCAGTGATACGCGAAATCGGCGAGCGGGTGACCGAGCGTCGACAGCTCCCAGTCGAGGACCGCGACAATCCGCGGCTCGGTCGGATGAAACACCAGGTTGTCGAGCCGATAGTCGCCGTGCACGATGGTGGTCTCGTCGCCAGCCGGAATGTTCTCCGGCAGCCACGCGATCAGCCGATCCATGGCGCCGATCCGCTCGGTTTCCGAGGCGCGGTATTGCTTCGTCCAGCGCGCGATCTGACGCGCGAAGTAGTTGCCGGGCTTGCCAAAATCCGTCAATCCGACCGCGCGGTAGTCGACCCGGTGCAACGCGGCGATGACGCGGTTCATGTCCGCGTACACCGCCTGCCTCTCCGTCTTGTCCAGCGCCAGCAACGACGGGTCCCAGAATACTCTTCCGACGACGTAGTCCATCAGGTAGAACGCCGTGCCGATGACCGTCTCGTCGGTGCACAAGCAGTACGTTCGAGGCACCGGCACGTCTGAGTCGCGCAACGCGGAAAGCACGCGGTACTCGCGATCGACCGCATGCGCCGACGGCAGCAGCTTGCCCGGCGGCTTGCGCCGCAAAACGTAGTTCCGGTCGCCGGCGCGGATGCGAAACGTGGGGTTGGACTGCCCGCCCTTGAACTGCTCGATCGCAAGCGGCCCCTCCAATCCCTCGACGCGTTCGCGCAGATAGGCTTCGAGCAGGACCGGGTCGAAGCGATGCCTGTCCTGCACCGGCATCGTGCCGACGAACTGTTCGTTCATGTCTCGATTCCTCCAATCTGCCCTTTGCCGCGTCAACGATAAGTGATCACCTGCGCGTTGCCCGTCTGCTCGAGGTGCGCAAAATTGTTCAGATAGCTAAGGCTGATCCGGCCGCGCTGGTAGAGCAGGCCCGTCACCGCGCTGTTCACCAGCGCCAGGTTGAGATCGAAGGCGCGATGGTCCGGCAATTCCAGCAGGCGCTGGCCGATCGCCGCGATCGGCCCGCCGGAAGTGAACACGAGGCTGGTGCGCGAAGGGCCGGCCTGTTCGATCAGCCGGTGCAGCGCCGCGACGCAGCGGCGGCAGAAGTCGGTCCATGATTCGCGGTATTCGCCGTCGTGGTTGCCCTGCATCCAGCGCCCCATGGCCGCTGCGAATAAGTCCTGGAAGGCGCGTCGGGGATTACTACTGGCCTCCAGATGCCGCTGCAGCAGCGCCGGGTCGGCGAACTCCGGCCGATGCCGGGCGATCACCTCGTCGGCGTCGTATTCATCGAAATCCGCTTCACGGCACGACGCAGCGGCAGGCTGGAGCGCGGCGGGCAGCACGGCGAGGCACGCCTCGGCGGTCTGCCGGTGGCGTTTGAGGCTCCCAGTCACCGCGAGGTCGATGCGCCTGCCACGGCTCGCCAGCCACGCACCGAGCAGCCGCGCCTGCTCGAACCCGAGCTCAGACAGCCGATCGTAGTCGGCGCTGCCAAAGCACGCCTGCGCGTGGCGAACCAGAAGCACCTGTCCCATGGCGATCGTACCGTTCTGACCACGCGCAGCGGCACCGGGGCGCTATTTCCGCCGCAGGTCCATGTGCTCGACAGCCTGGTTCCACAGCGCCGAGCCGACCAGATTCGCCCCGCCATCGACGCAGAGCACCGTGCCGGTCACGTAGGCCGCGAGCGGTGACGCCAAGAACACGGCCGCCTGTCCGACGTCGTCGGTCTGGCCGTACCTGCGCAGCGGGATCGCCTGCTTGTTGCGGGCGTCGTTTTCCGGCGTCGACAGGCGCCGCATGCCCTCTGTGCCCTCGATCGGGCCGGGAACGATGCTGTTGGCGCGGATGCCGTGCCTGCCCCATTCCAACGCGAGATTCTGCATCAGGTTGTCGCTGCCGGCCTTGGCGGCGCCGACGTGCGCCTGATACGCGTGCGGGACGAAAGCCTGGCCGGCGGAAACGAAGATGATGCACCCGCGGGTTGCCTTCAGCTGGGCGAACGCACCCCGCGCCGCATTAAAGCCGCCCAGCAGATCGATGTCGATGACGGTCTTGAAGCCATTCGGGGACAACTCCTCGGCCGGGCAGAGGAAGTTGCCCGCGGCGCCGACGACGAGCACGTCGATCGGGCCGATCTCGCTTTGCGTGCGGGCAAAGGCTGCGGCGAGCGCGGCCGGATCGCGCACGTCGGCGGCGACGGGCAGCACCTTTCCTCCGGCGTGGGCGTTGAGGCTCGCAAGTTCCGCCGCCGCAAGGTCAAGTTTCGACTGCGTCCGGCCGCATATCGCCAGATGCGCACCGAGCGCGGCGAAGTTCCGGGCGATGCCGAGGTTGATGCCGCTGCCACCGCCGGTGACGAAGACGACCCGGTCCTTGAACAGCGTCCCGGGGAGGAATTCCTTGACCAGCATGGTCGATTCTCCGCTGCCTATCCGGCTCAGAAGCGCGAAAAATCCGGTCGCCGCTTCGCGACAAAGGCGGACAGCGCCTCCTTGGCCTCGGCGCTTCCGAGCAGCGTGGTGAAGCGCACCCGTTCCTCCTCGATGGCCTGCAGGACCTGCGGGGAAAGGCGGCGCCGGAGGAGCGACTTCGCCGCCCGCAGCGCCGCCGGCGGCTTTGCCGCGAGCGTCTGCGCTCGCAGGCGCGCCTCGACCAGCACTTGGTCGTCGGCGACGACGCTGTTGACCAGTCCCCATTCGCGGGCTTGCCGCGCGCCGATCGCCTCGCCGAACAGCAGCAGCTCCGCCGCGCGCAGGTAGCCGACGGCAAGCGGCAACAGCAGGCTCGAGGCACCCTCCGGACACAGGCCGAGATTGACGAAAGGCGCCGCCAGCTGCGCGCCCTCACCGGCCACGACGTAATCGCAATGCAGCAGCAGTGTCATGCCGATGCCGACGGCGGCGCCTGTCACCGCGGCCACGATCGGCTTTTCGGCCTGGCTGATCAAGGTCAGAAAGCGGATCACGGGGCTCTCTCCCCCGGAGGCAGGTTGAGGAAATCGACGATGTCGTTGCCGCTGGTGAATACGTCGGGCTGTCCGTGGATGAGGATGACGCGCACCGCGGGGTCGTCCGCCGCCCGCTCCAGGGCGGCTCCCATCGCCTCGTACATTGCAACCGTGATTGCATTCTTCTTCTCCGGCCGGCGCAGTTCGATGCGCTGTACGCGGTCGCGCGTGTCGCTGATGATGTGTTCGCTCATCGCCATTCCTTCGCGCGGGCATCCGCTTGCGAGGTGCCCGCGTGTGCAGCTGCTAGTATGATCGCCGGATGCATCATGCGCCGCGGCCGCCCGGCACGGCGCGGCGCCAACGGGAGTCCGTGCCGAAGAATACGGTTCTGCACGGGCGGATGCTAGCTCCGGCCCGGTGCGTTGCAAAGCGGCGGCACAGCCCGAGGAGAACCGATGCCCGATTTCTGGCCATCCTGCGGTCATCGCCTGCTCGCCGCGGCGCCCGAAGGGCGGCTTGCGGTCAGCGACGAATTCCTGAAGAGCTATTTGCAGCGGCCCGAACTCGCGCCGTTGCCCGAGTCCTGCGCGGCGGAGCTCGCGTTGCACGGGCAACTTCTGGGCGAACCCCGAAGCGAGGTCCGTGACGCGCAGATTGCCGCGATCGCCGATGCGGACGTGCGCGACAATTACCGCGTTTGGTTGCGATTTCGCAAACGCCTGCTTGTCGCGCCGACGCTGGAGGCCGCATACAGCGCGCTGTTTGCGGGCGAAGGAGTCGACGCCCCGCCGGCCTTTGTACACCAGCTGACGCAGATTCTGTTGCGCCACATTCTGGGCGAGTCAGCCGACCCGTTCGAAGCGCGCGCAGCGGAAATGCTGTTTCGGCCGCAAAGGGTGAGCGTGCTCCCCGACGGAGGGGTCATGGCCGGCGATGCCCAGACGGTCGAGTTGTATGCGACGACCAGCGGTTTTGGCACTCTGGGCGAGCTGCTGGTGCAGACGCGCACCCCGACCCGAACCATTGACCTCGACGTGCTGTCGGAGGAGAACGCCACGGCGTATTGGGAACGCGACGAGCGGCACGACTTCGCGGTTAGCCTGAATCGGGGCGGGCGTGCGCTCGACGCGCTCTGCCGCGTGCTCGAGCGCTGGACCGCGCACCTGCTCGCCGTCACCGTAACGATCCGGCCGCGAGGAGAGATTGACGATGCGCGGTGGGTGTGGCATGTCGGGCTCGACGCCCAGGCGAGCGCACTGCTCAACGACCTGTACAATCGCGCCGAAGTCGACGCCGAGCGCATGCGGCGCCTGCTGTGCCTGTTCGAGCTCCGCTTCGCGGACCCCGCCGCCATGCGGCCGGCGCTTGCGGGGCGGCCGGTCTATCTGGCGATGGCCATCGATGCCGACTCCCGGCTTACGCTCAAGCCGCAGAATCTGCTGCTGAACCTGCCGCTCGCGCGGCCACAATGAGGAACGAGAGGTATGAACCGACCCACACATGCCGTACGCGCCATTGCAGTCTGGGCGCTGATTACCGCGGCGAGCCTCGCTGCGCACGCGCAGGCTCCTGTCGCCGCGCCGGAACCCGCCGCAGCACCGCCGGCGGCGTCCACGCCACTGGATGCGCTTGCCTGGCTGCGCGGCTGCTGGGCCGGAAAGGTTGATGTCTATGACTTCGTCGAGCAGTGGCTGCCACCACGCGCCGGCATGATGGTCGGCGTCAGCCACACGCTGGTGCAGGATCGAAAGCAGCCGAGCGAATGTGCGGACCGAGGACTACGAGTACTTGCGGCTGGAGGCGCGCGCCGATGGCGTCTACTACGTCGCGAGTCCCCCCGGGAAAGACGAAGCTGGGCTTCAAGCTGACCGGCACGGCGAGCGACGAGGGCGACACGATTTTTACCTTCACGAGCCCGGTCGACGTGTTCCCGCAGCGCATTGTTTACCGACATACCAAGGCCGGCTCCCTGTACGCGGAGGTCGAGGGGCAAGGTGGACGGTCGGGACAAGGTCGTGATCTACCCGATGCATCCGGTCGATTGCGCAACCGGCAAGCCGGCACGCGGATAGCATGGCCCATCCGGCGCCCTCCGCGAGCCCGGTGATTGACAACCTGGAGCGGCTGCTTGCCGGAGGCAAGGACGGGGCGCTGCTGCGCTTCGGTTTCGGCAACGCATATCTGAAAACGGGCGACGCGGAAAACGCCGTCGCGCATCTGCAGCGCGCGGTCGGCATCGATCCGGGCTACTCCGCGGCGTGGAAGCTGCTGGGCAAGGCGCTTGCCGCGGCGCACCGCGAAGAAGCGGCGTTGGCAGCGTGGAGCGAGGGCGTCGAGGCCGCGCGGCGCAAGGGTGACAAGCAGGCGATGCGGGAGATGCAAGTCTTCGCGCGGCGTCTTGCCAAGGAACTGCGCCGAGAGTAGCATCCTGTTGCGGCGCAGCAATGTCCAAGCCGTTTTTTGCGCTGCTCACCTTCGCTGCCGCCAACTCCCATTTGCGCGTGACCTGTTGACCCGCGCTGCGCTCCGCGCCCGATGCAAGGTCGAACGCGACGCGGCATCTCGACCATGACCCCGTACGAGAAACTGCGGCAGTGGGTCATCGGCGCGCCTCTCGATCCGCTAAGCCAGCAGACCCGGCAGCACATCGCGCTGGTGGCCTTTCTCGCCTGGGTGGGCCTCGGCGCGGACGGCCTTTCGTCGTCGGCGTATGGCCCGGAAGAGGCGTTTCGGGCACTGGGTGCGCACACGCACCTCGGCCTGTTCATGGCAATCGCCACCGCCGCGACGGTGTTCGTCATTTCGCTCGCGTACAACCAGGTCATCGAGCTGTTTCCCACCGGCGGCGGCGGCTACCGCGTTGCCACCAGCCTGATCGGCCCGCGCGCGGGCCTGGTCTCCGGTGCCGGCCTGATCGTCGACTACGTGCTGACCATCGCGATTTCGGTCGCGAGCGGAGTCGACGCGCTGTTCAGCCTGCTGCCCACTGCGGCCGGGGTGTTGAAGGTTCCGGCGGAGCTGGCGCTTGTGGCACTGCTGCTGGTGATGAATCTGCGCGGCATGAAGGAGTCGATCACCATCCTGCTGCCGATCTTCCTGGGCTTCTTCATCACCCATTCGCTGCTGATCGCCTACGGCATCCTCGGCCACGCCCAGGGGCTCACGTTCGTGGTGCCCGAAGCGATCGAGGATACGCGCAGGCTGGCGCACGACATCGGCTGGGTAGCCGCGGTGTCGCTGTTCCTGCGCGCATACTCGCTCGGCGGCGGGACCTATACCGGCATCGAGGCCGTGTCGAACAACGTGCAGACGCTGCGCGAGCCGCGCGTGCGCACCGGCAAGCTGACGATGTTCTACATGGCGACGTCGCTGGCGTTCACCGCCGGCGGGATCATCCTGCTCTATCTGTTGTGGAAGGCGCAGCCGGTCGAGGGCCAGACGCTCAATGCAGTCGTGTTCGGCAGCATCATCGGCAGCTTCGGGTTGAGTCCCGGAATCAGCCAGAGCGCGCTGCTGGTGGTGCTGGTGTTCGAGGCCGGGCTGTTGTTCGTCGCGGCGAACACCGGCTTTCTTGGCGGGCCGCAGGTGCTGTCGAACATGGCGGGCGACTCCTGGCTGCCGCACCAGTTCCGCCATCTTTCAACGCGGCTGGTCACCCAGAACGGCATCGTGATCATGGGCGTGGCGGCGCTGGTGATCCTGCTCTGGAGCCGCGGCAGCGTCGACCTGCTGGTGGTGCTGTATTCGATCAACGTCTTCCTGACGTTCACGCTGTCGCTGCTCGGGCTGTGCATCTACTGGTGGCGCGCTCGTGGCAGGGACTGGCGCTGGCTGCATCGCCTGGCGTTTTCGGGGCTCGGGCTCGCCGTCACGTCGGGCATCCTGGCCGTGACCCTGATCGAGAAGTTCAGCGAAGGCGGCTGGGTCACGGTGCTGATCACGTCGCTGGTCATCGCCCTGTGCCTGGCGATTCATCGGCATTATGAGTGGGTGCGGGCGCGGCTGAAGGAGGTCGACGAGATCTTCAGCGCCGCACCATGTCCCAAATCCGCGAACCCGCCGCCGCTCGACCCCGATGCGCCGACCGCGGTGTTTATCGTCGGCTCAAGCCGTGGCGGCGGCATCCATACCGTGCTCTGGGTACAGCGGCTGTTTCCGAATCACTTCAAGAATTTTGTTTTCAT
Source organism: uncultured beta proteobacterium (assembly GCA_963778275.1). Taxonomy (GTDB): domain Bacteria; phylum Pseudomonadota; class Gammaproteobacteria; order Burkholderiales; family Casimicrobiaceae; genus PALSA-1003. The sequence goes on along the minus strand of CAVZTS010000014.1, from coordinate 410,404 downwards.
CAGCGCCAAGGCGGTTGACGCGCAGAGCTACGGCGGCGGCGAGCAAAGTAACCGCCTGAAGGCGACGCTCGAATACTCGCTCGCGTTCTATGTCGACTATTGCAATGCCAATGGGCTCGCCGCGAGCGCGCACTTTTCGCTGGGTACCGACCGCATCGACGAACTCGCGAAACTGGCGGAGGGCGTGCAGAAGGACTTCTCGAATTGCGTCTTCTTTACGAGCAAGTTGGTTTTTCGCAACGAGAACTGGTTGACCCGCCTGCTGCATAATCAGACAGCGCTGGCCTTGCAGCGCCGACTGCATCTGAATGGCATGCAGATGTTCATCCTGCCGATGCAGATCTGAGGCACGGAGAGCGCGGCGCCGGGCCGCGTGAACATCCGGGGCCCCGGGCGGAGGCCGCTAGCGCTTGCGGCCGCCGCAACGGCTCACCGTCGGTCGCCAAGGCGCGCCATGCTTGCCGCACCACGGTTGGCCAGTTCGTCGGCGCGCTGGTTGCCCGCAGTATCGGCATGACCCTTGACCCAGTGCCAGGCGATTCGATGGGCAGCGGCGAGGCGGTCGAGTTCGAGCCACAGATCGATGTTCTTGACCGGTTTGCGGGCGCTGGTCTTCCAGCCATTGCGCTTCCAGACCTTGATCCAGGTCTCGATCCCGTTCTTGACGTATTGCGAATCGGTGTAGAGCTCCACTGCCGCCGGCCGCTTGAGGTTTTCGAGCGCGCGGATGACCGCGATGAGCTCCATCCGGTTGTTGGTGGTCTGCGATTCGCCGCCGAACAGCTCGCGCTCGCGGCCGCGGGATTGCAGCAGCGCGCCCCAGCCTCCCGGGCCCGGGTTGCCTTTGCACGCGCCATCGGTATAAATCACTACCGGCGCCGTCATGCGGCGCCGCTCACTCGCGCACGTCTGCGCACTCGCGCACCTGCCGCGCCGCGGCGGCCAGCGACTTCTTGCGCACGCGGCGCGACCAGGCCGGCGTGATCACGCGCATTCCCAGGATGCGCTTGGTCGCGCGCAGGAAGTAGACGCCGCCGGCGATCGGCCACCAGCGGTCGCCGGCGCCCTCGAAAAAGTGAAACCGATGCAGCCAATTTTCCTGCCGGAACGGCGGCACATAGCAGTCGAGTCTCCCCCCCGCGACTTCGAAGCCCAGCAGTGACAGCCAGTCCTTGAGCCGATACAGCGCGATGAAGTTGCCCGTCCAGGGCATCGTCTGCTCGCGGCCGAAATAGCGCTTGGCGCCGAAAAGGCTTAAGGGATTGAACCCGGCGATGATCAGATGGCCCTCCGGGCGGATCACCCGGTGCACCTCGCGCAGGAGCTGATGCGGCTCGTCGGTGAATTCGAGCACGTGGGGCAGCACGATCAGATCGACGCCGTTCTCCGCGAACGGAAGCCAGTGCGGGTCGGCCAGCACCTGCGCCGGCTCCTCGAGATCGACAGTCAGGCGCGTGCGTGATGCGCGAGCCGCCCAGGAACGGGTATTCCGGCAGGCCGATCTGCAAGGCGTGAAAGCCGAATATGTCGGCGAGCGTCCGGTCGAAGTAAGACTGCTCGCGCTCGAACAGGTAGCGGCCCAGCGGCGTCGCGAACCACTCGCTAAGCGTGCCCGTTGACAGGGACGCCGGCGCTGTCGAAGATTCGGCCATGACAGCGATTATCCCGATCCCGGCATTTGCCGACAACTACATCTGGCTGCTGCAGGAGGACCGCAAGGCGGCGGTGGTCGATCCCGGCGATGCGGCTCCGGTCATGGCCCACCTGGAGCGCGAGGGCCTCCAGCTGGTTGCGATTGTCAACACGCATCATCACGGGGATCACGTCGGCGGCAATCGTGCCCTGCTCGCGCGCTGGCCGGTACCGGTGTTTGGGCCGGCGCGCGAAACGATCCCGGGCGTTACCAGAACTCTGGTCGAAGGGGACACGTTCACGATACCGGGGATCGGCGTTGCCCTGTCGGTGCTCGACATCCCCGGGCATACGGCCGGCCACATCGCTTGCACCGGACAAGTCGCGGACGGCCCGGTCGTCTTCTGTGGCGATACGCTGTTCGCAGGTGGCTGCGGGCGCCTGTTCGAGGGCACGCCAGCGCAGATGCTCGATTCACTGTCGAAGCTCGCCGCGCTGCCTGCCGAATGCCGTGTTTTCTGCGGTCACGAGTACACCGTTGCGAACCTGCGCTTCGCGCACGCTGTCGAACCGGCCAACGTCCGGCTGCAGCAGCGGCGCGAACGTGAACAGGCGAAGCGTGACCGGAACGAACCCACCTTGCCGTCGACGATCGCGGAGGAGCGGGAGACCAATCCGTTCCTGCGGGTCGATCTCCCGGCAGTGCGCGCGGCGGCGGAACGGCATGCCGGGCGTCCGCTTGCCGACCGCATCGCCGTGTTTGCCGAGGTGCGCGCCTGGAAGAATGCTTTTTGAGCTGCCAATGGGCCGGACTTGACGCGCTGCCGCGCCGGCCCCTACCATCGGCCCATTTTGCATAACTCCCGATCAGCCTTCACCGCCGCGCTGGCGGTAGCCACGTTTGTGCATTGGCGCTCGGCGCTTGCGCGACCGCGCCGCGAGGGCCGGCGCCGGTTGCCGCGGCGGCGGCAACGCCCGCAAGCGATCTCGCCGAGCCCCCCGCGCGTCCGGAAGAGCCGATCTCCGCGGCGGAGATAGCCGCGGAGCCGCAACCGGCCGCGCCCGAGCCGCCGCTCGCAACCGGCGGCGACCCGGATTCGGTGACCAACGCGACGTTGCAACTGCGTTCCGAATACGGCGACCTGTGGACGCGGATCCAGGATGGCTTCCTGCTCGACGACCTCGACACTCCGGAAGTAAAGAAGGCCGAGGAGTGGTACGCAGCCCGTCCGGACTACGTCGCGCGCATGGTGGAACGAAGCCGGCGTTACCTGTACTACATCGTCGCGGAAGTCGAGAAGCGCAACATGCCCATGGAAATTGCGCTCCTGCCCATGATCGAGAGCGCGTACAACCCGATGGCTTATTCGCGCAGCCGCGCCTCGGGCATCTGGCAATTCATACCGTCGACCGGCAAGCTCTACGGCATGCGGCAGAACTGGTGGCTCGACGACCGTCGCAACGTGGTCACCGCCACCGCGGGCGCCCTCGATTACCTGCAGAATCTGCACGCCGAGTTCGGCGACTGGTACTTGGCGCTTGCCGCGTACAACTGGGGCGAAGGCGCAGTCCGGCGCGCGATCGCGGCCAACCAGAAGCGCGGCCTCCCGACCGACTATCTGAGTCTCAAGATGCCTGCGGAAACCCGCACCTACGTCCCCAAGCTGCAGGCGGTCAAGAATATCGTCAGCGACCCCGAGGAGTTCGATCTGACGCTCGCCGACATGCCGGACGCCCCTTATTTCACCGTCGTGCGCACCCGGAAGAAAATGGACGTCAAGGTCGCCGCCGAACTCGCGGAAATGTCGCTCGACGAGTTTCTGTCGCTCAATCCGCAGCACAACCGGCCCGTGATCGCGGGCGCCGACGAGGCGACGATTCTGCTGCCCTATGACAAGGCGGAAGTGTTTGCCGCGAAGCTCGAGTTGACCGATCAACCGATGGTGACCTGGCAGGCGTACAAGCTCCGGAGCGGCGAGACGCTGCAGCAGGTAGCGTCCCGTTTCGGCCTGCCGCTGGAGACCCTGCGGACGGTCAACGGCATCGGCCCGCGCGCGAAGGTTCCCGTCGGCCACGCATTGCTGGTGCCGACGCAGGCGCCGTCGGACGCGACCGTGGCGAGCCTCCAGGATACGGTATTCACCACCGTACCCAGCGGGCGGACCTTCTACCATCGGGTGCGCAAGGGCGAGACGCTGGCATCGATCGCCGCGCACTACGATGTCTCGACGCAGGATCTGAAAGGCTGGAATGGCAGCGTTGGCGGCTAAGCTCACGCCGGGCCAACGCCTGCGCGTGGTGAGCGATGCGGGGCCGATCGCGGGCCAGCAAAGCCAAGCACGGTCGCAAGATCCGGGCCGCTAGCGCTAAATCCGCGCCCAGCGGCGGCGGCGGCCGCATCAGGCCCGCATCCGGGCATATAGCGCAGCCACGGCGCCGCGCGCGCCCTCCGAAGGCCTCCTGACGCCCTCCCCAAACAAAACAGGCGACACTTGCGCGTCGCCTGTTTTGGGGGCCATCGCAGTCATGCGACGGCCATAGGGCGGGAAGCCTAGAGCTTCTTCGCCTTCTTGGCCTTCTTCTTGGCCGGCTTGCGCTTGACGGCCTTCTTCTTCGCCGCCTTCTTGGCCTTCTTCTTGGCCGGTTTGCGCTTGGTCGCCTTCTTCTTCGTCGCCTTCTTCTTCGCGGCCTTCTTCTTCGCCGGCTTGCGCTTGGCGGCCTTCCTCTTCTTCGGCGCGGCCTTCTTCTTCGCGGCCTTCTTCTTCGCGGCCTTCTTCGGCGCAGCCTTCTTCGCCTTCCGCTTCTTCGCCTTCTTCTTCGGCGCAGCCGGGGCCGCCGGAGACGCCATGGTCATCATGTCAGCCATCATCTTCAGTTCTCCTGTCTGAGTTGCTGAAACTGTTATGTACTACTGCTTCAGCGCAGATTCCGCCGGGCTTGTCTCCGGGATCGCACTGCATTTCGATGACCCCTTGACAAACCCATTGGCACCTGCTGCCTGAATTCTAGCCAATTTTTTTTGAATTTCAAGATTTAATTGCGATTTTGGGTGACGCTGCACGTCACTGTTGCGAATTAGCACACTCGCACCGGCCGCAATTTTGGCGCATTTGCAACCGCGTCGGCACCGCTGGCGACGGCGATCATGGCAGGCGCGATTCGCGCGCGAAAAGCTCGGCGACGGTCTCGCGTCGGCCCACAAGATGCATTGCGCTGCCGTCGACGAGCACCTCCGCTGCGCGTGGACGCGAGTTGTAGTTCGAGCTCATGGCCATCGCATACGCGCCGGCCGACAGGACCGCCAGCAGGTCTCCCTCCCCGAGCGCGAGTTCGCGATCGCGGGCCAGAAAATCGGCGCTTTCGCAGACCGGACCGACGATCTGCCATGTCCGCGGTTCTGTGTTCCGCGGCCGCACCGGCTGCACGTCGTGCCAGGCGTCGTACAGCGCTGGGCGCAGCAGGTCGTTCATCGCCGCATCGACGATGGCGAAGCTTTGCTCCGCACCCGGTTTGAGGTAGCACACCCGCGTCAGCAGGACGCCGGCATTGCCGGTTAGCCGCCGGCCGGGCTCGAATATGAGCATCTCGGAGCGACCGCGAAAAAGCGCGGTAATCATTGCCGCGTAATCGGCCAGGGCAACCGGGATTTCGTCGCGGTAGCGAATGCCGATTCCGCCTCCGAGGTCGATGTGTTCGAGGCGGATGCCCTCCGCGGCAAGGGCGTCGACGAGCTCCAGAACTTTCGTCGCGGCCTGGCGATAAGGCTCGAGCGCCGTGATCTGCGAGCCGATATGGATGTCGATGCCGCGCAACGCGATGCCGGGCAGCTCTGCGGCGCGCCGATACAGCGGCAGCGCCTCGCCGAAGGGGATGCCGAACTTGCTGTCCTTGAGCCCGGTGGCGATGTACGGATGCGTCTGCGGGTCGACGTCGGGATTGACCCGGAAACTGACCGGCGCCACCCTGCCCATGCGCCTGGCGGTGCGCTCGAGGTGCTCGAGTTCGCTGGCCGACTCGACATTGAAGCAAAGAATGTCCTGCTCCAGCGCCTGGAGCAGCTCGTCCGCGCTCTTGCCGACGCCGGAGAAGACGATCTTGCGGGGATCGCCGCCAGCCGCGATCACGCGCGAGAGCTCACCCCCGGACACGACATCAAAACCGCTGCCAAGGCGTGCAAAAACGTCCAGCACGGCCAGGTTCGAATTGGCCTTCAGCGCATAGCAGGTCAGGTGGCGCAGCCCCGCGAAGGCGCCGTCGAACTCGCGGTAGGCCGCCGTGAGCGCAGCGCGCGAGTACACGAAACAGGGCGTTCCATACCGCGCCGCGATGTCGGCGAGCGGCACGCTCTCGACGCAGAGCCCGCCATCGCGAGCGGCGAGCGCGGTCACTCGTTCTTGTCCTTGTTCTCTTCCGGGGCGGGGTTCACCGGTGCCGGCGGCAGCGGCGTGTAGGGGGGCCTGTCCGACAGCGTAGTCGCCGGGACGGCGCCAGGCGGCATGCCGGTCGGCGCCGGCGCCGTCGCGCCAGGCGGAAGCTTCAACGGCCCTTTGATCCCGCAGCCGGGGCTCGCGACCACGGCCGCGCAGGCGATGATCGCGGCTAAGGAACGGCGTAACATCCGGAACACTGTGCACAACATCTTCATGCAATTGCGGCGCAGTCTATCACGCCGCGGACCGCGTCCCGGATGATCGACGAGAGCGCATTCACGGCGCTGACCGACCGCGTCCTCGCCGCCATCGGCACTGCGCTCGACGCCTCCGACGGCGACCTCGATTGGTCGGAAAACGACGGCGTGCTCGACCATCGAGTGTGCCGATGGCAGCCGCGTCATCGTCAACCGGCACCTGCCGAACCGCGAGCTCTGGGTCGCGGCGAGGTCGGGCGGGTTCCACTTTCGTCTCGAGGCTGGCGCCTGGCGGGATTCGCGTGGCGGCGAGGAACTCGGCGCTGCGCTGGAGCGGCTACTGCGCGCGCAGGCCGGCACCGCCGTCCGCATGCCGGTTCTGCCGACGAGCTAGCGGCTGGGTCAATCGAGCAGCGGCGTGAGCGCGTCAAGCTCGCGCCGCGCCTCGACGTGTCCCGGGAGCAGCGATTCAACCAGCGCCCAGAAACGCGCCGAGTGGTTGAGCTCGACCAGATGTGCCACCTCGTGGGCGACGACATAGTCGGCGATGCGCGGCGGCAGTTGCACCAAGCGCCAGTTGAGGCGGATCTCGCCGCGGTGGTTGCAACTGCCCCATTGCGAGCGCGCATCGGACAGCTTGACTGCGGGACGCTTCGTCTTGAGACGACTGGCGAAGTGGAACGCTCGCGGCGCGAGCAGCGCCAGCGCCTGCTCCTTCAGCCAGCGGCAGCAAAAGGCGGCGATCTCGCTCTCGTCGCCGGGATTCGGGTGCAGCACGGTCAAATGCAGCAGGTCCGCGGCGATGGCCATCGTGCGCGCCGGAAACAGCGCCAGCGTCAGCGCGCGACCTTGAAAGAGCAGCGGCGCCCCTTGATGCCACTCGGTCGGCAGTGAATCGCGATTGCGCCCGCGCCACTGGGCGAGCATCTCGATGACCCACCGCGCGCGTTCCTTCAGGGCCAGTTCGATCTCGCGGATCGTGACCCAGCGCGGCGCACGTACGACCAGGCCGGTGTGGTCAATGGTCATGCCGATGGATTGCCGGCGGGCGCGAATGAGGCGGTAGTCGACCTCCTGCCCCACGAGCAGCACGCGGCGCAAGGCGCTGTCGGTCGCGCCGTCGTGGCGCCCGATCAAGCGCGCGCTGCCTGCGTCCCGGGTAGCGGATTTCCGAGCCGTGCGACCTCGTTCTCGATCCACGATTCGACCTCGTTGGTCAGCCGCTGCATGTCCTTGCCCTCGATGGGGATCGCCGGCCCGATCGACACGGTTACCGTTCCCGACCGCTTCCCCAGCACGCCTTTGGGCCATAAATAGCCGGCATTATGCGCCACCGGCACGATCGGTATGCCCAAGGCCAAGGCGAGCCGGGCGCCGCCGGTCTTGTAGTGTGCGCGCGTGCCGGCCCTGATCCGCGTTCCTTCCGGATAGACGACGATCCAGAATCCCTGCGCGAGCCGCTCGCGCCCCTGTTCGGCAATCTGCTGCATCGCGTCCCTGCCCGCGCGGCGGTCGATCGTGATGGGCGAGGCGAGCGTGAACGCCCAGCCGAAGAACGGAATCGACAGCAGCTCCTTCTTGGCGACAAACGCGAGCGGCGGGAACAGGAAGTTGAGCGCCAGCGTCTCCCAGGTCGACGAGTGCTTGGACATGACGATATGCGGCCGATTGCGCGGCGGAATGTTCTCCGCGCCGAGGATGCGCTGGCGGATGCCGCAGATCCAGCGCGCGGCGACCAGATTGAGCCAGCACCAGCCGGTGATGAACCTGAAGCGTGGCAGCGCCGGCAGCCAGAACGACAACAGGACAAGCACGGCGTAGATCGGCGTGACGATGAGCTGGAACAGTGCGAACAGGAGCGAGCGCAGCGCCGACATCGGTGCGCGCCGTTCAGTCCCCGGCCAGGAGCGCCGTTACGGCGAACGCCAGGTCCGGAAAGATGATCGTGTTCTTGGGGAAGTTGCCGTCGCGCAGCGTCTTCTCGCCCTTGCCGGTGAGCACCAGGATGGGCTGCGCGCCGCAGGCCTCCGCCGCCTGCAGGTCGCGCAACGAATCGCCGATGCAGGGCACGCCGGTCAGATCGACCCCGAAGCGCCGGCCGATGTCGGTCAGCATCCCGGGCTTGGGCTTGCGGCAATCGCAGTCGGCAGCGGCGGTGTGCGGGCAGAAGAACACGGCGTCGATCCGGCCGCCGACCTGCGCGAGCGCCTTGTGCAGTTTCTCGTGGATCGAGATGAGGGTCGCCGACGTCGAACAGCCGCCGGCCGAGGCCCGACTGATTGGTCGCGACCACGACCCGGAACCCCGCGTGGTTGAGCCGCGCGATCGCTTCCAGGCTGCCGGGGATCGGGCGCCATTCGTCCGGCGACTTGATGAACTGCTCGCGCTCGTAATTGATGACGCCGTCGCGATCCAGGATGATCAGCTTGACCTGGCGCGTGTGCGGAGCGGGCTCGGAGGCGAATTGGACCACGGCGCCCTCAGACGGCCAGCTTCGAAATGTCGGCGACTTGATTCATCGCCGCCGCCAGGCCCCGCAACAGGGCCAGCCGGTTGGCACGCAGCGCCGGGTCTTCGGCCATGACCAGCACCTGGTCGAAAAAGCGATCGACGCTGGCCCGCGCCGAAGCCAGCGCCCGCAGTGCCTCGGTGTACTGGCCCCGGTTGACATGGTCGTGCACGACCGGTTGCAGGTTCTGCAGCGCCGCAAACAGGTCGTGTTCCGCACCGTCGGCGAAAAGCGACCGGTCGATCGCCGCCGCCGCCTCGCTTCCCGATTTCTTGAGGATGTTGACGATGCGCTTGTTGGCCGACGCGAGCGCCCCGGCCTCGGGCAACGCGACGAACGCCTGCACGGCGGCGAGCCGATCGGGCACGAGGTCGATGCGCCGCGGGGGCGGCGACATGACTGCGTCGATCTGGGTTGCGCTGTAGCCCCGCTCGCGCAGGTAGGCGCGCAGCCGGTCGTGGATGAACGCCTCGACTTCTTCGACGACGCTCCGGACCGAAGCGGCACGCCGGCAAAGGTGCCGAACGCGAATCCGATCAACTGGCGCAGGTCGACCGCGAGCTTGCCCTCGATCAGGATGCGCAGTACGCCGATGGCGCTGCGGCGCAGGCCGAACGGATCCTTTTCGCCGGTCGGCGCTTCGCCGACGCCGAAATGCCCGGCCAGCGCTTCGAGCTTGTCGGCGAGGGCGACGCGCCTGCGCGACCGGCCTCGCGCGGCAGCTTGTCGCCGGCGAAGCGCGGCCGGTAATGCTCCTCGATCGCGTCGGCAACGGCCGCGGGTTCGCCGTCGTGGAGCGCGTAGTAGCGCCCCATCGTGCCCTGGAGTTCGGGAAATTCGCCGACCATCGCGGTGACGAGGTCGGCCTTGGCGAGCAAGGCCGCGCGATCGGCCAGCACCGGAGCGGCGCCGATCGCGACGGCGATTCTGCTGCGCGAGCGACGCGCAGCCGGCTCACGCGCTGCCCTTGGCTGCCGAGCTTGCGGTGGTAGACGACGCCGTCCAGCGCGGGCACCCGGGAGACCAGCGGATCCTTGCGGTCCTGGTCGAAGAAGAACTTCGCGTCGGCAAGCCGCGCGCGCAGCACGCGCTCGTTGCCGCGGATGATCGCCTGCGGATCATGCGGGTCGAGATTGCTGACGAGCAGAAACCGGTTTTGCAGGCGTGCCGTCGGCGTCCGCGCAGCGCGAAGTATTTCTGGTTCTGCTGCATGGTCAGGATCAGGCATTCCTGCGGCACCTCGAGGAACGCCGCGCTCGAAGCCGCCGATAGACCTTCGGCCACTCGACCAGCGCGGTCACTTCGTCGAGCAGGGCATCGCGGCATCGGCGATGGCCGCGCCCGGCCGCGGCGGTCGTCGAGGGCGCGTCACGATCTCGGCGCGGCGCGCGGCGAAGCCCGGCGAGCACCTTGCCTTCGGCTTCCAGCGTGCGGCGCGTAGGCGTCGGCGTGCGCGATGTCGATGTCGGCGCCGGCGCGCGAAGCGGTGGCCGTGCGGTCTGCCGGCCGGCGTGCGAGCCCCAGCACGCTGACCGGAACGATCTCGGCGCCGTGCAGCGCGACCAGGCCGTGCGCCGGGCGCACGAACTTCTCATCGTTGTAGTAGCTGCCCGGCCGCGCGTAACTCATCACCTTGGGCATCGGCAGCCCGGCGACCGCCTCGTCGAGCGCCGCCTGCAGCGCGGTCGGCGAGAGGACCGCCTCGGGCGATGCCGACGTAGAACAGCACCTCGGTCTTGCCGTCGTGCTCCGCGCAGCAGCGACTCGCGGCGTCGCAGTGCCGACAGCTCTTGCGCCTTGAGCTTGCCGCAGCAGCGCGGGCGTCGGCCTTGCCCTGCGGCATCGAATGCCACGCTGACCGGCATCAGCTTCCTTGAACGGCTTGTCCGGCGCGACTGCGCGGCACGTGCGTGATCGACACGGCCAGCCGGCGCGGCGTGGCGTAGCCGGTCGCGGTCGCTTCCCGGCAGCAGAAAATCGCGCTCGCGCAAGCCCGTCCGCCAGCGCCGTCGCAAACGCGTCGCCCAGGCTCCGCAGCGCCTTCGGCGGCAGTTCCTCGGTCGAGCAGTTCGACCAGCAGCGTTGCCGTGCTCATGCCGGCCGCTTCCTGGTATTGCGCCGGCAGGTCTCGCGCGCAAGGCATCGGGCAGCATCGGGAAGCCGAGCCGGCGTCGCGACGTCGACGTACGCTCTGCGCCACCAGCGCGCGACAGCGTTGCGGATGCGGCCGATGTAGCCGGCGCGCTCGGTCACCGAGATCGCGCCGCGCGCGTCGAGCAGATTGAAGGTGTGCGCGGCCTTGAGCACCATCTCGTAGCCCGGCAGCGGCAGCTTGCGCTTCGATCAGCCGCTTGGCCTCGCTTTCGTAGAGCGCGAACAGCGTCGAACAGCATTCGCCGCGTTCGCTTGCTCGAAGTTGTAGGTCGATTGCTCGACCTCGTTCTGGTGGTAGACGTCGCCGTAGGTCAGGTGCGCAGCGTGCCGTTCTGCTCCCAGGTCCATACCAGGTCGAAAACGTTCTCCTTGCCCTGCAGGTACATCGCCAGGCGCTCGAGGCCGTAGGTGATCTCGCCGGTGATCGGCTTGCAGTCGATGCCGCCGACCTGCTGGAAGTAGGTGAACTGCGTGACCTCCATGCCGTTCAGCCAGACCTCCCAGCCGAGGCCCCAGGCGCCGAGCGTCGGGTTCTCCCAGTCGTCCTCGACGAAGCGGACGTCGTTCTTGCTTCGAGATCGAAGCCCAGCGCCTCGAGCGAGCCCAGGTACAGCTCGAGGATGTCCGGCGGCGAGGGCTTGAGCACCACCTGGTACTGGTAGTAGTGCTGCATGCGGTTCGGGTTCTCGCCGTAGCGGCCGTCCTTGGGGCGGCGCGAGGGCTGCACGTACGCGGCACGCCACGGCTCGGGGCCCAGCGCGCGCAGGAACGTCGCGGTGTGCGATGTGCCGGCGCCGACTTCCATGTCGTAGGGCTGCAGCAGGGCGCAACCCTGCGCGCCCCAGTAGTCCTGGAGCTTGCCGACGACCTGCTGAAAGGTAAGCATCAGGGCAGTGGAGGCGGGCGTGAAGGTGTTGATTCTAGTGGAAGTATCGTTGCGCCACGCCATCGGCTATGGCGGATGGCCGCACCCCGCGTCTGCCGATCGCGAAGGCTGCGCCCGCGACCGCCAACGCGACCGTGACCACGAATGCGTCGCCGAAGCGGACGTACGGCGTCGTTCCGCTGCGACCGGCGATCGTCGCTTCGAGCACGCCGCGCGTGAACCACGGCAGCCGTGCCAGCTCGGCTGCCGTGGTGATCGATGACCGACGTGATGCCGGTATTGGTCGCGCGCAACATCGGCCGCGCCGTCTCGATCGCGCGCATGGCGGCAATCTGCTCGTGTTGCTCGGCGGCGAGGGAGCGCCCGTACCAGGCGTCGTTGGTGACGTTGACGAGCAGCGTCGCTTCGGGCAATTGGCGTATCAGCTCGCCACCGAATGCATCCTCGTAGCAGATGTTGACGGCAACGCGCTGGCCGGCGACTTCGAATGGCGCCTGATCGGCCGCGCCGGGCGTCTGGTCGGCGAGCGGGATATTGAGCACGCGGTGGATGAACCAGCCCACGAGCGGCTTGGCCGGAATGCTCTCGCCGAACGGCACCAGGTGGCGTTTACGATAAACCTGCGTTGTCGCCGTACCGACGCTGACGACGCTGTTGAAGTAGTGGTCCTCGTCCTCGCCGGGCGCGCGGGGCTCGAAGAAGAAGAGCCCGACGAGCAGGTCGCCGCCACGCGTCTGCGCGGCCGCCCGCAGCTCGGCGACGTAGGCAACGGGAACTTCGTCGGCGAACATCGGCAGCGCCGACTCGGGCAGGACGATCAGTCGCCCCTTCGCCTGCGCGACCAGTCCAGCGTAGGTGGCAAGCGTCGCATCGCGATACGCGGCTTCGAACTTGAGCGTCCTCGGCGATGTTGCCCTGCACCAGGCTCACGCGCGACCGGATCGCCGCGTGGGGCGGCTCCATTCGATGCGTCCCAGGCCAATGGCGGCAACCCAAACGGCCAGCAACGCCGCGATGGCTGCCGCGCCGGCGCGGAAGTTGCGGCGGCGCAGGGCCTGCACCGCGTGGCCAGCAGTGCGGCGCAGGTCGCGACGGCGAGGCTGACGAGAAATACGCCGCCGAGCGCGGCGTAACCGCTGAGCGTGGCGTGGGTCTGCGCGTAACCCACCGCCAGCCAAGGAAAGCCGGAGTAAACCCAGGTACGCAGCCATTCCGCCAAGGTCCAGAATGCGGCGGCTGCGGCGAGGCGCGCCGCCGCATCGTCGCGCGCCAGACGCGCCGTTGCCCAGCCGCCGAGCGCGGGAAAGAGCGCCAGATAGGCGCAGAAGAACAGCGGTCGCGAGCGCCGGCGAGCACGCCTTCCATGCCCCCGAACTGCGCCAGTGCGACGTAGACCCAGGACCCGCCGATACCGAACAGCCCCAGGCCGAATGCGAAGCCGACCCCAGCGGCCGCCCGCGGCGAAGGCGCGCGCCGCCACAGCAGGAACAAGCCGGCAAGGGTCAGTACCGGCAGTAGCGACAGGTCGAACGGCGCGAAGCCGAACACCGTAGCGATGCCGAGCAAGATCGCCGCGGCGTAGGCGCAGCGCGGCCATCAAGCCGCGCCTGCGGGCGATTTTTCTTCCGGCTGCGGCGTCAGCCGCTCGACTTGCAGCGTGTAGATCCGGCGGCTGTCGGCGCGCACGACCTTGAAGCGGAAATTGCCAATCGTCGTCGCCTCGCCGCGCTTGGGCAGCCGTCCGAACGCCTGCAGCACCAGCCCGCCGATGGTGTGGAATTCCTCGTCGCTGAACCCGGCGCCGAGCGTTTCGTTGAAATCGCGCGATTTCGGTCTGCGCCTTCACCCGGTAGCGCCCGCCGGCCTCGGGAATGATGTTGTCCTCGGCTTCGTCGAAGTCGTACTCGTCCTCGATGTCGCCGACGATCTGCTCCAGCACGTCCTCGATGGTGACCAGGCCCGACACGCCGCCGTATTCGTCGACGACGATGGCGATGTGGTTGCGGTTGGCGCGGAAGTCGCGCAGCAGCACGTTGAGCCGCTTCGACTCGGGCACGAACACCGCCGGGCGCAGCGTGTCGCGCAGGTTGAACGATTCCGGATTGGCGTAATAGTTGAGCAGTTCCTTGGCCAGCAGGATGCCGACGACGTCGTCCTTGTTCTCGCCGACGACCGGGAAAGCGCGAGTGGCGGGTCTCGAGCACGAAGGGAATGAACTGCCCCGGCTCGTCGTCGATCGAAACGACATCCATTTGCGCGCGCGGAATCATGATGTCGCGCACCGTCATCTCGGAGACCTGCAGCGCGCCCTCGATGATCGACAGGGCATCCGCATCGAGAGCCTGCGCTCGAATGCGCCGTGCAGCAGCGCGAGCAATTCCTCGCGGTCTTCCGGCTCGCGGACCAGGAACGCCGAAAGCCGCTCCAGCAGCGTGGGGCGCTCGGGATCCTTGCCGGTGGCGTGTTCGCTCATCTGGAAGCGCGCCGTGAAGGCCTCGTCCGCGAACCCGGCTTCATGACATAGGGGTTGCCAAAGCCCAGGCGCGCGAGGATCGCAATCTCGCGCGCCTCCATCTGTGCCGCCTCACGTGCCCGCTCGTGGTCGTAGCCCTGCAGGTGCAGCATGCCGTGAACGACGAGGTGCGCACAATGCGCGGCCAGCGGCTTCCCCTGCTTTGTGGCTTCGCGTCGTACCACCGGCGCGCAGAGTACGATATCACCGCTTAGCAGCTGCCTCTCCGCGCTACGCTTTGCATCGTACACGAACGACAGCACGTTGGTGGGACGGTCGTGCTGGCGATAGCGGCGATTGAGGGCGCGGCTTTCGGCTTCCTCCACAAAACGAAGCACGACCGCCAAGTCCGCGACATCCGCGGCGAGGGCCGCTCGCACCCAGCGACGAAGCAAGGGGCGTGCCGGCAGGTCGTCGCCGGCGGCGGCGTATTGCACCGTGACCGCCGGCTGCCGCGGCGGGGTCATGAGCGGCCGCCGGACTTGCGCGCGGGCGGGTCGACCCGCATCGCGGCGAGGTCCGCCTGGCCGTTCGCCGGCACCGTGTGCGGCCCGGGCCGGGCCGGCGCGTGCTTCGCAACGCGGCGCGGCGCCTCGTGCGCACAGCGGGCGAAGACCATCAACGTTCGCGGCGCCGGTCGCCGCCCGGAGCGTCGATGCGCTCGCTGTGGGTGCGCTGCTCGTAGGCGCTGATGATCTTCTGCACCAGCGGATGGCGCACGACGTCGGCGCTGGTGAAATCCGTGAATGCGATCCCGCGCACGTCGGCGAGCACGCGCCGCGCTTCGATCAAGCCGCTCTTCTGGCCGCGGGCAAGGTCGATCTGGGTGACGTCGCCAGTGATGACCGCGCGCGTGCCGAAGCCGATCCGGGTGAGAAACATCTTCATCTGCTCGGGGGTCGTGTTCTGCGCCTCGTCGAGGATGATGAAGGAGTGATTGAGCGTGCGCCCGCGCATGTAGGCGAGCGGGGCGATTTCGATCGTGTTGCGCTCGAAGCTCTTCGCCGTCTTGTCGAAGCCCATCAGGTCGTACAGCGCATCGTAGAGCGGCCGCAGGTACGGATCGACCTTCTGCGCGAAGTCCCCCGGCAGGAAGCCCAGGCGTTCGCCGGCCTCGACCGCGGGGCGCACCAGGACGATGCGCTTGACCGCGTCGCGCTCGAGTGCATCGACCGCGCAGGCGACGGCGAGGTAGGTCTTGCCGGTACCGGCCGGGCCGATGCCAAAAGTGATGTCGTGGTCCTGGATGTGCTGCAGGTAGGCGATCTGGTTCGGCGTGCGCCCGTGCAGGTCGGCGCGGCGGGTGCGCAACGCGGGCATGCCGCGCTCCTCGCCCTCGGCGGGCGCGGCCGTGCCCTTTTCCTCGCCCCGCAGCTCGATCAAGCCGAGCTGGATGTCGTCGACGGTCAACGGTTCATGCGCACGAGCATAGAACCGCTGCAGCGCCGCAACCGCCCGCTCGACACCCGCGCGCGCGCCGCGCAGCATAAACGCGGCGCCGCGGCGGGTGATCGCCACGTCCAGCGCGGCTTCGATCTGCCGCAGGTTGGCGTCGAGCGCCCCGCAGAGGTTCGCGAGCGCGCGGTTGTCGACCGGCGCGAGCGTGAGCTCGGCGCTATGCGGCTTCAAGCGGAAGGCGTTGCGCAGGTGGACGCATCGGACGGCCGCTACACGCCCTGCCGCTGCAGCGGGGCTTTGAGCGCTTCATCGAGCGTCGACAGAGCCTCCGCGATGTGCGCCCTGGTCTCCTTCGACCAGAAGTTCTTGGTCGACGCGACCTGCAGCTCGTCACGCAGCGCCCGCGCGTCCTGGCGCAACAGCGCCCGCGCGTCCGGCGGCATCGACACGCGAGGGCCGAATCAACGCGTTCGCGACGCGGGCGAGATGCTCGCGCTGCAGGTTTCGCCGCAGCGGCGAAATGTCCTGCCCCGTCTTGAGCTCGCTCCAGATCGAGCGGTGCAGCGAGTCGTACAGCTCCGACAGGTGAAACCCGGCTTTCGGATCGTCGAGCTTGACCTCGCTGTCGAGAATGCGTTGGGCAACGGCGTCGCTCATCAGGTTGCCAAGAACGATGCGCTGGATGCGAAGCACCTGCGCGTCGAGCGAGTAGTCCACTCCCGGGGTTGACAGGCCGACATCGAAGACGTCATCGCGGTCGAGATAGTCCACCTGGAGGCGACGCATGAATTCCGGCTTGAAGCGGAAGCTGTCCGCCGCAAACAGGCCGCTTTCAATGATCTTGAGCGCCTGGCGCTGCTTCGCGGCCGGAAGCGGTGTCAGCGGCGCGCGCGCGCTGCCGGCGTGGTCGCGCATCGTGCTTACGCCACCGATGTACTTGGCGATGGTCGTCGACGACTGCCCGACCACCAGCAGGCCGCGCGTCACCGTGCGCCGCAACACCGAGTAACTCTCGCCGGGCTTGAGATCGCGGCTCTCCCAGCGGTCCCAGAGCTCGCGCGCCAGGATCAGCCGCCGTCGCGCAAAATCGAGCGGATCGTTGCCGAGATCGGCCGTATTCGCCTCGGGGTCGATGCCGAACGCGGCATCCTCATCCGTAGCGAACGCCAGCTGCGGCTCGGCGTTGCGACTCGCGATTTGCTGCAACTTGTCGCTTTCTTGCTCCGGCGGGAGTTCCGCGTAGCCGTATTCAATCGCCCAGTAATCGTACGGCCCTATGGTCGTCATGCCGTACGTGCCCTGCCGCTCGCCTTTGAGCGCGATGTTGATCGCGTTGTATTCCATCACCGAGCCGGCGATGCCGTGCTCGCGCGTGAACTGGGGATCGTCGAGCTGCGCCTGCGAATAGATCATCGACGCGCGGAAGTTGTGCCGCAATCCCAGCGTGTGGCCGACTTCATGCATCACCATGTCCTTGACATCGGCCATCACGAAGGCCTCCGCTTCCGGGCCGTCGGGGTCGATCTCGCCGCGGGCTTCGAGAAGATCGAGGGCGAAATTCATCTCCTGGGCGGCGTAGTCCTGTTGCTGGCAGAGCCGTTCCGGGTGCTCGAGCAATCCGGGAATCTTGCTCGGGTCGGGAATCTGCTCGACGCGCTGGTAGCGACGATTGCGGAAGCGCACCGGGTCGATGCCGATATCGGCGTCCAGTATTTCTCCGCTGCGCGGATCGACCTGGCTGGGACCGATGCCGCCGAACAGGGGCCTGGCGCTCGTAATCCACCGCACCGAGGCGTGCCGCGCATCGAGCGTGTCGAAATCGGCATCGTCCGGCTGGATCTTGACTTGAATCGCATCCTTGAAGCCGATTTTCTCGAATGCCTTGTTCCACTCCAATACGCCGGCGCTGACCGCCGGGCG
This sequence comes from uncultured beta proteobacterium, assembly GCA_963778275.1. Classification (GTDB taxonomy): domain Bacteria; phylum Pseudomonadota; class Gammaproteobacteria; order Burkholderiales; family Casimicrobiaceae; genus PALSA-1003. The sequence continues at coordinate 392,766 of CAVZTS010000014.1, read as the reverse complement.
GTATTTCTCGGGAATATTGCGATCGAGCCAGAAGACGATCGGCTGCTTCGGCTCAGACATCGCCGCCGTCGGATCCTTCTTTTCCAGGCGCCAGCGGTTGATGTAGTTCACGCGCGGCGTGAGCTTGCTGTCGTTGCTGTAATCGAAGCGCGTGGTCATGAAATAGCCGATCCGGTCGTCGGCGACGCGCGGTCGCATCGGCTCGTCGGGGAGCTTGGCAAAGTTGTAGTAGAAGCCGAGGAACAGGCTGCGAATATCCGGGACGGTGGCGGGCAGCGCCGTGAACGGCGTCGGACCGGGCACAACCGGCGGTTGGGCAACGTGCTGCAGCGCGTAATGCGCATTGATATCGACGGCAACCAGCTCCGGTGTCGCGCGTACTTTGTTGATCGACGAGTTGCGCGCGTCGAACGCATATCCCTGCCGGTACGTTCGCTCCAGGTCGCCGTTCGCGCCCGGAATGTCGGCGAAGAGCAAGCTGTTGATCTCGACCAGGACCGATTTGCGCTCCGGGTGCGGCTGGCTGGCGATCGGCGCGGACGCGAGCAGGCTGTCGGAGAACGCCTCGCTCACCGAAATTGCCTGCGGCGTGTTCGGCTGCGCGAAGTACTCGGTGTTGCGTGCCAGCAACTGCACCTGGTGCGGCCCCAGGCGATGGAAATAGACGATGTGGCTCGGCCCCATCAGGCCGCCAAAAAAGAATTTTTCGCCCAGCCCGCGCGAGAGGTTGACCGAAAAGAAGTACGGCACGTCGAACTGGTTCGGGCGCGATTTCCAGCCAGGCCTTGTCCTCCTTCTGCCAGACCGGGAACAGGCCGGGCATCTCGTGCGCGTCCTTGATCACGTCCGCAAACGGCTTAGGCGTTTGCGCCGCGGCGGCAGCGGCGGTTGCCGCCGCGGCTGCGGCAGCCACCACCGGCGCAGACGGTTTGGAGGCGCTGCCAGGCGCGGCTGCTTGTGCCGGCGCCGGATTGGTCGCAGCGGTCGCAGCGGTCGCCGCAGCCGCCGCCGCGGCGGCAATCGCCGGGGTGTCGGTCTCCGCCGTGGGCGCAGTCGCGCAGCCGGCAAGAAGCGCCGCGGCGACGGTCATCGCCAGCGCGGCGTGCAGCGCCCGCAGCGGCGTGGAAACAACAGGGATTGGGGCCATTGCACAAACCTCGAACGTGACAGGCGTTATCCGGCGTGCGCGCAGACGCGCCGGCAAGCGAAGCCACAGACCGTCAGACGACGGCAATCTCGCCTCGCAGCGAATGTGGCCGAGCCGCGGTAATGCGCACTTGCGCGAAAGTACCGATTAGGTGCGCGGCGCCGGGAAAGTTCACCACGCGATTGCATTCCAGGCGGCCGGCAAGCTCGTCTTTGCGCTTGGCGGCCCGGCCGGTTACCAGCACGCGCTCCTCCGTCCCCAGCAGGCACTCGCTTCGGCTGGCGTACTGGGCGTCGATGAGAGACTGCAGCCGCGCCAGCCGGGCCTGCGCGATCGCGCGCGGCACCTGGTCGGCGCAATCGGCGGCAGGCGTTCCGGGCCTTGGGCTGTAGATGAAACTGAAGCTGCCGTCGAAGCCGATTTGATCGATCAGGCGCAGCGTCTGCTCAAACTCCGCATCAGTCTCACCGGGAAAGCCGACGATGAAGTCAGAGGTAAGCGACAGCCCGGGCCGCACCGCGCGCAGCCTGCGGACGATCGCCTTGTATTCCAGCGCGGTGTAGCCGCGCTTCATTGCCGCGAGCACGCGATCGGAACCCGACTGCACCGGCAGGTGCAGTGCCGACACGAGCTTGGGTATCCGCGCGTAGGCTTCGATCAAGCGCGACGTCATTTCCCGGGGATGCGAGGTCGTGTAGCGGATGCGTTCGATCCCGGGCATTTCCGCGAGATACTCGAGCAACAGCGCCAGGTCGGCGGTTGCGCCGCTCGCCTGCGCGCCGGAGCCCAGCGCGCCGCGGTAGGCGTTGACGTTCTGGCCGAGCAACGTCACCTCCTTGACGCCCTGGTCGGCGAGATCGGCGATCTCGGTGAGCACGTCCTCGAAAGGGCGCGAAACTTCCTCGCCGCGCGTGTACGGCACGACGCAGAACGTGCAGTACTTGCTGCAACCCTCCATGATCGAAACAAAGGCGCTGGCGCCCTCAACCCGTGCCGGCGGAAGCGCATCGAACTTCTCGACCGCGGGAAAGCTGATGTCGACCTGCGGCCGACCCGTGCTGCGTCGGCGCGCGATGAGCTCCGGCAGGCGGTGCAGCGTCTGCGGCCCGAACACGATGTCGACGTATGGCGCCCGCTGTACGATCGCCGCGCCCTCCTGGCTGGCCACGCATCCGCCGACGCCGATGATCAGGTCGGGGTTCGCAAGCTTGAGCCCACGCACGCGACCGAGGTCGTGGAAGACGCGTTCCTGCGCCTTTTCGCGCACCGAGCAGGTGTTGAACAGGATCACGTCGGCTTGATCGGGCCGGTCGACGAGCTCGAGCCCTTCTGCTTCGCGCAGCACGTCTGCCATCTTGTCCGAGTCATACTCGTTCATCTGGCAGCCGAAGGTGCGGATGTAGAGCTTCTGCGTCACGCGTGTCGCCCCGGTGCCGGTGGATCCGGGCAGGGCTTGAACCGGAAAAAGGGGCGAGAATTATACCAGTCCCGCGCGCGCGGAGTCGGTGTTGCGCCGCCGCCGCCGGGCCCGTCTATAATCACGCCAGCAGGTGTCCGCCGCGTGCGTCGTTGCGCGGCGGGTGAAACGGGAAGCCGGTGAATTCGCGGTCCGAAGATCCGCGATCATGCCGGCGCTGCCCCCGCAACGGTAGGTCAGTGCGGGCCGTCGATTTAACGCCACTGCGCGCTTCAGGCGGGTGGGAAGGCATGACGGCCTTGCTGAGAAGCTGACGAGCCCGGAGACCGGCCTGCGTCCGGCGCGCCGCGCAGTGCGATGGCGGCGCGTGGAACCCAGGCGCACCGCGGGTGGCGGTTTGCGGCCGGACGGTCGTTCCCGCCAACCCGGGACGCCCTTCCGCCGGAGTCCACTTTCCGCGGTGCTTCGATCCACCCGCCGTGCGGGGACGCACGCCACGCGGAGAACCCGAATGCCCGCCCGACCGCCGCCGCCGCGCCCCTGGCCATGGGCGCTTCTGCTCGTGACGACCTGCACGATGCTTGCCACCGCGACCGAAGCGCAGGTCCCGCCCGAGCCGGCGGCGATCGAGCCGATCTTTGTGACCGCCGCACGTTCGCCGCAGCCAATCGCCCTGCTCATCGCCGACGTGACGATCATCGACGCCGACGAGATTGCACGGGCTGGGCGCGCAAAGCCTGGCCGAGTTGCTTGCCCGCCAGCCCGGGGTCGAAATCGCGACCAGCGGCGGGCCTGGCACGACGAGCTCTCTGTTCCTGCGCGGCTCCAACAGCGACCACACGCTGGTGTTGGTCGACGGCTTGCGTGTGGGGTCGTCGACCGACGGCGCGACCGCCATCGAGGCGATTCCGCTGGATCAGATCGATCACATCGAGATATTGCGCGGCCCGGCATCAAGCCTTTACGGCGCCGACGCGATCGGCGGCGTGATCCAGATCTTCACCCGCCGCAGCGACGGGGCGCTTGGGGCCAATGCCAGCGCCGGCTACGGAACGTACCGCACCGCGCTCGCTGCGGCCGGCATCTCCGGCGGCGCGGGTCCGTTGCGCTTCGCGCTGCAGGCAGGCCTGAACCGGAGCGCCGGTTTCGCTGCGATTGGCAATCCGGCGAATCCTAACTTTGACAGCGACCACGACGGCTATCGCGACGACAGCGCGAGCGGCAGCGCGGCATTCAAATTCGCCCCCGACCAGGACCTCTCCGTGCAGTTTCTGCGCAGCCGCCAGAACGCGCAGTTCGACGCGGGGCCGGCCTTCGACGCGCGCACGATCACTACGCTCACGAGTTACTCGATCGCGAGCCGGAATCGGCTGGCAACGTTCTGGACGAGTCGGCTGGAGGCTGGCGAAGGCGACGATGACAGCGTGTCAGAGACCAGTTTCGGGAGCGCGCCGTTCAAGACCCGGCAGCGGCAGTACACCTGGCAGAACGACTTCGCGCTGCCCCAAGGCGGCGTGTCGGTCGCCTTGGAGCGGCTTGAGGAACACGTCGACAGCAACGCGGGCTACGCGGTTACCGTGCGCAATACCAACGCTGCCGTCGGCGTCTGGCAGTGGCGCGACGGCCCCCAGGCGGCGCAGGCGAACCTGCGCCACGACGACAGCTCGCAGTTCGGCGGGCAGACGACCGGCGGGCTCGCGTACGGCTACGCTCTTGGCGGCGGCGTTCGCGCCAGTGCCAGCTATGGAACGGCGTTCAAGGCGCCGACGTTCAACGATCTCTACTATCCGGGGTTCTCGAACCCCCAGCTCAAACCCGAGACTGCACACAACATCGAAGCCGCTCTGCGCTATGCCGGCGCCGACATTACCGCAGGCATCGTCGCCTACGACAACCGCGTGCGCGATCTCATCGTGTTCGAGTGCGACGCCGCGTTCAATTGCGCGCCGCAAAACGTGGCCAACGCGACGCTGCGCGGGGTGACGCTGGAACTCGAAGCCCATGCCGGCGACGTCGACGTCAGGGCGAGCCTCGACCTCCAGCGGCCGGAAGACGATGCGACCGGCAACCTGCTGCCGCGCCGCGCGCGGCAGCACGGCGCGATCTCGGTCCTTCGGGCCTGGCAGGCGCTACGCGTCGGTGCCGAGCTCATCGCGTCGTCGGCACGCTTTGATGACGCTGCCAACACGCGCCGCATGGGAGGGTACGCGACGGTCAACTTCACCGCGGATTACGCGCTGGCGGCGGGCTGGACGCTCTTCGCGCGGCTCGACAACGCATTCGACAAGCACTACGAGCTTGCCGCCGATTACAACACCGCCGGCACGAGCGTATTCGCCGGCGTGCGCTACCGGTACTAACGCGATGCGTCGGTGCCATTGCTCTCCTCGCATGGGCCGCCTTTCTGGCGGTGTGCACGGATGCGCTCGCCGGTCCGGTCGCAGCCGAGGACGCGACCGGTGTCGCAGTCGAACTCGCCGCGCCCGCACAGCCGAATCGTGAGCCTTGCTCCGCACGCGACGGAGTTGCTGTTTGCCGCCGGGGCAGGCGATCGCATCGTCGGCGTGCTGGAGCCTGCCGATTGGCCGCCGGAGGCCGCGCGCCTGGTTCGCGTGGGCACTGTCGCCGGGCTCGACCTCGAGCGCATCGTTGCGCTCAAGCCCGACCTTGTCATCGTCTGGCCCTATCTCGCGCCGGCCCAGATCGAGCGCTTGCGCGCCACCGGGATCGCGATCTTCGTCTCCGATCCCCGCACGCCGGCGGCGATTGCGGTCGAAGTCGAGCGGCTGGGCGCGCTGGCAGGCACGCCGGCACCGGCCGCGCGCGCGGCGGCGGCCCTGCGCGCCCGACTAGCTCTGCTCGAACAACGTGCTTCCACGGCGCGGAAGGTCACCGTGTTCTACGAAATCTGGAATCAGCCGCTCTACACCATCGGTGGCGGGCACCTCATCAGCGCTGCGATCCGGCTGTGCGGTGGCGAAAACGTGTTTGCGCGCCTTACCCTGCCGGCGCCCGTCGTCGGCGTGGAGGACGTGCTTGCCGCGCGACCCGAGGCGATCGTCACCGCCACCGACGACGCGGTGCGACCGGGCTGGCTCGATGAATGGAAACGCTGGCGCGAGCTGCCCGCCGTTGCGCACGGAAACCTCTTCGCCATCGATGCGAGCCTGCTGCACCGCGCCGGGCCCCGTTTCATCGCCGGCGCCGAGCAGCTCTGCGCGGTGCTCGATCGCGCGCGGGAGAACTTGCGCTGACTATTCCGGCACAAAAACGCTGCCGCGCGGGCCGGCGACAGTCTTGAGCGCAACGCCGAAGGCGGCTGACAGCCGCTCCGCCCGGAAGAGCTCCTGTGCCGGTCCGCTCAGCGCCTCGCCGTCCGCCAGCAGCAGCGCGTGATCGCAGTAGCGCGCCGCGAGATTGACGTCGTGCACGACCATCATCAGCGCCTTGGCTGCGGGGCGGACCGCCTCGGTCAGTCGATCGAGCAACGCGAGCTGATGCGAAAGATCGAGGTGGCTGGATGGCTCGTCGAGCAGATACAGTTGCGGCTGCTGGGCGAGCAGGGCAGCAAGCGCAACGCGTCTGCGCTCGCCGCCGGAGAGCGTGCGTACGTCCCGCGATTCGGTGCCCGCCATGTCCGCAGCGGCAAGCGCCGCACGCGCAATGCGCAGGTCCTCCGCGCCTTCCCACTGCCAGCGCGAAAGGTGCGGATGACGGCCGATCAGCACCGTTTCGAGGACCGTCGCGGGGAACGCATCGCTGTCGTCCTGCGGCAGCAGGCCACGCAGGCGCGCGATGTCGCGGCGGCTGGTCGCAGCGATAGGCCGTCCGAGAACCTCGATCGTGCCCGCCGCCGGGCTGCGCAATCCGGCCAGCGTGTGCAGTAAAGTGGTCTTGCCCGCGCCATTGCGGCCCAGAATCGCCCAGCACTGACCGGGCAAGACGACAAGATCGAGACCGCTGCACACGCGAACGCCGGCGATGGTGACGGTGAGGCCACGGGTGGCGAGCAACGGTAGGGTCATCGATACTCGCGGCGCAGTAAATAGAGGAACGTGGGTACGCCGAGCAGCGCGGTGAGAACGCCGGTCGGGAGCTGCGCCGGTGCCACGACCTGACGCGCCAGCGTATCCGCGACGAGGAGCAGGGCCCCTCCAGCCAGGGTGGCCGCCGGCAGCAGCAGGCGCTGGTCGTTGCCGACCACCAGGCGCACGGCGTGGGGCACGATCAGGCCGACGAAGCCGATCGCACCCGCGGTGGTCACGGCGGCGGCGGTCAGGAATGCGGCCAGCGCGAACAGCAGCCAGGGCAAGCGCTCGACGTCAACGCCCAGCGCGGCGGCGGTGATTTGGCCCCGCGAGAGCGCATTGAGATCGCCGGCAAGCGGCAACGCGGCGACGAGCCCGAGCAGGAGCGCGGCAAGCGCCGACCACGGTGCGGGCGGCGCGGAGAGGTCGCCGATCAGCCAGAACAGCATGCCACGCAGTTGCGTCTCCGGCGCCAGCGAAAGGATAAGTGCCACCACCGCGCCCCAGCCGGCGGCGACGACGACGCCGGTCAGCAGCAGGCGCGCCGGCGACCACGGGCCGGTTCCGCGCGCCAGACCGAAAACGAGCACGGTTGACGCGAACGCCCCGCAAAATGCTCCGACTGGAACGAGCCACGCGACGACGCTGAGCAACATCGTTGCCAGCGCGCCGGCGGCCGCGCCACCGGACACGCCAAGCACGTAGGGATCGGCGAGAGGATTCTTGAGCAGCACCTGCAGCAGCGCGCCCGCGAGCGCGAGGGAACCGCCGGCCGCGAACGCGGCGATCGCGCGCGGCAGGCGCAGCTCGCGCACGATCGTGCGTTGGGTCTCGTCGCCGGAGGCGAGCAGTGCGCGCAGGACGGCCGCCGGTTCGATCGCCACGCTGCCGACGGACAGCGCCAGTGCGAAGGCCGCGAGCGCGATGGCGCCGAGCGTAAGCAAGGCGAAGACAGCGGAGATCCGGGGCATCGCGGCGTGCGCGCGGACGGGAGGACGGGCCGGGAAGAGCGGCGATTATAGCCCGCGGACGACCTGCGCCCGCCGGTGTGCGAGCCTATAATTGCCCTTGACGCGCGGCAGCAAGTCTTGCCCGACCGCGCCAAGCGAGCATGAGCAAAGCCTTTACCCACGAAGAGGACGCCGAACTCGAACTCGACAACGAGTTGGAGGAAGCCTCGCCGCTGCCCGCCGGGCAGCCGCAACTACATGACGCCGGGCGGCTTCGCCCGCCTCAAGGACGAGTTGAACCGGCTGGCCGAGAAGGAGCGCCCCGAGGTCGTGGCGACCGTCGCGTGGGCGGCCAGCAACGGCGACCGCTCGGAAAACGCCGACTACATCTATGGCAAGAAGCGATTGCGCGAGATCGATCGGCGCATCCGCTTTCTGATCAAGCGGCTCGATCGCGTCGAAGTGGTCGATCCCCTCGCGCGGCGCGACGCGGACAACGCCGATCAGATCTACTTCGGCGCGACGGTGACGGTATCAAATCGGCGCGGCGAGGAACGCACGATCAGCATCGTCGGCGTAGACGAGATCGACACCGCCCGCGGATATATCAGCTGGGTCTCGCCGATGGCGCGGGCGCTGATCAAGGCGCGCGAGGGCGACAGCGTCACGCTCACCACGCCAGGCGGCGTCGAGCAGCTCGAGATTCTCGTCGTACGCTACGAGCCGCTCGCGACCGGCTGATGGGTGCGCCTGCCGCGCGGCGGCGCCGGTTGACGGCGCCGAAACGTTCCGCCTATAGTGAGCGATGGATTCCGAACTCGCCCGATTGGAGCAGAAACTTGCGGTTCTGCTCGCCGACTATCACCGGGTGCGCGCCGAGAACGAGTCGCTCAAGCGCGAGCTCGCGCGCGCGCAGGAGCAGCATCGCGCGCTCGCCGCGCGCATGGCCTCCGCGACCGCACGGCTCGATTCACTGCTGCAGCAATTGCCTGAATCCGCGAACTGACCATGGACGACCGTTCGCTCACGCTCGACGTGTCGATTCTCGGCCGTGAATATCGCGTCGCGTGCCGGGAGTCCGAACGCGAAGAGTTGCTGCAGGCCGTGCAGTTCCTCGATCGCCGCATGCGCGAGATCCGCGACTCGGGGAAGATTGCGGGGAGCGAGCGCATCGCGGTCATGGCGGCGCTCAACATCGCCCACGAGTTGCTGCGCGCCAAAAGCGGGGCGCCGGCGACCGGCGGTTTTGACAGCGCGGCCATTCAGCGTAGAATTTCCGCCATGCAGACAGCCATCGATCGTGCGATGGCGGAGCAGGAAAAGTTGTTCTGATGCCGGGATTGCCCGGGGTCGCGCAACGATCCTCCTCGACTGCGAGAGTCGTCCCCTGCGGTGTTCGAGCTGGCCATATACTCTTTGAACCAATGCTACGTTAGCGAGGTTGCCGCGCCTTAACGGACCGGTGTGCGCTCCCTACGCGGAAGCGCCTAATGGTCCAGGCAGGCGACCCTCTTGAACCAAGGTTCAAGATGACGGTCGGCACGGCACAGGCGGGGGGCCTATTCCGGTGCGGCGTCGCGACAGCGGCGCCGCATTTTTTTGGGCGCGCCTGGAGTGCCGGTGCAATACTGGACGCATGTTCTCCAGACGCTGGAAAGGACGACCATGGCCGGTGTTATGCGGCTCCTCTGTCTCGCTGGCTGCGCGCTGGTTTGGACCCCATTGGGCCATGCAGCCGAGGGCGAGTCACGAACCTATGCCGTGCTTTCATTGATCGGCGACAAGATAAGCATCGTCGGCCATCAACTGTCGGTTGGCACCCATATGGACAGCAATCTGAAGCAGGAGATTGCATTGAACGATCGCGAACTGGACAACGTGGCGATACTGGAAGCGAGCAATGCGATCAAGCGTCTCGATCCGAGGGCGACTACCGTGCTGCTGGCGTCAAACGATCCAAAGCTTTATGAGCTGCAAGACACGCTCTTCGAGCAGAAGGAGGAGTCGAAAGCCCTGCTCGACTCGGTACAGGCAATGGTCCAAAGCCAGAAAGCGACTCACTTGATTCTCATTTCGGGTAATATCGAATAGGCCATGCGCCACTGGCTGATGAAGTCGGAACCGGATGAGGTTTCGATTGATGACCTCGCGGCGATGCCTGGCAAAGACGATCGCGTGGTTCGGCGTGCGCAACTACCAGGCGCGCAATTTCATGCGCGATCAGATGCAGGTCGGCGATCTAGCCTTCTTCTACCACTCGAGCTGCCCGGAGCCGGGTATTGCCGGGATCGTACGCGTGAGCAGCGCGGCGTATCCGGACGCATCGCAATTCGACCGCAAGAGCCCGTATTACGATGCGAAGGCGACGCGCGCGGCACCCCGCTGGTTCAATGTCGAGGTAACACTGGTCGAGAAAACCCGCGCTCGTTCCACTGGCTGAATTGCGCGCGCAGCGAGAACTCACGGGGATGCGGCTGCTGCAGCGGGGAAACCGGCTGTCGATCACGCCGGTCGATCCTCGCGAATGGAAATTCATCGGCGAGAAAATGCTGCGGCGGTAGCAGCGACCGGTTTCGCGCACGGCCGCGATGGCGGCTTCCGGGCCGAGCATTCAGGCCCGGCGGAGGTGACGCTGCTTCCACGGCGCACCGGCCGGGATGCGGCTAGGGCTGCGCGTATCGGTCTCTCAGTACTGCCTTCTCCACCTTCCCCATCGCGTTGCGCGGCAGGTCTGCGACGAAGTACACCCGTTTGGGCACCTTGAAGCCCGCGATCTCGGATTTGAGCGCCGCGATGACACCGGCTTCGACGAGCGAGTGACCGGGGGAGGCGACGACCACGGCCGTCACCGCCTCGCCGAAATCCGCATCGGGAACGCCGATCACCGCCGACTCGGCGACGCCGGGCAGCGCGTTGATCCTTTCTTCGATCTCCGCGGGATAGACGTTGAGCCCGCCCGTGATGATCAGGTCCTTGGCGCGACCAACCAGCTTCAGATAGCCGTTGGGCAGCCACTCGCCCATGTCGCCCGTCCTGAAGTAGCCGTCCGCAGTGAACTCGGCCCGCGTTTTCTCGGGCATGCGCCAGTAGCCGCGAAAGACATTCGGTCCCTTGACCTCGATGCTGCCGACGACGCCGTGCCCGCAGAGATGATCTTCGGCGTCGACGATGCGCACCGAAACCCCGGGCAGGGGCGGTCCGACCGTGCCCGGAATCCGTTCACCAACAAGCGGGTTTGCCGTGTTCATGCCGGTCTCGGTCATGCCGTAGCGTTCGAGAATTCGTTGTCCCGTACGCGCATGAAATTCGTTGAACGTCTCCGGCAGCAGCGGCGCCGAACCCGACACGAAAAGCCGGATCGCTTGGGCAGGCGGCCGCGTCGAAACCGCGGCTCGGCGAGCAGACGCGCGTAGAACGTCGGCACGCCCATCATCACCGTCGCATGCGGCAGCAGCGCGATGACTTCGCCGGCGTCGAACTTCGGCAGCCAGAGGATTCGGCTGCCGGAAAGCAGTGCACAGTGGCAGGCGACGAACAGGCCGTGCACGTGGTAGACCGGCAACGCGTGCAGCAGCACGTCGCCGCGCGTGAAGGCCCATCGCGCAACGAGTGTTAAGGCATTGCTCGCGAGGTTGCGATGCGAGAGCATCGCGCCCTTGGACCGGCCGGTGGTGCCCGAGGTATAGAGAATCGCCGCGAGGTCATCGGCCTTGGAGACCACCGTCTCGAAGGTGCTCGGCCGCAGCGGCAGCACGCTCGAGCAATGTCCCCGCGGCGCCGTCCAGCGTGAAAACGCGCGCCTGCGGTCGAAGCGCGGCGATCAGCGCCACCGCATCGGGTCGGCAGACGATGACGGTCGGCTCGGCGTCGGCAAAGAAGTACGCCAGTTCCGCCTTTCTGGTACCCGGTGTTGAGCGGCAGGTACACGAGCCCCGCGCGCAGGCAGGCGAGGTAGAGCGCGAGCGACTGCCAGCATTTGTCGGTTTGCACGGCGACGCGATCGCCGACCCGGGCACCGGCGTCGACCAGCGCGTTGGCGATGCGCGCCGAGAGCGTGTCCAGGTCGTCGTAATGGACCACCGGGCCGCCCGGAACCAGGATGCAGGGCTGTTCGGCGTCCTCAGGGAAATGATCGCGCAGCAGCGCGTACAGGTTCGCGTTCATGCAGTCCAGCGGCGGGCTACAATTGTACTTCCGAACAACGAATGCTCAGGCTTCGCTGCGCCATGACTTTGCCATCCACCATGCGCTATGTCGTCGCGCGCCAACCCGGGCCACCGGAAGTGCTGACGGTGGCGGAAATGCCGCTGCCCGCGCCCCAGCGCGACGAAGTGCTGCTGCGCGTCGCCTTCGCCGGGGTCAACCGGCCGGATTGTGTGCAGCGCGCCGGCCACTATCCGCCACCACCCGACGCCTCGCCGGTCATCGGGCTCGAAGTCTCCGGGACGATCGTCGCGCTCGGGGAGGGCGTCGAGCAATGGCGCGTCGGCGACGTCGTCTGTGCGCTCACTCCGGGCGGCGGTTACGCGGAGTACTGCACCGCCCCGGCCGCCTACTGCCTGCCGCTCCCGCGCGGATTGTCGCTGCTCGAAGCGGCAAGCCTGCCCGAAAACTATTTCACTGTCTGGCACAACGTGTTCGAGCGCGGACACCTGCAGCAGGGCGAGCTGCTGCTCGTTCACGGTGGCTCGAGCGGGATCGGGCTCGCGGCGATCCAGCTCGCGAAAGCCTTCGGGGCGACGGTGATCACGACGGTAGGCAACGCGGCCAAGGCCGCGTATTGCCGCGACATCGGCGCCGATCACGTTATCGATTACCGGGAGCAGGACTTCGCAGCCGAAGTTGCCAGGATTACCGGCAAGCGTGGCGTCGATCTCATACTCGACATGGTCGGCGGCGACTACATCGAGAGAAATCTGAAATGCCTCGCCCTCGAGGGACGGCTGGTGATCATCGCCTTCCTGCGCGGCAGCCGGGTCGAAGTCGAGTGGCGGCACATCATGCTCAAGCGGCTGACGGTAACCGGCTCGACGATGCGCGCGAGTCCGCACGCGCGCAAGGCGGCCATCGCCCGCGCCCTGCGCGAGCGCGTCTGGCCGCTGTTTGAAGCCGGCAAGCTGAAGCCGGTGATCTACCGCGTGTTGCCCCTGCAGGAGGCCGCGGCCGCGCACGCCCTGATGGAATCGTCGCAGCACATCGGCAAGATCATGCTCGCGGTACGGCCGGAGTAATCCGGCGCGTGGATCAGATCAGCCCGGCGCCGCGCGCCCACTTGTACTTCGCGCCGAGCACCGCAACCGGCATTTCCGTCGAGTACGGATAGGCAGGAATGCCATGGGCGAAGAGGTATTCGGCCGCCTCCTCGACTTGCACGTCGCCGGCCAGGGACACGACGACCGGCTTGTCGATGCCCTGGGCGCGCATCTCCTCGACGACCTCCGCCGCGAGCTTCGCGAACACCATCGGCGGGGTGATGATGGTATGCCAGTACCCCAGGATGAGCGCATGGATGCGCGGATCCGTGAGCCCCAGCCGAATGGTGTTCTGATACGTCTTCGGGGGCTCGCCGCCGGTGATGTCCACCGGGTTGCCGGCCGCGCCGAACGGCGGGATGAACTTGCGGAAGGCCTGGTCGAGATCGGGCGGCATCGCCATCAGGGTGAGCCCGTTGTCGACGACCGCATCGGACAGCAGCACCCCCGAGCCGCCGGCGCCGGTAATGATGATCACGTTCTCGCCCTTGGGGGTTGGCAGCACCGGAATGGCGCGCGCGAACTCGAGCAGGTCGCGCAGGCTGCGGGCACGAATCACCCCCGATTGCTTGAGCACGTCCTCGTAGATCTTGTCGTTGCCGGCGAGCGCGCCGGTGTGCGAGCTGGCGGCGCGCGCCCCCATGGCCGTGCGGCCGGCCTTGAGCACGACCACCGGTTTCTTCTTCGAGACGCGTTTGGCCACTTCGGCGAATGCGCGCCCGTCCTTCAGATCCTCGCAATGCTGAGCGATGATCTGCGTGTTGTCGTCCTGCTCGAAGAAGGTGAGCAGATCGTCCTCGTCGAGATCGCACTTGTTGCCCAGGCCGACGATCGCCGAGACGCCCATCTTGGCCGAGCGCGAGAAGCCGATGATCGCCATGCCGATGCCGCCGGACTGCGAGGAGAGCGCCGCCTTGCCCTTGACGTCGTAGGGAGTGCAGAACGTCGCGCACAGGTTCTTGGGCGTGTAGTAGAAGCCGTAGATGTTGGGCCCCATCAGCCGGACGCCGTATTTGCGGCCGATCGCGACGATCTCCTTCTGGCCCTCGACGTTGCCGGTCTCGGCAAAGCCCGACGGAATCAGCACCGCGCCGGGAATTTTCTTCTCGCCGACCTCGACCAGCGCCTGCGCCACGAACTTGGCGGGTATCGCGAACACCGCGACGTCGATGCTTGCCCGGAACGTCCTTGACGCTCTTGTACGCCTTCCTCCCCATGATCTCGGCCGCGGACGGATTGATCGGGTAGATCTCGCCCTTGTACCCGCCGTTGATGAGGTTCTTCATCACCGAGTTGCCGATCTTGCCGTCCTCGGATGAGGCGCCGATCACGGCGACGGCGTCGGGCTTCATGATCCGGTTCATCTGCCGCACGATTTCCTCTTGGCTCGGCCGGTAGCGATCGGGCTGCGGGGCGAAGTCGACGACGATGCGCACGTCGGCCGCGATGGCGCCGCTCTTGGTGGCGAATACCGGGTTGAGATCCATCTCGGTGATCTCCGGGAAATCGGCGACGAGTTGCGAGACGTTCTGGATGATGCCGGCGAGCGCTTCGCGGTCGACCGGCATCGGCGCCGCGCACGCCTTTGAGGATCGCGGCCGCGGCGATGCCGTCCAGCATCGACAGCGCGTCCTCGCGCGAGGCCGGCGCCAGGCGGAAAGTGATGTCCTTGAGCACCTCGACCAGCACGCCGCCGAGGCCGAAGGCGACGAGCTTGCCGAACGACGGATCGGTCACGGCGCCGACGATGACTTCCTGGCCGCCGCCGAGCATCTGCTGCACCTGCACGCCGAGCAGGTTCGGCCTTCGCGTCGTACTTCTTGGCGTTGGCCATGATGCGTGGCGAAGCCCTTCTGCGCTTCGTCGGCGCTCTTGATCGCCGACGAGCACGCCGCCCGCCTCGGTCTTGTGCAGGATCTGCGGCGACACGATCTTGAGCACGACGGGGAAGCCCATGCCGGCGGCGAGCTGCGCCGCTTCGGCCGCGGAGGTCGCGACGCCTTCCTTGGGTACCGGAATGCCGTAGGCGTCGCAGACGAGCTTGCCTTCGGGCGCGGTCAGCGACGTGCGCCCTTCGGCCTTCACCTTGTCCAGAATCCGCCGGACTTCGGTCTTGTTGTTTGCCATGGTTTTTCCTCTCGATATCGAGCGCGGCGGCGCGGGATCGCGCCGCCGTTCGTTGCAATTCGGATTGCCCCTCAGATTACCTTGGCGGCGCGCAGCGCCGCGACGTCGTCCTTGCTGTAGCCAAGCTCGGCGAGCACTTCGTTCGGTGTGCTCGCCGAGCAGCGGCGAGCGCGTCACTTCGGTCGGGCTGTCCGACATCTTGATCGGGTTGCCGACCGACAGGTACTTGCCGCGCTTCGGATGGTCGACCTCGACGACGGTCCCGGTCTTGCGCAGCGACGGCTCCTCCGCGATTTCCTTCATCGACAGAATCGGCCCGCAGGGAATGTCGCGCTTGTTGAGGATGTCCATCGCCTCGAACTTGTCCTTGGTCTTGGTCCATTCCTCGATCTGGCCGAAGATCTCCATCAGGTGCGGCAGGCGCGCCTTGGGCGTCGCGTAGCGCGGGTCGGTCAGCCACTCCTCCTTGCCGATCACCTTGCAGATGTCCTCCCACACCGGCGCCTGGGTGATGAAGTAGATGTAGGCGTTGGGATCGGTCTCCCAGCCTTTGCACTTCAGGATCCAGCCCGGCTGGCCGCCGCCCGACGCATTGCCGGCGCGCGGCACCGCGTCGCCGAACTTGCCGTTCGGATACTGCGGATACTCCTCCATCACGCCCGTGCGGGCGAGGCGCTGCTGGTCGCGCAGCTTGACGCGGCAGAGATTGAGCACGCCATCCTGCATCGCGGCGAGCACCTTCTGGCCGCGGCCGGTCGTCTTGCGCTGGTAGAGCGCGGCGACGATGCCGAGGGCGAGATGCAGGCCCGTGCCGGAGTCGCCGATCTGCGCGCCGGTCACCAGCGGCGGGCCGTCGTCGAAGCCGGTGGTCGACGCCGCGCCGCCCGCGCATTGCGCGACGTTCTCGTAGACCTTGCAGTCCTCGTACGGGCCGGGGCCGAATCCCTTGACCGAGGCGACGATCATGCGCGGATTGAGCTCCTGGATGCGCTCCCAGGTGAAGCCCATGCGGTCGAGCGCGCCGGGCGCGAAGTTCTCGACCAGCACGTCGCAATGCTTGACCAGCGCTTCGAGGACCTCCTTGCCCTTCGGGATCTTGGCGTCGACCGTGATCGAGCGCTTGTTGTGGTTGAGCATCGTGAAATAGAGGCTGTCGACGTCCGGGATGTCGCGCAGCTGCCCGCGCGTGATGTCGCCCTCGCCCGCCCTCTCGACCTTGATTACGTCGGCGCCCAGCCAGGCCAGCAGCTGCGTGCAGGTCGGTCCCGACTGCACGTGGGTGAAATCGAGGATGCGGACGCCGTCTAATGCCTTGCCCATTATCACTTCCTCCTGTGCGTTCGCCGCTCATTGCTTCTTCTTCGCGGTAGGATTGAGGCTGGTGATGCGGCCGCTTTCGCGTGCCCGCCTTTTCGTCGATGACCGCGTTGATCAGCGTCGGCTTGCGCGAGCGGATCGCCTCGTCCATCGCGCTGCGCAGCTCCTCCGGCGTCGTGGCCAGCACGCCGACGCCGCCGAAGGCCTCCATCATCTTTTCGTAGCGCGCGCCCTTGACGAACACCAGCGGCGACGGATCGCGCCCGCCGGTCGGATTGACCTCGTCGCCGCGGTAGACGCCGTTGTTGTTCAAGATCACGACGCAGACCGGCAGGTTGTAGCGGCAGATCGTCTCGACTTCCATGCCGGAGAAGCCGAAAGCGCTGTCGCCTTCGACCGCGATCACCGGCTCGCCGCTCACCACGGCCGCGGCGACGGAATAGCCCATGCCGATGCCCATGACGCCCCAGGTGCCGACGTCCAGGCGCTTGCGCGGCTTGTACATGTCGACGATGCTGCGCGTGAAGTCGAGCGCGTTGGCGCCCTCGTTGACGAGGATCGCGTCCGGATTCGCCTTGACGATGTCGCGCACCACGTTGCAGCGCGCTGTGGAAGTTCATCGGCGAGGGGTTCTTCGCCAGCGTCTCGGCCATCTTGGCGACGTTCTTGTTCTTGCGCTCCGCGATGGCGCCGAGCCACTCCGCCGGCGGCTTCGGCCAGTCCGAGCCCATGCCCGCGAGCAGCGCCGAAACGCAGGAGCCGATGTCGCCGACCAGCGGGCGCGTCGATCGCGAACGTTGCTGTCGGCTTCCTGCGGCGAGATGTCGATCTGGATGAACTTCTGGCCGCCCCAGTCCTTGGCGCTCGCGCCGCCCCAGGTCTTGCCCTTGCCGTGCGACAGCAGCCAGTTCAGGCGCGCGCCGATCAGCATCACGACGTCGGCCTCCGGCAGCACGTACGAGCGCGCGGCGGATGCGCGATTGCGCGTGCGTGTCGGGCAGCAGGCCCTTGGCCATCGACATCGGCAGGTAGGGGATGCCGGTCTTCTCGACCAGCGCGCGAATGTCCGCGTCGGCCTGCGCATAGGCCGCGCCCTTGCCGAGAATGATCAGCGGCCGCTTCGCGCTCTTGAGCAGTTCGAGCGCGCGCTGCACGGCATCCGGCGCCGGGATCTGGCGCGGCGCCGGATCGACGACCTTGATCAGCGACGCTCTGCCACGTCTCGCGCATCCATCGTCTGCGGAAACAGCTTGCGCCGGCAGGTCGAGATACACGCCGCCCGGACGGCCGGAGAGCGCGGCACGGATCGCGCGCGCCATGCCCACGCCGATATCTTCGGCGTGCAGCACGCGGAACGCGGCCTTGGCATGCGGCTTGGCGATTGCGAGCTGATCCATCTCCTCGTAGTCGCCCTGCTGCAGGTCGACGATCTCGCGCTCGCTGGAGCCGCTGATCAGGATCATCGGGAAGCAGTTGGTGGTGGCGTTGGCGAGCGCGGTGAGGCCGTTGAGAAAGCCGGGCGCGGAGACCGTCAGGCAGATGCCCGGCTTCTGCGTCAGGAAGCCGGCGATGCGCAGCGGCGTAGCCGGCGTTCTGCTCATGGCGGAAGGAGATCACGCGCATGCCCGCAGCCTGCAGCCCTGCGCGTGAGGTCGGTGATCGGGATGCCGGGCAGGCCGAAGATGGTGTCGATGCCGTTGAGCTTGAGGGCGTCGATGACGAGCTGGAAGCCGTCGGTTTCGGCTTGCGATTCGGCGCCGACCTCGCCGCTGGCGGCGACCTCCAGAGGGTCGGCCGTGTTGGTCGATTTCGCAGTCTGCTCCGTCGGTGTCTCTAGCATGGACTTCTCCGAGCGCCGAGCGGGCGCGGAGCACTCCGCGCCCGCCGCACCTATCGTGTACGCCGGCCCGCGCCCGTTCAAGATCGCCGTTCGCGGGAACCTATAACCGGCGGGTTACTGGGTATCCTCAGGCACGGCCCATTTCGGCGCGTGTTCGGGCGCTGTCGCCGACCTGCTAATGTATGCGGCACGCATCGGCTTCAGCGCGAACAACGCGAGCAGCGCCGCGAGGATGTTCATGCTCGCGCCGATGACAAACACCGCCAACCAGTTCCCAGTGGCCGTCATTAGCACGTTACCCAAGGGCACCAGCAGCGACGCGGTTCCCTTGGCGGTGTACATAAGGCCGGTATTCGTCGTCGCATAGCGGGCGCCGAAAGTATCGGTGACCGTGGCGGGGAATAGGCTGTAGATCTCGCCCCAGGCGAAGAACACCAGGCCGCTCAAGATGACGAACGAGACCGGGTCGCTGCCGAATTTGGCCAAGGCGAAAATGCCGAGGCCTTCGAGGAAGAACGCGATGAACATCGTATTCTCGCGCCCGATTTGATCGGACACCCAGCCGAAGAACGGCCGGGTGATGCCGTTCAAGACCCGGTCGAGCGACAGCGCAAACACCAGCGCCGGCAGAGTAATCCCGATCAGGCTGACGGGTATGTCCGCGACCTTGAAATCCTTGGCGATCAGCGCCAGCTGGGCCGTTGCCATCAGGCCGCCGGCGCCCATCAGGACAAACATCACGTACATCAGCCAGAACACCGGCGTCTTGATCATCTCAGTCCAGGTTGCCTGGTGGCGCCCGGCTCCGGGCGCGAGCTTGGGCGGGGCTACCAGCATGCTCGCCGGTGGCGCGAACAGGATGAAGCCGAGCACCACCACGACCGCGCCCTGGATCAGGCCAAAGGTGAGAAATGTGTGTTCGTAGCCCGAGCTCTTGATCATGTTGGCGATCGGGATGATCGTCAGCGCCGAGCCGGCGCCGAAGCCGGCTGCGGTGAGTCCTGCGGCCAATCCCCGCCGGCCGGGAAACCATTTCACGGCGTTGCCGATGCACGTCCCGTAGACGGCTCCGGCACCGATCCCGGCGATTGCAGCCGCAAAGTAGAGCGTCGCCAGCGAGTCGGCCAGCGAGTTCAGCACCCACGCGACGCCGCACAGCGCCCCGCCGACGACGACAACCCAGCGCGGACCAAACCGGTCGACCAGGTAGCCTTCGACGGGAACCAGCCAGGTTTCGAGCAACACGAAAATGGTAAACGCGACCTGGATGGAGGCGCGGCCCCAATGGTTCTTCGCATCGATTGGGCTAACGAATAGCGTCCACCCATATTGCAGGTTGGCAATCATCGCCATGCAGATGATGCCGATGATGAGCTGGGTCCAGGGATTGGCAAAAACGGGCTTGCTCGGAGCTGCTGCGGCTGAAGTCATCGAGGTCTCCTCCTGAAGCATCCACCGGGTTGGGACATCTTGTCGGGCGTGCGGCCCGCGCCCGATCTTTTCTACGGGCTGATATAACGTATTTGGTATATCACGCCAAGTCAATAGCCGAAGACGCCCCGGCAAATAGCGCCGTCGACACGCGTGGCCGGCCGCTTGTCGCTATTTGGTGTGTGGTATACCATAAACAAAACATGGAGTCACTGCAGCGAGTGGTTGCGCCGGAAGCCTTGAAAATATGCGTCTTCGGGGCCGGCGCCATCGGCGGCTTGCTCGGTGTCGAAATGGCGCGCGCAAACATCCACGTCAGTATGGTAGCGCGCGGGGAGCATCTCGCGGCGATGCGCGCGCGCGGCTTGCGCTTGCAGATTGCCGGCGAGGAGCACGTCGTGCATCCGCCGTGCACCGATGTACCAGCCGAGCTGGGAGTGCAGGATTACGTGATCATCGCTTTGAAGGCGCATGCCATCCCCGATGCCGTCGATACCATGACGCCGCTGCTCGGCCCGCAGACCTGCATCGTCACGGCGAGCAACGGGTTGCCGTATTGGTATTTCCAGGGTGCAGAAGGGCCGCTGCAGGGCGCCACGCTCGAGAGTATCGATCCCGGTGGCAGGCAGCGCCAGGTCCTGGGCGCCGAGCGCGCGGTCGGCTGCGTGGTTTTCCCCGCCGCCGAGATCGTGGCGCCGGGCGTGATCCAGCACGAGCACGGACGCAGGTTTCCGCTCGGCGAGCCCGGCGGCGAGCGTAGCGCCAGGATCGAGGCACTGCAGCAGATGTTCGTCGCAGCCGGCTTCGATGCGCCCATTCGCAGCGATATCCGGGACGAGATCTGGCTCAAGCTGTGGGGCAATCTCTGCTTCAATCCCTTGAGCGCCCTGACCCACGCCACCGTTGATGTCATTGCCGCCGACCCCGAACTGCGCGCCATCTGCAAGGCGATGATGCAGGAAGCCAAGGCCATCGGCGATCGCCTGGGTCTGCAGCTGCGGGTCGATGCGGACCGGCGCATCGACGGCATCGCGGCGCTTGGCGCGCACAAGATGTCGATGCTGCAGGACTTGGAGCGGGGGCGGTGCATGGAGATCGAGCCATTGGTGGGCGTGGTTCAGGAGCTGGGCCGGCTGCTCGAAATGCCAACATCGACCATCGACATCGTTCTCGCCCTGTTAAGGCAACGCGCTCGCTGCGCAGAAAGCTCATGAACCCGTCCCCTTCCGCGCTGGTCAAGGAACCCACTGCGCAATCGCCGGCCGGGGACGCGGCCGACCCGCTGCCCCCGAAGCTGGTCCTGCAGCCGCTCAACACCAACGTGAGCCTGCGTGAGCAGGCGTACACCGCACTCAAGCAGGCGATCATGGAAGCCGACATCTACGCGCACCGCGAAGAAATCCGGCTTGACGAACGCCAGCTGAGCCAGGCGCTCGGTGTCAGCCGCACCCCGATCCGCGAGGCCATGTCCCTGCTCGAGCAGGAGGGATTCCTGCGCACCGCGCCGCGGCGCGGGGTCTTCATCGTCCGCAAGACCAAGAAGCAGATTATCGAAATGATCGAGATGTGGGCCGCGCTCGAGAGCATGGCGGCGCGACTGGCGACCGTCAACGCGTCCGATGCAGACATCGGAGCGTTGCGGCACATGTTCGACGAGTTTCTGAGCTCGGCCCCGGCCGAGCACATCGACGAGTACTCCGAAGCCAACATCGCGTTCCACCAGGCGATAATTCGCCTGGCAGGCTCGCATCTGATGGGCAAGACCATCGAGAACCTGTTCATTCATGTGCGGGCCATTCGCCGTATGACGATTTCGCAGCGCGACCGCGCGGCGCGGTCGATT
Source organism: uncultured beta proteobacterium (assembly GCA_963778275.1). Classification (GTDB taxonomy): domain Bacteria; phylum Pseudomonadota; class Gammaproteobacteria; order Burkholderiales; family Casimicrobiaceae; genus PALSA-1003. The sequence continues at coordinate 371,414 of CAVZTS010000014.1, read as the reverse complement.
ATCGATCATATGCAGATCATCGAAGCGCTCGAGCATCGTGACACCGAGCTCGCCGAGCGGTTGGTGCGCGAGCACTCGCTCAATCTCGCGGCGTATGTCGAGAAGTACTGCGATTTTCTGGATTGACCCGCGGCTCGCGGCCAAGCGGCTGCGTGCGTCACCACCGAACCTCATGCTCGACGTTGCCACTGCGGCGCACCCGCCATGCCTTCCAAATCCGTAGTCGACACCTCCGAGCTGACGCGCCAGCGCGCGCGCAGTACCCCCAAGGGCCGGCAGGCCGATCCGGCTGCCCTCTCCGAGGTGCGTACACTGCTTGGCGATGCGCCGCGTCGCCGTGACCTCTTGATCGAGTTCCTGCACCGCATCCAGGACAAGTACGGCTGCATCACTGCGGCGCACATCGTGGCGCTGGCGCAGGAGTTGCGGCTCGCCATGACCGAGGTCTACGAGGTGGCAAGCTTCTACCACCACTTCGACGTGGTGAAGGAAGGCGAGCCGGCGCCCCCGCCGCTTACCGTGCGGGTATGCGCAACGCTGTCCTGCCAGCTCGCCGGATCCGAGTCGCTGCACGCGGAGCTCGCATCGTTGGATGCGCGCGAGGTGCGCGTGCTGTCGGCGCCGTGCATCGGGCGCTGCGAGCACGCACCGGCCGCGGTTGTCGGCCGCAAGACGATCGATCGCGCATCGGCACAAGCCATCGTCGCCGCGATCCAGGGACGCCATACCGAAGCGGACCTGCCCGCCTACATCGGCCTCGACGCATACCGGCGAAGCGGCGGCTATCAGACGCTGCTTGCCTGCGTCGGTGGCCGGCGGACGGTCGAATCGGTGACCGCGGAGCTCGAGCATTCCGCCCTGCGTGGCCTGGGCGGCGCCGGTTTTCCAGCAGGGCGCAAATGGCGCATCGTGCGCGCCGAGCCCGCTCCGCGGCTGCTGGCCGTTAACATCGACGAGGGCGAGCCCGGAACGTTCAAGGACCGCCACTACCTCGAACGCGATCCGCACCGCTTCATCGAAGGCGCGCTGATCGCGGCGTGGGCCGTCGGCATCGAGGAAATCTACGTCTACCTGCGCGACGAATATGCCGCCTGCCGCGCTATCCTTACCCATGAGCTCGCGGCTCTGGCCGCCGCGCCGCCCTGCCCGCTGCCGCGCATCGACCTGCGCCGTGGCGCGGGCGCATATATCTGCGGCGAAGAATCGGCGATGATCGAGTCCATCGAGGGCAAGCGCGGCATGCCGCGGCTGCGGCCACCGTACGTCGCGCAGGTCGGGCTCTTCGGCCGGCCGACGCTCGAGCACAACATGGAGACGCTGCACTGGGTGCGCGACATTCTCGAAAAGGGCGCCGACTGGTTCGCTAACCAGGGTCGGAATGGCCGCAAGGGCCTGCGCTCGTTCTCCGTTTCCGGCCGCGTCGCGAAGCCGGGCGTGCATCTGGCACCGGCGGGAATCACGCTGCGTGAGCTCATTGCCGAATATTGTGGCGGCATGCAACCCGGACACGAGCTCTACGCCTATCTTCCCGGCGGCGCGTCCGGCGGCATTCTGCCGGCCACGCTGGGCGATGTCCCGCTGGATTTCGACACCCTCCAGCCGCACGGTTGCTTCATCGGGTCGGCGGCGGTGATCGTCCTGTCGCAGCACGACCGCGCGCGCGATGCCGCGCTCAACCTGATGCGCTTTTTTGCCGACGAATCGTGCGGCCAGTGCACTCCCTGCCGCGTCGGCACGGAAAAGGCGGTCGGCCTGATGGCGCGGCCGCGCTGGGACGCGACGCTGTTGAATGATCTGTCGCAGGCGATGTCTGATGCATCGATCTGCGGACTGGGCCAGGCCGCGCCGAATCCGATCGCTTGCGTGTTCAAGTATTTCCCCCAGGAGCTCGTATGACCGTCGACTGCCCGGCTTGCCCGAGGGATTGCGCATGAATGCGCCCCTGACACACGCGCTCGAGCAGGAACGCATCGTCTTCAAGCTCAACGGGGAAGACGTGGCGGCGCTCGCGCATGAAACGATCATCGAGGCCGCCGACCGCGCCGGCGTCGCGATACCGCGACTTTGCTACAAGCCCGGCATGCGCCCGGATGGCAATTGCCGCGCCTGCATGGTCGAAATCAAGGGCGAGCGCGTGCTGGCGCCCGCGTGCTGCCGCCGCCCCGTCGCCGCGATGGAGGTCTCCAGCGCTAGCGCCCGCGCAGTCCATGCCCAGAAGATGATTGTCGAGTTGCTGGCCTCCGACATGCCGGCAACGGCCTATCGGACCGACTCCGAGCTCGCGCACTGGCAACGCACGCTCGGCGTGGGCAAACCGCGTTTCGACGCGCGCCGGCAGCCTCCGTCCGACCTTTCGCATCCGGCGATGGCGGTCAACCTCGATGCCTGCATCCAATGCACGCGCTGCGTGCGCGCCTGTCGCGAAGTCCAGGTCAACGACGTCATCGGCTATGCGTTCCGCGGTGCGCATTCGCAGATCGTCTTCGATCTCGGCGACCCGATGGGGCAATCGACCTGCGTCGCCTGCGGCGAATGCGTCCAGGCCTGCCCCACTGGCGCGCTCGCCCCCGCCCACGATGCCTACCTCGTGCCGGTCGACCGCCAAGTTGCCTCGCTATGCCCCTACTGCGGCGTCGGCTGTCAGCTCACCTATCACGTCAAGGACAACCAGATCGTGCGCGTGGAAGGTCGCGACGGCCCGGCCAATCAGGAGCGGCTCTGCGTCAAGGGACGCTTCGGCTTCGACTACGCGCATCACCCGCAGCGTCTGACTCGGCCGCTGATCCGCAGGCAAGGCGTGCCGAAATCGGCGGACTTCACCATGGATCCCGCCGACGCGTTTTCCGTGTTCCGCGAAGCAAGCTGGGAAGAGGCGCTCGAGCTCGCGGGCGGCACGCTAAACGCATCCGCGACGAGCACGGCGGTCGTGCGCTGGCCGGCTTCGGATCGGCCAAGGGATCGAACGAAGAGGCGTACCTGTTCCAGAAACTTGTCCGCACCGGCTTCGGCTCGAACAATGTCGATCACTGTACGCGCCTGTGCCATGCATCGAGCGTAGCGGCGTTGCTCGAGGGCATCGGCTCGGGAGCGGTGTCGAACCCGGTGATGGACGTCATGCAAGCCGAAGTGGTCTTTCTGATCGGCGCTAATCCCGTCGTCAATCACCCCGTCGCCGCGACCTGGATTAAGAATGCCGTCAAGCGCGGCACGAAACTCATCCTTGCCGACCCGCGCCGCTCGGAACTGGCCCGGCACGCGACGCATTATCTCCAATTCAAGCCGGATACTGACGTTGCGCTTCTCAACGCCATGCTGCACACGATCGTCGAGGAGGGGCTGGTCGCCGAAAGCTTCGTCGCCGACCGGACCAGCGGCTACGACGCGATTCGGAAGAACGTCGAGGGCTACAGCCCGGAAGCGATGGCTGCGCTGTGCGGGATTCCGGCGCCGACGATACGCGAGGTCGCTCGACTCTACGCGCGCTCGCGCGGGTCGATGATCCTGTGGGGCATGGGCATTTCGCAGCACGTGCACGGCACCGACAACGCCCGCTGCCTGATCGCGCTCGCGCTGGTCACCGGGCAGATCGGGCGTCCGGGCACCGGCCTGCATCCGTTACGCGGCCAGAACAATGTCCAGGGCGCGAGCGACGTGGGCTTGATTCCGATGATGTATCCGGACTACCAGCGCGTCGACAACGCCGACGTGCACAGCAGTTTCGAAGCGCTGTGGCACAAGGCGCTCGATCCCCAGCCAGGGCTTACCGTCGTCGAGATCATGCGCGCAGTACACGCGGGGAAGATCCGCGGCATGTACATCATGGGCGAGAACCCGGCGATGTCGGATCCCGATGTACGCCATGCCCGCGAGTCGCTCTCCGAACTGGAGATGCTCGTGGTGCAGGACATCTTTCTCACCGAGACGGGATATCTCGCCGACGTGATCCTGCCGGCCTCCGCGTTTCCCGAAAAGACCGGCACGTTCACCAATACCGACCGCTCCGTGCAGATCGGCCGGCAGGCGCTCGAGCCGCCCGGGGAGGCGCGGCAGGATCTTTGGATCATCGTGGAAATCGCCAAGCGCCTCGGCCTGGACTGGCGCTACGCGCATCCCCGCGACGTATTTGCGGAAATGCGTCAAGCGATGCCATCGATTGCCGGCATCAGCTGGGAGCGCCTCGAGCGCGACCACGCCGTGACCTATCCCTGCACGGGTGACGACGACCCGGGTCAGCGCGTGGTCTTCACCGAGCATTTTCCGACGGCCACCGGCCGCGGGCGACTCGTCCCCGCAAGCATCATTCCGGCGGCCGAGCAACCCGATGCGGCGTACCCGTTCGTGCTCATCACCGGCCGCCAGCTCGAGCACTGGCATACCGGGAGCATGACGCGACGCACGGCGGTGCTCGACACCATCGAGCCGGCGCCGGTCGCGTCGCTGCATCCGGCCGATCTGCACATGCTCGGCGTCGCCCCCGGCGACACGATTCGCGTGACCTCGCGCCGAGGCGAAATTGCGCTCGCGGCCCGGGCCGATGACGGCACGCCGCGCGGCGCCATCTTCATCCCATTCTGCTACTACGAAGCCGCCGCCAATCTGCTCACCAACCCTGTGCTCGATCCATTCGGCAAGATCCCGGAATTCAAGTACTGCGCGGTGCGCATTACGGCGGGCGGCACGCAGGGCGCGACGCAGGGATATCGCTCCGGCGAGGCGATTACGGCGGGCTGACGCGTCCGTGCGCGGCGCGGAAGACACGCGCCAGCTGCTCGGCGGCGTCGGCCAGCAGGCCCGTCGCGTCGGCCACGCAGGCTTCGAGCGTGGCCGGGCCGAAGGGTAGCGCATGGCAGCCGGCGAACAGCCGGCTTAGCTCGGGCAGCGCGTCGCGATCGATGGCGCCGGCAACAAGGGTCGCCGGCACGCCCTTCGCGGCAGCGTGCCGCGCGGCGACGAACGGCGTCTTGCCGAGCAGCGTCTGCCGATCGGCGCGGCCCTCGCCGGTGATCAGCCAATCCGCGCCGTCGAGCGCGGCATCGAGGCCAAGCAGGTCGGCGACGACCTCCGCGCCCGAGCGCAGCTCGCCACCGAGCAGCTGCAACGCGAATCCCAAACCACCGGCTGCGCCCGCTCCGGGGCGGTCGCGCGCGTTGCGGCCAAGCGCCTTTTCCGCCAGCGCCGCAAAGTGCGCGAGCCGCGCGTCGATCGGCAGCACCGCTTCCGGGCGTACGCCTTTCTGCAAACCGAAGATCGCCGTGGCGCCGCGCTCCCCGCAAAGCGGGTTGTTGACGTCCGACATGATCGTGATGCGGGTTCGCGCAAGCCGCGCATCGAGCGCACTGGCGTCAATGCGCGCGAGCGAGGCGAGCCCTTGCGGCGTCGGCTTGACCACGCGCCCGGCGCCGTCGAAGAGCTTGACCCCCAGGGCGACGAGCAGGCCCGCACCGCCGTCGTTCGTACTGCTCCCGCCGAGTCCGACCATGATGCGGTGGATGCCGGCATCAAGCAGCCGGCGCATCAGCTCGCCAACGCCTTCCGTGCTTCGCTCCGCAACGGGGTGCGCCGTCGCGCCGGCGTCGGTCAGGCCGACGACCTGCGCGATTTCGATGACCCCGGTGTCGGTCGCGATCACGCCGTAATCCGCGTCGATTGCCGCGCCCGCAGCGCCGCTGACCCGCGCCGCGCAGCGCCGGCCACCCGCTGACAGCACGGCGTCGAGCGTGCCCTCGCCGCCGTCGGCCAGCGGCACCAGGCGCAGATCGGCAGCGCGCCATACCCGGCGCAGACCCTCGGCAATCGCCGCGGCGGCTTGCTGCGCGGACGCCGAGCCCTTGAACGAGTCGGGGGCGACGACGACGCAAGGCCACGGCGGCATGATTCTTCAAACGCCGTGCGTGGCTCGACGCAGCCGATCGCGCACGGCGTGCCATTCGGGTCCGTCCGGCGGTGCCTCGATCCAGATTTCATCCGCGGCAAGGGCGTCGAGCGCACGCAGGTTGGCGTAGAGCTGCTGGGCGTAGGCTGCGTCGTGCGACGGCGCGTCGAACCAGGTGCCTTCGAAGGACGGCGGCTGCGTCACCGAATGGGCAAGCACCGCGACGTGCGCGCCCGGGTGGGCGAGCGCGCCGAGCGCGGCGCTCAGTTCGGCGGACCGCATGAGGCGTGCCGGGGTCCGCGGCGCATAATGAGTCGCAAGCGTTCCCGATGCGCGTGGGGTGCCCGCGCTCGCGGGCTCGGGCGCATACCCCAGAACGCGCGCGAGCGCCGCAAGCGGCACGGCACCGGGGCGCAGCAAAACGGCACCGCCGTTGGTAAAGGCCACGATGGTCGACTCGATGCCGTGTCGGCAGGGGCCGCCGTCGATGATGAGTGCGATTTCATTTCCAAAATCCTCCGCCACGTGCCGCGCCGTCGTTGCGCTGACGTGGCCGAAGCGGTTGGCCGAGGGGGCGGCGATGCCCGCCCCGCCGAGCGCGCTGAAGCGGGTCAGCAGCGCCTGCGCGACGGGGTGTCCGGGAACGCGCAACCCGACGCTGTCCTGGCCTCCGGTGACTGCATCGCCGACTTCCGGCCGACGCGGCAGGATCAGTGTCAGCGGTCCCGGCCAGAATGCCTGCGCGAGCGCGCGCGCACCGGCGGGAATGGCGCGGGCCCACTGCGGCAGCACGGAGATATCGGCGATGTGCACGATCACCGGATGTTGAGCCGGCCGAGACTTGGCGGTAAAGATCAGGCGCACGGCAGCCGCGTTGCGGGCATCGGCACCCAGCCCGTACACCGTCTCGGTCGGAAACGACACGAGCTGCCCGGCGCGCAGCAACTGCGCTGCGCGATCGATATTGGCAGGCGTCGGGGGAACGATCATGCCACGTTAGAGACCCGAATCGACTCGCTCGTCACGGGGACGCAAGGGCAACGGCTCGCGGCGGCGGGATTTGGTAGAATTGCGGACTTTGCGCGCCGTGGCTCGCTGCGGGGCGCGATGCCAAGCATGGAGCACTGATGAGCGATTTTCTGTTTACGTCGGAGTCGGTTGCGGAGGGCCATCCGGACAAGGTGGCGGACCAGATTTCCGATGCGGTCCTCGACGCGATTCTAGCGCAGGACCCGCACGGCAGGGTGGCGGCCGAAACGCTGGTGTCCACCGGTCTGGTCGTGCTTACCGGCGAGATCACGACCGCCCACAAGCACGATTACGCGCGCATCGCCCGCGACACGGTCCACCGCATCGGCTACAACGATCCCGAGCTGCGCTTCGATTCCGAGGGCTGCGCGGTGATGGTCTGCTACGGCCGGCAGTCGCCGGATATCGCGCGTGGCGTGGACCGGACTTCCGAGGAGTACATGAATCAGGGCGCCGGCGACCAGGGCCTGATGTTCGGCTACGCCTGCGATGAAACGCAGGCGCTGATGCCGTTCCCGATTTACTATGCGCACCGCCTGGTGCAGCGACAGAGCGAAGTCCGCCGCGACGGGCGGCTGCCATGGCTGCGACCCGACGCCAAGTCGCAGCTCACCGTTCGCTACGCCGACGGACGGCCGAAGAGCATCGAGACCGTCGTCCTCTCGACGCAGCATCATCCCAGCATGAATCACAAGCAGAAGGAGCTTGCCGAGGCGGTGATCGAGCTGATCATCAAGCCGGTGTTGCCCAAGGAGATGCTGGTCAACACGCGCTATCTGGTCAATCCGACCGGCCGGTTCGAGATCGGCGGCCCGCACGGTGACGCGGGACTGACCGGCCGCAAGATCATCGTCGACACTTATGGCGGCGCAGCGCCGCACGGCGGCGGCGCGTTTTCGGGCAAGGACCCGTCGAAGGTCGATCGTTCGGCCGCCTATGCGGCACGCTATGTCGCCAAGAACATCGTCGCGGCAGGCATTGCCCGGCAATGCCAGGTGCAGGTCTCGTATGCGATCGGTGTCGCGCAGCCCATCAACGTGACCGTCTACACCGAAGGTACCGGCAAAATCCCCGACCCCGAGATCGCGGCGCTGGTTACCGCCCACTTTGACCTGCGGCCGAAGGGCATTATCCAGATGCTCGACCTGCTGCGACCGATCTATGCCAAGACGGCGGCATACGGGCACTTCGGTCGCGACGAGCCCGAGTTTACCTGGGAGGCGCTCGACAAGGTCGAGTTGCTTCGCAGTGCGGCCGGCATTCGCGGCCCCGCCCCGGCGACGCACGCACGGCCGCACCCCGCAACGGCGACATGATCCGTCGCAATGCCGCTTCGCCGCGGAGCTCGGTGGCGAACCCGCGGATGAATGTCGCCGTTGGCGTGCTTGTGGCACTGGCGCTGGCGGCGTGCGCGACCGTACCGCCCCCGCTCGAAATCGACTCCTCTGCGGATGGTTCGCGCATTCGCCTCGCGCCCGGTCAGATGCTGCGGGTCAGCGTCGAATCCAACCCGGGTGCAGGCTATCGGTGGACGGTCGACCACGCCGCCGCCGCGGTATTGCTGCCAGCCAGCCAGCCGTTGTACACACCGCGCTCGACTCAGTGCTCCGCTCGTGGGCGACGGTGGCACGATGACATTCGCCTTCGTCGCCGCAGCGGCGGGCAGCGACACGCTGCAGCTGGGGTATCGCCGGGTGGCGGAGAATAGTGCCGCTGTCGCGCGCAGCCTGCGCGTTGAAATCGTCGTGCAGCCCGCGCCGTGACGCGGCGTCATTCCGGCAGCGGGATGAACTCGGTCTCCCCCGGCACCGGCGGGAACGCCTGCTCGCGCCAGCGCTTGCTGGCCGCATCGATGAGCGCGCGCGAACTCGCCACAAAGTTCCACCAGATCAGGTGATCGCCTTCCAGCGGCATACCGCCGAGCAGCATCGCGCGCGCGCCCGCCGGCGCTTCGATGGGCAGGGTGGCGCCGGAGGGCAGCACGGCAAGATGCCGCTCGGGCAAGAGCTCGCCGGCGATCCGAATTTCGCCCGCGACCGTGTAGACGCCGCGTTGTTCGTGCTCGGGCGGCGCCGCGATCCTGGCGCCGGGCTGCATCTCGAGCGCGACGTAGTGCAGCGGTGAGAACACCGGCGTCGGCGCGTGCCGGCCGAACGCGGCGCCGGCGAGCAGGCGCATGGTCACGCCCGGCACGACGATCTCCGGCAGCGCCCCGCGCGGCTGATGACTGAACGACGGCTCGACCCGCTCCTGGTCCGGCGGCAGCGCGACCCAGGTCTGGATGCCGTGCATGCAGTGGCCGCGCGCCCTGGCGTCCGGCGCGGTGCGTTCGGAGTGGACGATCCCGCTGCCCGCGGTCATCCAGTTCACCGCGCCCGGCTCGATCCGCTGCACCGTGCCCAAACTGTCGCGATGGATCATGGCGCCATCGAACAAGTACGTTACCGTCGCGAGACCGATGTGCGGATGCGGCCGTACATCAGCACCCGCACCCGGGGCAAACGCGACCGGCCCGAAGTGGTCGAAGAAAATGAACGGGCCGACCATCTTGGTCGGCAACGACGGTAGAAGGCGCTGCACGGTGAACCCGCCCAGATCGCGCGAGTGGGGTTGCAATATCAGCATGGCGGGCGTCTAACGCGTGTAGTGTAGCGGCACAGCCACTGCGGCAAAAGCCCGCCGTCGCGGCGCGAGGCAGGTGCGGTATATTGAACCGGATTGAGCACCAAGTCTGAGGCATGCGTTTCGGTTACTACGACAAGCTCTCGCCAGCACGCAAAAAAATCTATCGGCGCAGCGACGACATCGCGGAGCTCGGCATGCCGGACCGGCTCGATCTCGGCGAAACCGCCGTGCGCATCGAGGCCGCGCTGCGCAGCGACGACCGCGCCGCGGTCCAGCGCGAATGCCAGAGCCTCATCGACGCGCTGGTCGCGGGCTATCACGTGCCGCGGGTCCGGGTGCGCGTCCTGGCCGCAGCGGCCGGCCGACGGCTACGGCGAACTGCACGGCCTTTACGAACCCGAAAGGGCGCGCACGCTGCCGCGCATCACGGTGTGGATGCGCACGGCGCAGAGCCGGCAGGTGGTCGCTTACAAGACCTTCCTGCGCACCGTGGTGCACGAGCTCTGCCATCACCTCGATTACGAACTGTTCGCCCTGGAGGAGACTTTCCACACCGAAGGCTTCTACAAGCGCGAATCGAGCCTGGTGAGCGCGCTGCTGGCGCAGCGCCAGGCCAGGCTCGAGCGGCAGGAGCGCTGACCGGCCGCAGCGGTTTGGCTTGCGCGAATCACCTGCGCTATAATCGGCGCTCTCCTCGAGGAGCGTTGCAACAGGTCGGCCAGACGTCACGATGCGCCGCCCTGCCAGGCTCGAGGACTTCCATTTGCAACGGCGCTCGTTGAACCGCGGCTCGCGCGCGGGGTGACGAGTGAAGCTACCCACGGCGCGGTCCCCGACAAGGAGTGACTGATGAACGCTGTGACCGATACCAGGAATTTCACCGACTTCAAGGTCGCCGACCTCGCGCTCGCCGCCTGGGGGCGCAAGGAAATCGCGATTGCCGAGACCGAGATGCCCGGCCTGATGGCGATTCGCGAGGAATTCGCGCCGCAGCAGCCGCTGCGCGGCGCGCGCATCGCCGGCTCGCTGCACATGACGATCCAGACCGCGGTGCTGATCGAGACGCTGAAGGCGCTCGGCGCGGACGTCCGCTGGGCGTCCTGCAACATCTACTCGACGCAGGATCACGCTGCGGCGGCGATCGCGGCGTCGGGCACGCCGGTGTTCGCGTACAAGGGCGAGACGCTCAGTGAATACTGGGAGTTCACGCATCGCATCTTCGAATGGCCGGACGGTCGGCGGCCCGAACATGATCCTCGACGACGGCGGCGACGCGACGCTGCTCGTCCACCTCGGCGCCCAGGCGGAGAGGCGACCGCTCCGTCATCTCGCATCCCGCCAACGAGGAGGAATCCGCGCTTTTCGCCGCGATCGCCGGGCGACTGGCCGCGGACGGGCATTTCTATTCGCGGATTCGCGCCCAGATCAAGGGCGTCACCGAGGAGACGACGACCGGCGTCAAGCGCCTCTACCAGATGCACAAGGAGGGCAGGCTCGGCTTCCCGGCGATCAACGTCAACGACTCGGTCACCAAGTCCAAGTTCGACAACCTCTACGGCTGCCGCGAGTCGCTGGTCGACGGCATCAAGCGCGCAACCGACGTGATGATCGCGGGCAAGGTCGCGGTCGTCGCCGGCTACGGCGACGTCGGCAAGGGCTCCGCGCAGGCGCTGCGCGCCCTCTCGGCGCAGGTGTGGGTGACGGAGATCGACCCGATCTGCGCGCTGCAGGCGGCGATGGAGGGCTATCGCGTCGTTACCATGGACTACGCCTGCGACAAGGCCGACATCTTCGTCACCGCGACCGGCAACATCGACGTGATCAGCCACGAGCACATGCGCCGGATGAAGAACAACGCGATCGTCTGCAACATCGGCCACTTCGACAACGAGATCGACGGTCGCGGCGCTGAAGGCGTACACCTGGGAGAACATCAAGCCGCAGGTCGACCACGTCATCTTCCCCGACGGCAAGCGGATCATCCTCCTCGCGGAAGGGCGGCTGGTGAACCTCGGCTGCGCGACGGGGCACCCGAGCTACGTGATGTCGAGCTCGTTCACCAACCAGGTGATGGCGCAGATCGAGCTGTGGGGCGATGCGCAGTCCGGCGGCAAGAAGTATCCGGTCGGCGTCTATGTGCTGCCCAAGCATCTCGACGAGAAGGTCGCGCGGCTGCAGTTGAAGAAGCTGGGCGCGATGCTCACCGAGCTTTCCGACCGGCAGGCGCGCTACATCGGCGTGCACATCGGGGCCCCTACAAGCCCGACAGCTACCGTTACTAGCGCGCGGCAGCGGCGCGCATGAAGCACCGACGCAAGTCGCAGCGACCGCAGGGAGGGCAACGATGCGTATCGCCGTGATGGCGGCCGGCGGCGTGGGCGGTTACTTTGGCGCCCAGCTGGCGCAAGCCGGGCACGACGTCGCGTTCATCGCGCGCGGCCGGCACCTCGCGGCGATCCGCGAGCGCGGCCTTGTCGTGCGCAGCGCCGCCGGCGACGTCCACCTCGCCGAGGCCGGGCCAGCGACGACCCGAAGTCGCTCGGCGCGTTCGACGTCGTGCTCTTCGCCGTCAAGCTCTGGGATACCGAGGCCGCCGCCGCGGCCAGCCTGCCGCTGGTCGCAGGCGGCGGCATGGTCATCCCTTTCCAGAACGGCGTCGAGAGCATCGAGCGCATCGGGGCGGTGATCGGCGCGGCACATGTGCTGGGCGGCGCGGCGTACATCGCGGCAACGATCGCGGAGCCGGGCGTGATCGTGCATACCGGGGCGATGGCGCGCCTGCGCTTCGGCGCCGGTGCTGCCCGCGCAGGAAGCGGCGGCGCGCCGCTTCCTCCAGGCCTGCGTCGGCGCGGGAATCGACGCCGAGCTCGTCGCCGACATCCGCCGCGCTGGTCTGGGAGAAATTCGTCTTCATCTGCGCCCTTTCCGGCATGACCTGCGCGACGCGGCAGCCGATCGGGGCCATCCGCAGCGACCCCGACCTGCGCGTGGTTTTCGAGGCGGCGATGCGCGAGGCGTGGACGCTCGGTCGCGCGCGCGGCATCGCGCTGGCCGAGGACCTGGTGGCGCAGCAGATGGCCTTCGCCGACGGCTTGCCGGCGGAGATGAAAGCGTCGATGCTGAACGACCTCGCCGCCGGCAACCGGCTCGAAGCGCCGTGGCTGTCGGGCGCGGTCGCGCGGATGGCGAAGGACGCGGCGCTGGCGGCGCCGGTCAACGCGACGTTGTACGCGGCGGTCAAACCCTATTGCGACGGCGCCCGCTGACGCCGTCCGCGCAAGGAGAACGACGATGCGACTGTTGCTCGTCTGGCTGGTCAACGCGGTGGCGCTGCTCGCGCTGCCCTACTTGCTGCCGTCGATCACCGTCGACTCGTTTGGGGCGGCGCTGATCGCGGCGCTGGTTCTGGGCCTGATCAATACGTTGATCCGGCCGCTGCTGATACTGCTGACGCTGCCGGCGACGCTGTTGACGCTGGGGCTTTTCATCTTCGTCATCAACGGCCTGCTGTTCTGGTTCGTCGGCTCGTTCGTCGCGGGTTTCCACGTCGCGGGATTCTGGCCCGCGTTCTTTGGCGCGATCGTCTACAGCATCATCTCGTGGGCGCTGTCGGCGCTGCTGCTGCAAGAAGCGCGACTGAAGCACGCCGCCGATGGACGAGGCCCCCGACCGCATCTTCAGCTTCGAGTTCTTCCCGCCGGCGACGCCGGAAGGCGTCGCCAAGCTGCGCGCGACGCGCGAGCAGCTCGCGCAGCTCGGTCCCAAGTTCTTTTCGGTGACCTACGGCGCGGGCGGCTCGACGCGCGACCGGCACGCTTTCGGCCGTGCTGGAGATCCAGGCGGCCGGGCAGCGCGCCGCGCCCGCATGTCTCGTGCATCGGCTCGACGCGGGAGAGCATGCGCGCCACGCTCGCGCACCTATCGCGATCACGGCATCGGGCACCTCGTCGCGCTGCGCGGCGACCTGCCGTCCGGCACGGCCGACGTCGGCGAGTTCCGCTACGCGAACGAGCTGGTCGAGTTCATCCGCGCGGTGACCGGCGACTGGTTCCACATCGAAGTCGCCGCCTATCCGGAATACCATCCGCAGGCGCGCAGCCCGCAGGAAGATCTCGCCAACTTCAAGCGCAAGATCGACGCCGGCGCCGACTCGGCGATCACGCAGTATTTCTTCAACGCCGACAGCTACTATCATTTCGTCGACGAGGCGGCAGGGCTGGGCATCACCGCGCCGATCGTTCCCGGCATCATGCCGATCCAGAGCTTCTCCAAGCTGGCGCGGTTTTCGGACGCCTGCGGCGCGGAGATTCCGCGCTGGATCCGGCGCAAGCTGGAAAGCTTCGGCGACGACACGGCGTCGATCCGCGCCTTCGGCCTCGACGTCGTGACCGACCTTTGCGACGACCTGCTCGCGCACGGCGCGCCGGGCCTGCACTTCTACACGCTCAACCAGGCCAGCCTGACGACGCGCATCTGGCAGCGGCTGGGCCTGTGCTGAAGCGCCGCCGCGCGCGGTTCCGCGGAAATCATTTTCTGCCCGGCCGGAACGAGCCACGAACTCCAGTACCGATCGATTCGGTGCGGACCGTCGCCGGATCGGGCCGCCCTTTTCGGTGTATGCCGCTTCGCGCTCCTCGCGCACCGGCGCCTTCGCCGCGGGCGCGTACCAGAGCATCGCGCACGTTGTTCGCGTGCGCCAGAAGTCCTCGTCGTCGAGCTGCACGATGCGATAGACGTAGACGGTGTCGAATCTGCCCGCAGGCACCTCGTCGTGGCGCGGCCTTCGACCCTGCCGTAGATCAGGATCTGATCCTTAAGCTCCGTGTCCTTGCCTCACCGTATCGATCACCTGGCGCCAGGTCTTACCCGGATCGAGAGGAAAGGCCAGCAACCGCGCCGGCGGATCGAACCGGCGCGGCGGCTCGCGCCACAGCGACCCGCTGAGCAGCCCGCCCTCGGCGTCGACCTCGTCGACCCACTCGCTACGGCCGCTGGCGTCGACCCTGCCAAAGCGGATTTGCGCCGTGCCGCCCGAAACCGCAATGACCTCGGCATCGAGCTCGGACACGGCGCCGCGGCGCAGATTGTCGGTGACGCGGTATTGCCAGGATCGCCGACGACCAGTTGCGGCGCAGCGACGCCCTCGCCGGCCGGCTCGGTGCGCAGCCGGCGAGGCCGAGCAGGGCGCACGTCGCGAGTGCGAGGGCGATGCGGCGAGAGCAAAACGGGGGTGAGTACATCGGATCCTCCTCGGGTCGAACCGCGCGTCAGATCGCGCGTTGGGCGCAGCCGTCGCGTTGGACCGGCGCGAGGCGCCGTTGGTTGCACGCAGACCGGACGCTAGAGCGCCTAGGCGTCGCGGTCGGTGATCGCGCCGATGCTCGCCGTCGAGACGAGCCTCATGTACTTCGCCAGCACGCCGCGCGTGTAGCGCGGCTGCGGGCGGCCGCCAGCGCGCGCGCCGGCGCGCCAGCTCGGCGTCGCCGACGTTGAGCTGGATCAGCAGCCTGTGCGCGTCGATGGTGATCGAGTCGCCTTCCTCGATCAAGCGCGATCGTGCCGCCGACATAGGCCTCCGGCGCGACGTGGCCGACGACCATGCCCCAGGTGCCGCCGGAGAAGCGCCCGTCGGTGATGAGGCCGACCGACTCGCCGAGGCCCTGACCGATCAGCGCCGAGGTCGGCGCCAGCATCTCCTGCATCCCGGGCCCGCCCTTCGGGCCCTTCGTAGCGGATGACGATGACGTCGCCGGGCTTGATCTTCTTCGCCATGATCGCGTCCATGCACCGCGGGCTCCGAATCGAACACGCGCGCGGGACCGGTGATCGCCGGATTCTTGAGCCCGGTGATCTTGGCCACGCAGCCCTCGGGGGCGAGATTGCCCTTCAGGATCGCGAGGTGGCCCTGCGGGTACATCGGGTCTCGACCACGGCCGGATGACGTCCTGGTCGGCGCGCGGCGTCGTCGGGCACGCGCGGCGAGTTCCTCGGCCGATCGTCCGGCCCGTGATCGTCATGCAGTCGCCGTGCAGCAGGCCGTGGTCGAGCAGCATCTTCAGCACCTGCGGCACGCCGCCGCGCGGCATGGAAATCGACGGCGACGAAGCGCCCCGAGGGCTTGAGATCGCAGAGCACCGGCACGCGCTTGCGGACGCGCTCGAAGTCGTCGATCGTCCATTCCACTTCCGGCCGCCGCGGCGATCGCGAGGTAGTGCAGCACGGCGTTGGTCGAGCCGCCGGTCGCCATCACCAGCGCGATCGCATTCTCGATCGATTTGCGCGTGATGATGTCGCGCGGCTTCAGGTCGCGCTTGACGGCCTCGACCAGCACGCGTGCCGATCGCGCGGCCGAGTCGGCCTTCTCGGCATCGGGCGAGGCCATCTGCGAGCTGCCGAGGAGGCTCATGCCCAGCGCCTCGAACGACGACGACATCGTGTTCGCCGTGTACTGGCCGCCGCAGGCGCCGACGGTCGGGCAGGCGTTGCGTTCGATGCCGTCGAAGTCCTCCTTCGCCATCTTGCCGGCGGTGAACGCGCCGACCGCCTCGAACGGGACTGACGATGGTGAGCTCCTCGCCCTTCCAGAGTCCGGGCTTGATCGTTCCGGCGTAGACGAAGATGCCGGGTACGTTCATGCGCGCCATCGCCATCATGCTGCCCGGCATGTTCTTGTCGCAGCCGCCGACGCAGACGCACGCCGTCCATGCACTGGCCGTTGACGGCGACTTCGATCGAGTCGGCGATCACCTCGCGCGACACGAGCGAGTACTTCATGCCCTCGGTGCCCATGCCGATGCCGTCGGTAACGGTGGGAAAGCCGAACACCTGCGGCATCGCGCCGGCTCGCCTCGAGCGCCGCCATCGCGCGGTCGACCAGCGGCTGGATGCCGGCGTTGCACGGATTCATCGTGCTGTGGCCGTTGGCGACGCCGACGATCGGCTTGTCGAAATCGGCATCGCCGAAACCGACGGCGCGCAGCATCGCGCGGTTGGGCGAGCGGGCGACGCCCTGGGTGATGATGCGGCTGCGGCGGTTGCTGGGCATCGGTGATCCTTTGCTGCGCTGCTCGTCGTATAATCGACGAATTCTAACAAAGGCCGCGGCGCAGCCGAGCCGCGGCCGGTCATCGATGCTCGTCCATCCGCAGTTCGATCCGGTCGCGTTTCACATCGGCCCGCTGGCCGTGCGCTGGTACGGGCTCATGTACCTGGTCGGATTCGTGCTGTTCGCGGTGCTGGGCAAGGTTCGCGCACGGCAGAATCTGCTCACCGGCTGGCACCCGCGCGACGTCGACGACATGCTCTTCTTCGGCGTGTTCGGAGTGATCCTCGGCGGGCGGCTTGGCTACGTCCTGTTCTACAAGCCGGCGTACTATCTTCGCGCACCCGCTGGAGATCCTCGCGGTGTGGCAGGGCGGGATGAGCTTTCACGGCGGATTCCTCGGCGTGCTGATCGCGCTGGCGCTGTTCGCGCGCCGCCGGCACAAGCGCTGGCTCGAGGTCACCGATTTCGTCGCGCCCCTGGTTCCGCTGGGACTGGCCGCGGGACGGCTCGGCAACTTCATCAACGGCGAACTGTGGGGCCGCGCCATCGAGCCTGCCGTGGGCAATGGTGTTTCCGCAGGTCGATGCGGTGCCGCGCCACCCCTCGCAGCTCTACGAGTTCGGGCTCGAAGGATTCGCGCTGTTCGCCCTGCTGTGGCTCTACGCGCGGCGCCGGCGGCCGGTCGGCGCGGTTTCAGGTTTGTTCCTGCTCGGCTACGGCAGCTTCCGCTTCCTCGCCGAATACTCGCGCGAGCCGGACAACTTCCTCGGCGTGCTTGCGCTCGGGTTGACGATGGGCCAGTGGCTGTCGCTGCCGATGATTCTCGCCGGCCTCGGACTGATGCTGTGGGCGTACTGGCGCGCGGGCAAGAACCAGCCGACGCTGTTCGGACCCTAATCGAGCCGGCGAAATTCGCCTTCCAGCGCTTCGCGCGCGAAACCACGCCCGACGCCGGCAGGTTGGGGAGCCAGGGGCGTCCCGAGATTGATCGGCAGCAACAGCAGCAGCAACGCGATCAGATCGGATCCGATGCCCGGCAAGATCAGCAGCACCGCGGCCAGCACCCTGCGGCCGCTGTCGAGCAATCCGCGCAGCAGCGGCTGATCGCCGCGCAGCGCGGCGAGTGTCTTCGCGCGGAACCTCGTGCGCTCCTTGCGCAGCAACAGCACGCCGGCAATCGCGGAAGCAGCCAGCCATACCAGCGTCGGGATGCCCGTCCAACGGGCAAAGCGAATCGTCGCCAACACGTCGAGCACGGGGAAAATGAGTACAATCAACAAAACGACGAAACGCATGACTCTACCTCGTCGAAAAACTCCTCGTCGCCGCGGCGCAGTGCGCGATGCGGCCGGCGGCACCGCTGAGCGCGCAGTGGCGGCGCCGTCGACCGACGGGTCGGCGGCCAATGCGACACCTCCGCCAGCGGTCCTGGTCCTGACCACGTTTCCCGAACGGGCCGCAGCGGAAGCGCTGGCTCGCGAACTGCTGGCGGCTCGCATCGCCGCTTGCATCCGCATTGGCGCGACGGTGCAGTCACTCTATCACTGGCGCGGCGAAATCGAAACGGCTGCGGAGATCCCGATTACGATCAAGACGCGCTCCAGGCTCTACCCGCGCGTCGAAGCAACCATCCGCCGGCACCATCCGTACGAACTTCCGGAAATCGTCGCTGTCCCCATTAGCTATGGCTTGCCCGCCTACCTCGACTGGATCGCCGCAGCGACCGATGCGCCGGCCTGACGCACCATGGGTTCACATCGTCGTGGCGGTCGCGGTCGCGTGGATGCTCGGCGTCGCTTCGCCGGGGATGGCGCAGGTCAACCCGCTCCCGCCCGACAAGGCGTTCCGGTTCAGCGCGCGGCCACTGGATGCGCGCACGGTCGAGGTACGGTTCCGCATCGCGGACGGGTATTACCTGTACCGGGACAAGGTCCATTTCGCGGTCGAACCCGCCACCGCCGGTCTCGCCGCCCCGAGGCTGCCTGACGGTACCGTCAAGGAAGATCCGTTTTTTGGCCACGTCGAGACCTATCGCGGCGACATCGTCGTCACGCTGGCGCTGACGGACCCACAGCCGGGCCAGCGGATCGTGATTACGGCCGAGTCCCAGGGTTGCGCCGACATTGGCCTCTGCTATCCGCCCACCGTGCAGCGCGTCCCGGTCGCGCTACCGGATGGCGGCATGACGACCGTGCCCCCGAGCCAGGGGCTGAAGCAGAGTTGGTTCAATTGAGGCGTTCGCTAAGGAAAGTGAGCGCTCGCCTTGACATCCATAATGCGGCATTGGAGGCGCTGGTTCGCGCCGGTGGTCGTGGGCATGCTCGCCGTGGCGCTCGGGATCGGTTTCGCGCTCTGGGACCGAAACCCGCCGGACACCAGCGCCTTGCTCGCGCTTTCGCTGCCGGACACGCAGGGAGCGGAGCAGCCATTGCGCCAGTGGCAGGGCAAGGTCCTGATTGTGAATTTCTGGGCCACCTGGTGTGAGCCCTGCCGGGAGGAGATGCCGGAATTCGTTCGCTTTCAGCGCGAATTGGGGCCTAAAGGGGTCCAATTTGTCGGTATCGCCGTCGATCAACGCGACAAAGTCGCCCAGTTTGCCAAAGAGTTGGAGCTTAACTACCCAGCCTTGATTGGCGGCTACGCGGCCATGGATCTCTCCAAGCCCTTGGGCAACCGGCTGCTGGCGTTACCCTTCACGGTAATCCTGGACCGCCATGGACACATCGCCCACACGCAACTCGGCCCGCTTAAGGCCGAGCAATTGCAATCAATTCTCGCTAAGTTGATCTAATTCCAGCTATCTTATGCCTTAGCAAACATCGCGCCGGGTCACGTTCCGGGCGGATGAAGCGAACTCCCACGCGCTGCGGCTCGCCTTTCGGCCGAATCGCGCCGGACGGTGCATAAAATGCCGTTATGCTGGACAATCTGTCGCGATCTCCTGCAAACTTGCGCCCTACTCCGAGGGGGTTGGGGGCGATGGACCTGCGCAAGCTTAAGACGTTGATCGAGTTGGTGGAAAGCTCGGGCATCGCGGAGCTCGAGATTGCGGAAGGCGAGGAACGCGTCCGCATTACCCGGTCGCTGCCGTCGCCAACCCCCGCGGCGTCCGCCGCGGGGGCCGCGTCGGGAGGGCCGGCGGGGCCGAGCGGGCCCTCCGCGGCCGGACGCCGCGCCGGCGGCCCCGGCGGCCGCACCCGAAGGACATGTGGTCAAGTCCCCGATGGTGGGTACCTTCTACCGTTCAGCCTCACCGGGGGCGAAGCCGTTCGTCGAAATCGGCGACGAGGTGGAGGCCGGCGACCCGCTCTGCATCATCGAGGCAATGAAGCTCATGAACGAAATCGAGGCCGATCAGGCCGGCGTCATCAAGGCAATCCTGATCGAGAACGGGCAGCCCGTCGAGTACGGGCAAGCGCTCGTCGTCATCGGCTAGGCGGGCCGGACCCGGCCCGCGGTGCACGGCAACCGCCGCGCCCTTTCTTGCGACTAGGCTAACGTGGCGACCAAAATCACCGGCCAGTTGTTCGACAAAGTCCTCATCGCCAATCGCGGCGAGATCGCGCTGCGCATCCAGCGCGCCTGCCGCGAATTGGGGATCAAGACGGTGGTCGTTCATTCCGAGGCCGACGCCGACGCGAAGTACGTGCGCCTGGCCGACGAGTCGGTCTGCATCGGGCCGCCACCATCGGCACAGAGCTACCTCAACATTCCGGCGATCATCAGCGCGGCGGAAGTTACCGACGCGCAGGCGATCCATCCCGGCTACGGCTTTCTCGCCGAGAACGCGGACTTCGCCGAGAAGGTCGAGAAGAGCGGCTTTGTTTTCATTGGCCCGCGCGCGGACACGATTCGCCTCATGGGCGACAAGGTGAGCGCGAAGGTCGCGATGACCAAAGCCGGCGTGCCCTGTGTTCCAGGATCGGCCGGGGCATTGCCTGATGACACGAAGGAAGTGATCAAGCTTGCGCGGGAGGTAAAGTATCCGGTGATCATCAAGGCCGCCGGTGGTGGCGGTGGGCGCGGGATGCGCGTTGTCCATACGGAGGCCGCGCTGTTGCCCGCTGTCAGCCTGACCCGAGCCGAGGCGGGGGCGGCATTCGGCAACGCGACCGTGTACATGGAGAAATACCTCGACAATCCGCGGCACATCGAAATCCAGGTGCTGGCGGATGAGCACAAGAACACCGTCCACCTCTTCGAACGCGATTGTTCGATGCAACGCCGGCATCAGAAGATAATCGAGGAGGCCCCTGCCGTGGATATCCCGTTGCGCGGGCTTACGCGCATCGGCGAGCGCGCCGTCGAAGCCTGTCGCAAGATCGACTATCGCGGGGCCGGAACATTCGAGTTCCTGTATCAGGACGGCGAATTCTTCTTCATCGAAATGAACACGCGCATCCAGGTTGAGCACCCGGTCACCGAGCTCATCACCGGCATCGACCTGGTGCAGCAGCAACTGCGCGTGGCGGCTGGCCAGAAACTCGCTTTCCGGCAACGCGATGTCGTGCGCCGCGGCCACGCCATCGAATGCCGCATCAACGCCGAGGATCCGGAGACCTTTGCCCCGTCGCCCGGAAGAATCACTTCGTATCACGCGCCGGGCGGCCCCGGCATTCGCGTCGATTCGCACGTGTACCAGAACTATGTCGTGCCGCCCCAGTACGACTCGATGGTCGGCAAGGTCATCGCGTATGGCGATAGCCGCGAGCAGGCGATCGCCCGCATGCGGGTGGCACTGTCCGAAATGGTCGTCGAGGGCATCAAGACCAACATTCCGCTGCACCAGGAGCTGCTGTTGGAAGATTCGTTCCTGCGCGGCGGCACGTCGATCCACTACCTCGAGCAGCGGATGGCGAAGCGCAAGTCTGGCGCCTGAGCGCGCCTGGATCCCGCGCCATCGATGTCGTATCGCGCGCTCCGCTTCGACGCTTCTGCGCATTCGGTCGACCGCTGGGTGGACGCGTTGCTCGCCGCGGGGGCACTGTCGGTCGAAGTCGCGGATGCGCAGGCTGGCACGCCGACCGAGAGGAGCCTGTACGGCGAAGCCGGCGAATCCGAAGTGTGGGCGGTAAACCGCCTCTGCGCACTGTTCGACGCGCGGGTCGACGCCGAAGCAGCGCTGGCGAGCGCTGCGGCCCGGCTTGACGAACCCGCGCCCGAGCACTCGCTCGCGGCGATCGCCGATGCTGACTGGGTACGCGAGACCCAGGCGCAGTTCGCGCCACTGCGAGTCGACGACAGGCTCTGGATCGTTCCATCCTGGCGGGAGCCAGTGGATGCCGGCGCGGTGAACGTAACGCTTGATCCCGGCGTCGCGTTCGGAACCGGAAGCCACCCGACGACGCTGTTGTGCCTGCGCTGGCTCGCGCAGAACGTACGCGAGCACGCTTCGCTACTGGATTACGGCTGCGGCTCGGGCATCCTGGCGATCGCGGCGGCGAAACTCGGCGCCGCAAGGGTGGCGGGCGTTGATATCGACCCGCAGGCGATCGCCGCGAGCCGGGCCAACGCCGCTGCCAATGGCGTGGTCGCAACGTTCGGTCTGCCCGACGAACTGCGCGCGGAGCGCTACGATGTCGTCGTCGCGAATATCCTCGCCAATCCACTCGAGCTGTTGGCGCCGTTGCTGGCGGATCGCGTCCGGGCCGGGGGCCACGTTGTCCTCTCCGGGATTCTGGAGGCGCAAGCTGACCGCGTCGCCGCTGCCTATGCGCGATGGTTTAATATCGCCCCATGGGGGAGCGCGGAGGGCTGGATAGGGCTTGCAGGTGTGCGCTGCGCACGCTAATCCGCGTACCCAATTCGCTGCTGTACGATGGCTGAACAAGAATTCACCCGGTGCCCTGGCTGCAAGACGATTTTTCGGGTGACGCCGCAACAGCTGGCCATGCGCGGCGGCAACGTGCGCTGCGGGCATTGCCACACCGTATTCGACGGTGTCGCGGAACGCCTCTCGCTCGCCCCACGGTCGCGCCCCGAGCGCACCGAGCCGGAATTGGACGAGGCGGCCCTCGGCCCCCCAACGGTGACGCTGCGCGAGGCGCACGCCCTCGAGCCCTCGCCGCGCGATGCAGAGGCGGCTGAGCGCAGCCCGGAGCCAGCGCTCGATTCCGAGCCATCCGGCAGCGAGGCTGATGAGGGCATCGACCCCGAAGCGGCATACGCGGCACGATTCTCGCGACAGGAAAAACGTGCCCGGCGCCGCGTGCCGGCGGGGCTCTATGCCAGCGCAGTGCCGGTGCTCATCGCGCTGCTCGCAGGGCAGGCGCTGTTTCACTTCCGCGATGCGATCGCGGCGCATTGGCCACGGACCAAGCCCGCGCTGGTGCGGCTGTGCGCGGCGGCGGGGTGCCAGGTACGGCCGCTGCAGGAGAAAGAGGCGCTTTCGACCGAAGCGGAACTGCAGGCGGACCCGGCACACAAGGGCCTGCTGATACTCTCGGCTACGATCGGAAATCGCGCTCCCTATCCAATCGCGTACCCGTACCTCGAGTTGACGCTGTCGGACATTCAGCGTCAAACGCAACAGGACCTGGTGGTCGTCCGCCGCGTGTTTTCACCGCACGAGTATTTGAGTGGCGCTGCGGATATTGACGCCGGCATCCCCGGCAACAGCGATCTGACCGTCAAGCTCTTCATCGACGCCAGCGCGACCTCGCAGGCGGGCTATACGGTGTTCCTGTTCTATCCGTAGCGAACGCGTCCCAAAGCCCTCAGCCCTGCACCCAGGGCAGGCCGGCCTTGCGCCAGCCGCTCAGCGTTCCGCGGTGGCCTTCCGCGTCTTTCGGCCCCTCAAACCCCTCGAGCATGTTGAACGCCATGGTGTAGCCTGACGCCGCGGCGGCGCGCGCCGCGCTGTCGGAACGCTGCCCGCTGCGGCAATAGAAAAGCAGCGGCGTATCCGGGTCGGCCGCGGCAGCTCGCAATTGATCGAGAAACCGCGGATTCTTCTCGCCGGTCGGATACGTTATCCATTCGATCAGAATGCTTCCCGGCACGCGGCCCACATACTCCCATTCGGCACGCGTGCGGACGTCGATCAGGCGGGCATTCGGGAGCGCCCCGAGCAAGGCATGGGCTTCCGCAGGCGATATTGCACCATAATAGGGCAAGCTAAGTTCGGCGCCACGCTTTTGCGCTGCGGCGAGAATGGGGTCATCAAGCTTCGTCATCGCGATTTTCACCTTCCAGCCCGGCCACGAGCGCTTTCCGGAGCAACTCCAGGTCGCCAACCCGCCAAAGTGTCGCAATTGCCTCCGACTCCCGCCAGCATACGCCAAGCTCGCCGCTGAGAATCAACGAGCCAAGGACATTGCTGCACCACGGGGTCGCAGCGCCATGCTCATTCGCCCCAACTTGGTGCGCGTCCGAGCGCTTCGGGGCGCCTGGAAGGCACCGCAGCCCCGTGCCAGGCGCTCCGGGTTGTGGCATAGTTTCTGCTGATCGTAGGGCTGCGAAAAATCTCGCGGTCTCGCCGCAAATCCCATCGCTTCGCTACCGTTTGACAGGAGAAACGCATGGCTGCAGCCGCCGATGTGCTCAAGACAATCAAGGACAAGGAGGTCAAGTTTGTCGATTTGCGGTTTACGGATACCCGCGGCAAGGAACAGCACGTGCAGGTTCCGGCGAAGCAGTTCACGCAGGACAAGTTTGACAATGGACACGCCTTCGATGGTTCGTCGATAGCCGGCTGGAAAGGGATCGAGGCCTCGGACATGCTGCTGTCACCGGATCCGGACTCGGCGCGGCTGGACCCGTTCACGGACGAGACGACGCTGAACATCAGCTGCGACGTGATCGAGCCGATGGATGGCAAGGGCTACGACCGGGACCCGCGGTCGCTGGCGCGGCGGGCGGAGGCGTACCTGAAATCGACCGGGATCGGGGACACGGCGTACTTCGGACCGGAGCCGGAGTTTTTCATCTTCGATTCGGTGACCTGGGGCGTGGACATGTCGGGGTGCTTCGTCAAGATCAAGTCGGAGGAAGCGCCGTGGTCGTCGGGGGAGGAGTACGAGGGCGGCAACATGGCGCACCGGGCGCCGGTGAAGGGGGGCTACTTTCCGGTGCCGCCGATCGACTCGCTGCAGGACATCCGCAACGCGATTGCGCTCGCGCTGGAGGAGCAGGGGGTGGAGGTGGAGGTATTCCACCACGAGGTGGCGGCGGCAGGGCAGAACGAGATCGGGACGAAGTTCAATACGCTGGTCAAGCGCGCCGACTGGATGCAGATCCTCAAATACACCGTGCATATGGTGGCGCACACCTACGGCAAGACGGCGACGTTCATGCCCAAGCCGATCGTGGGCGACAACGGCTCGGGCATGCACGTGCACCAGTCGGTGTGGAAGGGCGGGCAGAACCTGTTTGCGGGCAACGGCTACGCGGGGCTGTCGGAGCTGGCGCTCTACTACATCGGCGGCATCATCAAGCACACCAAGGCGCTCAACGCCATCACCAACCCGGGGACGAACTCCTACAAGCGGCTGGTGCCGGGGTTTGAAGCGCCGATCAACCTGGCCTATTCGGCGCGCAATCGCTCGGCGGCCTGCCGCATCCCGTACGTCAGCAATCCGAAGGGGCGACGGGTCGAGGTGCGCTTTCCGGACCCGACGGCCAACCCGTACCTGGCGTTCTCGGCCATGCTCATGGCCGGCTTGGACGGGGTGCAGAACAAGATCCATCCTGGCGATCCGCTGGACAAGAACCTCTACGACCTCGAGCCCGAAGAGGCGGCGAAGGTTCCGCATCCGTGCGCCTCGCTCGAGGAGGCGCTCGACAACCTCGAGCGCGACCGCGAGTTTCTGACCCGCGGCGGAGTGTTCTCCAACGCCATGCTCGACGCGTATATCGGGCTCAAGATGGAGGAAGTCACGCGCTTCCGCATGACCACGCACCCGATCGAATTCGACATGTATTACAGCCTCTGAACCATCACCCGCAGCATTCGTCCAAGGGGGCGGGCCGGCAGCGGTCCGCCCCCTGCCTTTGGTACACTGCCCCGCTATGCAGCGACCCGAACGAACCCGTGCCTTGATGCGATGCCTGGCTGGCATCGCCTGGTGCAGCGCGCTCCTGCTCGCCGAGCAGGCGGCCGCCGACATCTGCAAGTACGTCGATCGCGACGGGAACCTGCATTACACCAATGTTGCACCGGAGAAAGGCTGGAAAAAACTCTCCTGTGGGGTCGGGCGGCACGGCGCACTCCGGGCGAGACGGACGCCAAGGCCGGCGCCGAGCAGCCCCGCCGGCTTTCCCAAGGTCGACGCGGGTACGCAAAAGGGCCGCGACGACCTGCGCCGCAAGGTCCTCTCCGAGGAGCTTGCGACCGAGGAGAAGCTGCTTGCCGAAGCGCGGGTCGCCTACGGCAACGGTGCGCCGCCAGCCACGCCGGAAGAACAGGGAGCAGCCGCAGAAATACGCGGACCGGATCGCCAAACTGCGGCAGACCGTCGCGCTCCATGAAAAGAACATCGAGGCGCTGAAGCGGGAGCTCGCGGCGACGCATTAAGCTGCGCCGGCGCGCGTCGCGGGCGCGGAACTTGCTAAGTAGCTTGATCGCTGCTGCAATCGCGCGACACCGCATGCCCCTCCAACCGTTTTCCGTGGCCGCCGACAATCGGCCGGGAGCCTATCCCGGGCTGGAGCTGCTCGCGACCGCGGTGCTGCTGCTCGACGCCAGCCTCGAGGTCTGCTACGCCAATCCGGCCGCGGAGAATCTGTTCGAGGTTTCGCGGCGCCAATTGCAGGCCAACTCGCTGCGAAGTGCTGTTTGGCGATGCGCCGGCGCTGTTTCAGGCAATCGACAAGGCACTCGCCAACGGTGCGTCATATACCGAGCAGGAGCTCGAACTCGGCGTCAACGGCAAGCCTCGCCTGCATCTGTCCTGCACCGTCTCGGTTGTGGAAGCCGTGGGCGCGACACTGCTCCTCGAATTCAGGCACATCGACCAGCAACTCAAGATTGCTCGCGAGGAACGCTTGCTCGAGCAGCAGCAGGCAAATCGGGAACTGATCCGCAGCCTCGCGCACGAGATCAAGAATCCGCTCGGTGGCATCCGCGGCGCAGCGCAGCTTCTCGAGCGCGAGCTCGATCGCCCGCCGCTGATCGAGTACACCCAGGTCATCATTGGCGAGGCGGACCGGCTGCAGGCACTGGTTAACCGGTTGCTGACCCCGCATCGGCTGCCGACCTACCGCCGCACGAACATCCATGAGCTGCTCGCGCGCGTCGCCAGCCTCGTGCAGGCGGAGTTTCCGGACGTTGTGATTCAGTCCGATCTCGACATCAGCCTTCCGGAGTTCGAGGCCGACCCGGAACAGTTGACGCAGGCGTTGCTCAACATTGTCAGGAATGCCGCGCAGGCGCTGCAGGAGGTCGCGGGCGCGCGCGTTATCCGCCTGCGGACCCGCGTCGCGCGCAGTGTGACGATGGCGAAACGCCGCTTTCGCCTTGCGCTCGCGGTCTCGATCGAGGACAACGGCCCCGGCGTGCCGGAAGCGCTTCGCGACCGGATTTTCTATCCACTGGTGTCGGGGCGCGAAGGGGGCAGCGGTCTGGGCCTTACCATCGCGCAGACCTTTGTCGCCCAGCACAACGGCACGATTGAATGCGAGAGCGTTCCCGGGTGCACCGTGTTCACGATCCTGCTGCCGCTGGAATTCAATCGCGCCGGCGCGTAGAGTGAGGGTGCCAGCATGCACGCCTATGACGACCAACAACCCTCTCGAAGCGAGCTCGTGAAGCCCATCTGGATCGTCGATGACGATCGATCGATTCGCTGGGTTCTCGAGAAGGCGCTCGCTCGCGAAGGGATCGCCTACAAGACATTTGCCTCGGCTTACGAGGTGCTGCAGGCGTTGCAGCAAAGCCAGCCGCAGGTGCTGGTATCCGACATTCGCATGCCTGGCGAATCCGGCCTGACGCTCCTGAACAACATCAGGGAGCGCTTTCCGCAGATTCCGGTGATCATCATGACCGCGTACTCGGACCTCGACAGCGCAGTCGCGGCGTTTCAGGGCGGGGCATTCGAGTATCTGCCCAAGCCGTTCGATGTCGACCACGCCATCGCGTTGATCCGCCGCGCCAGCGCCGAGGTTCCAGCGGCGGGCGGCGCGGTGGTGACCACCGGCGACACGGCCGAGATGCTCGGGCAGGCCCCGGCGATGCAGGAAGTCTTCCGCGCGATCGGGCGGCTCTCGCAGTCGACGGTCACGGTCCTGATCACCGGAGAGTCAGGTACCGGGAAGGAACTCGTCGCGCGCGCACTGCATCGGCATAGCCCCCGATTGGGCGGCCCGTTTGTGGCCATCAATACCGCGGCGATTCCCAAGGACCTGCTCGAGTCCGAGTTGTTCGGGCACGAGCGCGGCGCGTTCACGGGCGCGCAGAACGCGCGCCGCGGGCGCTTCGAGCAAGCCGAGGGCGGTACCCTCTTTCTGGACGAAATTGGTGACATGCCGCCGGACCTTCAGGTACGCCTGCTACGGGTATTGTCCGACGGCGAATACTACCGCGTCGGCGGCCACGCCCCGCTGAAGTCGAACGTGCGCATCATCGCGGCGACGCATCAGAATCTCGAGGAGCGCGTGCGCCAGGGCTTGTTCCGCGAGGATCTCCTGCATCGGCTAAATGTCGTGCGGCTTCGGCTGCCGCCACTGCGCGAACGCGGGTGAGGATATCGCGCCCCTGGCGCGGCATTTCCTGCAGAAGAGCGCGCGCGAGCTTGCCGTCGAACCGAAGGTCCTTTCCGAGGCGGCGTTGCGGCTGCTGACGGCATTCCCGTTTCCGGGCAACGTTCGCCAGCTGGAGAACATCTGCCACTGGGTGACGGTCATGGCGCCTGGCTTGCGCATCGATGTGGCGGATCTGCCGCCGGAGCTTCGCGCCGGCACCGGCGCTGCGGGCCGAGACCGAAGACAACTGGCAGCTGGCGCTCGATCGCGAGCTCGCACAAGCACTGGCGCGCGGCGAGCGCGCGGTCGGTGAACGTCTCGAAAAGGAGTTCGAGAAGACGCTCATCCTGAGGGCGCTGCAGCACACAGGCGGGCATCGCATGGAAGCTGCGCAATGGCTCGGTTGGGGCCGCAACACGCTGACGCGAAAGATTCAGGAGCTTAAGCTCGAACCGGCCAAGCGCTGACTACGTCACCAGCTCGGCGACAACGGGCGCGTGATCCGACGGCTTTTCGCCCTTGCGCGCCTGGCGATCGATGCGGCAGGTCGTGCACGAAGCGGCCAGCGCGGGCGACAGCAGAATATGATCGATGCGCAGACCATGGTTCTTCGGAAACCCGAGCTGGCGGTAGTCCCACCAGCTGAAGCTCTTCTCGGGCTGGTCGAATAGCCGGAACGCGTCCTTGAGGCCGAGCGCCAGCCAGCCGCGAAACGCCTCGCGCTCGGCATCGGTGCACAATACCTGTCCGCGCCAAAGATCGGGGTCGTGCACATCGCGGTCCTCCGGCGCGATGTTCATGTCCCCCACAACCGCCAGCCGCGGATGCCTCTCGAGTTCGCCGCGCACGTAGGCGGTGGCGGCGGCCAGCCAGCGTAGCTTGTACTGATACTTGTCGGACGCAACCGACTGGCCGTTAGGCACGTAGAAGCACACGAAACGGATGTCGCCAACCGTCGCCGCAAGTACGCGCTTGTGATCGTCGGGAAACTCCGGCATGTCGGGGCGCACGTCGGTGGCGGGAAGCCGCGACAGGATGGCGACGCCGTTATACGTGCGCTGGCCATAGAAGATCGCCGAGTACCCTGCAGCCGCGATCTCCATGGCGGGGAACCGCGCGTCCTCGAGCTTGGTTTCCTGCAGACCAATGATGTCCGGCTGGTTGGCGGCGAGCCAATCCAGAAGTCGCGGCAGGCGGACGTTGAGCGAATTGACGTTCCAGGTAACGAGCTTCAGTGGCATCGCGGCAACCTACTTTCTTGCGATCCCATGACGGCATCCGGGAGCCAGCCCGCGATGCCGGGGACGACGCAGATCGAGCACGCCCGATCGATCGGGACTTCGATGTCGCCAGGGCAATTTAACCCGCGAAGCGCGGCAGTGCAAACGCCTCGCCGGCGGCGGCGTGCGCGCGGCTCGCGATGCGGTGCAGGAGAGGCGGCCGGCGCCGGCCCGGTTGCGGCTTATTGCGGATACGCGCCCGCCGCCGGCGGCGCCGCCGTCTGCGAGGCAGGGCCGGGCTTCGGCTGCCGGAGCGGGCGCCCTGCCGACCGGCGCGGTCCGCGGGGCGGGGCGTCTTGGGATAGCCGGCATCGGTCGAGCATGGCCTGCCAGTGGCTCTCGCCGAAACCGGTCACGTACTGGTCGCCGACCTGAAGCGCCGGCGCGTCGAGTCCGCCGGTGAGCCGCTTGAGCTTGTCGGCGCCGTCGTTCTGAGCTCACGTCGATGACGGTATGCGGCACACCGCGCTTGTTGAGCAACGCCTCGGCGGTGTCGCAAACCGACGCCACAGGAGAAGGTGTACAGCGTCACCGGAAAGCGCTCCTGCGCCATCGCGGCCGAGAACGACAAGGAGCTGGTCTCGATGGTGTTCTGGCCGATGCGCTTGGATTGCGCGTCGCGCGCGTTGGGCGGCGGCGGCTTGTCGGAATACACGATGCGCCCCTCGGCGTCGACATAGCGGTACACCTGCTGCGTCTGCGCGGTCGCGCACCGCGGCGGCGATGCATGCAGCAACGCAAGTGCGCCGGCGGAACAGGTTCTTGCGAAGGTCATAACGCCCTCCACCGAAGTCGTCTTATGACGCTGACATCCCATTATGCCTCAATAAGGCATCGATTTGGGGCGGCCTACCCCGGAAGGCCACAAACGATTCCAGCGCAGGCCGGCTTCCCCCCTGCGCCAGGACCTCGTCGCGGAAGCGTGCGCCCGCCTCGGCCGAGAGCACGCCTTGCTCCTCGAACAGGCTGTAGGCGTCGGCGGAAAGCACCTCCGCCCACTTGTAGCTGTAGTACCCCGCCGCGTATCCGCCTGCGAAGATGTGGGCGAACGTGTTGGGCGCGCGGTCGTAGTCCGGGCGCGGCGCGACCGCGACCTGGCGCCGAATCGCCCGGGCGAGCTCGAGCGGAGATGGTGCTGCCGGCGGGGTCGAAATCGAAGTGCAGACGCATGTCGAAGAGCGCAAACTCCAGCTGGCGCAGCATCTGCAGGCCGCTCTGAAAATTTTTCGCCGCACGCATGTGCTCGAAAAGCGCCCGTGGCAGCGGCTCGCCCGTCTCGACGTGCCCGGTCATCTGGCGCAGCACCTCCCATTCCCAGCAGAAGTTTTCCATGAACTGGCTGGGTAGTTCGATCGCGTCCCATTCGACGCCCTCCAGACCGGATACGCCAGGCACGTCGACCCGGGTGAGCAGGAGATGCAGCCCGTGCCCGAATTCGTGAAACAGCGTCTGCACCTCGTCGTGGGTGAACAGCGCGGGGCGAGCTTGGCCGTCCTCGGGTGACCGGCGCAGAGAAATTGCAGACGAGGTACGCGACGGGGTGCTGCGTGCCGGTCGCGTGGCGACGGCGATTGATCGCATGCTCCATCCATGCCCCGCCGCGCTTGTGCGGCGCGCGCATACAGATCAAGATAGAACTGGCCGACCAGGGTGCCCGCGGCATCGAATACGTCGAAGAAACGAACCGCGGGATGCCACGCCGCAGCTCGGCTTTCGCGGATGCGAATGCCGAAGACCGCCTCGACGACCCGGAACATTCCCGGCGAGCACTCGCTCTTCCGGGAAAATATTGCTTTACCTCCTGGTCGGAGAAGCTGTAGCGCGCCTTGCGCAGTTTTCGGAAACGTACGCCAGGTCGCATGCCGCCAGCTCCGGAAGCCCGAGCTCGCGCACGGGAACGAGCGCAACTCAGCCATGTCGCGTTCCGCGTAGGGCTTGGCCCTGGCGACGAGATCGTCGCAGGAACGCCAGGACCTCGGCGGGTGTGTGCGCCATCTTCGGAACCAGCGAAACTTCCGCAAAGTTGCGGTAGCCGAGCAGGCGCGCGGCATCGAGACGCAGCTTGAGAATGCGTCGAATCAAGGCCGTGTTGTCCCATGCGGGGTTGCCGAACTCGCTCGCGCGCATCGGCGTACGCGCGAAGAAGCGTCTCCCGGAGGGCGTGGTTGTCCGCGTACTGCAGCACCGGCTGATAGCACGGCATGCGCAGCGTGAGCTTCCAGCCGGAGCGGCGGTCTTGCGCTGCCGCCTCCGCGCGCGGCCGCGAGGACGTCTGCGGGTATGCCGGCGAGCTCGACCACATCCTCGGTGTAATACGCGTAGTCGTTGGTCGCGTCGAGCAGGTTGTCCTCGAAGCGCGCGGAGAGGCGGCCAGCTCCTCCTCGATCTGCTTCAAGCGCGCCTTGTCGTCCGCGGCGAGTTCGGCGCCGGAGAGCCGGAAGTCGCGGAGTTCGTTCTCGATCGCCTCTGCGCTGACCGGGTTCGAGCCGGCCGATAATCCGCGCTCGCGGCGAGCGCACGGAAGCCCGCAAACAGCCGCTCGTCCTGGCCGAATTCGGCGTGGAACGCGGTGACCTTGGGCAGGTTGGCGCTGTACGCCTCGCGCAGCGCCGGGTGTTGACGACGGCGTTGAGATGCGCGACCTGACCCCAGGCGCGGTCGAGGCGGTCCTGTGCGGCGGCAAGCGGCAGTCACGAAGCCGGCCCAGGTCGGCCGCCGCTGCCGCTTGACGCAACACTGCTCGATCGTCGCCCGCGCATCGGCGAGCAGCACGTCGACCGCGGGCACCGACATGCTCCGGCGCGATTTCGCCGAAACGCGGCAAGCCGGAGAATTCGAGCAGGGGATTGGACGCCGGCGATGCCGGCAGGAGCATTCATCGCCCGAGACCCCTGGCGCGGACGCGGCGCGCAACAGCCGGTCGAGCCGGCAAGTTCGTCGGGCGTGCCCGACGTTGGCCCAGAGGCCGCGTATGCAGCTCGCCGCTGGCCCAACCGCGGCCGATCCAGTCGCGGTAGAGCGGCAGCATCGGCAGCTTCTCGCCGCGCGGCAGATCGCGGAATAGTGCGGTGCGGTACAAGGCGACGTTGCCGAATGTCTGGCGCAAAGCAGCCGTCGAGCGAGAGCCGGCTCGTCGGCCAGCGGGAAGTCGCCCGTCGGCATGGTAGGGCGGATTGGGTACCATGACCATGTGCAAATGCGGCGGCGCCGCAGTCGCATCCATCGCGGCCGCGCGCGCGACCAGTGAAGCATAGTTGTATTCGGCATACACGTCCCCGCTGACGACGAGGACTGTATCGGCGCCGAGCAGCGGCAGCGCTGTGGCAATGCCCCCGGCGACCTCCAGCGGCTCGGGTTCGCGCGAATAGCGGATCGTGGCGCCGAAACGCGATCCGTCGCCCAATGCCGCGGCGATCATTTCGCCGCGATAGGCCACGTTGACGACGATCTCGGCGCAGCCGGCCGTTAGCAGCCGCTCGAGTTGCCACACGATTAGAGGCTTGCCGCCGACCTCGAGCAGAGGCTTCGGCAATGCGTCGGACAACGGCCGCATCCTTTCGCCGCGGCCCGCCGCGAGGATCATCGCCTTCATTCGAGCCTTAGAACGTGTAGCCCGCCACCGGCTGCCGCTGCTCGAGTTCGTCGAGCAGCCTGAGCAATGGCGCAAGCTGCCGATAACGCGCGCACGCGCCACGCAGGTAGCGCATTACGCGTGGCATCTCTTTCAGGTAGGCGTCCTTGCCGTCGCGGTGGAACAGGCGCGCGAAGATACCGAGAACCTTGAGTTGGCGCTGTACGCCCATCCACTCGAAATCGCGCCAGAAAGCGGCGAAGTCGTCGCTCACGGGCAGCGCCGACCGCCCGCGCCTTTTGCCAGTAGCGCACCGCCCAGTCGAGTCTGCTGCTCCTCGTCCCACTCGATGTATGCATCGCGCAGCAACGACACGAGATCGTAAGTGATCGGCCCGTAGACCGCGTCCTGAAAATCGAGCACGCCGGGATTCGGCTCGGCGACCATCAGGTTCCGCGAATGATAGTCGCGATGCACGAACACACGGCGCTTGCGCGAGATTGTTGTCCAGGAGCGACACGGAACGCGCGCTCGAGCATGCTCTCTGCGCCACGGTCAGACGCCACGCCGAGGTGCCTGGCGACGTACCAGTCCGGAAACAGATCAAGTTCGCGTCGCAGCAGCATTTCGTCATATAGCGGCAGACAGCCGTCGCGGCTGGCGAATTGCCAGCGCACCAGCGCCGCCGAAGCGTCGGCATAGAGCGCTGGGCGCGGTCGTGGGGCTCGAGCGCGCCCAGATACATGCGCGTGCCCAGGTCGGTCAGCAGCAGGAAGCCGCGCCGGAGGTCCATGGCGAGCGACCGCCGGCGCGTGCACGCCGGCGGCAGCGAGAAGCTTCGCCGTCTCGACATAAGGGCGGCAATCCTCGCGCGGCGGGCGGCGCATCCATCGCGATAAGCGTGCGTGACGGGCACGCTTTGCTCGGGAACGCGCGACCGGGTCGCCGAGGCGCACGCGAAAGTAGCGACGGAAGCTCGCATCGGCGGATGCCGGCGCGATGCCGGCCATTGGCGCCGGCAGGACGTCGGCCAGCCAGGCGCACAGTGCCTCGAGGCGGCTATCGGCGCCGTCGCCGGTCGCGCCGTGCGGTTGTGGCGGTTCGCCCATCAATGACGCAGTACACTAGAATGCGACATTTTAGCATTCGCCACTCCCGCCCTCCGATGTTCCGTCGCTCCGGCTGCGTCTGTTTCGCCACCGCTCTGCTCGTTGCGTCCGGCGATGGCGTTCGGCGCAGACGGCGGATGACGCGGCCGCCCCGCCGCCTGCCCGACTCAAGCCGTCGCCGATGCTCGAGCCGCTCGCCACTCAAGCCCGCGCCGACGAGCGCGCGGCGCCGAACAATCGTGAGGCGGTGTTTCTGCGCGCGGATCGGCTCGAAGGAATCAGCCAGCAGTGGATCGAGGCGAGCGGCAAGGCCGAATTGCGAACCCGCACCCAGACCGTGATCGCCGACTGGCTACGCTACGACGTCGAAACCGACGAGATGTGGGGGAAGGGCAACGTTACGATTCGGCGCGGCATCGACTGGATCACCGGCCCGGAAGTGAAATTCAATCGCCACACCGACCTAGGCTTCTTTACTTCGCCCGAATTTCATGTCGGCGAGAATGCCTCGCGCGGCAGCGCGACGGAAATTCTGTTCAATGGCCCGGATCGCTATGAGATCAAGGACGCAAGCTATACGACCTGTGTGGCCGGCAACGATGACTGGTATCTGCGGTCGGCCGACGTCGACCTCGATCGCTCGCGAGTGGTCGGCACGGCGCGCGACGCGACGATCTATTTCAAAGGGGCGCCGATCCTGTACTGCGCCGTGGATGGATTTTCCGCTTATCGAACGACCGCAAGTCGGGGTTTCTCACGCCGCTTTTCGGGTCGTCGTCGAGCCGCGGTTTCGAGATGTCGCAGCCGTACTACTTCAATCTCGCGCCGAACTACGACGACACGCTCACCCCGCGCCTCATGACGCGCCGCGGATTGCAGATCAACGACCAGTTCCGCTATCTGTTTCCCGGCATTGCCGGCGAATTCGACGCCGAGGTGCTCCGGTGACCGTATCACGGACACGACGCGTTACGGCCTGTCGTGGACGCATAACGAGACCTTCGCATTCCTGCCCGGCCTCGCGGGGTACCTCAACCTGCAGAAAGTCTCGGATGACGCGTACTTCACCGACTTGTCCGACCGGCTGGCGATCACCTCGCAGACCAATCTTCCGCGCGAAGGCGGATTCGCCTATATCGCAGGGTCCATTCTCGATACTGGCGCGCATGCAGGCCTTCCAGACCCTGCAGGACCCGAACAATCCGATCCAGCCACCCTACTTCCGCGAGCCGCAGATTGTGGCCTTCTTGAATCCCGTCGACCTGGAACGGGTTGGAATTCTCCGGCAACGCCGAGTACGTGCGTTTCCGTCAATCGCCGCCCTTGATCAATGCCGACCGGACGCTGCTATACCCCACTGTGAGCTGGACCCAGCGTGGCAATGCCTGGTTTTTCACCGCGCGGGCGGGTCTGCATGTGACGCACTACGATCTCGAGGACTCGACTGCGACGGACACGCATATCAACCGCGTGTTGCCGATCGGCAGTCTCGACTGCCGGGCTCGTGTTCGAGCGCGACGCCGAATTTCTCGGGCGCAGCTTCCTCCAGACGCTGGAGCCCCGCGCCTACTACGTCTACATACCCTACCGCAACAGAGTCAGATCCCGGCGTTTGACACCGCCATCGATGACTTCAATTTCTCGCAACTGTTCACGGAGAACCGCTATCTGGGCAGCGATCGCATCGGCGATGCGAACCAGCTGACGCTGGCGGCAACGACGCCGCTGCTCGACCCGACGAGCGGCGAAGAACGGCTTCGCTTCGCGTTGGGTCAACGCTACTACTTCGAGGATCAGCGGTGACCCTCACCGAGCCACCGCGGATGGCAACACCTCCGACGTGCTGCTGACCGGCGAGGTCAAGCTGTCGGATTACTGGACCGCGGCCGGGGCGTATCAAGTCAACGTCAATCACCACCAGACCAATGAGCTCGACCTCGGCGTCCGCTGGCAGCCCGCCCCCGGCAAAGTGCTCAATGCAACCTATAGCTATAACCGGGCGCAGGTGGACCCGACCGGGAATATCACGCAAATAAAGCAGGTCGATTTTTCGGGCCAATGGCCGGTCGGCAACTGGTCCTTGATCGGGCGCTGGAACTACTCCCTGGTCGACGGCAAGACGCTGCAGGGCGTGATCGGCGTCGAGTACAATGGCGGTTGCTGGGCGTTGCGCGTCGTTGGCCAGCGGCTGACGACGGAGACGCAGACGACGAGCAGTTCGGTGTTCGTGCAGTTCGAGTTGAACGGGCTGGCGCGCCTCGGTACGAATCCGATCGACGTTCTCAAGCGCAACGTGCCCGGCTATCTGACCGGCAACGATCCAAGCTTACAACCCAGCGGCGGCGCGGCGGCCCAATACTTCCCGGGATTCTGAACATGTCTGTGCGAATCTTATTTTTGCAGTGCTTGCCCTGGCCGACGCGGTTGCCTCGGCGCAAAACGCGTCGCCGGCACGGGCAACGGCGCCACAACGCGCCGTTACGCTGGACCGCGTCATTGCCGTGGTCAATGACGAGGCCATCACGCAGTACGAGCTCGACGACGCCAAACGCATCGTCCTGCAGCAGTTGAAGCAGCAGAAGGTGCAGCAGCCGGGCGCCGATGTCCTCGACAAGCAGGTGCTCGAACGCCTGATCACCGAGCGTGCGCTGATGCAGTTCGCGAAGGAAAACGGCATCAAGGTCGATGACACGATGGTCGACCGCGCGATTCAGCGGATTGCCGAGGACAACAAGCTGACGCTCGATGGGCTGCATCAGGCATTGGCCAAGGACAATGTTCCCTACAGCAAGTACCGCGAAGACGTGCGCAACGAAATCCTGGTGCAGCGGTTGCGCGAGCGCGAAGTAGACCAGCAAATCTCGGTGAGCGACGCCGAAGTGGACAACTATCTCGCCACCGTCAAGGCGCAATCCGGGGGCGAGGCGGAATACAATCTCGCGCACATCCTGGTCCTGATTCCGGAGCAGGCGAGCGCCGACCAGATTGAGGCCAAGCGGCGCCGCGCCGAGGACGCGTTGAAGAGCATTCAGGGTGGCGCCGAGTTCGGTCAGGTCGCCGCCGGCTATTCCGACGCCGGCGACGCACTGTCGGGAGGCAACCTCGGCTGGCGTTCGGGGGCGCGCCTGCCGACGGTATTTGCGGAAACGGTACGCGGCATGAAGGTCGGCGATGTGTCACCCGTGCTGCGCAGCGCCGCCGGGTTTCACATCGTAAAGCTGCTCGATCGCCGCAGCCACAACGAGCCGGCGATGGTCGACCAGACGCATGCGCGGCATATCCTGATCCGGGTCAACGAGGTCGACCTCGGAAGCCGACGCCAAGGCGAAAATCGATCGCCTCAAGGACCGACTCGATGCCGGCGCCAAATTCGACGAGCTGGCCAAGCTCAATTCCGAGGACGCCACATCGGCCAAGGGCGGCGATCTGGGCTGGATCAGCCCCGGCGACACGGTGCCCGCGTTCGAGGAAGCGATGAACAAGCTGGCCATCAACCAGGTCTCGGCTCCGGTGCGCACGCCTTTCGGCTGGCACCTGATCGAGGTGCTCGGTCGCCGCAAGCAGGACGTGACGATCGATCGGGAGCGCACGCAGGCGCAACTGGCCATCCGCCAGCGCAAGTCCGACGAGGCGTTCCAAGACTGGGTGCGCCAGACGCGCGATCGCGCGTACGTCGAGGTGCGACTCGATGAGCGCTAGCGGCGACCGGCTGAGCCGTGGATCTGGCGTCGGTCTTTGGCGAGCCGCTGGTCGACCTCGGCGCGGCGACGTCCGCCTTCGAAGGCATCTATACCCCCGCGAGCTTCCACGGCGCGGCGAAGGTCGGCGTGACCGCGCAATTCCTGGAAAACGCCGAGCAGTATCACAGGAGCTATTTCGACACCGGATACTGGAACTTCCTTCTTGGCAACGCGTTCGCCGCAGCGGGTAACCCGGATGCGCCGAAAAGAATCATCGACATCGGATCCGGGTCGGGCAACTCGGTGATACCGCTTGCCGACCGCTTCCCGAGCGCGGAGATCGTCGCCACCGACATCAGCCCCCAGCTGCTTGCGATCCTGCGCGAGTTTTTGTGCCGGCGAAGCGACGCCCAGCGCTTTGGCCTGGTTTGCGTCGACGCGATGGCAGCGCGGTACCGGCCGGAGGTCGCCAATCTGGCGGTGGGCGCCGCGATCCTGCACCATATCCTGGAACCGGACCGCGTGCTTGCATCCTGCTTCCAAGCCCTTGCGCCGGGCGGCTGGGCGATTTTTTTCGAACCGTTCGAGGCCGGTAACGCGCTCTTGAAGTTCACCTACCGACGGATCCTGGCGCAAGCGTCAGTCGCGGAAAGGGTAACCCCAGGGATTCGCTTCATCGAGCGAATGGCCGACGACTACAAACGGCGAGAACGACCAGCCGATGATTCCATCTACCGCGAACTCGACGATAAGTGGATGTTCACCCGCACCTATTTCGATCGCATCCGGGGCGAACAGGGCTGGTCCGAGCTGATCACCTACGCGCTGAATGTTTCGGCAACAGGGCTGCGCGACCAGGTGACGGTCCACCTCAGACTGGGCACGGGCCTGACGCCCGAGGCGATCCCAGGGTGGGCCTGGTCGATCATCGACGAGACCGACGCGGGGCTGTCTGCTGACCTGCGCAGGGAATTGGCACAGGAGGCCGCGGTTCTGCTACGTAAGCCTTGATCGCCTGGCGATCGAATCATTCGCGCAAATCTGGCGAGGCCCTGTGTCCGGCGCCACACGACGCACCAATACATCGTGGTGTGCTGGACCAAGGACCTTGCGCCCGAGGAGAATGAGCAGCGGCTGGCCAGAGTCGCGGCGCCGGGACCGTTTTGGCCGCCGGCCGCGACGCGTTCGTCGCGGGGTTCCGTCACGTTCCTGAATTCACCCAGCGCCGCCGCGGCTCGGTTTGTCGCGTCGCCCGTTCTCGGCTGCGCGCCCCGGTGTACCGCGGGCGGGACGGATACAACGCGATGTGGCGGATGCGTGCCGCAGCCGCGGCGGCGTGAAATTGCAGCGCGATGCGAATCTGGTCGGTGGCCGGGAGTGTTTTCGGCCAAGCCAGGGGAACCGAAAGCCCGGCGCTCGTCGACCGCCAACTCGGCAACTTTGCGGCGCGAGGTCAGCGCAACCCACGCGCCGGTTGCCGTGCGCGCCTCGACCTCGATCGCGGCCACGGCCGCCGCGTCCAAGCCAAGCACCAGCAGGTCGGTCTCATTACGCCCCAGCGCCAGCGGCTGCGGTGAAACCAGCACGGCCTCGCCATCCCGCGGCGTGACGTCGATATAGCCGGGGCCGGCGTCCAACTTCGCACCCGCGAGAGCGCTCCAGCCATCGGGATCGGCGTACTGCGCAGAGCCGAACGTCCACAGGCGCGTTCCGATCGGAACGAAGGCGTGCGCAATGGCGAAATCGCGCATCGCGTCCTCGAGCGGCGTATTGCGCCATGCCGTGAATGACACGTAGCCGGGTTGCCCTGCGTTGACCCCGTTGGACCCGTTCCACGCCATCGGGGACGCGAATCGCGCGCCGTAATTGAACATCTCGCGCAGCGCACGGTAGCCCATGCCATAGTCCGGCAACTCCTTCGCGGTACGGAAATCGGCGGTGTTGAATTCGCCAACCGCCCAGCCGGGGTCCATCTGATGAAAGGTTGCAAAGAGATTGGCATCGCCCTCGACGCGTATATTGTTGACGGCGCTCTGGCCATAGACGATTGCGCCGAGATGACCGTCGCGCGGAATCGCGCCCTCGACGGACATGCCGCCGGTGTCATAGTTCTTCGAGGGCTGTCGATGTGTAACGCGAATGGAAAGGCCGTCGGGTAGGGCGCAATAAAACCCTGCGAAGAGTAGATTCGCGACTTCGGCACACCCGCTTCGACGAGCCATTGCGACAAATCGTCGTAGTGCAGGTGCACGAGGTGGCGGCGGAATACTTCCCACTCGTGCGTCCACGGGTCCTGCCAGAACGGCTTGCCCTCGCGCGGGAAGCTGCGCGGCGGATCGACGTCGTTCCACGTGCGCCACGGTTGCCCCGAAAGTTCACGCACTTCCGCGAGCGACAGGGGATGCTGCCGGCGATAGCGCGACAGGTCCGGCACGCCCGGCGCGGGTTTGCCGGCATAGGGGCCGCTGCCGCGGAGCCATTCGCGAAACTGGCGGAGCGTTCCGGGATTGTAGTCGTACCACTGTTTTTCATCGAAGAATGGATTGAGGTAGGTGTCCGCATCCAGGGCGATACCGATGAACAGCTCGGGATGCTCGCGCGCGAATAGCATCACTGCTCGGGCCGCTGACTGCAGGTTGCGGCGCTTGTAGTGGCGATTCTGCGCGGCGTAGGCGTTGAACGTGAGCGATCGCGCGAGGTCCGGCGCGTCGTCGCCGCCTGGCTGGCGCTTGAAATAATCGTGGGGCATCACCTGATTTTCGTTATTCCACTGGCAGTTCGCGACGTCCTGCGCCAAGTGATCGCTGATGTCCCAATCGGGCGCGTCGCAGGCTGCGCTCGCCCAGATGCCGCCGTTCAGCGTGAACAGGACCGGCAGCTTGTGCGCGATGGCGTAGGCCATCGTCGCGGCCAGCGAGTCCTCGGCGATGCGCTTCTCGCCGCAGCGTTGCTCGATGTTCCAGTTCGGGTCGAAAGCCCAATCGTGCGCAGGTCCAAGGGTCGTGCGCAGATACAGGATCGGGACCCGCATGCCAACCTCGAATGTCGGGGAGAGATACCCCGTGTAAGCGGTGTCGAGCTCGTTCGCACCCCCGAGGCCAATGGCGGAGAGGGCGGGGATGATATAAAAGGGACGGAATCCGTTCCGCGCGTCGTGCCGCGTATAGCGCTCGCCATTCATCGAATGCCGCGGGAGGAACGAGTCCCTTGCGTCCGAGCACGGTCTCCTTGCCGGCGCGATTGACCGCGACGATGACGAGCTCGTGACGCTGGGCGCTAAGCGGCGCGAAGTCTTCCTCGAAGGCAAAGCCGGACGCGGCGGAGTCAGGGTAGCCGGCCTTGGCTTGTGCCACATCGGGTCGTGCGATGCCGTATCGGGCCGGGTAAGACTTGCCGTCAACACGGATTTCCACGCCGCGTATTCCGCCGGAGTCGAGCGCCCAGCCGGAAATACGGACTGCAGTGGCGACGATCAACTCGGATTGCGGCACATCGATTGCGCCAATCGGTGTCGAAACCGCCGGCTCCTGGGCGGCGGGGCCGGCAACAGGGATCGGGGCGTGGCGCTGCTGCCACGCAAACGCACCCGCGATCGCCAACGCGGCGATGACGAGAACAGCCGCCGCGACACGCTCGCCGCGCCGCCGTCCGGGAATGGCCGAGTCCCGCCGCGGCTGCCCGGCGACGTCGCGTGGATCAGCGGCCATGGCGTTCAATCTCTCGAGCCTTGCGCGAGAGCGCCACTGTAAGGTCGGTGGTGTGGCTCACGCGATTCGCGGCGCTCAAGCCGGGGCGTCGGTTGTCGGGCAAGGCCTGTCCTCCCTTATCATCACGGAAATGGCGGGCGACGACATTCTTCAGGACCAGATCGACTACTACCGTGCTCGCTCCGGAGAATACGACGAGTGGTGGCTTCGTACCGGCCGCTACGACCGGGGCCCGCTTGTTCAATGCGCGCTGGCAGGCGGAGGTCGCGACTGTCGAGGCAGCGCTCGATGCCTGGCTCGCGACGCGTCGCCCAGCCAC
This sequence comes from uncultured beta proteobacterium, assembly GCA_963778275.1. Lineage (GTDB taxonomy): Bacteria > Pseudomonadota > Gammaproteobacteria > Burkholderiales > Casimicrobiaceae > PALSA-1003. Next base: position 329,498 of record CAVZTS010000014.1, on the reverse strand, counting down.
GCTGCTCGAGCTCGCCTGCGGCACCGGATTGTTCACGCGTCGTCTCGCTCCGCGTGTCCCGCGCATCACCGCAGTCGACGCGTCGCCTGAAGTACTCGCGCTCAATCGCGGACGCGTTGCCGCAGCGAACGTCGAGTACGTGCAGGCCGACGTATTCTCGTGGCGTCCGTCGGAGCGCTTTGACGCAGTGTTCTTCAGCTTCTGGCTGTCGCACGTTCCCGATACTCGCTTTGATGCATTCTGGCGTGACGTCGCCGCGGCGCTCGGCCCCGGTGGCGGACGTGTATCTGATCGATTCCGCGTTCGACCCTTCTTCGACGGCGAAGGATCATGTGCTGCCGAGCCCGGAGTCCGGCATAGCCACGCGCAAGCTCAACGACGGCCGCGAGTTCCGCATCATCAAGCGGTTCTGGGAACCGCAAGCGCTTGCCGCCCGCCTTGGGGAGCTCGGCTGGAGGGCGACAATTATGCAGACGCCGAGCTACTTCATACACGGTCTTGTAGAGCCAGGTGCCTAAGGTCGTCGCCGGTTCGGCGGCGCACGGAGAGGGGCGCCAGGGACCGGGAAGGAGTCGGCCAGCGACGGCGAACGCGAATAAATTGCGTCCCCGCGGCCGGCTATTCCGGCGAATACACGTACGGAGTTTGCGGCACCCGACCCTGATCCATCGCCCGTTCCTCGGAGAGCTCGCGCGGCGTCTTGTCCCACCAAATCGCCCTTGCTTCGCGCTGCTTCTGCGCCAGCTCCGGGTGCTGCTGCATCAGCTCGCGGATGAATTTCGTGTGCTCGGACTCGTAGTGGCGGCTAGGCAGCATCATGGCGCAAGATCCCGGACCCGAACGACGGCGGAAGCGTATCTTATCACCGCGCACGTGGCGGGCGCGCTGATCCGGCGACCAGGCGATACTGGTACAGCCGGCACTCGAGCGCGCCGTTGTAGAGCGGTGTGCGCCGGCTCGCCTTGAGACCGATTAGCTTCGGCAGCCGCGGATCGCCGCTAAAAAGATATGCGCTCCAGCCGGCAAAGCGCTGTTTCAGTGCGTCCCCCAATCGCGGATAGAACGCCGCCAGCTCCGCCACGTCGGCCTGGCGCACGCCGTAGGGCGGGTTGGAGACAATTATGCCCGTGCTCGCCGGCGCAGCCCGGGCAAGCGCATCCACGCGCTCCACAATTACCGCCGCGGCCACGCCTGCCGCCGCGAGATTCGCGGTGCAGTTTGCGACAGCCCGCGCATCGTCGTCGCTGGCATAGATGGTCGCAGCCGCGGGGAGCTTCATGCGACGTTGCGCGGCTTGCTTGATCCGTTGCCATGCCGGGCCGTCGTACCAGGCAAGTTTCTGAAAGCCGAAGGTGCGCTTGAGGCCGGGCGCCATGTCGAGCGCGATCAGCGCCGCTTCGATCGCGATCGTGCCGCTGCCGCACAACGGATCGAGCAGCGGCACACCGGGCTGCCAGCCCGCAAGCTGCAGCAGTCCTGCCGCGAGGTTCTCGCGCAGCGGCGCCTCGGCGGTCTCGCGACGATAGCCGCGTTTGAACAGAGGCGCGCCGGACGTATCGAGGTAGAACGTCGCCTGGTCCGCAGTGAGATAGGCGTGAACGCGAACGTCCGGATGATCCTTGCTGACGTTCGGTCGCTTCCCGGAACCTGCGCGATGACGGTCGCACACCGCGTCCTTGATTCGCAGGGTCGCGAATTCCAGGCTCTTCAGTGGGGATCGTGTCGCGGCCACGTCGACCCGCAGCGTGCGGTCGACACGAAACCAGCGCGGCCAGTCGAGATCCGCCGCCAGCGCATAGACGTCGCGCTCGTCGCGATAGCTGCCGCCGCCGACGCGCCAGAGCACGCGGCTCGCAAGCCGGCTCTCGAGATTGGCGCGGTAGGCGAGATCGAGCGGGCCAGTAAACGCGATGCCGCCGTCGGAGGGCACGATGTCGCTGGCCGCCAATTTCCCCAGTTCGATGGCGAGTGCGGCTCTCCAGCCCACGTGGACAGGGCGCGAAGAAGCTTTCCACAGGCGACCCGTCAGAACGGCTTGAGTACGACCAGGAGCACGATGCCGACTAGCACCGGAGCGGACGGGATCTCGTTGATCCAGCGGTAGAACACATCGCCGTGCTGGTTGCGGTCGGACCGAAACTCGCGCATGAGCTTGCCCAGCCAGAGGTGGTGACGACAAGAACGGCGACCAGCGCCAGCTTGGCGTATAGCCAGCCGCCGGTGATGCCGTACCCCAGCCAAAGCCAGAGGCCGGAAGCGATCGTCAGCAGCGCGCCTGGCGCCATGATGCCGTAGTAGAGCTTGCGTTCCATCTGCTTGAAGCGCTCGTTGCCGACGGCATCGGTCGTCAAGGCGTGATACACGAACAGGCGCGGCAGGTAGAACAGCCCGGCGAACCAGGTGACCATGAATACGATATGCAGTGATTTGAGCCAGAGCAAGGGGTCAGTTTACTTCAGCAAGCGTCGACGAGTCAGTACCAATGCGATGTAGTACGTGAGGAAGGCGTAGCCCAGAAGCACCAACAGGTGGAGCGCGACAGCGTCCGGAACTTTGCCGGCAAGCAGCGGCCGCGCGATGTCGATCGCATGCGATAGCGGCAGCGCCACGGCAACGTTGCGCAGCGTTTCCGGCATCTGGTCAACCGGAAAGAAGACGCCGGAGAGCAGTAGCATCGGCGTTTGGAACAACGTGAGCGAATAGGTGAAGAAGTCGTAGTTGCGGGCAAGCGAGTTCATGAGCAACCCGAATCCAGCGAACGTAAGGCCGACGATGAACCCCAATGGCAGCACCCAGAGCGAGAGCCACGAATGGCCAAAACCGAGTGCCATGATCACCACGAGGATCGCCAGCACCGACATCACGCTCTTCGACGCCGCCCAGATCCACTCGGCGAACACCACGTCATCGAGGGAAATCGGCGTATTGATGATCGCTTCCCATGTCCGCTGAACGTGCATGCGCGAAAACGCCGAGTACATCGCCTCGAACGACGAGGTGAACATCGCGCTTTGGCACACCATGCCGGTGCCGATGAACGCGATGTACTTCATGCCGCCGATCTCCGGTATGAAGGCGCCAATGCCGTAGCCCAGCGCCAGCATGTACAGCAGCGGGTCGGCAATGTTGCCGAGCACGGAGGCAATGGCAAGCTTGCGCCAGACGAGAAGGTTGCGCCGCCAGACCGGAATCCAGCGCACCGACAATTCGGGCGAGCGAAGCAGCGTGGCGGAAAACATGCGTGGGCGAACGATCCAGCGCGAGTATAACCCGTGCCCTGAGCACCGGATGCGGCCGGGCACGGAAAGGAGTATCGTTTCCGCCCAGCGTCATTGCGACAGACCGATCATAAAGGTGCCCCGGAGAGGCCGGTGACTGGATATCGTTCCATCAATCTCGCCGCCAAGCTCGCGCGGTTCGACGATCAATGGTCGCCGCGAGTCGTGGCGGAGATGAACGACTATCAGTTCAAGCTGGTCAAGTTTCAGGGCGAGTTCGTTTGGCACGACCACAAGCATACCGACGAAGTATTCCTTGTGCTCGAGGGTGAGATGGAAATAGCGTTTCGCGACGGCGCGGTCACGGTGCGCGCCGGCGAGATGTTCGTGATTCCGAAAGGTACGGGAGCACAAGACGCGCGCAATTGCGGAATGCCATGCCCTTCTGATCGAGCCGCGCGGCGTTGTGAACACGGGTGATGCGGGTGGCGCGCTTACTGCGGCGAGCGACGTATGGATTTAACCGCAGTGTCTCGGGAGACCCTGCCACCGTGACCGAAGCCGTCGTCGCCAACGACGAGGCGGCGGCATTCTGGATCACGGTGTCCGGTCACGTCCACGAACCCGACTGCGATCACGGCCCGCAGGGCCGCCTGACCCAACAACGCCTGGGCTGCCGATGCTCGCAGTTGCGATCCCGGGATTTCGCGACCTTGACCTTGAGCATCTGGTCCTGGATTACAACGGTACGCTGGCCATCGACGGTAAGCTGATTGCCGGTGTACGCGAGGCGCTCGCGGCGCTCGCGAGCCAGGTCGAAATTCACGTGATCACGGCCGATACGTTCGGTTGCGCCGCAAGCGAGCTTTCCGGCTTGCCGGTCAAAATAACCATCATTCCACCGCTCGCGCAGGCAGACGCGAAGCTCGCCTACGTCCAGGAGCTCGGCGCGCAGAGCCGTGGTCGCGATCGGGAACGGGCGCAATGACCGGAAGATGCTCGCCGCCGCAGCGGTTGGCGTCGCGCTCGTACAGCAGGAAGGTGGCGCTGGCGAAGCTGTCGCCGCCGCCGCCGTGGTGGCGATCGACATCCTCGACGCTCTGGATCTGTTGCGGCATCCGACACGGCTGATCGCCACGCTGCGTTCCTGACACGGCGCAGTGGCGTTTCGGCCGGCGCCGCCGCGTTCACGCCTGCCTTGGCGTGGCCCGCAGCCCGGCTTCAGTCGCGCAGTTCGCGGCCGGTGAGCTTGATGAACAGATCCTCGAGATTCGCCGGGCGATGCAGATAGCGCACGCCAGGCGCATGCGCGAGGTCCGCGAGCAGAGGCGCCGCGTCGCGCGCGTAGCAGAACGCCGTTTCGCCCGCTAGCTCCAGCCGATCGACGAGTTTACCGCCGCGCGCAGCGGCCCAGGCCCGCGCTTCGTCGCCGTACACCTCGATCACTTCAGGTTCGACGTGCGCGGCGATCAGTGCCCGTGGCGAATCGCTCGCGATCATCCGCCCGTGGTCGATAACGGCAAGCCGCGTGCAGAGGCGCTCGGCCTCGTCCATGAAGTGCGTTGTCAACAGTATCGTCTTGCCCAGGGTGAGCAGCTGCCGCAGCCCGTCCCAGATCAGGTGCCGCGCCTGTGGGTCGAGGCCGGTTGTCGGTTCGTCGAGGATCAACAGCTCGGGATCGTTGACCAGCGCACGCGCAAGCGTCAGGCGCCGCTTCATGCCGCCGGACAGCGTGCGGATATTCGCGTCGCCCTTCGTGGCGAGGCCGGCGAACTCGAGCAGGCGGGGAATGCGCTCGTTGATCAGCGCGTCAGGGATGCGGAAATAGCGGCCGTAGATAAGCAGATTCTCGACGACCGTGAAGTCCGGGTCGATATTGTCCATCTGCGGCACGACGCCGACGCGTATGCGCGCCTCGCGCGCGGCCTTCGGCACCGGCAGGCCGAGCAGCGTGATCGAGCCGGCGTTCGGATCGATCAATCCAAGGCAACAGCGCAGCGTGGTTGTCTTGCCGGCACCGTTTGGGCCAAGCAGGCCGAAGCATTCGCCGCGGCGAATGGCAAAGTCGAGGCCGCGCACGACCTCGTTGTCGCCGTAGGACTTGCGCAGGCCCGATACCGATAAGACCGGCGCATCGTTCGCATTCATCGCCGCCACATTCCCGTGATTGCGCGTTGCAGCTGCGGCAACCGGCCATGAAAGAAGTGGCCGCAACCCGGGAAAACGACGATAGGCAGCTGCTGCGGTCGCGCCCAGGCCAAGACGTCTGCGAGCGCAACGATATCGTCTTCCTCGCCGTGGATTACGATCGTGTCTGCGGGCACTGTATCTGCGGCAAAGCGGTTTACCGCCGGCCCTACCAACACCAGCCTTTCCGGTGTGACGAGGCGAGCGACACGCGTCTGCACGTAGGTGCCGAACGAAAAACCCGCGAGCACCGGCGGCACCGTCGCCATGCCGCTGAATTGCCCTCTGGCGAACGCCAGTGCGGCGAGCGCGTCGTCGGTCTCGCCCACGCCATCGTCAAAAGTCCCCGCGCTCTTGCCGACACCGCGGAAATTGAGCCTGACGCTGGCGTAGCCAAGGGCCGCGAAGGTCTTGGCGAGCGTCTGCGCGACCTTGTTGTCGAGCGAGCCGCCCTGCAACGGATGCGGGTGGGCGACGAGCGCGATGCCGGGGGGCTTTCCGCGGGGAGGTTGAGCGCCACTTCGAGCGGGCCCGCGGGCCCGGCAATCGTGGTGCGACTTTCCCCTCGCGTCAAATTTTCAGCCTCTCGACGACGCGGCCATGGATGATATGCGAGTCGATGATCTCGTCGATGTCTTCCTTGTCTACGTAGCTGTACCAGACCGCCTCGGGATATACGACCATGACCGGGCCCTCGTCGCAGCGGTCCAGGCAGCCTGCCTTGTTGACGCGCACTTTGCCCTTGCCGTCGAGGCGCAATTCCTTGATGCGCTGCTTGGCATAAGCCTGCATGTCTTGCGAACCGTGATTGTTGCAGCATGCCTCCGGCGGCTCGCGCTGGTTGCAGCAGAAAAATACGTGGCGCTTGTAGTAACTCATCGCGACGGCGCAAGAACCTGCGCGCAAACGACGAATTATACGCGATCGCCCGCGTCGCTGTGGGTTCCGCGCTGGCCCCAGCCGGGCTGGCCCGCGAGCCAAAGCAGATAGGTGCTGGCGAGCACCGGCCAAATGACAAGCACCGCGTGGGTCAGACGGTTGAAGTTGAGCAGCTGCCCGTACGGCCAGTCGAACAGTGCCAGCGGCGCGCGCACGCGCCACATGTCCGGTGCAAGCAGCGGCGCGACCAGCGAGGACAGCAGCGCGATCGCGCACAGGGTCGTGCGCGCGGGGCGCGGCAGCCAAATCGCGAGCATGAGCACCAGCGCGCCTGCGGCAACGCCGAGCGCAATGCCTGGTTCGAGCCAGAGCGCCCAGGAGGTCGATTTGAGCAACAGTGCCGCAGCGGCGCCCTTCAACACGAGAGCGATACCGATCAAGGAGAGTACGGCGGCACCGAGGTTACGCCGCTGCCGCAGGAGCAGCGCCAGGAACAAGCCGACCCCGATGACGTTGAATGCGCTTTGCGCCGCGCGCAGCAGGGTTCCGGCGAGATCGCGCGCAAGCTCGAGCGAGGGGTCAAAGGTCGCGGCAAACAGCGGGATTCCCGGATTGACCTGCGATAGCAACCACACGCCGAGCAACGCGAGACCGAGGTCGCCGCTGCGCCCGCCGAGAAAGGTCTGGTAGCGCCAATGGGCGATGCGCGCCCGCAAACCCGGCGCGCGATTGAACGCAAGCGCAGCCATGGCGCCGACCGCCGCGCCGCAGCTATTGGAGAGCAGGTCGACATTGCTTGCGTCGCGCGTCGGCAGCAACATCTGCGTCGATTCCATCGTAAACGAGAGGATCGCTCCGGCGCCGATCGCCACTGCCAACCGGGCTCCCGGCCGCCGGCGCGTGCCTATGAGCGCAAGGAGGAACCCGAAAGGGATATAGGCGACTACGTTGACAACGATATCGAAGCGCGTGAAATGCAGCGGCCACGGCTCGAACAGAAAGAACGGCGTATCCGGCAATGGCGCCATCCAGCCCGAGAACGGTTCGAGGCTGGCATAGACGATCATCAACCCGTACAGCGTGGCCAGATATTGCGGCAGGCGGCTTGGTTCACGCGGCGGCAGGGCGGCGGACGGCATTTAAGCTAGGCCGGCCCAGAAATCAGCTTGCGCACGACCGTCATGTGCTTGTTTTCGCAGATAACGCCGAATCCCGCTTCGCGGAAGAGCGGCAGGGGGCCGTGGAAGTGATCGGCGGCGACGAGGCTATCGCCGGATCTGAATGGAAAGGCATCGACCAGCCTGAAGCCGCGCGCGGCGAATGATTCGAGCGCCCCGCGCAGCAGTGCTCGAGCGATTCCTTGCCGATGCTGCGACGGGGCAATCACAAAGCAGACGATCACCGCGGCTTCGAAGGGCTTGCAGGGAAGCACCGTCGGCGCGATCCCCAGGCGGTCAAAGCAGTGTGGCAGCTTGTGCCGCGCCTGCGCGTTCAGCCAGCCGACGACACCACCTCCTTCGAAAGCGACAAAGCCTTCCATTTCGCCGACATCAATCCGGGCCGCCATCGCGTCCCGGCTCTGGTGCGCGGAAAGCGACGCCCACCGGATCGACTTCGGCACGTGATAGTAGTGACAGTAACACTTGGCCCAGCCCGGGTTGTCGGCGAAGGCAGCACCGCGCTCATGATCGAAGAAGCGTAGAAACACGCGCGCATGCTCCGGGCGCAGCGGCATGGCGACTACACGGTGTTCTCCATCATGCGGCGGCGTCCCGACGCAGCGGCTTTTCCATGACATGCAGCGCGGCCACGAAACCCGGCGGCGCCGCCTTTACTTCGCCGGTTTCGCGGTACCCCAGCTTGTGCCAGAACGTCGCCGCGGCGGTGTTCGTAGCGGCAACGCCAAGCCGCAGGCGCTCGATTTCGACCCAGGTGGCAATCACCTCCTCGAGCAGCGCGGCGAAGGCTCGGCCCAGTCCGCGCCGCTGCCACGGCTGCGCAACAAGCAGCCAGCCAATAACCGCAGCTTCGCGCGTCGGGTAGCCACGGATCACGTCCGCGCAGCCGATCATCGTCGCACCCGCATACCGCCCCCAGACGAACTTGTCGGCATAGGTCTTGCCGGGGAGCGGCGCGGTGAAAGTGCTCTGCGCCTCGGCACCGCCCGGCGGGAGTCCCGTGACAGTCTGGTAGTACAAGGGGGCGGCCTCGAGCACACGTTCAGGTCGTGCATCTCGACCGGTGCCCGTGCCCAGTGAGCAGCCTGAGGGTCAGCGTCCCGCTTTGATCTCGGTCCACATGCGGTTCCGCAGGCGACGCTGGGCCACCGTCAGATCCCTCAATTGCTCGAGTTTCGCTTCGACCGCTTTGTCTGGAAAGATCGCCGGGTTCTTGAGAATCTCGGGCCGGATGTACTTGATCGCGTCGAGATTCGGATTGCCGGAGCCGATCAGGTTCGTGAGTTCGGCAGAATTCTTGCCCTCGAGCATGAAGTTCATGAACTTGAGCGCCAAGTCGGGCCGTGGCGCGTCCTTGTGAATCACCATGTTATCGACCGCAAGCACCGCGCCCTCACGGGGCATTCCCTGCAGGATGCGGAACGGTCGCTTGGCCGCCTGCGCATCGAGGTTCGCCTGGAAAATGTCGTTGGAATAGCCGTGCACGAGCCAGATGTTGCCGACAGTAAGTTCCTTGATGTACGACGAGGCATTGAACGCGGCCCAGTAGGGCTTGGCCTTCTTGATCACGTCGACCGCCTGCTTCCAATGCGCCTCGTCGACGTCGTTCGCCGAGTAGCCCAGGTATTTGAGCGCGGCCGCGAACAGCTCGTTTGCGCTGTCGAGCACGGTGACGCGACCTTTCACCTTCTCCAGATACTTCGGCTCGAAGATCACCGCCCAGGTATCGGTGGGCAGTCCCAGTTCCTTCATCTTCTGGTCGTTGTAGCCAATGATGGTTGTCGACATCGCATACGGCACCGAGTACACGTTGCCAGGATCGAAAGGCGTATTGAGATAGATCGGATTGACGTTCTTCAGGTTCGGTAGCTGCGACTTGTCGAGCGGCTTGAGCTGCTTGCCCCTGATCAGCGCCTCGACTGCGTTCGCTGTCGGCACCAGCATGTCGTAACCCTTGGCGCCGGCGGCGAGCTTGGCGAGCAGCTCCTCGTTGTCCGAATAGTAGGTCTGTACCACCGCACACCCGCAGAAGTCCTCGAAGCGCTTGATCGTCTCCGGCGCGATGTAGTTGTTCCAGTTATAGAGATGGAATTCGTCCTTGGCTGCCGCGGGGGTGACAACCAGCGCTGCGAAGGACAGGGCGGCAAGCAGGGCAAGGACTCGTTTCATGAAACCCCCTCTTCGGAGCGGAACAGGCTTGGCGAGAGCTTGGAAGCGATGATGATAAGCGCCAGAGTCAGCAGCATCAACAAGGTCGAAACCGCATTGACCTCGGGCGTCACGGCGATCTTGATCATCGAGTAAATCTGCAACGGCAGCGTCACCGTGCCGGCTCCGGCCGTGAAAAAGGTGATCACGAAGTCGTCGATCGACAACGTGAACGCCATCAGTGCACCGGCGATGACGCCCGGCATGATCAGGGGCAGCGTGACGTAGCGGAACGCATTCCACGGCGAGGCGCCGCAATCACGCGCCGCCTCGGTCAGCGTCTCATCCATGCCGGCCAGCCGTGCCCGCACGACGATGGCCACGAATCCGATGCAAAAGGCGATATGCGCCAGCGCGACCGAAGCCAGACCCAGCGTGAAATTGAGGAGCACAAAGAAAATAAGCAGGCTCACGCCCATCAGGATTTCCGGAATCGCAATCGGTGCGAGCACGAGGACCGAAAGCAGGCGTGACCGGAAGCGGTACAACGCGACCCCCGCCATCGTCCCAAGCACCGTGGACACCGTGCTCGCAGTCAGTGCGATGATAAGCGAGTTGCCCGCAGCGGCGAGCATGTCCTGATTGTGGAAAAGGCGGTCGTACCAGTCGAGTGTGAAGCCCACCCATTCGGCGTTCAGACGCGAATTGTTAAAGGAATAGACAACGACGATGAGGAGCGGGATGTACAGGAACGCGTACCCCACGGCCGCGGCGCTCCAGAGTCCCAGGTGCCGTTTACGCACGTGCTTCCTTCGTCGAGGATGGCGTTCCGAGGTTGCGCCGCGCAACCCACGCGGCGAGACCCGCCAGCGCCAGCGCCGCAACCGTGAGCACGATCGATAGCACGCTGCCGAATGGCCAGTCGCGCGTTTCCAGAAACTGCTGCTTGATGACGTTGCCGATCAGACTGTCCTCCGGTCCGCCCAGAATGTCCGGGATCGCGAAAATCCCCAGCGCGGGAATGAATACCAGCGCCGCGCCGGCGTAGACGCCTGGGAGCGACAGCGGGAAGGTGATGCGCCAGAACCGTTGCCAGGCGTTGGCGCCGAGATCCTGCGCCGCGTCAAGCAGCGCCTGGTCGTGCTTCTCAAGGTTGGCGTAAAGCGGCAGCACCATGAACGGGAGGTGCACGTAGACCAGGCACACCAGAACCGCAAAGGAGCTGAAGAGCAACGGCACCGGGTCGTGTCCAAACCAGGCCAGCGCGCCATTCACAGCTCTCGCCAACGCGGCATTGGGGCCCAGGATGATCATCCACGCGTACACGCGGATCAGGAAGTTGCTCCAGAATGGCAGGATAACCAGCAACAGCAATAGATCGCGGTACCGCTTGGGGCTCTTAGCGATCAGCGTCGCGAGCGGGTACGCAAGCGCAAGACAGAAAAGCGTTGTGAACAACGCGTACCACACCGATTTCAGGAAGATCTGCGCGTAGATCATCTCGCTGAAGAAACGCGCGTAGCTATCCAGATTGAGATCGAGTCTGCCGTCCTCGAAGAGCGGCGCCAGGCCGCCAAATTCGCCAGGCGTGCGAAACGACGCCAAGACCATGATCAGCGACGGGATGGCGAAGAACAGCAGCAGATAGACGAAGCGGCGGCCCGCTTACCAGCCATCTGCCGAGGCGCGATCGAGTTGCCGCAGCGACTGGTTTGGATTTGCTGTTCACTCTTCGATGAAGTGGCCTGCGTCGACCGGCCAATTCACCTCGACCGCGTCGCCGACTTCGAAAAACTTGGCGCGCCCGCTCTGCGAATTGGCAAGCAGCGCTTCCACGCGCATGCCGCCGGGAGTGGCGACTTTGTACACGGTGACGTCGCCCATGTACAGCAGGTCCGCCACCGTGCCACTGTAGTGATTGTCGGGGGTGTCGATGGGCGCGCCGGCCTGGATGCGGATCTTCTCCGGCCGCAGCGCGATCGTGCCGCGGCCGCCGGGCGGCAACTTGGACGCGGTCGCGGCGCGCACCGGGCCGAGCGCGGGCACCTCGAGCGTGACCACGCCGTTGCCACCGGCAACGACTGGCCCGGAAAACAGGTTGCACTGGCCGATGAAGTCTGCCACAAAGCGCGTTTTTGGAAAGCCGTATATTTTCGACGGCTCGTCGAGTTGTTCGACGCGACCCTTGTTCATTACCGCGATACGATGCGAGAGCGCCAGCGCCTCGGTCTGGTCGTGCGTCACGTAGACAAAGGTGATGCCGACCTCCTTCTGCAGGTTGATCAACTCGAGTTGCATTTCCTCGCGCAGTTTCGCGTCGAGCGCCGCCAGCGGCTCATCGAGCAGCAACATTGTCGGATGCGTGACCAGTGCTCGGCCGATCGCCACCCGCTGCTTTTGGCCACCCGAGAGTTCGTGGGGATAGCGCTTGCCGAAGCCCACCAGGCGAACGTCCTCCAGCGCGGCGGCGATCTTGGCGGGAATCTCGGCCGCAGGAGTCTTGGCCATCTGCAGCGGAAACGCGACATTTCCCTCCACGGTCATGTGCGGGAAGAGCGCGTAACTCTGGAAAACGGTGCGCACAGGGCGCTCCTCCGGAGGCCGGCCGGCAAGGTCTTCGCCATTGAGCAGAATGCGTCCGCCATCCGGGAGGTCGAAGCCGGCGATCATGCGCAGCAGCGTGGTCTTGCCACAGCCGGAGGGCCCGAGCAGCGTGAAGAACTCGCCCGCCTCGATGCCGATGCTGACGTTGTCGACCGCAGTGAAAGCGCCGAAGCGGCGGGTGACGTTCTCGATCTCAAGCAGCGCCATTGGCAGCCGCACCCCCTGGCGAAATCGGTGGATTGTAGCAAAATACGCCGGATTTCCATGCTGTTCAGGTTGGCCAGATGCGACTGTGCATACTTTTTGCGTTAACCGGCGTGTTCGGTCTGGTCACCGCCAACGCCGAAGAGCCGCGCACTTATCAAGTCGACCCGTTCGCCCAGGCGACGGATGGTTTCCCGAGTTGCCCGGCCGCGAAGCCGCCGCTACTCACCGAGCAGGAAATGCGCGTGCAGGCACATGAACGCGCCGAACGCGGCACTTCATGCTGCCTTGCCGGTACCTGTGAATGCGGGGGCGCTTACAAGCGCGATCCGGAGATCAATGAAAGGATTGTTGCCGCGATCCGCGGCGACAAGCGCTTTCGCGACACGAGCGTGTGGGTGACGACCATGCGCAAGTTCATCACGCTGCAGGGCTGCGTGCGCAGCCGGCTGCAGGGTAAGGCGCTCGAGCGCCTGGTGAAACGGCAGCCGGACGTGGCGATCGTTTGGAACGAAACGACCGTCGGCGCGAAAGCAGCCCGCGGAAAAATAGCCTCCCGCCTCGCGCCGCGGCTTATGGCCGCCAGCCCCGGGGAACGCGGGTAGTCCGGCGCACCGGCCGCTTGTCGCCCTGCCGCGTCAGCCGCCTCCCTGAATCTTGGCACCGAGCGCCGACAGGATCTCCAGCGGCACCGGAAAGACGATGGTCGAGCTCTTGTCGCCGGCGATGTTGCCAAGCGTCTGCAGGTAACGCAGCTGCATCGCCTGCGGCTGTTGCGCCAGCATCTGGGCGGCCTGCAGCAGCTTCTCCGACGCCTGCAATTCACCCTCGGCGTGGATGATCTTCGCGCGCCGCTCACGCTCGGCCTCGGCCTGCCGCGCGATTGCGCGCACCATCGACTCGTTGAGGTCGACCTGCTTGATTTCGACGGTCGATACCTTGATGCCCCAGGCGTCGGTTTGGGAGTCGAGCACCTTCTGGATGTCGAGATTGAGCTTTTCCCGCTCCGAGAGCAATTCGTCCAGCGCATGCTTGCCGAGAACCGCGCGCAGTGTCGTCTGTGCGAGCTGGCTCGTCGCCTCGAGGAATTTCTCGACCTGGATCACCGACTTGGCCGGATCGACGACGCGAAAATACACCACCGCGTTGACCTTGACCGACACGTTGTCGCGGGTAATCACGTCCTGCGGGGACACCTCCATCACGATCGTGCGCAGGTCGACGCGCACCCACTGCTGCACGCCGGGAATGATCAGGATCAGCCCGGGCCCCTTCACTTTCCAGAATCGGCCGAGCATGAACACGACGCCGCGCTGGTATTCCCGCAGGACGCGAAATGACGTGAGGAGCAGCAGCAAGATGATGACCACGAAGCTGCCGAATCCCATCCCGAATATCATGGTCAACCTCCCGCGCCTTCGTTAAGCGGCATCACGGTCAGCACCAGGCCGTTACGCGCCGTGACCCGAACACCCTGCCCCCGTTTGAGCGGGACCTGAACTCCGCACGTGCCATTGCTCGCTGTGGATGCGCGCCCAGCCTTCCGCATCCGCATCTTCGAGCACAACGCCGACGCTGCCGATCAGTTCCTCATGCCCCGTTACGACCGGTCGGCGGCGCGCCCTGAGGGCGACCCCGCCAACGAGGAAGATGAACGCCGCAGACAGGAACGCCAGCGAGCCAATGAGCCAGTAGGGAACTCCGAAACCGGGCACGTCCGTATCGATTAGCATTACCGCGCCAATGACGAAGGCAATGATACCGCCTACGCCGAGCGAACCGTAGCTGGGCAGAAACGCCTCCGCAATCAGGAACGCCAGTCCCAGCAGAACCAGCGTCAATCCCGCGTAATTGACCGGCAGCATGTTGAGCGCGAATAGACCGAGGCAAAGGCAGATTGCGCCAACCACGCCCGGAAGCACGAATCCCGGATTGGAGAACTCAAAGAATAGACCGTAGATGCCCAGCATCATCAGGATCAAGGCGACGCTGGGATCCGTAATCACCGCCAGGAACCGGCTCTTCCAGTCGGCTTCTACAATGAGCGTTGCCGCGCCGGCAGTGGCAAGCACGCGCTCTCCGGCGGCAGTCGTGACCTTGCGCCCGTCGAGCTTGGTCAGCAACTCCGAAACGTCGCGCGCGGTCAGGTCGATGACCTTTCTGCGCCAGCGCCTCGTCCGCCGACAGGCTGACCGCTTCGCGTACCGCGCGCTCGCCCCATTCCGCGTTGCGGCCGCGCAACTGCGCGAGGCCGCGGATGTACGCGGCCGCATCGTGCGTTTGCTTCCTGGTTAGCGTGTCCTGCGGAGCGCTCGGTTCGTCGGCGCCCTTGGCCTTGCCCTTGTCGGGCGCTTGGGGCTGCGGCGAGGGGCTGGGTGAGGGCATGCCGATCTGCACCGGCGTAGCGGCGCCGAGATTGGTTCCAGGCGCCATTGCAGCGATATGACTCGCGTAGAGGATGTAGGTGCCGGCACTCGCGGCACGCGCGCCGCTGGGCGCGACGAAGGCCGCGACCGGGACCGGCGAGGCCAGGATCGCCTTGATGATCTCCCGCATCGACGTGTCCAGTCCGCCGGGCGTGTCGATTTGCAGCACCACGAGCTGCGCGCCCTCGCGCTCGGCGCGCGTCAGCCCGCGCGTCACGAAATCGGCAGTAGCCGGCCCGATGGCGCCGACAAAGGGCAGAACCAGCACCGGCGCGGCGTTGGCGCTAGCGGCGGCGATGGCAAGCAACACCCAGGCGACGATACGTTTCACCATCTTCACGCGAACTGCCTCGCGGAATCAGGTATGGGTAACAATTATTGCAGAAAACGCGCTCGCCCGCGGGCCGGAGTACGGCTCGGGGCGGCTGCCGAGCGCACGCAGCTTGGGCGGCAGCGGTGTTTGCGGGGTTATCGGGCGTGCCAGAGGAGGACCGCGATGACGCCTGCCAGCAATGCCGCCACGACGCCCAGCCAGCGGTTGCGCGCGCGCTGGGCGGCGGCGAGGTCCTTGAGCGCGAGATCCGACACCGGCGCCGGCACGGACAGCCTCTGGTAGATCAGGCGCGGCAGCTGCGGGAGCATGGTGACGAGGAACGGCGCCTCCTCGCGCAGCTGGCGCTCGAGCGCGCGCCAGCCGACCTGGTCTTCCATCCAGCGCTCGAGAAATGGCTTGGCGGTCACCCACAGATCCAGATCGGGGTCGAGCTGCCTCCCGAGACCCTCCACGTTGAGCAGCGTCTTTTGCAGCAGCACGAGCTGCGGCTGAATCTCGACGTTGAAGCGGCGCGACGCGCGGAACAGCTGCACGAGCACGCGTGCGAGCGAGATTTCTTTCAGCGGCCGGTCGAAGACCGGCTCGCACACGGCGCGGATCTCGCTCTCCAGCTGGTCGACCCGCGTCTCGCGCGGCACCCAACCCGACTCGATATGCGCGGTGGCCACGCGGTGGTAGTCGCGCCGAAAGAAGGCCAAGAAGTTCTGCGCCAGATAGCTCTTGTCGGTCTCGGAGAGCGTGCCCATGATGCCGAAGTCGAGCGCAATGTACTTGCCGAAATTGGCTGGATCAGTGGCGACGAAGATGTTCCCCGGGTGCATGTCGGCGTGAAAGAAGCCGTCCCGGAACACCTGCGTGAAGAAGATTTCGACGCCAGCGCGAGCAAGGCGCGGAATGTCGATGCCAGCGGCCTTCAGCCGCTCATTCTGGCTGATGGGGATACCGGACATGCGCTCCATCACCATTATTTCGGTGCTGCACCAATCCCAGTAGACCTCGGGAATGAGCAACAGTGACGAATGCAGGAAATTGCGCCGCAACTGCGAGCAGTTGGCCGCTTCGCGCCCGAGATCGAGCTCGTCGTGGATCGTCCTGTCGAACTCGGCGACGACCTCCTGCGGCTTGAGGCGCTTGCCGTCCGACCAGAGCCTCTCCACCAGCCACGCCCCCATTTGCATGAGGGCAAGGTCCTTCTCGATCGTCGCCGCAATATTCGGCCGCAGCACCTTGACCGCGGCCGCGGTGCCGTCGGGAAGCTCCGCGAAATGCACTTGCGCCACGGAGGCGCTCGCCACCGGCTCGGGGCTGAATGCCTTGAAGACTTGGTCGACGGGCTTGCCGTAGACACGGGCCAGGGTGGCGATCACCTGCTCGGTCGGAAAAGGCGGCACGCGGTCCTGCAGCTTGGCGAGCTCCTCGGCGATGTCGGCGGGCAGCAGGTCGCGCCGCGTCGAAAGCACCTGGCCGAACTTGACGAAGATCGGTCCGAGATCCTCCAGCGCGAGCCGCAGGCGGACCGCCCGTGGCGCCGACGTGTCGCGCCAGAAGGTGAGCGCGCGTGCGGTGGGGCGCAGCCAGCGAAATCGCGCGTGACCGAGCAGGAACTCGTCGAGCCCGTACTTGAGCGCGATGAACCAGATTTTTGCGAGGCGAAGCCAGCGCATGCCCGCGATTGTAAGGTATGCCTTTGACGCGCTTGCACCGGGCGCGTAGATTCGGGTCCGGCCACCCAAGCGGCGGCACCGGACATGCCTCTCGTTCGCATCGCGCTTCGCGCCGGCAAGCCGGCCAATTATCGCCGCGCCGTGGGCGAGGGCATACATCGCGCCATGGTCGAGACGCTTGCCGTACCCGACCACGACCGCTTCCAGGTCATCACCGAGCATGACGCCGACGGGCTCGTCTACGATCCTGTCTATCTCGGCATCGACCGGAGCGATGATGTCGTACTGGTGCAGATCACGTTGAGCGGGGGGCGGAAACCGACACAGAAGCGTGACTTTTTCGCGCGCGCGGCCGAACTGCTGGCGCGCGACCCCGGCCTGCGGCCGCAAGACCTGTTCATCAATCTGGTCGAGGTCGCCTGGGAAAACTGGTCCTTCGGCGAGGGTAAGTCCCAGTACACGGAGTAACGCGCCGGGGTGGCGCTAGAATGCCGTGATGGCATTCAAGCTCGTCGCGCCACTGCTCTCGCCGCACCCCGTCGTTTTCCTAGTCCTAATCCTCCCATTCGGAGTGATGGCGGGCTATCTCACCGTTACGGTCGTCTATCTGCTCACGCAGGCCGGCGTTCCCGTCGACGAATCCGCGACGCTGGTGGCGATTAGCTACATTCCTCACAGCTGGAAATTTATCTGGGCGCCACTCCCCGATACGACACTGTCGCGCAAGACGTGGTATCTGCTGGCAGCGGGGGTAAGCGCGCTGGGCATTTACGGCACCGGCGCCATTCCTGCGACCCAGGACGCTCTGCCGCTGCTCACGTTCACCGTGCTGGCCTCGAACGTCGCGGCGACGTTTCTTGCCATGGCCGTCGAGAGCTTGATGGCTTACGCCGCCTCGGACGCAGCGAAAGGCCGTGCGGCGGGCTGGTTTCAGGCCGGCAACCTCGGCGGCTTCGGACTTGGAGGCGGTGCGGGTTTGTGGATGGCGCAGCGGCTGCCGGCGCCGTGGATCGCGGGGGCGGTGCTGGCGGCGACCTCGCTCGCATGCTGCGCGGCGCTTTCATTTGTCGCCGAGCCGAGCCGCGCTCCGCGCGAGGCAAAGTATTACCAGACGCTTGCCAACGTAGTGCAGGATCTCTGGCGCGTCGCGCGCTCGCGCCGCGGCTTCCTCGGTCTGCTGATCTGCTTTCTGCCCATCGGGACGGGCGCGGCGTCGAACCTCTGGTCGGCAGTCGCGGGCGACTGGCAGGCGAGCGCGGACACGGTCGCGCTGGTTACCGGTGTGCTGAACGGCATCGTCTCGGCCGCAGGGTGCTTGGTCGGCGGCTATGCCTGCGACCGCATGGATCGCAAGGCCGCGTATGCTCTCTACGGCGCGCTGATGGCCGCTTGCGCGGTGGCGATGGCGCTGGCGCCGCGCACCGAGACGGTGTTCGCCGTATTCACCCTGGCTTACGCTTTCATCAGCGGTCTCACCTACGCCGGTTTCTCTGCGGTTGCGCTCGAAGCGATCGGCCTCGGCGCGGCGGCCACCAAATACAGCCTGTTCGCGTCGCTGTCGAACATTCCGATCGGCTACATGACCGCGGCAGACGGCTGGGCCACGGCACGCTGGGGACCGGGTGGCATGTTGTATATTGAGGCCGCAGTGGGGGTGCTCGCGCTGCTCGCGTTTGTGGCGGTCGCGGCGCTGAGCGTGAAGCCGCGAGTGCGCGCGGCGTGACTGGGCGCCTTCGGCACGGATGCGCCGGCCAGCGGATTGGCAGCGCGACAGGGCAGGCTAGCCAGACGTCCCATCGGGCGCTGCATTGGGAGGACGCACGATGCATTTCGTTGTCAGGGCATTTCCGGTGCTTCCCGGCAAAGAGCCGGACCTTGAAGCGTTCGCGCGCGAGCTGGCCGGCCCGCGGCAAAGAGAGGCGCACGAGTTCTATGCCGGCCTGGGCGTCCGGCGCGAAACCTGGCATTTCCAGCCGGGTCCGTTCGGTGCGCAGGTGATCGTCGTTACCGAACTGGACGATCTCGAGCCGGCGGCAAGAGCATTTGCCGACGCGCAGCAACCCTTCCATCGGTGGTTCAAGGAACAGGTGTTGCGCATTTCGACCATCGATCCAAACACCGATCCGCTCGGCCCGCCGTCGACGCAGGTCTTCAGCTGGCCGCCGGCGCAGCAGACGGCCCAGCGCTAGCGGGGGGGACCGTGCCTGGTTCTCGCCGCGTCCTTTCCCGGCGAAGGGCCGGTAGCGGTGGGCGCGGTCATGCCGTGCAGCGCATCGATGCGCACTGCAAGCGCGTCCACCCGCGCGGCGAATGTGGCGATCTCGCTCGCGACGATACGGAATTCGGCTACTCCGGCAGCGAGCTGCACCTCGTCGCCGATGTAGCTCGCCACACTATCGCTAAAGCGCCCCGCCGCGTAGTGCGGAAGTGCCAGCAAACGCCGGCCGATGTCGGCGACCCTCTGGCCCATGACCGGGCCGAACGCCTTGGCGAACAGCGCCTCCACGAACCATGGCAGCGTAAGCGCGAGCTCGGAGAGTGTCGCGGCCAGCTTCGCATCGCCTTCAGTGGCGACGAGTTCGTCCCAGCGTTCGGGCTGCGCCAGTAGCGCGGGAAGACGCAGCGGCGAGATAGTGAGCCGCAAATCGGGTGCTGCGTTAGTCCCTTCCAATCGCCCCTCGCCGTTGACGGCAAAGGTCTCCCGCGCCGGGACGATGTCCACGCGCACAACGCGACCGGCATGTTCGGCAAGCTTGTCACGCGCCCAGCGTTCCCGCTCCAGCGCGCGGTTGGCGATGTCGAGTGCGGAATACACGCAGCCCCTAGAAGGCGTAACCGCGGTGCAACGCGACGACGCCGGCAGTCAGGTTGAACCATTCCACGCGCTCGAAGCCCGCCTTTTCCATCATGTTCTTGAGCGTGGGCTGGTCGGGGTGCATTTGGATGGACTCGGCGAGATAGCGATAGCTTGCCGCGTCGCCGGCGACGAGCTCGCCGAGGCGCGGGAAGACATTGAAGCTGTACCAGGCGTACGCCGCCTGGAGCGGCTCTGCCACTTTGCTGAATTCGAGGATGAGGACGACGCCGCCTGGCCGCAGAACGCGGCGCATCTCGGCGAGCGCCAGATCCTTGCGCGTGACGTTGCGCAGCCCGAATCCGATGCAGACGCAATCGAAGCGCCGCGCGGGGAACGGCAGTGCCTCCGCGTTGCACTGGATCGCGGACACCGGGCGTCCCTCATCGAGCATTCGGTCACGGCCGACACCGAGCATTGCCGCGTTGATGTCGGTCAGGACCACGCGTCCGGTCGATCCGACACGATCGGTGAACAACCGCGTCAGGTCGGCGGTGCCGCCGGCCACGTCGAGAACCTCGCTGCCGGGGCGGGTGCCACTCGCGGCAACTGCGAAGCGTTTCCATGCGCGATGCAGCCCTGCCGACATCAGATCGTTCATCAGATCGTATTTCGCCGCGACCGACTCGAACACGCCGCGCACACGTCGCGCCTTGTCTTCGGGCGGCACTCGCTCGAAGCCGAAATCGGTCGTTTCGCTCATTGCGGCGCCAGAAATCCCCGGCGTCAGCGGTGGTGCCCGCAGGCGTTCACGGGAGCCGGAGTCGGCGGGTTCGGGTCGGGATCTCGGCTCACCCCGGCCACCGCAAGGCGCCCGAGATAGCGCTCCCAGAGTTCTCGCTGCCGCACGCCCAGATCGTACAGATATTCCCACGAGTAGATGCCGGTGTCGTGTCCGTCGGAAAACCTCGGCCGGATCGCGTAATGACCCACCGCCTCGACGTCCGTGATCGTCACCTCGCGCTTGCCGACCTGGAGGGTTTCCTGCCCGGGACCGTGCCCTCGGACTTCCGCCGATGGGGAGTACACGCGCAGGTATTCGTAGGGCATGCGGAAGTTCGTTCCGTCCGCAAAGCTCAGCTCCATCGCGCGGGAAGCCTGATGCAGCTTGATCTGCGTGGGAATCGGCGTATCGGGTTCGAGACCGGCCATGATGGGCGTCCCCCTGACGATGGCAGGGCGAGAGATTAGACTACCACGCGCAGCGCGCGCGGTGCTGCGAGCAGGGCTACGACTGGATGATGTCCATGTTGGCAATGCCGGCCATCACGTTGCGGTTCTTGGCGTCCTTGCCGTGCAGCTTGATCTCCAGGCGCAGGTCATTTAGCGAGTCCGCGTTCCGCAGCGCATCCTCGTAGCTGATCATGCCAGCCTCGTACAGGTCGAACAATGCCTGGTCGAAGGTCTGCATGCCGAGTTCGCGCGACTTCTTCATAATCTCCTTGATGCCGGAGACGTCGCCCTTGAAGATGAGGTCTGAAATCAGTGGCGAGTTCAGCATCACCTCTACTGCCGGCACGCGCCCGCGACCGTCGCGGCGAGCGATCAGTCGCTGCGCAACAAAGGCACGGATGTTGAGCGACAGGTCCATAAGGAGCTGCGCGCGGCGTTCCTCGGGAAAGAAGTTGATGATGCGGTCAAGCGCCTGGTTGGTGCTGTTCGCGTGCAGCGTCGCCAGGCACAGGTGCCCGGTCTCCGCAAAGGCGATCGCGTAGTCCATAGTATTGCGGTCGCGGATTTCGCCGATCAGGATCACGTCCGGCGCCTGCCGCAGCGAGTTCTTCAACGCGATTTCCCAGCTGTCGGTATCTACCCCGACCTCGCGCTGGGTAAGGATGCAGTTCTTGTGCTCGTGCACGAATTCGATCGGGTCCTCGATCGTAATGATGTGGCCATAGCTGTTTTCGTTGCGATAGCCAAGCAGCGCGGCCATCGACGTCGACTTGCCGGCACCCGTGGCGCCGATGAACATCATGATGCCCCGTTTGCTCATGCATACGTCCTTGAGCACCGGCGGCAAGTTCAGCTCCTCGAACGTCGGAATGACGATGTTGATCGTGCGTATCGCCATCCCCACGCGACCTTGTTGCACGAACGCATTGCAGCGAAAGCGACCGATCCCGGGCGGGGCGATGGCGAAGTTACATTCCTTGCTCGATTCGAACTCCATCGCCTGCTTGTCGTTCATCACGCTGCGCACCAGCTCGATGGTGTGCTGCGGAGTGAGCGCAGTCTTCGATACCGGCGCGATCTTGCCGTCGATCTTGAGCGCTGGCGGGAAGCCGGCGGTGATGAACAAGTCCGAGCCCTTCTGCTTGACTAGCAGATCGAGCAGCTCGTGGATGAATTTGGTCGCGGTCTCGCGTTCCATGGAGCGACTCCCTCTGGCTACCCGCCGAACAGGTCCTTGTTGACCGCGCGCTGCCGCGCCTCGGCCAGTTGAATCTGGTTGCGCCGGACCAGTTCCGTAAGGCACTGATCCATCGTCTGCATGCCGGCCGCCTGGCTGGTTTGGATGACCGAGTACATCTGCGCAACCTTGTTTTCGCGGATGAGGTTCCGGATTGCAGGCGTACCCATCATGATCTCCCACGCCGCCACGCGGCCCTGGCCATCCTTGGTCTTGAGCAGCGTCTGTGAGATCACCGATACCAGCGACTCGGACAGCATCGCCCGAACCATGTCCTTTTCCGCAGCGGGGAATACGTCGATGATGCGGTCGATCGTCTTGGCTGCGGAGCTGGTATGCAGGGTGGCGAAGACCAGGTGGCCGGTTTCTGCCGCGGTCAACGCCAGCCGAATCGTCTCCAGGTCGCGCATTTCGCCGACCAGGATGTAGTCGGGGTCTTCACGCAGCGCCGCCCGCAGCGCGTTGGCGAACGATAGCGTATGCGGCCCCACCTCGCGCTGGTTGACCAGGCACTTCTTCGACTCGTGCAGAAACTCGATCGGGTCCTCGATGGTGAGGATGTGTCCGTATTGGTTCTGGTTGACATGGTCGGTCATGGCCGCCAGCGTCGTTGACTTACCCGAGCCGGTGGGGCCGGTGCACAGGATCAGGCCTCGCGGCCGGTCGGTCATGTCCGCGAACGACTTCGGCGTCGCAAGCTCTTCGAGCGAGAGCACTTTCGATGGAATCGTCCGAAACGCCACGGCAGCACCGCGTTGCTGGTTGTACGCGTTGACGCGGAAGCGGGCGAGGTTGGGGATCCCGAACGAGAAGTCGCATTCGAGCATTTCCTCGTACATCTTGCGCTGCGCATCACTCATGATGTCGTACACCATGGCGTGCACGTCTTCGTGTTCCATGGGCGGCAGGTTGATCCGCCGGATGTCGCCATGGACGCGGATCATCGGCGGCAGACCCGCCGAGAGGTGCAGGTCCGAAGCCTTGTTCTTGACCGCGAACGCTAATAGTTCAGCAATGTCCATTTATAATCCCAGCGGGCTGACGCGGGCAGCGGGGTAACGTGGGGTGACCGCCGCGTCAAGCTGGGGCGATCCTGTTCACCCGGGTACGAGTTGTGGGTTACACCCGCGGCTCGCTATGCCGGCGTCATCTGATTATGAGCCTAGACGAGAAGGCGTGGCAAGCAGTCCGGTCCCGGATCACAGCCGCGGCCCGGCGTGCCGGACGCGATCCAGCGACCGTTACCCTGCTCGCCGTGAGTAAGGCACAGCCTGCCGCCGCGGTACGCGCCGCCTACGCACTGGGGCAGCGGGCCTTTGGCGAGAATTACGTGCAGGAGTGCATTGCCAAGGCCGGGGAGCTTGCCGCGCTGCCCGGCATCGAGTGGCATCTGATTGGGCCGCTGCAGGGCAACAAGGCACGGCTGGCTGCCGGATGCTGCAACTGGGTACAAAGCGTCGATCGGCTCAAGATCGCCGAGCGGCTTGCGGCCGTTCGCGACCCACGGGCGGCGCCGCTCAACGTCTGCGTGCAGGTCAACATCAGCGGCGAGGCGAGCAAAAGCGGTGTCGCGCCAGCACAGGCGCTGGCGCTGGCCCAAGCGATTGCCGCGCTGCCGCGAATCGTCTTGCGCGGCTTCATGGGCATCGCGGAGGAAACGCCCGACAGTTTGCGACAGCGCGCGCAGTTTCGTGTGCTGCGCGAGTTGTTCGATGCCGCGCGCGGCGACGGGCTCGCGCTCGACACGCTTTCGATGGGCATGTCGGCCGACCTCGAGGCGGCTATTGCGGAGGGTGCAACGCTGGTGCGCATCGGCACGGCGCTGTTCGGCGCAAGGATCGACCAGGCACGAGAGGACGCGAGCATGAACATCACGATCGTCGGTGGCGGCAACATGGCCCGCGCGCTGCTCGGAGGACTGATCGCGCGCGGCCATGTCTCCGAGGCGCTGGCGGTGGTCGAAATCGACGCCGACGCGAGGGCCACGGTGGCGGCCCGTTTCGGAGTGGCGACATTCCGTGCCGTCGAGCCTGCCGCCATCAGCAACGCCGACGTGGTGGTCATCGCCGTCAAGCCGCAGAACGTGCGCATAGTGGCGCGCGAACTCGCGACCTTCCTCAAGCGCCAGGTCGTCGTGAGCATCGCGGCCGGAATCCGGCTGGCGGATCTCTCCCGCTGGCTGCTGGGTTACCGACGGCTGGTGCGGGCGATGCCGAACACACCGGCGCTGATCGGCGCCGGAATTGCCGCGCTCTACGCCTTGTCCGCCGTCGACAGCGAAGGCCGCGCGCGCGCCGCAGCGGTGCTCGGGGCTGTCGGCGGGACGCTATGGTGCGAACGCGAGGACGAACTCGACGCCGTGACGGCGGTTTCCGGCAGCGGGCCGGCGTATGTTTTCTACTTTCTCGAAGCGCTGGAAGAGGCCGCGCGGGACCTGGGATTTTCCCAGGCGGAGGCGCGCCGCCTCGCCTACGCGACGTTCTCGGGCGCGATCCGCCTTGCCGAGCAAAGTGATTCCGAGCCGGCGCTGCTGCGGGCGCAGGTCACGTCGAAGGGCGGCACGACCGAGCGTGCGCTCGCCGTGCTCGACGAGGCCGCAGTGAAGGCGGCCATTGTCGCCGCAGTCAAGGCGGCTGCGCTGCGAGCGAAGGAACTCGGCGATATCCTGGGCGATGAGGCGTAATGCTCTACGACGCAGCGCGCTTTCTGATCAATATCGTATTCGGCCTGCTCGTCTACGCGGTGTTGTTGCGCTTTCTGATGCAGTGCCTGCGCGCACCCTTCCGCAACCCCCTGGGCCGCGCCGTGGCCGCACTCACCGACTGGGCGGTGAAGCCGTTGCGCCGGGTCCTGCCGGGATATCGCGGCTATGATTGGGCGTCGCTCGCGATCGCCTGGCTCCTGCAGGCGTTGTGGCTGTTCGCGATCATGGCGCTCGGGAGTCCGCCGCTTTCCGGCGGCCTCGTCGGCCTTATCGCCGCGCTCGCCGTCGTGGAGCTGATTCAGGGCGACCCTCTGGATCGTCATCGGCACGGTATTCCTGCAGGCGCTGCTGTCCTGGGTCGCGCCGGATGGTCCCCTTGCGGGCGTGCTCAACGCACTGACTTTTCCACTGCTGACTCCGGTGCGGCGCGTCGTGCCGCCGCTTGGCGGTGCGCTCGATCTGTCACCGCTGATCGTCATCGTGCTTGCGCAACTGGTGCTGATGCTCCCGGTGGCGTGGCTGGAACAGACGGTTGTCCAGCTCTTCCACTGATTCTTCGCGGCCGTGGCGGCGCATCGGCGCCGACGGCTCGATAACGCTCACCATTCACGTCCAGCCGGGCGCGAAACGCAACGCAGTCACCGGCGTGCATGGCGACTGCCTCAAGATCCAATTGGCTGCGCCGGCCACCGAAGGCAAGGCCAATGCCGCGTTGCTCGCCTTCCTGGCCGAAGCATTCGCGGTGCCCAAGCAGGCGCTAACCTTGCTGCACGGCGCCAGAAGCCGCCGCAAGCTCGTGCGTATCGTGGCGCCGAGACAACGCCCGGACCGGGCTTGGGGCGAGCCAAAACGAAGCCTAGGCAAGCGCATTGGCCAGGCGCACGAAGTCGCCCACCGCCAGCGTTTCGCCCCGGGCGCCCGGAGCCACGCCCGCGCGCTCGAGATCGCGTGGCGCCGCCCAGTGCTGCAAGGCGTTGCGCAGCGTCTTGCGCCGCTGTCCGAACGCGGCGCCGACGATCGCCGCAAACAAGGCCTCGTCGATGACGCGTGGCCGGGCGGCGCCCAGAGGCGCGAGGCGCGCGAGCGCGGACTCCACCTTGGGCGCGGGACGAAACGCCCCGGCCGGCACGGTGAACAGACGTTCGACATGAAAACGGGTCTGCAGCATGACGGTGAGCCGGCCGTATTGCGGCGTCGCGGGCGCCGCGGCCATGCGCTGCACCACCTCCCGCTGCAGCATCACTGTCAGGTCGCGCAGGCTGGCGTCGCAGCGCGAGAGATGAAACAGCAATGGCGTGGAGATGTTGTACGGCAGGTTGCCGATCACACGCAGCCCGCGGCCCAGCGCCGCGAAGTCGAAGCTCAGGGCGTCGGCGTTGTGGAGCGTCAGGCGATCGGCAGGGAACTCGCCGGCGATGCGCGCCGCGAGGTCGCGGTCGATCTCGATGACGGTAAGCCGGCTAACCCGGTTGAGCAGCGGCCGGGTTAACGCTCCGAGGCCGGGCCCGATCTCGACGATGTTGTCGTCGCGCTGGGGATCGACGGCGGCGATGATCCGCTCGATGTAGTGCGGATCAACCAGGAAATTCTGGCTGAACCGCTTGCGCGCGACGTGGCGGTGAACGGGGCTCAGGTTTGGTCTACGGCAGTTGGCAAGCCTAGTTCCAGTCGAGAATGACTTTGCCGCTCTGTCCGGAGAGCAACGTCGCGAATGCCGCCTCGAACTGTTCGGCGAGGAAATGATGCGTGATGATCGGCGATAGGTCGAGCCCGCTCTGCAGCATCGCCACCATCTTGTACCAGGTCTCGAACATCTCGCGCCCGTAGATCCCCTTGATTTCCAGGCCCTTGAAGATGACCTGGTTCCAGTCGATCGCCATTTGCGCCGGCGGAATGCCGAGCAGCGCGATCTTGCCGCCATGGTTCATGTGCTCGAGCATGTCGGCAAACGCGTGCGGCACGCCGGACATCTCCAGGCCGACGTCGAACCCCTCGGTCATGCGCAGGTCCGACATGACCTCGCGCAGTGGCTCGCGTTCCACGTTGACGGCGCGGGTTGCGCCCATGCGTCGCGCAAGCGCCAGCCTGTAGTCATTGACGTCGGTGACCACGACGTGTCGCGCGCCGACATGGCGCGCGATCGCGCTCGCCATGATGCCGATCGGGCCGGCGCCCGTAATGAGTACGTCCTCACCGACGAGGTTGAACGACAGCGCGGTATGGGTGGCGTTGCCAAAAGGGTCGAAGATCGCCGCCAGGTCGTCGGCGATGTCGTCGGGAATCTTGAATGCGTTGAAAGCCGGGATCACGAGGTATTCCGCGAAGGCGCCTTCGCGGTTCACGCCCACCCCCACGGTGTTGCGGCACAAATGGCGTCGCCCGGCGCGGCAGTTGCGGCAATATCCGCAGGTGATGTGGCCCTCGCCGGAAACGCGATCCCCGACCTTGAAGCCGCGCACCTCCTGCCCGATTTCGACGATTTCGCCGACATATTCGTGGCCAACCTGCATCGGCACGGGGATCGTCTTCTGCGCCCAGTCGTCCCAGTTCCAGATGTGCAGGTCGGTGCCGCAGATTGCCGTCTTGCGAATGCGGATCAGGACGTCGTTATGGCCCACTTCGGGCTTCTTGACGCGGGTCAGCGTCAGGCCGGGTGCGCGTTCGAGTTTTGCCAAAGCTTTCATACGCCGAGTCCTATCGATTAAGGGATGACGCCCAATGCCTTGCCGACCTTTGCGAACGCCGCCACCGCCTGATCGAGTTGCTGCGGCGTGTGCGCCGCGCTCATCTGGGTGCGGATGCGCGCCTTGCCTTTCGGCACGACCGGATACGAGAAGCCGATCACGTAGACCCCCTCCGCGAGCAGCGCGTCGGCCATCCGTGTCGCGAGCGCGGCATCGCCCAACAAAACCGGAATGATCGGATGCTCGCCGGCCACCAGGTCGAATCCCAGCGCGGTCATGGCGCTGCGAAAGCGCTCGCCGTTTGCGCGCACGCGTTGACGCAACGCGGCCCCTTCCGCGCCGGCAAGTAGCTCCAGCACCTTGAGCGAAGCTGCCGCGATGGCGGGCGCCAGGGTGTTGGAGAAAAGGTACGGCCGCGAGCGCTGCCGCAGCAGGGCGATGATGTCCTTCCTGCCGGCGGTGTAGCCGCCCGATGCACCGCCGAGAGCCTTGCCGAGTGTGCCGGTGAGGATGTCCACCCTCCCTTCGACAGCGCACAGCTCATGGGTTCCACGACCGCCAGCGCCGATGAATCCGACGGCATGCGAGTCGTCGACCATCACCAGCGCTCGATACCGTTCGGCGAGAGCGCAGATCGCTGCCAGATTCGCGACGATGCCGTCCATCGAAAACACGCCGTCGGTCGCGACGAGCTTGAAGCGCGCCCCGGCGCCGTCGGCTTCGATCAGCTTCGCTTCCAGGTCGGTCATGTCGTTGTTGCGATAGCGATAGCGCCTTGCCTTGCACAGCCGAATACCGTCGACGATGCTCGCATGATTGAGTTCGTCGCTGATGACCGCGTCCTGTTCGTCGAGCAGGGTCTCGAACAGGCCGCCGTTGGCGTCGAAGCAACTCGAGTAGAGGATGCTGTCGTCGGTCTTGAGAAACCTGGACAGCGCCGCTTCAAGCTCCTTGTGCACGCTCTGGGTGCCGCAGATGAAGCGCACCGACGCCATTCCGAACCCGTGCGCAACGAGCCCATCCTGCGCTGCCTGGATGAGCCGCGGATCATCGGCGAGGCCGAGATAGTTGTTGGCACAGAAGTTGAGCACCTCCCGGCCATCGGCGAGGCGGATCTGCGCGGACTGTGGGCTTGCGATGACCCGCTCGGCCTTGTAGAAGCCGTCGGCGCGGATGCGCTCGATGACACCGCGCAGATGCGACAGGTAGTCGTCATGCATGATGGCGTTTCCCCGCCAGCTCGATGGCCAGATTGACCGCCGCGAACAGGCTGCCCGGGTCCGCGGCGCGGGCGCTCGCCCCGTTCGCTGCGAGATCGAGCGCGGTGCCGTGGTCGACCGAGGTGCGCACGATCGGCACGCCCAGCGTGACGTTGACGCCATGACCAAAGCTTGCATGTTTGAGCACCGGCAGGCCCTGGTCGTGATACATCGCGACCACGCAGTCGAACCCGCGCAGCTGCGTCGGGACGAACACGGTGTCGGCGGGAAGCGGGCCGGCAAGATCGAATCCGGAACTGCGCAACGACGCGATGACCGGCGCGATGACCTCGATCTCCTCGCGACCGAGATGGCCGCCTTCGCCGGCATGCGGGTTCAGGCCACATACCGCGATGCGCGGCTGCACGATGCCGAACTTGCCGGCGAGATCGGCGGCGACGACGGTGAGCGTCGCCGTCAGGGATTCGCGCGTAATCGCCGCCGGTACGGCCGCAAGTGCCAGGTGCGTCGTCGCCAAAGCAACGCGCAGCGTTTGCGCGGAGGAACCGCCGACGAGCAGCATCACGACGTGGGAGGCCCCCGTGCGCGCGGCGAGAAACTCGGTGTGCCCGGTGAAGGCAATGCCGGCATCGTTGAGCACGCTTTTCTGCACCGGGGCGGTGACCATTGCTGCGAACTCCCCCGATAGCGCGCCGGTGATCGCGGCCTCAAGGGTCGCCACGACGGCGCGCGCGTTGGTGGGGTCCGGTCGTCCGGCGACGACCGCCACCGCGACCGGAAAATGCGCGACTTCGAGCATCCCAGATGCCGGCAACGCGTGGCGCACATAGGCACCGAAGCGGACTCCGGCGCCTAGGCGTCGCGCACGCTCGCGCAGCAGTTCGATATCCCCGACAAACACCAGCCGCGCGGGCCACGCGCGCTCGGCCAGGCGCACGCACAGATCCGGGCCGATGCCGGCCGGTTCGCCGATGGTCACGGCGATCGTCGGTAATGCGGTCATGGCGATGAATGGCTCTCGCTAAGCCAAGCCCTCTATCGCGATGCCCGTGGCATCGCCGAAGGTTTCGACTTTCACTCGCGGGCGCTGCCGCGACCCTGACCCGGCTATCGGTCACGACGATGCTCGCCTGCGCAAATCCATCGAGCGGCTGGGTGGGTTTGCCGAAGAGATACAGCGCAGCAAGCGGCTTCGCCGCGTCGATCGCACCGGTGTGCTGCACGATCGGCCCGAGCGGCAGTGCGTAACCCTCGCGCCCAAACACGGGAAACTTGTCCAGCGTCGCGCGGTACTTGATCACCTGCCGCCCGGCCAGGCGCTGCCGGCTGGCGAGGTCGTACCAGGCACCGGGGGGCAACGCCACCTCGACCTCGCCGCCAGGAGCGATTATCGGGGCGATCAGCAGGGCATCCCCGCACATGAACTGCGTTTCGTAGCTGCGCGTCAGCGCGACACCCGGGAACGCCAGCGGCATCGCCCGCATCACGGGCAGGCCAGCCGTGGTCGCCTGCGCGATCACCGTCCTCAGGTAGGGCAGCAGGCGGTAGCGAAACTCGATCCATTGGCGCGCAATTGTTTCGGTCTCGGTGCCGAACGCCCAGGGCTCACG
Source organism: uncultured beta proteobacterium (assembly GCA_963778275.1). Classification (GTDB taxonomy): domain Bacteria; phylum Pseudomonadota; class Gammaproteobacteria; order Burkholderiales; family Casimicrobiaceae; genus PALSA-1003. The sequence continues at coordinate 299,174 of CAVZTS010000014.1, read as the reverse complement.
CGCGCCGATGCCGTGCATGCGCATGTGCGAGCTGAACACGCTCATTTGTAGCCAGCGCAGATACAACTCCGGCGACGGCTGTTCCGAACCGTAAAAGCCACCGATGTCGCTGGCATGGTACGGGCCGCCGCTCATGCCCCACGACAGCGCGCCGCGGATGCTTGCAGCCAAGCCTTCCCAGTCGCTCTGCGAGTCACCGCCCCAGTGGATGGGATAGCGCTGGCTGCCAGTCCAACCCGCACGGCTGCATACGATCGGCGGTTGCGCCGCGACGGGCGTGAACCGCTTGGTCGCTTCGTAGACGCAACGGTGGTAGAGCAGCGGGTAGACGTTGTGCAACCGTGCACCGCTGTCGCCGTTAAACGCAATGGCATCTGCGGGCACGTGTTCGCCGAAATCGCTGTTGATCACGTCGATGCCGGCCTTGAACAGAGGCTCGTGGGCGTCGCGCCACCAGTCGCTGGCGGCCGGATTGGTGAAGTCGACGATCCCCGAATCGGGCAACGGCGTGAACGCGCCGGAAAACGGCGAAGTGGCCGGCGAAGTGTCCCAGCTGAACACGTAGGGCTCGCGCGTGGCGGTCGTCAGCAGGTAGCGCTTGGCGGCAAGCTCGGCAAACAGCGGCGAGTGCACCGACACGTACGGGTACTCCCACGCACAGATCTTCAGGGCGTGGCGCTTCATGCGCGCGAAGGTCGCGGCCGGATCGGTATAGCGCGAGGTATCCCACTGGAAATCGAAGCGGGTCTGCACGTCCCAGAGGGCGCGGCCGTCGAGCGCCAGCACATCGCAGGGAATCTTGCGTGTGCGCAATTCCTCGGCGACCGCCATTGCTTCGTCCGCCGTGCGGTAGTACGCGCGCGACATCCACAAACCGAGGCTCCACAGCGGGACGTCCGGCGCGCGACCGGTCAAGGTCGTATAGCGTTCGAGCACCTGCGCCGGATCGCGTCCGGCAATCAGGAACAGATCGAGCGCCTCATCGTCGACAACAAGCGCATACGAGCGGTGCGACCATTCCGGGTGGCCGACACCATGGGTCACCCGGCCCGAGGTGTTGACGAACACGCCCCAGGCGCCACCTCTGGCAGTCACGCCGTTTCCAGGTCCCCAGCAGAAGGGCACGTTCTTGTAAGAGAGCCCTGAGTTGACGCCGAGCGCGTCTTCAACCTGCGAGGTGACGAGCTGGCCGCGCTTGTTGAGCGGGCCGAATTTCTCACCCAGTCCATAGACCGGCTCGCCCGACGCCAGGGCCAAAGCGGCGAGCCACTGCTGCCCGGCTCGCGTGCGGCCGATCACCGGTAGCCGCGGGAAGCCGCGGAAGTGCTCGTCGGTGATCGATGTGATAAGCGGGTGCTCGTCGTGCAGGAGGCGAAAGCCCAACGGCTCGCCGGTCAGCTCGAGTCGCGTGCCGCCGGTGGCGAACGACCACACGCCGGGCTCGGTTTGCGTGACGTCGCAGCGCTGCGCGCGACCCACCACGAGCCCGTAATCGGGGCGCGTATTCGCGCCGACGCGCAGCCGAAATACCCCGGGTCCGAAGGAGGCGACTTCAAGCACATCGCCGGTGCTGGTCGCGAACGCGGCACCGGACGCCGACGTGCCGAGGCTGTCCGACGCAGTCAGACGGATATACGCAGTCGGATCGAGTTGCATCGTCGGTTCGGTTCCCTCCAGCCACGGAGGGACAGTGGAGTTCAGCCGATAAACATCGGCTCACGCATTCCGGGTACATCGACGCGCATGGCGAAGATCCCGCCGGACTGCGGCAACTGCGACAGTTCCGCAGGGTCACGCCGCTGGCGCGCTGTCGTGACATATAGCGTCTTGAGGTCGGGGCCGCCAAACGCACACATCGTCGGGCACATGGCGCGCAGCGGAAACTCCGCGAGCATCTCCCCGTGCGGCGAAATGCGCACGACCTTGCCACCGCTATAGAACGCGCTCCAGTAGCACCCCTCGCGATCGACCGCGCCGCCGTCGGGGCGATCGGTCTCGGCGGAGAATTGAGCGAACGTGCGGCGGTTGGCAACGTCGCCGGTCAAGGGCTCGAAGTCCCAGGCGCTGACCGTTCGCGTCGACGTATCGGCGTGATACATGGTCCGCGAATCCGGGCTCCATGCCAGGCCGTTGGAGATGGTGATCCCCGCGATCATCGGGGTGAGGGCGAGATCGGCATCGAGGCGATAAAGCTCTGCGGTACTGGCATCGCGCTGTTCGTTCATACTGCCAGCCCAGAAGCGCCCCTGTGGATCGGCGCGACCGTCATTGAATCGATGGTGCGCCGGGTCGTAGGGCGCATCGGCGATCTTGCGCCTGAGCTTGCCATCCGAATCGACAAACCAGAGTCCGTCACGCAGGGCGGTGACGAACCCGCCTCCTTCGCGCAGTGCGAAGCAGCCGATCGCCTCCGGCATCGGCCACGCGCTGTTGGCGCCGGTGTGGGGGTCGAAGCGATTGAGGGATGGCGCATTGATGTCAACCCAGTACAGCGCTTGTTCGTCCACCGACCATGTCGGGCATTCGCCCAGATTGGCCCTGATGTCGAGCACGCACTCAAACGGCGACCGCATCGTCGGCACCGAGCGAGACGGAAACGCGCATCGTACAAGAAAACGTGCTCCCCGGCGTGAGCACGCGAGTGCCGGTGTCCGGCGCGCCCGCGGCGGCCCGGTTGAAGGCGTCGGTCATGTGCGTCACCGGCTCCACGGCGCAAAAATCCGAGTTGGGCGGGACATACACGACCAGATAGGCGCACGCCGCGTCCGCACTGATCTCCGCTGACAGGCCACGGTCTGGCCAGGCGATCGCTGCGGGTGGGCGCCAGCCGGCGAAGCAATTGTCGAGCTCCGTCGCGGCGATCGGACGTGGTTTCTCGAAATCCCATTCCGACGGCACCGGCGCGAGCCGTGTCGGCAGCCGCGTGGAATCGGTGTGCCAGACTCCGCTGACCGCGAAGCGGAGCGTGGTCAGCGCATTGCGCGGCAAGAACGGATGCCATCCGAGCCCGAAGGGAAACGGCGCCTCGCCCGTGTTGGTGCATGAGAGCGTCATGGCAAGCGTGCTGTCGGTGAGCTCGAAAGTCTGGCGCGCGCGATAGGCAAACGGCCATTCCTCCCCGCTCTGCCCGCCGGCGGTGTGGGCGAGTTCGAGCGTCGCCCTTGCCGACGCATGTTCAACGACCTGCCAGACGCGGCGCCAGCCGTTGCCGTGAATGGCGTGCGGCTGAACGGCAAGAGGGCGCTGCAGCGCGTACGCCGCGCCGTTCCAGTACAACCGCGCCCCGGCGATGCGATTGGAGAAAGGCAGCAGCGGATACGAGGAAAACCGGTGCACGTCTCCGGAGGCGAGTGCGTCCTCCGGCGTCGGACGCAATATCGGCTCGCCGTTCCATTCGAATGCCGCAATGGCGCCGCCGATCGCCGGCGCGAGCAGCGCCCGCGCCACGCCGACGCGCAATTCGAGCGTAGCGGTCACTGTGACCAGCGGCGCGTCAGGCCTTGGCCTGCGCTCCGTCGACGGTCTTGCGCACGGCGCCGAGGAATTCCTGCGCCCGGGAGACAAGCATGGCGAGATCGGAACCGACGGCGACCCAGGAAAACCCGTACTCGAGAAACTTGCCCACGATTTCCGGATTCGCGCCCACGATGCCGCAGGGCTTGCGCAGTCGCCGGCAGGTCTGCGCCGCTTCGGAGAGCTTGTTTTGCACCGCGGGATTGCCCATGTCGCCAGGAAAACCCATCGAGGCCGAGAGATCGGCCGGGCCGACAAAGATCGAATCGATTCCGGGCACCGCCGCAATGGCCTCGAGTTCACCGAGAGCGGGCAGCGACTCGATCTGCACGATCACGCAGATCTCCTCGTGGGCGCGCGAGACGTAGCTCGGGATCGTGCCATAGCGGCTGCCGCGATGTGCCGCTGCCACGCCACGCACGCCGGCCGGCGGATAGCGAGTGTACGCGACCGCACGCCGCGCCTCTTCGGCGTTTTGCACGAACGGGAACAGCAGGCTCTGCGCGCCCGCATCGAGCGCACGCTTGACCATGACCATGTCGTTCCACGGCAGCCGCACGATCGCCTGCGCCGGCGTGCCCGCGATCGTCTGCAGAATGCCGACCAGTTGCTGCATATCGATCGGCGTGTGCTCCATGTCGACGACGAGAAAATCAAAACCGAGGCAGCCGAGCGCTTCGGCCGTCGACGGCGCGGCGCTCACGAGCCAGGCACCGATGGGTGTTCTGCCGGACGCTATCGCACGCTTGAACTGATTGACCGGTAACTCCATCGCATCCTCGACGCTACCAGACACCTGTCGCGTAACCGTTGCCCACCGGGGCGGCGGCGCGAAAGCTCAGGGCGGCGACCATTGTAGCCGTGCTTCACAGCGAAGTCGTCCCCGAGCTATGTACGGGTCCGCATGGTCGGCGATCGGCGACTTCCGCGACCAACGGTACCTCAAGTTCCGGCTCGTCGGCGACGATATCGCGCGCGGGGTGCTGTTCCTTGCGTCCGACGAGGCGCGGGGCATGACCGGCCACGACCTGCGCATCGCCGCGGGTCCGGCGCAGACCGGCAGCGCCGACTGAACCGGAGCGAGAGCCGGCACAGCGCTCTTGCGCTATAATTCGCAGCACCGCTCGCGGGCCTGCAGCGTCTTCGCCGCAGGCCCTTTGTTTTGCCAGTCATGCGCCAGCACTTTTCCCGGCTCGCATTCCTCGAAGGCGCGCGCGATATCGCGCCGATGTTGATCGGTATCGTCCCCTTCGGGATCGTCTGCGGCATTGGCGCGATCGCAGTCGGTGCATCGCCCGTCGCCGCGCTCGCCATGTCGATGATCATGTTCAGCGGCGCGGCGCAAATCATCGCCGTCCAGCTGCTTGCGGCAGGTGCGCCGTTCGCGGTGATCCTGCTTTCCTGCATAGTGGTCAGCCTACGCCTGGTGATGTACAGCGCGGCGATGGCGCCGTATCTGCGGCCGCTCGACTGGCGCTGGCGCCACCTTCTGTCATTCGTGCTTACCGATCAGGCGTTCGCGGGTTCACTGCAGCGGTTCCAGAATTCCGGCGACGTGCGCGGCAATGCCTCGTACTTCCTCGGCAGCGGCGCGCTGCTGTGGCTGACCTGGCAGATCGCCACGCTCGCCGGCGTCGCTGCCGGGCAGGTCATCCCCGCGTCATGGCAGCTCGATTTCGTCGTGCCGCTGTGTTTTCTGGCAGTACTCGTGCCGCTGCTGCGCGACCGCATTTCGATGCTCGTCTTTGCGGTGGCGACCGTCGCCGTGATCGCGCTCGACGCCATTCCATTGCGGTTGTCGCTGCTCGGCGGTGGCTTGCTCGCGATCTTCGCGGGCGTGCTTGGCGACAGGATCTTCGGCGCGCGTGAGTAGGGAACTTACAATTTGGCTATTGACCTTCGCGGTCGGTGCGGTCACATATTCTGCGCGACTGTCATTCATTGCCCTGTTTGCGCGACGGGACATGCCCGCGCTGCTTAGGAACGCGCTCCAGCACGTTCCGGTGGCGATGCTGACGGCCATTGTGGTGCCGGCGGTCGTCTTCATGCCGCCGGGCGTGCTGCGCATCGATCCCGGAAACGCCAAGCTGATCGCGGCGCTCGTTGCCGGCGCCGTCGCGTGGTGGAGGCGAAGCGCGATGCTGACCATCGCCGCCGGCATGGCGGTGCTCTGGTCGTTGCGGTATGTCATGGGGTAGGATGCACTGCAGAGGAGAACGCATGCGCTTCGAGGGCACGGACACCTACGTCGCAACCCCTGATCTGATGCTCGCGGTCAACGCCGCGATCACGCTGGAGCGGCCGTTGCTGGTCAAGGGCGAACCCGGAACCGGCAAGACGATGCTGGCGGAGGAAGTCGCACGCGCCATCGGCCGCCCGCTGTTGCAATGGCACATCAAGTCGACGACCAAGGCGCAGCAGGGTCTGTATGAGTACGATGCGGTTTCGCGACTGCGCGACTCGCAGCTCGGCGACGAACATGTCACCGATATCGCGCACTACATCAAGCGCGGCGTCCTGTGGGACGCCTTCGAGTCGGCGAACCCGGCGGTTGTGCTGATCGACGAGATCGACAAGGCCGACATCGAATTTCCGAACGACCTTCTGCGCGAGCTCGATCGCATGGAGTTCCACGTCTACGAGACGCAGGTCACGATCCGCGCGCGGCACCGGCCGCTGGTCGTGATCACCAGCAACAACGAAAAGGAGCTGCCCGACGCTTTCCTGCGTCGCTGCTTCTTCCACTACATCAAGTTTCCGGACAAGGAGACGATGGCGCGGATCGTCGACGTTCACTTCCCGGGTTTGAAGAAGGCACTGCTCAAGGAGGCGCTGGAGGCATTCTTCGAGCTGCGGGAGGTACCCGGGCTGAAGAAGAAACCGTCGACCTCCGAGCTCCTCGACTGGTTGAAGTTGTTGCTGGCGGAGGACATTCCGCCCGAAGCGCTGCGCAGCTCAGACAAGAAAACCGTCATCCCGCCGCTCTACGGAGCACTGCTCAAGAACGAGCAGGATGTGCATTTGTTCGAGCGGGTGGCATTCATGGCACGTTCCGGGCGATGACCCGGCGCTTCATCGAACCAGTCACGCTCAAGGGCCGGTACGCGACGCTTGAACCGCTTGCCCACGCGCACGCGGCGGATCTGCAGCGTGCGGCTGCCGACGGTGCGCTGTGGCAACTGTGGTACACGTCGGTCCCGCCGCCGGACCGGGCGGGGACCTATGTCGAGGCCGCGCTCAAGATGCGGGAGGAGCTCGGCGCGCTGCCGTTCGCGGTGCGCGATAATGCCACCGACCAGATAGTCGGTTGCACGCGCTACTTCAACGTCGACGCCCTCAACCGCAGGTTGGAGATAGGGCATACGTGGTACGCGGCGCGCGCGCAGCGCACGGCGATCAACACCGAGTGCAAATTGCTGCTGCTCACGCACGCGTTCGAGGAGCTGACGTGCATTGCAGTCGAGTTCCGCACCCATTGGTTCAATCGGGCCTCGCGCGACGCGATCGCGCGGCTCGGCGCGAAGCAGGACGGCGTCCTGCGCAATCACCTGCTCTCCGCCGACGGCAGTTACCGGGACACCGTCGTGTTCAGCATCATCGAAAGCGAATGGCCAGCGGTGAAACGGCACCTCGGCTTTCTGTTGGAACGGCGGCGAAGCTAGGCGATGTTGATTGACTTCTTCCTTCATCTCAAGGCAGCGAAGCTGCCGGTCTCGACCCGCGAATTTCTCACGTTGCTCGACGCGCTCGAGCACAACGTCATTGCCAGCAGCATCGACGATTTCTACTACCTGGCGCGTACCTGCCTGGTAAAGGACGAGGCACTCTACGATCGGTTTAACCTGGCCTTTGGCGCCTACTTTCATGGCGTCGATGGCGCGCTCGATTTGCGCACGCTCATTCCCGAGGAGTGGCTCAGGAAGGCAATCGAAGGCACCCTGAGCGAAGAAGAAAAGGCGCGGATCAGGAGCCTTGGCGGCTGGGAAAAGCTTCTGGAAACGCTGCGGCAGCGCCTCGAAGAGCAGCGCGGACGCCATCAGGGAGGCGCGAAGTGGATCGGGACGGCCGGCACGAGCCCGTTCGGCGCATACGGTTATAACCCCGAAGGTATCCGCATCGGCCAGGAAGGCGGGCGTAGCCGGAGCGCGGTGAAGGTCTGGGACGAGCGCTCGTTCCGCAACCTCGACGACTCGGTGGAGCTCAACACGCGCAACATCAAGGTGGCGCTGCGCCGGTTGCGCCGCTTTGCGCGCGAGGGCCTGCCCGAGGAACTCGATCTCGGCGCGACCATCGAGGGCACGGCGAAGAACGCCGGCTGGCTGGACCTGCACCTCGTCCCGGAGCGACGCAACCGGGTCAAGGTGCTTCTGTTCCTCGACGTCGGCGGGTCGATGGAGCCGCATGTTCAGGTGTGCGAGGAATTGTTCTCGGCGGCCAGTAGCGAATTTCGGCACCTCGAGTATTTCTACTTCCACAACTGCGTCTACGACCACGTCTGGCGCGACAACGGCCGCCGACGCAACGAGCGCATCGCGACGCAGGATATCCTCCATCGGCACGGCCCCGATTGGCGGCTTATCTTCGTCGGGGATGCGGCAATGAGTCCTTACGAGCTGCTGCAGGTCGGCGGCAGCGTCGAGTACAGCAACGAGGAGCCTGGCGTCGTCTGGCTCAAGCGCCTGGTCGACGCTTATCGCCATGCGATCTGGCTCAATCCGGAGCCCGAGCGGAGCTGGGGCTACACGCGCTCGACCCAGATCGTGCTGGGCGCGCTGGGACCGCGCATGTTCCCGCTCACGCTGGAAGGGCTCAATCGGGGAATCGCGCTGTTGCGCAAGTAGCGCAACGGTGGCCATAATGCCGGGACAGGAGGCCAATCATGCGCACACCACTTATCCTCGCCGCGGCATTGGCGGCCGCCGCAACGGCGACGAGCGCGAACGCGGTCACGTGCTACACGCTGCTCGATGGCAGCGACCGCCTGCTGTATCAGAACTCTTCGCCCCCGGTCGACATGAGCGACCAGGGTAAGGCACTGCGCGAGGGGCTGCGCCGCCGCCATGAGTACCTGATCATCACGAGTGTCGACACCTGTCGGCCGGTTGCGGCGGTCGCGGGCTCGTCCGGTTATCGCCCGGCCACCGTCGACGAGATCGTCGCCGACATGCGCAGCTACCTCAGCTACGGCGGTGTCGGTAGCAGCGCGTCTGGAGCGGGGGCGGGAGCGCGGGTGGCGACAGCGCCGGATCGGCCCCCGCGCCTGCAGCGCCGTCAGACAGCGCGAGCGGAACGCCCAGCAGCAACTGACGGCAATGGCACGGCGCCGGTTCGCCGCCGGTTGGCTGCGTAGAAGAGGAGGGAGGCTCCGGCGGCCCGAAGCGACGCGCGAAGGCGACGTATTGCTGGGGAGTAGGGCATTGCCCGCTTGAGCACGAGCACCTGCCCGCGGAACAGAGCCCGTTCGAGCGCGGCGAACCCCGCGTCCGGCAGCGGCCGCGAAATATCCACAGCCGAGGTCTCCAGCCCAAAACCGGACGCGAGCGGCAGCATGACCAGCTGAAGGCGCTTCGCTTCGATCAGTTGGCGGCAGCGCATTCAACCGTGCCAGGCGCCCCGGCGTCAACCGGCACCGCGCAACCGGCACGGTATACTCGTCCGTCACGGGCCGCACCGACTCACGCCGTCGCCGCTGGCTCGCCAGGCGTTGCCGATCGGCGCCTCAGGCAATGTGGAGTTTTCAATGACCATGCGCTGGGCTTGGATACCACTGACTATCGCTCGCCGTGCTGGTGGTGCGAGCCCGCCTTGGCCGAGCACGAATACCGTTCGATTCGCTGCGGATCGACCATCCTTTTGCCCGCGCGACACCACCGGGGGCAAGGGTGGGCGGCGTGTTCCTCACGGTCGACAACTTCGGCAATACCGCGGACCGCCTGATTCACGTCTCGACGCCGATCGCAGGCCGGCGTCGCGCTGCATCAGATGGTCGTCGAAGACGGCGTGATGAAGATGCGCGCGGTGCCTTCGGTCAGCTGATGCCGGGAGGCAGGCTGGAACTCAGGCCCGACGGATACCACCTGATGCTGCTCGACCTCAAGCAACCGTTGAAGGCCGGCGAGCGGTTTCCGATGACGCTAACGTTCGAGCACGCCGGAACCATCCAGATTTCGGTGTGGGTCGAAGGCTTCGGCGCAACGCCGGGAGATCCTCGATAGCTCTATGCTAGATCTGATCACGCGCCGTCCCGCTGGGTCTGCCGCCGGCCGAGTCCGCACGCGGGGCGGCAATCGCGCGCGATCGCGGTGCAGTTGCGAAATGGCTTTTCATCTGCTGCGCGCTCGTCTTCGCAATCGTCGTGGTCGGCGGCGTGACGCGGCTTACTCATTCCGGGCTGTCGATCACCGAGTGGCAGCCCATCGTCGGTACGCTGCCGCCGCTGTCCGACAGCGACTGGGCCGAAGCTTTTGCCAAGTACCGCGCTACGCCCGAATACCGGCAGCTCAACCCCGACATGGATCTCGATGCGTTCAGGAGCATATTCTGGTGGGAATACGCGCACCGGTTGCTGGGGCGCGCGATCGGGGTGGCCTTCCTGCTGCCTTATCTGTGGTACCTGATTCGCCGCCGTATTCCCAAGGGCTACGCCGGAGCGCTCGGCGCGATCCTTATGCTCGGCGGCGCGCAGGGCGCGCTCGGCTGGTATATGGTGCAAAGCGGTCTGGTTGCCGATCCACGCGTGTCGCAGTTACGCCTTACGGCACACCTCGGCCTCGCTTTCGCTCTCTTCGGGGCAATGCTTTGGGCCGCGCTGTCGCTCATCCGCTCGCGGCCGGCCAACGACGGCAACGGCGCGCACCGCCACTTCGCTTACCTGCTCACCGGGCTGGTCTACCTGATGGCTCTTGCCGGCGGGCTTGTCGCTGGCACCCGCGCCGGGTTTGCGTACAACACCTTTCCCCTCATGAACGGAAACTGGGTGCCACCGGAGATCCTGATGCTCGAGCCGTGGTATCGCAACTTCACCGATAACATGGCGACGGTGCAGTTTGACCACCGCTTGCTGGCGGCGGTGCTTGCGTTGCTGGTGCCCTGGTTCGCCTGGCGCGTGCACCGACCGCGCGCTCGGCCGAATGCAACGGCGCGCGGCCGAACTATTGCTGGTGATGCTCGTCATCCAGATCACTCTCGGCATCGCAACCTTATTGCTGGGGGTGCCGCTCGCACTCGCGGCGGCGCATCAGGCAGGTGCGCTGCTGCTGTTCGCCGCGGCGTTGAACGCGAGCCACGCGTTGCGCTAAAACACTTCGCCGGGCCGCGCTATTCGGCACGTGCCTAGGACTATTTGCATTCCGGAGCATCTCGGGCGATCATTACAGGCTCGGTTGCGCTTGAGACGATCATGGCCGAATCGAACAAACTCGACGAACCGCTCGCCGAAGCCGAATACGACACCCTCGAGGCGTTCTTCGGATCCAATGCTGTGCCTCAGGATTGCATGGATCTGGAGATGCTCGACGGGTTCCTCACGGCCATCGTCAGCGGGCCGGAGTTGATCCAGCCCTCCGAGTGGTTGCCGGTCGTGTGGAGCGACAGCCAGCGCAGCGTCGCGCCGGCGTTCGCGGACAACGAGCAGGCGGAGCGCATCCTGGCGCTCATCCTGCGGTTGCAGAACGGCATCGTGCGCACTCTGACCGATTCACCGACGCGTTTCAAGCCACTGCTCTATCGGCCGGAGGAAGGCATCAAGGGCCACGCAGGCGCGAAGGCCGAAAGTTCTCGCAAGGAAGAAGCCGCGCCACCCGAGGCCAGCGCCTGGTGCGAGGGGTACATGACCGGCGTGCTTTTGCGCGAGGAATCCTGGGAACCGATCTACGCCAGCGAGCAGACGCGCGACTGGATGCTCCCCATCGAGGCACTCGCGTATGGCGACCACGACCCCGAATATCTCGACTGGGTGGATACCGAGGAAAAGCGCCTTGGGATGATCGACGAGTTACCGATCGCCGCGGTGCTCATCCAGCGCTTCTGGCAGGCGCGGCGCAGCGGCGAGGGCGTCAACCGTGCCGAGCGTCGCGCGCAGAGACGCGAGGCCAGCCGCAAAGTACGCCAGCGGCTGCACTAGTCCGCGTCGCCGCGTCCCAACTGCAGCCGGTAGCGTCCGATGCCCTCGCTGAAGGCGCGGCGACGGCGCAGCCGGCGCGCTGGGCGCCGTCTTGCCGGCGTTTCGCCTTGAGCGCCAGACCGATGACGAGCAACACGACCGAGCCCGACAGCAGCGGCCTGCTCAGGTCGTTGATCGCGATATCGGTTGCCGCGAACACCGGGGTGATCCCCGCGCTTCCGATCAGCACGCCTGCGGCGAAGTTGCGGGCTCGCTGCAGCGTCTTCATTGCGTTTCTTCGACGGCGACTCATCACACGCTCCCGATGCATTTGGGTGACTCCAATCTACCCATGCGTCGCATCGCCCGAAATCGGCCGCCGTCTGATTTGCGCTGTAGGACGATCTCCGAAAGCGACCGCCGCTCGGCGTGGCCGCATCAGGAACGAAGAAAGTCGAAATCGCACCCGTCCTCCGCCTGCAATACGCGCTCGGCATAGAGGCGCTGGTAGCCGCGGGGAGGCAAGGGCGGCGCTCGCCACTGCGCCCTGCGTCGCGCAAGCTCGGCCGCATCGACTTCGAGGTCGAGGCGCCGATCGCGCACGGAAAGCCGGATGCGATCACCGTTTTCCACGAGTGCGAGCGGACCGCCGGCAGCAGCTTCGGGCGAGACATGCAAAATGACCGTTCCGTACGCGGTACCGCTCATGCGCGCATCGGAAATGCGCACCATGTCCTTGACGCCGGCGCGGGCGAGCTTGGCCGGCAGCGGCAGGTACCCGGCTTCGGGCATGCCGTAACCGCTCTTTGGCCCTGGTTCTGCATCACGAGAAAATCCCCGGGCTCGACGTCGAGCGCCGGATCGTCGATGCGCGCCGCGAGATCGGAAGGCGATGTGAAGACCACGGCGCGACCCGTGCGCTCGAAGAGTTTCGCATCGGCGGCGGAACGCTTGAGAATCGCTCCGTTCGGCGCGAGGGTGCCGAAGAGTGCGACCAGTCCTCCGACTGGATGCAACGGCGCGCGAGTGGACGGATGATCGCGCGATCGACAGCCTCGGGGGCGCGGCAAGCCGATCGCCCAGGCGTTCGCCGGTTACGGCGACGCAGTCAAGCTCGAGCAGCGGCTTCAATTCGTGCAGCACGGCGCTCATGCCGCCTGCCGCAAAGAAATCTTCCATGTAGTGCGCGCCGGTTGGCTTCAGATCGACCAGCACCGGCGTCGTGTCGGACAGTTCGTTGAGGCGTGCGAGCGAAACCCGGATGCCGAGGCGCCCGGCAATTGCGGTGAGGTGGATGATGGCGTTCGTTGAGCCGCCGACAGCAAGCAGAACCCGCAGTGCGTTCTCGACCGCCGCCGGCGTGACGACGCGATCCAGCGTCGTCCGGGAATGCGCAAGCGATACCGCGGCGCGGCCGGTTGCCTCCGCGGCGCGCAGCCGGTCGGCGTGAACCGCGGGTATCGCCGCGGTTCCGGGAAGCAGCACGCCGAGCGCCTCGCTGATGCAGGCCATGGTGCTGGCGGTGCCCATGACCGCACAGGTTCCGGCGGTGGTCGCAAGCCGCGCCTCGACCCGATCGAGGGCCGCGCGATCGATTTCGCCGCCGCGGAATTTTGCCCAGAAGCGTCGACAATCGGTGCATGCCCCCAGCCGCTCGCCCCCGTGCCGCGCGGTCAGCATCGGTCCGGCAACCAGCGCGATCGCGGGCACCCCAGCCGACGCGGCCCCCATCAATTGCGCCGGGACCGTCTTGTCGCAGCCGCCGACCAGCACCACCGCGTCGAGCGGCTGCGCGCGGCACATCTCCTCCACGTCCATCGCCATGAGGTTGCGATACATCAGACTCGTCGGATGCAGGAAGACTTCGCCCAGCGAGATCGTCGGAAAGGCGAGTGGCAGCCCGCCGGCGGCGAGCACTCCGCGCTTGACCGCGTCGATCAGCTCGGGGAAATGCCGGTGACAGTTATTGAGGTCGGAAGCCGCGCTCGCGATGCCTATCGTCGGCTGTCCGAGCAGAGCGGTCGAATAGCCCATCGAGCGGGCGAACGAGCGGCGCAGGAAGAGCGCGAACCCCGAATCGCCGTAATGGGTAAGCCCGCGCGCCAGGCCCTGCGGCGTGTCTTCGGACATCAGGCTGCGGTTCGCGTGGTTCGGTGCGATCGACCAGCGCGCTATCTCGCGAACGAGCTCTCCGTGCAACTTCCGATGCGCCGGCTCGAAGCCGTCACCGTGACGCCAGCGGAGCGAATTGTACCGATGGCGGAGTCGCCGCGATACGTTGCGGAGACGGCGCTGGTCTGCTCGTCGTCGCCGAGGCGACAGGTCATGGTGTAGTTGACGCTGTTGCCCGATTGCGTGAAGTCCGCGTAGCGGCAGATGCCGTCCACGCGTGTCGACTTGCCCTGCAGCAACCGTTCCATCTCGGCGATATCGGCGCGCGTGTAGCACTTCGCGTTCGCAGCTTGCGCCTGACCGTCCGCCGTGATCGTGGTTTCCCACAGTCCTTCGTTCATGTTGAGCGTCGCCGCAGCAGGAACGGTGGCAAGCGCGGCCACGATGGCCAGCGTGAAGGTGAACGGCGCGCGTAACCTCATGCATTGCTCCCGGAGCCATTGTAGCCGAGTCGAGGCCACGCTGTCGCTATGGGACGGCGTGCCGCATCCATGCCTTTCGCCCTGAACACCGCCCTGGTCGCGGGTGTGCTGAGGAAGTCGATCAGCTCGCGCGCAGACGCAGTCGCCACTGCACCGGTCGTGATCGCGGCGCTGTAGGTCGGAGATCTTCTGCAAGGCGGCGGCACCCGACCACGGTCACACCGTCTTCGGCGAGCAATTCGCTGATCTGCTGGATGGCGATATCGGCCTCGCCGCTGCGCAGGAACTCGGCCGCGCTGCCCTGGCTCTGCAAGCGTGCCTCGGCGCGCACTTCGTTCGCGATGCCGAGTGCCGGGAGCACAACCGAGTCGAAGTGCCGCTCGCTGGTGCCCCGCGTCAGATCCGACGTAAGCCACGGCCCGCGCGGCGAGTAGCGCGCACTTCAGTGCTTCGGGGTAGCAATATCGGGGTGACCGCGACACCATGGTGCGTTGCCCGTTCGAATGCGGGAACGAGTTCCTGCAACACCGCGCGGACCGCACCGGCGGAAAGAACCCTGATTTCGTCCGCCACGGCGGTGCAGGGCGCGAGCAGGAAGAGCGCCACGGCAAGCGCGCGCGTCGGTCCGGTCAACCGCCGGCGGCCCCGCGGCGTTGGATTGGATTGGACCAGCGTTCGGTTTCGATGGACTGGCACCTGAACACCGACCCTACGACCCTTGCCGAGTCAGGGCAGCTTGATCTTGCCGCCTCCGAGGCCACCGGGCGGCAATCCGCCCGTCAACCCGGCTGCCGCGCCGGCACCGGGCAGGACGATCGACGACGAGGCCTGGCGCCGCATCTCCTGCAACTCGCGCACGGCGCGCTCGACACCGCTCTTGGCCGCTTCCCCGTAGTTCTCGACAGCCTCGGCGAGGGTTCGCGCTTCGACTTCGAAACTGATCGGGAGCGGCCCCATGTTGGTGAGAATCTGTGCTTCGCCGACATAGAGTGTCGCTCGCGCGCTGTCGATCGTGCCGTCGACCTTGACGGGCACGAGACGCGCAGCGTGCCTGCCGCACGGTCGGTGTAGATTTCCTCGCGATAGAGCGAGGTCGCGTCCATCTTCGCGTCGCCGGCACGCGAACCGATAGGTTCAGCCATCGTTTGCTCCCAAAGTCCCCAGCGCAGGATTCTAACAAATCGCGGTGCATCGACCGCGGCGGCAAGCAGGGATGGCCGGCGCCCCGGCGCCTGTTAGCTTGGCATCCGCCGTGGTCGGGCGGTCGTATCTTTACTGGACGAACTCCGCGACGCGGGGCTACTCTAATGACAGTGTGCAAAGGAGATGCTATGAAACGATTTGCAATGATTTTACTTGCCGCCGCGACGTTGATCGGCGGTATTGGACTTGCCGAGGCGCAGAGCCATGGCGCCGGTCATAGCGGCGGCGGTGGCGGCGGCTGGCACGGCGGCGGTGGGGCAGCTGGCCGCGGCGGCAGCTGGCACGGTGGCGGCGGCTGGCACGGCGGAGGCGGGTACGGTGGCCATTACTACGTCGGCGTCGGCTTTGGCGCCCCGTGGTGGGGATGGGGATACGGATGGTGGCCGGGTTACTACAACTACCCGTACTACCCGACGTATTACTCCGGCTACCCGTACTACTACCCGGGCGCCTACCCGTATGGCTATGATGGCTCCACGCCGGCGTATACCCAGCAGCCGTACACGCAGCAGCAGGAGCCGGCGTACACCGAACGCCAATTCAGCGGCACCGGCGGATATTCCTACTACTGCCCCGACCCGGCGGGCTATTACCCGCAGGTGCCCGCGTGCGCCAAGGGCTGGCTGCGCGTGCTTCCGCAAGACGCACCGGGCCCGGCCGCGCCGGCCGCGCGCTAAAGGGATGCGCATGAGCAAGCGTCTACCTTTCGTCGCCGTCGCGGGGGCGCTCGCGTTGGCGGGTTGCGTGACCGTACCCACCGCTCCGGCGGTGATGGCGCTGCCGGGCACGGCGAAGAGTTTCGATCAGTTCCGCGCCGACGACATGGCGTGCCGCGACTACGCGCAGTATTCGCTGGGGCCGGGTGCGGACCGCGTCGCATCGGACACCGCCGCGGCGAATGCCACCGGCGGCGCACTTGTCGGCGCCGCCGCCGGGGCGATCATCGGCGCGGCAACGGGGCAGGCCGGCCCGGGAGCAGCGATCGGCGCCGGCACGGGCTTGCTCTTTGGTAGTGCCGCCGGCGCCAATGCGGCCGGATACTCCTACTATGGCATGCAGCGGCGTTACGACGCCGCGTACCTGCAATGCATGTACGCAAAGGGCAACCAGGTGCCCGTGGGGCCACGGTACGCACCACGCTACGGCCCGCCGCCCTACGGCCCGCCGCCGGACGCGCCACAGATGGCGCCGCCGGCGGGCTGATCGGGAAACCCGCAGCGCCCGGAGCCGCCGCGTCGCATGACCGCGACCGGCGGCTTTGTTTTGCTCATGTATTTAACTTGACTGTTAAATACAAATGCGCTAACGTGCCTGTCGCATGCCGCACCTCGCCACTCGATCGCGCCGTCCACGGTCCGCAGACCTGGACCGGACCTTCGCCGCGCTCGCCGACCCGACGCGGCGCGCCATCCTGGCACGGCTCGCGCGCGGCGAGGCGGCAGTTGGCGATCTGGCTGCGCCGTTTGCCATCTCGCTGCCCGCAATCTCGCGCCACCTGCGGGTGCTGGAGCACGCCCGCCTGATCGAGCGACGCGTCGACGCGCAATGGCGCGTGTGCAGGCTTAGCTCCCGACCCGCTGCACGCAGCGGCGAGCTGGATCGATCGCTATCGGCATTTCTGGGAGACGCGGCTGGATGATCTCGCCACGCTCCTCGAAGAGCCGCGACCCCCAAGGAGAAAACGATGACTGCCCGAGATACGTTCGACCTGACCATTGCGCGGACGATTTGCGCCCCGCGACAGAAGGTTTTCGACGCCTTCATCAAGCCCGAGCTCCTCAGGCAGTGGTTCAGGCCGCGCGGCTTCACCATCACGGAGGTGGCGCTTGACCCGCGCGTGGGCGGGCGCTATCGCGTCACGATGCAACCGCGGTCGGGTGCGCCGGAAGCAGTCGGCGGCATCTACCGCGAAATCAAGCCGCGCGGAACGGCTCGTCTTTACCTGGAAGTGGGAAGGTAAGCAGATGGGCGAGCTCGGTGAAACCCTGGTCACCGTGACCCTCGAGGAACGCCGTGGCGAGCATGGCGTCGAGACCGAGGTTCGGCTGCTCCACTCCGGCTTCCCGGCTCCGGAAGCGCGCGACGGACACGGCAGTGGTTGGAACTCGGTGCTAGGCGAGCTCGTTGGACCTGATCGACCCGCGCGGCAACGCGGCGACGATCACCGTGTACGGAGACCCGCGGAGCTCGTACGTGCGCACCGTGCGCATGGCGCTTGCGGAGAAGGGCGCAGCCTACGCCTTCGAGTCGGTCCCGCCCCACAGCGAGAAGGTCCGTGCGATCTGCCCGTTCGGCCGCGTGCCGGCATTTCGTGACGGCAATTTCACACTCTACGAGACCACCGCCATCGTCCGCTACATCGACGAATCCTTCGCCGGGCCTGCGCTGGTTGCCACCAATCCCTGGGCGCGCGCGAAGATGGAGCAGTATGTGAGTCTGATCAATTGTCATGTCTACGACGCCATGGTCCGTCGCTATGTGCTGCAGTACGTGTTTCCGAAGGGAGCGGGCGGCGCGCCCGATCGAGGCGTGATCGACAAGGCGCTGCCCGAGATCAATGCGCAGCTTGACGTGCTCGACCTCGCCTATGGGCCGCGCGACCTGCTCGCCGGCACCGCGGTGACCCTCGCCGATTTGCTGCTGGCCCCGATCGTCTTCTACCTGGCGCAGTTTCCGGAGGGCAAGTCGCTGCTCGCCACCGCGCCCAATGTCGTCCGCGCGCACGCTGCCATTGCGGAACGGGAAAGCTTCAAGACGACCGCACCGCATCTCGACTGAGATAGGCGGAGTATCCTTTCCCGTTCGCCCATCCGCGCGCCGCGCGTCCAAGCCGCGATGGCCGGTCTTGCTCATGTTGACCGCGCCGTTGGAGACCTCGAGGTTCTTCGTTCGCGCATCGCGCAGCGCGCGGCGAAACACCACCGTGCCCGGCGACGCGCTCTTGAGCGCGACCGGGAGCGCGTTGGCGAGCTCGAGACAGGCGTCCCCGGGCATAGGGCCGCTACGGCGACGCCGCCCCGGGTTGATGCATAATCGCTCCGCGTCGAGTTGGCGCTGAGGCATTCGGGGGCGGCATGGGTCGAATGGCGATAGGGATTGGCGTACGCATCCTCGCGGCCGCGGCGCTTGTCCGCAGCTGCTGCGGTGCTGGCCGCCGATCCGGCGCCAAGATCCTGCGCGTCGCGTCGCCGGACATCGATACCCTCGACCCGCAGCAGTTCAGCGACAACCCGTCGTTCCAGGTCTTGATCGCGATCTTCGAGCCACTCTACGAGTGGGACTATCTCCGCTCGCCGCCCCGGCTCTCCCCGGTGACCGCCGCCGGGCCGCCCGAGATCACCGACGGCGGCAGGACCTGGACGATGCGCGTGAAGCCCGGCATCTTCTTCACCGACGATCCGGCATTCAAAGGCAAGCCGCGCGAGCTCGTCGCCGCCGATTACGTCTATTCGTACAAGCGCTGGCTGGATCCGAATCTGCGCCGCGGCGGCTACCCTGTCCTCACCGACCTCATTGTCGGCGCACGCGCAGTCGTCGACGCGGCGCGAAACCGACTCGAAGCTCGACTACGACCGGCCCATCGAGGGCCTGCGCGCGCTCGACCGCTACACGCTGCAGATCGACTCAACGAGCCCAACTATCCCAACATGCGAGGACCTGCTCGCGTTCGTCGGGGCAGTAGCGCGCGAGGTCGTCGAAGCAGCCGGCGGTGATATTCGCGCCCGGGCGGTGGGGACCGGCCCGTACCGCCTGCGCGAATGGCGGCGCGGCTCGCGCATCGTGCTTGAGGCCAACCCGCGCTACCGGCAGCTGCGCTTTCCGGAAAGCGACGATCCGGCGTACGCCAGCCTCGAGCGCAGCATGCGCGGGAAAGCGCTGCCGCAGATCGGCGTGGTCGAGATCAACATCATCGAAGAGGACCTCACCCGGCTGCTCGATTCGAGCGGGGAGGGCTCGATTACATCGTCGCTGCGCGGCGAGGTCGCGAACCGCCTGCTTGCCGACGGCAAGCTCAAGCCCGAATACGCGGCGCGCGGCATCACGCGGCACGTGTTCACCGAACCGTACGTGTTTTCGCTCTATTTCAACATCGAGGATCCGTTGCTCGGCGGCATGGGCAACGACCGCATCGCCCTGCGCCGGGCCATCGCGCTGGCGATGGACACTGCAACCCTGGTCAAGGTCGTGTATGCCGGGCAGGCGCTGCCGGCGAACCAGCTCGTGCCGCCCGGCGTGGCAGGCCATGACCCGAGCCTGCCGTCGGCGCCGCTGTACGACCCGGCGGCGGCGAAGGCGCTGCTTGACCGTTTCGGCTACGGAAGCTGCGACGCCGAAGGCTACCGCATGGCCCCGGACGGCCAGCCGCTGACCGTGACGGTGACGCTGCGCTCCGGCGCGATATCGCGCGAGATCGAGACGCTGTCGAAGAAGTGCATGGATGCGGTCGGACTGCGGATGGATTTTCACGTGACGCCGTTCCAGGACGCCGTCAAGGAACTGGAGAGAGGGCGAATACCAGATGTACTTCGGCGGCTTCGGCGGCTCGCCGTCGGGATGGCCGGAGTTGCTGCAGCTCTACAGCAAGCAAACGTCGCAGATCAACTTCAGCCGGTTCAATTTCGCTGCCTACGACCGCGCTGCGGAAGAGTTTCTGCGCGGCGCAACCGAGAGCCGAGCAGATTGTCGCGGCACGCAAGATGTCCGAACTCGCGCGGACCTACATGCCCGAGCTGCCGGTGATCTTTCGTCTGGAGAATGACATCGTGCAGCCGTGGCTGCTTGGCTTCAGGCCTCCCGTTTTTGCAACGTACTGGAAATACCTCGACATCGATCTCGACGCGGCGCCGGCAAGCCGGGCGCTAGCCCGCAAGCGATCTGCCGTTAGGCCTTGAGCGGGTGCGGCAACGTATCATTGCAGGTCGCGCGCGCCGGATCGCGTGCGGGGAGTCGCGCGCATATACCTGCCATCTGGCCGCGGACCCGGGCGAGCGCCGCTCGCTGCGCCGGGTCCTTGGCCCATTCGGCAAGCCTCTTACCCATGCGCTCCAGTGCCCGCAGGTTGCGGCCATAGAAGGTGTCCGGGGTCGGGTCCAGTTCAGCGATCACGCTTGCCGCCGCCTGCTCCACGCCGGCGACGTCCTGCGGCGCGAGCTCGACTCGCGCGTTGACGTAGCGAGTTCCCCACTGCACTCGCGTCGCCGGACCCTGCGCGGCCGCGTACGACTTCGCGTACCAGTCGAGGGCGCTCGCCTTGTCGCCGCGCTTCTTGGCGACCTCGGCGAGATCGACCATGAAGTAATACGGCGAATGCGAACGCGTCAATTCGGTCTTGAGCAGCGTCTCGGCCGCGTCGAGCAAGCCGGCTTGCACGAGGGCGTCCGCGGCGGCATCGATCACTGCCTGCCGCGCGTAGGGGTCCGTGGTTTCGCGATCGGCGCGCGCAACCTCGTCGCTTACGGTTTGGAGCAGCGGCGCCGGGAGAGGGCCATCCTTGGCGTCAAGCCGCGCGAGCGCGACTTCGCCCGTGACCGCCGCCAGGCGGTCGGCCGTTGACAGGCTGGCGTCGGCCACCAGTCGCCCCAGCGCCGCGTTCCAGGCCGCGACCAGATGCTCGCGCTCGGGCGTGTTCGGGGCCGTGGTGAAGGCCGCGATCGGGCCCGCATATTCCGTGAGCGTGTCGAAGTTCTCGCGCGCGAGCACCGGATCGGCGAGCACGGCAAGGAGCTGCGCGTTGGCGGATGCGTCGGGCGCCGTCTTCGCGCCCTTGACGCTCGCGGCCGCGGCGAGCGCCTTGAGCCCGAGGCGCACCGCGGTTTCCTTCTGTTCGGCGGGACAGGCATGCGCCAGGCGTTGCAACATCGGCGCAAGATTTTTTTCCGGTACCAACTGGCTCTCGTCGGTGATCCACGAGTAGTAGGCGAGCATGCGCCAGTCGTCGGCTGAAAGTTCGTCGCGCGCGCGGCCTGCCGAGAGCGCCGCAGCCAGCGTGTCCTTGACCGGCCGCGCCCCGTTCATGCCCAGCGTCAACACGTCCATGTACTGCTGCGGGTCCGCTTCCCCAGGCAGGCGTACGACCTCCCTGCCGTCGGGCCGGAACAGGATCATCGTCGGGTAGCCGCTGACGTGAAAGCGCGCGCCGAGCTTCTGCGCGCTCGGGCTGTCGCCGTCGATGTATACCGGAACAAAATGCCGCGAGCGCTCGATGAAGTCCTGCCGGTTAAACAGCGTCGCCTTGACCTGGTTGCAGGGCGGACACCACACCGCTCCCCAGTACAGGAACAGCGGCTTGTTGTCCGCCTTGGCCGCCATAAATGCGGCGTCGACATCGCCTTTCCGCCAGGCGATGCCGTCGCCATGCGCGGCGATCACTCCCGAGGCCGGTGCTGCCTGGGGCGCTGATCCGGCTGCGGCCGGTGCTGCGTTGGCGCCCGGATGTGGCGGCGCGGAAGAGGGCGAGCAACCGGCAAGCGCGAAGGCCAGAATAAGGTGCGGCAATCGTGGCTGGAGGGACATGGCGGGAGACGCAGCGCAGGCGGGGTGAATCGCAACAGGGTATCACTGCCGCGAACGCGGCGCGACGCGCGCCGGCAGATGCAGGAAGCCGCGAAACCGCGCCCTGCCGCCGCGGACGGGTTCGCCGACGAGGTGGTAGTCCGGAAAGCGGGCGAGAAAGCGCGCCAGCGCGACCTGCGCCTCGAGCCGCGCGAGATTCAACCCGGCGCAGGTATGGATGCCGAACGCGAAGGCAATGTGCCGGTTCGGCTCGCGAGCGAGATCGAGCCGGTCCGGATCGGCAAACTGCGCCGGATCGCGGTTCGCCGCGCCAACGCCGATGGTGATGCGCGACTCCGGCGGCAGGCGGATACCGCCGACGACCACCTCCCGCGTGGTAATGCGGTTTCCGAGCTGCACCGGGCTTTCGAAGCGCAGGAATTCCTCGATCGCGCGCTCCACCGCTTCGGCCTGGGTCACGCGGCCGGCCAGTTGCGCGCGCTGCTCCGGCCACAGCGTCAGGGCGTACAGCGCGTTGCCAATCAGGTTGGTCGTCGTCTCGTGCCCGGCGTTGAGCAGGAAGATGCACTGATGCAACAGTTGCTTCTCGGTCAGGCGCTCACCATCGTTCTCACCGAGGATGAGACGCGTCAATACATCGACGTCGGGGTCGCGCAAATGCGCGCGGCGCTCGGCGACCAGTACCTTGAGGTACGCCAGCATGTCCGTGACCGCCGCGTTGCCCGCCATCGCGCGCTCCGGCGTGAGCACCGGCTCGAGCGCGCCGAGGATGGCGAGCGACCAATCGCGCAGCGGGTCCCGCCGGTCGTGGGGAATGCCGAGCAGATTGCCAATGATGCCGATCGGGATCGCCGCGGCGAACTCCGCAATCAGGTCGACGGTGCCTTTGCGTGCGATCGCTGCCAGCAACGCGTCAACCAGCTGCACGAGGCCCGGTTCCATGGCGGCGATGTGCCGCTGCGACAGCGCACCGACAATTGCGTGCCGGACGCGGGTGTGCAGCGGCGGGTCGTTGAATATCAGGCTCGTCGTATGGTGCTCGAGCAGGGCCGAAGGTCCGAACTTCGGCCCGAATTCCTTCTTCTTGTCGGAGCTGAACGCCTTGTGATCGCGGTAGACGGGCAGGATGTCGTCGTAGCGCGTCAGCAGCCATGATCCATCCGCAAGCTGCTTGACCGGCT
Source organism: uncultured beta proteobacterium (assembly GCA_963778275.1). Classification (GTDB taxonomy): domain Bacteria; phylum Pseudomonadota; class Gammaproteobacteria; order Burkholderiales; family Casimicrobiaceae; genus PALSA-1003. Next base: position 276,069 of record CAVZTS010000014.1, on the reverse strand, counting down.
CGTGCTCGCGCAGCGCGTGGTAGAAGGGAAAAGGATCCGCGTAGAACTCCGGCGGCAGGCTCCGCAGATCGAATTGCCGGGCGACTTCGCACGCGCGGTCGGGAGCAAACGGCGGTGGCATCCCGGGATGATAGCCCGCCGCCTCGGGGCGCGGTCGCCTCGGCCCGCCGTTCGCGGCCGGAAGATTGGGGCGGCGGAACCCGGGACGGTCATCGTGGGTCAGTACCTGGCTGCCGTATCTGGCACGGTCGTTGCTGGGCGGTTGCGGTAAGGACAACCCAGCAATGTGGCACCGTTCCCCAGGCCGCCTTCACGGCCACGCACTGCGACTGGCTGCCGCCTCCGCGGCGGTCGCGCTGCTCGTCGTCGCGGGCTGCGGTGAGCTCGCCGAAAAGGAGCGGGAGTTGACCTTCCGCGTCGTCCCGGGAAACGCAAGCTGGTTCAGCGGACTGCCGGCGGGCGTCGAGGAAACCGACTTGGCGGTTACCGCCGCGGGCAAGACGCAGCGCCTACACGCCTGGTGGTGGCCTGCCACGGCAGAGCGCGCGCCGGCCATCCTCTATCTGCACGGATCGCGCTGGAATCTTACCGGGCAGACCAGCCGCATCGAGCAATTGCACGCCTTCGGGTTTTCGGTGCTGGCCATCGACTACCGCGGCTTCGGCAAGAGCGACGGTGACCTGCCCTCGGAGCAATCGGTTTACGAAGACGCGCGGGTGGCCTGGAACCGGCTCACCGAATTGCAGCCCGACGCGGCGCGGCGGTTCATCTACGGCCATTCGCTCGGGGGCGCGGTGGCCATCGATCTCGCTGCGCGCCTGAGCGCCAGCGCGACGCAGGCAGGAACGGCGCCGGCGGCAAGCGGCGTGATCGTCGAATCGTCGTTCACGACCCTTCCTGATATCGCGCGGGCGCTGTCCTATCCATGGCTCCCGGTCCAGCTGCTGATGTCGCAGAAGTTCGATTCGCTGCACAAAATCGCCGCCTTGCGCATGCCGGTGCTTATCGTGCACGGCGCCGGCGACCACTTTGTCCCGGCGCGGTTCAGTGAGGAACTCTACGCCGCCGCGCCGGAACCGAAGCGGTTGTTGCTTGTATCCGGCGCTACGCACAACGACAGCATGCGAGTGGGCAGTGCCGCCTATCTGCAGGCATTGCGTGAACTGTTCGGCGTGGACCTCGCCGGAGGCGCGCCGCCGGCCGGCGACCCGCGGCTGACCGCGGCGCTCGCGCCCCGGACCTGAGCGCGAGACGCGGCGCAGCGCCTTTGGTGTGCCGGCGAAGTGCGCGCCGCGCTTCGCTCGCAGGGCGCAGCGCGCACCCCGGTAACGTGACTGCCCGGGCGCGCAACGCGTCGGGTACACTGGTGCGTACGTCCGAGGCGGGCGCAACCAACGCCATCATGACCGAACGCCTCATCGCACACCTCGATATGGACGCGTTCTACGCGTCGGTGGAGCTGTTGCGCTATCCAGAGCTCCGCGGCCAGGCCGTTGTCATCGGCGGGGGCGGGCGGAACCAGCCGGCCGAAACCACCGATCCAGTCACGCAAGCAACGGTGCGTCAGTTTACGCGGCTGCGCGACTACGCCGGGCGCGGTGTCGTCACGACCGCGACCTATGAAGCGCGCGCACTGGGCGTGCATTCGGCGATGGGCTTGATGAAAGCGGCGCGTCTTGCGCCCGACGCGGTGTTGTTGCCTGCCGATTTCGATGCCTATCGGCGGTATTCGCGGCGGTTCAAAGCCGCCGTCGGTGTGCTCGCGCCGCAGATCGAGGACCGCGGCATCGACGAGATCTACATCGACCTGACCCAGGTAGGGCTAGCCGATGCCGGGGCCTTGGCCGAGGAGACCGAGGCGGCGGCGGCGGAGCGCGCCCGCCGCGTCGCGCACGCGATCAAGGACGCGGTGCGCGCAGCAACCGGGCTGTCGTGCTCGATCGGTATTTCGCCGAACAAGCTCCTGGCGAAGATTGCCTCGGAACTCGACAAGCCGGACGGATTGACGCTCCTCCGCGCCGGCGACCTCGCCCGGCGCGTGTGGCCACTCCCGGCGCGGAAGTTAAACGGGGTTGGTCCCAAGACCGCAGTCAAACTCGATGCGCTCGGCATCGTGACCATCGGTGAACTTGCCGGTGCCGATCGCGTCTGGCTGATCAGCGAGTTCGGTGCGAGCCGCGGCGCCTGGATGCACGAAGCGGCTAACGGCCGCGACGAGCGCCCGGTCAGCACGTTCAGCGAACCGGTCACCATCAGCCGCGAGACGACATTCGAGCGCGATCTTTCGGCGCAGCGCGATCGCGACGCACTGACGCGTATCTTCACTGAGCTTTGCGAAGATCTTGCCGGCGACCTGCGCCGCAAGGGCTATGTCGGAAGAACCATCGGCCTCAAGCTGCGCTACGACAACTTCAAGACCGTCACCCGCGACCAGACCATCGCCGAAGCGACGCAGGATGCGGCGACCATTCGGCGTGCGGCAGGTGCGTGTTTGAGGCGCGTGTCGCTCGATCGACGCATTCGCCTGCTCGGGGTGCGGATCAGCGGACTTTGCCGCGCCGAAGCGGCGGTCACGACAGCGAAGCCGACCGGCGCCGCGGCGCGCACCGCAACGACGCCCTCGCTATTCGACTCTTGATGCGGCCGCGACGCGGCTGTGCCGCGATGGCAGGCTGTTGCGCACGCGGTCGCGTCCGCCGATCGTCCCGGCAGAGCGCGGCTAGAGCTTGCCGGCGAAGCGCTCCATCTGCACACCGACGACGCTCCCCAGCGATCCGGACTCGGCGAATCGCGCGCGCAGCCAAGCGGCGTCGTTCCCGGAATCGAGGCAACTCTTGATCTCCCGCCACGCTTCCTCGTCCTCGGGCCGGCCATGCCGGCGGATGGTCCCGAGCGTTTCTCGCACGTCGTCGACGAGCGCGCGCCGCTTGAGGGTAAGCGGATCGACGGTCTCGCCCTGCAGACCGAAGCGGCACGCCTGGAAGCGATTGAAGCCGTAGACGAGGTAGGCGTCCTCGGTCATGTCCAGCGTCGGTCGGGCGAGGATCTCGCGTGCGATGCCCTGCGTGTAGATTGCCAACGCGGCCGCGCGCTCGACGCGCAACGGAGTGTCGAAGACGCGCACCTCGACCGTGCCGAATTCTGGCTTCGGCCGGATATCCCAGTAGAAATCCTTCATGCTGCTCACTACGCCGGTGGAACGCATCTTGGCGAAATAGACGTTGAATTCGGCCCAATCGCGCACGAAGGGCATGCGTCCGCTCAAGGGAAATGATGCGACCACGTTCATGCGCGCGCAGTCGAAGGCGGTGTCGGTGCCTTGCGCAAACGGCGAGCTTGCGGCGAGCGCGATGAAATGCGGCACGTAGCGCGACAGGCCGTGGACAAGCCTAATCGCGGCGTCGGCGTCGGGACAGCCGATGTGCACGTGCTGTCCGAACACCGTGAACTGCTTGGCGAGATAGCCGTACAGCTCGGAGATGTAGCGCATCCGGGGCCCATCGGCGATGTGCCGCTCGGGCCACATCTGAAACGGATGCGCACCGCCGCCGCAGACACCGACATTGAGCAGTTCGGCGGCCGCGCAGACCGCGTCGCGCAGCGAGCGCAGGTCCGCGAGGACACCGGGGTGAGTCGACTGGACCGCGGTGGCGACCTCGATCATGCTCTCGGTGATCTCCAGCTTGATGTCGAGCTCCGGATGCACTTTCTGCGCCAGTGGCAGGAGGTCCGTCGCGGCCCGCGTGAGATCGCCGTCGCGGCGGTCGACGAGCTGGAGTTCCAACTCCACGCCAAGGGTTAGCGGCTGCGAAGACTTGAATTCGAGTGTGTCGCTCACCGCGGGTCGCCGGTGGGCTCGCCGGTGCGGCGCAGCGCGAGCTCGGTCAGGACCGGGCCAAGGATCGCCATGAACAGCACCACCGCGGCGCCGATCTCCGCGGCACGCGCGAGCTGGGGCTGTTGCGCAACGCTTGCAATGAGCGTCAGCGCAAGGCTCGACAAGGGTGCCGACGCGACTCCGACCCATGCGCCCTTGGCCGGACTCAGTGCGGACGGCAGCGCGAACGCGGCGTTGGCTGCGACCTTCGCCACCAGGCGCGCTGCGGCCGCCGCGGCAGCGATGCCCAGCAGCGTCCACGAATCGATCCACGTCAACGTTGCGCCGACGAGCACGAAATACGCCAGCGTGAGCACGGCACCGGTTTCCGACGTCTGGTGCGAGAGCAGGCTATGCGTGCGGTCGGTGCCGCGCACGATCAAGCCGAAGAACAGCGCGGCCAGAATCGGCGACAAGCCGAGCGGCAGCGCATAGGCATACAGGAGCACGCAGCAACAGATGATGCCGATGGTAAGCAGTGCGTGCCGAGCGCGCGTGATCATCGCATAGACGCGCAGCGCTGCCGCTGCCGCCGCGCCGAGAAGAAACGACCCCGCAAGCTGCAGGATAGGCTGTAGGACGGAGGCAAGATCGACGCGCGCAGCAGCGCGATACCCGGCGACGAAGAATTGCACCAGCAGCACCGCGTAGACACTGGACAGCGTGGCGAATAGCAGCGCCCGCTCCGAAACCTGGCCCCGCGCGCGCAGATCCTTGCTTACGCTCATCACGACGATGGGGGAAGCTGCCATGCAGATCATGGCGACGAACGCAGAGTCGATCGGCGGGACCGCGAAGCCCAGCGCAAGCACCGCGTAGATCGCCGCAAAGACGACCGCGCACTCGCCCGTGCTGGCCACGAGCAACCACGGGTTGCGCCGCAACCAGCCGAGGGGTACGCGCTGACCGACTTCGAACAGCAGAACCGTCGCCAGGGCTTCCAGCAGTACGCTTGGCAGCGGCATGTTCGCCGCGGCTTGGTTACTCCTGCGCAGCAGGCCGATCAGCGCGCCGGCGATGACGAGTGCCGCGATGCGCGGTGCCCGGAGCAACCGCACGGCAGTTTCGGCGAGGAGGAACGCGGCAAAAAAAGCAGCGCCGTGACGGCGAGCGGCGTGAACAGCGCTGACTTGAGCGGGGCGAGGAAAGACGCGAGGTCGAAAATGATTGACCGCCTTACAATCCCCGCGTCAGCGCCCGCTTGAGCTCGCGCAACTTGGCCTTGACCCTGGCTTCGTTCTCGGGACCCATTCGCAGCAGCATCTTCTGGCCGGCCGGAAGATCCTGCAGCGACGGGTCAGCGTATTCATAGAGAACCTTCGGCTGGGTCAGCGCGATAGGGCCGCTTATCTCGGGCGTTGCAAGCAGGTTGTCGATGACTTCGAAGACGCGATCGTTGAAGTAGCGGGAGGGAAAACCGAGTTCGGCGTACGACTGCTGGAAGAGCGGATAGAAGTGGACATAGATCGCCACCAGCTTCGCCGAATCGAGCGCTTCGAACGCGCGCACGTAAGGCGTGTACCGCGCCGCGTTGTCGGGCGCGACGACGAGCCTGCCCTCCGGCCCCGCGGTGCGAAACGGACCGGGCACCGGCGTGAGTGGCAGCAGTCGCTGGGCGACGGTCTTGCGCGGCAGATTGTCGATGGTCGCGACGACGCGACGGACGATGCCCTGCGGCTGTAAAAACTGCTCGAGGGACGCGTTTCCGACCACAGCGGCGAGCGCCTCGTGCACGGCGGAATCGCTTTCACCCAAGGCCGGCAGCGGGGCGGCGGCAGAGGCTGTCGGCTCCTGGATCGGATGCTCGATGCGCGGTTCGGCGTTTGCCTGGGCGGCCGGTTCCTTGACCTCGGGAACCGGCGCCGGCGGTCGCGGCTCCGGGTGCACCGGCCAGAAATAGTAGAGTGCGCCGGCTGCCGCGAGCAATGCCAGCGCGAGCAACGGAAATCCCCAGCGCGCGGGCGGCTTGCCGGGCCGGAATGGTGGCCGGTCATCGGCCGTGATTTCGTGATTCGGATCGGCCATCGGCATTGTCCCGGTGAAGAATTCTGCGCTGCGCCCGTGGCTAGCGGGGTCGCTTTAGCGTGCGCAACACCACAGCCACTGGCCCTGGATGCCCTGATAGATGCAGAGCACCGCTTCGATGCCCAGGACGACGAACGTCAGCGTCGCGCCCCAGAAGCGGCCGAATGGGAACTTGGCGGTGAATGACAGCGCGTACCCGTGCAGCAGCCGGGCGACAAGCAGCACGATGCCCAAGGCATGGAGCACGTAGATCGAGTAGCGGCTCACCTCGAGCATGCCCATCAGCAACAGGGCGAGCGGCACATACTCGGCAAAATTGGCCTGGCCGCGGATGACGCGCAGCAGCGCCGGGTCGCCGCCGTCGCCGAGGTAGATGCCGCCCCGCCGGCGCGCGATAACGCGAAAACTCAGGACCAGGAACCATACTGCCAGCAGGCCGGCATACAGAGGTGTCACGAACATGGCTCTCTCCACCGCTCACCCGGCGCAGCTAGCGGCCGCGGCCACGCTCGCCCGCCGGGGCCTGGGCGCGCTCGACCGGGGCATCTCCCTTGCGAATTGCTTCGTACTGGGACGGCGTGGCTCGCGCGTGCCCCAGATATTCGCGGATGTGCAGGATGTCCTGGCGACCGAGCGCGTCGCCGTGATGCGGGCGATGCAGCGTGCCTTCGACGCCGTTCAGGTGCACGCGCAGGCGTGCCTTCGCCAGCGGCTCCGTCGTCGCGCCGAGATGGTGCAGCAGCGACTCCACTTCGCGCCACTGGATATTCCCGCTGACCGGATCCTGAAAGATCGCGCGGAGGAGGTTTTCGTGTTTGCGGCTCATTGGCGGCAGTCCTGGAGAAAGCGAATGTGCGCAGCAGATTAACTCGCTTCAGCGGGCCCCTGTTCGAGCAGCGCGGAGTCGAGATCCACCTCGACCCGCGGTCCGCCGCAATTTCGGCGTGAACGCCAGTGTGGGCCCAGCCATCGCTGGATTGTACCCGCGGGCGCGGGCGTCATGTTCGCGTCGACTCGGCCCGCGTGCCGAAGCCGGTCGTTGCCAGTGCGTCGGCCGCAACCCCGGTCGCGGCTCACGGCGCTGTCCAGACATGCTCCAGTTCGTCGATGGCGGTGACACGACTGCCGTCAAAATGGAATGCATAGTGCTTCGACTGGCGGCAATTGCGAAGCAGGCGCGGCTTGAAGACGGCGGCGCACAGGCCGCCGTCGTGGCGCACGCTCCGGTAGAGCACGCCGTCGCGGCCCTGGTCGCGCAGCACCTGGCCCAGCTTCTGTCCGGGGCGGTAGTCGTCGGCGCGATGGCACTCCGGGAGCCCGCGCACGTCGACGAGGCGCGCATCAAGATCGGCAAGGTAGAGTCGTAGCTCAAGGCGCAGCGGACCTTCGCGGGTGCGGCGCAGGAAGCGCTCTTGGTGATGCCGGACCTCGAAGAGCGCGGTTTCAAGCCGCTGCGAACAGTAATAGACCCCGAACGAGCCGTTCGAAAAGCGGCTGCCCTCGGGATTGAGATGGGTGAACGCGGCCATGATCGGCGTCGTACCCGGGCCGCTCACCCGATCCTCCCTGGGGACGAGCGCCAGTTCGCCCGCCTCTTCGCGCAGGCGGTCATTGGTCATCGCCTCGAGTTCGAAGACGGCCTCGAGGTCGTCGGGGTTCGCGACGCGGTCGAACAGGCCGACCGGCGGAAAGCGGCTCGGAACCAGGCGGTGGCTCGGGCGCCAGCGCGTCCGCCGGCCCGGCAGGCGCGCTGCAGGCGAGCTGGGTTGACTCAGCCACCGCGCCACGCGTCGAGATATTGCCGTACGACGTACAAGTCGGCGACGTTGCCGGAAAGCATCCGTTGCAGCGCCGGCCCGCCGCCGAACAGGGGCGCAGCGTTGGGCTTGCGCACCCAGGCGTCCGCGGCTGCGGCATCGGGCAGCAGGATCTGCAAGGCTTTGTAGATCCCGAGGAGGTACGAGACGCGCTCCAGCGTATCGCGCGCAAGCTGCCCCGTGACCGGTCTTTTTCCACACAAAGTACGTTGAGCGCGGCGGCCCGCCCAGCAGCGTGCGGGCTTCCTCGCTGGAGAGCCCCCAGGCATCCGCGATGCGGAAGAACGTGCGCAGCGCCGGCCCGGACAGTCGCTCGGGCGGGGGCGCGGGCTTGGCGGGGTTTCGGGCGGGCGGGCGGGGCGCGGATCGTGGCATGACGATGGCTGCGTGCTGCCGGCAATAAGTACAGAGTCAGACTTTTAAATACTGATAGTCCCAAATCGAGACTAAAGTCAAGCGGCTGCGGAAGCCCCGGCACACCGTCGCGACTCGCGCGGGCGGTGTGGCGCACCATCGCGGCGGGGCGATGCTTCGCCGGAGTCCTACAGCAGAATCAGACGGGCGCTGATTTACCCGGGTGGCGGGCGGCGCAGAATGCGGCCGAGCAGGAAGACAACGCGGCAGCTTTCAAACGGCTAACCCGCTTTGGGCTTGACCGGCGGCTGATCCCTACAGGCGTCTGGCACGGAGCAGTACAACCACAACAACAAAGTAAGAATTCCTCGAGCCCGTTTCCGGACGGGGCGGGCGCAGGAAATCGGCGGGCCATGAACGTGGCCCGTTCTTGTTTTCATCTTCGCAGGAGAACCCACATGGCTAACACCAATCAGTAACCACCGAGCGGGCGGCAACAAGGACGCCAGCAAGCTGCCGACCCTGGCAAGACGACATCGGCATAGCAAGGCAGTCAAGCCGCTTCGCGTTCGAGTCAGCAAACCGCGTGGCAGGGCCCGGGCACCGAGCAGCAATCGGCGCGCGCGGCGAAGCCGCGTCGCGGCGCATGGCCAGCCGCGACATCTGGCGGCGGGCCGCTGTCGAGGATGCGCCGCAGCAACGAAGACAAGGATCGCCTGTTCGAGAGCTCGACTTCGGCCGCGGCCTGTTTCCGAGCCACTTCGGGCAAGACGCCTCGGTCTATGGAAGCGGCGAAGACGCGGCGTCGCTATGGACGCCGCACATCGAATCTCCAAGCATGATGGCGATGCGCCAAGTTTCGCCGCAAGGCGCGTGGCCGGGTTACACATTGCCGCGAGGGTGTGACTTGGGGTAGATTCGCGCGCAGCGCTGCGATGCAGGCGCTGCGGAGGAAGGGATGTCGCCGACGGCTTTACGCTTCAGACACCTGGCGTGCCGGGTTGCGGCTGTGTTCGCTGCCACCCTTCGTGCCCGCCGCGGTCATCGCGCAGCAATATCCGGCGCGGGCGGTGAAGATCATCGTGCCTTTCGCGGCGGGCGGGCCCTGCGGACGTGTATGCGCGATTCGTGGCACGGCGGCTGCAGGAAGCGCTCGGTCAGCCGTTCGTCGTCGACGATCGGCCCGGTGCAGGCTCCGTGGTCGGCACCGATGCGGCGGCAAAGAGCGCGCCTGACGGATATACGCTGCTGCTGATCTCCAACACGCACACCGTCAACGAGTCGCTGCTTCCCAACAAGCCCTTTGCGCTGCTGCGCGACTTCGTGCCGGTCGCGCCGATCAACTACTCGGATCTGGTCATGGTCGTGCATCCCTCGGTGCCGGCCAAGACGCTCGCCGAGTTCATCGCCCTTGCCAAGGCGCAGCCGGGAAAGCTCAACTACGCGTCCTCCGGACCGGGCACGCCGTATCACATGGCCGGAGAATTATTCAAGGCGATGGCCGGCGTCGACATCGTGCATGTGCCGTATCGCGGCAGCTCCGGCGCGCGCACCGACCTCATCGGCGGCCAGGTGCAGATGATGTTCGACGCCGTGACGACGATGAGCGAGCACGTCAAGGCGGGGCAGGTGCGCGCGCTGGGCACGAGCGGCAAGACGCGCTCGACCGTCCTCCCGGACGTACCGACGGTTGCGGAAGCGGGGGTTCCCGGCTACGAAGCCACCATCTGGCTGGGCGTCGTGGCGCCGAAGGGAACGCCGCCGGCGATCGTGAGCCGCTTGAACGCCGAAATCAGCCAAATCGTCAGCCGTCCCGAGGTTCGCCGCGAATGGGCGGAACAGGGTGCGATGGCGATGGTCATGACGCCCGATGCGTTCGGCAAGTACATCGTCGACGACATCGCGAAGTGGGAGCGTATCGTCAAGATTTCCGGCGCCAAACCGGATCAATAGCCGCGCAGCGTCAACCCGGCTAGGCCCGCAACCCGACAGCGAACGATGCCGCGTAGCCCGGCCCGTCCGGTTCAGCGGCGAGCAGCAGCCGCTCGCCCCCATCGCGGAAGATCCCATCTTCGTTGTTGCGCATCCACCGCTGGCCGCGGGTCGCGTACGGCTGCAGCGCGAAAACACGCGCGGTCAGCGCCTCGTCGAAATAGAGCTGTGAGGTAAACGCAACGCGTGGCGCCGCTGCCGGGGCGGGCCGGATCTTGAAGTGCAGATGCACCGCCCGGCCGCCGTACCATCCTGGAAAGATCGTCAGAAACTCTGCACTCCCCGCGGCATCGGTGAGCTGGTAACCGCGCAGGAACTGCTGCCCGGCGGTCGACGATCCGAAGCCAATGCCGCGCACGTCCGAATAGCGGCCCGCCGCATCGGCGTGCCAGACATCGACCCGCGCACCCGGCAGCGGCGCACAGCTCGCGCCGCTCAATTGCGACACCTGGAAGGCGAGCCGCAATGCGACCCCCGCGCTGATTTCGCCGGTTTGCGGATCGGAGCGGATGTCCGACCGGTGGAGCGCTGCGTCGACGAAGAACGGGCCTTCGGTCTGCTCGGGGCGCGCGATGCACGCCGGCAGCGCGCCGCCGGCGGTCGATTGAGCGGAGCCCGCGGTGAAGTCAGGCCGGCCGCCAGCGCCAAGCCCGACGCGCCGATCCGCGCGAGGGCTTCGCGGCGCGAAAGCGGCCGCTCGCGGCCGTCATCGGGGGCATGCATGGGAAGCGACGGGTCGAGTGCCATACGACATGATGCGAGGGCGTGGGTTTCGCTGCAACCAGTGGCGTGGCAGAATCGCCTGCGTGAGCTCGCAGGACATTGCCTTGCAGCCGGCCTGCCGCAACGACGCGTCCGCGATCGCGTCGCTGTCGCGCGACCTGATCGAGGCGGGCCTCGGCTGGCAATACCGCAGCGAGCGCATCACTCAGCTGATCGACGATCCCGAGACGGTGACGCTGGCTGCCCGCGACGGCGAGCGCGTGATCGGTTTTGCGATCATGACTTTCGGCGACGAGCGCGCCCATCTCGTGCTGCTCGCGGTGCGGCCCGCTTGTCAGCGGCGCGGCATTGCGCGGCGGATGGCGCGCTGGCTGCTCGCCTCGGCCGCAACGGCCGGGATCGCGTCGGTTCACGTCGAGCTGCGCGCCCAGAACGAAGCGGCGTACGCGTTCTACCGCGCGCTCGGCTTCACGGAGACGCTCCGGCTGCCGGGTTACTACAAAGGACGGGAGACGGCCATCCGCATGATGCGGATGCTGCGCCTTCCGGGCACTTGCGGGCCGGCCTGGCGCCCGCCACGCCGCCCCTTGTAGACGCAAGCGCAGGCACCGGCGGCGCGCAGGCGCTGACCCGGAGCCCGGCCCCGATCCGGGACTCGCGTCGCTTGCTGTTTCAGCCGCCGATGTGCACCTGGTAGAGGGCGCCCGTCGACATCGTGCACGTGCCGGTCCCCTGGTACGGTGTGGTCATGTGATAGCTGCAGTTCATGAACGTTCCACGCGAGCCGTAGGCGTTGGCAATGCCACTGCGCTCGTCGCCGCGCACGCGAGTCGCCTCTCCCGACAACAGCTCGCCTCGATAATCGAGTTGAAAGACGCCCTTGCCGGTCATCAGGTTCGTCACGGTGCCGGAGAGCATGCCGCTCTCCGCGGCGAGCTCGTTGGACGGATAGAGGCGGGCGCGCAGAGTGGCAGGGATCGGCGCGCTCGGCGCATAGGCAGGTACCGGATAGGCCGGAGCGGGTGCCACGACGGCGGGCACCGCCGCCGGGTAGATGGGCGTCCCGTCCGGCGCGACGGGAACGACGTAGCAGCCGCTCAGGCCGGCCGCGGCCGCCGCGCCGGCCACCAGGCCACGCCTCGAAATGTGCACCATGGAAGGCTCCGTCAGGCGGGCACGTGCCCGCCGCAGCACTTTCGGTGTTGCCCTGAGGGCGGTCCAGCGCGTCACGGAAAGTGGCGCATCGCGCTACCCGAAGGCGCAACCGCTGCTACGTCAGGTGCGGCGCTTCTTCGCCTTCGCTTCGGCGGCCCCCATTCCCGGGTGCAACAACTGTCCCGCCGGGACCGGCGCGCGGTCGTCTCGCCGCAGCGCCCGAAACGCCCGCAGCTCCCAAGGGCGCGTGGCCAGCAGCACGCTCGTCCCGTGCCGTTGCCCAAGCGGGAGCGCCCGGTCGTCGCGATGCATTTCCGCGAAATCAGCCGCCACCGCGCGCAACCGCGCAATCAGCTCGGCAGTGGACTTGGTCGACAGCATCCCGTTGAGGAACAGGAACAGTTCGTCGGAGCGATCGAAACGACTGCTCAAATACTCGGCCTCCACGCGGGAGCGGAAATAGCGCTGAAATGGCCCGTCGGGAAGCCAGGTCAACGCGCTGCCGATCAGCGGCCGGATGCGGTTGTCCGGCGCGAGGCCGATGATTCCAATCTTGTCCAGGCGCGCCAGATAACCGATGCACTCGACGCGATCGATGCTGTAAGTGTCGACGATCTGTTCGAGCGTCCAGTTACCGACCGCGCACAGCGCGACCAGGAACAGCTTCGGGTCCGAGACGATTTCCCGTTCCTGCGTTTCCGTAAGATGGGTCGCGCGCGGCTGCTCCTCCGCCAGCTCGCGCGCCAGCTCGGAAACGTCGATGCCGATAACGCGGCACACGTCCTCGAGCCGCTGCAGGGTGAAGTCCTGGCGCGAGAACATGCGCTTCACGCTGGCCTCGCTCAAGTCCAATCGGGCCGCCACCTGGGCATAGGTGACGCCGTGCGCCTTGAGGCGCCGCTTCAGCAGCTCGATGAGGGTGGCCACGGTCATGATGCGGAGCCGACGCGGGCGGCGGCGGATGCCACGGCTGCGTCGTCGCAGCGGTCGTCACGGCCCGGTGCCGGACCCCCGACCAAGCCTCGCCAACGTGTTATATTGCACCGCACAAATTATCCTTGACAGCTGCTTCTCCCCGTCCTAAACTGGCATTGTGCAGTGCAGCATTCAACGGCTTGGTGTAAGTGCCCCGGGAGCCAGGCGCGAGCCGGCGTAGGAGACCGCGCACGGCTGTGCGGATAGCGACATTTTAGGCGGTCAATTTCAGTGAAAGGTATGGACATGTACAAGATCGAATCACTCACGGCAATCAACCGGACCGGTTACGGCAATGCGGTCAAGCTGGCAGAGCTTTCGCTCGAGAAGATCGAGCGCTTGACGAAGCTTAACCTGAACATCGCGAAGAGCGCACTTGTCGACGGCGCGAAAAACGCCACCGCCATGGCCAGCGTCAAGGACATGCCCTCGCTGCTGGCGCTGAATGCGCAATTGACCGCAGCCGGCGTCGAAAGCGTGCTCGGATACTCGCGTGGCGTCTACGGCATCGGTTCGGATGGGCAAGCGGCGTTCTCCGCGCTCGCCGAAGATGCGTGGACCGCGTATAAGAAGGGAGTCTCCGCGTGGGTGGACCAGGCCGGCAGCAATGCGCCCGCCGGCTCCGAAGCCGCGGTGAACGTGCTCAAGTCGACGCTTGCGGCAACTACGGCGGCGTTCGATCAATTCTCGAGGACGAGCAAGGAAGTCGGCGAGTTTCGCCGACGCCTCGGCGCGTGCGGCGGTCGCCAACGCGGCGAGCATGGCCAAGGCCGCGACAAGCTACAGCAAGGCCGCGTAGTTCGCGCGTCGGCAACCCCGCCCCCGCAGGCCTAAGCCCGCGGGGTCTTGGTCCTTGCCGCGACCGGACAACGGTGCGGGCCGCGGTCCGCGGTCGCCGCAGCCTGCGTTCGCGATCGGCAGGCGGCGCGAGGCGAGTTCCGGGTTCCGTCACCGCGAGTGGTTCGCGGTCATTGAGTTTCGCCGCGGCCGCCCAACAGCACTGCCGCAGGCGCAGGGCCTCCGGCCGCGCAGAGCGGTGACGGGTTCACCGGCTGCGCGCGATCGGCCGGCAAGGAAGGCAGCACAAGCCGGGCGCTTGAATTATCCTTACTCCATTCAGAACGCAAGAGCCCATGTCGGAAACGCTTCTGCTACTGCTGACGGCGGCTGCCGTGTGGTTTGTTCTCGATGCGCTGCGCGCACGCGAGGCGGCAGTCCGCGTCGCCCGGCGAGCGTGCAAGGAGCTCGGCCTGCAGTTGCTCGACGACACGGTGCAAGGCGCGCGCCTGCGTCTCGCGCGCGACGCGGACGGAATTGCTCGCGTGCGTCGCACGTTTGTATTTGAATTCTCGGAGGATGGATTTGCCCGTCGCACGGGTTGCCTGGTGATGCTCGGCGCGCAGGTCGAGTCGCTGCAACTCGAACCGTATCGATCCTCGTGAAATGCGGGAGCGCATCCCGCGCTCCCGGATCCCGCCAAGGTAGCCATGCGCGACAACCCGATCAAGCAGTCGCTGCAAAACGGCGGCACGGCGGCCGGCGCCATGGTGTTCGAGCTGCTGGCCCCGGGTCTGCCGCAGATCTGCCGCAACGCGGGCGCGGACTTTCTGCTCTACGACATGGAGCACACGGGGCTCGGCTTCGAAACGCTGAAGACACAAGTCGCGCTCTGCCGCGGGCTGGACGTCGTGCCGATGACGCGGGTTCCACGCGGTGAGTACCACTTCATCGCCCGGGCGCTCGATATCGGCGCGCTCGGGGTGATGGTGCCGATGGTCGGCACCCGCGCCGAGGCCGAATATATCGTGTCCTGCACGCGCTATCCGCCGCAGGGGCGTCGCGGCGCGGCGTTCGGCTTTGCGCACGACGACTACGAGAGTGGCGACGTTGCGGACAAGATCGCAGCGTTGCACGCGCGCACGCTGGTGATCGCCCAGATCGAGACCGCCGAGGGCCTCGACAACGTCGAGGCAATCGCGGCGGTGCCGGGCATCGACGCGCTGTGGATTGGCCAGTTCGATCTCACCAATTTCCTGGGCATCCCCGGCAAGTTCCAGCATCCGACCTATCTCGCGGCGGTCGAACGGGTCGTGCGCGCGTGCGCGGCGCACGGCAAGGCGCCGGCAATGCTCGCGACCGACGACGCGTGGGCGCGCGATTACGCCGCCCGGGGCTTCCGGCTTATGGCGTACGGCATCGACCAACTCTTGTTGCAGTCCGCGCTTCGCCACGGGCTGGACGTGCTGCGCGCCGCGCTGGCCGCGTCAGGAAAACAGCCATGACTGCGAAGTTTCGCGTAGGACTGACCCGGGACATCCTTGACACGCGCGGGGAGCCCGCGTTCGGCCGCGCGGCGCTCGGCATCCTCGAGGCCGTGCCCGAAATCGAATGGGAATACCTGCCGCAGGTCGTGCCCGCAATCGATGCCGAGCATGCCGCGCGCTACGACGCGCTCTACGTCAACATCGCGCGCGTGCCGGCGGCCGCGGTGGCCGGTCGCGACTGCCGCCTGCGCGTCGTCGCGCGGCACGGGGTCGGCTACGACGCGGTCGACGTTCCGGCTATGACCAAGGCGGGCGTGATCGTGACCAACACGCCGACCGCGATGCCGCGGCCGGTGGCGACCACCGCCTTGACGTTCATCCTGGCGCTGGCCGGCAAGCTCTTCCTGAAAGACCGGCTCACGCGCGACGGCGCGCTGGCACGAGCGCATGGACAACATGGGGCGCGGACTGACCGGGCGCACGCTTGGCGTCATCGGCGCCGGCGGCATCGGCCGCGAGTTGCTCCGCATGGCGCGTACGTTCGATTTGAACCTCGTCGCCGCCGACCCGTTCGCCAACGACGTGGAGCTAGGCTACCTCGGCGCGCGCAAGGTCGCGCTCGAGACGCTGCTGCGCGAAGCCGACTTCGTCGTTGTCTGCTGCCTGCTCAATGAGCGCACGCGCCACCTGATCGGAGCGCGAGAGCTGGCGCTGATGCGCCCGGAAGCCTATTTCATCAACGTCGCGCGGGGGCCCATCGTCGACGAGCAGGCTCTGATCGAGACACTGCGTGCGCGGACGCATCGCCGGCGCGGCGCTGGACGTATTCGAGCGTGAACCGGTCGACCCCGCCAACCCGCTGCTCGCGATGGACAACGTGATCGTGACCCCGCATTCGCTGTGCTGGACCGACGAGTGCTTTCACAACATGGCCTCGACCGGGCTGCGCAGCATCGTCGCGCTGCACGGCGGTCGAGTGCCCGAATTCGTCGTCGACCGCGAAGTCCTCAAGCATCCGCGCGTCCGGGCGTGGCTGCGGACCGGCTAGCGCGGGTGGCCCTCTTCGTGACGCTGGGGCTGCGGGTGCGGTGCGTTCTGCACATGCGCCTGCGGATGGGGCTGATTTGGGACGCCCGCAAATGATTGCGGTTGCCGTGCGGCCTGCGGATGCCCGGCCGCGGGTGGCCGCGTTCTGCGGCCTGTATACCGCCGCCTTGCGATGTCGCCATCAGCGTCGGCGTACCGTGGTTCACCGACGCGAGCTGCGTCCGATTGGTGCTCGCGAGCTGCGCGTGTCGTACCTGCATCTGCGTCGCCGGCCGGTGCGTATCGCGCTCGGCGAGCCGCTCCTCGGCCGTCGGCTGCGCCGTGACGCCGCCTGTCCCGCCGTTGTAGCTCACGCGTGTCAGCGTCGTGTTCTGCACGACAGGCTGGTTGTACGTGTTGTGAATGTTCGTCACATTGACGTTGGTCACGGCGGTGTTGTAGGCGAAGGAGCCACCGTTCCAGTATCCACCGTGGTAGCCGACACCGATGTAGCCGAAACCGTAGTTGATTCCGCCGTAATAGCCCACGTGAGGGCCCCAATAGCCGGCGTGCCAGAGGAAAGCGGCGCCACCCCAGCCCCAGTATCCGGGAGTCCACAGTGCGCCGACATAGGGTGCGAGCACCCAGGTGCCAGGCACCCAGTAGTAGCCTTCGGCACCGTACGCCCAGTATCCGGGGGTCCAGATATAGCCCGGCCCGGGAACCGGTGGCTGCGTATACACCGGCAGCGCCGGCGGAGCGATGTCGACCGAAACGAAGACCGCGGCGCTCGACACTGCCGGGGCGACGAGCAGAGCCAGCACGAGCAAGAGCGAGCCAACCAAGGGCGAGCGGAAGCGGGTAGTCACGGTCTTCATGGGTAACGTCTCCATTTGGGTGCTGGTCCTGTAACGCCGAGCGACTCGTCGCGTTGACGAAGACGCGCGGATCGCAGTGCAATATGGCCGCGTTATACAATGCGCGTCCGCGTCGCTCGAACCGTCCGATGTCCGCCCTGCCCGCCATGCATTGCCAGGAACGCCTCGACGCGCTGTCGCGCGATGTGCTGCGAGGCCTGCGGCGGGGGATCGAAAAGGAAAGCCTGCGCGTACGACCCGACGGGACCGCTGGCCACGACGCCGCATCCAGCCGCGCTGGGGTCCGCGCTCGAGCATCCGCACGTCACCACCGATTTCAGCGAGTCGCAGCTCGAGCTCATTACCGGCGTGCACACGCACGCCGAATCCTGCCTCAAGGAGCTAACCGAGATCCATCAGATCGTGTATCGCGCGATCGGCGATGAGCTGCTCTGGAGCGCCAGCATGCCCTGCAGGCTCCCCGCTGACGACGCCATTCCCATCGGCCGCTATGGCACCTCCAATGTGGGGCGCGCCAAGACGGTGTACCGCACGGGGCTTTCGCATCGCTATGGCCGGCGGATGCAGACGATCTCCGGCATCCACTACAACTTCTCGCTGCCCGATGCGCGTTCCAACGAAGACTACTTCGCGCTGATCCGCAATTTCCGCCGCCACTCCTGGCTGCTGCTCTACCTTCTTGGAGCCTCGCCGGCCGTGTGCTCGACCTTCGTCGCCGGGCGTGCCCACGAGCTGGAGCGGCTGAGCGGGGACACGCTCTATCTGCCGCATGCGACATCGCTGCGCATGGGACGCCTGGGCTACCAGAGCGACGCGCAGTCCGCGCTCGCGGTGAGCTACAACGACCTGCGCAGCTACGCGGCCTCGCTCGAGGAGGCCCTCACCAAGCCGTATCCGGCGTATGAGGCAATCGGCATCCGTGACGGCGACGAGTACCGCCAGCTCGCCACGAGCCTGCTGCAGATCGAAAACGAATTCTACGGCACCATTCGCCCCAAGCGGGTCATCCGGCCGGGCGAGCGCCCGCTGCGCGCCCTGCGCGACCGCGGCGTCGAATACGTCGAGGTGCGACTGCTGGACCTCAACCCGTTCGAACCGATCGGAATCAGCGCTGCCACGGCGCGCTTTCTCGATGTGTTCCTTCTGCACTGCCTGCTCTGCGACAGCCCGCCGGACACGCCGCAGGAACTCGCCGACATCAACAGCAACAAGCAGCACGTCGCCTCGCGTGGCCGCGAGCCGGGACTGCGGCTCAAGCGCCACGCGCAAGAAATCGAATTGGTCGAGTGGGGCAGCGAGGTGCTTGCCGACTGCGCACCGATCGCGGCCGCGCTCGATCGCGCCAACGGTGGCTCCGCGTATGGCGACGCGCTCGCCGCGGCGGTCGCGGCACTGCGCGAGCCTGCCTTGACGCCGTCGGCGCGCGTGCTCCGGGCAATGGAGGGCCACGGCAATTCCTACGTCGCCTTCGTCCTGGCGCAGTCGCGCGCGCATCGCGACGCGATCCTTGACTTGCAACTGTCACCCGAGGTCGCGCGCCGCTTTGCCCGCCTGGCCGCCGAATCGATTGCCGAACAACGCCGGATCGAGGCGGCCGACCGCGTTCCCTTCGAGACCTATCGGCAGCAGTACCTGGCGCCGGTGCGCCTGAACAAGTAAGCGGCCGCGATTCCGGCGTCGCCGCCCGCAACGGCTAGTCGTCGATCCTGCGCCGCGCGGCCTTCAGCTTCCCCCGCCTGACTTTGGCATCGACGCGACGCCGCCGCGAGCCCCGGGTCGGCCGCGTCGGCCGGCGCGGCGGCTGCTCCGCGGTGGCGCGGTCCACCAGCGCCTGCAGCCGCGCCAGCGCGTCTTCGCGATTGCGGTCCTGACTGCGGTAGCGCTGCGCTTTGATGACGATCACGCCGTCAGCGGTGATGCGCTGATCCGGATAGGCGCACAGACGCGTCTTGACCGGCTCCGGCAACGACGAGGCCCGGACATCGAAGCGCAGGTGCACGGCGCTCGAGACCTTGTTGACGTTCTGCCCGCCCGCGCCCTGGGCGCGAACGGCGGTCCACTCGATGTCTGCCGGGTCGATTCGGGTCATGGGGGTTTTTCGCGAACCAGTATAGCCCCAGTGGAAGACCGCGTTCACACTGCGGCGTCGGCACAGGAAACCGGACGCTGTGGCGGGAACGGCGAGGCCCGCCCTGGCATCCAACGCGTCAGCAACAGCAAACAGGTGCGCAGATGACTGCACAAGCCGCGACGGACCAGGTGCCAGCGGAGGTCGAACTGGCGCGCCGCATCGGGCGGGGCGACGAGCGCGCCTTCGAGTCGCTGATGCGGCAGCACAACCGGATGCTGTATCGCCTCGCGCGCTCGATCCTGAGGGATGAGGCCGAGGCGGAGGATGCGTTGCAGGAGGCTTACCTCGCGGCGTACCGCAACATCGCCGCATTTCGGGGCGGTGCAAAGCTGTCGACGTGGCTGGCGCGGATCGTGATCAACGAGGCTTACGCACGGCTGCGCAAGCAGAAGCGCATGGGCTTGGTCGTGCCATTCCCGACGCACGAGCGCGACCAGCCTCCAGTCGAGGAGGACGCGATGGCTGACGTGATCACCGAGCCACCGGAGCTCGCCGCGATGCGCGGCGAGCTCCGTCGGCTTCTCGAGCGCAAGATCGACGCGCTGCCGGCGCAATTCCGCACGGTTTTCATCTTGCGCGACGTCGAGGAAATGTCAGTCGCCGAAGCCGCCGAATGCCTCGAGGTACCGCCGGCGACCGTGCGCACGCGCGCCTTCCGGGCGCGGGCGCTGCTGCGCGAGGCGTTGGCCCGGGACATCGACCTTGCGACCGTGGATGCCTTCGAGTTCGCGGGAGGGCGTTGCGATCGCATCGTGGCCCGGGTGCTAGAGCGCTGGCGCGCGCCGGCCGGGGCGGCGGTGGACGAGTCGCCCCCGAAGGGGCACGACCCACGGCCCGCAGGCATCCGGCCCGATGGAGCGCTAGCACGATGGGAACGGCCGCTGTCTCGGGAGCATCGAATGTCGCATGGGGCACCCGCGGCGCGGTCTTGGTGCCGTTCTGATCCCCAGCGCTTCGCGATCTGCCGATGCATCCGCCGCGACGCACCCCACGCGGGACAATACGATCCGATCATTTTTTTGAGGCGACCAACATGAAAAACCTCGTTATTGGCATGGCAAGTGCATTGTTCATCGCGGCTGGCGGCGCGTTCGCGCAAGGAATGGCTACTGCCGGCTGCGGCACCCGCCGCGGCGCCGGCTCCGGCCGGCCCGAGCGACGCGCAGATCGCGCACATCGTCGTCACGGCCAACCAGGTCGATATCGACGCGGGCAAGCTGGCGCGGGCGAAGGGCAAGAGCAAGGACGTCAAGGCTTTCGGCAAGCAGATGGTCACCGACCACAGCGGCGTCAACAAGCAGGCGGTCGCGCTGGTCACCAAGCTCAAGGTCACCCCGGAAGACAATCCGACCAGCCAGAGTCTCAAGAAGGGCGGCGAGGACAACGTCAAGAACCTCAAGGGCCTGAAGGGCGCGGCTTTCGACAAGGCCTATATCGACCACGAAGTCGCGTACCACGAACAAGTGCTCGACGCGATCGACAAGGTGCTGATCCCGAACGCCAAGAATGCCGAGCTCAAGGACCTGATCGTCAAGGTGCGGCCAGCGTTCGTCGGGCACCTCGAGCACGCCAAGAAAATCCAGGCGTCGTTGAAATAGCGTTTGCTTGCGGCGCGTAAGGGGCGCATGGGGACATCGTTGAACGGACAACGCGGCCGCGGCAAGGGTTTTCGCCTCGCGGCCGCGTTGGTATGCGCGTCGGCCTGCTCTACGCCGACGCGACCGCCAGCGCCGCCGACAAGGCGGCCAGCCACACCGTGGTCATCGAGGGCGTCCAGTACGCGCCAGAGACCCTTGCCGTCAAGCGCGGCGACACGGTTATCTGGATCAACAAGGACCCGTTCCCGCACACTGTCACCGCCCCGGGCGCATTCGATTCGCACGCCATCCCTGCCGGCAAGTCGTGGAAGTTCACGGCACGCAAGGCAGGCGAGTTCGCCTACGTCTGCACGCTCCATCCCAACATGAAGGGTACGCTGAAGGTTGAGTAGGCGCCGGACCGACCGCGTGGCGTAGCGGCCCCATCGCGCTGCCGGAATCTGCGGCCTGCGGCGGACGGGCGATGATCCGCCCCCGGCGGTGCGTCAGGGCCGGCTCGTCCTGCGGGCGTCGATGAGCGCGAGGCAGCCACAGGTTGCCGCATAGGCGAATGCGGTCCAGTGCCAGCGCGCGAGAAACAGCGCTGCGAGGACGCCGAGATCGAACACCAAGCTGACGGGCGGTGGCACGGCGCTCGGCGCGACGCGTCGCGCCGCCGAGCCATCGGGGAGGACCCACAGGGTTCTCAAGAGCATCGACCAAACCGCTGCGATCAGGCCGTACTGGACCCAGTCGGCTTGCGCGACCAGGGCGAAATACAGCGCGGCGGCGAATGCGCCATTGCCAACGATCCACTCCCAACGGCGATCCATTGCGGCTCCGATGCCAATTCCCGGGTGGCATGCTACCACTGCCGGACGGCTTGTAGGCGAAACGCCTACAAGCGCCGGCGCGCCTCGAGCGCTGCGGATGATCCAGGCCCCAAGGTTAGGTCTGCCGCGAGCCCGGGGGAATCATCCAGCGCTCCCCGAAGCGAAACCCGCCCTCGATCAGCAGCGCCAGCGCGGCGGCGGGAATCGCGCCGGCAAGCAGCAACGCGTGGTCGTTGAGAGCGAGTCCGGTGACGATCCGCTCGCCGTAGCCGCCCGCGCCGATGAAGGCGGCAATCGTGGCGGTGCCGACGTTGATGACCGCCGATGTCTTGATGCCGGCGACGATGGTCGGGGCGGCCAGCGGCAGCTCGATCCTGCCCAGGATCGTGGCCGCACGCATGCCCAGCGATTGCGCGGCCTGCGTCATGCCCCGGGAAATCTGCGTGAGGCCCGCGTGCGTGTTGCGCACAATCGGCAGCAGCGCGTACAACGCGAGCGCAATGAACGCCGGCACCGCCCCGATGCGGCCGGTCAGCGGAATGAGTACCGCCAGCAACGCGAGCGAAGGGATCGTCTGCACGACCCCGGTCGCGCCGAGGATGACGCCTTCGGTCGCGGGCCGCTTCGCGGCCAGAATGCCGAGCGGAATGCCAATGACGATGCTGGCCGCCAGGGAAACGAACACCAGTGCGCAATGGGTGAGCGTGAGTTGCGTGAAGTCCGGCCCGAAGAGCTTGCTCCAGAAGTTTTGCGCGGGAACGATTTTCGCCGCCGCAGTCGTGGCCGGTCCGGAATGGCGCGCCACGAAGGCCGCCGCGATCGCGGCGAAATCCCGGCCATCCAGTTCGGCGGCGGCGTTCATCTTGCGCATGGTCGCGTCGTCGATCGTGCCTTCGAGTCGCGTGAGCGCAGCCCAGGTCTTCGGCAATCGCTGCGGCAAGTCGGCGCGATAGAGCAGCACCGCGTCGTAGCGCGGAAAATAGCCGCGATCGTCCGCGAGCACCGTAAGGCCGTACTTGTCGAGCTTGGCGTCGGTCGAGTAAATGTCGATCGCGTCGACCTGGTGTTCCGCGATGGCCTCGTAGGCGAGACCGTGATCGACGCCGCGCGGGGTGGCGAACGGCAGGTCGTAGGCACGCTGCAACCCCGGCCAGCCGTCGGCACGGCCGATGAATTCCTGCGACAGCCCCAGCCGCAGCCCGGGATGTGCCTTGAGGTCGGATAGATTGGCGATCTTGTCGCGGCGCGCATCCTCGGCCCGCATCGCGATTGCGTAGGTGTTGTTGAAGCCGAGCGGCACGCCGACGGCGAGCCCCATCGCGCCGAGCTTCGCGTTCAGCTCGGGCAGCGGCGGCACGACGTCAAGCTTGAGGATTTCCTTGGCAATCGTGCCGGTGTATTCGGGATAGACGTCGATGCTGCCCGTGGTCAGCGCGCCGAGCACGATTGCCGTGTTGCCCAGTCCGCGGCTGTGCACAGCGGTTGCCTCGCCCGCAGCCTCCGCCGTTTGCTTGATGATCTCGCCGAGGATGTAGGACTCGGTGAAACGCTTGGAGCCGACGTGCAGCGTCGTGGCCGCCACTGCGGTCGCGCTCGCCGCGCAAGCGAGGGCACCCAGCAAGATGCCGATCAGACTCTTCGCCCACATGACCGCTCCCCGCAATCGCCGCTGCGAACCGGTTGCTCTGCTTTCGCGCATGATACGTCCGGCGCCGATTCGCCGGCCACAGGGCCCGAGAATCGACTAAGCTTGCTAGCTTTGCCTGCCACCCCTGCCTTGATGCCGCCTTATCCGCACCTGTTGGCGCCGCTAGACCTCGGTTTCACCACGCTGGCCAACCGGGTCCTCATGGGCTCGATGCATACCGGGCTCGAGGAGGCTCCGGATGGGTGCAACAGGCTGGCGGCGTTCTACGCGGCGCGCGCGAAGGGTGGCGCGGGACTGATCGTCACCGGAGGCATCGCGCCTAACTTCGCCGGGCGGCTCGAGCCGCGCGCGGCGCAGCTGTCCTTCCCGTGGCAGATTGGCAAGCATCGCGTCGTCACCGGCGCGGTGCATGCCGCCGGCGGCAAGATCGCGCTGCAGATACTGCATGCGGGACGCTACGCGTACCACCCGCTGTCGGTCGCGCCATCGTCGGTCAAGTCGCCGATCACGCCGTTTCGCCCTCGCGCACTGACCCGCTGGGGCATCCGGCGCACGATCGCAGCCTATGCGCGTTGTGCCTGGCAGGCACAGCAAGCGGGCTACGACGGCGTCGAGATCATGGGATCGGAGGGCTATCTCATCAACCAGTTCGTCGCGCCGCAGACCAACCATCGCGACGACGAATGGGGCGGCTCGTTTCTCAACCGGATCCGCTTTCCGCTCGCGATCGTGCGCCGCACGCGCGAGGCGGTCGGTCCGAACTTCATCATCATCTACCGCCTGTCGATGCTCGATCTCGTCGAAGGCGGCAGCACCTGGGACGAGGTCGTCGCCCTCGCCCAGGCGATCGAGGCGGCAGGAGCGACGCTCATCAACACCGGCATCGGCTGGCACGAGGCGCGCATTCCGACTATCGCGACCATGGTGCCGCGTGCGGCGTTCGCATGGGTGACGCGGCGCCTCAAGGGCGAGGTGCGGATTCCGCTGATCACCACCAATCGCATCAACGATCCTGCCACCGCCGAAACGCTGCTGGCACGAGGGGACGCGGACATGGTGTCGATGGCGCGGCCATTTCTCGCCGACCCGGAATTCGTGAACAAGGCGGCGGAAAACCGTGCCGACGAGATCAACACCTGCATCGGCTGCAACCAGGCTTGCCTCGACCAGATTTTCGAGCGGCAGACGGCGACGTGCCTGGTCAATCCCTTTGCCTGCCGCGAGACCGAACTGAAGGCCACATCCGCGGCCAAGGCAAGAACGGTTGCAGTCGTCGGCGCGGGCCCGGCGGGGATGGCGTGTGCGGTGACGGCGGCCGAGCGCGGCCACAAGGTGACGCTGTTCGAGGCGGCGGCACAGATCGGCGGCCAGTTCAATCTTGCCCGTCGCATTCCCGGCAAGGAGGAATTCGCCGAGACGTTGCGCTATTTCCGGACCCGGCTGGAGAAGCTTGGCGTTGAGGTGCGTTTGAATCGGCGCGCCGGCATCGCCGACCTGCGCGGATTCGACGCGGTAGTCTTGTCGACCGGCATCGTGCCGCGGCGTCCGTCCATTCCCGGTCTTGGTCACGCCAAGGTTGCCGGCTACGTCGAGATCGTCGAGGGGCGGCGAAGCGCCGGCCGGCGTGTCGCCCTCATCGGCGCCGGCGGCATCGGCTTTGACGTGGCGGAGTTGCTCACGGCGGGCAGCGCCGCCGACGGCCACCTGAGCGACGGCCGCGCCGATGATCGGGCGATCGCCGCGTTTCGCGACGAGTGGGGAATTGACAGCGAGTACGCCAACCGCGGTGGACTGAAGCCGGCACATGAGCTGCCACCGGTGCGGGAGGTGTGGCTTCTGCAACGCAAGAGCACGAAGGTCGGCGACGGCCTGGCGAAGACCACGGGCTGGATCCGTCGCAGCTTGTTGCGCCGCCGCGGCGTGAAGATGATGGCCGGCGTCGAGTATGTGCGGATCGACGATGCCGGGTTGCACATCAACGCCGATGGCAAGTCGCAGCTGCTTCCCGCGGACACGGTGGTGGTATGCGCCGGGCAGGAGCCGCAGCGCGAGCTCGTCGCCGAGCTCGAGGCCGCGGGAATCACGCCTTGCCTGATCGGCGGCGCAGACGTTGCCGTGGAGCTCGACGCCAGGCGCGCGATCGAACAGGGCACGCGCGTCGCGCTCGCCCTGTAGGCAGAGAGGCGGCGCCGGCCAGCGGCGGAGCGTTTTCGCAGCGGTTTGGCGACTACTCGGTGACGATCGCGAAGCCTACCGCGTCCAGGTCGGCCAAGCCCGCTTCGCCTCGAACCTCGATATAGCCGACGATCGACAGCAGCAGCGCGATCCAGAGCGCCGCCACGATGACGCGCAGCCGGTCGCGATCGCGTTTCGTGTCGGGGATCGGGCCCGGCGAGGACCGCGAGCCCCTGCCGCTCTTCTCGCGCGGGAGGCGCGGCTCGCCGAAGGCATCGCGCGCGAGTCTTTGCCGCGCCCGTGCCCCTCCGCGGCCCCGTCCGATCTTGGACGACGCGAGCAGCGCCAATGCGCCGGCGAGTCGGGTTAGATCCTCGATGATGTTCGTGTCTGTCAAAACCCCTTGCCCAGCGCTGACGAATGCCGAGGATCTCGCAAGCGCCATGCCAAGCCTGTGCCAGAAACCGTCTTCTTATGAAACAAATACTTATCGAGGTAGATCTGCAGGGCCGGGTTCAGGTACCGCCTTGCTGCAGTGCGATAAGCGGGGCTTCCGCACCAATCCGGTTCGGCCCTGCGCGTAACGCCGTCAGCCGCGGGGTTACCCCCACGCCGCCAGATCCGGTCGGCGCAGGTGCCAGTCGGTAGCCGATTGGAAGGCACGTCCGAGTCGCAACAGCGTCGCATCCGCGAACGGCCGGCCGATCAACTGCATCCCGATGGGCAAGCCGTCGGGCGACACTCCGGCCGGCAGCGACAGTCCGCAGGCGCCGAAGTAATTGACTGCGCGCGTGAACGTGGCGTGGGGTGAGGTCGCCTCGTCGACATCGGCGATCGGCAGCGCAGTGATCGGCAACGTTGGCGTCAGCAGTGCGTCCCTGCCGCGCATCCATTCGTCGAATCCGGCCACCGCGCGTTTTCGCGCCGCGAGATCGGCGCTGTATTCGGCGGCGCCGATCGCCTTGCCGGCAAGTGTTCGCTTGCGCACCCAAGGGTCGATCTCGAGCGCCTCGTCCTCGATATACGCGCGGTGCACCGCATAAGCCTCTGCCGCAATGATGCGGCCGTTGCGCAGCGTCACATCCTCGAGATCGAACGGAATGACCGCCTCCTCGACGTTTGCGCCGAGGCTGCGCAGCGTCGCGATCGCAGCCGCGCGGGCGGCGAGGACCTCGGGCATGACCGGCCAATGGAACTGCTCGACCGCAAGCGCCGTGATGCGCACGTCGCGCAGGTCGCGCCCGGCCGCGCGCGCGCCCGACCAATCGATGCGCGGCGCCGAGAGCGTCGCCGGATCACGCGGATCGGGACCCGCCATCGCGCCGGCGAGCAGCGCCGCGTCGTCGACGCTGCGGGCAAGCGGGCCCAGCGAATCGAGCGTGGTCGCCAGCGGCAACACGCCCTGCAGGCTGATGACACCATAGGTCGGCTTGAATCCGGTGATTCCGCACAACGCAGCGGGAATACGAATCGATCCGCCGGTATCCGAGCCGATCGCGGCAGGCGCGAGCGCCGCGGCAACCGCGACGGCGGAGCCGCTGCTCGATCCACCCGCGACGCGGTGCAGCGACGTGTCCCACGGGTTCCATGGCGCGCCCAACGGCGCATTGCGGCCCCAGGCGCCGAACGCGAATTCGACCAGGTGCGTCTTGCCGAGCGGAATCATTCCGGCCGCAAGCAGGCGCTCGACGGCGGTCGCGGTGTCCAGCGCAACCCCGTGGGGGCGGCTTTTCGAACCCGCACCGGTGACGCGACCACGGATGTGCAGCAGGTCCTTGATCGCCACGGGCAGGCCGTGCAGCGGACCGAGGGGCGTGCCCCCATGGCGCTCGCGGTCGGCGCTGCTCGGCCGCCGCGAGCGCGCCCGTCGCGATAGACATCGACGAAGGCGTGCAAGCGATCGTCGAGCGCTGTGATGCGGTCGAGATAGGCGGCGACGATTTCGCGCGACGATACCGCGCCTCGCGCGAGCAACTGCGAGAGCTCCACCAGCGACTGCCAATGCAGATCGGATTCCACTCAGTATCGCCCCCGTCCCTCCGCCGTGGGTGCCCGGCGCACCTTCACCTCGCGCTTGAGGTTGAGCTCCCATGAGGCGTCGACACGGCGCGCTTGCGACGCGTCGACGTTCTTGCGGGTCGTTTCCTCGGCGAGCTCGAGCTGTGGATGCCAGACGCGCAACGCATAGACGCGCGGCGGCAGGTAGGCCAGAACGGCCTTACCGTCGTTGCCGGTCTTGGCAAGTAGGGCGACTCCGAGACGTACACGTAGCCGACCATCCAATCATGGATGTTGCAGCCGAGCACAACCACCCCGGGCTTGTCGAACGCTACGGGCTCGGCGGGCACGCCGGCGTAACCGCCGCGTGGCGGGCGCAAAAAGGGGGATGAAAAGGAGCTCATCGTCGTTGACGGCACAGTTCCGGGCCACTCTATAGCACGACGGCAAGGAACTTGCTTGAACGCAGACGCCGGTGCGGCGCGACGCGCACACGTGCCGGCTACCAAAACGGGGCGGGGGATTTAGGCAGTGGCTGACCTGTTGCAACCCATTGATTTACGTGACTCAAATTGGTTGACGGCGGCAACGCCGCTCGGCCGACGGCGGCCCGTAGCGGACGCTGCGGCGCTAGCCGCCGCGCGCTGTGCCGCGCCAAGTGCCGCCCCACGGCAGCGCCGCGAACGGGCGCGCCGCCCGCATTGCACCCCATGCAACCGCGTAGCCTTCAGACCCGGATCATCGCGCTGTTCGTGCTCCTGATGGTCGTGGTGCAGGTTGGCGGCTTTGTGCTGATCAACACCGTGGGCATGGCCTCGGCGCGCAAGACGGCGGGTGACGAGCTTGCCGCCGGCGCCCGCGTGTTCGATCGTCTGCTCGAGCAGGATACGCAACGCCTGGTGCAGGGTGCGCGACTGCTTTCGGCCGACTACGCGTTTCGCGAAGCGATCGCGACCGGAGATGCCGAGACAATCACGTCGGTGCTGGCCAATCACGGCGAACGCATCAATGCCGATGTGATGATGCTGGTAGGCCTCGATCAGCGCGTGATCGCCGACACGCTCGGCGCCACGACCGGGGAGACGTTTGCCTATCCTGCCCTCCTCGCCAGAGCAGAATCCGCGCAGCAGGGGGCCGCGATGGTGCTGCTGCACGGCCGGCTCTACGAGTTCACGCTGGTGCCGGTGCTCGCGCCGCTGCCGATCGCATGGGTCGCGGTCGGATTCAGCGTCAACGACGCGCTGGCCGACGACTTGTACCGGCTGACCGGCCTGCAGGTCTCTTTCCTAAGCCGCGAGGGCAAGGATGCCTGGCACGTGCAGGCGAGCACACTGCTCGAACTCGATCGCAGGAACCTGCCCCAGGAGCTCGGCGCGAATCGATTCGCAGGCAGCGGCGACGCGGCCAGTCTGACCGGAAACGACGTCGCGGTGACTCGGGTGCTGCAGCTGCCGGCGCGCGCCGGTGAAACGGTCATCGCAGTCTTGCAACGACCGCTTTCCTCGGCGCTCGAACCTTTCCGCCGCTTGCAGCGCCAGCTCGCGCTCATTTCGTGCTGGCGGTCGTCGTTTCCATTATTGCCAGCCTGATGATCGCGCGCGGCATCGTGCGACCGGTGCGCGAGTTGGCTCGAGTCGCGCGCCGCATCGCTGCCGGGAACTACTCGGCCGTTCCGGCGACACGCCATGCCGACGAGATCGGCGCGCTAGCCAGCGCCTTCCGCACCATGCAGGAGGGCCTCGTCGCGCGCGAATCGCGCATCATGGATCTCGCGTATCGCGACGTGCTGACCGCGCTGCCGAACCGTGCGCTCTATGCCGAGCGCCTCGATCAGGCCCTGGCATCGGGCGCGCGAATGGGCACGCGGCTCGCGGTGCTGCTCATGGATCTCGACCACTTCAAGGACGTAAACGATTCGCTCGGGCACCCGATCGGGGACATGCTGCTGTGCGAGGTCGCGGCCCGGCTGCAACATGCGGTAGGCCGATCCACCACGCATACGGTTGCGCGCCTGGGCGGGGACGAATTCGCGATCCTTCTCCCCGACGCCACTGCCGCCGACGCGGAGCGTGTTGCCGGCGACATTGTGCACGCCCTCGAGGAGCCGATGACTCTCGACGGCCACCTGGTCGATGTGCGGGCAAGCATCGGCATTGCCGCTTATCCCGAGCACGGCCAAGAAAGCGCTACGCTTCTTCGCCGCGCCGACATCGCGATGTACGCGGCCAAGCGCAAGAATCTTGGCGTCGCGATGTGGGACGAGCGTTACGACCAGCACAGCAGCGAACGCTTGTCGCTGATGACCGACCTGCGCCAGGCGGTCGACAACGACGAGCTCGAGCTGCTCTATCAACCCAAGGTCCCGCTGGGCGCCGCACATGAGAACTACGTCGAAGCGCTGGTGCGCTGGCGGCACCCGACACGGGGTGTCGTGCCGCCGCTGGACTTCATTCCGTTCGCCGAGCACACGGGCTACATCAGGGCCATTACCCAATGGGTGCTCGCGCACGCGGTGGCGCAATGCGCCGCGTGGCGCGCCGAAGGCTTGGCGATGAACGTCTCGATCAACCTGTCGGCGCGCGATCTCATGGACACGGAATTGCCCGAGCGCTTTGCCTCCATGCTCACGCAGAGCTTCTGCGCCGCGCGCTGGTTTACGCTCGAGATCACCGAGAGCGCGATTCTGGACGACCCCGGGCACGCGATCGAGAACCTGAAGCGCCTGCACGCGCTCGGCTGCCGGCTCGCGATTGACGATTACGGCACCGGTTATTCGTCGCTTGCCTACCTGCGCCACCTGCCGGTGCACGAACTCAAGATCGACAAGACCTTCGTCATGGGAATGGCCCGCGATCGCGGCGATGCCGTCATCGTGCGCTCGACGATCGACCTGGCGCACAACATGGGTCTGGCCGTCGTGGCCGAGGGCGTCGAGGACGAATCGACCTTCGACCAGCTGCGGGCCCTAGGGTGCGACATGGCGCAGGGGTACTGGCTCAGCCGCCCGCTCGGCGCGGCTGAGTTGCCAGCATGGATGCGGGGCTCGGTCTGGACCCGCGGAGTTCCCGAAGGCAGGGGTCTGCGCCTGGTCGGATAGTGCGCGGCACGCGCGGCCCGTGCCTGCCCGCGCACTGTTTTCGCATTAGGCTTCATTTCTCACCCCCAAACGCTTGTCCAGGTCGCGGCGAGCCGTGGCGAACCCTTATGGTGCAATGCATCAATATGCAAAAAGTTCCATCGCGGAATTAGATTTTAATCATTTGATTATATGATTAGATTTGTGCTTGACCAAGCAGTACCCTGCCATGGTGCATTGCGGTAAATCATGCATACGCGAAACAGGACCGTGTTAGCTTGATAAGCTAATTGTCTAGCCATTTCAGCGGTTGGAGCATCGCCCTGGCGGCGGCAAAGCGCCATGGCTGGCGTGGGTAAGCCACCCCTACTCTCAATACAGGCGCCGACTGCGGGCCACCCCCAGTCGACGAGAATCTATGACCACTGCCACCTTGCGAACCCAGTCCCGCGCCTTGCCGGCGCGCAAGCCCATCGGCCTTGCCCTCCAGGGTGGCGGATCCTGGGGTGCCTATACCTGGGGCGTACTCGACGCGCTGCTGACGACTCGCAGCATCAGCATCGCACAGCTCTCCGGGACGAGCGCCGGCGCGATCAATGCCGCGATCGTGGCGAGCGCGCTGGCACAAGGAACACCGGCGCAAGCACGCGCAGCGCTGCGCTCGTTCTGGCTGCGCATTGCGCGTCCCGCGATCGCCGACGTCGGCCGGGTAGGTAATGGGGACCGATGGAGCGCCGGTGGCGCAACACCATGGGCGCACTGGCTGATGTCGACCGGCGCGCTATCGCCCCGACAACACCAACCCGCTGGGCATCCAATCCGCTGCGCGATGCGATCGCGGCGCACGTCGACATCGACGCGATCCGCGGCAAGCCGGGCGCCGGCGCTGTTTGTCACCGTGACCAATGTCAAGACCGGTTTGCCGCGCGTCATCTCCAACTGAAGAAATGACCATCGAGGCGCTGCTCGCGTCGGCGTGCACTGCCGCAACTTTTCCAGGCGGTCGAGATCGACGGCGAGCCCTATTGGGATGGCGGCTATTGCGGCAATCCGACACTTCTGGCCGATGATCACAGCGCTTGGTCCCCCGATCTGATCGTGGTACAGCTCGTGCCCGACGGCACGGACCTGGTCCCGACGAATGCACCGGCCGATCCAGCAACGCGTCGGGGAAATCGTTTTCAATTCCTCGCCTCGTCGCCGAGATGCAGGCAATCGCAGCGATGCGTTCGGTGGCCCGCGCGCGGCGACGCCGCGTCGAGCGTGCTCGATTTGCGCCTGCACCGCATCGGGCCGCCCGCGCGCGAACTGCTCGGGCAGGGCTCCTCCCTGGAGCGCTCGCGCGCGTGGCTGCAACGCCTGCATGCCGAGGGTCGGGCAGCCGGAAAGCGGTTTGTCGCCCGACATGGCCCGGACCTGGGCGTGCGCGAGACGCTGGACATCGCGAGCGCGTTCTCGGACGGGCACAACCGAGGTGCGCGCACCGGCCGAACGATGCCACTTACGACGGCCTCCGGCCGGCGTGACGCCTTCGCTGCAGGTATGAACTAATACAAACGCACTAAATAATGTGACAAATAATGGCGACTTCAGTTACACTGGGCACGTTGCCTTGGTTGGGGAATGTCGCCATGAGGCCTCCGAGTCTGTGTGTGGAAGATCGTGCCGCCAGGCGCGATCTACTGGCTTTGGTCGAGCAGGTGCCTGGCGCCGGGGTCGGGATGAGGTAGCCGCCTTGCTGCTGGTCATTGAAGGGCAGCGGCCAGGCTGGATCGCCGAGGTTTTGGGATTGACGCGCATGAGCCTCAATCGCTGGATTCACGCCGTCAATGAACAAGGGGTGCAAAGCCTAGTGCCGCAACCCAAGCCGGGGCGGCCGGCGGCGCTGACGGCCAAGGTGCGGCGCGAGCTCGAGGTGCACCTGGAACGCTCGCCGCAGGAATTTGGCTTGAATCGCGAGCATTGGGACGGACCGACCTTAGTAGTGCATCTGAAGCGGCGCTTTGGCATTGCGATGAAGGTGCGCCAAGCGCAGAACTGGATGCACCAGCTCGGCTACCGCATGAAGCGAGCGAGTCATGCCTACCTGCAGGCCCACGCCGAAGACGCGCACCGTTTCGAACGGGCTCTAAAAAAAACTGCAACGCCTTGAGCCGAACCAGACCGGGTCTTTCAAGACGAAACGGGCTTCACTTTGCATCCGCGCTTGGGCTTCGGTTGGGCCCGGCGCGGACAGCGTCTGCGCGTACCCACCAACAGCCAACACCACAGCCGACTCAACCTGTCCGGCTGGGTGGCCCCGCTGCTGGGTCGCCACGGCATGATCCGCACCGAGCTCGGTAACCGCGAAGGTTTCCTCGACGTGCTGCGCGATCTCTATCGGCGCCTGAGAGGCTTGCAATTCACCCTCTACGTCGACGGTGCCGGCTGGCACAAGGGCGCTCCGGTGCGTGAGTTCCTGCGTACCCATCCGCGGCTGCAACTGCACTACCTGCCCGCCTATCAACCCGCCTTGAACAGGCAAGAGCGATCTGGCGTCGCGTCCGCGACGAGGCCACCACCAACTGCTGGTTCGCCACACTCGACGACGTCTGGGATACCGTGCAGCGTACGACCGGGGCTTGGACACCTCGGAAGCTCCAACGACTTTGTAACATTACTTAACACGTTTGTATTAGTTGCCCGACCGCGGCATCGCGCTGCCCGTGCCAGGCCGCCCCGGCCAGCGGCGCTCGAGCGTGCGCCGCGCGGCATCGCTCAGCCGTGGTCGGGCGCCGTCCTGGACTCTGCGGCGAGGGCCGCGCGTTCGCTCGGGATCGGGCCGGACACCGTCACCAGCGTGGCGAAGACGTCGGTCAGGTTCGTCGGGCTCGCGGCATTGGTAATCACATAGAATGGCACGAACGTGTTGCCGATGCTCGTCAGGGCCTGATAGTCGCCAAGAAACAGGCCCTCCGCAAATGGCGCGGTGGCGAAATCGAAGGGGCCCGCGACGTGACTCTCCTGCCAGGTGACACCGTCCGTCGAGACCGTTAGCCAGCAATCGGTAAGCAGGGTCGTCGCATCCCCTGCAACGTGGTTGCGGAAATCGTAGTAAGTCACGCCGATCGCGCCATCGGCGCGAATGGTCACCGTCGGCAGCAATGCCTGCACGCCGGGGGCGCCGTTGACCGGCGTCGGCGTGCTCCAGGTTTGACCGCCATCGAGCGAGCGCGAGAGCACAATGCCGTCGCGCACACCGCCCGAAAAACGCGAGTCCTGCCACGCGAGGGCGAGTTCGCCGTTCGAACCCACGGCGATCGAGCCGAGGTTCGCGCCGTCGCGAATCGGGGTCCCGGTTCGGGCCAGTACGTCCCCAGCGCTTGCGACTGGGCGATGGTGATCGGCGGGGACCACGTTGCGCCCTGGTCCTGCGATCGGATAACGCGCAGCAGGGCCGTCGTCTGGTTGCCGACGCTGTCGAATTCGTCGAAAAACAGGACCAGCGTACCGCTGGGGAGCACGACGACCTGATTGTTGAGTGTCGAATTCGTCGGGCCCGGATCGTAGATCTGCCGTGCCGGTTCCCATGTCGCGCCGCCGTCGATCGTGCGCGCGAAGTACGTCGGGGCGGCGCCGCTGTTGCTGCTGCCGACCACGCGTTCCCAGGTTGCGTAGACGATGTCGGCGTTGGTCGAGTCCGCGGTGATCGAATCCTTGTCGTTGAAAAACTGGCTGCCGTCGTTTATCAGGATGTTCGCCGGGCCCCAGGTCCGCCCGCCGTCGGTCGATCGGCTCACGGCGATGGCGCTGCTCGAGTTGGGCGCGAACATGGCGCCGCCGAAGACGATGCCGCTCTGGTAGGCGGTGCCGTCCGGGGCGATCGTGATCCACGGATCGCTGATCCGCGGATAGTCGGCGCCGTTGCTCGCATTGCCTCCGGTGCAGCGCGAGAGGGGTGCCGAGGTGCGCGACCAGGTGCGCCCGCCGTCGAATGACACCCCGGCGAACTGGCCAAGAGCGCCGCCATCGGACCAACGATCCTGCTGCCAGACGCCGATCAGGTGGTTGGCATCGGTTGGATCGAGCGCGAGCATGGGCTCGACTTCGGCGCCTTGGTAGAGCGTGCCGGTGGCGGGAACCCCGTCGCAGCCAAGCGCAAAGGGCGAAAAACCGGACACCCGCACGCTAGTGTCGCTTTTCGCCGAGGCAGTCGTGCACATCGCCACGCCGTTCGGGCCGTAACCTTCGGCGGCATAACCCTTGGCGAGCATCAGTGCCTTGGTGGCGGGGTCGGCGGTGAAGCGATGATTGCTGTCGGCGCGCTGGTTCCACAGCCGATAGACCGGCGCGGTTCCGGCCGGGCAGGCGCCGGTCGTGGTGTCCGGCAACGCGATGTAGAACGCGCTCGGCGTTTCGTAGACGAAGCTGCGGTAATTCGGGTCGGTCGAGATCTTCGCCAGAACTGCCGCACATTCCGCAGGCGACGCGGAGAAAAAATGCGAATCGGCAGGCGGCGGAATGTAGAACCGGCACACCGGATTGACGCCGGGCCGCCGCTCCCCGGGTCGGCGAATGCCTGGAACGTGAGCCCGGTGCGCGACCAGCCGAAAAAGTGCCCCGAATCGAGTGCCTGGATATCGGGCTGCAGCGAGGTGATGAAGTAGTGATCGAGTGCCGTGTTGTAGTACTCGATGACCGTCACCGGCTGTGCCGCGGCCGGCGACATCGGCGCAGCCAGTACCAGTGCGCTTGCAATCGCGCAGCAGCCGCGGAGCAGGCAGGGCATAGGTTCGGTTCCCGGATCAGGTTGCCTGGCGCATGACGTCGATGGTCAGGCGGAGCAGCTTCGCGAGCGCCACGGTGTCGGGCAAGGTGCGTTCGGTGACTCCGATCGCGCGCAGGTAGTTCGCCCCGGCGCGCAACGCGCGGGCACGCGTTTCAACGGACAGCGTCGCGTAACGGGCGCCGTAGGCCGCGCGCAGCGCGTCGGCGAGCGCGAGCCGACTCTCCTGGAGCAACGATGTGTCGGCCTCGCCGACGCGCATCGGACCGTGACCGGTCAGGAGCCAATGCAGGTTGATGTTGCGGCCCTCGGCGAGCTTGAGCAGGTACTCCTGCGTGGCCGAGTTGCGCCGCTCGGCATTGGAGACCGTGTTCTCGTGGATCGAGAGCTCCGCGGCAAACGCCTTCTGGCTGGTCGTGCCGCGCACGAGCTTGAGACGCTCGCCCAGCGTCATGCCGCAAGGCATCCGGCCTGGGCTTCCCGCCCCGCCAGGATGTGTGTGTTGCATTTTTGCCAACGTGTGGTGCGCGCATGGTGACTTTTGCTGGCCTTTCGCAGACGGCAGCGGTAACATTGCCTTAACTCGATACATCGAGCAACTGGTCTTCATCGTACCAAGGGAAGCTCAT
The DNA here is from genome assembly GCA_963778275.1 of uncultured beta proteobacterium. Lineage (GTDB taxonomy): Bacteria > Pseudomonadota > Gammaproteobacteria > Burkholderiales > Casimicrobiaceae > PALSA-1003. The sequence continues at coordinate 240,151 of CAVZTS010000014.1, read as the reverse complement.
GCAAATTGCGACGCACAACCAGATCGGCCGGGCAGGGCGCACTGCGCCACCGGCACCTGGTTCGTGGTCGGGAGGATGCAGGGTTTTTCGCACTTGGCGCTGGTCCGTTCCGGCGCGGCTGCAACGAAGTAACCTCGTCTGACCGGAAGGCATTCCGCCGGACGAGTCGGCGGGACTGCCGGAAGGTCGCATTTTCTCTCCTCCGGCAGTCCCAACTGCGCACACTGTGTCGTCGCTTGCGCGCGTCGCCAGCGACAATTAACCGCCGTTGCGCCTGGCCGCCCGTGCGTCCCGGGTGTACGGCACGCGCGGAAAGGAGTTCGGTCAGCATGAGCATCATTGGTCATGGCCTGGTTTGGCGGCTGCGCTCGCGCGCCTTCGCGCGCAAGCGTGCACGCGGCATGGAGCCGGCCGACCGTGGTGCCGGTACCGGCTACGCAACGGCGTTCTCCGGTCGCGCGACGGCAATGGTCGGACCGAACGAGGCGAGCAGGGCTTTCTGGGACAGGACTGGCGACGTAGCGTCCACGGTCCCCTCAAGAAAGCCCGGCCGCCTACCAAGGCTCCGGGCTTTTTTGTTGCCCGAAGCCAACGAAAGTGACGATGACGAGGGACAGGAAATGACGCGAATACTCACAGAATCGACTCGGCCCCGGGCAAGGGACGATCTGGTGCTGGTCCGCGCGGGCCGGGAAGGAACGTATTGGCAGGCCGCCGACGGCTTGATCGTGCGTCTTGCCGCGCCGGAAGCGGATCACGCTGACGAGTCCGCGCAGCGCGAGCTGTTGACACTGGCGTGTCACGACGCCGTGAAACAGTAGGGCATAAGGTTTTCTCTGCCCGCGAGGGCAAGAGCAAGACGGCGATTACGAGGGCTGTGCGCGGCCCTCCCAACCGAAATTGCGGCATCGCCGCCGCGTCGTCAGGCGCGGTCAGCAGTCGCGGAAACCCGCCCGGGCGACCCGCCGGGCCCGTGGCGAAACTCCCAACTTGCGGCTATTGTTGTAGCCGGGGGCGAACAGCATCGCCGCGGCCGGCGCCTTTCGCGCGGTGGGATGGGATGCGTCCCTGATCAACGGCATGGACAACGTTCGCATGTGGACGCAGGGCGTCCCGGTCGAAGAGGCGGCGTATCAGCAGATCCGCAATATGGCCGCGTTGCCTATTCTCGGCGGCCACATCGCGATCATGCCCGACGTCCATGTCGGCAAGGGCGCGACCGTCGGTGCGGTCATACCGACGCGCGGGGCGATCATCCCGGCGGCGGTCGGCGTCGACATCGGCTGCGGCATGGTCGCGGTACGCACGACGCTCAGGGCTTCCGACCTGCCCGATTCGCTGGTGGCCCATTCGCGCGCAGATCGAGCGCGAGGTCCCCGTTGGATTCGCGGCGCATGACGAGCCGCTGCGTCTGCGGGGGCGCAGTGCGGCGGCGGACGCGCGGCAGCGCCGCCGCGAGGGACTGGGCGGCGTTACGCGGCGCTGCGCATCATGGAGCGCGTAGGCAAGTACGATCCGGCACGCGTGTGGCGCCAACTCGGCACGCTCGGGGGGCGGGAATCATTTCATCGAGCTCTGCCTCGACGAGCAGGACGCGGTCTGGGTCATGCTGCACTCGGGCAGTCGCAACGTCGGCAACACCATCGGTGTGGTCGCCATCGCGACCGCGCGGCGGATCGCGGAGCGCGAGCACCGGCACCTACCCGACCGGGACCTCGCCTGGCTCTGCGAAGGGACGGCCGCATTCGACGAATACGTCGAGGGCCTGACGTGGGCGCAGGATTACGCGGCGCTCAATCGCGACCTCATGTTGGACCTGATCGTCGGCGCGCTGCAACGGTTCTTCCCCGGCGAGGTGGTCGTGCGCGAAGCCGCGGTCAACTGTCATCACAACTACGCCAGTCTGGAGGAGCATTTCGGGGCGAGGCTGTGGATCACCCGCAAGGGCGCGGTATCGGCCTACTCTGGACAGCTCGGCATTATCCCCGGTAGCATGGGAACGAAGTCGTTCATTGTGCGTGGCAAGGGCAACCCCGAGGCGTATCGCTCGTGCAGTCACGGGGCCGGGCGCCGGATGTCGCGCAGCGAGGCCCGGCGCAGGTTCACGCGGGCCGACCTCGCCGAGCAGACGACGGGCGTCGAGTGCCGCAAGGACGCAAGGGTGATCGACGAGTTGCCGGCAGCGTATAAAGACGTCGACTCGGTGCTCTTGGCACAGCGCGATCTGGTCGAAATCGTGCACAGCTTGAAGCAGGTGCTGTGCGTGAAAGGGTGATTTGCGTTTGCCGCGCCGGCCGATTGCAAGGTAGGAGAGAAGGCTCGTGGAACCGCTGGTATTGACCGTCGACATGTCCGGATTGCCGCAGGCGTGGGTCGCGCTCGAGGACGCGATCACCTACCATGCCAAGCAACTTGTCGCGTGGTCGGTTGGCGACGTCGTGCGCGAATTCCGCGGCGGCTGGCAGCGCAACGGCCACCCGCTCGCGCATCGCGACGAAGTCGATTCTCGCCATCAAGGGCACGATTCCCGGCGGGCATTTTCATACGCCCGGACTGACCAACGCGCTGCTGTTTGCGCGCGACCGGCAGCTCTGCGCGTATTGCGGGCAGCGATACCTGCTGCGCGATCTGTCGCGGGACCACGTGGTTCCGGTTTCGCGCGGCGGCCGCGATGTCTGGACCAATTCGGTGACGGTCCTGCCGGCGCTGCAATACCAAGAAGGCCAATCGCTCGCCGGAGGTCGCCGGCATGCCGCTGTTGTACGTGCCCTACGTGCCGAACCGGCACGAGCATTTCATTCTGCGCAACCGCCGCATACCCGCCGACCAGATGGAATACCTGCTGGCCGGCGTGCCGCGCTCGAGCCGACTCTACGCCGCGGCGAAGATGTCGTAGACGCCCGGGCTCGCCGGCGTCATTGCGGCACGCAAGCGAAGACCATCGTGTTGCCGTTACCCTCGAACGACCAGCCGGCGGCAATCATCTGATTCAGGATCGTCAGGCTCGTCGTGTAGCGGTGGTTGGCTAGCCCCGCCCATTCCATTGTCGTAGACCCGATACAGCGGGATCGTGCCCGGGCCGCAGTTGCCATTGGCGTCGGCGAGCGCGATGTAGAAGGCGATCGACTCGTAATGCCAGGCTGATTCGGTCTTGACGATCGCGCATTCGCTGGGGAATGGCGTGTAGAAATGCGAGCTCTTCGGGGCGAATGCCGTGCTGAAGAAGCGACAGGTTGGCGACGCCGAGGCATTGACCTGCGAGGGCCAGACGTTGAACGTTTGACCGGTCCGCTTCCAAACGCCGCCAAACGCACCGGCGTCCAGGGCGGCGATTTCGGTCGGGAAGGCGGTCTCGAAGTAGAAGTTCCAGGCCGCGTAGTAGTACTCCCACCGCCTGCACCGTCTGCGGCGAACCCCCGGTCACGATGCCGGAGTCGCCGGCAAAATTCGTCGCTACGTTCGAATGGTCATGCCGTTGCGATCGATCGCGCTCACTCCGTCGGTCGGCAGCGCCGTGTAGCTCACCTGGTCGACGCCGGCGTAGTTGATCGTACCGTTGCTCAGCGGAAGGAAGCCGTTCGGAATCACGTAGTCCGGTGTGACGAGGCCGAGAGCGCTAATCCCTGGTGGCATCAGCACATCCCTGTTCGCGGTAGGGCTCGGAGTGCAACCGTAATAGCCGCAGGAGCCGCCGGGAAGGTCGCTCGTGAAGGTGTATGTCTGCATCGTCCCGTTCTGCGTAGCGGTGAAGCTATGGCCAGCAAGTAGGTTCTCGCCGTTCAAACCGGCTGCCTCGTGCAGCACGACGAACTGGATGGTCCCGTCGGCGCTCGAAAAGATCTGCTTGATCTGGAAGGTATGAAACTCCGCACTTGCACTCGCCGCCATCGACGAAAATGCGAGTGCCAGCGCGGTTGCAACAAGCTTGCGCACGCGGTCGGCCATGGGTTCCCCGGCAAGGTTTGAGGGGCACGGATGCGGCGGCGAGGGCCGCAGACGGAAGCGCAAACAGCTGGTGGGACGCAGCTATTCCGGCTTGCCGGGTCCCTCAGGGGACCCGGAGCGGTGCCGCACGAGCAGGCCGGCAACGGACTTTGCGGCGGCACACTCTCCGGCGGCGAGGCCCGGGGGCAGGGACGATGGCGGGCCGGGCCTTGACGGGCCAGGCCCGACCGCACATTGCGACCTGGCTACCCGTACGATGCAACGCACTATCGAAGCAATCCCCACCTCCGACGGCGCGGGTGTGAAACTGCGGCGCAGCCTCGGGCAATCGGCGTGGGCGAGGCTCGATCCGCTCCTCATGCTCGACCACTTCTCGACCGAGCGGGCCGATGACTACATCGCCGGCTTTCCCGCGCACCCGCATCGCGGCTTCGAGACGGTGACGTACATGCTCGACGGCCACATGCGGCACGAGGACCATCTGGGCCACACGGGCGAGCTCAAGAGCGGCGGCGTGCAATGGATGACTGCCGGTCGCGGCATCGTTCACTCCGAAATGCCGCAGCAAGAGCAAGGCCGGATGCGCGGCTTCCAGCTGTGGATTAACCTGCCGGCCAAGGAAAAGATGAAGCCTGCGGCCTACCGCGACATCCAGCCCGACACCATCCCCGTCGTTGAACTCGCCGGCGGAGTGCGCGTCAAGGTCATTGCGGGTACGCTCGCTGCAAGGCGGCACCCTGACGCCCGGACCTATCCAGGGGCTGACCACGGATCCGCTTTACCTCGACGTCGAGTTACCGGCTGGCGCGACCTTCACGCATCCGATCCGCCCCGGCTATCACGCCTTCGTCTATCCCTTCGAGGGCAGCGTGGAGATCGGTCCCGCGGAGGCTCCCGCCGGCCGCTCAAGTCGCACTACGCCGGCGTGCTATCCGACGGTGACGACATTGAGCTTACGGGCGGCCCGCCGGTGGCCGCGTCATTCTGTCTGGCCGGCCGACCGTTGCTCGAGCCGATCGTGCAATATGGCCCGTTCGTCATGAACACCCGCGAGGAAATCGAGCAGGCGATCCGCGATTACCAGAGCGGCACGCTGACCGGCGCGGGGTGATCGCTACCGCTCGGGCGCCTCAGGCGCACCGGCCGCGGCCTGCTTCCGCGCCGGCGCGCGCCTGGTGCCTAGGCTTCCGTCGTTTCCCAGAGATAGCCGAAACCGCGTACCGTGCGAATGTGCGCCCCAGCGGCTTGAATCTTCGTGCGCAACCGCGAAACGTAGACTTCAATCGCGTTGGGCGTCAACTGGGCGTCGTAATCGACGAGTTGTTGGGCGATATGCTCCTTGCTCAAAACACGCCCGGGACGCGCCATGAAAGCTCGAGCAGCGCCCACTCACGAACCGTCAGCTCGATCGACGTTCCGTTGACCCTGACTCGCTTGGCTTCGACCTCGACGGTCAGCCCGCCGATGGAGGTCGCGCCGGCGGGAAGCGAGGTCCGGCGCAGCAATGCGCGTACGCGCGCCTCGAATTCGCTCACCGAGAACGGCTTGGTCAGATAATCGTCGGCTCCCAGATCGAGGCCGTGCACCCGATCCTCCACGGCGTCGCGTGCGGTCAACACCAGCACGTTCGTGACGTCGTGGCGGCGCCGCAGCCGACGCAATACTTCGAACCCGTCGATGTCCGGCAGTCCGATATCGAGCACAACCAGATTCGTAAGGCGCCATGCGCAGCGCCTTGTCGGCCTGGAGCCCGCTTTCGGCGCGATCGACCGCATGGCCGGCGCGGGTCGAGACGCGCGTCAGCCCCTAGGCGAGCAGCGAATCGTCCTCAACGACGAGAATGCGCATGCGGCTCCTCTTTCGGGCACGCTGCCGCAAACTTCGGCCGAATGGCGACCGCAGAACCTCTCGCAGAGTTACAGCCGATCCTAGGTTACCAGCGTTGGAATCCCGGCGCTCACTCCACCCGGCGCAGTGCGCAGTGTGCCACTTCGGGCGCGCCGCGCAGAGGTCGGGCCAGGCGCGGGTTCCCGTCGTGTCGTTCGTCACGCGGGTGCGATACGCAGCGCCGAGCGCCGAGGATCGCTTCGTCGCGGGAGGAGTCGGCGAGGTAGGTCCGCCTGCCGGATCCGGCAGCCGGCCGAGGTTTATCACGATACCAGCCAAGGTCGGATCAGGGATAGGTTTCGACATTCCGCGCCTTCCCAAATAATCCGGGCAGGTCATTAGACCCTGCCCGGACCCCAGAGCCCCGGTCGGCCGAACGAGCCTTTAGAACCGGTATTGAACCCGACCGAGATCCCTGCAGCTTGCCGCCGGCAAAGCAATGCGGGCCGCCGTTGGTCACGCCCGCCGGTGGTCGGATCGAACGCCGCTAGCGGAGTCGAATCGTGGCAGTCCGTTGTGTTGCCGTGGCCTCCCGCGCCGAGGTCATAGTGCGCGGCGGTATGGTTGTTCGGCATCGCCCAGTCGGCATAGAGCGTGGTGCTCCGATCCAGCGGTGCTTCCAGGCCATCGTGTACATTTCGCGTAGTTGTCCGGATTCGGCGCCGCCGGGGGTGTTGTGTGGCCGGGATCGCCCGGCGTGGAGCCGCATGCGCCCAGCCGGCGCTGATGTTGTCCTTCTCCGAGTCAACCCTGCGTCAGCGCCAGCCAGTAAGCGTTTGGACGCTTGCGCTCGTTCTGGTACTCGAGGTAGTGCGGAATGTTTCGCCTGTTCTCTCCCAGATGAGGCTCAGTGTGGTCTTGGTCGGGAACGTGTATTGCCCGCCCACCTTCCACGCGTCTCGTCGCCCACGTCGTTGGGATCGCCCGCGAGGTCCGCAGGCGGCGTCGTCGGGAAGCCGATCGTGTCGCTGATGCGGTTCACGTTCTTGTGCTCTCTCCTAGGCGGTGGTCAAATATAGCGGGCCGCCCAGGTAGCTCGGCTCACGCTGTACAGGTCGCCGAACGAGCCGTCGTTGCACGTCGGGGGAAGCGCACCGCTTCCCGGGATGTTCCCGCCTGCGCAATCCGGCTCGGCGGAGGCGACGATGCTGTTGGAGTGGTCCCGGTTCTGGCCCGGGACCGTACATCGCGCTGAACGAGACGCCGCTCCAGTAGGGCGACTCGTACCAGATCGCGTGGGGGGCGCGAAGGCCGAATTCGACCCGGTTGTCGCCGCCGGTATTGCCCATGATGACCGGTAGTCACCCATTCCCGAGAATGGATTGAGGCGGTCGGTCGAGGTCTTGTATGGCGTTTCCGACTTTCCGATCATGACCGCGCCCCATTCCTTGCCGGTGAAGCCGATAAAACTGTTGCGCGAAAACAGCGCGCCGTTGACGGTGTCGCTGGTGTTGGAGTTCGTGTTCCTCGTCCCAGGCGTCGCGGAAATGTCGATCCCCGCCTCCAATTGCCAGACGAAATTGACATCCTGCGATCGGATGGTGCCCGCGGACACCGAGGTAGGACAGGTTGGTCGAGATATCCGGCTTCCAGCCCATCTTGCCCACCGGCGATCCACCCTGAGCGTAGCTGCCCTGGAGCCCCTTGGTCGCGTAGTCGAACGAGACGTCGAGGTTGCCATACAGCGTTACGTCGCCGCCGCCGGGTGTAAGGAACGTGAGCGCTGCCCTCCTTGCGCTGAATGAAGAGCTCATTCTTCTTTTCCTTCGTTTCCTGCGCCTCCTTCCTGCTCCTGCACGCCGGTCGTGATCTGCGTTCAGTTGGGCCTTGACGGCGTCCAATTGCTTTTGGAGCGCGTCGATCTTCGCCTTCAGGTCGGCTTCCGAGTCGGCCCGGGCTGTCGGGGAGATGACGAGCATCGCCGCGGCGGCGATGGCCAGCAGTATCCTGAGGTTCATGGACTCCCTCCGTTGTAGCGTTGTTTTCGACACTGCAATCGGTGCGAACCGCCAAGCCGCGGACTTCGTCCTGTGCTCATTCTTGGCGAAATGATGGTATATGAGATACCTGTCATTCAGCTGACGGTAATATAACGAGTTGCTGAATTGCAACAGTGATCCCAGCGACCGAGCCCGCGACGGATTGGATCGTCAAAGCGAGCCGGGTCAAAGGGTTGCCGGGCCCATTCGCCTCGCCGGCCGCCCGGCCGGGCTGGGGAAGGCTTGCCGCCGGCTGCCCGGCCGGATCGCACCGTCACGCGCCGGTGAGCCCGCAGGATGGGGGTCAGCGGCGCGGCGCGGGCAGAACGGAGGCGCCTTCTCGTAGCGCGGTCCGGCGCAGGATCTCGGCCCGGATCTCGCCGAACTGCTTGCGTGTTTCCGCCGCGATCAGCGCCGGGCCGATGAGGGGCGGAACCCAGATCTTCGGCGTGTACCGGCCGCTATTGACGATATGGATCAGCACGCCATCGTCGACGATTCGGGTCGTGAATGCCGATGCCTTGAGATCGCCCTCGATCAAGTGCGAGCGAATCTCCTGGTACGGTACGAGCTCAACCTCGCGCGCCGCTTCGAACGTGAATTTCAGCGGACCACGCGCCGCCACGCCCTTCTGATAGACCTGTAACGTGGGGCCAACCCTGGACTGCACCCGGCTCTCCTCGAGATTCGACACGAAAGCGGCCATGTGGTCGTAGTCGGTCAGAACCTCCCACGCGACGGCGACGGACGTGTTGACCGGGCAATCGACGTCTACGGTTATCTCCGCCCCATCCTTGCTGACGCGAACCTGAATGTCCGCGTCGTCCGCTGCGGCTAGCGCCGAGGCAGGCAGCACCGCGAGCAAGATCGCCACGAGCCCGGGCAGGCAAATCGAACAAGCCATTATCCCGCGTGACATTGACGAGCGGTCATGCTGCGCGCGCAGTGCGCGAGCCGAAATGGGTGCGCTGCCAACGATGCCGCCCTATCGGCGGTGTGGCTATCGGCGAAAGGATGATTCACTTGTAGGACTCGCCGTCGGCAGAGGGGAAAACCGCATCGAGGCGGCATCGCAATCCCGCGCCGCTTCATGCAGCGGCGAGGTTGGCTTGGCTGGTCGGCGCGGGCGGTGGTACCGTTAGATCGAATTCTTCAACCAACCCTGGTCCAAGCCCATGTCCAAGATGGCTCAGGTCTCTCCGCACCACCTCGTGAGCGTACCGCTTAGCGAATTGCGGCCGACGCAGATCACCGTCGGACTCGCCGAGGTTGCCGTCAAGCGCGAGGAATGGGCCGCGCTTGGCAAGAGAGCGCGCAAGCGGGGACGCGAACCCTGGTTTCCGAGCGTCATCGGGCCCAAGGGCCGGTACTACATCGTCGATCATCACCACCTTGGCCTGGCATTGCAGGAGGCGGGAATCCACGCTGCGTGGCTCGTGGTGCTGCAGGACTATGCGACGCTCGACGCGGAGCGCTTTTGGCGGGTGATGGAGTTCCGGCAGTGGGCGCATCCGTACGACGCGAAGGGGCGGCGCCAGGAATACAGCGCAATTCCGAAGCGCCTTTCCGGGATGCAGGACGATCCCTACCGCAGCCTGGCCGGATTCGTGCGTCGGGGCGGCGGCTACGCCAAGGATGCAATGCCGTATACGGAGTTCCTGTGGGCGGATTTCTTCCGCCCGCAAATTGAGGTCAAGCTATTGCGGCGCTCGTTTGGATCCGCGGTCAAGCGCGCCCTCGCTCTGGCGCGAAGCGACAGCGCGCGCTATCTCCCGGGGTGGACTGGCCGGGCCTGACGGAAAGGCGGGGGCCGGCATGCCGGCGAGGGCGCGCCGCCCGGGCGTCGCAATTCGGTCATGCCAACAGCATCAAGAATGCGCGATAATTAACGCCCAGCGCGCGAGCCTGATCCGACGTTGAGGAATTTACCGTGCGAATCAACATCGAGTCCATATTCGAGCAGTTCGATCGACAACTCTCGGCCGCGCTAGCAAAGGCGGCGCTGCAAACCATCCCCGGAATGACCACCAAGAGCGCGCTGCGGCTCTACGAGGTATTCAAGCGCAACGCGATCACCAATCTCTCGCCGTGGGAGCACATGCCCTCGACCGCGCTCACCGGCGACACGATCACCGGCGCGCCCAGGGCAGCGGACGGCGGAATCGCGCTGCCGCCCGCTGCCGATTCAGCGAAGCGCTAGGCCCGCTCCGCACAGGCTTTCGCCTGTCGCAACGGGTCCTTGCAGTGGCTCTCCTGACGGCGTGCACGACGGCGCCGCCAGCGCCGGACCAGGCCGACCCGGGGCCGTCCCGCGCGGACGGAGCGTCCCGCGGCTCGACCACGGGACCTGGGGCGCGAACGATACGTCCGCGCGCGAACTCGCCGCAAGGATCTCGCACCGTTTGAGCAGCGGGCCACCGCGCGCGCCGGCTGCGTCGTAGCGCGACGGCGCGGTCACTTGCCCCATCGCAGCGCGAGCGGATTGGCCTCTGCGGCGAGTTCGAGGAGCCCGGCCCGCGTGGCCGGGTGCAGTCGCTCGAGAGGGTGGCGCACCGCATCGCTGCGGATGACCCCACCGGCGGCCATGACTGTCTTGGCCGCGCGCAGGCCGCATTGGCGGTTTTCGTAGTTGACCAGCGGCAGAATGCGCGCATACAGCGCGGCTGCCTCCTGCCGCCGCCCGGCATGGTGCAGCGTCAAAACCGGCTTGATGAGGTCCGGCAGCAGGGCGCTCGGCATGGTGCCCGTTGCGCCGGCATCGAGGTCAGCCATCAGGGTGATGGACTCCTCGCCGTCAAACGGGCCCGCGATCGCCGCGCCCCCGGCAGCGATCAAATTGCGCAGCTTGGCCGCCGCGCCGGCCACTTCGACCTTGAAATAGCGTACGGCAGGCAGCTCCCGCGCCAGCCTGACGAGAAACGGCACCGACAATGTGACGCCGCTTAACGGGGCATCCTGGACCATGATCGGAATGGCGACAGCTTCCGCGACCCGCGCGAAATGCTGCAGGATCATGCCTTCGTCGGCGCGCAGTCCGGCGCCGTGGTAAGGGGGCATCAGCATCAGCATGGCGGCCCCGGCCGATGCCGCACTCCGGGCGCGGGCAACCGCAATCCGGGTGCTGAAATGACTGCAGGTAACGATGACCGGGACGCGGCCGTTCACGTGCGAGAGACACAGGTCAAGAAGCGTGGCGCGCTCTTCGTCCGCAAGCAGGAATTGCTCGGAGTAATTGGCAAGAATGCAAATGCCGTCCACGCCCTGGGCGACCATGCAATCGAGCACCCGCCGCTGGCCCTCGAGGTCCAGTGCTTCGCCTTCGGTGAACGGCGTCGGCGCAATCGGGAAGATCCCCGTGAACGACTTGGTAGGGTCCATGTGCGTTTCTCCCAAACGGTGGCCGGCCCGAGATGGTTAAGCAGGCCAGGAGCCGATTTCGCGCGAGCAACCGGCTCAGCCGGCTGCGCGCATGGCGCCGACTCCGGCCGGCAATATCGCGTCGATGAAGCCCGCCAGTTCGGCGGTCGTGGGTGCGGCAAAGAGTTGCGAGGGAGGGCCCTTCTCCCAGACCCGCCCTTGATGCATGAAGACAATGGTGTCGGCGGCGATCCGAGCGAATCCCATCTCGTGCGTTACGAGAATCATTGTCATCCCATCGGTCGCGAGTTTCTCGAGCACATTGATGACTTCTCCGACCAACTCGGGGTCGAGCGCCGATGTAATCTCATCGAACAGCATAAGGCGTGGCTGCATCGCGAGCGAACGCGCGATCGCGACGCGTTGCTGCTGGCCGCCCGACAGTTGCAGTGGCACGGCCGCGATCTTGTCTTCGAGACCGACCTGACGCAGCACATCGCGCGCCCGTTGGCTTGCCTGCGCGGCGGACAAGCCCTTCGCCACGGTGGGGCCCAGGGTGATGTTGCGCTCCACAGTTAGATGCGGAAACAGATTGAAGCTCTGGAACACGATGCCTATTTCCCGCCGGAGTGCCTGCAACCCCGCGCGCGAATGCTCGACTCGGCGCCCGTCGAAAAGGATCTCGCCGCTGTCCGGCACTTCCAGGCCGTTGATGCAGCGCAGCAGCGTGGTCTTTCCAGAGCCGCTACGGCCGATGATCGCCACGACCTCGCCAGCCTCGATCGTCAGGGACACCGAATCAAGCGCGACGTGCGTGCCAAAGCGCTTAGAGATGGCGTTTAATGCCAAGAGCGGCATCGATGCGCCTTTCAAGGTATCGACTGAGCAGCGATAGCGGCCAGCAGACTACGAAATAAAGCGCCGCGACGATCGGGTAGACGAGCATGGGTTGGAACGTCACGTTGACGATAAGCTGTCCGGCTCGGGTCAATTCCACGAAACCGATGATGGCGGCGATCGAAGTGCCCTTGACCAACTGCACGAGAAAGCCCACCGTCGGCGGGATGGAAATCCGCATCGCCTGGGGCAAGATCACAAAACGGAGCTGCTGGAGGTAACCGAGGGAAAGGCAGGCCGATGCCTCCCACTGCGTGCGTGGAATCGCCTGGATCGATCCCCGCCAGATTTCCCCCAGGAACGCGCTCGCGTAAAGGGTGAAGGCAAGCGCGGCGGCGGACCACGCGTCGACCTGCATGTCGAAGAGAACCGGGAGCCCATAGTAAAGCACGAACAGCTGCATCAGGACCGGTGTGCCCTGGAACAGCTGAATGTAGCCGGCAGTCGCCAGACGCAGGACGCGCGACTGCGCGGTGCGCAGGATCGCAATGACGAAGCCGACCACGCTGCCGCCCAGAAACGCGATCAACGAGAGCAGCACGGTCCACTCCAGGCCCACCAGGATGTAGTGGAATTCGGGCAGTCCGAAGGAACGGTTCACGCGCCGACGCCTAGCTCCGTTGACGGCGCAAGAAAACGAGCCAGTAGATCCCGCCAAAGACGGCCCGAAAACCCAGTGCCATGAGCAGATAGATTCCGGTGACGACAAAATAGAACTCGAAGGGGCGGAATGTCGTCGACTGCAGCGAGTTGGTGACCGCGGTGAGCTCGACCGCCGAGATCGCCGACACGACGCTTGAAGCGAGCATCAGCAGAATGAACTGGCTCGCCAGCGCCGGAAACACGGTCTTGAGCGCCGGGAACAGGACGACGTAACGGAACGTCTGCAGGCGAGTGAGGCCGAGGGCCCGGGCGGCGTCGATCTGGCCGTGGGTTATCGACTCAATGCCGGCGCGCAGGATCTCCGTTCCATAGGCGCCGAAGTTCACGATCATCGCCGCCAGCGCTGCTTCGTTGGCGCGCACCGAGATGCCCAGCGCCGGCAGCGAGAAGTAGATGATGAAAATCTGGACCAGGAACGGGGTGTTCCTTATCACTTCGACGTAGGCGGCGACTGTCCAGCGTAGCGGGCTCGGGCCGGCAGCCTTGGCGTAGGCGCAGAAGGTGGCCACGGCGAGGCCGATGACCATCGCCAGCGCCGAGAGCCGGACGGTCAGCCATGCACCCTCGGCGAGGTCGTGCCAGTGATCCCACACTACGTTGAAGTGAAAAGCGTAGTGCACGCCGTCCCCGTATTCTCGTTGCCGCGTTCGTTGCGGCACATCGCGACCGGCTCTAATGCAGCGCGCGGGCGGGCGCGATGCCCCGGGCTCGAACTAAAAGATGGGCAACGGCGGCAGATCGATGCCAGTGTATTTCTTGTAAATCGCGGCCAGCGTCCCGTTCTGGGTGTTGATGAATATCCAGGTATTGATCCACTGCCGCAGCTCGAAGTCATCGTGTCGCACGATCGGGCCGTAAAACGCCGTCGTCACCAGCAACTTGTTTTCGAGATGCTTCGCCGGGTTCGCGTCGGAAACGGTCTTCTCGGCAAATGCGGTCATGGCGGCCGCGTCCACCTGTCCGGAAAGCAGCGCCTGGACAGTGGAGGCGAGATCGTCGAACCAGACGATCTTGGTACCCTCCGGTGCCATTTTGGGTACCGTCGCCTCCTCGAGGGTCGCGCGGGTGATTCCAACACGCTTGCCGACCAGGTCAGCGGGCGTCTTGATCTTCGACACCCTGCGGCGCAAAGATCGTGATCGAGAGTGCTCCGTTGGGATTGCAGTACATCACGGCCTTGGCACGATCGGTCGTGACCGAGATCGACGCAATCGTGACGTCGGCACGGCCCGCCAATAGCGCCGGAATGCGGCCGGTCGAGGGCACCTGCACGAACTCGATTTCGGCGCCCAGGTCCTTGGCCAGCTGCCGGGCGACCGCGACATCGGATCCGTCGGGCTGCCCGCTCTTGTCCAGTACGCCAAACGGGGGGTTGGCCACGTCAATGGCGACGCGGAGCTTCTTTGCGCTCAGTATTTTGTCGAGTGTGCTCTCTGCACTGGCGCCGGACGCGGTGAGCAGTAACGCGACGACGGTCAGTACCGAACCGAAAAGCTTGCTCAATGTGCTCATTTTCATCTCCTCCTTGCAAAGCGTCGGATTGCAGACGGATTGCTGCCGAGCGCCGGTCGTTTGCCGGGTTGCCATGCCGCGGGGCGTCGATTGCAGGCGCGTGACCGCAATTGGAGCGCGTCGTCGCGGATCACGCCCGCGCCCGATTCTTCTGCGACGCGATAATCGCCAGCGACGCCGCATCGAACTGCTGCTTGATCAAACGCACGTGTTCCGACATTGCCCGAGTCGCGGCTCGCGCGTCGTGTGCGGCTATCGCGCGGAATATCTTGACGTGCTCCTGAAGCGCGAGCTGTGCCCGGCCTGCTTCGCAGACCCGCGACACCTTGTGCAGTCGAATGATGTCCGGAGTCATCAGGCCGATGAGCGATGTCATGACCGGGTTCTGTGCCGACTTGGCGATCGCCAGGTGAAAAAGAAGATCTTCCTCAACGGCAGGGCGCCCGGCCTCGACTTCGACGCGGAACGCTTCGAGCGCGTCCTTGATGTCGGCGATGGCCGCCTTCGACGCGCGTTGCGCAGCAAGCTGCGCCGAGTGCACCTCCAGGATGCCGCGCGTTTCCGTAAGCGCCTCGATGTCATCGCGGTCGAGATCGAGGAGATTGGAAATAAGCCGCTCCAGCGCCCCGGCGCCCAGGCTCGCGACGATGGTGCCGCTTTGCGGAAATGTCTGCAGGACGCCGTAAAACTCCAGTTTGCGGAGGGCCTCGCGAACGTGCCCGCGTCCGACGCCGAATTGCGAGGCGAGTTCGCGTTCCGGCGGGAGGCGGTCGCCGGCCTTGAGCGCGCCATTGGCGAGCAGATTCCGGATCTGCCGCATGATGAGGTCAGCCGGTCTCTGCAGCTGGATCGGGGTGAGTTGCGCGATGACCGCGGAAGACTTGGGCACCTGCTGCACCAAATTGGTTAACCAGTGACTAGCTTAACAGTTTGCCGGGTCGTGTCAACCGCAGCGAGATCGGCCGCGCCGGAGCAGCCTTCCGCAAGCCGAGCGATCGCGTCTGCGCGACAGTTTGCCGGGTTGATGCGCCTCGCCAGACCTGGCCCGTAGGCCCCGGTCGGGAGGACGCCAGGGAGGTGCGAGGACTCGCGTCTGGCCGGCCCGACTTCCGGGCAGGGCCGACCGCGGTTTTCATGCACCCTTCACGTCGCAATCCAACCTGACGGAGGCCTTACGGCCTAGGGCGCCGAACGGTCCGGACCGTCCGTCGCCAGCCGGCACCGCGCGGTTCGTGGTGTCGCGGCGAGCGTCAGGACCTGGCCGGCATGGGTTCGTCGTTGATGTTGGGTTCGGGCTGCTCCGCGGCGCGCATCTCGTCGAGTGGCGCGTCCTCGATCACGAGCGGGTCTTCCTGCGGCATGTCCTTGGGCAAGAACCCGCCCGACTGGTGCCGCCACCGAGTCGTTCATCGTGCCCGCCCAGGCGCAGCAGTTCGTCATGTGAGCCCTGCTCGACGATGCGGCCCTGTTCGAGCACGACCAAACGGTCCATCCGCGCGATTGTGGACAGCCGATGCGCGATCGCAATCACCGTGTTGCCTTCCATCAGCCCGGTCAGTTGCTCCTGGATCGCCGCTCCACTTCGGTATCCAAACCCCAGGTCGCTTCATCCAGCACCAGTATCGGCGTGTTTTTCAGCACGACCCGGGCCATCGCGACGCGCTGACGCTGGCCGCCGGAGAGTTTGACCCCGCGCTCGCCCACATGCGCATCGTAACCATGCCGCCCGTGCCAATCCTCCACCCCGAGGATTAACTCATGGGCCTCGGCTTTGCGAGCCGCCGATTCGACCTTCCCATCCGTCGCTTTTGGACGGCTATAACGGATGTTTTCCCGAAACGAACGGTGCAGCAGGGAAGTATCCTGGGTCACCATGCCGATTTGCGTCGCGCAAACTCTCCTGCGTCACTTCGGCAGATATCCCGCCCGTCGATCAGGACGCGGCCTGCCCCGGGTCGTAGAACTCGCAGCAGCAAATTGACCAGCGTCGATTTGCCGGCGCCGGAGGGTCCGACCAGCCCGACCCGTTCGCCCGGAGCGATGTCCAGAACGAGGCCTCCAACACTCCTCCTGGGCTCGCCGTCCCTGCCTCCCGTAACTCGAAAGTGACATTTTCGAAACAGATCTCGCCGCGCGCGACGTCCAGTTCAGCGCGCTCCGCGCGGACCGGCATTTGCCCGGGGCACACGATCGTATGCATGCCTTCCTGCACCGGCCGATTTCTCGAAAATGCCGTGATGCTCCGCAGCTGACCCGGCCCGCGACGTTGGCGATTTGCCAGGAAATCGGCATCGCCGTGGCCACCACCCCAGCACCGCGCGGACCCTCCGCCCTTTGCGAGATTGCGATGCTCCCGTGCCCACGAGCAACGACGCGTTCATGCCGACAGGGGACATGAACAGGGAGGTCATCCGGGTGTGATCCCGAGATGCGGCTGTGTGCTCATCGACCGACCTCGCGCAAGTACGCATCTTCATCGAGCGCGCGGGCGAACAGCTTTACGGTCAGAATGTTCGTATAGCTGTCGACGACACGACCAATCACGGTCGAGCGCGCTCCGACTCGCCCGCGAGTTCGCGCAGCGCGGCACGAAATGCGCAAGATGGCGAGGTACCGGGAACCACATGACATCGGCATCATGCAGCCCCAGTCAACCGAGGCAAGCAGCACGAACGCGCTGCCGCCGTATACGATCGATGTAAAAGGCCGCGCGTATGCCACATGACGGTCTTTCCCGCAATGCCTTGCCGGTCTGCATGCACCCCATTGGCGATCCGTCCCGCGAAGTCGTTCTGAAAGAAAGGCCAAGTTTGCCGGACGACGTGCCAGTGGCTTTGCCACCGGATCAGGTTGGTCACGCCCGGAACAACGGCATTGTTGCGCACCAGGCTATCTGCCAACAGCGTGAGCGGCCGACCGAACAGGATGATGGCCGCCATCCCCAAGAGCATCGGCGTTGCGGCATGGAACGCGACGGCACGCTCGGCAGCTTGCATCAACGTGACCAGTTTGCCGATGAACACGGGGATCAGCGTGTCGATCAGGGCGACCGCCAGTCCCGTGACGAACATCGCCGCGTAGAGGCGACGCGTCTGGCGGATGAAGTGCCAGTAAAACGCGAGCAGCCCTGACGGCGGCGCATTTCGCGGCAGCGCGGTGGGTCGGATACGGGTTTCGAAGAACGCGAACATAGTCGCCGTCCAAGAGCTTCCGATAATCCCGGATTGTAGCTAATTGGAAACCGATCCTGCGGCGTGGTCCGCGGGATGACTAGACTAGGCGGGACTAGCTCAGGTACAAACCGAAAGGCTTGACGCTACCGCATGAATGGGTCGGCGATCACTATGCCGCAAGCGACGTGCGTGTCCGGTGCACGCAAGGCGCCTCAGGGCGCGTGCAGCAGTGGGCGTGACGGTCTGCTCGAGCAGGTGCGCGTCCAGGCCTGGGTCGCCATACCATTGGTCCTTGCGCAGGATGCCCTTACGGTCCACGACGAAGGTCAGCGGAAGGCGCCAGATGCGCCCGTAACCTTTCAAGTAAGTGTCGTGCTCCAGCCCGACCGGGAACGCAGTAGGCTCGCGTCACCTCGCGCACCTTGGCCTCGTCCTTCGGATCATCCATGCTCAGCGCAACCAGGACAAGACCCTGGTCACGATGCTGCGCGGTAATACGCGTCGAGCGCCGGCATCTCCTCGCGACAGGGTGCGCACCAAGTCGCCCACATGTTCACGATGACGACTTTGCCCGCGTCGTCGGCAAGATTGAACGCCGTGCCGTCGAGCAGCTTGGCCTGTATCGTCGGGTGCGGGCTGGCCCTCGGTTGCCGCGAACGCCAGGCTGCACCAGCCAAGCAGAATGCAGCGCCGTCTCCCAGCCTCGCAGGCAACGCCGCGACCCTTGATGCCCCGGCGCCGAGCATTTGATGTCTCGAGTAGAGAATTGCCATTACTTGCTCCGTTCCGATTTAATGCATCAACACACTTCTGCTGCCTTTGACCTGCCGCTCAACGCAAGGTTTACTGACCCGATTGTTGCCACGCGTTCGGCATGCCAGGCCTTAGCAGGTCAGAAGGGCAGAGCGGCCTGAACTGAGGCCGTCCAGTGCGGGAAGAGCTGGTAGCCGGTGAGGTTGCTGTATACCGGTACTTGCACGAAGGCGAAGACCTGCATGGTATGCGTTATGCTCGCGCTTACGCCGGGGCTCAGGTACACCACCGTGCCGCCGGTGGATATCGTGTCGGCAAGCACTCCCTGGTCAGTGCGCTTGTTGGTAATGTTGAATTGCAGCTGCGGCACGATCGTGGGGTTCTCCTCGTAGCGCACGCCGAAGCTCACGGTGGAGAGGTTGCCGGGGCGGTAGTCCTCACCCGGCTGGTTGAGATTGTGGTGCACCGCTGCCTGAAACTGGCCGTTGACGAAGGCGTCGAAATTCTGGCTCACCGCTTGGTAGTAATACCCGCCGACAATGAGGTCGGTGGCGCCAGCGCCGGCTTGCAGGCTGGTGTCGAGGAGATTGCCGGGTGATGGGTTTTGGAAGTTGGGCCCAAATCTGAAGGCGACAGGATGGCGCCCGACGATGCCGGTGCCAGCCACATTGGGTCCGCCATACCCTCCTCGTGGGCACGATCACGCCGAGCTGAAAACCGAGGTTGTGTGTGGGCAGGAACCCCTGATAGCTGGTGATGAAGCGCATGTCCCCAGGCTGTCAACGCTGCCTTGGCTCACCTTGTCCGGAGTCAGCGGGTTCATTGCAGCGCCATAGGTGGTGTGGCTGCGGTCGATGTACGGCACCAGCAGGTTGAAATTCCACTCTCCGTTGGGCCTGTAGCTTATCCCCGCGGTGAAGTAGCGGTTGATGGTCTGCTTTTCGACTTCCTGGTTGCCACCCGCGTCGTTGATCGCGGCCACTTGCGAACTCGAAATACTGCTCGTGCCGGAGCGCAACTGGTCCTGGTTGATGAAGTCGAACTCGAAGCTTGCACGCCAGCCGGCTATGTCCGAATAGCCCATGGCCGCGTCGGTAGATAGGTTACAGCCGCAGGTGGCGCAGCTAAGTGCAACGGTCGGATATCCGGCAAGAGCGATCAGCGCTACTGCGCCGGTAAGACGGCGTCGATTCAATTTCATTTTCAACTCCTCCTGTTGTGTACTGCCCGGTTTGCCGACCCGAAGACGCGGCGCCAACAAAAGACGGGGGCTTACAGACAGAGCCGCAGATAGTCGAATGCCGCCACAACAGCGGCAGATGAGCGTCCGCCGTGGCAACGGAAGACCGTTGCCACGCAGGCTCGTCGTCAATGAGGAGAAGGAAGGGGGTGCGCGCTGTCGCGCGATGCGGGACGGAGGGTCGTCCCGAGGGTACGCGATACGGCGGTCGAACCAGTGGCGTCGAGACCTTCCCTTGGAGGGTTGGTCCGAAGCTGCCGTGAGCGAGCGCAACGCCAGCGGCGAATCCAGAGCAATACGGGCAGTGCGGCACTGTCCCCTTCCCGGATTGCGAAGGGTGGTGCTGCGCGTCGATGTCGCCGGGATCATCGGCGGCACAGTGCTCGATGATCTCGCCATGAGCGCCAACATGGACATGCGCGTACGCCAAAACCGGCGCCGCTACACTGAGCGTCAGCGCAAGCCAGGCGAGATAGAGTTTCCGGCGTACAACCATGAGGCTTCAGGTTCCTCCGCGCCCAGTCGGCGTAAGATCATGATCCTGTCCGTCGTGCATCCTGCAAAAACGAACACCGTCCGTGGGTACATTATTCCACAGGGGCACTTATTTCAGTTTCGTGGCACTCCAACCACAAGGCCGCCGAACCAGCGGCGGCCCCAGGGGTGGTGGAGACGAAGGGGATCGAACCCTCGACCTTCGCATTGCGAACGCGACGCTCTCCCAGCTGAGCTACGTCCCCGGCGCGCGGAAATTATAGCCAGATGGGTGTCGGGCGTAAACTCTCACCTGCCGCGGCTTCGACGGATGCGCAGCCGTTCGGCTCTGAGCTCATAGCCCGATGTTATCGGCTGCGCCATTGGTTAAGCGGCCGACTGCCCCAATAACCGCTAACCGGCATTCGCTGTTGCAAGGTGCTTCCGTGGATCACTTGATCGCGCTCATCCAGCAATTCGGCCTCAGCTTTGTGTTCCTGAACGTGCTCGCGCGCAGGCGGGATTGCCTGTGCCTGCCTACCCGACGCTGATCGTGGCCGGGGCGTCGCTGCGGCCGGCGGGACCCGGCGTTTCAGTTGCTTGGCGTCGGTGTGGCAGGGGCTCTGATCGCCGATACGGGCTGGTATGTGGCCGGACGCAGGTTTGGCATGCGCGTGCTGAGCACGCTGTGCCGCGTTTCGCTGTCGCCTGATACCTGCGTCCGGCAGACCGAGACGATTTTCGAGCGCTTCGGCCCGGCGTCGATGCTGTTTGCCAAATTCATTCCGGGATTTGCATCGGTCGCAACTGCGCTGGCGGGAGCGATTCGGCTGAGCTACGGGAAGTTCGTCGCGTTCGACGCCCTGGGCGCGCGCTGTGGGTCGGCGTTGGCGTGGGGCTCGGTATCTATTCAAGGACGCCATCGGCGACGTAGTCGAAGCTTTCCTCGCTGGGCAAATACGGCGTGATGCTGGTCGTGGCCGCCTTTGCTCTATGGATCCTATCAAGTGGCTTCGGCGTTCATGTTCGTCAAGCAACTGCGGATGGATCGCGTCACGGTTGACGAGCTGCAGCAGCCTCATCAAGGAGCAAGAAGTGCAGGCGATCGTCGACGTGCGTTCCGCCCTGACGCAGGATGCGACCGGGCGCATTCCGGGGGCGCGAGCGATCGACATGAAGAGGATCGAGCGAGGGCTTCGACGGCGTGGCCGCGAGGGCGAGGTCATCGTCTACTGCGCTTGCCCGAACGAGGCAACCGCGGTCAAGGTCGCCCAGCAGCTGAAGAAGCTCGGCTTCAAGCGTGTCCGGCCGCTGCTCGGCGGGATCGACGCGTGGATCGAGGCGGGGCACGAAGTCGAGCGCTGAGCGCGGCCTGCACCGCCTGCCGTGATACATTGGCGGGAGGAGCACTGCATGAGCAGACTGGCCATTCACAGTGCCACGGCGCCGGCGGCGATCGGGCCGTATTCGCAGGCCGTTCGCGCCGGTGACACGGTCTACCTTTCTGGGCAGCTCGGCCTCGATCCTGCCACTGGCACGCTCGCGAGGGAACGGCGAGCGCAGGCGCACCAGGTATTCGCCAACCTGCGGGCGGTCGCCTCGGCCGCCGGCGGGAGCTGGACGACATCGTCAAGCTGACGCTCCTGCTCGTCGACCTCACCGACTTCACCAAGGTAAACGAGATCATGGCGGCTTTTTCACGCCGCCGTATCCTGCGCGTGCGACCTATCAAGTGGCGGGGCTGCCCAAGGGCGCGCGGGTCGAGGTCGAGGCTGTGCTCGTGCTCAAGCCGACTGACGGGGAGTGTTCATTCGTCGCGCATGGCAAGAGCAAAAACGAAGGCTGAACCGAAGGCCAGCAACGCCCTCGCAGACAAGCTCTTGCGCCTGGGCATCGCGCGCGAGCAGGACCTGGTGCTGCATCTTCCGCTGCGCTACGAGGATCGGACCCACCTCTGTCCGCTTGCCGCGCTCCGGGCCGGGCAGGCGTGGCAGGTCGAAGCGACCGTCGCCAACACCGAGATCCACTACCGGCCGCGACGGCAGCTCGTCTGCCTGCTCGAAGAGGGGCAGGCGCAACTGGTCTTGCGCTTCTTCCACTTCTATCCCAGCCAGCAGAAGGCGCTCGCCGCGGGCAAGCGCGTACGGGCGTTCGGCGATGTGCGCGACGGACACTTCGGCCTGGAGATCGTGCACCCAAGCTTCCAGGTCATCATGCCGGGCGCCCCGCTGCCGGATCGGCTGACGCCGGTCTACCCCACGACGGCAGGGCTCGCCCAGGAGAACCTGCGCAGGCTCGTGCACCGCGCGCTCGCGCGCGATCCGGCGTATCTCGCCGAGACGCTGCCGCCGTGGACGCGCGAGCCCAGGCGGCTGTGGGGCTTCGCGCAGGCCGTGCGTTATCTGCATGAGCCATCGCCGGATGCGTCGCAGGCGGCGCTCGATGAGCGCACGCATCCGGCGTGGACGCGACTGAAGTTCGACGAGCTTCTCGCGCAGCAGCTCTCGCTTAAGATGCATCGTCGCGCACGGGCGCGCCGCCGCGCGCCCCGCCTTGGCGGCGACGGCTCGCTTACCCGGGCTTTGCATGCGCGGCTGCCGTTCAAACTGACGCGGGCCCAGCAGCGCGTCGTGGCCGAGATCCGGCGCGACCTTGCCAAGGCTGAACCGATGCAGCGACTGCTGCAGGGCGACGTTGGCAGCGGCAAGACCGTGGTGGCAGCGCTTGCCGCACTGCAGGCCATCGAATCGGGCTATCAGGTCGCTTTCATGGCCCCGACGGAAATCCTGGCGGAGCAGCATTACCGGAAGCTCGCGGCGTGGCTCGAGGGCCTGCAGGTGAAGATTGCATGGCTGTCGGGCGGCTTGCCCGCGAAGGAGCGCAAACGCGCGCTGGCGTCCATCCAGAGCGGCGAGGCGCAATTCGCAATCGGCACGCATGCACTTTTTCAGGACGCGGTGACGCTGCCCAGGCTCGGCCTTGCGATCATCGACGAGCAACACCGCTTCGGCGTCGCGCAGCGTTTGGCCTTGCGCCAAAA
Source organism: uncultured beta proteobacterium (assembly GCA_963778275.1). GTDB lineage: Bacteria > Pseudomonadota > Gammaproteobacteria > Burkholderiales > Casimicrobiaceae > PALSA-1003. The sequence continues at coordinate 217,231 of CAVZTS010000014.1, read as the reverse complement.
AGGCATCAGTGACGCGCACCAGTTGATGATGAGCGCGACGCCGATACCGCGTACGCTGGCGATGAGCTTTTACGCCGACCTTGACGTGTCCGTCATCGACGAGATGCCGCCGGGGCGTACGCCCGTTGCGACCCGGCTGGTGAGCCAGCGCCGGCGCGACGAGATCGTCGAGCGGGTGCGCAAGCTCTGCGCCGCGGGGAGGCAAGTGTATTGGGTTTGCCCCTTGATCGAGGAGTCGGAGAGGCTTGAGCTGCAGACCGCGGTTGCGCTGCACGCGGAGCTGACCGTCGTGCTTTCCGAACTCGAAGTCGGATTGTTGCACGGGCGCATGAAGCCGGAGGCCAAGATCGCGGTGATGGATCGATTCGTGCGTGGCGAGGTCGACGTGCTGGTGGCAACCACCGTGATTGAAGTTGGCGTCGACGTACCCAATGCGTCGATGATGGTCGTCGAGCATGCCGAGCGCTTTGGGCTCGCGCAGCTGCACCAGTTGCGCGGCCGCGTCGGGCGCGGTGCGGCGGAGAGCGTTTGCGTCCTGCTCTTCGAGGAGCCGATGTCGGACGCGGCGAAGGCGCGACTCAGGGTCATCTACGAGAATCACGACGGCTTCGAGATCGCGCGCAGGGACCTCGTTATTCGCGGACCCGGGGAGTTCCTCGGCGCCCGGCAGTCGGGCGTGCCGCTGCTGCGCTTTGCCGATCTGGAACGCGACGTGGGACTGATCGAGTCGGCACGCGATGCCGCCGACGAGTTGCTTCGGCGGGAGCCGGCCGCGGCCGGTGCGCATCTCGAGCGCTGGCTGGGAGGTAATCAGGATTTGATCAATGCTTAGCGTCACGCCGGCGCGTCCAAGTCGGTCCCGTCGGCGCAAGGGCGAGCAGCCAGATACCGCGATTCGATCGAAATCGGCCGTCGCAGCCGGCACTTGCGCCGGCTGCGGTAGAATAGCCGGCCCCCGGGAATCACCCCAATGCCGCTCTACGCCCTCGGCCTGAATCACTCGACCGCGCCGCTCAAGGTGCGGGAGCAGGTCGCCTTTCACACCGACACGCTGGCAACGGCATTGCGCGACTTGCTCGGCCAGCCGAAGGTCAAGGAAGCGGCAATCCTGTCGACTTGCAACCGCACCGAGGTCTATTTCAACGGCGGCGACGCCGAACCGGTGATGCAGTGGCTCGAGCACTTTCACCGTGTCCCGCCCGCATCGCTTTCGCCTTACCTTTACACCTTGGAGCAGGACAAAGCCGTCCCGCATGCGTTCCGCGTCGCCAGCGGGCTCGATTCGATGGTCCTCGGCGAGCCGCAGATCCTCGGCCAAATGAAGCAGGCGGTGAAGACTGCCGAGGCGGCCGGCTCGCTCGGGCTGGTGCTCAACCGACTGTTCCAACGCACCTTTGCGGTGGCCAAGGACGTGCGTACGCAGACGGACATCGGCAGCGCCTCGATCTCGATGGCTGCGGCCGCGGTCAAGCTCGCGGAACGCATCTTCCCGTCGCTTGGCACCCAGCGCGTGCTGCTGATCGGAGCCGGCGAAATGATCGACTTGTGCGCGACGCATCTGGCGGCGCGCCAGCCCAAGTCGATCACGGTCGCCAATCGAACTCTCGAGCGCGGCGCACAGCTCGCATCGCGCGTGCGGGCCGACGCGATCACGCTGAATGAATTGCCAGAACGCCTGGCACAGTTCGACATCATCGTTACTTCCACTGCGAGCTCGCTGCCGATCCTGGGTAAGGGCATGCTCGAGCGCGCCATCAAGACGCGTCGCCACGCGCCGATGTTCATCGTCGACCTCGCAGTCCCGCGCGACGTCGAACCCGAGGCGGCCGAGCTCGACGATCTTTTCCTCTATAGCGTCGACGATCTCGCCAATATCGTCAAAGGCAACCTCCAGATCCGGATCGAGGCGGTACACGAGGCCGAGGAAATGATCGCGACGCAGGCGGTGAGCTTCCTGCGCTGGCTCGAGGGACGCAAGGTCGTGCCGACGATTACTGCGCTGCACGGCCACCACGACGCGCTGCGCGCGGCCGAGCTCGAGCGCGCGCGGCGGCTGCTTGCCAACGGCGCTGCGCCGGAGCAGGTCCTCGAACAGCTCGCGCGCGGGTTGACGCACAAATTCCTGCATGGCCCGACCCAGGCCCTGAACCAGGCGGGCGAGGCGGAGCGGGCCGAATTGTTGGCTGTGTTCCAACGCATCTATCACCTGCCGGACGAGCCCTAGGGACCGCGTTATCCGCAGGAGCGGCGCCGGCGCTCCCGGGGCTCGGATAACGCGACAGAATTGAGGCCTGGCACCCAAGCCGTGCGTATCGTCCGGTTCCGCGCATTCGCTCGGATCCGGCCACGTTCATGATTAACGACAGCGCATGAAAGCGTCTCTATCCACGAAACTCACCCAGCTTGCTGCGCGGCGAGAGGAGCTAAATGGCCTTCTGGCTGCGCCGGATGTCACGCGCGATCTGGATCGCTATCGAGCCCTGTCGCGCGAGCACGCCGAAATTGCCCCGGTGGTCGCGCTGTACCACGATTGGCAGCAGGCCGAACAGGACCTCGCAACCGCGCGCGAGCTTCTCGATGACCCGGAAATCAAGACGCTCGCCGAAAACGATGCGAAAGTGGCGAAAGCCGCGATGGAGCGCATCGAGGATGAGTTGCAGCGCGTCCTTCTGCCCCGGGACCCCAACGACGAGCGCAACGTATTCCTGGAAATTCGCGCCGGCACCGGCGGCGACGAGTCCGCATTGTTCGCCGGCGAGCTCTTTCGAATGTACGTACGCTTCAGCGAGCGAAATGGCTGGCAGGTGGAAATGATTTCGGAGAGCATCGGCGACATGGGCGGATTCAAGGAGGTCATCGCGCGCATCGTCGGGCAGGGTGTCTACTCGAAGCTCAAGTTCGAATCGGGCGGACACCGCGTACAGCGGGTCCCGGAAACCGAGGCCCAGGGGCGCATTCACACCTCCGCGTGCACGGTTGCCGTGTTGCCGGAAGCCGATCCCATCGCGGATATAGCGATCAACCCCGCCGATGTCCGCATCGACACGTTTCGCGCCTCCGGCGCGGGGGGCCAGCACGTCAACAAGACCGACTCGGCAGTGCGGATCACCCACTTGCCGACAGGCATCGTCGTCGAATGCCAGGACGATCGCTCGCAACACCGCAACCGCGCGCAAGCGATGGCGGTGCTGGCTTCGCGCCTGCTTGATCGCGAGCGCCAGGAGCGGCAACGGAGGGAGGCTGCGACGCGGAAGTCGCTGATTGGCAGCGGCGACCGCAGCGAGCGCATCCGAACCTACAATTTCCCTCAAGGTCGGGTCACCGATCATCGGATCAACCTTACGCTCTACAAGATCGACCAAATCATGGACGGTGATCTGTTCGAGCTAACGCAGGCGCTCGCTCAGGAATTCCAGGCCGAGCAGCTCGCCGCGTTGGGCGAGAGCGCGTGATCGCGTTTCTCGAAACGGAGCGGCTGTCGCTGCGCCAGTTTCATCCCGACGACGCTGCCAACCTCTATCGCCTCCACAAAGACCCGCGTGTGATGCGCTACATCGGCGATGGCTCAGTCGGGGATCGCGCATCGGTTGCGGCAGCCCTGGCGCGCGCGGCGAGGGAGTATCGCAATTTCCCGGGCCTCGGAGTATGGCCCGCGGCAGAGCGTGCGAGCGGCACGTTTGTCGGCTGGTTCTGCCTGAAATACGTGCCGCAAACGGTCGAGGTCGAGTTGGGATATCGGCTCTTGCCGCAAGCTTGGGGATACGGCTACGCGACCGAGGGCGCGCGCGCATTGGTTTGCTATGCGTTCCAGGTGCTGGGCCTGTATCGCGTCATCGGCCTGACGCATCCGGGTAACACGGCGTCGCAGCGCGTGCTGCGGAAGGCCGGCTTGCGCGATGCCGGCTGGGGTCACTACTACGATCGCGAACTGCGCCTTTTCGTGGCCTCCAGCGCGGGTCTTGGCCTAGAAACGGACCTGCCCGAGGTTCAGGACTTGCCGTAGTTCGCGTTCAAGTAGTCGACGATCGCTTTGGCGTCTTCGGAATCGATAGGAGCGCCGAAGGCTTTGATCATTTTGGGCACGCTGCCGTCCCAGCCGCTGCGATCGAGAAATGGCGAGTTCATCAGCACATAATCCAGGCTGTGGCACAAGGAGCAATGCGCCTCGACTTGCGCGCGTCCGGGTCCGTCCTTGAGTTCCAGGAGCCGCTCCTGCGCGAGGACATAGCCCGCGGTCAGTGCCACCACCAGCGCCAGTGTCAGGGACAAGGGTCTCATTCCACGCTTTCCCCGGGATCGTTTCCAGGTCGCCGGAGGCGACCGCGCCCGACGGCAGCGACGCGAGTCCGGGCCGGTTGGGAACCGCGGCGTGCGCGTGCGTCGCGAGCCATGTTCCTCCGGGGGCAAGCGCCAGTCCGCCGGCCGATCTCAGAAACACCCGTCGCGACGGCATGGCCTCTCCAGTTTCAGTGTCGCGCCTGGCGATGGCTCGAGGCGCAGAACCGCGCGGTCGCCGCATGCAGTGCTGCCAGATATTGTGCGCATCGCCGTTGTACACTGCAACGCCGCCCCCGCTGATGACGTCGATGACTGCCGCGACCGTGTCTGCCGCGCTCGCGTTGAGCGGGCTTGTGCCGTTCGAGGCCAAGCTGCTGCTTGCGCACGTGATCGGTCGCGACCGCGCCTGGCTCGCGGCGCACGGCGACGCGCGGCTGACCCGCGACCAGGCGCTCGCCTTCGATGCTCTGGCGCGCCGGCGTCGCGACGGAGAACCGGTGGCCTATCTCACCGGCCGGCGCGAATTCTTCGGTCTCGATCTGGAAATCACGCGCGATGTCCTGATTCCGCGGCCGGAGACCGAACTGCTGGTCGAGTTGGCGTTGACCTGGCTGGGCAAGGATGCCTCCGCGGGCGTGCTCGACCTCGGCAGCGGCTCGGGCGCGGTTGCGCTCGCCGTGGCGCGCCAGCATCCCGCGCAGCGACGTTGTGGGCGCCGACGTCTCGCCCGCGGCGGTCGAGCTCGCGCGTCGCAATGCCGGACGGCTCGGCATCCCGAACGTGACGTTCATCGAATCCGACTGGTTTGCCAGCGTGCCGCCGAAGCGGTTCGCATTGATCGTCGCCAACCCGCCCTATGTGGAGGCAGAGGATCCGCATCTCGGTCAGGGCGACCTGCGCTTCGAACCGCCTGCGGCCCTTGTCTCCGGCAGCGACGGGCTCGACGCGATACGCGCCATCGTCAAAGCGGCACCCCGGTATCTCGCGGCAGGAGGCACGCTTGCGCTCGAGCACGGTCACGACCAGGCAGGCACGACGCAATCGTTGCTGCGCGAGGCGGGATTTCGCGGCATTGCTTCGGCGCGCGACCTTGCCGGGATCCAGCGCGTGACCTACGGATTGCAATAGGTCGACCGTTCGACCGCAGGACGCGTCAGGCGCGTCGGTCCCTTGCTGCTCCGGAAGGCACCAGCCGCAGGCTAGGGCGTCGGAACAGGAGCAGCGACCGAGAATTCCTGCGCCCAGGGCAGGAGCGCGGGCAGGATCGTCGGATAGAGAATGACACCCCGCTCGAGCCCGTCGCGATATCGTTGCAGCCCGCGCTCGCCGGGCAATCGCACCGATTCGCCACCGCGCCGTGGGGTGGCTTGGCGCGCGGCGCCGGCGATGAAATCCAGCTGTTTCCTGAATGCCACGAGTCCGCCGAATGCCTCAGGATCGATGACCTGAACGAATACCGAACCGCCCCAGCCTGCGGGCGGATCGGCACGGCCGTGGCCGGCGAGCCCCGCGGTCAATGCCTCGACGAGCAACGCCAGCGCGAATCCCTTGTGGCCCGCGTCGAGACCTCCGAGCGGCAGCAACGCCCCCTTGGGCTCGTTGAAGAGCGCGCCCGGGTCCGTTGTCGGGTTGCCTTCGGCGTCGATCAACCACGTGCCCGGGGAGCCGCTTGCCGGCGCGCATCTGCTGTCGCACATAGCCCATGCTGGTGATCGACGTCGAGACGTCGACGAGAATCGGATCGCCCGAAGTGGGCAGGCCGGCCGCAATCGGATTGGGGGTAATGAAGGGCGTCAAGCCGCCGTGCGGAACCACGGCAGCCACCGCGGGGTCCGAACTTTCGATGATGGCAATCAGGCCCTCGTCGGTAGCGCGCTTGAGGTACGCTGCGAGGCAGGCTATGTGATGCGAATGCCGGATGACGACGGTCCCGGTGCCACACTCGCGCGCCATTTCCTTGGCTGCTTCGAGCGCGCGCAGCGTAAGCCAGGGCCCCGGGAGCCGCTTGCCATCCCAGATCTGGGCGGCGCGCCGGCGCGAGAGGACCGTCGGCTCGCCGCTGCGGGCCATCCGGTCGTGCGCCAGCTCCTCCAGATAGGGCGCGAGCAGCGCAAGGCCGTGCGTCGTGTGCCCGAGCAGGTCGCCGTCGACGAGCACGTCGGCTACGTCGCGCGCAATGTCGCCGCGCACGCCCGCGCACTCGAGCAGGGTACGGGCAAATGCACGCAATGCCGGCACGGCGTAGCGGAGTTCGGGGCATTCGCTCATGGGTCAATGCAAGTCGCCGCCGATTGACGCAACCGGGGCAATCAACGACGATTCTAACCCAGCCCGCCACCGCGTCCTCCGTCCTTGACTCCCGTAACGCTGACGGTCAGTATCGTCACGTACCAGCCTGACCTCGCGCTTTTCGAACGCTGCCTCGTCGCGCTCGCGACGGCGCTGCAGGCGGCGCGGGACGCTGGCGTGCTGCGCGTCGCCAACGTCGTGCTCGTCGACAATACCGGCTCGCGGGCGACGGCCGAAGCGGTCGTTGCGCTCGGCGAAGCGTGGTTCAAGGAATCCGGCGTGACCATGAACTATCTCCACCGTCATGCCAACATCGGCTATGGCAGCGCGCACAACCTGGTCATGCATGGCGGGAATACGCATTACCATCTCGTGCTCAATCCCGACGTCGAACTGGCGCCCGACGCGTTGATCGTGGGCCTGACCTTCCTGGAGGCAAATCCCGACATCGGCGTGCTTGCGCCGACGGTTTCCGGGCCGGATGGAGAGCGCGAATTTCTGTGCAAGCGCTATCCTGCGGTCCTCGACCTGCTGCTGCGCGGGTTTGCGCCAGCGCCCTTGCGCCGCCTTTTTCGCAAGCGACTTGACCGCTACGAGATGCGCGACGCCGCAACTACCGCCGCCGACGCACCGATCTCGCCGGTGCCGATCGATGAGCGGTTGCTTCATGCTGGTGCGACGCAAGGCAGTCGATGCCACAGGTGGTTTCGATCCTCGGTACTTCCTCTACTTTGAGGATTTTGACTGGAGTCTGCGCCTGAATCGCGTGACGCGCAGCGCGTATGTGCCGTCGGTGCGCGTCGTGCATCACGGTGGCGGCGCGTCACGCAAGGGCTGGCGGCACATTGCCCTGTTCGCCAAGAGCGCCGTGCGATTTTTCAACAAGCACGGCTGGAAGTGGGCATGACCGCGCAAGTCACCGGCAGGGTTCTGGTAACCGGCGCCGGCGGCTTCATTGGCCGCGCGCTGTGCGCGCGGCTCGCCGGGGCGGGCGTCGACTATGTCGCTGCCGTGCGAAGCGTCGCTCCAAACGACGGCGGACTGGACGCCCGAGTGGCGCTGGGCGACTTCGCCGCGGCCGAGTGGGGGGACGTTGTGCACGGAGTCGATGCGATCGTGCATCTTGCCGGACGCGCCCACGTGCCGCGCGGCCGCGCGGCCGATGCCCCGACCCCTTACCTCGTCGCCAACGTGCATGTGACGCGGCGAGTCGCCGAAGCTGCAGGGCGCGCGGGTGTGCGCCGCATCGTGTTCGCAAGCACGGTCAAGGTGTACGGCGCCGCGAGCGAACCGGGCCGACCGTTTCGCGCCGGCGACCCGGCAGCGCCGCAGGATGCGTATGCGCGCAGCAAGGCTGAGGCCGAAGACGCGCTGCGCGACATCGGTCGCGCGCACGGCATCGAAGTGTTCGTGCTGCGGCTGCCGCTGACCTATGGACCGGGAGTGAAGGGCAACTTTCTGAGCCTGCTCGAGGCTGTCGCCGCAGAGCGGCGCCTGCCGATCGCGGGCATCGCCAATCGTCGCAGCCTCCTGTATGTCAGCAACGCAGTGAGTGCAATCGAGGCGGCGCTGGCCGCGTCGACAGTTCCCGAAGAACCACTGCCGATTGCCGATTCGGAAGTCGTGTCGACACCCGAGCTCGCCGGCCGACTGGCGCGCGCGCTGCGCGTCAGTGCGCACCTGTTTCGGGTCCCGGCGCAATTTCTGCGCGCGACCGCGAAGCTCATCGGTCGCGGCGCCGACGTGGACCGCTTGCTCGATTCGTTCGAAGTCGACACTTCACGTTTTCGAGAGCTGACCGGCTGGTCGCCGCCACGCTCGCTTGACGAGGGTCTGGCGGCGACCGCCGCCTGGTGGCGAATGCGGCATGTGCTGTGACCGTGGCGCGCGATACGCGCGTCGTGGCCGTTATAATCAGTAAGTTCCGACGAACGAGAACACGATGAGTATTCGCGCTTCAGGCCGCCGCGGCGATGAGCTGCGACCGGTTCGCATCACACGCCATTACACGCGTCATGCCGAGGGTTCGGTGCTGATCGAGTGTGGCGACACCCGCGTCGTCTGCACGGCGAGCGTCGAGGCGAGCGTACCGCCGTTCCTCAAGGGTCAGGGACAGGGCTGGCTCACGGCGGAATACGGCATGTTGCCGCGCGCGACCAATACGCGCGCCCGTCGCGAGGCGGCCGAGGGCAGGCAATCGGGCCGGACACAGGAGATACAGCGGCTGATCGGGCGCAGCCTGCGCGCGGTCGCGGACCTCACGCAGCTGGGCGAACGGACGATCCGCGTCGATTGTGACGTCATCCAGGCCGATGGCGGTACGCGTTGCGCCTCCATCACCGGCGCGTTCGTAGCAGTGCGCGATGCCGTCGCCTGGTGCAAGGCCCAGGGTCTGTTCGCCGGCGAACCGCTCATCGACTTCGTCGCCGCGGTGTCGGTCGGGATGGTCGAGGGCGCGCCGGTGCTCGATCTCGATTATGCCGAGGACGCGGATTGCAGTACCGACATGAACGTTGTCATGACCGGCCGCGGCGGGTTTGTCGAGATTCAAGGTACCGCGGAAGCTGCGCCGTTCACGCGTGCCGAGCTGGAAACGCTCGTATCGCTTGCGGAGAGCGGCATACGCGAGCTGATCGCGGCGCAAAAGCGCGCGCTCGACGCGGCGTGACGCGTTCACGGAGACGCTTGCCGTGGCACTCTTTTCCCGCCTCGTCCTCGCCTCCGGCAACGAAGGTAAGTTGCGCGAATTCCGGCGCCTGCTCGACCCCGCTCCGCATCAAGTCGTGGCGCAAGCCGAGCTTGGCATCGCGGCGGCGGACGAGCCGCACTCGACGTTTGTCGAAAACGCACTCGCCAAGGCGCGGCACGCGAGCCGCATCGCCAAGTTGCCCGCGCTGGCCGACGATTCCGGTGTGTGTGTCGCGGCGCTCGGCGGCGCGCCGGGGGTTCAGTCTGCGCGCTACGCGGGTGACCCGCGGTCGGACCGGCGCAACAACGAGAAACTGCTTGCCGATCTCGCCGGAGTCACCGACCGTCGCGCTCACTACTATTGCATGCTGGTGCTATTTCGGCACGCAGACGATCCGGAACCGATTCTCGCGGAAGGGCGCTGGGACGGAACGATCATCGACGCGGCGCGGGGCCGGCGAGGGTTCGGCTACGATCCATTCTTTCTCGACGCCGACAGTGGCTTGACTGGCGCCGAGTTGCCGCTCGCGCAGAAAAACGCGCGTTCGCATCGCGGCAAGGCGATGCGGGCGTTGCTCGCCCGGCTCGCCGCGGAGGCCTAGTGGGAGTCCAGACCGCAGCGATCGGCATACCCGCGACGCCGCACTTTGCCGTGCTGCCGCCACTCGCGTTGTACATTCATATTCCCTGGTGCATCCGCAAGTGCCCGTATTGCGACTTCAACTCGCACGAGCGGCGCGGCGAGCTGCCCGAGGCCGAGTATGTCGACGCGCTCGTCGCCGATGTCGAATTCGCGTTGCCCTCGATCTGGGGCCGGCGGGTTAACTCGGTGTTCTTCGGTGGCGGCACGCCAAGCCTGTTCTCGGCGGCCGCGATCGACCGCATTATGGCGGCGGTCCGCGCTCGTGTGCCGCTTGCGCCCGATGCCGAGGTGACGCTGGAGGCGAATCCCGGAACGTTCGAGCAGGCTAGGTTTGCGGCGTTCAAGGCCGCGGGCATCAATCGCCTGTCGCTGGGCGTGCAAAGCTTCAATCCCGCGCATCTGCGCGCGCTTGGGCGTGTGCACGATGACCGGGAAGCACGGACCGCAGCCGCTGCAGCGCTCGATATTTTCGGCAACGTCAATCTGGATCTCATGTACGCGTTGCCCGGACAAACGCCGGGTGATGCGCGCGCCGATGTCGTGGCGGCGCTGGAGTTCTCTCCCCCGCACCTTTCCTTCTACCACCTGACCATCGAGCCAAACACGATGTTCCATCGGCATCCGCCGCCCTTGCCCGACGACGACACGTCGGCTGAAATCGAGAACGCAATCGAAGACTGCGCTCACCGGGGCAGGCTATCACCATTATGAAACATCGGCCTTCGCGAGAACCGGCCGCGAGTGCAGGCATAATCTGAACTACTGGCAATTTGGCGACTATCTCGGCATCGGCGCGGGCGCGCATTCGAAGCTGTCGTTTCCTGAGCGCATCGTGCGGCAGGTGCGCTACAAGCAGCCACAGCGCTATCTCGAAGCAATGCGCAGTGGCGCGCCGCTGGCCGAAGAACGGGCGGTCCCTCGGGCCGATGTCGGCTTCGAATTCATGCTCAATGCGCTGCGACTGACTGACGGCTTTCCTGCCGCACGGTTTGCCGAGCGGACCGGCTTCGCGCTCGCGATGGTGCAGCGCCAGGTCGACGAAGCCGAGCGCCTGGGGTTGCTTGAGCGCGACCACAAACGGATCTGGCCGACGCCGCTGGGGCGACGCTTCCTTAACGATCTACAGGCGATCTTTCTGCCGCCGGAGGCGGCGCACAGCGCGGCCGCGGAAAGCGTGCCGACACGGCCGTTGTCGTGAGCGAGCAGCTACACGCGCTGTCGCCAATCGTTGCGCTCGCAGCGCTGCGTTCGGGGACGACCAGCGAAAGTCTCGCGCGCGCACTTCTCGACCGCATCGCCGCGACCGACGCCAATGTGCAAGCGTGGGCCTACCTCGAGACCGCCGCAGACCCCGGCGCGGCGCGCAGATCCGGCGGCGAGCGGGCTGCGGGCTCCGCAACCGGGTTGCGGTCGGCTCGCTTGCCGCCCGGGGGCCCGCCGTGAAGCGCGCGAAGCAGCATGTGCCGCGTCGGCCGCGCAATCCGGTCGCGCTCTCGCCGCTGCTCGCTAAGGGCGGAGCGCACGGCCGCTCGACGGCCGCCAAGCGACGGCGGGCCAAGGTCGAATTGCAGAAACTGAGCCGCACGACCGAGCCGGACACATGACCCTTTCGCGACGCGATCTCGAGGAAGGGCGCATGCGCGCGGTCTATGTGGCGGCGGTCGACCCAAGCCACGCCCTGACCGACGAGGAGCTTGCCGCATCTCTCACAGCGACCGTGAAGTGCAAACCGCCCGGCTCCGGATGGTGGGTATTTGCCTACGGTTCGTTGTTGTGGAATCCACTTTTTCCATTTGACGAGGCTCGCCCCGCAACGCTCAGCGGGCGACACCGGCGGTTCTGTCTTTGGTCGCTGGCTTCCCGCGGAACGTCAAATCAACCCGGGCTGGTGCTGGGGCTCGATCGCGGTGGCTCATGCCACGGCGTGGTCTACAAGCTGCCTGCGCGCCGCGCGAAGGAGGAGCTCATGCTCCTCTGGCGGCGGGAGATGGTGCTTGGCGCCTATCGGCCGCTCTGGGTGACCGTGCGTTGCGGGCACGCGTCGCTGGTTGCGCTCGCCTTCGTCGTCGATCGGGCACACCGCCAATACACCGGCAAGCTCACTCTTGGGGAACAGGCGGAGGTTCTGTCCAGCGCGGCCGGCGCATTTGGTTCGTCGGCGGATTACTTGGAGCGCGCGCGCGTCGCGCTCATCACCCATGGCATCGTCGATCCCTATCTGGAGCGGCTTGCGGTGCTGGTCGCGCGGCGACGGCGCTGTGTAGTTCCGTCGCCCTCGACGGGCGAAACGGCGTAAGCAACAGCAGTCGGCGCATCGCGCGCGACGCTGACGGGTCCAGGCCGGGGTACGGCGGCGGCGTATTCAAGGCGCGCGTGAGAAGAACTCGCTCCGATTGCAACCGCGCCTCTTCGCCTCATACATCGCAGTGTCGGCATTCTTGAGCAAAGTGCCGGAATCGGCGCCGTCCTGCGGGTAGGGGCAATACCGATGCTCGCCGCCGCCTGGACGGGTGTACCCGCCAGGAGGAAGGGTATGCGCAGCACGCCGTAATGGGCGCGTCGCCGCCGTCGCGTGCACCGGTCACACCGCCGCTCGCGCCTGACATTCTAGAGCTCGACGCCAGGCAGGAGAGCAGACCGCTTGGCGCCACGTGGCCGACTGTTCGCGGCATCCGGGCGCCGTAGAGGCCGGCGACCCCTTTGGGGGTTCATCCGAGGCCGTGCGTGGTCGCGAGCAGCTTGCCGGTTCACAGGGCCACGTGCCGGCCGCCGTCGACATTGATGGTCTCGCCGGTGACGTACGTCGCTTCGGCGAGCAGAAAATGTACCGCCTTGGCTATGTCCTCAGGCGTGCCTTCGCGCTTGAGCGGCGTATGCGAAATGATTCTCTGCCGCGACAATTCGTCGAACGTGTCGTCGTCGGGCCACAGAATCGGCCCGGGCGCCACCGCGTTGACGCGGATCTCGGGCGCCAGCTCGCGCGCCAGCGAGCGCGTCAGGCCGACAAGTCCGGCTTTCGCGACGCTGTAGAGCACGTAGTTCTTCAGCGGCCGCTCCGCGTGAATGTCGGTAATGTTGACAATCGCGCCCTGGGTCTTCTTGAGCGCGGGCGCGGCAGCCTGCGCGATGAACAGTGGCGCGCGGAGATTGGCGCCGATAAGAGTTTCCCAGTCGTCAGCGGTGATTTCGCCGACGGGCGTCGGATAGAACGTGGCCGCGTTGTTGACCACCGCGTCGAGACGGCCGAAGATCTGCACGGTCTGATCGATCAGCGAGGGCAGCTTGCCGAGATCGAGCAGATCGGCTTGGATCAGCGCCACGGAGTCCTTGCGTTGGTGATTGAGCTCCGCCTGGAGTAGCCGCGCCTCCCCGGCTGAGGAGCGATAGTGCAGCATCAGGTTCGCGCCGGCGGCGTGCAGCCGCCTGCAGATGGTGGCGCCGAGGCGCTTGGCCCCTCCCGTGATCAAGACGACTTTGCCCTGCACGTGGCGCTCCGGCTACACTCCTGTTGATCTGTCAATCTAGCACATCGATGTCCGCGGCTCCACTCGATGCACGTCCGACCGGCTTGCCGCTGCCGTCCGTTGCAGAGCGCGCGCACAGCGATCGCGTCGTTGCACATCTCGTGCACACGATCGCCGAGGCGGAGGGCTGGATCTCCTTTGCCGATTACATGCAAGCCGCGCTCTACGCGCCCGGCCTGGGATATTACGCCGCCGGCGCACATAAGCTTGGACCGACGGGTGACTTCGTGACTGCGCCGGAGCTTACGCCGCTTTTCGGGCGGGCCCTAGCGACTCAGCTCGCGCAGGTGCTCGCGCAGGTTCCCGACGGCGAGATTGTCGAGGTTGGGCCCGGCAGCGGCTGTCTCGCGGCCGATTTGCTGACTGCCTTGGCGGAGCGAGACGCGCTGCCCGCGCGCTACCTATTGCTCGAAGTAAGTCCCGACCTGCGCGAGCGGCAACGACGGTATCTGGCCGCGCGCGTTCCCGAGCTCATGCCGCGCGTCCGCTGGCTCGATGCGCTGCCGGAGCGGTGGAGTGGCGCAGTCCTCGCCAACGAGGTTCTCGACGCCGTCCCGGCACATCTGATTGCGCGTCGCGGGGGTGCATGGTTCGAGCGCGGAGTCACGGTCGACGCTGCGACGCGGCTCGCGTTCTGCGAGCGTCCATTAGCGCCGGGGATGCTGCGCAACATGGCCGAGGAGCGCTTTCCCGGTGACGGCGACTATGCCTCGGAGCTCAACCCGGCCGCGGAAGCGCTGGTGACGACCATTGGCCGGCGCTGCGACCGGGGCCTCATGCTGCTCGTCGACTACGGTTTTCCTGCGGCCGAGTATTACCATCCCCAGCGCGACGCCGGCACTCTCATGGCCCACTATCGCCATTGGACGCTCGCCGACCCGTTCTTCTACCCCGGACTGGTTGACATGACCGCACACGTCGATTTCAGCGCCGTCGCGCATGCAGGCGCCGCCGGGGGCATGACGGTTGCAGGGTTCGCGTCCCAGGCGCAGTTTCTCGTCGCGTGCGGTGTGCTCGACGCGCTCGCGCGCTGCGGTGATGTGCAATCAGCGGCGTATCTGCGCGCCGCGAACGCCGTGCAGAAGCTCACTTCGGCAGCGGAGATGGGCGAGCTCTTCAAGGTGCTGGCGTTGACACGGGACCTCGACCTCGAGCTCGTCGGCTTCCGCGACGGGGACCGCAGCCACCGCCTGTAACCCTCGCGCGCAGGCGATCCAGGGTCAGTGCGCCCCGGCGGCCGCGCCCGCGGCAGCATGGGACTTGACCGGACGCGCGAGCCAGACCACGCCGATTAACAGCATGAACAGCAGAGCCGAGGCCAGGAAGATGTCATTGGCCGAAAGCATGAATGCCTGCTGATCGACCATGCGGTTTACCAGTGCCGTGCCCTGCGCTGCATCAAGACCCCCCGCCTGCAGGCTCGCGAACGCCTGCGTCGCCGAAGGATCATAGCGCGTGATGTGCTCGACGAGTTGCGCGTGATGGAGGCTCGCGCGCCGGTCCCAGAGTGTGGTCGCGATCGAGGTGCCGAATGATCCCGCGGTGATGCGAGCGAAATTGAACAGACCGGACGCCGCCGGAATGCGCGACGGCGCCAGCCCCGACAGCGCCAGCGTAATGAGCGGAATGAAGAACACCGCCAGCGAAACGCCCTGCACGATGGTCGGCACAATCAGCGTGGCTAAGTCGGCGTCGGTGTTGAAGTGCGACCGCATCACGAGCACCGCCGCGAGTACCGCGAACGCGCCGGTGGCGAACCAGCGCGGATCGACCTTATCGATGTTGCGGCCAACCAGCGGTGTGAGCAAGATCGCGAATATTCCCACCGGCGCGAGCACCATCCCGGCCATCGTCGCCGTGTAGCCCATGTATTGCTGCAGCCACAGCGGCAGCAGCACGACATTTCCGAAAAACGTTCCATAACCGAGCGACATGGCAAGCGTACTGGTCCAGAAATTGCGCCCTGCGAATAGCCGGAGGTCGACTACCGGGTGCCGGTCGGTCAGCTCCCAGACCACGAAGACTGCGACTCCGACGACGGCGACGGCGGCGAGCGTCACGATCTGCCACGACTGAAACCAGTCCAGGTCTTTGCCCCTGTCGAGCATGAGTTGCATCGCGCCGACCCAGAGAACGAGCAGACCCAAGCCGACGGCATCAATCGGAAGGCGGATCGTTGGCGTTTCGCGCTTCTGGTAGAGGAACCATGTCACCGCCGCCGCGGCGAGTCCGACCGGAACGTTGATGTAAAAGATCCACGGCCAGGCGATGTTGTCCGTGATCCAGCCGCCGAGCAGCGGCCCGACGACCGGCGCCACCAGCGTTGTGATCGACCAAGCCGCCAGTGCGCTGCCAGCCCTTGCCTTCGGATAGCTCGACAGCAGCAGCGACTGCGACAACGGAATCATTGGGCCCGCGACCGCTCCCTGAATAACGCGAAAGAGGATCAGCAACCCGAGTGATGGCGCGAGCCCGCATAGAAACGACGCGAGCACGAACAGCAGCACGGAGGCAGTGAACAGGCGCACTTGACCGTAGCGCTGCGTCAGCCAGCCCGTCAGCGGCAGCGAGATGGCGTTGGCGACGCCAAACGAAGTGATAACCCAGGTACCCTGGTCGGGTGACACGCCCAGGTCGCCCGCCATCGCGGGAATCGACACATTCGCGATCGACGTGTCGAGCACGTTCATGAACGTTGCCAGCGACAAGGCGACGGTGCCGAGCGCGAGCGCGCCGCCGTGGAGCGGCGCCGGACCTTCGACCGCAGCGCGGGTCAGCGTCGTGCCGGCCATTTTCGCGTCCCGCTAAAGAGATCGGAGGATGCGCCGCGGCAACGCTGGGCAGTCCCTTGAATCCCGCGAGGTGGCCGAGCGGCGCGTCATCGCGCGGCGTCCGGCCCTGGAGCGAGACGGGCGGGGGTGCCTTCGTTGGCGGCAATAATGGTTTTCACGCGCTCATCGGCGATCGAGTCGAGCGAACCGAAAACGTCGGTTGCGTACGCGGGAACGCTGCGCGCGAATTGCGGCAAGCGATCGCCGTGGCGATCATGGGTATCGACTTCGACCTGCATCGACAGTCCGATCTGCAGCGGATGCGCGGCCAGCTCGTGCTCGTCGAGCGCGATGCGCACGGGGACGCGTTGCACGACCTTGATCCAGTTGCCGGTTGCGTTCTGCGCCGGGAGCAGGGCGAACGCCGATCCGGTGCCGGCGCCGAAGCCTGCGACCTTGCCGTGGTATCCGACCTTGCTGCCGTAAAGATCGGCGGTGAGCATAACCGGCTGGCCGACGCGCATGCCGGCAAGCTGCGGCTCCTTGAAGTTGGCATCGACCCACACCTGGTCGAGCGGAACGATCGCCATTAGCGGGGTACCCGGGCTCACGCGTTGCCCGAGTTGCACCGAGCGCTTGGCGACGAAGCCGGCGACGGGAGCGGGCAGGGCGGTGCGCGCATACGTCAGATACGCATCGCGGACGCGCGCGCTCGCATTCCGAACGTCGGGGTGGTCGTCCACAGTCGTGCGGTCGACCCGCACCCGATTCGCCTCCAGCTGCTGCTGTGCCGCAAGCAACGCGGCCTTGGCGCTATCGAACCCATCGCGCGCATGCTGCATTTCCTCGCCTGAAATTGCCCCGGAGCTCGCCAGCCGCTGCCGGCGCGCGAGGTCCTCGCTCGCCCGGTCGAGGTCGGACTGCCGCATCGCAACGGTGGCCTGCAGCTGCGCTGATGTCGCGAACAGGCTTCGCACTTCGCGGACGGTTTTGGCGAGCTGCGCTTCGGCCTCGTCGAGCGCGACCCTGGCGTCGGCCTGATCGAGTTGCACCAGCGGTTGGCCGACTCTGACAAACTGCGTGTCGTCAGCCCCGATGCCAATCACCGTACCGGAAATCTGGGGCGTGATCTGCACCACATTGCCGCTGACGTATGCATCGTCGGTTGACTGCAGGTAGCGCAGGGCGAGTGCCCAGTACACGCCGTAGGCGATGCCGATCGCCGCGAACGCGCCGATGACGATGGCGAGCCACCGCTTGCGGGTCGTTTCGAGCGCCGGGGTCGGGGATACCTGTGTAGCGTTTGTCATGGAGTCCTTCGTTGGCTGCAACCTAGTGAAGAATCGCGACCGGCAGTGCGCTGGCAGCCGTGCCGGCATCGGAAACGCAACCGGCGTCCGACACTGACGTCAGCGCGCTGTCGACAAGCAGCGGCAGCGCCTGCCGAATCGCCCACGCTTCGCCGTGGACGACGCCCAGGCCGACAACGACTCCAATCGCGGTCGTCGCGAGCGGCCTGCCCAGGCGGCGCCAAAGCGCCACGGCGGGTCCTGCGGCCGCGTCGAGGAGCGGGGCGTGGTTTCGCATGACGATCAGCGCGCGGTGGCAACCGGGATCACGTTGCCGGTGAAACCGCCGCCCAGCGCGCGCGCCAGGTCGATCGAGAGGTCCAGATCGCGGGCGCGCAGATCCGCTTCCAGGCTCTGCTGTGCGAGGAGCGGGGATTCCGCGCTTAGCACCTGCAGGTAGTTCCCGATGCCCTCGCGATAGCGCAGCAGCGCCAGGTCGTAGGCTTCCTGCGCATCGGCGAGCGCCTGCGCCTGCTCTTGGCGCTGGGCATCGACGCTCGCGAAGGAGGTTAACTGGTCGACAATGTCGCGCAAGGCATCGGCCAGCAGCGCGTTGTACTGTTCGACAGCGATGTCGTAGTCGGCATTGCTCCCGGCGAGATTGCCACGCAGCCGACCGCCTTCGAAGATCGGCAGGGTGACCGCCGGGCCGACGCCCATCATGCGGCTTGCGGCGCTGAGAAAGCCCGCGGGCCCAAGGCTCTGCAGACCGATGAATGCCACGAGGTTCACATTGGGATAGAACGCGGCCTTTGCGCTCGCAATGTCCTTCTGCGCGGCTTCGACGCGCCACCGCTGTGCAGCGATGTCCGGACGCCGGCCGATGAGCTCGGCCGGAACGGCCGAGGGCAGGACGGGCGCGCGCAGCGCATTGGCGGCTGGCCGCGCAATTGCGAGCCCCCGATCGGGACCCGCGCCAAGGAGGGCAGCCAGCGCATCTCGCGTGAGACCGATCGTTTCCTGCAACTGGGCGATCTGCTCGCGCGTCGCGGGCAGCGCCGCTTCGGCTTGCTTGAGTTCGAGGCGCGAATCGATGCCGGCGGCGTTGCGATCGCGAGTCAGCGTGTAGATCTGTTCGCGCTCTTTGAGGGTCGCCTGTGCGACATCGAGCTGGAGGTACGCGCGCTGCAACTGCACATAGGCGTGCGCGACGTTGACCGACAGCGCGAGCCGCGCCGCGTCCGCGTCGACCGCGGCGGCGCGTGCCCGGCCCAGCGCGCTTTCATACGCAGCGCGATTCTTGCCCCAGAAGTCGATTTCCCAGTCGAGCGTTGCCTGCAGTTGATGCAGCGTTCCCCAGCGACCGTTGAACGGGGGCGGCGTCAGCCCATGCTCGGGGGTCCGCTCGCGGGTTATTTCGAAGTCGCCATTCACTTGCGGATACAGCGCCGCGTTCGTCGTCGCGGCGAGCGCAATCGCCTTGCGGGTGCGTGCCTCGGCAACGCGCAGCGTCGGGCTTCCCGCGAGTGCCTCGTCGATCAGTGCGTCAAGCTGTGGGTCCTTAAACTGCTTCCACCAGTCGTCGCGCGGCCACGCGGATGGTGACAGAGCCACGGCGGAGAGCGAATTCTCCGCGGCAAGACCGTTCGCGTCCCGCGGCGACGCCTCGGTCGACAAGCCGTTGGTGCTGGCGCAACCGGCGAGGAACAGCGCCAAGACCAGCGCTGCGAATCCGTGGCCAAGATCAACTCTCATTTCAAGTTCTCGCGGGCTTGTGTTTGTAGAGCCAGAGCAGCAGCGCGATCAGCGAGCCGCCGGGCAGGATGAGTTCCACCAGCAGATAAGGTCCGAGCGAGCGCAGGCTTGCCGGGAGCCAGCCGAGCAGCCGTTGCAGCCATGCCATGGGCAAAACGTTCATTACTGTTTCCTTCGTGGGAGCTACTTACTGCCCGGGCTGGCATTGCCAAGTCTGTTATTGCCTAGGCAAATCATGGACCAAAAAAAATCAGCCGTTATCGAGCATGCGCTGCAAGAGCGTTTCCAATTGCTGCGCTTCGATTTTGCTGAACCCTTCCAGTTTGCGGTTGGTCACCTTCGCGGCAGTCTCGACAAGCTTGGGGTAAACCGCCCTGCCTTCCGCGCTAAGGGCGAGCTTCACGACCCTGCGGTCTTCCGGGCAACGAACTCGCTGCACCAGGCCTTTGCGTTCCAGCCGATCGAGCATCCGGGTCATCGCACCCGGATCGTACGACGCGCCTTTGCACAGGCCCGACGCCGAATCCACACCATTGGCGAGGCCCACCAGAATGACGTACTGCGCAGCCGAGATGTCGTAGGGCGCGAGTTCCGCATCGAGTGCTTCGAACATCTTGGCCCGCACCCGCGCGACCAGCCCACCGATTCCGGTCTTGGGATTGAAGCTTTTCGGGTCGTAGATCTGCGTCATCGCACTGTTCTGCTTTCCTCAACGTCACGCGAATAATATATTGCCTAGGCAATACTTGTCAAGGCCTTTATTGCCCCTCGACGCCGTCTTCGGCCCGATATCTCTAATGCATTGATTGAATTAAGTTATTGTCGGCATTCCGGCCTAGGCGGCGGTTGTGCCACCGTCGACGGCGACGATCTGCCCGGTAATGAACGCACCCGCGTCTGAGGCGAGCAGCGCGACCAGGCCCTTGAGATCCTCCGGCCCCCCCACCCGCCGCAGCGGCGCCCTGTCCGCGATGGCGTCGCCGGCAGCCTCCAGCACGCCCTGGGTCATCTTGGTCGGGAAAAAACCCGGTGCGATCGCATTCACATTGATCGCGTATTGCGCCCATTCGACCGCGAGCGAGCGCGTGAAACTGATGACGCCTCCCTTGCTGGTGTTGTAGGCGAGCGTGGGCGCGCGGCCGGGGTCGCCGCCCCCGACGAGCCCCAGGATCGACGCGATGTTGATGATCTTGCCGCGCCGCCGCGGCACCATGCAGCGCCGGCCGACTTCCTGCGTGATCACGAACATGGCCGTTAGGTTCAGCGCCACAACCTTGTGCCACGCCTCCAGCGGGTGCTCGAGCGTTGCCGCGCCCCAGGTCGTGCCGGCGTTGTTGACCAGAATGTCGATCGGTCCGAGCGCGGCGATGGCCCGCTCGACGACCGGCGGGATCGCCGCCGCGTCCGACAGATCGCAGGCCAGTGGCAAAGCATCGATGCCGAGGCGCGACTTTAGCTGCGCTTTCGCGGCGTCGAGCTCGCTCGCTTTTCTCGCCACCAGCGCGACGCGCGCGCCCTGCTCGCCCAGGGCCTCCGCGATCTGCAAGCCCAGACCGCGCGATCCGCCAGTGACGAGCGCAGTCCTGCCGGTGAGATCGAACAGCGCCTTCAGGCTCATCGTCGTCCCCTCATACTTCGAGCCACTCCCGGCGGATCTGGTCGTTGGCCCGCAGCGCCTGCGGCGAGCCTTCGAACACGATGCGGCCGTGCCCCATCACATAGAGCCGTTGCGAAATCGCCAGCGCAATGGTGAGCTTCTGCTCGATCAACAGAATTGCGATCCCGCGCTGCGCGATGCGCTCCAGCAATCGCCGCACCAGATCAACCAGCATCGGCGCGAGTCCCTCGGTGGGTTCGTCGATCATGATGAGATCGGGGTCGCCCATGAGCGTGCGGCAGATCGTCAGCATCTGCTGCTCGCCACCGGACAGTACTTCCCCGGCCGCATCAGCGCGCTCGCGCAGCAGCGGAAACAGCGTAAACACATCCTCGAGCGACCAGCGACTCTGTTGGCGCGCCGACTTCATTCCCAGGAGCAGGTTCTCGCGTACCGTCAGGCCAGGAAAGATCTCCCGGTCCTCCGGAACATAGCCCAGCCCGCGCCGTGCGATTTCGTGTGGCTTGAGGCCATCGATCCGCGCACCCCTGAAGCGGATCGCGCCGACAGCTCGCACCTGGCCCATGATGGTGCGGATCGTCGTCGAGCGGCCGGCCCCGTTTCTCCCCAGCAGGCTGATGATCTCGCCTTCGCCGACGCGAAACGAAATGCCCTGCAGGATGTGGCTTTTGCCGTAAAAGGCATGCAGGTCTTCGACGTCAAGCATAGGCTGCCGTTCCGAGATAGGCGCTCTGCACCGCCGCGTTGCGGCGGATGCGCGCGGGAACGTCGGTGGCGATAATCTCTCCGTACACGAGGACCGAGATCCGGTCGGCGAGATCGAAGACAACGCCCATATCGTGTTCGACCATCACCAGCGTCCTGCCCTGCGATACCCGGCGGATGAGCGCCACGGCATTGTCGGCCTCGGCCCGACTCATCCCGGCGGTTGGCTCGTCGAGCAGAATGAGCCGGGGGTCGCCGGCAATGGTGATGCCGATCTCCAGGGCGCGCTGTTCGGCGTAGGTGAGCACCCCCGCCGGGGCATCGCGCTGCGCCGTCATGCCGATTGCTTCGAGTGTCCGTTCGGTGCGTTCGTTGGCGTCGCGCAGCCGGCTCACGCCGCGCCAGAAGCAGTACTTGTAACCCAGCGACCAGAGCACGCTGCAGCGGATATTCTCGTAGACAGACAGGCGCGGAAAGATGTTTGTTACCTGGAAGCTGCGCGATATCCCACGGCGGTTGATCTCGAACGCGGGGCGCGCCGCGATCGCTTCGCCTTCGAGAAGGATCGAGCCGCCGCTAGGGGCGAACCGCCCGCAGATGAGATTGAACAACGTCGATTTGCCGGCGCCGTTTGGCCCGATGATCGCGTGGCGCTCGCCGCGGACAATCTCAAGGGAGACGCCGCGGATGATCGACGTCGCGCCGAAGCTCTTGCGTACGTCGCGTAACTCGAGCGCGCGAGCGCATCGCGGACGTCTGGGCGTATAGATGGTCATTGCCGGCCCTCGCTCCACGAGCGCGCTCGGATGTCCGCCTGCTGCCACGCTTTCGCTCACCCGTGGCCAGGTCCGGCGGAAGGCGTAGAAGCCGACCATGAGCAACGCGCTCGCCGCAAGCCATGGCCAGGGTGTCGACGTGTCCATGGCAATGCCGAAGAGCGTCAATCGCGTGCCCGCCTCCGGTTGCGTGGCGCGGCGATAGTTGAGTTCGAGCAGCGTAACCGCGCCAGCGAACATGAACACTGCCGGCACCGCCGCGATGGCATACGCTTTGAATACGCCGAGCCAGGCCCGGGAGCGCATGAGCGGGGCGTGCATCAGGAGCAGGCCAGCCAAGCCGCCTGGCGCGAACAGGACAACAGCCATGAAGAACAATCCGAGATAGAGCTGCCAGGCCGTCGTGTAGTCGCTCAGGCTCACCTGCAGCCAGGTGATCACAATCGCGCCCAGGATCGCGCCAAGGAAGTTCGAGACCCCGCCGATGTACGCCATCAGGAGCACCGCGCCGGAACGACTCGGCGCCGACCGCTTCCGCGGCGACGATCTCGTAGTTGAGC
The DNA here is from genome assembly GCA_963778275.1 of uncultured beta proteobacterium. Taxonomy (GTDB): domain Bacteria; phylum Pseudomonadota; class Gammaproteobacteria; order Burkholderiales; family Casimicrobiaceae; genus PALSA-1003. Next base: position 194,335 of record CAVZTS010000014.1, on the reverse strand, counting down.
GCATGCAGCCCGCCAGCGAGCCCGGCGAACATGGCGGCGATCGAGAACGCGACAAGGCGCACGCGCACCGGATCGTAACCGATGAATTCGGCGCGCTCGGGATTGTCGCGCACGGCGTTGCACATGCGCCCCAGCGGCGTGTGCAGGAAAGCGACCATGAGCGCAGTGGCGACGAATGCCCAGATTGCGATGACATAGTAGACCTGGAGCTGCGACGCGAACGTCAGGCCGAACAGGTGCGGGCCGGCGCCGCGATTGGCCGTGATGCCTTCCTCGCCGCCGGAAAAGCCCTGGAACATGCGCATGGCGGCAAAGACGAGCTCGCCAACTCCGAGCGAAATCAGCGCGAACACGACGCCCGCGCGACGCGTCGTCAGGCCGCCGAACAACATGCCGAAGGCCAGCCCCGTCGCGGCGCCGGCGAGGGGGACGACCGGCATCGGCAACGGCAAGCCGGCGTTGATCGCGCGCATCAAGTGGATGCCCGCGTAGGCGCCAAGGCCGAAATACACCGCGTGACCGAACGACAGTAATCCGGTCTGCCCAAGCAGGAGGCTGTACGACAGGGCGAAGACGGCAGCGATTCCCATCTGCGAGAGCAGCGACCGGCCGAAATCGCCGTCCAACCCCGGCACGAACGGCAGCACCAGCAGCAGCGCCGCGGCGGCGAGCCAGAGACGGCGGGCCATCGCCCATTCTCGCAGCGCGGCAACCGGCGCCATCCGTGAGGCGCCTCGATCACCGTCGCGGGTCATGTCTCGCGCGTGCCAAGCAGGCCCCTGGGCCGCACGATGAGCATTGCGACCAGCAGCAGGTAGGGAATCAACGGCGCCGCCTGCGCGACCTGGACCACGCTGATCTCGTAGAGCAGTGAATCAGGCGGCACCGTCATGTGCAGCGCGCGCAAAGAGATCGAGCAGCGAGTAGTCGAGCGCAACCGCGAAGGTCTGGACGATGCCGATCAACATCGACGCGATGAAGGCGCCGGCGATCGAGCCGAGGCCGCCGACGACGACGACGACAAACACGATGGGCCCCAATGCCTGCGCCATCGAGGGCTCGGTGAGCAGCGCGAAGCCGCCAATCACGCCCGCCAGGCCCGCCAGGGCACTGCCGATCGCGAACACGAGAACGAACATGCGCGGCACATCGTGACCGAGCGCGGCGACCATCTGCGGGTGCGTCAGCGCGGCGCGGATGATGAGCCCGAGGCGCGTGCGCTTGAACGCCAGGTACAGAAACGCGAACATGCCGACCGAGATCGCCATCATCAGGCCCTTGTAGGCGGGAAAATGGGTCCCGAAGAGCGTGAACAGGGGAAAATCGATCACGGCGGGCACCCGATTCTCGATGGGGTTGCGGCCCCAGGCCATGACCACGAACTCGACGATCAGATAGGCCAAGCCGAATGTGAACAGGATTTCCGCGACGTGTCCCTGGCGGTGCACGTGGCGCAGACCGAAGCGCTCGACCGCGGCTCCGGCGAAGCCGACAATCAGCGGCGCAATGACCAGCGCCGGCCAGAAACCGACCCACTTGCCGATCTGATAGGAGAAATAGGCGCCGAGCATGAACATGCTCGCGTGTGCGAAGTTCAACACGCCCATCATGCTGAAGATGAGCGTGAGTCCGCTCGAGACCATGAACAGCAGCAGGCCGTAGACCACGCCGTTCAAGAGCGAGAACGTGATGATCTCGAGCACGCTTATTCCGGTGCGCCGATTCCGCGTCACTGCGGCGCGCCCGGCAGCCGCGCTAGTTTGGGCGCTGCATCTGACAGGTCGTTGGCAGCGCCGTGTCCCTTGCGTTGACCTTGGCGTCGGTCTTGAATCCGAGACCCGTCCGCTCGACGTCGTACTTGACATTGTCGGAGAACGTCGACACGAACAGCGGCTGCAACAGCTGGTGGTTGTCGGCGCGCATCTCGACTTCGCCGACGGTCGTATTGAGCTTCATGCCCTCCAGCGCCTTCGCGACCTTGATCGGGTCGTTCGATCGGGCCTTGTTCGCCGCCGCCGCGAACAGCAGGAATGCCGTATTGAGACGATAGTAGGCAAACTCGTCGTCCTTTTCGGTGAAGCGCTTGCGGAACGCCGCGGCGTCCGGATCGAGCTCGGGCAGAGCATTGTTGTGATACTCGGTCACCTGTTTCACCACGCCGATGCCGTCGCGACCGATCGCGCTGGGCGCGCCGAGGTTCCCCGCATAATAGGTATACCAGTTGACCTTGAGCCCGGCGTCCTTGCCGGCCTTGATCAGCAACAGCATGTCGTTGCTCCAGTTGCCGGTGATCACCGTGTCCGCGCCCGAGGCCTTGATCTTGGCGACATAGGGCGAAAAATCCTGCACCTTCTGCAACGGATGCAATTCGTCGCCGACGATCACGATGTCGGGGCGCTTTTCGGCGAGCATGCGGCGTGCCGCCGCGGCGACCGCCTTGCCGAACGAATAATCCTGGTTGATGAGATATACCTTCTTGATCTGCGGCTGCGTCGCGATGACGCTGACCAGCGCGGCCATCTTCATGTCGACGTCGGCATCGAAGCGGAAATGCCAGAAATTGCACTTGGCGTTGGTCAGCGCCGGATCGATGGCGGCGTAGTTGAAGAACAATGCCTCCTTGCCAGGGTTGCGCTCGTTGTGCTTGGCGATCGCATCGGAGATCGCGAGCGCAACCGCGCTGCCGTTGCCCTGGAAGACGTAGCGCGCGCCGTCGTCGAGCGCCTTCTTGAGCGCGATCAGCGATTCCTGCGGGTCGACCTTGTTGTCGAAGGAAAGCAGTTGCAGCCGTTCCCCGTTCAGGCCCCCGCCGGCATTGACCTTGTCGATCAGGTAGGTCATGTGTTTCTGCGCGTTGATGCCGGCGCTGGCGGCTCCACCCGGAAAGCGGGTCGATGTAGGCGATCTTGATGTCGGCTGCCGCCCGGCCGCCGCAAAGGGTTGCGGCGAGCACCAGCCACGCCGCGGGATGCGCAGTGCTTCGCATGGTCTCTCCTCCTGGCCAACAACGCGTCCGCCGGCTTTGAGGGCAGGGGAGCCGCGCTCCCCTGCGCCGGTCGGACCGCTAGAACGCCGATGCTACCGGGGCGCCCGGGGCATTACAAGCACGCGCTAGAATGTGGCGAAGGCACGACCGCGGCGCCGCCGCGGGCGAGGAGGAAAGCATGCATGGTTTGATGATGGATGTGCCGCTACTGATCTCGTCGCTGATCCGGCACGCCGACCGATATCACGGCGACGCCGAGATCGTGTCCCGCACCGTCGAAGGGCCCATCCACCGCTACACCTATCGCGACGCGCACGCCCGCGCGCGCCGGCTCGCACGCGCACTGTCGCGGCTGGGCGTGGCGCCCAGCGACCGCGTCGGAACGCTCGCCTGGAACGGCTACCGGCACTTCGAGCTGTACTACGCGGTTTCCGGCATGGGGGCGATCACGCACACCGATCAATCCTCGGCTTTTCCACGACCAACTCGCCTACATCATCAATCACGCCGAGGACCGGATCGTGTTCTTCGATCTGACCTTCGCGGCGCTGGTCGAGCAGCTCGCCGGCGCGTGCAAGGGCGTCAAGCACTGGGTGGCGATGACCGATCGCGAGCACCTCCCGCAGACGACGGTATCGGGCCTGCTCTGCTACGAGGAGCTCGCTGGCGGCGGAGCGCGACGACTTCGACTGGCCGGAGTTCGACGAGAACACGGCTTCAGGGCTTTGCTACACGTCGGGCACCACGGGCAATCCCAAGGGAGTGCTGTTCAGCCACCGCTCGACGATTCTGCACGCGTGGGCGATCTCGTTGCCGGACACCAAGTGCCTCTCGGCGTCGAGCGCGGTACTCGCCATCGTGCCGATGTTTCACGTCAACGCCTGGGGTATTCCCTACGCCGCGCCGCTGGTGGGCTGCAAGCTTGTCTTCCCGGGCCCCGCCCTCGATGGCGCAAGCCTGTATCAGTTCCTCGAAAGCGAGGCCGTCGACAGCACCTCGGCGGTCCCGACGGTGTGGATGAATCTGCTCAACTACATGCAGCAGAACAAGCTCAAATTCTCGACGCTCAAGCACACGACGATCGGCGGCGCCGCGTGCCCGCCGGCGATGATCCGGACGCTGTCGGAAGATTTTGGGGTGCGGGTGATGCACGGCTGGGGCATGACCGAGATGAGCCCGGTGGGGACGCTCAATGCACCGAAGAGGAAGCATGCCGCGGCATCACGCCGACGCACAGTTTCAGCTTTCGCTCAAGCAGGGCCGTCCCGCTTTACGGCGTCGACATGAAAATCGTGGATGGCGAAGGCAACGAGCTCCCGCGTGACGGGAAAGCCGCGGGCAACCTGCTGGTGCGGGGCCCTTGGATCCTGCGCCGCTACTACCGCGACACCGGCGACGATCCGCTGACGCCGGATGGCTGGCTGGCGACGGGAGACGTCGGAACGATCGATGCGGACGGCTATCTGCAGATCACCGACCGCTCCAAGGACGTCATCAAGTCCGGCGGTGAATGGATCAGCTCGATCGAACTCGAAAACATCGCTGTCGGGCATCCCGCGGTGCTCGAGGCGGCCGTGATCGCCGTGCGCCACCCGAAGTGGGACGAGCGCCCGCTCCTGGTCGTTGTCAAGCGCCAGGGCGCCGATCTCACCCGGGAAGCGCTGCTCGCCTTCTACGACGGCAAGATCGCCAAGTGGTGGCTGCCCGACGATGTTGTATTCGTCGACGAGCTGCCGCACACCGCCACCGGCAAGCTCTCCAAGCGCAGTCCTGCGCGAGCGCTTCAGGGACTATCGCCTGCCAGCGCGGTGAGCGGCTAAGGCGGCGCCGATTCCACCGATGAAGGCCGTTGCAAAGCGCAGCTTCCCGCTGCGGCCGGTTCGCGGGGCAAGCGTCTGTCGCCTCCCGGCTGCGCAAGGAAGTGCGGGGCGAGGTCCTGTTTGACGCGTTCAGCCGCGGCCGCTACAGCACCGACGCATCGATCTACCAGGTCATGCCGATCGGGGTGGTCGTACCGCGCACCGAAGAGGATGCTCTCTGCGCGCTGCAGATTGCTACCGAAGCAGGTGTGCCAGTCCTCCCGCGCGGCAGCGGAACCTCCCAGTGCGGCCAGACCGTCGGCGAGGCGTTGATCATCGACCACAGCAAGTACCTCAACGCCGTTATCGAATTTGACCGGGAGCAGAAAACGGCGTGGGTGCAGCCTGGCATCGTGCTCGACAAGCTCAATGCCTATCTCAAGCCGCATCGGTTGTTCTTCCCGGTGGATCCTTCGACGGCCGACCGGGCCACGATCGGCGGCATGGCCGGCAACAACAGCTGCGGCACGCGCTCGCTGCGTTACGGAAACATGGTTCACAACGTGCGCGCGATCGACGCAGTGCTCGCGAGCGGCGAATCGCTGCGCTTCGGCGCCGTGCCGGCGGATCTCGCAGCCTTCGCTGCTCCTGCCCGGTACCTGGAGCTGGTGCGGAAACTCCGCGCCGTGCACGAGCGCGAGGCGACGGAGATCGACGCGCGTTATCCCAAGCTTCTACGCCGCGTTGCCGGCTACAACCTGGACACGGTCTCCTCGCGCGGACACAACATGGCGCAGCTGCTGGTCGGTTCGGAGGGCACGCTGGCGATGTTCCAGCGGCTGCAGCTCGATTTGCAGCCAACCGCTGCCTGCAAGATCCTGGGCATCTGCCATTTTCCGCGGTTTCGCGACGCAATGAACGCGACCCGCGCGATTGTCGAATTGGGCCCGGCCGCGGTTGAACTCGTCGATCACAACATGATCGAGCTCGCGCGCGAGATTGCGGCATTCCGAGCAACCGTCGAGCGCTGTATCAGGGGGGATCCGGAGGCGATCCTGCTCGTTGAGTTCGACGGCGACGAGCGGCCGCAACTGCTCGCCGCCGTGCACCAACTCTCCGAACTCATGGCCGATCTTGGCTTTCCAGGCTCAGTGGTGGAGGTTACCGACGAGGCAATGCGGCAGGACATCTGGGAGGTGCGCAAGGCCGGACTCAACGTGATGATGTCCATGAAAGGGGATGGCAAGCCGGTATCCTTCATCGAAGATTGCGCGGTGCGCCTGGAGGACCTGGCTGACTATACCGAGCGCCTCACCCGGGTGTTCGAGAAACATGGCACGCGCGGTACCTGGTACGCGCATGCCTCCGTTGGTTGCCTGCACGTGCGCCCCGTGCTGAACATGAAGACGGAGGAGGGCGTGCGCAAGATGCGCGCCATCGCCGAAGAGGCTTGCGCGCTGGTGCGCGAATACAAGGGGGCCTACTCAGGCGAGCATGGGGACGGCCTTGTGCGCTCGGAATGGATTGAGCCCATGCTCGGCACGCGCATCGTGCGTGCTTTCGAGGAGATCAAGGATGCCTTCGATCCGAAGGGGAGACTCAACCCCGGCAAGATTGTGCGCGCGCCCCGGTTCGACGATCGCACGCTGTTCCGTTTCAAGCCCGGCTACCGGATCCCGGATCGCCTACCGTCCTCGACTGGTCCGAGTGGGGCGGGCTGGGCGGCGCGATCGAGATGTGCAACAACAACGGCGCATGTCGCAAGCGCGACCCTGGCGTCATGTGTCCGTCGTTTCGCGTTACCGGCGACGAGCAGCACCTGACGCGCGGTCGGGCGAACACGCTACGGCTCGCGTTGTCCGGGCAGCTTGGGGCCGATGCGCTGACGTCCGACGCGATGTTCGCGACGATGGATCTTTGCATCAGCTGCAAGGGTTGCAAGCGCGAGTGCCCCACGGGCGTCGACATGTCAAGGATGAAGATCGAGTTTCTCGCCCAGTATCGCCGGCGCCACGCGTTGACGCTCGGCGAGCGGCTGATCGCGTACCTGCCCCGCTATGCGCCGCTTGCGCGGCACCTCGGACCGCTACTGAACCTTCGCGACAAGCTCCCCGGCAGCGCGCTGCTGAGCGAACGCTGGCTGGGCTTGAGCGCGAGGCGCAGCCTGCCCCGGTGGCGGCGGGACGCCTTTGCCGCCGAGGCGAGCTTCGTCGGCAGCGGCGCCGCCGGCGAGGTCGCCCTGTTCGTCGATACCTTCAGCCGCTATTTCGAGCCGGACAATGCACGTGCTGCAGTGAAGCTGCTGCAGGCGGCCGGCTATCGGGTGCACCTGCCCCAGCCCCAGGACGGGCGGCCTTTGTGCTGCGGGCGCACGTTCCTGACCTGCGGCCTGGTCGAGGAGGCAGAAATCGAGGCCCGCCGCATGCTGGATTCCCTGGCTCCTTTCGCGCAACGCGGAGTGGCGGTCATCGGCCTCGAGCCGTCGTGCCTGCTGGGTCTGCGCGACGAGCTTCCGGCGTTGCTGCGGGGACAGGCAGCGAAGGTTCTTGCGCGAGGCGCGCTCTTATTCGAGGAATTCCTGGCCCGCGAGGCGGACGCGGGGAAGCTGCGGTTGCCGCTGCGTCGCGTGGCCGCCCGGGCGTTGCTGCACGGTCATTGCCACCAGAAGGCATTCGGGACCATGGCCGCCATGCAGCAGGCGCTGCGCCTGATTCCCGATCTCGAAATCGAAGCGATCGCATCGGGTTGCTGCGGCATGGCCGGCGCCTTCGGCTACCAGGCGAACCATTACGACCTGTCCGTGCAAATGGCAGAGCTTGATTTGCTACCCAGGGTGCGTGGCGCTGACCGGGATACAATCATCGTCGCCAACGGCACGAGCTGCCGACAGCAGATCCGCGACGGCTCGGACCGTGACGCCGTTCATGTCGCGCACTTGCTCGCGTCGGCCATGGCTTGACCGAGCGTGGGTTGGCGAGCGCCGCGTCGGGAACGGCACGCGCGCCTCCGGCGGCGGAAAACGCGACAGCTCTGCCACAGCCAGGTGGACGGCGCGGTTGTATGCATATGAGGGAGCGAGGTTGCGAATGACAAAGCTCACACTGGAATCGGCGGTCCGCGTAATCGATGCCGCGCTTGCAAGGGGCACCGAGCTCGGATGCGCCCCGCTGACCGTGGTTGTGCTCGACTCGGGCGGCCATGATCTTGCTCTGAAGCGCCAGGATGGCTCGGGGATTCTGCGCGCCGACATTGCGCGCGGCAAAGCGTGGGGTGCTCTGGGAATGGGCTTCTCGAGTCGCGAGCTTGGCGACCGGGCGCAGAAGGTTCCAGCCTTCTTCGGCGCCTTGGCCGCGGTAAGTCAGGGTCGCTTGGTCCCGGCTGCCGGAGGCGTTCTCATCTACGACTCCGACCGCAACGTGATCGGTGCCGTCGGGATAAGCGGCGACACGTCGGATCGCGACGAGGACTGCGCGATAAGGGGCGTTACGGCGGCCGGCTTGCAAGTCTAGGGCGCGCCACGGTGACCGGCATACCGTGCCCCGCATTGCGCGGGGCCGATACCGGACCGTCCGGTCGCAAGTTCGGCAACCTAGATTTGAGGAGGACCGATGGACATCAAACGCATCGACCACTACTCGATCCGCACGCTTGACGTCGAGGCGTCGCGCCGCTTCTACACCGAGATCATCGGGCTTAAGGTCGGGCCGCGACCGCCGTTCAATTTTCCGGGGCTGTGGCTCTACCGCGACGAGCCTCCGGCAGACCTCGAGCATGCCGCCGGGAACTACGGCATCGTGCATATCATGGGCGTGGACCTTGCCAATCCGCAGGGTCTCATCGATACCCTGGGCTATGTCGATCCCGACACGCTTAAGGGCAGCACCGGAGCGCTTGATCACATCGCGCTGACGGTAACCGGCCGCGAGGGCATGATCGAGCGCTGCCGGCGCAGCAATGTGAGCTTTTTCGAACGTACCGTGCCGACGCTGGGCCTGCATCAGGTATTCATCAAAGACCCCAACGGCGTCACTATCGAACTTAATTTTCCTGCATCCGAGGCGCCGCAGACACTGGCCGCCGCCGCCGCGAGCTGACCCGTCGGTGACCGCCGAAAACCCTTACATGCCCATGTAGAGCTTGCGGACAAGTTCGTTGTTTGAAAGCTCGTCGCGGGATGTGCCCTCGTACTCGATCCTGCCATGGACGATCACGTAGCCGCGGTCGGCGATGCGGATCGCCTGGTGGAAATTCTGCTCGGCCATGAGGACGGTAAGCCGATAGCGATCCTTGAGTTCGCGGATCTTGTCGATCGTGTGGATGACCAGGATCGGCGCCAGGCCGACTGACGGTTCATCGATCAGCAGGATCCTGGGGGCGGTCATGAGCGCGCGCGCGAGAGTGAGCATCTGTTGCTCCCCGCCACTCATGCTGCCGGCAAGCTGCGCTCGGCGCTCCGCCAGGATAGGGAAGGTTTCGAAGCAGAAGGCGAGGTTGCGCGCCATAGCGGAACGGGCCCTCGCCCGATAGGCCCCGAGCAAGAGATTCTCCTCGACGGTGAGGCGCGGGAACAACCGTCGGCCCTCCGGTACGAGCGCAATGCCAAGATCGACGATCTCTTCCGGAGCCATGCCCGCAAGATCGTGCTGGATGCCTTCGATGACGGCCGTGATGCGACCGGCGCTTGGGCGCACGATGCCCATGATGCATTTCATGAGCGTGCTCTTGCCGTTGCCGTTGGCGCCAAGCAGCGTAACGGTCTCGCCATCGTTCACCGCGAGCGACACCTCCTCGAGCACCCGGACCGTGCCGTAGCCCGCGGATATTCCCTCGACCTGGATGCTATTGGCCAAGGTAGGCGGTAACCACTTCCATGTTGCTCGCAACGGCCTGGGGATCCCCATCGGCGATCTTGCGGCCGGCCACGAGCACCGCGACGCGCTCGGAGAATTTCATGACTGCACGCATCACGTGCTCGATCATGACGACGGCGACACCCTGCTGCTTGAGCCCGGAGAGGAGCACGAGAATATCGTCGACTTCCGCTGTCGAGAGGCCTGCCATCGCTTCGTCGGAGATCAGAAGCTTGGGTCTGGCGGCTATTGCCCGCGCCAGTTCGAGCTTTCTCATGTCGACTTGGGTAAGGCGTCCGGACAGCGCGTGTGCCTTGGCGCTCAGCCCTACCTGCTCGAGGATGTGCAGTGCTTCATCGGTGACCTGGCCGGCGGTGGCCCTCTGGTTTCGTCGCGCCGCGTACACCAACGGAATGCGCAGATTGTCGAGCACCGACATGCTTACAAACGGCTTTGGGATCTGGAAGCTGCGCGCCAAGCCCAACCGCGTGCGGCGGTGTGCCGGCTCGTTGCCGATATCGCGTCCTTCGAAGCGTATTCCGCCCTCTTCATTGCGCAAGGTCCCCGAGATGCAGTTCACCAACGTGCTCTTGCCCGATCCGTTGGGCCCGATCAGGCCGAGACGCTCACCCGGCCACACATTCAGGTCGACCCTGTCGAGCGCGGTGAAACCGCCGAAGCGTTTGGTGATGCCCGAGATCTGCAGCAGCGGGCTGTCGGGCATGTTCGCCACTAGCGGTTTCTCCCGTGGCGCCAGGTCTCGACCCAGCCCATGATGCCGTTCGGCGCGAGCGTGACGAATACGACCAGCAACACGCCAACGATGAGCAGGTTCCAGGCCGACGATACCGTGACCTGGACGACCTGCTGGACCGTGCCGAGGAGCACCGCACCGACGACCGGTCCAACCCAGGTCATCATGCCACCGATGAGCGGCATCGCGATGCTGTTGACCGCGTAGGAGAGGTTGAACGCCGCGCTGGGCTCGACGTAGGACAGGTAGAACGGGAAAGTCGTCCCCGCCATGCCCATCAGCGCGCCGCTGATCGTCGCCGAGAAGAGCTTGAGTCGCAGCGTCGGTACGCCCGCACATTCCGCGGCGAGTTCGTCGTCGCGGATCGCTGCGAGGCCACGCCCGATCGTCGAGGTCTCGATCGCACGCGCGATGCTGAGCGCGATGGCCGTCATCAGCACCATCACCGCGTAGAGCAGATGAATGTAGTGCGCCAGCCCGAAGGGATTTTCGCGCGGTTGCAGGATGTAGGCGCCACGCGCGCCGCCGACGTAATCCCAGTTCACGACGAACGTATACAGGACGACCGAAAGCGCGAGCGTTGCGATCGCAAAAAAGACCCCGCGCATGCGCAAGGTGAGATAGCCGACCGCCAGTCCAAGCAGACCGGCGGCGAGCGTGCCCGTCACGATGGTCACCGGCAGCGGTGGTTGCAGCGCCTTGTAGAGAAAAACCGTGGAGTACGCGCCGGTCGCAAAAAACGCCGCGGAACCGAAGTTGACGTAGCCGGTGTAGCCGCCGAGGATGTTCCATGCCGTGGCGAGAATGATGAACTGCAACACGGTGTACGCGGCGGAGAAAAAGTACTCGTTGCCGATGAACTGGCTTGCGCCGGCGATCGTCACGGCAATCGCCAATGCGGCAACGGCGAAGGTTCTGTTGCTCATCGGCCGAGCAACCCCGAGGGCCTGAATGCCAGCGCGGCCAGCAGGAGCCCGAAGGAAACCGCGGGTGCCCACGAGGGGCCGAAGAACGTGGCGGTGAACGATTCCGCGAGTCCCAGCACGATCGCGCCGAGCAGCGTGCCCCAGATCGATCCCATGCCACCGAGCACGCATACCGCGAACACCAGGCCGATGTATTCGCGGCCGATCGCCGGCTGCACCGGCTGGATCACGATCAGGAACGCACCGGCCACGCCGGCGGTCGCGATCGACAGTCCGAAGGCGAACTCCTTGACCCGGAACGGATTGACACCCATCAGGCGCAGCGCGAGCTGGTCCTGCGCCACTGCGATCACGGCGCGGCCGAAGAAGCTATGGATAAGGAACAGCTGTATGCCGACGACCATCGTCAGTGACACCAGGAACGGAACGATCAGGCGCAAGGGAAAGTCGACATCGCCAAGCCTAAGGGTCGTCTCCGAGTAGGCCGTCTGCACCAGGCGATAATCGACGCCAAAGATCAGGACCAGCGCGACTTCCGTGATGAACAGGATGCCGAAGAAGAACGCCAGCCCGCGCAGCGATTCCTGCCCCCGTCGCTCGAAGCAAAGGTAGTAGACGCGGTAGAGCAGCATGCCGAGCAGGAAAAAGAGTGGCGACAGCGCAATCGAGGCTAGAATCGGGTCGACGCCAGTCCGGTCATTAACGATGTAGGCCAGGTACGAGCCGAGAATGATGAACGCGGGATGGGCGATGTTGACCACGTCGAGCATGCCGAACGAGATCGAGATGCCGACGCTCACGGCCGCGTAGAAACCGCCAAGCAACAGCCCGGCGATGATGGCGTTGAGGACCAACGCCGTCGAGTATTCCATCGAGAGAAACGCGCCGCCTTGGGTCGTCGCGCGACGCGTTTCCGGTCCTAATTTCTGTGGTCTTGGTACGGCGTCATGACCGTGCCGGTCATGTAGCTGGCCGGCGCCAGCACGGTGACGCGGCCCGGCTTCTTCCACTGCTCGAGGTCGTTTCCGGTGATGCCGTGGTACTGGACGGTCAGCATGCGCGGCGTCGCCCATTCGCCATTGCTGGCAAAACGAACCTTGCCGACGTAGGTATCGAACTCGGTCTTGTGCATGTAATCGGAGAGCTTGGCCTGGTCGAATCCCCCGGTCGCCTTGATCGCTTGTTCCAGGACTTGCATCATCGCGTAGGCATACGGCGGCAGGTAGTAACCGAGCGGGTCTACGCCTTCCTTGACCGCGCGCTCCTGATACTTGGCCAGGAATTGCTCCAGGAAGGGAAATTTTCCGGCCACCTCGGGTGCGTATGCCTCGTAGTTGACGATGCCGTTGAGCAACGGCCCCAGCTGCGTCTTGAGCGCCGCAAATTGCGTCCCGACCATACCGCCGCCGAACATGCGGGCCTTGAGCGCAATCTCATTCGCTGCCCGCACGATGCCGGCCGAGTCCGGTGGATAGGCTGCGACAAAGATGAGGTCGGGATTGGTCGCCTGGATGGCCCGCACGATCGGGGAGAAGTCGACGGTGTTGGGTGGATAGGTCTTGTCGTAGACCACCTTCAGCCCCGTCCGCTTGGTCTGCGCGCGCGCTCCTTCCAGCGCCAGAGCCGGATACTCGGCATCCGCGCCCACGAGCGCGACCGTCTGCGGCCTCGGTGCAAGGCTCATGGCGACGTCAAAGAAGCCCTGCGTCCAGCCGATCGCCGGTTCCGGTCCCGCGGGCATGATCTGGAAGTAGCGGTCGTAGTTGAACTTCGAATTGACGTTCAGGCCGAACAGCGCCATGAAGGTCATGTTCCGTTGCATCACGATCGGCATCGCCGGGGCGATGACGTTGGTGCCGTAGCCGGACACGATCAGGTCCACCTTGTCCACGTCGAGCAGTTTCGCGTAGATGCTCGGCACGGTCGACGGGTTAGTCTGGTCGTCGTAGTAGACGAGCTCCACCTTGCGGCCGAGGATCCCTCCCTTGGCATTGACATCCTCGGCCCAGATCTGCATCGCGATCAACGCCGCTTTGCCGTTGCCGGCAAGCGGGCCGGTGAGGCTCATGCCAAAGCCGATGCGCAGCGGGGGCTGCTGCGCCTGAAGCGGCGCAACGAGCGCGAGCGTGAGGGCGACAAGCCCGATCGAAAGCCACGGCGTCAGTCTTTTCATTCCAATCTCCTCCTGCGGGGGTAGGGATGCTTACACGGCGCTTTCGACGCTGTCAATCAACTCGCCCTCGAGGGCTCCGAAGCGACCTGGGAGCGGAACCAGTCGACGATCTGTGCGCCGGTCCAATGCACGACGCCGGGCTTGCCGAGCACGTGACGATACAGTTGTTCGAGGTAGCCGATACGGTGCGGGACTCCCGAGACGTAGGGGTGCACGCTGATGGCCATGACGCGGCGGGAACGCGCGCTCTCATCGTAGAGGCGGTCGAACTGGTCGCTGCCCCGGCGCAACATCTCATCGGCCGAATGGTGTTGCACAACCATCATCGCGATGTCGTTCACTTCCACGGTATAGGGCACCGAGACCACAGGGCCATGCGCGGTCGCGATGTATACGGGCTGATCGTCGAGTACCCAGTCGGCAACGTATTCGATGCCGGCTTCAGCGAGGTGATCGATGGTTTCCAACGTTTCGGCCAGGCCGGGGCTCTCCCAGCCTCGCGGCGCCTTGCCGGAGCACGCGCGAATCGCTTCGATCGTGTCCCGGATCGACGCGCGTTGGTCCTCGACCCTGTGCATCGGCTCCTGGCGCCAGCCGTGACCCATGAATTCCCAGCCCGCATCCTTCGCCGCCTGCGCGAGGCGCGGGTAGTTGCGACACACCACGCCGTTAATCGCCAGGGTGGGCGTCACGCCGGATTTCTGCAAGCAGTCAAACAGCCGCCAGAACCCCACCCGCATGCCGTACTCGTGCCAGGCCCAGTTTGGCAGGTCGGGGAGCAATGGCTGGCCCATCGGCGGCGAGAGCACGGTGCGTGGCATCGGCCGCTCGATGCCCCAGTCCTCGACGTTGACGATCGTCCACACGATCATGCGTGCGCCGTCGGGAAGCGCTAGCTGCGGCCGGTCTACGATAGCCGAGTAAGGTACTCGCTGCCTGGGGGTGCTCGGGGCGGTCATCGGACACTCGCTTGGCGGGGCTGCAATTCGATGTCGCGCAGCACCGGATCGACCGCGAGCGCGATCTCGTTCTCGATCAACGCGCCGCACCCCGGGCAGAAGAACTGGCGAAACACGGGCCGATCGTCGATGTATCGCCGGTAGTCGCCGATGTTGGGGTTTGCCGTGCCGACATCGGATTCACGACGCACGCAGTGGTCTTTGTAGTTGTCGCGCACGGACCCGAGGTCGGCAGCGCATTTGGCGCAGGCAAGGTGCAAACCATTCCTTTCACGACGCAGGTCGATATTGTCGGTGAGACGGACGACCGACTTGCCTTTGAGGCGGCCGACTTTGCCATCGGTGCGCCGGTTTGCATCGCGTCGGCGCGCGCGCAGGAGCCGAGTCGACTCCGCCTCGACACGACCCGCGGAATCGAGGACTACGCCGTAGATTTCGCGCGCCGCAGTGGTCGAGACAGAGCGGTTGTCGAACACGTCCTCACGGACCTTCTCCGGCTCGCGTTCGAGCGGGTCGCCGAAGCCTCCGGCAGCCGACCAGATGACGGCGTAAACATCCGCGGGTTGCTGGAGAAAGCTTTCTTCGCGCAGCTGCAGCGTGACCTCTTCGCCGATTACGTCGCCGATATCGGCCGGCATCGAGCGCGCGGCGAGGCGCTCGGCGATATCGGTGCCACGTTTGAATTTATAGACGTTGGTGGTCGCCGGATAGCCACCCATCATTCCAAGCGATGTCGGAATGGCGTTGCCGGAGGACAGTGTATCTTGCGTAATCACGGCGGTATGGTGGGGAATAAAGCACGATTCGGCCGAGAGCCCGCCGCGGAAGCGCCCCGCGCCCCCCGAATCGATGACTTCCTTGCGGTACAGGAACAGCAACGGAAATGTCTGTTCGGTGTGTTCCACATTGGGCAGCTTGCAGATCGGCGTGCGCGACTGGCCGCCCGTGGAGATTCCATCGCCGGTGGCGAACGCGCCGATCGCCCCGCCGATCGGGTCCACCAGCAGGTAGCCGTAGGGGTCACCCCACTGGTCGGTACCGCGGAAGATCGTGGCCGGCCATTGGCTGGTGCCGCCAATACACATGATGTCCCGGCGCAGCTCCGGGTCGCTGTGGATCATCTTCGACAGGACGTTGTAGGCGGGGTAGAGAGAAATCTCCATCGCCTGAATCGGCGCTGTCGAGACCGATGCGGGAAAATTGGCACAGTTGAACGTTCCCGGCGTCGGGTCGAACTCGACGTGGCGCAGCGCCCCACCGATGCAGAAGTACTGATCCCAGCACAACAGCTGATTCAGTGCCACCATGATCGAGCCTCGCCAGCCGGAGTAGGTGGCGTTCATCGCGCCGGCCTGCGGCGCGGTGCCTTCGTTTTCGAAGACCAGCCGCGTGCCCTTCTTGCGCAATGTCAGCATGACGCGGTGGGCGCGACGGTCTCCCGGCCTGCAGCATTCGACGTACGAGCGCTCGCGCCATACTCCGTCGGGCAAGCGCTTCAGCTTCCTGCGGAACGCGGCTTCCGCGTTGTCGATAATGCGTTTCATCACGCCCTTGACCACCGTCGGGCCGTAGCGCCGTATCAGCGCCAGCACCCGGTCGCGGGCGGTGATGTTCCCTGCCAGCTGGGCACGAAAATCGAGAGCCACGGCGTCAGGCTTGCGCGAGGACCGCAGGTAGAGCTCCTCGATGTCGCGCCTGATCACGTTGCCTTCGACGATCTTCACCGGAGGGATGCAGATTCCCTCTTCGAACGCGGACTCGGCCGAACCGCAGAACGAAGACGGTGTGATGCCGCCGATATCGTACTGATGCAGGCAGTTGGTCACCCAGCAGAACAGCTCGCCGTTCCAGAATACGGGGCACATGAGCATGACGTCCTGCTGGTGCGCCGCGCCGACCCAGGGGTCGTTGGCCAGAAACATGTCGCCGTCGCGGATGCCGGGGTTGGCGCTGCGAAACTCGAGAACCCACTTCACCTGCGTGTCGGTCACGCCGGACATGTACTGCATGTAGGGACCGAAGTACACAAACTCTCCGTCTTCGGTGAGGATCGATGGGTTGAGATCGAGCGCGTACATGGCCACCGGCGAGCCGGAGAGTCGCTGGATCGTCGCTCCGTGCTCTTCGTTGACATGCCAGAGCGCATGCCTCACGACCTCATAGGTGATCGGGTCGATGTCGACCGCAGCGCTACGCTGCAGCTTGAGTTGTGGCGCGATCGAGAGGGTCTTTGGCGGCACATAGCCCATGTTCCTGCCGTCGAACGCGGTGCCCTTCATCTGGCTAACCTTGGGCGGCCTCACGATCCAAACCTGATCTCGAAGTTGCCAAATGCATCGACGACAAGCGAGCGTCCGGGATGTACGACGACCGTTGTGTCGGTCGTCTCGATTACCGCGGGTCCCCGCACCCGATTGCCACGCGCAAGCAGCGCGCCATCGTAGATAGGGCTCGCGACCGCTTGCTTCAGTTCTGCCCAGTAGATGTGCCGCTTGCCGAGGGCTGCCCGGGCGCTCGGCATCGCGCCGCGCTTCCTCGCTGCGCTCAACTTCGGGTGCCGCGTCGCCGCGCTGGCGCGCAGGCGCAGCGTCACGATCTCCAATCCGGCGTCGGCGTAGGACGAGCCTCGGCCGTAGAGCTGCTCGTAGCGGGTGTAGAAGCGGCGGCGCAGCAATTGCGCAATCTTCCCTTTCAATCGATTCCCGGTGAGCATCACTTCGACCTCGTTGATCTGACCCCGGTGCCGCATGTCCAGCGAGAACTGGTAGCGCCGGCGCGATCGCGCGATACCGTCGCGATCCATCTGCCGGCTTGCCTTTCGTTCCAGCGCCTCGAGCGTCGCATTGATGCGCGCCGTGGCGAACGGGCTGGCCTGGATGTCCACCTGCTCGAAGACGTGCAGGATGTCGGCGGAAGCTGCGCCGAAAGCGCACCAGGTGGAGGCGATTTCCTTCTGCGGGATCACCACCTTCTGCACGCCAAGTTCGTGGGCGAACACGCCGGCGTGGGCTGGGCCGGCACCGCCAAATGCGAACAGGACGAAATCTCTCGGGTCGAATCCCTTCTCCACGGTCGTCTTGCGGATGATATCGGCCATCTTGAACTCGGCGATCCGGGCGATGCCACTCGCGGTTTCCATCAGCGACAGCTTAAGCCCATCGGCGAGGTGTTGCACGGCGGCAACGGCCCGCTCGCGATCGAGTCGCATGCGCCCACCCAGAAAGTTATCCGGATTGATGGTGCCGAGCACGAGGTCGGCATCGGTCACCGTTGCCGTCACGCCCCCTTTGCCGTAGCACGCCGGTCCCGGGTCGGCGCCGGCCGACTCCGGCCCGACGCTGAGCGTCCTGGACGCGGCGTCCACGCGCGCGAGCGAACCACCTCCCGACCCGATCGCCTGGATGTCCACCCGGGGCAGGAAATATTCGTATTGGGCTACATTGGAGACGAAGGAATAGGCGGGGCGCCCGTCAAAGATGATGCCGACGTCGAACGAAGTTCCTCCCATGTCGGTCGTGATGATGTTCGGGCAGCCCATGAGGCGGCCAAGAAACGCCGAGCCGGTGACGCCCGAGACCGGTCCGGAGTCGAGCGTGAGCAAGGGCGATTCCATTGCCTTGTCGACCGAGATCGAACCGCCCGCGCATTGCGTGATCTGCAGCGGTTGCGCGTAGCCAGCCGAACGCAGCTTGCGGTCCAGATTTCCGAGGTACTTTGCCATCACCGGGCCGATGTAGGCGTTGAGGACGGTTGCCGTCATGCGCTCGTACTCGCCCCATTTCGGCGCGATATCGACCGAGCATGACACAAACAGATGCGGCGCGAGATCGCGAATCATCTCCTTCGCGCGCAATTCGTGGCGGGGCTCCTTGAATGACCAGAGGAAGCAGACGCCGATCGCCGCGACCTCCTGGTCGACCAGGCGCCGGATCGCTGCCTCGACCTCGGCCTCGTTGAGTGGCACGACCACCCCGCCAAAGCAGTCAATGCGCTCTGAAACGCCCTCGATGAAACGCTTCGGCACGATCGGCACCGGCTTTCGGCTCTCCGGAAAATGCACCACCTTGCGGATGTCGCGCGCAGTCACGCCACGCGAACCACGCATGATGTGGATGGCATCCTCGTGGCCGCGGGTCGTGATCAGGCCAACGCGCGCGCCTTTTCTCTGGAGCAGCGAATTCGTGCCGACCGTCGTTCCATGCGTGAGCACCGCGACCTCGCGGCAGAAGCGTTCGAACGACAGACCCAGGCGCTGCGCCGCCAGCCGCATCGCCGCCAGCATGCCTTCGGCGAAATCCTCCGGGGTGGACGGGGACTTGGTGGCCGTGATTCCACCCCCGCGATCGAGCACCACGCAATCGGTGAACGTGCCGCCGATGTCGACGCCGACGAGAAGGCTGGACACCATACCTCCTGTGTTTGCACCAGTGGCGTAACTCTGCACCCAGGCTCAGCGCCTGAGCTTGAGCAGGCGTGCCGCGTTTCCGCCTTCGATCATCTGCCTCTCGGCGTTCTTCAATCGCGGCACGCTCCCGATCAAGCCGACCGGGTCTTCCTCGCCCATATCGTAAGGGTAGTCGGTGCCGAGCAGCACGTGCCCGGGGCCGTACTGGTCGATCAACTGCCGCAGCATCCGCGGGTCGAAGCTTATCGTGTCGAAGTACATTTTCTTCAGATAAGTCGATGGGGGCTTCTTGATCACGGTTCGGCAATCAGGGCGCGCGCGATGCGCATGGTCCATGCGCGCCCAATAGTGAGCGAGATAGCCGCCTGCGTGCGGCAAAATGATCTTGAGCTTCGGGTGCCGGTGCATTACCCCGTCGAAGATAAGATGGCTTGCCGCGATCGTCGTCTCCATCGGATTGCCGATCACATTGTTGAAATAGTGATCCATCAGCCGCTCGCCCTGGGTGAACCCGATCGGGTGCATGAAGATGACGACGTCAAGGTCCTGCGCCCTGGCGAAGAATTTCTCCAGGTTGAGGCGCGGGTCGGTGAGATCCATGTCATTGACACTGGGATTGATCTCCACACCACGCAGGCCGAGCACCTTGACGCAACGGTCGAGCTCAGCCAGCGCCAGTTCGACATTCTGCAGCGGCACGGTGCCAAGGGCGACGAAGCGATCCGGCCACGTCGCGACGATCTCCGCGAGGCGGTCGTTCACCATACGCGCGAGATCCGCACCCAGCTCGGGATCAGTCCAATAGTAGGTTTGGTTTGGCGCCGGCGATACCGCCTGAATGTCGATGCCCATGCGATCCATGTCCTTGAGTCGGGTTTCCACTGTCGAGAGCTTATGGTGCCGGTCACGAATCTGTTTGACGTTTACCTCCCGCGTCAGGGCATTGGCAAATACTACCGATGGCTCGTAGCTTCCCGGGTTGAGGTGCGCCACCTTTGCCGCCACTGCCGGGTTGAGATAGTGACAATGGATGTCGATGCGCAGGCTCTTGCCGCGGCGGCCGCGAATGACACGGGTCGAGGCGGCTCGCGTGGCGGCGGTTGCGCGCCGTCGCGCGAGTGCAACCGGGCGCTCATCGTGCGGGGGCTCGGGGCATCCGGCCGTGGTGCAAGTGAACATCATGGCAAACGGTCCTTTCCGCGTGAAGTTGGCGCTGCGACTAGAACACGCCGAGATGCTGGGTCACCAGCGCCGCATCGTCGCGCACCTGGTCTATCGTTCCGGCGAATGCGACGCGACCGGTATTCACCAGCACGACGTCGTCGGCGAGATCGATCGCCAGTCGCACGTTCTGTTCGACCAGGAGGATTGACAGCCCTTCCTGCTTGAGGCGCGCGATCGTGCGGCCTACCTCCTTGACGATCAGTGGCGCAAGGCCCTCCGAGGGCTCGTCCATGAGCAACACGCGGGGATTGCCCATCAGCGCGCGTCCAATGGCGAGCATCTGCTGCTCACCTCCGGAAAGCGAGCCTGCATGCTGCTGCTGCCGTTCCCGCAACGGCGGGAACAGTTCGAACACGCGTTCGAGCGTCCATGGTCCCGGCCGTGCCACGCCGCGACCGCGCGGCGACGACCAGGTTCTCGCGCACGGTAAGACTAGCAAAGACGCGGCGTCCCTGCGGCACCAGGCCGACACCCTTGCGTGAAATCGCCTCCGGGAGGAGCCGTGAAATCGTTTCTCCGAACAGCCGGATCTCGCCGCGGCGCGGCGGCAGAAAGCCAACGATGGCGTGGATGCAGGTCGTCTTGCCGGCCCCATTGCGACCCAGCAGCGCCAGCACGCGGCCAGCGCCGAGCGTGAATGACACGCCATGCAGGACATGGCTGTCGGCGTACAGCGCGTCGATGTCGGACAGCAACAGCGCCGCGTCAGTTGCCAAGATAGATCTCGCGCGTTTTAGGATCTGCGACCACTTCGCTACGCGTGCCCTCGACGATCACGCGGCCGTAATGGAGCACGGTTATCCGCTCCGCCAGGTCGAGCGCGGTGTCCATGTCGTGTTCGATCATGACCACCGTGACCGCGCGCGGAATTCCGGCGATCAACGCCTTAACCGCAGCCCGCTCCTCGCGCGACAGGCCGGCCAGAGGCTCGTCGAGCAACAGCAGCCGGGGCCGTTGTGCCAGTGCCATCGCGATTTCCACGCGGCGCTTCTCCCCGTAGGATACTTCGTTGATCGGGCGCGCGGCGCGCTCTTCGAGGCCGACCAAGCTCAGAATACGGCGCGCCTCGTCGTGCAGGCCCGTCGCAGCGGTGAGTGGGCGGAACAGCGCCCAGCGCAGGTTCGACAGCCCGAGCAGCGACAGCACGATATTGTGTTCGAGGGAGTCCTTGGGGAACAGCGTGATGATCTGGTACGTGCGGGCCAGCCCGCGATGTGCGCGTTGGTGCGACTTCAGACGCGAGACCTCCTCGCCGAACAGCCGGATCGCGCCGGCATCGGGAGCGAGATCGCCGGTGATCAGGTTGAACAGCGTGGTCTTGCCGGCACCGTTGGGGCCGATGATGAGCCGCCGCTCGCCCGGAGCCACGTCTAGAGAAACATCGTTCATCGCCGGCACGCCGCCGAATGCCTTTTTCAGACCGCTAAGCTGCAGCACCGCCGTCATCCGCGCTTCCACCGTGCCCAACCGCGCCGGATTCCCGGTACGACGCCGTCCGGCATGAAGATCACGATCGCCACGAAGACCAGGCCGAGCAGCATGTTCCAGCGCTCGAAATACGCCGAAACATAATTCTTCAGAATGCACCACGATCGCGGCGCCGACGACGGGTCCGGCGAGGGTCCCGGCTCCCCCGGCGATCACGGCCGAGCAGCGCCTCCGCCGAATTGGTCAGCGACAGCGTCGTCGGATGCACGTACTTGTGGTAGTAGACGAACAGCAGCCCGGCAACGGCACCCCAGAAGCCCGAATAGACAAAAGTGATCCAGCGCACCCTCCAGACGTCGTGGCCGAGTGCGCTCATCCGGCGTGGCTCGTCGCGCGTGCCGCGCAGGGCGGCGCCGAATGGAGAGTTGACGAATCGCGCGATCAGCCACAGCGCGATCGCAGCAATGGCCAGCGAAAAATAGTAGAACGCCGCCGGTCGATCGAGATCGACACCGAAAGGCGCAGGCCGTGTCAGGCCGGACAAGCCGCTGTCGCCGTTGGTCACCGCGGACCAGCGGTACGCGGTTCCCCACAGGACCTGCGACAGCGCGAGCGTGATCATGAGGAAGCCCAGCCCGGTGGCGCGCAGCGCGATCCAACCGAACGCCGCAGGCGACCAGCGTGGTGACGGCAAGTGCGAGCGGCGCCGTCAGCGCGTGGCCGAGGCCGACCCGCAGGTACAGCCATGCCGAGGTGTACGCGGCCAGGCCGAGCCAGGAGGCGTGGCCGAGCGATACGAGGCCGCCATAGCCGACCAGGAGGTTCAGGCTCGCCGCGAAAATGGCAGCGATGAAAATCTGGCTGGCAAGGTTGACGTAGAAGTCGCCACCGACCAAAGGAAAGCCGGCCAGCGCGACGGCCAACAGAATCCATGCCGGCAGCGAGCGCATGGTCACGCGCCGGACCTGGCCATGCCGGCAGAGGAGTGTAAACGCCACCGGGCAAAGCGGCAGGCATGCGCGGCCTCCGCCTCCCGGTTCACGCCGTCACCCTGCCAAACAGGCCCCGCGGGCGGAAGGCGATCACGACGATCATCGGCAGAAACAGGATCACGTAGGCCAGATCCGGGAGCAGGGCGGAGCCAAACGTGTAAATGGCCGCAGTGATGAAACTACCGACAAACGCCCCGAGCAAGCTGCCGACGCCGCCGAGAATGACCACGATCAGCGCCAGCGGCAGCATGTCCGCGTCGAGCCCCGGGTAGGCCGACATGATCGGGCCGCCGATGACGCCCCCGGCGCCGGCGAGCGCGGCGCCGAGACAGAACACGGTCGTGAAAAGACGCGACACCGGAATGCCAACCGCACGCGCCATCTGCATGTCGTCGACGCCCGCCCGGATCATCGCACCCAGCCGGGTCCAGTCCAGCAAGGCATGCAACACGATCGCGGTGACCACCGCGATGCCCAGCACGACCAACCGGTACGCCGGAAACACGATGCTGCCGAAGGCGAGCGTTCGTTGCAGCGAAGGCGGGGTCGGCAGCGGGATCGGGTCGCCACCCCAAAGCATGAGGCAGAGGTCCGCGATGATGAACGAGAGGCCCAACGTCACCAGCACTTGTCGCCAACGGCTTGCCCGCTAGCGGCCGCAGGAGCAGGCGCTCAATCAGTCCACCGAAGGCGGCCACCGCGAGGCCGGCAAGCAGCGCGGCAAGCCAGAGATTGGGCACGAACTTGAGCACGGTCACGCCCAGGTAGGCGCCGAGCATAAACAGCGAACCGTGGGTAAGGTTCGCGATACGCATCACTCCGAAGATCAGCGAGAACCCCGCCGCGAGCAGGAACAGCAGGCCGCCCAGCGCCAAACTGTTCAACGTCTGAATGATCCAGAACTGCATGGTCGAAGGCGCCGGACGTCCGCTCGCGCCGGCGCTCGTGCCGCTCAGGGCTCGAGATTCTTCGCAGGCGGCCAGTCGCGCGAATAGACCGGGTTCTTGAGGAACTCCTTCGGATCGTACGTCCAGAACTGGCTCACGTTGGGATACGTGTAAATGACCGTATTGACCAGGCGACCCTCCTTGCGTTCGACCTTGCGGATATAGACATTGCCCACGACGTTGCCGTATTCATCGAAGGAGACCGGCCCGCGCACGGTTTCGACCTTGGTGGCCCGGAGCGCTTTCATGAATGCCGCCTTGTCCTCGATCCTGCCGTGGACCGTGTCCAGTGCGGCTTCGAGAACCTCTCCCTCGACATAGGTGGCGGCGGCATAAAAGCCGGGGTCGTACTTCCATTCCGTGCGGAACGCTGCGGCGAATTTCCGGTTGAGGGGATTGTCAAGCTCGGCCGAATACCAGCAGGCCGTGAGAATGCCCAGCGCCTCGTCGCCCATGTTGCGCAACACAGCCTCGTCAAACGCGGTCATCCCGCCGACGACGTTGATCTTGCCCCGAAGGCCGTATTCGTTGAACTGCTTGTACCAGCGAAAACCATTCGATCCGGCGAAACCGAGGAAAATCCCGTCGATGTTGGTCTTGAGCTGCGCGAGGTAGGTCGCGTAGTCGGGCACCGTGAGGGGAGGAAGCATCTTTTGCACGATTTTGCCCCCCGCATCCTCGAACACGCGCTGGAAGCCGGCGCACATTTCATGGCCGTAGGCGATGTCATCGGCGATTACCGCCATGCGCCGGAACTTCAGCGTCTTGTAGCAATAGTCGGCCAGCGGTTGCGCGCACTGCGCGGAGGTCGACGTGCCGCGGACAAACCAGGGATTGGCATTGCGCTGCGTCAAGTCCTCTGCGGCGGCGACCGATAGCGTCGGGAGTTGCTGTTGCCGGATGTAGTCGTCGGCGGCCAATGCCTCGCCGGCGGCGAGAGGCCCGATCAAGACCTGGATCTTGTCCCGTTCGACCAGTTCCTGCAGCTTGGTGCGCGCCTGTGCCGGCACGCCGGCGCTGTCCCCTACGAACAGTTCGACTTTGCGTCCGGCCAGCGTGTTGTTGCGCTCGCGCAGGAACTGCACGAGCGCCCGTTCCATGTCGATCCCACCGGATGCGAGCGGCCCCGTCTTCACCGTCATCAGGCCGAGCCGGATCGGCTCGGCCTGAGCCGGCGCGGGCAGCGGGAAACCGAGTGCCGAGGCGGCGAGGCCGGTGCCAGTCGCCTGGACGAATCGTCTGCGGGAAAAGTTCATGGTCGTTCCTCCGTGGTCAAGATGATCGCTTCAATGCGTCGGGGTTTTGGGTGCGTCCGGTTGCTTGCGCGGTTGCGAACGGTCGAAAGCGTCGATCTCCATGCAAGTGTCGAAGATCCGGCTGACGGTCGGCATCGCCGTGATCTCGGCATTGAAATAGCCGGCGGCGAAAACCTGGCCCGCAAGGCAGATGTCGGCAAACGTCGGCGAATCGCCATGGCAGAAGCGACCGGTCTCGCGCTCCCGCACCAGATGGCTCTCGAGCGCCTCGAGGGCCTGCAGCGTCCAATGCTGCAGCCAGCGATTGCGCGCGGCCTCGTCCTGGTGCATTTCCTTCTCGAGGTATTCGCGGATGCGCGGCACGATGAGCGGATGGCCGTCGCAGGCGACGATCAGCGACAACCCGCGAACACGCGCGCGGCCGCGGGGGTCCTTGGGCAGCAGTGGCGGCTCGCGGATACGTCTCCTCGAGGTACTCGAGAATCGCCATCGATTGGAATAGGGGCGGCGCGTCGTCGATCTGCAGCGTCGGCACCACGCGCTGCGGATTGACCGCCTTGTATTCGTCGCCATGCTGCACCCCCTGCAGCAGATTGATCGAAACTTCCTGCGCCTCGACGCCCTTAAGCGCCAACGCGACGCGCACCCGGTACGTTGCCAAAGACCGCCAGAATCCATAAAGCCTCATAGTCGCAACCCCACTGCTCCTGAGATGGCCGATCAGTTCTTCGCCGGAACGACGGGCACCAGCACGTGGGCCTGCTGCGTCCGGGCCGATGTGCAGCGTATTGGTTCCGCCAAACACGCTGGCGGGGCGATCACGTGGATCGTCGTGCAGAAACGGCCCGCAGCCGGTGAGCTCGTTCTTGAAATTCGACAGCCGCGCGCCAGTGGACTTTCCCCATTCGTAATCCCTACCGCGCACGGTCAGCGCGAGCCGATAGCCCGCCGGCACGACAATGCACGTCGGCCAAAGCTCGATGTCGAGCGGCACGGCCGTACCGGGCTGCAACGGCTGCACCTCGTCGTGCGCATGATACGGCCGATAGTGGGTCGAAAGCCGCGCATCGAGCTTGCGGTGCGAAGCGCGCAGCCAGCCCTGCGCGATAGGGGTGTGGGGATCGATCGCGCCCATG
The DNA here is from genome assembly GCA_963778275.1 of uncultured beta proteobacterium. Taxonomy (GTDB): domain Bacteria; phylum Pseudomonadota; class Gammaproteobacteria; order Burkholderiales; family Casimicrobiaceae; genus PALSA-1003. Next base: position 168,500 of record CAVZTS010000014.1, on the reverse strand, counting down.
AACACGACCTCCCGCAGATCCGGCGTGAACACGCGAAACACCAGAAACAAGTCCGCGTCGGTCGTCGACGACGATACGAACAGCTTCGCCGCAAGCGGCCCGGTTACCTCGGTCTCGCCGTCGAGCGGCGCGCTGAAGAAGGTTACACCGTCACCCTGCGCGTCATAGGTAATGCTTCCCGCTGAGGCGACCGGGTCGCGGGTGAGTCTGCAGTCGGCGGGGTTGAGATAAAACCGTGTCCATTGCGTACGCGCGATCGGCCACTCGTCCTCGTGCCGTTCGACGAACCGGTCGACATGGCGCACCTGCAGCTGGACGCGTGGCTGATTTGCCCCAGCCGTTGGGTGCACCTTTGAGGAAGCAATCGAAAGAAGCGCCGCTGCAGTCTGACACCGTAATCGGTATAGAAGTGGGTCCAATGCTCGAGACCGTGCACCTCCAGCCACTTCTGCTTCGAGGCGGCGCGCACGAAGCCCTCGAAATTGCCACGCGGATGCAGGCCCTGCCCGCCCCAGTTCGCGGCGGAAAGAAACGGCGTCGTCACCTTCGCCCAGACCGGGGAGCGCGCCTGGTGATAGTCGTCGTCCAGAGGGTGCGCGCGGATCTCGTCGCCCAAGTCGCAGCGGTTGCGGTAGAGCTCGCGATCGGAAAGGGTCTCGTCGCCGCAAACGGGCTTTGCCCGTGACGCGGCTGCGCGGGCCACGCGCGCCGAGGCCGTACTGCACCGTCTTCACCTGCATGTCGTACCAGTTGGCCCAGAAGGTGGAAAGGATGCCGCCATGATGCGTCATGTCGCGGTACCAGTCGGCAGCGCCTTCCCAGACGCACATCGCGGCCAGATGCGGCGGTTGCAGCGAGGCAACGTGCCACTGGTTGATGCCGAAGTACGACACGCCGGAGAGGCCCACCTTCCCGCTCGACCAGGGTTGGCGTTCCCGCCCATTCGATGCAGTTGTAGAGATCGCGGGTTTCGCGCGGCGAAAAATGGTCGATGAACCCGGGCGATCGGCCCGCACCGCGGGAATCGACGCGCACGCAAGCGTAGCCGTGCGGCACCCATTTTTCCGGGTCGACAACTTCCCAGCTCTGGTAGCGATTGGTCGACCCGGAGGCGACGTCCGGATGCGCCGCGACCATCCGCTGCCACGCGCTCGGGTAGCCGTCCTGAAACGCCAGCCCCTTGGCGTACGGGCCGCAGCTCAGGATGACCGGGTGCGGTCCCGGTTCGAGCGGGCGGAACACATCTGCGGCGAGCGAGAGCCCGTCGTCCATCGGGATCGGCGTGTCCCAGTCGATGCGCATCCCGTCGCGGAGCTCGCTGCGCGAACTCATCCGATCCATCCTCCGGCCCAGCGGCCGCCACGCGGCAGCAACTCATTGTTTTTGTCGTGCGCCAATTTGACGCCTTGGGGTAGCGCGTGTCAACGTAGACGCATGCCATATCGCCGATGGTGGAGGTGCCATTGAAAATCGGTATCGCAGGCACGGGCCGCATGGGTGCGGCGCTCGCCCGGCGCTTGTTGGCGGACCGGAAATGCGGTGACCGTCTGGAACCGCACGGCCGCAAAAACGCAAGACACTGGAGGCCGCCGGGGCTACGGTAGCGGCGAATCCGCGCGAGCTCGCGACGAATGCCGAGATCGTCATCACGATGCTGACGGACGCGGCGGCGATCGACGCGACCTATGAAGGCGACGACGGCTTGCTCGCCGGAGCGGTCCGCGGCAAGCTCTTTATCGAGATGAGCACGGTGCGTCCCGACGTCGAGAAGGCCCTTGCGGCGAAGAGTCCGCGCCCGAGGCGCGGCGCTGGTTGACTGTCCGGTCGGTGGGACGGTGGGCCCGGCCAAGGACGGCAAGCTGTTCGGCTTTGTGGGCGGGGATGCCGATGACGTGGCCCGCGCCAAGCCGGTGCTCGACCAATTGTGTCGCCGGGTCGAGCACGTCGGCGCGGTTGGCGCGGGCGCGAGCATGAAGCTCGCCATTAACCTGCCGCTGCTGGTGTATTACCAGGCGCTGGGCGAAGCGCTGTCGCTGTGCCAGAGCCTGGGCATCGAGCCGGCGCGGCTGCTCGACATCTTTGCCGATACCTCGGGTGGCCCGAACATGCTCAAGGTACGGGGACCGGCTATCGCGGCGACGTTGCAGGGCAAGGTGACCGCTCCGGTGACCTTTGACGTCGACCTGATTCGCAAGGACCTGCGCACCATGCTCGAGGAAGCCGCGGGACTCGGCGTCGACCTGCCGCTGGCGGCGCGGGCGCTCGATTGCTACGACGTGGCGGCGCGCCACGGTCTGGGGGCGAGCGACGCTACGATGCTGCCCGCGCATTGGCTGCGGGAGGGCGGGCGCTAACGCTGGGCGCCGCCCATCGAGTATGTCTGCGACGCTCGGCAATTCGCAAACCTCAACCGCGGCCGGGGGGTGAATGGCGCTTCCCGATCGGGTCGGGGTCATCGGCCTCGGCATCATGGGCTCGGCGCTATCGGCCAACCTTGTCCGAGCTGGATTCGCCACGATCGGCTATGACCTGTTGTCGCGGCGGCGCGGTGAACTCGCGCAGCGGGGCGGCCAAGCGGCGCGCAGTGCCTTCGATGTCGCCAGACGAGCCGCGCTCGTGATCACATCGCTCCCCGCATCGGCCGCGCTGCTCGAGGTCGCCGCGGAGCTGGCGCGGGCGAAGCACCCCGAGCAGATTGTCATCGAAACGAGCACGCTGCCCATCGCGATCAAGGAACAGGCCCGCAAGCTGCTCGCCGGCCGGGGATCACTCTGCTCGATTGCCCGCTGAGCGGAACGGGAGCGCAAGCCAGAACCAAGGATGTAGCAGTTTATGCGAGCGGCCAGCGCCGCGCGTACAACCGCTGCATCCCCGTCTTCGAGGGATTTGCGCGCACGCATTTTTTCCTCGGCCGGTTCGGGGCGGGCTCCAAGATGAAATTCCTCGCCAACCTGCTCGTCGCGATCCACAACGTGTCCACCGCCGAAGCGCTCGTGCTGGGAATGAAAGCCGGGCTCGACCCGGCGACCATGGTCAAGGTCCTCGGCGCCGGCGCAGGGTCCTCGCGCATGCTGCAGATTCGCGGCCCGATGATGGCGCGTAACGACTATCGCGAGGCCACGATGAAAGTCGGCGTCTGGCAGAAGGACATGCGGATTATCACCGAGTTTGCTCGCGATCTGGACTGCCCGACCCCGTTGTTCGCTGCCACGGCGTCGCTCTACAACGCGGCCATGGCGCAGGGTTTTGCCGAGGCTGACACCGCGTCGGTATGCGCGGTCCTCGAGAGCTTGGCGAAGGCGCGCCGCTAGTCGCCTAGACTAGAGGCCGGCCCGGTTCTTACCGCGCACCGCCCGGTTGACCACGTTCACCGGCCACTGCCCGGTCAGGACGCGCCGAACCTCCTCCGGCGCTCCGGCCTGCAGTCCGATCAGCGACTGTTCGCTGTACCAGGCGACGTGGGGACTGAGGATTACATTCTCGCGCCCGCGCAGGGGATGCGGGTCCGGAAGCGGTTCGGGGTCGGTCGTGTCGAGCGCGCAGCCGGCGATTTTTTTCGCATCCAGTGCGCGAACGAGCGCTGCGGTATCCACGATCGGTCCGCGCGAGCAATTGATGAGAAACGCGGTGGGCCGCATGTGCGAGAAGGCGGCATCGCCGATCATCTGCCGCGTCTGGGGTGTGAGCGGCGGGTGGAGGGAGACGAAGTCCGACTCGCGCAGCAAATCCGCCAACTCCACCTTCTGGGCCGCCATGTCGAACTGCCCTTGCTGCACGAACGGGTCGGCGAAGAGAACGCGCATGCCAAAGGCCGCCGCGCGGAGCGCCACCTGGCGCGCGATGTTGCCGAATCCGACCAGTCCCAGCGTTCTGCCTGCCATGCGGAACATCGGGCTTCCCCGGAGAAACCTCCCAGCGGCCGCCGCGGACGAGTCGATCGTAGACGGCGACTTTGCGCGCGCATGCGAGGGCGAGCGCCATGGTATGTTCGGCGACTTCTTCGATGCAGTAGGTCGGATTGTTGGTGACGATGATCCCGGCTTGCGTGGCCGCCTCGAGATCGATGGTGTCGACGCCAATTCCGTAGCGGGCGATGATCCGGCACTTTGGCATCCGCGCCATCGCGGCCGCCGTGATCGGGCCGGCGTAGGTGTTGAGCAGAGCGTCACAGTCCTCCGCTTGCGGCAGAAACTCCTCGGGTTTCTTCGTTTGGAGGGGCACCGAGATCGGCCACGCCTTCGAGCATCTTCTTCTCGACGGCGAGCGATTCCCAGACGTAGTCGGTCAGTACCACTTTCGCCTTGCTGTCCATGCTGACTCCTGGCGTTGCAAAACCGGCCGGGACTTCCCTCTCGGCGCGGGGGCACCCTCAAGCCGGAGCGGCGTAGATCTCCGGGTTCCAGCAATTTGGCGGCCGTCGCCCCTCCAGCACGGCAACGATGTTGTCGACGACGATGTGCGCCATCGCCTCCCGCAGCTCGGCGACCGCGCTCCCCAGGTGGGGTGTTAGGACGACGTTGGGCATGTCAGCAGCGCCGTTTCGACGCGAGGCTCGTGCTCGTAGACGTCGAGTGCCGCGCCGGCGATGCGCCGCTCGGCGAGTGCGCGAGCGAGCGCCTGCTCGTCGACGATCGGCCCGCGCGCCGTGTTGACGATGAACGCGCTCGGTTTCATGAGAGCCAGCTCGCGCGCGCCGAGCAGATGCCGCGTCTCGGGTTTGAGGGGAGCATGGATGGAAACGAAATCCGACTCGGCGAGCAGCCGATCCAGAGGCACGTAGTCGAGATCGAGCTCGCGCTCGGCATCCTCCGCGATCCGGCGCGGCGCCCAGTAAAGCATGCGCATGGAAAAGCCGCGGGCGCGCTTCGCGACCGCGCGCCCGATGCGCCCGCCACCGCCGATCAGGCCGATGGTCTTGCCCCACACGAAAGCTCCTTCGAGGCGGACAGACTGCGCGCCGGGAAACACGCCGCTGCGCAGCAGGCCATCACCTTCCACGACGCGGCGGGCGACGGCGAGCAGCAGCCCGAAATGCAAATCGGCGGTAGCCTCGGTCACAACGGGCGGAATGACCGTAACGGGGATTCGCCGCGCCGTCGCCGCGGCGACGTCGATGTCGGATGGCGAGATCTTCATCGAGGCCACGGCGCGCAGGCCGGCATTGGCGGCAATGACGTCGCCGTCCACGCGGTCCTGGCAGCAGGCAGAACAGGACATCGTGCGTGCGCGCCGCGCCGCAGAGCTCGTCCTTGGTCAGGATGTGCACCGGATCGGGATTGCACTCCACGTCCGCGTGCGCTGCGCAGCCGCTCGGTGGCGCTGCGCGCTACCGGCTGCGTAATGAATACGCTGGGGCGCATCAGCGCATCCAGCGCACCACGCCGGCGACGCCGTCGACGGCGACCTGAACGCCGTCGGGGATGCGCTGGGTGGCGTCGAGCACGCCCAGCACCATCGGAATGCCGCGCTCGCGGGCAAGCGATGCGAGATGCGAGGTGCTGCCTCCGAGTTCGGCGACCAAACCCGCCACCCGCGGAAGCACGGCGCTGAGCGCGGGCCCTGCGACCTTCGTCACCAGCACATCCCCTGGTGCGACGCGGGGGAGCTCGCATTCGCAGTTCACGACGCATGCGCGTCCCGCTCCCCAGCCTACGCCGGCCGGGATGACCACTGAGTCCCGGGTGGCGCAGCCATATTTCGTCCGGCACTCGCGCCGGCTCCAGAAGCAACGGCCGCGCCTGAAGGCAGTTTGAATCCGGCCGCGTCGTGTGCCCACTCGATTTCCACCGGCAGGCCCATGATGTCCTCGACCTTGCCGCAGCAGCCGCCCGAGCTCCACCGCCTGCGCCGCATTCAGGCACGGTTCGGGGGATGTCGCAGCCGGTGCACCGGACGCGGTGCCGATGGGCGCAACCGGCGCGGTGGAATCGCCCGGCCGCGGACCATATCGCGAAGCATCCCCGTCGCGGCTGAGCACGATACGGTCCGGCACGACCTCGCCCTGGGCGATCGCCGACCCGAGTCCCCACGTCGCATTGAGCACCATGTCGCCGTCGGCGGTGCGGCTCAGCCCTCCGCCGGAGACCCGGGCGGCGACGAGCGGCTGCACGAGGACCGCCATCGCCGTGCCCGTCGGGGCTGACGCGTGCGTTGCCATGTAGCGCAGCACGCGAGTCGACCATAGTGCCGCCCAGCAGGAGCGCACGGCGGTGACAAAATCGTCCTCGCCCTCGAGGCCCAGGTAGCTTTCGAACTGTCCGGCGAAGCTCGACCCGAAGCGATCCTCGCCCAGCGCCGACGAGCGCACCACCGTGGGCGCGCCGGTCGCGGCGACCAGGGACTCGCCACGCAGTCGCGCAGCGGATCGAGCAACTTCCGCGATGATCGGCCGATCGAGCAGCCCGAGCTTCATCGCCAGAGCAGCGCGCCGCGCCGTCCCGTAATCGGCCGAACTGACGTCCGCGGGCGCTCTCCTCCAGCCCGAGTGCGGCAACCTGGATGCGATAGGCCTCGGCGTCGACGCAAAATCCGTCCGGGAATGGGCAGACCCGCGCGGCCGAGGCGGGCGAGGTTGGCCGCCTTCGGACCGAAGCGGTCCGCGTCGGTCGCCTCGGCGGCGGAGAGCGGGACGATCAGTCGCTGCATGCGGCTCCAGTCATGACTTGCCATAACTCGAATAGCCTGGCATCGGATCGACGACGGTGATCTGCTCGACGGGAAGTTGGAGATGATCTCGATCCGGTCCTTGTGCACGATCAGCATTTCCTCGATACGCACGCCCCACTGGTGCATCTTGCCGTGCTGCGTCTCGAGCGCGAACACCATGCCTTCCTTGATTTCGACGGGATGGTCGAGCGACCAGATGCGCGAGATCACTGGCGGGTCGTACTGCGCCAGTCCCAAGCCCGTGACCCCACAGGTTGGCCGCCGCCTGGTCTTCTTCCTCGTAACCCCAGGCTTCCTTGGCCGACGGCCATTTCAGCGCGATCTCGCGGGTGGTCGTGCCGACTTTCACCGCCTTGATCGAATCGTAGAGCCACTTGAGCGCCGTGGCGTAGTAGTCCTGCTGCTCCTTGGTCGGTTCCTTGCCCACGCAGTAGGTGCGGTAGTAGCACGACTTGTAGCCGTTCCAGGTGAGCGCGGCCAGGTCCATGAACACGATGTCGCCGGGCTTGATGATCCGGTCGGAGAAATTGCGCCAGTTGGGCCAGGTGTTGAGCCCGGAGGAAACGATGACGTCCTCGACGTCCTCCATGCCCGGGATCGAGTAGAGGAACTCCATGATGTGCGCCGTCACCTTGTTCTCGGTGAGGCCGGGCTTCAAGAATTTCATGCATTCCCAGTGCGCGGCGTCGCCGATCGCGCCGACCATGCGCATGCACTCCTGCTCGTCGACATTCTTCACCGCGCGTGCTTCCATCATCGGCGTCATGCCGTCGACCCAGTCGATCTTGGCGTCCTTGAAAACCTGGATCATGTTGATGTCGACGAAGTCCACGCCGAGTTTCATGCCGGCGACGCCGCTCTTCTTCATTTCCTTCACGATGGCGTTGGTGAACTTGGTGACCTGCTGCAGCGAGGCTGCACCCGCCGCGCCCTTGATCCAGGCATACGACCAGCGGATGTTCTCCTTCGGGATCCAGGGCGAGTGGCGCGCGATATGCGCGCCGAGATCGCCTTGCTCGAACAGGACCGGAGGGTCGTCGCCGCAAAGCAGCGCATAGCGCAGCCCGGGCTTTAGCCGGTTCCAACCCGGAGTCAGGGTGCTCGTCACGTAGCGGACGTTCTCGTCGTACATGAGCAGCAGCGCACCGAGGCCGTGGGACTTCATTCGCTCCCGCGCCCGATCCAGCCGGTAGTTGCGCAGCCGGTCCCAGTTGACGCGCTGCTGCCAATCCAAGCCCACCATGCCAAAATTCGCCATCGTTCCGCCTCCAGGTTTGCTTCGATCCGCCGCGTTCTCGCGCCCGCGACAACGCGCGCGGCTAGTCTATGGTCGCGCCGGACTCCTTCGCCAGCTTGCCCCAACGGGCAGTCTCAACGCCGACAAAGCGCGCGAAATCTTCCACGGTCTTGCTGGTAATCACGTTGACGCCGCCAGCGGCAAAGCGCTGCCTTATCTCCGGGGCAGCCAGGGTTTCGAGCAGCGCCGCGTGCAGTCGGTCGACGATTGGGCGCGGCGTCCCCGCCGGGACAAAGACCCCCTGCCACGAGCTGCTGACCATCTGGGGATATCCGAGCTCGACGAGCGTCGGGACCTGGGGCAAGGCGTCGATGCGCGTGCTGGTCGTGATGCCGAGCGCCTTGAGCTTGCCGGCTTGGATGAAACTGATCGCCGACGACAGGGTGACGAACATCACCTGCGTCTCGCCGCCGAGCAGGCCCAGGCACCGCAGGGCCGGCGCCGCCCTTGTAGGGGATATGCACCATGCGCACGTTGGCGAGCTTCATGAATTGCTCCATTTCCAGCCGGTTCAGCGTGCTCGAGCCCGGGGATGCGAAATTGAGCTCTCCCGGCCGTGACTTCGCCAGCGCCACCAGATCGGCAACGTTGCCGACTGCTACCTCCGGGTTGGCGACCAGGATGCTCGGCACATCCGCCACCAGCGTGATCGGAACGAAGTCCTTCGCCGGATCGACGACCAGGTTCGGAAAAATGGCCGGGTTGATCGCGATCGTGCCGATGTTGCCGAGGAAGACCGTATAGCCGTCGGCAGGCGCCTTGGCGGCGGCCTCCGTGCCGATGTTGCCCGATGCGCCGGGCCGGTTGTCGATGACGATCGCTGCCCCGAGCACCTCGGAGAGCTTCGGCGAAATGATGCGCGCCACGAAGTCCGACGCGCCACCGGGGGCGAACGGGACGATCATTCGGATCGGACGATTGGGATAGCCTGCCTGGCCCCACACCGATGCCGGATCCAGCACGAGCAGAAGGGCCAGAGCACACCGCCCAGGGCAGCTTGCACATGGTTTCGCGCCTCCTTCCTATCCTGCCGCAAAGCGCGCGTCGCGCTGCATTGCGGTGCTCGCGTCGATGGGCAGCGGCAGCGCGCGCTTGAGCCGCGCCGACAGATCGAACGCCTTGGTCAGCATCAGCCGATGGTGGGCCTCCGCGGCGCTGGCGTGGTGCGTTGGCAGCCCCATGGAAAGCCGGTTGAGCCATTGCTCGGTTTCATCGCGCATCGGGCCGCGCAACGCGCCGAGCGCGACGTCTCCGGGCGGATAGCTGCCGAGAAAATCGACCCGCCGCCCGGAGTCGGGCGCGTACCCTTCCCGTTGCGGCAAGCTGGTCGCGAGGACGATGTCGCGGTGGGTGTCGTCGATGGTGAGCACGCCCTCGGTGCCCACGATGCCGACCTCGAGGCTGTACACCGCGGCGGGCCAGACGACGGGCAGCGCCCACGATATGGCCGCGTGGTAGAGGCTTCCATCCTCGAACGTGATCGTCCCCACGGTGGCATCGATGCCGTTGCAGATCGGGCCGAGCGCCTTGTCGATGGAGCGGGCGTAGACCTCCACGGGTCGTTTTGCCTCCATCATCCACATCACGATATCCAGCGCATGCGTGCCCGAAATGACCATCGGCGAGATCTGCGCCGGATCGTCGGTGCGCTGGTAATTGTCGAGCGCGACCAGCCGGTTCATGAACGCCCGCGACGTCACCAGCGTCACCTCACCGAGCTGGCCGGTGCGGACCTTTTCTTTCGCCGACGAGCCAGCGCCGGCGGAAGCGCTGGGTATATCCGACTACCGCGTCGACGCCGGACGCGGCAATCGCCCTCAGGACGCGCTCCGACTCGGCAAGGTCGGTCGCCAGCGGTTTCTCGATCAGCAGCGGCAAGCCTCGCTCGACAGCGGCAAGGACTGGGCCGACATGCAGGTGTTCGTCGGTCGCGACGATCACCGCAGTCACCTCCGGGCGCGCGAGCAGTTCCTGGTAGTCGTTGGTCACGAAATCGGCGCCGACCTTGCCGGCGACCAGCCGCGCGCGGTCCGGCTTGATCTCCGCCAATCCGATGAAGTCGACCTGCGGGTGTCGCGCGGCGATTTCTCCGCGGAACAGCCCCACGCGGCCGGCGCCGACGATGGCGAGTCCGATCCGCTTGGCGTTTTTTTTCGCCATCCGATGGCTCAGGCGACCGCGCGGACCTTCTTGGTTTCCGCGAGCGGCAGCGCGACCGGCTCATTCCGCTCGGCCGACAGGTCGGCGGCGATGTAAACCTCCATCACCATCCGGGCATGGTCCGGAGTCACGAGCACTGGCCGGTCAAACGCGACCGCTTCCAGGAAATGCACCGTTTCGGCGGCCATGGGACCCGCGTAGGTGTGATCCACCGCTTCCCCCGGCATGGTCGACATGGGCAGGACCATGCCCTTGCCCATCGTATTGAGCACCACATCGCGGTGGCTGTCGTCGACCATGACCGCGCCCTCGGTGCCGATGAACTCGATCCACGTCGTGGAGAAATTCGGATAGCCCGGCGGCAGTGTCCAGCCCGCGCCGATCACGAACGTAACGCCGCTGTCGAGCGTAACCGTGATCCATTGGGTATCCGGGATCGGCGCACCGCTGGTCTCTTGCATCGTGCCGAAATTGTTCTGGGAGTAGACCCGCACGGGCTTGGCCGGCGCCAGGCACCACAGCACGAAATCCAGGTCGTGGGTCGCTTCCATTGCGGCCGGGGACAGCTTGATGCGGCCGCTGATCTTCTTGCCCAGGTTGCGTGTGATGTGGCGGCTGACGAGCGCGCTCACCGGGCGGCCGATCGTGCCATCGCGAATGGTTTTCCGGACGTAGGCGAACTTGGGATTGAAACGCTGCGAGTACCCGATGGTGAACTTGAGGTTGCGCTCGCGCGCCGTGACGACGAGTTCGTCGGCTTCGGCAAGCGTCAGGGCGAGCGGCTTCTCGAGAAACACGTGCTTGTCGGCGGCAAGGCAGTCGCGCGCCATCGGATAATGCGTCGTTTCCGGAGTGGCCGATATGTACATCGCCTCGATCGCGCTGTTGGCCAACAGGTCCCGATAGTCGGCGACCGCCGTCCGGGCACCGGTCGCGGCCGCCACTTCGGCCAGACGCTCGGGCCTGATCTCCGCGAGATGCAGGCCGTTCACCAGCGGGTTTGCAGCGCAGGTCTGCGCGCGGATTCCGCCGCACCAGCCCGTGCCGATGATGCCAACACCGATCTGCTTCATTGCCCATGCCTCCTCTTCGGCCAACGGCGAAGGTCGCCGCCGCGACGCGCGCGCCGCCATTGGTGGATGCGCCCTATTAGAACACCGCGACTTAGCCGCTACCAATCGTGATTTGCTATGCTTGGCATACGATCTCGGTATGCATTGGTTATTGCGACTGGGCAGCACTCAACACTTCGGGGCGTCACGAAGCAAGTCTTGCAACAGCACATGCCGATTTGTTATCGTTAGGTTCGAAACCGGCCGGAGGCCCTGGCGCTCATGGAACTGCGCAGCATCCAATATTTCGTCCAGGTCGCCGATGAAGGAAGCATCACGCGCACGGCGGACAAGATCGGGATTGCCCAGCCCGCTCTGACGCGACACATCAAGCAGCTCGAGGCGGAGCTCGGCACCCAGCTTCTCACCCGCCTGCCGAGAGGGGTCCGTCTGACGACTTCGGGACGGGACTTTCTGGACCATGCGCGCACGATCATGCTCGAGGTGTCGCGAGCCAGCGAACACGTTCGCGGCAAGGCCCACGCCCCCCGCGGAACGGTCGTCATGGGCACTTCGCCGACGCTCGCGCCGCTGCTGCTGCCGGGGTGCGTGGCGCAGGCGCGGCAGCAATGCCCGACCGTCACGCTCAAGGTGGTGGAAGGGTTCAGCCCCCAGCTTCTGGACGCGCTGCTGACGGGCCGGCTCGACCTGGCGGTCATGACCAATCCGCCACGTACCACGGCGCTCGCCCTGACGCCGCTTTGTTCCGAGCCGCTGGTGGTCCTCGCCCCTCCAGGGGCACGCGGAACTCGACATGCTTTCTCGCTGGCCGAACTTTGCGCGACCCCGTGCATCGTCACGGTTGGCCTGCGCACGCTCATCGAGCAGCAGCTCGCCGCGTTCGGCGTCGTGTTGCGCGTCGAGGCGGAAGTCGATTCCATCGAGGCGATTCGGCGCCTGCTGATCTCCGGAATCGGCATGACCATCATGCCGGTGTCTGCCTTTCACGACGAGATCCGTGCCGGGCACCTGGCCGCGTACCCGATCGAGGACGCCAATCTGCACCGGATTCTGATCCTGGCGCGACCGATTGCGGAAGCACGATCGGCCGCGATCGACGAAATCGAGCACATCGTGCGCGCCGAGATGGCGCGTCTGCTGCAGGCAGGTTTCTTCAGGATGCCCGCGGGAGAGCCCGCCGTGCCGGGCCGCCGGCGCGCTCTGACACTGCCACGAACCTCGAAGCGCCCCAGAGCCGCGTGGCGTAGCGGCTGCCGGAAGGTAGGCGCGAAAGGCCGAGAGCCGAGCGATGACCGGCGCCAAAAGCGAACGCTTCACCCTTCGCGTCAACGGCAGCGAGCGAACGCTGGTCGCTGACGGTGAGAGCGCGCTGCTCGACGCGCTGCGCAACGCGCTTGGGCTCAAGGGCACTCGTTTCGGCTGCGGCGCCGAGCTGTGCGGCGCCTGCTTCGTGTTGGTCGACGGCCAGGCGGTGCCGGCATGCAAGACACCGCTCTGGGCGGTGGCTAACAAAGCCGTCGTCACGGTCGAGGGCCTCGGAGAGCCCGCCGCCCCGCATCGCATTGCAGCGCGCGTTCATCGCCGAGCAGGCGGCACAGTGCGGGTATTGCACGTCCGGAATGCTGATCAGCGCCGCTGCGCTGCTGCAGCGCTCGCCACGGCCCAGCGAAGCCGAGGTAAGGCAAGCCCTGGACCGCAACCTGTGTCGCTGCGGCACCTATAACCGGGCGATACGCGCGGTGCTGCGCGCGGCGCGCGAGTCAGCACCATGAGCGGCGCGGTCGTCGCCTCGACGCTGCCCGGGAGCCTGCGCGGAAATCGGCGCCTTTCGCAGTGGCTCCGGTTCCGGGCAAGCGGATTTGTCGAAGTTTTTTCCGGCAAGGTCGAAATCGGGCAGGGCATCCTGACCGCGCTCTCGCAGATCGTCGCCGAAGAGCTCGACGTTTCCTTCGAGCAGGTGCGAATGATGCCGGCATCGACCGCGCACAGCCCCGACGAGGCGACGACCTCGGGCAGCCTTTCGGTACAGGACTCCGGTAGTGCGCTGCGGCATGCCTGCGCGGAGGCCCGTGCGCTCTATCTCGCCGCCGCGGCAGTTCGGCTCGGCGCGCCGATCGCGTCTCTCACGGTCGCCGACGGCAACATTGCGAGCGCCCGCGGCGGGCGGACAAGCTACTGGGAACTCGCCGATGAAGCGCTCCTCGAGCGCGAAGCAACCGGTAAGGTCGCCCCCAAGCCGGCGAGCGCGCACCGCGTTGTCGGCCAAGCCATCAGCCGTCGCGACCTGCCCGACAAGGTGTTCGGCCGGCCGTGCTTTATTCATGATCTGGAGCTGCCGCAGATGCTCCACGGTCGCGTGCTGCGGCCGCCGTCACCTGATGCGACACTGATCGATTTCAACGCAGCGGCGGTCCGCACACTGCCGGATGTGGTCGCGGTGGTCCGCGACGGTTCGTTCGTTGGCGTACTCGCGGAAAGCGAAGCGGGTGCCGATGCGGCATGGCACAAGCTTGCCGAGTCGGCGGCGTGGGACCCGGGCGCGGGGCTTCCCGACGAGGCCGCATTGGCAACGTGGCTCAAGGCGCAGGACGCCGAGATGAGCATCGTCGACAGCAAGGCCTCACCCGCATCTTTGCCGGTCGCACGAACCGTAGCGGCAGGCTACACCCGACCGTACCTTGCGCACGGGTCGATCGGGCCCTCGTGCGCGCTGGCGCAGCTGCAAAATTCCCGGCTGCGGGTCTGGACGCACAGCCAGGGCATTTTCAACCTGCGCGGGGCTCTCGCCCAGGCGCTAGGATTCGCCGAAGACGCGATCGTCGTCGAGCACGTCCAGGGCGCGGGCTGCTACGGACACAATGGGGCCGACGACGTTGCCTTCGACGCGGCGCGGCTCGCGCGCGACGCCGGGGGCCGACCGGTGCGCGTGCAGTGGTCGCGCGCGGACGAGCTCGCGTGGGCGCCATTCGGGCCGGCGATGCGGGTCGAACTCGAGGCCGATCTCGACGGCGCAGGGGCCATCGTCGCTTGGAGACATGCAGTCTGGAGCAACGGGCACACCTCTCGTCCCGGCGGTGGAAAGACGCCCGCGCTGCTGGGCGCCTGGCATCTTGCCGAGCCTTTCGCGCGGTCCAACGGCGATCAACCCGCCGGTTGCCCGTGGCGGCGGGGCGGAGCGAAACTCGATTCCGCTCTATGAATTTCCCGCGTGGCAGATCGTCAATCATCATGTCATGGCGATGCCGTTGCGGACATCCGCATTGCGCTCCCTCGGCGCCTATGCGAACGTCTTCGCGATCGAATCGTTCATCGACGAGCTGGCAGCCGCCATGGGGGCCGATCCGATCGCATTCCGGCTTGGCTACCTCCGAGACGCGCGCGCACGTACGGTATTGGAGCGCGCTGCGCGCAACGCCGGGTGGGACACCTGGGGCAAACCTGAGGGTAGCGGCCACGGCATCGGCTTGGCGCGCTACAAGAACAATGGCGCGTACTGCGCCGTGGTCGCGGAAATCGAAGCCGAAGCGGAGATTCGCGTGCGCCGGCTGGTGATCGCCGCGGATGTCGGTTTGGTGATCAACCCCGACGGGGTGGCGAATCAGATCGAAGGCGGGGCGATCCAGGCGACGAGCTGGACACTTCGGGAGGCAGTGCGTTTCGATCGCCAGCGCGTGACGAGCGAAAGCTGGGAGACTTATCCGATTCTGCGTTGCTCGGAAACCCCGGCGGTCGAGGTCGATATCGTGTCCCGCCCCGATTGCCCGGCGGTGGGAGTGGGCGAAGCGGCGCTGGGTCCCACCGCGGCAGCGATCGCAAACGCGGTCTTCGATGCGCTTGGCGTCCGGGTTCGCGACCTGCCGCTGACGGCGGAGCGCATCCGGGCCATCGCCGCAGCGTCGTGAGGCCGCCGGCGCCCACGGTGCGCGACAGCGCAATGCTATCCTATACTCCGCATCGATTCGCTCTTCGGCAAGGAACATGCCCCACACGATCCGCAACAAAAAGCCGCTGTTGACCCGAATCCGCCGCATCAGGGGCCAGACCGAAGCTCTCGAGAAGGCCCTTGCGGACGAGGCGGATTGTGCCCGTGTACTGCAACAGATTGCAGCGGTCCGCGGCGCCGTGAATGGTCTCATGACCGAGGTGCTCGAAGGCCACCTGCGCGAGCACGTCGCCGCCAGGGGATCGCCGGAGCACCGACAGGCGGACCTGGATGCAGTGATTCGAGTCCTGCACTCCTATCTCAAGTAGGTGCACGGTTGTAGGTGCGGCCCGATGCGCGCAAGGAATTCGCACGCTTCTTGCCGCCGGTGTTGACAGCGAAAAGATTGGTCCCTGGCCGTGCGTCATTCCGGAGCGCTGCCGACCTCGCCCGGCGTCGCCCTGGCGTCGGCTGCGACCGATCGGGACTGTCCGAACCACGCGCGTAGCCGCCGCCGCGCTCAAGAAAAGAAACCGGACCGAGCGATGCCTCGCACCGAGGAGGCTCGGAAGCGGGGGTCACGAAGCCTCCGAACCCGGTCACCGGCTTGTCACATCGACACGATAAGGATACTTTGCGACGCGATCCCGATTCGTTTGCCCGCCATGTTTCGCTTGAGCACAACAACCAGGGCTTCGTCCCGGTGCGTTTTTCGCAAACACCTGGCAATGCGTGTCCCGAAACAGTCCATCAGGCTCGTGTTGTTTGCGTCGCTATGGAACCTGCCGATGGGTGCAGCTCTGGCAACCGAGCCTGCAGCTCCGAACACTGCGCCGGCGCCGCCTGATCCAGACGCTCCGGAGCAGTGGAACGTGCACGGGCAAGCAACCTTCGTCAAGCAATACCACCCGAGCTTCACTTCGCCTTACCAAGGCGCGAACAGCCTGACGCCAGTCCGCAATGGCGAGGAAACCACCGACCTCACGCTCTTCGTCGGCGTTCGGCTGTGGGATGGCGGGGCCCTTTACGTCAACCCTGAGATCGACCAAGGCTTTGGGCTTAACGATACCCTTGGCGTGGCCGGCTTCACCAGCGGGGAAGCCTACAAGGTCGGCAAGGCGGAGCCGTACTTCCGGCTGCAGCGCTTCTTCGTCCGGCAGCGCTTCGACCTTGGTGGAGAGGCCGCGGCGCTCGCCCCCGGCGCCAACGAGCTCGGCGGCACGCAGACGGCCGACAATGTGACCTTAACCATCGGCAAGTTCTCAACGGTGGATATCTTCGACACCAACCGCTATGCGCACGATCCGCGCGGCGATTTCCTGAACTGGGCGATCATCGACGCGGCCGCGTTCGACTACGCCGCGGACTCCTGGGGATATACGGTGGGCGCGGCCATTGAATGGACGCAATCCTGGTGGACGCTTCGCGGTGGGTTCTTCGACCTGTCCGATGTTCCCAACAGCAAGCAGCTGGAAGCCGGTTTCAAGGAATTCGCGCTCATGGGCGAATTCGAAGGACGCTACGAGCTAAAGGGCCACCCCGGCAAGCTGAAGCTGCTCGGCTTCCTTAACTACGCGCGCATGGGGAGCTACGCGATGCGGTACAACTCGGACAGGCAACGAACTCCACACCCGATACCGCTCTCGTACGCCACTTACGCCTTGCGCCCAGGCGTTGCGCTGAATCTCGAGCAGGAACTCTCAGATGACCTCGGAGCCTTCGCGCGCGTCAGCTACAACGACGGCAGCAAGGAGGCGTACGAGTTCACGGATGTGAACCGCTCGGCCGCAGCGGGAATTGCCCTCAGGGGCTCGGCATGGAAGCGCGCGGACGATACCTTTGGGCTCGCGGCTGCCGTCAACGACATCTCTGCCGCGGCACGGGCCTATTTTGCCGCAGGGGGTCTCGGTATCCTGATCGGCGACGGGCAGCTGCCGCACCCGGGGACCGAGCGGATCCTGGAAACCTATTATTCGCTGCATGTTGTCGAGCACTTCACGGTCGCCGTCGACTACCAGTACCTGGCCAATCCGGCCTATAACCGCGACCGTGGCCCGGTTTCTGTCTTTGGTCTGCGCGTGCACGCGGAATTCTAGGGTCGTCGTAAGGGTTTGCGCGCTCGATCCGCTGGCTAGATCGTCACTGGCTGCCGCGAGCTTGTACCTCAACCGTAATGTGCGACAAGGCCTTGAACGGAGAGAGCTTGGCGCGAAAGAAGTCCGGCGTGCGGGGTTCATGCGATAGCACCGACAGCACAACGCCGAGATGTCCCGGTCCCAATCTCCAGAGGTGAAGGTCGACCAGTTGATCCCCGGTGCCCTCGATGGTCTTGCGGATCTGTTCTTGCAGTTGTTGATCCGGAACGACATCGAGCAGGACCCCCGCGGTATCCCGAATCAGACCGTAGGCCCAGTTGGCGATCACCATCGCCCCTACAATGCCGGCGAGCGGGTCCATCCACATCCAGCCAAAGATGCGCGCGAGCCCCAGGCCCACGATGGTCACGACCGACACCGCTGCATCCGCGGTCACGTGCACGTAGGCCGACCGGATGTTGTGGTCGCGATGCGCGGACACGCCTCCGCTGTACGCGAGCTGATCGTGCGCGTGGTGCTCGACAAAGCTCAAGGCATGCTCTTCGCCCGGCAGTTGCAGCCGCGCGTCGAACTCGTGCGGCTCGGGAATCTCCTCGCTCGACTCTAGGAAATCGCCACGATCGACGAAGCTGAATGTTTGACGGGTTCCGTCGCGACGCTGGGTCTGCAACGAAACGGCAGACGCCACCGGGCGATTTCCAACGAAGTTCAGGCGGAAGCGCGGCGGAACGCCGTCTTCAAACACTGCGATCTCGACCCGGCCGCCGCGAGCCTCGACCTTCATGGGGGGCTCGGCATGATCTGCCGCATGGTGGCCATGGCCGTGCCCGTGGCCATGCTCGTGGCCGCTTAGCAGCCAGCCGCTGACGAGGTTCACGGCCAAGCCGACGATGGCAATGGGAATGGCTTCCGCGAAGCGGATCGGAACCGGAGACAGGACGCGAGTAACCGCTTCAAAGCCGATCAACAGTGCAATCATCGCCAGCACGATCGCGCTCGAAAAGCCCGCCAAATCGCCCACCTTGCCGGTTCCGAACCCGAATCGCGGGTCGCTGGCGTGGCGACGGGCGTAGCGATAGGCCAGGGCGGCGATCAGAATGGCCCCCGCATGCGTCGACATGTGCAATCCGTCTGCGATGAGCGCTATCGAGCCGAACAGCGCACCGCCGATAATTTCGGCGAGCATCATGACGGTGCAGAGCGCGATCACCGCCCAGGTCTTGCGCTCGTTCCGCGCATGGCTGGCGCCAAGAAAAACGTGGCTGTGGATGCCGGCAATGCGAGCCTGTGTTGGGTCGCGCATGATGGCCTCACGCACAAGTAGCTATGAACGCGGTCGGAGGCGCTGCTGCTGCCGGCGAGCGTTCGACAACGGTGCCCGGGGACCGCGCCGTTGAGATGGTCACGCGCGGGACGGCTCCACGCATAGTATAGGGGAGTATACATTGGCAAACCGGGGCCTGGTCCGTGCGCGTCATATGCCGCAGTGCGGCATTGCCGCAGCGCCAATGCCGCACGAATTCGCTGCGTCGGACGAAAGCCATTGACCGCCTTGGTTGTGGAGCGTAGATTTTTGCTCGGCCGACAAGGAGGACGAAATCCCGGCTCGCAAGAGAAGCCGACCCACTTCAACACTCGCGTGAATCGGGATCCGCGGCCAACTTTCCCAAACCTAAAAAGGAAGACCCATGAAGGATCGCAGATTCGCAGCCGTCTTGGCTGCTCTGTTGCCGCTTCTGTTCTGCAGCGCCGCCTCCGCGGCAAAGACCGAAGTCAAAGGCGCGGCGATCCTCGATCACCCGTGTGGCAAGGTCGCCGTCAAGCAAATGGGGCTCGTCCACGCCGGCAAGATGGACGAAGCCAACAAGCTCACCACCAAAGAAATGCAAGACCAATGGAAGACCATGCCGGCCAAGGATCAGACGATGATGTCGGGCATGATGAAGGACATGTCGGTGACGGAGCAGCAGTACTCCAACGATATAAAGGCCAACGGCCTCCTCGTTGTCGACGGCCAGGACGCCACGCTGACCGTACAGAAGAAGAGCAAGGAAGGCACGTCGACAACCACGCAGAAGTTCAAGCTCGACGGAGGCCAGTGCCTGGTCAGCCGGTGATTGTGAAGTCAGTTCACCACGCTTAAGGCACAGGCGGATCATCACGATTCGCCTGTGCCTGACGGTTCGCGCCCGAGCCGTCGACCGCTCGTGTCCTCCGCAAACTAGGGCAGAATGTCGTGCCGAACCGCCGCTCGGCTCATCGGGATACTTGCCGCGAGGGAGCTTTGCGGCGAGCGACTTTTTCGATTTCGCCTCCCTTCGCATACGACTGCCCCAGTTGGCCCAGGGCGCTCGCCTCGGAGAGGTCGGACGCTTGCGCCGCCAGCTCGCGAGAAACCCAGCCGGGAAAGCCGACCTCCTTCACGACGTGCCGTCCGGAGGCCATATGAACTTCCTGAATCTGTGCCAGCCACGCGGGCGGAAATCGGTGGGACAGGCGCACCAGCGCCGGCCATAGACGCCGGTGTACATAGGTGATTTTTCCGTCAACGAGCCGGCACACGAGCACTTCGGGACGACCTCGGATCGCACGGGTGAGCGCGAATATCTCGCGGCCGCGCGCATGGCCCCACCAGCTACCGTGGATAGGGCCACCGGCAATGGTAGCGGCGAGCGACGGCAGAGGGCCGCTGCCCGACTCCAGCACTATCCCACGTTCGGATACGAACGCCAGCGCTTCAGCAGGCGTCACGAAGGAGCCACCTTCGCTGTCGCCGCGAGTCGACGACACGACCGGGGCGATCCGTCGCGATCCGAACCGGCGAGGCCGCCGCCACGCTGCGCGAGCATGGCGTCCACGCAATGCGGAAGCGACTGCTAAGGCTGGGAACCCACCGCGACAACCGCAAGCTCCTGGTTCTTCACTTGCTTGATCAGCGGTCCGGTGACGGTGAGGAATTCGAGGTTGATCTCGGCCTTGTCGTTGGGATTCAGCACCGTTTTTTTCGTGGAGGCCGTCGCGGTACCCAGCAACTTGCCGTCTGCGTCAAACACTTTACCGGCAACCTTGACCGGCCCCACCGGCGCGCCAGAAAGGTTCTGCACGGTGCCCTTGATGTGAAGGTGTCCCCCTGCACAGACGTACATACCCGGTTGCGTTCCCGGATGCACCTCGGTGCTCTCGATCTCGACCTTGACCGCGTCCTTCAGGTCGCTGGCGACAGCCAAATCGATCCCGCCAAGCATCACAATTGCCACGATGGGCCACGCGATAGCTGTGTTCATTACGTGCCTCCTCCAGATGGAGCCGCGCCTGCTCAATTGCGGCAGATTGCAAGCGTCCTTGGAAACATACGCCACCCCCTTGCTGCGAGCAAGTGTCTGCCCTTGGCCATCGAATGTCTAAGCTCGGGCCAGTCTCGGTCGGTTTCTGCCGTGGCTTGCGGCTGCGACGAGCTCCATCCGTTGTGAGCCGCTGGATCCAAAACCCAAGTCGAGGAGTCTCCCCGAGCTGTAGAATTATCAAGCCTATGCCAGCGACGAAGCGTCGCGAAAGCCTCCACAATGATCGCACTCGGAATCCCGTTCTTGTTTGCTGGGATCGTTGGCGCGAGTGGAGCCGAATCCGGCGCGCCGCAGCGCCGGGCGACGGGTCCCGACGGAGCACGATCCATTGGGTGGTATCGACCTGGAACCCATATGAGGTTTCGGTGATGCGTACCACGCTGCAGACCGACGCACACTGACACGCCAGCCGTGCGACTTTGCGGTTCCAGAAGCCAGGTAGCAAGCGTCCGATACGAGTGTCTGGTCGCTTGCGTTCCGCCGCGACCAGGTTTCTACGGGCCCTGAGGTACGCGTATTGCGTGACGCCCTCGAGGGCGGTGAAGCTATCGAAATTTCCCTCCACGCTACGAGTACCATAGCGTCGCGGAGCGAACGCGGTCGCGCTTGCGTAGCGATAAAATGGCCGATCGCCACCAATGGATTTATTGGACCGACCCAGCGTCGGAAACCTCAAGCGAATGAATGACTTGACGCACAGATTGTGCGTGGCCCCGATGATGGACTGGACCGACCGGCATTGCCGGTATTTCCTGCGTCTCGTGAGCCCGCGCGCGCGGCTCTATACCGAGATGATCACGACCGGCGCCCTGCTATTCGGAAATGTCCCGCGACACCTTGACTTCGATCCCGCTGAGCACCCAGTCGCGCTTCAGCTTGGCGGAAGCGACCCGCAGGCGCTGGCCCATTGCGCACGGCTGGGGGAGGCGTGGGGCTACGACGAGATCAACCTGAACGTGGGTTGCCCATCCGAGCGGGTCCAAACCGGCAGCTTCGGCGCCTGTCTCATGGCGGAGCCGGCGCTCGTCGCAGATTGCGTGGCCGCAATGCGCGACGCGGTCGCGTTGCCCGTGACCGTCAAGCACCGTGTGGGCGTCGATGCGATCGAGGACTACGCATTCGTGCAGCATTTCGTCGCCACGGTCGCGCAAGCCGGGGCGTCGGCGTTTCTGGTGCATGCGCGCAACGCGATCCTCAAGGGCTTGTCACCGAAACAGAATCGCGAGATACCCCCACTCAAATACGATTATGTGCACCGACTCAAGCGCGATTTTCCCACGCTGACGATTGTCATCAACGGTGGCATCGACTCGCACACAGCGATTGCGCAAGAGCTTGAGCACGTCGATGGCGTCATGATCGGTCGCGCTGCCTATCACCATCCGTGGCTACTTGCCGAGGCCGATGACTATTGTTTCGCGGGAAAGAGCGCTGCGCCGGCACGTTCGCGCGCCGAGATTGTCGAGGCATTGGTGCCGTATGCCGAAGCGCAGCTTGCGCAAGGCGTTAGACTGCGCGCGATCGCCCGGCATGTGCTCGGCCTCTACCACGGCGCACCGGGAGCGCGCGCCTGGCGGCGAATGCTCTCCGACGAGACCCAGCTCAGGGCAGCGGGTCCGGAACTGTTCCTGCGCGCGTTGCGCGAAGTTGAATCCGGAGAACTGGTAGCGGCTTCGGAATGACGCTACTGAAGCTCGTCCGCTATGTAGGCGCGAACAATGCTGTCGAAATCGGTGTCCGCTTGCATGCCGAGGGCGGGGCCAAGCACCGGCGCGAAGCGTGTCGGCCACGTGGCGACAATCCGATCGATTGTGGGATCAAGCTGCCACTTGACCCGATCGGCAACAACGTCGCCGGCAATGCGACGCAGCGCGGCAACCGCCTCGTCGACACGCACGCAGATTCCCGGCACATTGATCGACCGCGTATGTGCAAAGCGTGCCGCGGAAACTTCATGACCAATGAGCAGGTTCGCAACTGCTGCACGTGGCGACGATACCCACACCTCCGTGCTCGGCGCTACGGGACAGACGACGTCGATGCCGGATAGCGGCTCGCGGATGATGCTGCTCGCGAAAGACGACGCGGCCTTGTTCGGCTTGCCCGGCCGCACCGTGATCGTCGGCAGTCGCAGTGAGCGCCCGTCGATATACCCCTTGCGCGTCATGTCGTAGATCAGGCACTCGGCGATAGCCTTCTGCGCACCGTACGAGGTCTGTGGCGTCACCGGCGCGTCATCGGGTACCGGACAGGCCAACGGACCGCCGAAAACCGCAAGCGAACTGGTGAATACGAACTTCGGGGGCCGCGAAAGCCCGCGACAGCGTTCGAGCAGCGCGCGTGTCGCATCGACGTTGACGCGCATGCCGACGTCGAATTCGGCTTCGGCCTGTCCGCTCACGACCGCGGCGAGGTGGAAGACGGAGTCGGTATCGGCGGTTACGACGCGCTTTATCAGAGCGGGGTCCGCGAGGTCGCCGGTGACGACCGACACGCGTGGGTCGGAGAGGGTCGCGGGTACGGCATCGAGGAGGACCAGTTCTCTCAGCGCGCGCGTTTCGCCGCGCGCATCGGTGAGCTTGCCGCGGGTAAGCGCTGCATGGACGAGGCGGCTGCCGAGAAAACCGGCGCCGCCGGTGACGACGATGCGCATCGGAGGCTCCGCGAGAAGGGCGTGGGGCAGGGTGGTCGCACGATCGAGCGGAACATTATAAGATGACAGGCTGCTCTTACCCTTAAGGAACGCTTATGCCCCGCCCCGTTGCTTTCGAGATCCAGGGCGAGAGTATGGACGCCTGGGTGGGATGACAGCGACTGCAGTCGCCGACGCCTCGGTTGCGCGTGTGTGCGCCGAACTCGCCGCGGGAACCTGCGCAGTCGTTTCCGATTTCCTGCCCGCACCGGTCGTCGCCGGGTTGGCGGCGACGGCCCGCCGCCTTGACGCCGCCGGCGAATTCCGTACCGCGCGGATCGGCCGCGGCGTGGACCGGATCGAGCGTAGCGACATCCGTGGCGATCGGACGCGGTGGCTCGACGAGCAGACACCTGCGTCGGTCGAGCGGCTGCTGTGGCAAGCACTGGAACGACTGCGGTTCGCACTCAATGAAACGACCTTTCTCGGGCTCTTTGCCTTTGAAGGTCACTACGCGATTTATCCGCCGGGGGCCTTCTACCGTCGCCACCGTGACCGCTTCCGCGACGACGATGCGCGCGTGGTCTCTTGCGTGCTCTATCTCAACCAAGCCTGGACCGCGGCCGATGGTGGTGCGTTGCGAATCCACCATTCCTGGAACAATCCTCGCGACGTCCTCCCGATCGGCGGCACCCTGGTGTGCTTCCTTGCCGATCAATATGACCATGAAGTCCTGCCGGCGACACGCGAGCGGCTGTCGATTGCCGGATGGTTCCGCCGCCGAAAACCCGCCATCGGGTGCTAGAATCGTTGCCCTTCGGCGGGTGCGATCGACGCCCCGCTTCTTGCCATGTCCGCCGCTTCATTCCCACCCGCGACGCTCGTCATCGCCACACGCCAATCCGCGCTCGCGCTCTGGCAGGCGCAGTACGTGCGCGAACGCCTGCGCGTGCTCTACCCGTCGTGCCGCGTCGATCTTCTCGGCCTGACCACGCAGGGTGATCGCACGCTCGATCAGCCGCTCGCGGCCATCGGCGGCAAGGGGCTGTTCATCAAGGAGCTCGAGCAGGCGATGGCCGACGGCCGCGCCGATCTCGCCGTGCATTCGCTCAAGGACGTGCCGATGGACATGCCGGCGGGATTCCAGCTGGCGGCGATCATGGCGCGCGAGGACCCTCGGGACGCGTTCGTGTCCAATGCGTATCGGATGCTCGCCGCGCTCCCGCCGGGGAGCGTCGTCGGGACATCGAGCCTGCGCCGCGAAGCGCAGCTGCGCCAGCGCTACCCGCACCTTCTTGTGCAGCCGCTGCGCGGCAACGTCAACACGCGGTTGCATCGTCTCGATCAGGGCAACCATGCCGCGGTCATCCTTGCCGCGGCCGGATTGAAACGCCTTGGCTTCGCCGATCGCATCACGGCGTTGCTCGAACCCGAAGACAGCCTGCCCGCCATCGGCCAGGGCGCGCTGGCACTGGAATGCCGCGCGGATCGGGCCGACGTTGCCGCGGCGCTCGAGCCGCTGGCTGACACCGGGACGACGTTCGCGACCACTGCCGAGCGCGCATTCGGCGGCAAGCTTGCGGCGAGTTGTCGCACGCCGCTTGCGGCGTACGCGATCGGGCGGGAAGGCGAGTTTTGGCTGCGCGGCTTCATCGCCAGCCGCGATGGGCAGCGAGCCCTGAATGGCGAGCGTTCGATGGTCGTTGCCGACGTCGACGACGCCGCGGCCCTCGGCGCAGCGCTTGGCGACGAGTTCCTCGCCCGCGGCGCGGGCGTGATCCTGGCGGAAGCGGTGTGACCGGTGTGCTCAACGGCGCGGGCGTGGTCATCACGCGCCCGGCGCGTCAGGCGGCGGGGCTCGCGCGCGAGGTCGCGGCACTCGGCGGCAAACCGCTCGTGTTTCCGGCCATCGTGATTCTGCCGCCCGACGATGAACAGGCGCTGCGCGAAGCGCAGCGCAGTCTCGCGCGCTACGACTTTGCCATTTTTGTCAGCGCCAACGCCGTCGAGTATGGCGTCGCTGATCCGACCGCATGGCCGGCGCACGTGGTTCCGCTCGCGCCGGGGCCGGGGACCGCGGCCGCGCTCGCGGCGGTCGGGATCGCCGACGCGCGGGTCCCGGCGACGACGATGGACAGCGAAGGGCTACTCGCCTTGCCGGAGCTTGCCGCGGTTCAGGGCCGGCGCATCGTGATCTTTCGCGGCACCGGAGGGCGCGAGCTCCTGCGCACCGCATTGGAAGAACGTGGCGCCGAAGTCGTGCAGGTCGAATGCTACCGTCGTGCGCGGCCCACCGCCGGCGCCACCGGACTGATTGAGGCTTGGCGCGACAAACGCGTCGACGCGGTCACGCTCACCTCCAGCGAAGGCCTGGACAACCTCTGGGCGATTTTCAGCGACGAGGGTCGCGCCTACCTCGCCGCGACGCCGGCGTTCGTGCCACACCCGGCGATCGCCGAGCATGCGCGCGCTCTCGGCCTGCGTGCGCTGATTATTACGCCGCCGGCGGATGCCGGGCTTCTCGCTTCGTTGCTAGAATACTTCGCCGCGCACCCGCGGTCGAGCTGAGTCGACATCATGCCCCCGGATATTCTCGTCACCGCGGCCCTGCCGCCATTCCTCTACGACCCATTGCGCGCGGACTATCGCTGCCACGACTACGTCGGGTCGAATGACAAGGCTGCGCTTCTAGCGGCGCAGGGCGCGCACATTCGCGGTCTCGTGCAAAGTGGCGGCACGGCGACGCCGCCCAAGTTGCTTGACCAGCTGCCCAAGCTCGAGATCATTTCCGTGTTCGGCGTCGGTTACGATGGCGTGCCGGTCTCCTACTGCAAGGAGCGCGGTTTGAAGGTCACCAACACCCCCGACGTGCTGACCGACGATGTCGCCGACGTTGCACTGGCCTTGATCCTGATGACCGGGCGCGGCTTCGTGCGCCTCAACCGTTTCGTCCATGCCGGTGAGTGGGAAAAGCGCGGGGCGGAGCTGACGACCAAGCTGGCTGGGCGGAAGGTCGGAATCCTCGGCCTGGGGCGCATCGGCAAGGCGATCGCGGCGCGAGTCACGGCCATGGGCATGAAGGTCGCATACACCGGGCGCAAACCGCAGGAGGTGCCCTACGAATTCGTACGCGAGTTGAGCTCGCTCGCCGCCGCGGTCGACTTCCTCGTCGTGGCTTGCCCGGGCGGCGAAGCAACGCGCAACATCGTCTCTGCCGAGGTCCTTGCCGCGCTGGGCAAGAAAGGGACACTGATCAACATCGCACGTGGCTCGATTGTCGACGAGCCGGCGCTGGTTGCCGCGCTCAAGGCGGGGGTGATCAAGGCCGCGGGGCTCGATGTTTTCGTCGATGAGCCGCATATCCCGCCTGAAATGATGAGCATGGACAACGTCGTGCTGCTGCCGCACGTGGGCAGCGCGACGCGGGAGACGCGGCAGGCGATGGGCGACCTGTGCAAGGCCAACCTCGACGCGTACTTTGCCGGCAAGGGTGTATTGACGCTTATCCCGGAGCTTGCGTAGGTCCTCTCCGCTCCGGGAGCAACACCGTCGCAAGTGAAACGAGTACCAGGGCCAGCGCGATGAATTCGCTCGCCCCCGGTCGCTCGCCAAGAACGAGCATCCCCGAGACGACGCCAACCACCGGCACCGGCAGCGACGCGAGCGAGCTGACCACCACGGGCAAAGTACGCGCCATGCGAAACCACGCCCAGTATGCGATCGTGCCCGCGAAGAGGATGTTGTAGAGCACCGCGAACCACGTCACGCCGGACATCGCCGCGAGCGCCGCGAGCGGATGCGGGTCGAAGAACGGCGCCGCAATTGCGAGTGGCAGCCAGCCAAGCAACATCATCCATCCGGTCAGCGTGTTCTGGGGCACGGGTGGCGCCCAACGGCGCAGCAGCACGGTTCCGATGGCCCACGACACTGCGGCACCGATGATGAGGAGCGCGCCGATGGGCGTGCGCCGTACGCTGACAATATCCTCGCCCAGCAGGACCACCATGCCGCCCATGCCGACCAGAAGGCCCACGAGCTTGCGCCGGGAAAGCGGCTCGTGGAGGAGCCAGAACGAGAACAGCGCGCTCCAGATCGGCAGGGTGTAGGCCAGAATCGCGGACCGGCCGGCAGGCAACTGCTGGATGCCGAACACGATCAGCCAGTTCCAGCCGGCGATATTGAACAACGCAAGGACCACGACTCGTGGCCACAGCGCAGGCGCCACGCGTATCGATTCGCCGGAAAATTTCGCAATGAGGAGCAAGCCGAGCGCGGCGAACGGCAGCGTCGTGGCCCGAAACGTCAGCGGCGCCAGTCCGGTGACGCCAAGCTTGAGCACCGGCCAGTTGCAGCCCCAAACCAGCGTCAGAATGGCGACCAGCAGCAGACTCGACGCCGGCACCGCCTGTCGCGCGGTGTGCGTCCGGGCCGGCTCTTTCACGCCTGCTCGCCGTACTTGGACTGATGCAGTGCGCGCGCCTGCGTAACCCACTGGTCGCGCACAATGCGGCCGGGAAACTCCGGCAGCTTGGCATCGAATTCGGCGATGTCACGATCCGTCCAGTGCGCGATTTGCCGAAACGTCGCGACGCCGAGGCTGTGTAGCATGCGCTCCAGCACTGGGCCGACACCGACGATGAGCTTCAGGTCGTCGGGTTCGCCGACGCCGGCGAGGATCGGCGGCGGTGCGTTGCTCTCGATATCGATGACCAGCTGACGGTAACGCGCCGTGGCCGCGCGTGCATCGGCCAGGTCCCGGAACTGCTGGGTGCGCTCACCGGCAAATTCCGCGAGCTGGCCGGTAGTCGCATCGCAAGCGGTGAGGCGACGGCGCAGCGCATGGGCTTCGCCGTCGCGACTGCGAATGATGCGCGCCTTTTCGCTTCCGATGCCGTCACTGTCATGCTGGGCGCCAGCCGCAGCCGCGGGCGAATCGGCGACAGGCGCGCAGGGGAAGGGGCGGCCGGCGGCGGCTCGACCTCCGCAGCCCTGGCGCGCTGCTGCGCACCGAACCAGTAGCCGGCGATCGCCGCTATCGCGACTAGAACAATGAGCGAGAAAATGATCACGATCCGGCAAGCCTGTCGTCGCAGCGGGAATCGCCCGACCGATGAGATCCGCATTCTAGTCGAGCCCGACCCGCGCGACCAGATCTCGCGCGGGGCCGGGCGCATAACCCTGCTACAATCGCCGACTGCCCCGCGTATCCCGCCTGCACCATCGATCATGTCCGCTCCCCAGGACGAATCCCGAACGGCCGCGCCCGCGGCGGCGCAGCCGGACCCGTCGCCGGGGGCGGGCAAAATGCGCGATTCAGCGTGGTGGCGCCGCTGGTTGCACAGTGCACTCTTCGCTGCCCTGGCCTTGGCGATCGCCGCAATCGGGATCAATGCGCTACAACCGCGATCGGCAACTGCGCACCGAAGTCGCGCAACGGCTGGCGGAGCAGGACGCAAGCGAGAAGCTAGTCCGCGCGGCGGTCCAATCTGCCCAGGACGATCTGCGCGACGCGCAAGCAAAGATTGCATTGCTGGAGAGTCGCCTGGCCGAATCGCAGACCCAGCAGGCCGCGCTGGAAGCGCTTGTACCGCGAACTTGCACCGTCGCGCGACGAGTGGGCGTTGACCGAGGTCGAGCAGGTGCTGCTGCTCGCCAGCCAGCAGTTGCAGCTCGCGGGCAACGTGTCGGCTGCGCTCGCCGCGTTGCAGCTCGCCGACGCCAAGTTGCAACGCCTGGACCGCCCGCAGTTCGTACCGTTACGCCGCGCACTGGCGCGCGATATGGACCGATTGAAGGCCGTGCCCTACGTGGATGTGCCGGGACTGTCGCTGCGGCTCGACCAGGCCATCGCTGCCGTGGACACGCTGCCCCTGGCGCTGGAGGAACGGCTGCCGGCGCCGGCGCAGGAACCCCCGGCCAAGGACGAGCCCGGATGGCGCCGCTTTCTCGGCGAGGCATGGCAGGACCTGCGGCAACTCGTGCGCGTCGAGAACCTCGATCGGCCGGAGGCACCGCTGCTCACGCCACCGCAGCAATTCTTCCTGCGCCAAAACCTGAAACTTCGACTGCTCGCCGCGCGCTTCGATCTCCTGTTCCGCGATCAGGCCAATTTTCACGCCGACCTCACGGCCGCGGATCTGTGGCTGAAGAAATACTTTGATACCCGGGCGAAGCCGGTGCAGTCGCTGCAAACCCTGCTCAAGGAAGTGCGCGCCACCGACATGACCACCGAGCTGCCAGGACTCGCCGGCAGCCTCGATGCGGTGCGCGTGCTGCAGCTCGCGCGCGAGAAGCGCACCCGCTGAAGGCTGCGCCCCGGCGATGCGCGTTCTGTTCTGGTTCCTGCTGCTGGCCATCGCTGCGGTGGTCGCGGCGCTCGCGGCGAAGTTCAACAGCGGTTACGCGCTTTTGGTCGCGCCACCCTACCGCATCGAGCTGTCGCTCAATCTTCTGCTCATCCTGATCGTACTGGGTTTCCTTTCACTTTATCTCGGCATACGCCTGGTCACGCGCACCGTGCAGTTGCCGGCACAGGTTCGACTATGGCGTCGGCAGCAGAAACAGCAGCGTGCGCGGGCGAAGCTCGACGCCGCAATCGTGGCGTTGCTCGAGGGACGCTACGGCAAGGCGCAGCAGGAAGCCAAGGAGGCGCTGGCGCTGCCGCACTCGTCGGGTTTGGCGGCGCTCGTCGCCGCGCGCGCGGCGCTCGACGTGCGCCAGTTTGACGTCGCGGAAGGTTTCTTGTCCCGGCCCGAAGCCCAGGTCACGAGCCTCGCGGTGCCTCGGCTGACGCTCTCGGCCGAGATCGCCCTGGAGCGGGGGCAACCGCAGGAAGCGCTGCGGGTTCTCGACGCACTGAAACGAGAGGCGGGACTGCATACGGCGGCACTGCGGCTCGAACTGCGCGCGACGCAGGCGGCGCGCCGCTTCGCGGACATCCCGCCACTGGTCGAGCAACTGGTCAAGCGCGGCGTGTTCGATGCGACGCAGGGCGAGCAGCTCAGGATCGCAGCGCAGCGCGAGCAGTTGCGTGCACTGGTCCACGATGCCTCCGGCTTGCGCGATGCCTGGAATCGGCTGCCGGAAGCAACCCGCACGCAGTCGCAGATTGCGCGTGCGGCGGCGCTGAGCTTCCTGCAACTGGGCGGCGATCGCGAGGCGGTGGAGATACTCACGCGCAGCCTCGAGCGCGAATGGAACACGGAGCTGGTAGACCTTTATGGTGAATGCCGATTGGGCGACCCTACGCATCAGCTCGAGCAGGCCGAACGCTGGCTCGCGGCGCACGCTCAAGACGCGGCGCTCCTGCGCGTGCTGGGCACGCTCTGCCAGCGCCAGCAGCTCTGGGGCAAGGCGCAGTCATACCTTGAAGCGAGCCTCGCGCTCGAAGAACCAGTGGCGCACGCAGCTGGCGTTGGGCGAAATGCTCGGCCGACTCGGCAGGAACGACGAGGCCAATGCGCATTTTGTTGCGGCCCTCAAGCTTGCCACCGAAGAACTGCGGCGTCGCTAGGTAGGCGGCGCTAGCGCGGTCGGCCAGCTTTGAGATCGAACGCGGCGATCTGATCGTCCCGAAAGACCGGGCCTCCCGAGCGCGGCTTCGATCGCCGGCAGGCAGGCGGCAACGTCGGGCCATTCGACCTGGGCGTCGGGCGGCGTCTTCCACGGCTTCAGGTGCATGACCAGGTAGTCGGCGCCATAGCGTGTCGCCGGCGAGAATCACGCTCAAATGGACAAATTCGTTGAACCGCAGTGCCGTCACCGTCGCTGGATACTCGCCGAATTCGCGTACCCCGCAGACCGGGGTTACGAGCCCGATCTTGACGTACTGCCGATGGACTTCCTGGTACCACGGCTGCGGATTGAAATTCGACTCGAGGCGCCACGGCGCCTCGATTAGCGTCAGCGTGCGCGGGGGCATCTGCGCAAGCTGGCGATAGAACGCCGGGATCGGCTCGCGCGGCACCTCCTGTACATAGGGATTGTGCGCTGGGTCGTAGTCGTACTGAAAGCGCAGATGACCCATGAACTGGTTCGGATTGTAGAGATAGTCCGGCATCGGGCCGGCCCACCACAGCAACGCTGCCAGCGCGACCCCGACGAAGGGCTGGAGCGCAGGCCACCGCAGGAGCCCGACACAGGCTAGGAAGCCTTCGGCGAGCCCGAGCAGCAGGAACGGCAGTGCCGGCAGCAGGTAACGGGCAAATACGGCCGGATGGTGGATCCATTGCGGCCGCGCCGCCGCAATCGCGATCGCGGCGCCGAGCATGACGGTGGCGAGATACTTGACCCAGCGACGATCGCGCTGCCACAGGCGATAGCCGCCCAGGCCGACGAGCAGCGCGAGGCCAAAGAGCAACGCAGGCTGGCTGATTCCGAAAAGCATGAGCAGGGTGCGATAGGTGCTCTCCACCGTTATCGAGTGCGTGGCCGCCTTCGCCCAGAACCGGCTCCAATCGTTGACAAGCGGAGGCAGCAGGGCGGCAGCCAGTGGAATCGCGGTGCCGATGCCGAGGAGAACCAGGCGGCGAAGACCAGACCAGTCTCTCGCGTCTCGAGTTGCTCGTTGCATGGCGAGCAACTCGCATATGCCGGAGTACGCGAACGGCAGCAGCGTGAACGGCAGCGTGATGGGATGCAGCCAACCGGCTAGAACCGTCGCGGCGAGGTATGCCAAAGCCCAGTGCCGCGTCGACCCGTCGCGTCGCCACCAGCGATAGAAGGCGACAATGGCCACGCACGTCAGCAGGCTGGTGAGGGCGTAGGGGCGGGCCGTCCTGGTGTGATAGACCAGCAGCGGCGAGATCGCGAGCAGGGCGACCCAGTCTGCGCGCACCGCAGACGAGGACTGCCGTCGCAGCAAGAGTGGAGCGACGAAGAGGAGCGCGATGCCAGCGAGCAGCAGCGGCAGGCGCATCACCCATTCCGTCAGGCCGCCATGGAGCGCGAGGAACCGGTAATAGAGCGTCAGCGGAATGCTGTGATCGGCGAAACCGAAGGTCGTCGCGATGCCGAAAGCATCGGAATGAAGCACCTGGTGCACCGCGTGCCACTCGTCATCGAGCAGAACCTGGGTGCGCAGCTGGTACCAGCGCAGCCACGCGCCGACGATGACCGCCAGCGCAAGCACGAACGACCACACGCCGCGCAGGCTGCGGCGTTTCCGCCTTGCCATTCCAGGTCATGTCGCCGCCGGCCCGCGCTTTCGCCGCCGGTTCAAGCCTGAGCTCCGGCCGGTCCGAGAAAATGCGCGGCCGGGCGAGCCCCCAGCGCCAAAGCAGGTACTGGACGCTTGTCCACAGCACCCCGAAGCCATAGACAACCGACCGGGCGAAGCTGATTTCGCTGCCCTCCTCGAAATACCGCGTGGGGCAGGAGATCTCGCCAATGCGCATCCGGAACGCGTGCGCCTGGATCAGCATCTGGTTGTCGAAGATGAAATCCGGTGAATTGGCAGCCAGGGGCAGTGTCTCGATGACGCGGCGAGCGAAGGCGCGGTAGCCGGTATGGAACTCGGAAAGCTTGGTGCCGACGAGCAAGTTCTGGAGCGCGGTAAGAACGCGATTCGCGATGTACTTGTAACGCGGCATACCACCGGCAAGCGCCGTGTTGCCGAGGATGCGCGAACCGATAACGACGTCGTAGACGCCCGACGCGACCATTGCCGCCATGGGGGTGATGAGCCGTGGATCATACTGATAGTCAGGGTGCAGCATCACGATGATGTCGGCGCCTGCAGCCAAGGCTTCGGCATAGCAGGTTTTCTGGTTGGCGCCGTAGCCGCGATTCTCCGGGTGCCGGTGCGCGATGATCCCGAGGCGCCGCGCGACCTCAAGGGTCGCGTCGTCGCTTGCGTCATCGACCAGCAATACGATGTCGACCACGTCGCGGGGAATGGCCCGGAAGCAGTCCTCGAGCGTCTTCTCGGCGCGATACGCCGGCATCACGACGACGATCTTCTGTCCATGCAGCATGGGGGTCGTTGGCAGCCGAGGATTGGCAATCGCGTCGGTTCGGAACGCGACAGATGATACA
Organism: uncultured beta proteobacterium; assembly: GCA_963778275.1. Taxonomy (GTDB): domain Bacteria; phylum Pseudomonadota; class Gammaproteobacteria; order Burkholderiales; family Casimicrobiaceae; genus PALSA-1003. Next base: position 135,275 of record CAVZTS010000014.1, on the reverse strand, counting down.
CGCGCCGCGACGGGCGTCGCGACAAGCCTGTCGCGTGACGACTGCCGGTTCTCCTGCGCCGACACGGGGACAAACGGCGGCACGCCCCGAACGCTTGCTCCGGGGGCCGTTCCCGTGTTCAATTCGCACGGCCCCGGGGTTCGCCAACCATGCTCTTCAACAGCTACGAGTACCTGATCTATTTCCTGCCGCTGTCGCTGGCGATCTATTTCTTGCTCGGCCGCAGGGCGGCGTGGGCGACAGCCTGGCTCGTTGCCGCGTCCCTGTTCTTCTACAGTTGGTGGAACCCGAAGTATTTGCCGTTGATCCTGGCGAGCATCGGCTTCAACTTCGCGGTCGGCCGCGCGCTGCACCGTCGGCCGCGGCATGCCAAGGCGCTGCTCGCGCTCGGTGTGGCTGCCAACCTCCTCCTGCTCGGCGTGTTCAAGTACGCCGACTTCGCCGTACGCAACGCCGCCGACCTGACCGGCTTGCCGCTGGCGCTGCCGCATATTGTCTTACCACTGGGGATTAGCTTCTTCACGTTCACGCAGATTGCCTATCTGGTCGACGTGGAACGTGGCAAGGCGCGCGAGCCCAGCCTCTGCAACTATGCTCTGTTCGTCAGTTTTTTCCCGCATCTTCTCGCCGGCCCGATCCTGCATCACAGCGAAATGATGCCGCAATTTGCGTCCGCGACGAACAAGCGGCCACAAGGCTTTCATCTCGCAGCCGGGCTGTTCCTGCTCGCGATCGGGCTGGTCAAGAAGGTTTGCATCGCGGACCCGCTCGCGCCCGTCGTCTCTGCCGGCTTCGACCATCCGGATGCCATCTCCGCTCTGGCGGCCTGGGTGGCCGTGCTCGCCTATACGCTGCAGATCTACTTCGATTTCAGCGGTTACACCGACATGGCGCTAGGCGCCGCGCGCATGTTCAACATCCAGATGCCCATCAATTTCAACTCACCGTATCATGCGACAGACATTCGCGAGTTCTGGCAGCGCTGGCACATAACTCTGTCGCGCTTCCTGCGCGAGTACCTCTACATCCCGCTGGGGGGCAATCGCCATGGCGAGGGCCGCACCGCGGTCAACGTGCTGGTGACCTTCCTGCTGGGTGGCTTCTGGCACGGTGCGGCATGGACGTTCGTCGCCTGGGGTGCCTTGCACGGCTGCGCCCTCATCTGCCTGCGGCTGTGGGAACGCGGGGGCCTGCATCTACCGCGCATGATCGCATGGGCAGTCACGTTCCTGTTCGTGATGGTGAGTTGGGTGTTTTTTCGCGCGGCTTCGCTTCCGGCGTCCATCGCGATGCTGCGCGCGATGACCGGACAGAACGCGGGCGAAGCGACATGGCACGACCTACAGCTCTATGCGCTCCCGCAGGACGCGCAGACGTGGGCACCCGCGCTGCTGGCCCTCGCCGCCGGCCTTGTCGTGGTCGCATTGCGTCGAAACTCGAACGATATGGCGCTCGGCTTTCGTCCGACCTGGCTGCGCGGCGCGGCGACCGCGGCGGGGCTCGCGTGGTCGGTGCTGCAACTCGGCAAAGTCGCCCCATTCCTGTACTTCAACTTCTAATGGAATTGCCGCCGTCTCCCGGTCCCTCGATCGAACACGCGAGCTTTGGCTGGCTCGCGGCAGCGCTTGCCGTCGTGGTCGTCTGCCTGGCTTGCGTGGCGACCTTCGTCGTTTGGGTCGATCCCTTCCAGCAATATCACCTGGCGACACGTTATCCACCCCGCTTTTATTTCCTTTACCACCGCTATATCGACCCCGGGCTCGCCAAGAACCAGGCGTACGACACCGTGGTGAGCGGCTCGTCGATCATGGAGAACACCCGCAACGATTTTGTCGCTCGAGTCTGCGGTGGCGCGGCAGTGAATCTTTCGATGCCGGCGATGAGCGCCTCGGAGCAGCGCCTGATCCTCGAGACCGCGCTCGCCCATCGGCAAGTACGCCGGGTCATCGCGGTTCTGGACTTCAACGAATTTGCCGGCGGCATCAACGCGCGCCAGGACGTTGCCGGGCCGCTTCCGAGATACCTGTACGACCGCAATCCCCTCAATGATCTGCCGTACCTGCTGTCGTGGGACGTGCTCGTGAAATCCTGGCGCATCGTCACCGGCGATACGAGTGAGCGCTTTACTTCCGATCCCAACGCGGCATGGTTCTGGGGGAACGTCAAGCGTTTCGGACGCGACGAAGTGCTGCGAGGACTGGACCTGACGCATCTCAACGCGCGGTACGGTCAACCGCAGCGCACAATCGAAGGCATGCGCGCCAGCTTCGACCACAACCTCCTGCCGCTTTTCCGTGACCATCCGGAGACAGAGTTCGATGTCGTCTGGCCGCCGTACTCGATCCTGGTATGGGTAGACTTTGCCCAGCGCAGTCAGCTGCAGGTAACCTTGGACTTCAAGCGCTACGCATTCGAAGCCACGCGCGGTCTTGCCAACGTTCATATCATCGATCTACAGGCGGAGCGGGCGATTACCAATGACCTGGATCGATACACCGACCTCTATCACTTTGCTCCCGACGTCAACGAATGGCTCGTTGAATCTGCGTGCAAGCACCGTGATCGTGTCGACGACCGCAATCTCGACGAGTTCGAGCGACGATTGCGGGAGCAGATAGCAGATGTCAACACGCCGGCTGGCCTCGGCGAACTCGCTGCGGGTCGTGGCGCCGTGCCCCAAGATCAAGCCCGGTGAACACGTTGCCCAGCCACAATGTGCATTGGCGCGGTGCCGCAGGTATCGTGGGCATCCTTGCCGCAACCACATTCGCACTTGTCGCTTATTCAAGCTTGCGCGCGAGTTGGTACGGGGTCAGTTTGTTTCAAGACGACACCTTCTACTACCTGGTAACAGCAAAGAATTTTCTGCGTCTGGGGACCCTCACGTTTGATGGCAGCAATTCCACGAATGGCTTTCAGCCATTGTGGATGGCGACGATTGTGACACTGTTCAAGCTGATGGGTCCGGATTCGCCGCTGGATTTGCAGATTTTCGCCGTGAATGCTCTGGAAAAGGTTCTGCTGGGTGCGACTGTCGCGGCCAGCATCGGGTTCTACGTTGACTCCAGCCGCAGGAATTCGCCCTGGGGCATCGGGTATCTGGGGCTCCTGCTTGTGCTCCTGTGCCCTTTCTATTTTGTCTTCGATCAAGGGATGGAGACGACGCTGGCTGTATTGCTCTTGTTGATCGTGATCTATGCGTTGCTTTCGGATCTCTTTCTGCTTCTCGGGATTTCACTCGCGCTGCTGTTCCTGACGCGACTCGACACCGCGGTCTTTGTGGCGGCGCCGCTCTTGCTGTGGTTGCTGGCAAAGGCGCGGCAGGAAGGCAAGCGCTGCTGGTTCGGGATCGCAATCTTCTTGGTGACGTTCTGCAGCTATGTGGCCTTGAACCTCGCTGCGACCGGCCATGCTGTCCCGATCAGCGGTGCGCTCAAGTCGTCATTTCCCCGCCTGCGTTGGCAAGGTGCGTTTTTCACCGAGCCGATAAATCTCGCTCGGATGTTCGGCTGGGTGTCGTTGCTCCGCGGCATCAACATCGTCGAATGTACCGCCCTCGTCGTGCTGGGCCTCGTGCTTACCGCACTCGCGCAGCCGGCCGTGCAAATACGCAACAAGCTTCTCTTGCTCGCCACGATCGCCACGCTATTGCTGGCCAACCTCCTCATGTTCCAGAAGTGGGACAAGAGCATTGATCCGCGCTATCTGGCATTGCCGATGTCGGTAGCGTCAATATTCGTTGCCAACGCGTTTGCCAGCGCCACCCGCCGAGCGGCATCCTGGCTCGAAAGACGCGGCGTGGCTGCCGCCGGAACCGCAACGAAGGCACGGGCGGATGGCCTTGGCAGCCTTAGGCCGGCGATTCTCTGGGCGCTCCGCGCCCTGCCGGTCGCCGTGATCTGTGCTCTCATGCTGGGTGAAGGGAGCGCTCGCCTTTCCAGATTCCAGGCCGATGCCGATCGCAGGGAAGACCCCATTCGACAGATTTTTCTCGAGGTTAGTCGTATCCTGCCGCGCGACGCAATCGTCGCCGGTACCGACGTTGGCGCACTGGCATTCTGGACGCAGCGCAAGGTGATAAACCTGGACGGCGTTGTGAACAATTTTGCATACCAGGAGTATCTTCGCACACGCAGGCTGCGCGACTACTTGCGCGAGCGAGGCGTTACGCACCTGGCGACCGCGCTGTGGGATCGGGAGCAGAGCTATACCGGGCGGCCGATCGAGCCGATGTATCGACAGGTTCTCGACCCCGCTGCAGAGCGCGGCGTCGACTACGCCAAGCATGAGTTCTTTGTCTATTCGTACCTTTATGACGTCTACTCGGACGTTGTAACACTCGGCCCGCGCGACGAGGTCTACCGGAAGTTCTTGGGCAAGAATGGCGTCGCCGACACGGCCTACGTGGTCTACCGCATTCCCGGTTGAAGGCGCTCGCAACCGGTATCGAGCTTACGTGGACCTCCAGCCAACCGAAGGCGGCTTCACTGCCATGCTGCGCCTTGAAGATGCGGCCAGCGTGCTGCTCGCCGCGGTAACGGTGTTGATGTGCGCCGTTTTTTTTGCCTTGCCGGCGGATGACGCCTATATCGTCGCGCGTTACGTGCGGCAGCTCTACGAGGGCCACGGCCTGGTCTTCAATCCAGGGGAGCAGATCAACGCTATCACGTCGCCGTTCCTGACGCTTGTAATCGCTGTCGTCTACCCCCTCAGTCGTGAGCCAATAGACCTATATCGAGTCGTCGCGACAGTGCTCACTGCCTGGACCCTTGTCGTTATCGCCCGCAAGGCATACCCCGCCAAGACCGACGCGCTGCTGTTCCTCGCCCTGACATTGGCCTCGCCATTCGTCTGCTTTTGGTCTGTCGGCGGCCTCGAAACGCCGCTGCTGCTGTGTGCATGCTCATGGCTGACCTGGGTTGCGCTGTCGGCAAATGCGGATAACGGCTCGAGGCGCGCGGTGCAGGTTATCGGGCTCGCGACGATCGCGGTTCTCACTCGATACGACAGTGTGCTCTACGTCGCACCCGTGGCGGCGCTTTTCCTGGTGCGGTATCGAAGCGACGCACGCATCGTCGGATCGACGATTGTCTGCGCCTGTGTCGTCGCGGGATGGATTGCCTTCACGTATGCGTACTATGGCGACGTGTTGCCGACATCCTTCTATGTCAAGTTCTCTGGCGATGAGACGATCGGCGAGATCATGCGTGGTGCCTGGTATGCGCTTAGCTTCGGCGTACTGGCGCTCGTCCTGCCGGTGCTGGCGTTGCGTTTCGGAAAGCGACAAACACGTCGAAGGCGCTCGGCGAGCCGCCTTCAGTATGCTGTTGCTGGGTGCCGCAGCGGAAACCGCGTACGCGGTGTTGGCCGGCGACAGACACATGATGTACGCGTACCGGCTATTTGTGCCCTACTTGCCGTCGCTTATCTTGCTTGTTTCGAATACCGGCGCCGGCCGCGAGCAGTTAGCGGTCAAACAGAATCGCGGAATGATCTGGGTAAGCCTATGCTTGGCCTACCAGGTATTGATGGCAGCCTGCCTTTACTATCTTAGCGAGAATCCAAACCTCACACTGGTGTTGCGTCACCAGCAGGTCGGCAATGAAACTTACGAATTCTCCACCATCGGCGCGAGATACACCCGGTCGTTTTTGGCGGCCGTGCGTGAATCGGCAAAGGAAATCCAGGCGCATTGGGACGGAGTTGCCGCTGCGAAAACCCGCCCCATGAGGATCGCCGTGCTGACGGGCGGCACGCTGCCATACCTTTTGCCAAGGGCGTACGTGCTCGAGACGCTTGTGAGCTACCGACATCGGTGCACGGGGAACCTGGCCAATTTCGCCGACTACGCCCAGGTCGTTCACAATGCGGACGCGCCGATGTCGGAGACAGCATTGTTCGGTCGTGAAGGCACGTGGACGTTGATCAGCAAGCACGAGATCACGGTCGATGGCCTGCAGGGGAAACCTTACCGGTTGCGGGTCGATATCTGGTATCAAGAGCATCCGGCGCAGCCGATCTTTCCACCTCGGGTCGACCAACCGTGCGGGCAAGCATAGGGCGGCGCAAGTCTTGCTCATGAATCACGCCCAATGACGGTCCAAAAAATACCGCTCCTGGCCTGGATACGGGCGATGCGACCACACCAGTGGCTCAAGAACCTGCTCCTGTTCGTGCCCCTGGTGACCGCCCACAAGGTCGCCGACTTGCAGGCGTGGATGCACGCAACGCAGGCCTTTCTAGCAATGTGTCTGGCGGCAGCGGCCATTTATATTGCGAACGATCTGCTCGACCTGGATGCTGACCGAGCCCACCGCTCCAAGTCGCGGCGGCCGCTCGCAAGCGGACAACTGCCAGTCTGGGCGGGCCTTTGCTGCATACCCGCGCTGCTCGCTGGCGCTCTGTTGATGGCGCTCACGGTTCCAGGCAGTTTTCTTGGCTGGCTTGGCGCTTATGCGGCCGTTGCGCTTGCCTATTCGGTATCGTTCAAGCGCTTCGCTATTGTCGACGTGCTCGTCCTCGCCGCCCTGTACACGGTGCGACTGGTTGCGGGGGCCGCCGCGATTTCGGTTCCGATGTCCGCCTGGCTGCTGGCGTTCTCGATGTTTTTTTTCTTGAGTCTGGCGCTGGTCAAGCGGTATGACGAGATTGATGCCAGCCGTCGAGAAGGTAGCCCGGCGACAATCCGCGGTTACCTTGCGTCCGACCTGGAGGTCGTTGGGGTTTCCGGTATTAGCAGCGGCTATTATCCGTCCTTGTCATGGCGCTGTACACGAACAGTCGCGAAGTTACCGTGCTTTACGCACACCCAGAGTGGTTGTGGGGCTTCTGTCCGCTGTTGCTCTTTTGGATCAGTCGCATGTGGCTGAATGCACATCGTGGCGAAATGCACGACGAGCCAATTCTGTTTGCAACGCGAGACTGGTCGAGTTACGTTGTGCTGCTGGTGGGGGGCGCAATCATGTTCCTCGCGAGCTGATCGTCGGAGTATCGGCCGATGGCAACGCCCTCCATTCTGGTAGCAACGTGGGACAACGGGCTATTCAGCGTCACGGGGAAGATGGTCCATCAAGAACTCGCCGGTCAATCGGTTCGCGGTCTGGCGGCCGATGGACAGGGACGAGTGCTCGCAATTGTTGGCCGGCATTCGCTCCGTCGACGATCCTCTGATGGCGAATGGACTGAGATAGCAAAAAGCGAATTCGAGCTTTCATGCTGCGTACCAATTGGGAAACGTCGTCTTTGTTGGAACCGACGACGCACATATCCTGCGCGTTGATCCCGACGGTGCGCAACAATACCTGACGGGTTTTGACGCCGTAGCGGGCCGCGACAGGTGGTACGCAGGAGCGGCGATCATCGACGGCAAGCTGATGGGGCCGCCGCTTGGAATTCGTTCAATGGCGGCGACAAGCGATGGTGCCGTGCTTCTGGCCAACGTCCATGTTGGCGGAGTTCCGCGATCGACCGATTCCGGCCTAACTTGGCAGCCCACTATTGATATCGATAGCGATGTTCATCAGGTCTGTGCACATCCAGCCCGGCCCGACATCGTGATAGCGGCGGCGGCGGCGGGTCTTTGCATTAGTCGCGATGCTGGAGCGACATGGACTATCGAACAGCAAGGACTTCACGCCCATCATTGCTCTGCCGTTGCTTTTGGGAGAAACGACATTTTCGTGGCAGCATCCACCGACCATTTTGCGACGCAAGGCGCAGTATATCGACGCCCGATCGACGGCAACGGTCCGCTGCAGCCTTTGGGCGGAGGTATGCCAAAGTGGATCGACGGCATCGCCGATACCGAACTGCATCGCGACTCGAGGTTCAATGGTCGCTGTGATCGACCGGTCGGGACGCCTATACGTGTCGCATGACGATGGCGCTTCTTGGTCGTATCCATTTGATCGTCTAACTGTTCCAAGCGGGCTTCACATCTGTTGAGCCCGCCAGGTCACCGCTAGCAGTTTAATAGGTCCTGAACCTAGATATTGAGTCGGCCGAGAATCGCGCTGGGCAGGGCGCCGATGACGAACATGATCGGACGCCAGAACCACGGCGCGTAGATCACGCTCCTGCGCTCGTCAATTGCCCGGCATACCGCGGTCGCAATCCGCTCGGGTGTAACCCAGAGCATTCCCTTGGCGAATCGCTGCGGTCATCGGCGTGTCCACGAATCCGGGCTTGACCGTGAGCACATGCACACCGGAGGGCTGGAGCCGCGCGCGGAGGCCCTCGCAGAATACTGCGACACCTGCCTTTGCCGCGCCATACACGTAGTTCCCGCGCCTGCCGCGATCGCCGGCAACCGAGCCTAAAACCACAAGGCTGCCCTGCCGTTGTTCCACCAGTCGCGACGCCGTCGCCATGCACAGACTCATGACACTCCCCAGGTTCGTGTCGATCGCCCGTCGCAATTCGGCGACGTCGTTCTCACAACCTTCCTGATCCGGTAGCGCGCCATGGGCGATCAGCACGATATCGAGTCGCCCAAGTTCGCCTACGGCGCGGTCGATCAATTCTCGATGACCGGCGAAGTCGTTGAGATCTGCGGCGAGGGTAAGTACCTTCGTGGCACCGCGAACGGACAGGTCCGAGGCATTCGCGTCGAGTTTTGGCCGATCGCGCCCGACCAGAAACCAGGCTGGCTCCCTCCCTGGCGTAGTGGCGACCAATCGCGTGCGCGATCGCCGATGTTCCGCCAAAGACCAGGACGTTACGCGCCATGTCGAAGCTAGGCCGCGAGCGCACCGGCGGTACGCCGCCAGAAGCTCGAGGAAAACCCGGGGTCAATGTACGGCATCAGTTCGCGCCAAGCCGGATATCCCGCATTGAAGCTCGCCGGGGTCATGCAACTGTCCTTGGCGGGGTAGATGCGTCCCCCATACCTCAGCACGATGTCCTGGCATCTCTCCAGCAGCGCGCGCGTGCTTGGCCCGCGACTCGGAAAGTCCAACGCGAAGGTAATACCGGGTTGCGGGAATGAGAGTAGACCGGGCGAACGCAGGCCCCCAAATCGCTTTAGCACGGATAGGAAGGAGCCTTGCCCGCTGGCCGAGATTGCCTGCAGGAGCTCAGCGGCGCCTTGCAGACTCGCCTCCGCGGTAAAAGCGCATTGAAGCTGCATGAAACCCATCCGTCCGTAGAGGCGATTCCAGTTGCGGATCGCGTCGAGGGGAAACAGAAACGATTCCATTCTCACCTGGCGCATGCCGCGGCCATGCTTTGCAGCATGATAGACCCTGTTGAATAGTCTCACGGCTGCCGGATTGAGCACCCATCCGGGCATCGCGCATGGCACCGCGAGGCGCGGACGGGGCCACTTATGCGCCAACGTGCCGTCGATCTTGTCGACATGCCGGGCACGGCTGAATATGCCCCGCAGCCGGCCGCGGTCGTACGAATAGCAGTCTAACCAGGCCACGGTATATTCGAACTCTCGATCCGATTCCTCAGACAGGCTCCAGAACGAATCGAGACTGCTGAACGGAATATCTTCGACCTCGAGCAAGGCGCTATTGATTTTGCTCAGCCTGAGTTGCGCCCAGGTGATTAAACCGGTTAGGCCCAATCCGGCTATCGTTGCGCGGAACCATCCGTTGGTTGTCCTGTTCCGAACAGGTCAACCGCTCGCCATTCGAACGCAGCAGTTCGAATTTGATGACATGGTTTCCGAACGTTCCGACGCGGTGGTGATTCTTGCCGTGGACATCATTGGCGATTGCCCCCCCCACGGAGACAAATTGCGTTCCTGGCACGACCGGCAAGAACCATCCCTGCGGCAAACACGCGGCAATGATGTCGCCGAGAGTGACGCCAGATTCGCAGGTGATAGTCCCTTCGGCGGCATCAAATTCAATGAACCTGTCCAGTCGGCAGGTTGCGAGGACCAACCCTTCGGAGTTCAGACAGCAGTCGCCATAGCTGCGACCACGACCATGGGGTAACACGCTGCCGCCGCTCGCCGTCGGCAGCGGGTCGGTCCGGTTCCACAGCACAAGTCCGTCCTGCGCCGGCCCAGGCAATCGACCCCAGGATTCGAATGCATCGCGACGCGGAAGCAGAAGGCGGCCGTCGGCGTCCGCGATTGGGCGCTCCGTGCGGCTCATGAAACTGGCGGCTGAGGCTCGACGGCGTAGGTGAACGAATCGGCGAAGAACTCGGCAACGGGCAGGCCGCGCTCGGCCGTAAAGTCCTGCTTCGCGGCACTGATCATCGCCGGACCGCCGCAGGCGTAGACCTGATAGCCCGAGAGGTCCGGAATAATCTGCCATCACCGCCTTGTGCACCAAACCCGTACGACCTGGCCATCGGTCCTCGGGCAAGGGATCGGACAGCACCGGAATGAATTGGAAGTCGCGGTGCTGCGCCTGCCAGCTCTCGGGGAGATTGGGCAGATAGAGATCGCGCAGGCTGCGCACGCCCCAATAGAGCACCATCGGCCGCGACACGGCGTGGCTCAGCGCATGCTCGATGACCGCCTTGATTGGTGCGAAACCGGTACCGCCGGCAACGAAAATCATCGGCTTGTCGGATTCCTCGCGCAGATAGAACGCTCCCAGCGGCCCTTCGAAGCGCAGGATTTCACGCCCCTTGTACTCGTTGAAGAGCGCGTCGCTGAAGTACCCTCCCGGCACGTGGCGGACATGCAACTCGAGCAGCGCGTCGGCTTCCGGCGGGGTGGCGATCGAAAAACTGCGCCGTCGACCGTCTTTGAGCAGCAGATCGATATACTGCCCGGCAAGGTACTGCAACCGTTCGTTTGCCGGCAACTTCAGCGATACGATAGCAACGTCGGGCGCAACCTTCTCGATTTTTTCAATCCGACACGGCAGCTTGCGGATCTGGATGTCCCCGGCGCGTCGTACCTCGCGTACTTCGATAACGAGCGATGTCTTCGGTCTGGCCACGCAGAACAACGCCAGTCCTTGCACCTTCTCTGCATCGGTAAGTGTGCCCGACTGGTACGCACCGTAATCGACCGCCCCGTCGACAATCTTTCCCTTGCATGAACCACAGGCACCGTTGCGGCAACCATAAGGAATCATCAGGTCGGCGCGCATTGCGGCGGCGAGCACCGTCTCGCCTTCGTCGCAGGCGAAGCAGTGGTCGCTGGGTTTTATGGTAATCTGCAACGGCATTGATGGACTGGCTACGAGGGTGGTCTCGCGCAGGGCACGAGAGTGATACGGGTACTGTTGATCGGCTGCGGCGACATAGCACTGCGCTCTGCCGAATTGCTACGGGGCAGAGTCCGGCTCTATGGCCTCACCCGAAGGCCGGAAGACGTTGCTCGGCTGCGCCATCGCGGTATCGTCCCGATCGTCGGCGACCTCGACCGTTATCGCAGCCTCGAGCGCGTACGCGCGGCGCCCTTTGCGGTCCTGCATTTCGCGCCGCCACCCAGCGACGGTCGCGACGACCCGCGCACCATGCGGCTTATCGCCGCGCTTACAAAGGCGCGGATTATACCGCAGCGCTTCGTCTACATCAGCACGACCGGTGTCTATGGTGACTGTTCCGGTGCGCGCGTAACCGAGGCACGACCGCGGCGCGGGCAGACGCCGCGAGCACGGCGGCGCATCGCCGCGGAGGATCGCCTGCGGCGCTGGGCAAAGCGCTTCGGCGTTAGGCTTGCGATCCTGCGGGCGCCCGGCATCTACGCCGAGACGCGCCTGCCGCTTGACCGTCTGCGGCAGGGGACCCCCGTACTGCGCCCCGAGGATGACGTGTTTACCAGTCACGTTCACGCCGACGACCTGGCGCGCGCGGCTGTCGCGGCCGCGTTCCGCGGCAAGCCCAATCGGGCTTACAACATCACCGACGATGCCGAACTGCAGATGGGCAGCTGGTTCGACGCAGTGGCGGACGCATTTCAACTGCCGCGCCCCCCGCGCGTCTCGTGGGAAGAAGCTGAAATGCGCATCGCGCCGCTCCTCCTGTCTTTCATGAGCGAGTCGCGGCGGCTGTCCAACGCGCGCATGAAGCGCGAACTGCGGGTGCGACTGCGTTACTTGACGCCGCAGGCGTTGCTCGCGGAAGTGGCGCCCCGCGAGCTACGAAAGCAACTTTCGCTGCCGCTGTGAACCCGGAGTCGGCACCCCGAAATGCGGCGCAGCCCTGGCAGAAGTTCGCTGCGCGGCTCGACGCCTACGAGCGGCTGATCCGCCTCGATAAGCCGATCGGTACGCTGCTGCTGCTTTGGCCGACCCTGACCGCACTGTGGATTGCAACATCGGGTTCTCCATCCTGGATCGTGGTGTATATCTTCGCCTTTGGCACGCTGCTGATGCGCTCGGCCGGTTGCGCGATCAACGACTTCGCCGACCGCCGTTTCGATGCTTATGTCGAGCGCACCGCCAACCGGCCGCTCGCGCAAGGCGAAATCGAACCGTGGGAAGCGCTCGCGGTCGCCGCGGCGCTCGCGCTGTGTGCTTTCCTGCTGACGCTGCGCTTCAATAGATTCACCATCGTCCTGACGATTCCTGCACTTGTGATCACGATCGCGTATCCGTTCTTCAAGCGCTTTTTCGCGCTGCCCCAGGCCTTCCTCGGGATCGCCTTTTCGTTCGGCATTCCGATGGCGTTTGCCTCGTTCGACGGTTTCGTGCCACCCATCGGCTGGTGGCTCTTCGCCGCCAACTTTTTTTGGGTCATCGCGTACGACACCGAATACGCGATGGTTGACCGCGAGGACGATCGGAAGCTCGGCTTGCGCACCGCCGCGATCGCTTTCGGCCGCTTCGAGGTGCTGGCGGTCATGCTCTGCTATACGGTCTATCTGACAATGCTCACCTTGATCGGACGCGTGGCCGGACTCGGGCCAGTCTTCTTTACCGGCGTGCTGATCGCGTCGCTGCTTGCCGTGTGGCACTTTGCCATGATCCGCAAACGCGAGCGTGGCAATTGCTTTCGCGCGTTTCTCGGTAATCACTGGCTGGGGCTGGCGATCTTTGCGGGCACCGTTCTGGATTACGGCGCAAGAGCCCATAGCTGGCCCCGCTGGCCCCTATGAAGGAAGGCTACTGACGGCATGGACCTGCAGTTGAAGGACAAGATCGTGGTCGTGACCGGTGGCAGCAAGGGCATCGGCCAGGCGTGCGCCGAAGCATTCGCGCGCGAAGGAGCGAAGGTCGCGGTGGTATCACGCAAGCGCGCGAATCTCGACGCTGCACTCGCCCGCTGGCCGGGCGATGCTCACCCGTCCGCTCGCGGTGGTCGCCGACTTGAGCCGCGCAACAGAGGCCGAGCGCATGACGGCAACGATCGAAACGGAGCTGGGACCGATTGCAATCCTGGTCAATTCCGCTGGCGCCGCGCGCCGCTACGCACCCGCCGACCTCGGCGCGCAAGCATGGCACGATGCCATGGACGCGAAATTCTTTAGCTACATCCATCCGCTTGACGCCGTGCTCAAGCGAATGCTCCCCCGCGGCCACGGGGCGATCGTCAACATTATCGGCATGGGGGGCAAGGTGGCGAGCCCGGTGCATCTCCCGGGGGGCTCGGCCAATGCCGCGCTGATGTTGGCGACGACCGGGCTCGCCAACGCCTTCGGATCCCAAGGCATACGCATCAATGCCATCAATCCGGGCGCGACCCTGACCGGTCGGGTGGAGGAAGGGCTTAGCGCCGAGTCCCGCATGACGGGGCTGCCCGAAGCCGAGTTGCTCGCGCGCCTGCAGGCGAAGATACCGCTCGGGAGGCTCGGTACGCCCGAGGAGGTCGCGCGGGTGGCGCTGTTTCTCGCTTCCGAGTGTGCGAGCTACGTGACCGGCGCGATCGTGCCGATGGACGGCGGGACGAGTGCGGCTATTTGAGTCGGCGCGACTGGCTGCGACAAGCGTGTTTTGAGCCGCGCAGCATCACGATGCCTAGCAGGAGCAGCAGCGTCGCCATTGCAGCGAGCCCGAGTGGAGATAGCGCGGGCAGCGATGTCGACGAGCCTGACGGCTGCGCGCGGATGACGGCGCCGGTCGTGCAATTAAATACGAGCGTGCTGGCGAAGGTGATCGAGCCGCTCAGGTTGGGGCCCGAATAGGTGGTAATGGCGATGGTGATCAGCGTGTTCGGGGGTAGGCCGCCGCCGAAGGACGGAATCTGGAACGTCGGATAGAAGTCGTTGTACGGTCCAATGTTCTGCCCGGTCTCGTCTGTGAATTCCTCGATCGTGCCCACGCCCGGGGCACTGACCTTGACATCTGCCGAAGAGAGCGTGGTGACGTTAATGAACGTGTTGACGTTGAAGGCGTTGCCGCCGCATGTTCCGGCGAGGCTCGGCTGCGCTGACGCCAGACGGATCGAGGGCGGCGTACCGCCGGTCGTTCGCACTGCCTGATGGGGCACCAGGGCGGACGCGGTTCCGCAGACGCAGCGACGCCCGCCGTCGCCCAACAAAGGGCGACGATTCCCGTGCAGGCCTTGAGCGCGGCCGCGTCGATTCGCAAGCGGTGATCTCCTTGGGCGATCCTGGGCGCTCTACGCGAGGCCCGAAATAAGCATAGCGGTTCGTTGCGGCGGCGGTCCAGCCGCAGCGGCCGATAATACCGTCTCCGGAACCCCCTGTGGCATCGATACGACGGCAACTGTCGCCGTCTCCCGACAGATTTGGTCGTTTCGCGCTGATTTCGGGCAAATCCTGCAGCCGTTTGCGGCTCTTGCCGGCGGACAGCTTGCCGCGTGCGGTGGCTGGTAAGATGCCTCCGCGCGAGCCAGTGCGGCTCCGAACGGACCATGAAATACGCCGACCTCCGCGATTTTCTTGCCCAGCTCGAGCGCCGCGGCGAACTCAGACGCATCGCCGCCGAGGTCGATCCGTTCCTCGAAATGACGGAAATCTGCGAGCGCGTGCTGAGCGCGAAGGGGCCCGCGCTGTTGTTCGAGAATCCAAGCGGCGCCGAAAATCGCGGCCTACGCCCGCATATCCCCGTGCTTGGAAACCTGTTCGGCACGCCGTTGCGCGTCGCGCTCGGCATGGGCGAAGAATCGGTCGCCGGATTGCGCGAAATCGGCAAGCTGCTCGCGTTCCTGAAGGAGCCCGAGCCGCCGAAGGGACTGAAGGACGCTTGGCAGAACACCCGCCCGGTATTCATGCAGGTCATGCACATGGCGCCGAAGGAGCGCGCGTCAGCGCCTTGCCAGGAGATCGTGTGGGAAGGCGGCGACGTCGATCTCGCGCGGCTGCCGGTGCAAACCTGCTGGCCGGGCGACGTCGCGCCGCTGATCACGTGGGGCCTGACCGTGACCCGCGGCCCGCACAAGGCACGCCAGAATCTCGGCATCTACCGGCAGCAGGTCATCGCCAGGAACAAGGTGATCATGCGCTGGCTACCCCATCGCGGCGGCGCGCTCGATTTTCGCGATCATGGACTGGCGTCGCCCGGCAAGCCCTTTCCGGTCGCCGTCGCGTTGGGCGCGGATCCGGCGACGCTCCTCGCCGCGGTAACGCCGGTGCCGGATACGCTGTCCGAGTATCAGTTCGCCGGCCTGCTGCGCGGCGCCCGCACCGAGATCGTCAAGTGCATCACGCACGACCTGCAGGTGCCGGCGTCAGCCGAGATCGTGCTCGAAGGCTTCATCCAGCCCGACGCGGCCGATCGGTCCGGCTATGAAACCGCTGCGGAGGGCCCGTTCGGCGATCACACCGGCTATTACAACGATGTCGAGCGCTTCCCGGTCCTCACCCTCGAGCGCATCACCCTGCGCCGCGACCCGATCTATCACTCGACGTATACCGGCAAACCGCCTGACGAGCCGGCGGTGCTCGGCGTCGCGCTCAACGAGGTCTTCGTGCCGCTGCTGCAGAAGCAGTTTCCGGAGATCGCCGACTTCTACCTGCCGCCGGAGGGCTGCTCCTACCGCCTCGCGGTGGTCAGCATGAGGAAGCAGTATCCCGGCCACGCCAAGCGCGTCATGTTCGGCGTGTGGAGCTTCCTGCGCCAGTTCATGTACACCAAGTTCGTGATCGTCACCGACGACGACGTCGATGTCCGTGACTGGAAGGAAGTGGTCTGGGCGATGACCACGCGCGTCGATCCCGCGCGCGACACGCTGATCGTCGAGAACACGCCGATCGACTATCTCGATTTCGCCTCGCCGGTCGCCGGGCTCGGCAGCAAGATGGGCATCGACGCGACCGGCAAGTGGCCGGGCGAGACGGCGCGCGCCTGGGGACGCCCGATCGCCATGGACGACGCGGTGAAGCGCCGCGTCGACGCGCTCTGGCGCGATCTTGGGTTGTGATTGCTGGCTCGGGCGCAACCGCGGCGAAGGGGCTTCCGCGTTTCCGACGAGCCAGGCGCTAAGTTGCGACGGCAACCACCGCGCCGCAATTGTCACCGCGCCAGCGGTTGGTGCGATGCCGGTTATTGCGTGGGTGCGGAGCCGCGCCAGGCGCGCACGATGCGAAACGCGGCGACCGCGATCGCGCCCACGCGTACCGCGTTGGCGAGTCGGCGCCAGCCCAGTAGCCGTGCGACCGGGTCGATCAGCGCGATGAGGGCGGCTGGCCGTACCATCGCGGTGCCGACGAGGCTCGCAGGGCGCAGCGCGTCTCGCGCGTCGCCAGCGTACAAGGCGAGCTGCATGCGCTGCAACTGCGATTGCGCCAGCAGGAGCTGCTTGCGTGCTGCCAGGCGTTGCGCGGCTTGGCTCATCGCGTCGCGCTCACGGCTTCCGGCCGAGCGATTCCGCGTCGCGTTCGAGCTCGGAGAGCGTCGCCGCGAAGGGCCGGCCATGCTCTACAAGCTGCCGCTTCAGCGACCAGGCCGCGCCGGCTGCGATCAGGGCATAGGTGATCGTCACGCCCGCAACGGCCGCGAGCGGGTAGCGATCCCAGAGCCAGATTACGACCAGGACTGAAAACGCGACCAGCGCAAAGCACGCGAACACGGTCGCGACCACGATCAGCACGATCATGGCCTTGACGTATTCCAGCTCCTCCTCGAATTCGACCGTCGCGAGTTCCAGGCGGGTGCGCAGCAGCGCCACTAAGGTCGCGGCAATGCCGGACAAGGCGGCGGCGAAACCCGCCGCGGGCCGCTCTGCGCCGGGTTCTGCCACGAGCGGCTACCGGCGGCTGACCACGAGCCCGACGAGAAAGCCGATCGCTGCGGCGACGCCGATCGCCTGCCACGGGTTATCGCGCACGTAGTCGTCAGTGGCGCGGGCCGCGGCCTTGGCGCTGTCGATTGCGTCGTCCTGAAGATCCATGAGGCGCAATTTCGCCGAGCGCAATTTCGCTTCAACCTGGCTGCGCAGGTCGGTGGCTTTGTCGCCCGATTCCTTGGCCGCCTGTTTGAGGAGGGTTTCCGCTTCAGCGAGCACGTCGGAGAAATCCTTGACCAGTGCGTCGCGGCTGCGTTCGAATCTTGCAGTAGGCATGTCGATCTCCCGTGAGTAGGGTGCAGATCGCGTATTATAGCGAGGACCGCCGCCGGTCGGCGGACCATCGTCGGCAACGGCAAATGCCCCGTTGCAACCCCCGGCATCAGCCTGCCGACTTGGCCGGACGCGCGCGCAGCGGGATATCCGGAACCTTAGTGCACGCCCGGCCGCAAATCGCGGCGAGCGCTGCATTGACCATGTCGATAGCTGCGGCACTGCGCCAGGCCGAAACTCGACGCGGGCCGTGCCGGCGCGGGATCGGTTTCGGCCGCGCCGACCGGACAACGCTTTGCTTCCAAAAAAGGGAGACTAAGGCATGACTGGCACACCCGCCCCAGCCGGCGCGAATGGCGCGCCCGCGCAATCGCTCATTTCGATGACGCTGGTCGTCTACGCGCTTTTTGGCGTCGCAGCGGTGGTAGCGCTCGTGGCGCACGGGTTTCCTCCAGTCGCACCGCTCGGTGGCATCGTGGGCATCGTCGCGATCGTAATGGCGCACGTCAAACGCGGCGACGCCGCTGGCACATGGCTCGCCTCGCACTATCGCTGGCTGATTCGCACTTTCTGGTTCTCGGTGCTTTGGGGCGTCGTCGGCGCGATCATTTTTGCGGTGCTCTTGATCGTGCTCATCGGGCCGATCATCGCGCTGGTTATCTGGTTCACAACCGCGATCTGGGTACTCTACCGGCTCATCCGCGGCTACGTTCTGTTCAAGGACAGCCAGCCGGTGCCGGGGATGTAGCGGGCCGGGAACCTTATCGCCCGGCCGGGCGCGAGCGGCAATGCGCGCCGCCGCGACTGCGCCGCCGGGCGGATTCCAGGCGCGCCTCCAGCCACGCGAGTTTGGTCAGCGCGCGCCGCCGGGAGACGTCGTCAACGAGCGTTGCGAGGAGGGCAACCAGATGGCAAACCTCGCGCCGCGCCTCGACCTCCGGCGGCACGAAGCCGGCATTGCGCAGGATACGGTACGCGGCACGCAGCTCCTCGGGCACGAGCCGGTCATCCTTGAGCACGAGCGGCCGCCCCGCGCCGGGAAGATCATCAAGCATGCCCTGCGCGATCGCCGCCTCGATTCGCGCCTCCGCCAAGGCATCGAGCAGCAATAGACTCACCGCGTTTCTTTCCCCAGCGTTCCGTCGTAGATGCGCTCGATAAGCATGTCAAGCGCCGGTTGTGCACGTGTGGCGTTCGCATGGTTGACCAGGCACACCACCACGTAGCGCCGGCCATCCGCACCGTAGACGTAGCCCGCAATGGCGCGGACGCCCTCAAGCGTGCCGGTTTTGAGCAAGGCTCGGTCGGCAACCTCGTCGTCGGTAAAGCGCTTGCGCAGGGTTCCGTCGGTGGCTGCGACCGCAAGTGAAGACACGAAGTCGCCGCGCAGCCTGCTCGCGTCGGCTGCGATGAGGAGTTCGGCCATGCTTCGTGCCGCGATGCGCTCGCGGCGCGAAAGTCCAGAGCCGTTATCCAGGACGAGCTCGGGGAAACGCAGCTTCTGTTGCGTCAACCAACGCCGTACCACTGTCGCAGCGTGGGACGTGGTCGCGGGCGGCGCGTAGGCAGTCGTCGCCAAGGTCAGGAACACTTGCCGTGCCATCACGTTGTTCGACAGCTTGTTGATGTCGCGCACCGTGTCGTAGAGGGGTGGCGACAGCAGCGTTGCGATCGGCTGCACTTCGGAGGGCGCGCGCCCGTCGCGGACGCCGCCGGCGAAGGTTCCACCGGCATCCGTCCAGTAGCGCGTGAACATGGCGAGGACGTAGTGCGGGTGATCGAGAAGTGCGACGTACCAATCACGCTCGCCACAGGTCGCGGGATAGCTGCCGTCAAAACTCGCATCCGCGCCGTCGGCCCGATTGACGAACGTTGCGGCGAGACCCGAGCGCCAGTCGGTGCAAACGCCGGTAGCGAGGCGCGGCGCCCCATGCAGCGTGATATTGGCGAGCGCCGGCTCGAGGTGCACGTCGACGGCATCGCCGGCCGCATTCGGTGCGAAAACGAAGCGCACACTCTTGAAATTGACGAGCAGCGCGTCTGGGCCGACGTTGTACGGCCGAAGCGGTTCTGCGTCGAATGCGGCTGGGTCGTGCGGCGCCGGTGCAAAGTAACTGCGGTCGAGGACGAGATCACCGCGGATCGCGACGAGCCCGGTCGCGCGCAGGGCGGCGACGAGCGCCTGGAACTGCTCGATCGTGATCTTTGGGTCGCCGTACCCCTTGAGCACGAGGTTGCCGTTAAGCGTCCCAGCGACGATCGGGCCGTCCGCGTAAGCTTCGGTCTTCCAGCGGTAGTCCGGGCCGAGCAGGCCGAGGGCGGCGTAGGTCGTGACCAGCTTCATCGTCGAAGCCGGGTTCATCGGCTTTGCCGGCTGGTGCGACAGCAGCGGGCGGGCGGCACCGATCTCGCGCACGTAGACGCCCACCGCGGTGAGCGGTATGCCTTCGTCGATAAAGGCGCGCGCAACCGCGCGCGGCAGCGTCGCGCTCGCGGTCGTGCTCACCAAGGCGCCGAGCATGGCGGTGCCGACGATTGCAAACACGTTGCGAGTCTTTAGGCGCATGCCACGATCTCCAGCGTTCGCTCGGCGAGCAGCGCCGCCTCGTCAGCCTCCAGGACGTACGGCGGCATCCAATACACCGTGTTTCCAATCGGCCGCAGCAGCAGCTCCCGCTGCAGTGCCTCGGCGAAGCACCAGCGCGCGAAATCCTGCCGCGCCGATTCGACCTCGAATGCCCAGATCATGCCAAGCTGACGAAAATTGCGCACCTTCGGGTGCGTTGCCAGCGGTTGTGCCGCGGCTGTCAATTCCGCAGCGCGAGCGCGGTTGCGGGCAATGACGTTGCCGTCGCGAAACAAGTCGAGCACCGCCAGCGCCGCGCGACACGCGAGGGCATTGCCGGAATACGAATGGGAATGCAGGAAGGCACGGGCAGGATCGTCGTCGTAGAAGGCTGCGTACACGGCGTCGGTCGTCATCACCACCGACAGCGGCAGAAAGCCGCCGGTTATACCCTTCGACAGACAGAGGAAATCGGGCCCGATTTCCGCCTGCTCGCAGGCGAACATCGTGCCGGTTCGACCGAATCCAGTCATGATCTCGTCAGCGATCAGGTGTACGTCGTAGCGCCTCGTGATCTCGCGGGCGCGCTCGAGGTACGCCGCGTCGTACATCGCCATCCCGGCTGCGCCCTGCACCAGCGGCTCGACAACCAGCGCCGCGATCGTCGCGTGGCTCTCGGCGAGAGCCGCTTCCAGGGCAGAGGCCGCCGCCAGCGCGTGCTCGCGCGCCGCAACGCCTGGCGCGGCCAGTCGCGCGTCTGGCGACGGCACGACCGTTACAGGGCGCAGCAGCGGCGCGTAGACGTCGCGGAATAGCGCGACATCGGTGACCGCGAGCGCACCCAGCGTCTCACCGTGGTATCCGTGCCCGAGGCTGGCGAAGCCGGTTTTTTCCGGGCGGCCGACGTTGCGCCAGTAGTGAAAGCTCATCTTCAACGCAATCTCGACCGCCGCGGCGCCGTCGGAGCCGTAAAAGCAATGTCCCAGCGGACCCGGCGCGATTGCGGCGAGCCGCTCGGAAAGCTCGATCACCGGACGATGCGTGAAGCCGGCCAGCATCGCGTGCTCGAGTTCGTCGAGCTGTGTGCCGATCGCCGCGCTGATCGCCGGCTGGCCATGGCCGAACAGATTCACCCACCACGAACTCACGGCGTCGAGATAGCGGCGACCGTCGAAGTCGTAGAGCCACGGGCCGCGCGCGCGCGCGATCGGCACCAACGGCAGCGTTTCAAGTTGCTTCATCTGCGTGCATGGATGCCAGACTGCGCGGCGACTGCGCGCGAGCCAGAGATCGTTGGCGGACGTCATGAACCGGGAAGGGCGCGGGAACGCGGTAGAACAGCAAGTAATCGCCATGGCATTATACGGGGGACCGGGCGAGACGAACGATGCCGAAGGCAGCTGCGAACGAGGCAGCCGCATACACGAAGACCGCCGTCGCGCTGCATTGGTTGATGGCGACGCTGATCGTGTGCGGCTTTACGCTCGGACTGTCGATGGTCGGGCTGCCAGTATCGCGGCAGAAGCTGCAGTGGTACGCGTGGCACAAATGGATCGGCATCACGGTGTTTCTGCTTTCCTGCACCCGGCTCGCCTGGCGCTGGCGCCACCCGCCGCCGCTGCTCCCAGCCACGATGCCGAACTGGCAAGTGCGCGCCGCCATCGGGGTGCACTGGCTCCTGTACGCGCTCCTGCTGGTGATCCCGGTGACAGGCTGGCTGTACAGCTCGGCATCGGGGGTGCAAGTGGTCTATCTGGGCCTGCTTCCGCTGCCCGACCTCGTGCCGCGGGACAAGGTGCTCGCCGGGCTGTTGCGGGCCTCCCACGTGGCGTTGAACTTCACGCTGCTCTCGCTGGTCTTTATGCATGCCGCTGCGGCGCTGAAGCACCATTTCGTCGACCGCGATGCCGTGCTGACGCGCATGTTGCCTGCGGCGCTTCCAAGACAACAGGGGTGAGGCATTGCAATCATGGTTCTTTTGCGTTCATTCATTCCCACGCTGGGCATGCTGCTGCTTGCTGCCGGCCAGGCCGGCGCGCAGGGTGTGCTCATCGACCGGAGCGAAATTCGCTTCCTGTCCAAGCAGATGGGCGTCAACGTCGAAGGCCGGTTCCGCAAATGGAAGGCGAATATTGTCTTTCTACCCAAGGATCCCGGCGCGTCGAAGGCCGACTTCGAGATCGATCTCGGCAGCATTGATCTCGCCAGCGACGAGGCGGAGACGGAACTCAAGCGGCCGTCGTGGTTCGACACCGCCAAATTCCCGGTGGCGAAATTCGTGTCGAGTTCAGTGCGCGACGCCGGTGCCGACAAGTACGAAATCGCCGGCGCGCTAACCATCAAAGGCATTACCCGGGACACGGTGGTGCCGATTTCCGTAAAAAGGGACGCGGTCGGCAACAGCGTCGCCGAGGGCAGCTTCACGTTGCGACGCCTCGACTTCAAGGTCGGCGAGGGCCAGTGGGCCGATCCGGACACCGTCGCCAACGAGGTTGTCGTCCGGGTTCGCATGGTGCTGCCTCCGGTCAAGTAGCCCGGCACCGACCGGCGGTAGGCGGCGAGGTCAACATCGCCGTCGAAGCGTAAAGACAGTAGTGCAGCGGTTCGCGACGAAAAACGACGCTGCTTCCGACGGTCAGGCGAGCCTCATACGGAACCGATCGGTGGCCGTAACCAGCTCGCGCGCGATCCCGGGTTCGCGCGCCGAATGGCCCGCGTCGGGCACGATTACGTACTCCGCCTCCGGCCACGCGCGATGCAGTTCATCGGCAGTGCGGGTCGGGCAGACGATGTCGTAGCGCCCCTGCACGATGCAACACGGAATTTGGCGCAGGCGCTCGACGCCCTGAAGTAAGCTGTCTGCGGAAAGAAAAAACCGATGCGTGAAGTAATGGGCCTCGATGCGCGCGATCGCCAGAGCCGCAGCATCGGCATCGGATTGCGCGACCAGTCCCGGGTCGGGAAGCAGCGTCGAGCATGCGCTTTCGTAGCGGCTCCAGGCGTGCGCCGCGGGCAAGTGCAGCGCCGGATCAGGGTCGGTCAGGCGGCGGTGATAGGCGGCGAGGATATCGGCCCGTTCCGTTTCGGGGAGGAAACCCGCGAAGGCGCGCCACGCCTCAGGGAACACGGAGCCCATATCGTGCATGAACCAGCGAATCTCCGAAATGCGCGCAAGGAAGACGCCGCGCAGCACGAGCCCCAGTACGCGTTGCCGATGCGCCTCGGCATAGGCCAGCGCGAGCGTGGAGCCCCATGAGCCGCCAAAGACGAGCCAGCGCTCAACGGCGAGGTGAACGCGCAATCGCTCCAAATCGGCGACCAGGTGTTGCGTCGTGTTCGCCGTTAGCTCGCCCAGCGGTGTCGACTGCCCGGCCCCGCGCTGGTCGTAGAGCACGATGCGGTAAAACGCCGGATCGTAGTAGCGCCGATCATCGGCGGCGCTGCCGCCGCCAGGCCCTCCATGGAGGAAGACGACCGGTATGCCGCCCGGGTTCCCGCACTCCTCCCAATACATCCGATGCAGGTCATCGAGCCGGAGATGCCCGCTGCGGTAGGGTGCGAGCGGCGGGTAGAGATAATTGTCGCGGGAGAAGGACCGCTTTACCGGACCGGTCGCTGCGGATGGCGCGGCCCTCATCGCGACCTTCGCGCGCCGCTCATGCCGCGCTGAACAGGTTCCATTGCCCGGGCACATCCTTGAACGCGTGCACTCCGCGCTCGATGAAGCTTATACCGGACCCGGCGGTGAGGTCCTTGACCGTGCTGCAGACGAGGATTTGGCCTGGCGCTGCGTTCGCCGCGATCCGGGCACCGATGTTGACCGCTATTCCGCCAACCTGATCGTTGCCGAGTTCGACCTCTCCGGTGTGCTGTCGGACCGGATCCCCGACGAATGAAGCGCGCAAGCGAGGGTTCTTCCCACGCCTGCTCCACGGGCGACACCCAGCCTGGTACGTAGACCAGATCGAGCAGCCCGCTGCCGAGCACCGGGTACGCAATGTGAACGCCAGCAGAGCGCGCATATTGGGTCCGTGGTGGCATGGGCCTGCACGCCGCGCCTAACGTTTCCGCTTGTAGGCAATCACGTTCTGTCGCTGCTCGCCCAGGCCGGCGATGCCCAGCGTCACGACGTCGCCTGGCTTGAGGTACTGCGGCTCGGGCTTCATCCCCATGCCGACGCCAGGTGGGGTGCCCGGTGGTGATGATGTCTCCGGGCAGCAGCGTCATGTACTTCGACACGTCGGCGACGAGATCGGCGACGCCGAAGATCATGGTCCGCGTGTTGCCGGTTTGCTTGCGTATGCCGTTCACGGCCAGCCACATGTCCAGATTCTGCGGGTCCTTGATCTCGTCGGTGGTGACCAGCCACGGCCCGACCGGACCGAAGGTGTCGCAGCCCTTGCCTTTCCCCCACTGCGTAGCGCTGCGCTGCATCTGGTACTCGCGCTCGGATACGTCGTTGACAATGCAGTACCCGGCGACGTGCTTGAATGCGTCCTTCTTGTCGACATGCCGCGCGATCTTGCCGATCACGACCCCCAGCTCGACCTCCCAGTCGGTATGCGTCGAGTCAGGCGGCAGCATGATGGGGTCGTTGGCGCCGCCGATGCAGGTCTCGGCCTTGAAGAAGACGACCGGGTGCGCGGGGATCGGGTTGCCGGATTCCTTGGCATGATCGACATAGTTCAGGCCGATCGCGACGAACTTCGGCGGTGTCGCAACACAGGAACCGAGCCGCGGTCGGCCCTTCACCTGGGGCAGCTTCTTCGCGTCGAGCCTGCGTAATTTCGCCAACTCGCCCGGGCGCGAGTGCGGTTGCATCAATGTCCTTGACCTTGCGCGACAGATCGCGCAGCTTGCCCTCGGCATCGATCAGTCCGGGCTTTTCTTTGCCGGGCGGGCCATAGCGTACGAGTTTCATCGTCATGCCTTCATCGAGGTTCGCCCTTCGACGAGCTCAGGGCAAACGGTTCTGTATGCGCCATTCGTGTTGAGCTTGTCGAAACACGAACGGCGATTCCCAAAGGGTGTCAAATTGTCATCCCGCCATCCACGGAGTAGACATTCCCGGTGGCGAAGGCCGACTCGTCGGAGGCGAGAAACACCACGATCGGCGCGATCTCCTCGGGTTTGGCGAGCCGCCCCATCGGCTGCCGGGCGATGAAGGCCTTGCGCGCCTCGACCGGGTCGGCATAGGCGTTGATCCGCTCGCCAAGCGACGGCGTATCGACGGTTCCCGGCGCGATCGCATTGCAGCGGATGCCCTTGGCGACATAGTCCGCCGCCACGGACTTGGTAAGACCTACCACCGCCGCCTTGCTCGCCCCGTAGGCGAATCGATTCGGCAGACCCTTGAGCGACCCGGCGACCGAGGCCATGTTGATGATGCTTGCCGAGCTGCCGGTTTGCGCGTGCCGCGCGAGCATCTTCGGCAGGGCACACTTGATGGTCATGTACATCGCGCGCACATTGAGATGGAAGCTGAAGTCCCAATCCTTCGGCTCGCAGTCGAGGATCGTGCCGTTGTGCACGAAGCCGGCGCAGTTGAACAGGACGGACAGTGGCGGCAACTCGTCCAGCGTGGTCTTGATGGCGGCGTCGTCGAGGACGTCGAGGACGCGGGTCGTGATTCCCGGCGTGCCCGCCAGGCTTGCGAGCAGGCTGGGGATTGACATCGGTGGCAATGACCTGCGCGCCTTCATGCGCCATCGCCGCCGCGGTCGCCCTGCCGATGCCCTGACCGGCAGCGGTGATCAGCGCCAGCTTGCCCGTCAAGCGTCCCACCCGTATCTCCCCGTCCCGACCGCGCACCGCCTGCCGCACCGGCCCCCAAAAAGCGTCCATCATAGTCCAATAGCGGGGCAAAAAATTGGTCAGACCACTTGACCAAATCCCGCGGATTTTGCGTAAGCTGCGTGTTGGACACGCGGCGCGCACGACAGCGCCAAGTTCGGGCAGCCCATGCCGATCCAGAGCATCGAACCCCGCCGCCTCTACCGGCAGATCGCCGACCAGATCCGCGCCCTGATCTTGTCCAAGGAATTTCCGGCTGGGGCGCGGCTGCCGCCGGAGCGCGACCTCGCGCGGCAGCTCGGCGTGTCGCGGCCCTCGGTGCGTGAGGCGCTGATCGCGCTCGAAGTCGAGGAACTGGTCGAGGTACGGATTGGCTCGGGAATTTACGTGCTCGGGCCGCGAGCCGATGGCGAGGTGGGGACCCCGGTGCAGGCGGCGCTGGGGCCATTCGAACTCTTGCGCGCGCGCTGGATCATTGAAAGCGAGTGCGCCGCGTTGGCGGCCAAGACCGCCAAGCGACCCCAGATTGCGGCCATCGAGGACGCGTTGCAGCAGATGCAGAGCGTCAAGGACAAGGAGAAGCGGCAGCCGCTGGCCGGCGACCGGCTGTTCCACCTGCGCATTGCGGAGGCGACCGGCAATGGCGCGCTGGTCGCGGTAGTCAAGATGCTGTGGGAGGAGCGCATGGGGCCGCTGTTTACGCGACTCGAGCATCATTACGACAACCCCCGGCTGTGGACGAGCGCGATCGCGGAACACCGGCTGGTCCTCGACGCCATCGGCAAACACGACCCGGCGGGGGCGCGCACGGCCATGCAGCGTCATCTTGACCGGGCGTACAAGCGCTTCAGCAAGAGCTGGGACGCGCGGCATTGATGCAACGCCGCGAACAGGAGCAACGCAAAATGCTCATTTGCCGAATTCATGCCAAGGAAGACCTGCGCATCGAGCCCGCGGCACAGCCGGAGATCGGACCGGGCGAGGTGCTCATCCGACTCGGTGCCGGGGGCATCTGCGGCTCCGACCTGCACTACTATTTCGACGGCAGGAACGGCAGTTTTGTCATCCGCGAGCCGCTGATTCCAGGCCACGAGGCCTCGGGTGTGGTCGGCGCGAATCGGGGCAGGCGTCACGCGCGTGCAGCCCGGCGACAAGATCGCCGTGAGCCCATCGCAGGCCTGCGGGCGCTGTGACTACTGCCGCGAAGGCCGCGAGCAACTTTGCCGCAACATGCGCTTCCTTGGCAGCGCCAGCCTCTTTCCACACGTGCAGGGTATGTTCGCCGAGTATTTCGTGCTGGGCGAACGCCAGTGCTATCCGGTCGCCGGAGACGTGAGCCTTGGCGAGCTTGCCTTCGCCGAGCCGCTCGCCGTCGGATTGCACGCGGTCGCGCGCGCTGGCACTCTGCTTGGAAAGAGCGTGCTGGTCACCGGCGCCGGCACGATCGGTTGCCTCACGCTTGTCGCTGCGCGCCTCGCCGGCGCGATCGCAGTGACGGTGTCCGATGTCCTTGACCGGCCGCTCGCCATGGCGCGCGAGGTCGGCGCCACGCGCACGATTCGTCCGGACCAGGAACCCGATAGGTTGTCGGAGCCGCAATTTGACGTTGCCTTTGAGGCGTCGGGCAGCTTTGCCGCGCTCAAAGCCTGCGTTGCCGCCGTCAAGCGCGGCGGTACCATCGTGCAGGTCGGAACGCTGCCGCACGAGGCGCTCCCTTTCGTCGTCAACGAAATCCATGGTCAAGGAACTCGACTTCAAGGGCGCATTTCGCTGGGGTATCGAGTTCGACTGGGCTGTCGAGTGCATCGCCTCGCGTCGCGTCGACGTGCAGCCGTTGCTGTCGGGTCAGTTTCCGTTGTCCGAGGCGGTACAGGCGTTCCAGCTCGCCAAGGACAAGACCCGAAGCACCAAGGTGCAGCTGATCGCCGCGTAGAAGGCAGGCCTTGCAAGGCAACGTTGCCGCCCGAAACCTGTCTAAAATGGGCTAACCTGACGCCGGAGCAGAGTCTCATGCTGACCAAGACCTCGCTGACTATCCGCCTGCATCCAGACGACGACGTCGTCATCGCGCGCCAGCAGCTTGTCTCCGGGACGGTGCTGCTCGACGAGAATGTCAAGGTAACCGGGCCTGGTTCCTCCCGGGCACAAGGTCGCGACGCGGGCGATTTCCCAAGGTGCGCCGGTCAAGCGCTACAACCAGATCATCGGCTTTGCCAAACGCGCGATCGCGGCGGGCGAGCACGTGCATCTGCACAATCTGGCGATGGGCGAGTTTGCGCGCGACTACGCGTTTGGCGCCGACGCCAGGCCGACGCGCTACGTCGACGCGCCGGCGACCTTTCAGGGCATCGTTCGTGCCGACGGCCGCGTGGCGACACGCAACTACGTCGGCGTTCTGTCGACAGTCAACTGCTCGGCGACGGTTGCGCACGGCATTGCCGACGCATTCAAATCCGGCCGCCTCGACGCATTTCCCAACGTCGATGGCGTCGTCGCGCTCACGCACGGCAGCGGCTGCGGCATGGACGTTAACGGCGAAAGCATGCACGTTCTTCGCCGCACGCTCGGGGGCTACGCGCGGCACGCCAACTTCGCCGGCGTGCTGATCGTGGGATTGGGGTGCGAGGCCAACCAGATCAGCGCCTTGCTCGGCGCCGAGGAACTGACCGAGGGTCCGCTGCTGCGCACGTTTTCGATTCAGGACAGCGGGGGGACGGCAAAGGCGATCGCGAGGGGGGTGGATTTGGTCGCGGAAATGCTCCCGCACGCGAATGAGTGTGCACCGCGAGCGCGTGCCGGCCAGTCATCTCGTCCTCGGCTTGCAGTGCGGAGGCTCGGATGGCTACTCCGGCATTACCGCCAATCCCTCGCTGGGCGCCGCGGTCGATCTGCTGGTGCGCCACGGCGGCACGGCGATTCTTTCGGAAACGCCCGAGATCTACGGGGCCGAGCACCTGCTGACCCGGCGCGCGGTGTCGCGCGAGGTCGGCGAGAAACTGATCGCCCGCATCAAGTGGTGGGAGGATTACACCGCGCGCAACAAGGGCGAAATGAACAACAATCCCTCGCCGGGAAACAAGGCCGGAGGATTGACGACGATCCTGGAGAAATCGCTCGGCGCGGTTGCGAAGGGCGGGACGACCAACCTTGTCGCGGTCTACGAGTATGCGGAGCCGGTCACCGCCAAAGGCTTCGTCTACATGGATACGCCCGGCTACGACCCGGTGTCGGCGACCGGCCAGGTGGCGGGCGGCGCCAACATGATCTGCTTTACCACCGGGCGCGGTTCGGCCTACGGGTGTGCTCCGGCGCCATCGCTCAAGCTCGCGACCAATACGACGTTGTGGAACCGGCAGGAAGAGGACATCGATATCAATTGTGGCGAGATCGTCGATGGCACATCCAGCGTCGCGCAGATGGGGGAACGCTTTTTCCAGATGATGCTGGACACCGCGTCGGGCACGAAAACCAAGAGCGAGCGGCACGGCTACGGGCAGAATGAGTTTGTGCCATGGTACCTGGGCGCGGTCATGTGATTGCCGCGTTGGTTGACAAGGACCCGCGCGCGCGCAAGCGAGAAACTGCGCGTGCCGATGCGCAGATCGTGCTGATAACCCACCGTCGCCCGATCGTCAAACCCGGCGACAAGATCGGCCTCGCCGTCGATGAGGCGATGGTGCACGTGTTCGACAAGGAACGCGGCGAACGGCTGGCCGCGTAACGGTAGCGCATTCATGCCCAAGAAAGCCTCGCGAACCAGACCGCCACTGCGCTCAACCGCATGGTTCGGTCGCCACGATCGAGATGGGCTCGTGCATCGCTCCTGGATGAAGAACCAGGGCATTCCGCACGACCAGTTCGACGGCCGTCCGGTCATCGGCATTTGCAATACCTGGTCGCAGGCGACGCCGTGCAATGCGCATTTCCGCGAGCTCGCGGAACACGTGCGCGACGGCGTGCTCGACGCGGGAGGCTTTCCGATCGAGTTTCCCGTCATGAGCCTTGGCGAGACGCTGATGCGGCCGACGACGATGCTGTTTCGCAATCAGGTCGCGATGGACGTCGAGGAATCCATCCGCGCCAACCCGTTCGACGGCATCGTGCTGCTGATGGGCTGCGACAAGACGACGCCCGCGCTGCTGATGGGCGCGGCGTCGTGCGACCTGCCGACGATCGGGGTATCCGGCGGCCCGATGCTCAATGGAAAGTTTCGCGGCGAGGACATCGGCTCAGGCACGCACGTCTGGAAATTCACCGAAATGCTCAAGACCGGCGCGATGAACGAACGGGACATGATCGAAGCGGAGTCGTGCATGTCGCGCTCCGCCGGTCACTGCATGACCATGGGGACCGCTTCGACGATGGCGTCGATGGTCGAAGCGCTGGGCATGGGCCTGCCGACCAACGCCGCGATCCCTGCGGTCGACTCGAGGCGCCGCGTGCTCGCGCGCCTGGCGGGGCGCCGGATCGTCGCGATGGTTCACGAAGACCTGCGCATGTCGAAGATCCTTACGCATGACGCGTTCGAAAACGCGATCATGGTCAATGGCGCGATCGGCGGGTCGACCAATGCAGTCGTGCATTTGCTCGCGATCGCCGGCCGTGTCGGCGTGGAGCTTTCCCTCGAGACTGGGACCGGCTCGGCCGCGACATACCCTGCCTGGTCAACCTGATGCCATCGGGCGAGTACCTGATGGAGGACTTCTACTACGCCGGCGGCCTGCCGGTGGTGATCAAGGAGATCGGCGCGCGGCTGCACAAGCGTGCCCTGACCGTGAACGGCAAGACGCTCTGGGACAACGTGAAGGACGCGGTCAATTACAACGAGGCGGTGATCACGCCGCTCGCCAAGCCGTTCAAGCCGCACGGCGGCATTGCGGTGCTGCGCGGCAACCTGGCGCCGCGCGGCGCGGTGCTCAAGCCCTCCGCCGCGACGCCCAAGCTGATGCGGCACAAGGGCCGCGCCGTCGTGTTCGAGGATATCGACGATCTCAACCGGCGTATCGATGATCCGCAGCTCGACGTCGACGCCAATTCGGTCCTCGTGCTCAAGAACTGCGGACCGAAGGGCTACCCGGGTTTTCCGGAGGTCGGAAACTTCGCGCTGCCCGCGAAGCTCCTGAAGAAGGGAGTGACCGACATGGTCCGCATTTCGGATGCGCGGATGTCCGGCACCGCGTACGGCACCGTGGTGCTGCATACCGCGCCCGAGGCGGCGGCCGGAGGCCCGCTGGCGCTCGTCCGCAACGGCGACCTGATCGAGCTCGACGTGGCGAAACGCAAGCTGCAGCTTCACGTCTCCGACGCCGAGCTTGCGCAGCGGAAGAGGCACTGGAAGCCGGCCGCGCCGCACTCCGACCGCGGCTGGGTAAAGCTCTACTGCGATACCGTGCTACAGGCCGATCAGGGCGTCGACCTCGATTTCCTGGTGGGCAATTCCGGCGCGAAGGTCGGCCGGGAGAGCCATTAAGGGCAAGCGGCGACGGCAGGTCACCACCAATCGCGCACTCGCGACGGTTCGCGTTCGAGCTCGCGGATGCGGTGTTCGAGGTCGCAGTGATCGCTCGCCTGCGCAAGATAGGCCTCGCGACGCGTGGCTTCGCCCTTGGCAAGGCTAGCGTTCAACCAGTCTAAAAATCGAGCAATCGGTTTCATTACCACTCCTTGGGTGTGCCGCAATGCACGGGCAAGGGTCAGCCGTGTCGTCCGGGACGAAACCCGCGCCGCTTCGCGTCGCGGATGACCCAGACCGTGCGCGGTCAGTGCCGCCAGCAAATCGGTGCCTACCGCGTGCGCTTGCGAACCCCGTCCTGAAGCCATTACCATCCCGATGCTGCATTGCAATAGAGGCAAGATAAGGGTATCCGCGGCCCAAATCCAATCGCTTCTTCAAATGCCGGTCATCGACTGCCGTTATTGAGCGTAAGTCATTGTTGTAGAATGTATTTGCTACAATGACGCGTTGCCCGAAACGCCGCCGCCATGGATTTCAATCGCCTCCGCAGTTTCGCCGCCGTTGCCGAAGCGGGCCATCTCACCCGCGCGGCTGCGAAGCTGCATATCAGCCAGCCGGCACTGTCCGCCCAGATCAAGGCGCTGGAAGACGAACTCGGGCTGGCACTGTTCGAGCGCACGTCGACGGGCATGACGCTGACTGCCGCGGGCCGGCGCCTGCTGGTCGAGGCGGACAAGATACTTGCCGCGAGCCAGGCATTCCAGGCCGAAGCGCGGGCGCTGACGGGCTCCGTATCGGGCAGGGCGCGCGTTGGAACGCTATCCGACCCCACGTTTATCCGGCTGGGTGAATTCATGGCGGTTGCGATCGAGCGCTATCCCCTGCTCGAGATCGATTTTCAGCACGAGATAACCGGCGTGGCCATGCAGCGCGTGCGCGACGGGTCGCTCGAGGCGAGCTTTTACTATGGCCACATGCCCAATCCGCAGCTCGCCGGCATTGCGCTGCGCGAGCTTGCGTACCGTATCGCCGCGCCCGCGGCGTGGCGCGATCGCGTGCAGCATGCCGGCTGGCCGGAGATCGGCGAGCTGCCGTGGATCATGCCACCGCCGGTCAGCACGCATCATCAGTTTGCGGCGGCCATCTTCCGCGAGCACGGCGTCGCACCAGCCAAACTGATCGGCGCAGACGACGAGGCGGTCGTAAGTTCACTGGTCGCCTCGGGCGTCGGCGTAGCGCTCATACGCGAAGATGTCGCGCTGCAGATGGCACAAAAGGAACAGGTTTGCCTCTGGCAGGAGATGCGGATCGAGACCACGCTGCGATTCATCTATCTGCGCGCGCGTGAGCACGATCCGATCGTCCGGGCGTTGCTCGACGTGGTCAAATGGGCCTGGCAGCTGCGCCGTGATGCCGTGGCCGGCGGGCGGCGGCGAGCCACGCGCCAGAGTGCCGACGGCGTCGCCAACGCACCGCCCAAGAAGCCGTCGCCGTAAGCAGCGGCACCCCCCGCCGCGCGCCGGCGCGCTGCCTCAAGTCATGCGCCCTGCTTGCTACGCCGCAGTGGCAGCGCTAGGCCCCGATTTCGAGCTCGGCTTCGATTTCGACCGGGATGTTGAACGGCAACTCGGCCATGCCGACGGCGGAGCGCGCATGTCTGCCCGCGCCGGGCCCATAGAGCTCCAGTATCAGGTCGGAACAGCCGTTGATCACCGCCGGCTGCTGCGTGAAGCCCGGCGCCGAGGCGACCATGCCGAACACGCGCAGCCAGGCGTGCACACGGTCGAGGTCGCCCAGTTCGCGCTTGAGGCTTGCCAGGATCGACAGCGCAGTCAAGCGTGCGGCGCGGTATCCCTGCTCGACGTTGAGCTCGCGCCCGAGCTTGCCCAGCGGCGGCGCGAACGAACCGTCGGCGTCTTGAGGCCCGTGGCCTGATACGAAGGCGCGATTGCCGCGCACGCGCACCATGGCGAAGGGCAGGCGCACGCTCGGTGGGATCACCACCGGGGCCGGCAGAACGAGCCCAAGTTCCTGCAGCCGCGCCTCGATCTTCATGACCGGACCGCCGTCCATGCCGCCTGTTACGCCGTCTTGGCCGCGGCGTGCTTGAGTCGCGCGTCCTTCTCCAGCTCTTCTTCGACGTCGCGGCGCAATCCTCGCTCCATCTGCTGCTGATCAAGCTCGTGCTCCCACTTGGAGACGACGATGGTCGCGACGCCGTTGCCGATGAGGTTGGTAAGCGCTCGCGCCTCTGACATGAAGCGATCGATGCCAAGGATGAGCGCCAGGCCGGCAACCGGAATTGTCGGTACGGAAGAAAGCGTTGCCGCGAGCACGATGAAACCGCTGCCGGTGACGCCGGCGGCCCCCTTCGAGGTCAGTAGCAGCACCGCGAGGATGGTCAGCTGCTGGAACAGCGTGAGGTCGGTATTGGTCGCCTGCGCGATGAATATCGCCGCCATGGTGAGGTAGATCGACGTCCCGTCGAGGTTGAACGAGTATCCGGCGGGGATGACCAGCCCGACCACC
This sequence comes from uncultured beta proteobacterium, assembly GCA_963778275.1. Classification (GTDB taxonomy): domain Bacteria; phylum Pseudomonadota; class Gammaproteobacteria; order Burkholderiales; family Casimicrobiaceae; genus PALSA-1003. The sequence continues at coordinate 101,553 of CAVZTS010000014.1, read as the reverse complement.
GATTTCGAGCAGCCGAGTTTTTCCATTTTCGCCATCATGCGCGGCAATACCGATTCCGACGACGAAGTGCCGAGGACGATCAGCAGCTCCTCCTTGATGTAGACGATGAAACGGATGATCGAGAAGCCAACGAAGCGGGCGATGAGGCCGAGCACGACGAGGATGAAGATTAGGCACGTCAGGTAGAAGCTTCCCATCAGCTTGGCCAGGGGCACGAGCGAGCCGAGGCCGTATTTGCCGATCGTGAACGCCATCGCCCCGAAGGCGCCGATCGGCGCCGCGCGCATGATGAAGCCGACGACGATGAAGAGCGCGTGCGCAAACTCGTCGATGAAATTGACGACCGGCTTGCCCTTCTGCCCGGCCACGGACAAAGCGAGCCCGAACAGCACCGAGAACAGCAGCACCTGCAGAATTTCGCCCTTGGCAAACGCGTCGACAACCGTGTTGGGAATTACATTCATGAGAAATTCGACGGTACTTTGCGACTTGGCCGCGCTCGTGTAGCTGGCGATGTTGCGGGTATCGATGGTCGCCGGATCGGCGTTGAAACCGGCCCCGGGCTGGAGCGTGTTGACAATGAGCAGCCCGATGATGAGCGCCAGGGTGCTGACGACCTCGAAATAGAGAAGCGCCTTGCCGCCGACCCGCCCGACCTTCTTCATGTCCTCCATGCCGGCGATGCCGGTGACGACGGTGCAGAAGATGATCGGGGCGATGATCATCTTGATGAGCTTGATGAATGCGTCGCCCAGCGGTTTCATGGCTTCGCCGGTTGTCGGCCAGAAGTAGCCGAGGATCACCCCGCAGACGATCGCCAGCAGCACCTGTGCGTAGAGATGCTTGTAGAGCGGCTTCTTCATGGCACTTCCTCCGGCTTGCGTACATCGCACCGCGAACGGGTAGCGGTGGCGTGAGCGGCTCGAGCCAGCTTGCGGCGGCAAGTGTAACGCGCCGGCGCGCTTCTCGGGCGTGCAGTCTTCATGCGGCTTGAGAAACCACCGCGGGCGCGGCAGCAACCGTGCCGCTGCCCGCGCCCGACTCAGGCGAACAGTTCGAGCTGGGCACTCCCGGCCGGCGCGCGCGGCGGTCGAAAACGCGCCGTGTCCAGACGCAACGTCCGCTCCTCGTTCAAGCCCAGCCGCTTGCAGGCAAGCGCGAAGCGCTGCGCGATCAGTTCGGCGAACTGCCCCTCGCCGCGCATGCGCGAGCCGAATGCGGGGTCGTTGTCGCGGCCGCCACGGACCTGCTGCACGACGCTCATGACATGGGCAGCGCGCAGCGGATGGTGTTGCGCGAGCCAGTCGCGGAAGAGCTCCTTCACCTCGCGCGGCAGGCGCAGCATGACCCAGGTCGCCCAACGCGCACCGTGCGCCGCCGCCGCCTCGAGAATTGCCTCCAGGTCCTTGTCGGTGAGCTGCGGAATCACCGGCGCGACGCTCACGCCAACGGGCACGCCGGCAGCGGCGATCGCCTTGATCATCGCCAGCCGCCGCTGTGGCGTGGGCGCGCGTGGATCGAGCTGCCGGGCCAGATCCCGGTCGAGCATTGCGATCGAGACATAGACTCGCGCGAGATTCTTTGCAGCCATCGGCGCCAGCAGATCGAGGTCGCGTTCAATCAGCACGCCCTTGGTCGTTATCGTCAGCGGATGCTCGCATTCGGCCAGCACCTCGAGCAGTTGGCGAGTGAGCTTCCACTCCCGCTCGATGGGCTGGTACGGATCCGTGTTCGTGCCGAGCGCGATCGGCTCGCAAACATAGCCAGGCTTCGCCAGTTCAGCCCGGAGCAGGGCGGCCGCGTCGGGCTTGGCGAACAGCCGCGTCTCGAAATCGAGCCCCGGCGACAGATCGAGATACGCATGCGACGGCCGCGCATAACAGTAGACGCAGCCATGCTCGCAGCCCTGATACGGGTTGATCGACTGGGTGAAAGGGATGTCGGGCGAATCGTTGCGGGCGATGATCGTGCGCGCGTTCTGGATCGAGACGATCGTCTTGAGGGGCGGTGTTTCGTCGTCACGCTCGCCCTCGGCGGGCGACGACCAGCCGTCATCGGCAGGCGCGCGCGCCTCGCGCCGAAAGCGGTTGGACGGGTTGAAGGTTGCGCCGCGCCCCTTGGGCGGCGGCAGCGACACGGCGGCCATCGCGACTTCAATCAGGCGAGCTTGGCATCCATCGAGATGTTGGCGTTGAGGACCCGCGAGACCGGGCAGTTGGCCTTGGCATTGGCGGCGACCTCGGCGAACTTCGCCGCATCGATCTTGGGCACCCGCGCCCGCGTCGTCAGGTGAATGGAGGTGATGGTCCAGGCGCCGTTGACCTGATCCATCGTCAGCGCGGCCTCGGTGTCGATTGCATCCGCGGTGAAGCCCGCATTGTTGAGCATGAATGACAGGGCCATCGTAAAGCAGCCCGCATGAGCGGCCGCGATCAGTTCCTCGGGATTGGTACCTTTGCCGTCGCCGAAGCGGGCGACGAAGGAATAGGGGGTATCCTTGAGCGTAGCGCTCTGAGTTGAGATCGTACCGGCGCCTTCCTTGGCGGTTCCTTGCCAGCGAGCCGAGGCCTTGCGCTGCATCGCATTCTCCTTGGGGTTGCCATTCCGAGAGCGCTCAGTTTAGGCTCGCGCGAGCGTCGCGCCAAGTGGTATCGCGGCCGGCGCCGCCGATGCGCTACCATAGCCGGCACCCGTGCTGGCCGACGCGCCGAACCGGTCGCGCCAACGATGACCAAGCCCAAGACAACTCGCTTCGACACTTTGGCGCTGCACGCCGGCGCGCGCCCCGACCCGGCAACTGGCGCGCGCGCGACGCCGATCTATCAATCCGCGTCGTTCGTGTTCCGCGACAGCGATCACGCCGCGGCGCTGTTCAACATGGAGCGCGCGGGGTACGTGTACTCGCGCATTTCCAACCCGACCTGCGCCGTACTCGAGGAGCGCATCAGCGCGCTCGAGGGGGGCGCGGGAGCAATCGCCGTGGCGAGCGGGCAGGCCGCGCTGCATCTCGCCATCGTCACGCTGATGGGGGCGGGGGCGCACATCGTCGCCTCCCGCTCGCTCTATGGCGGGTCGCACAACCTGCTCGACTTTACGCTGCCGCGCTTTGGCATCGACACCACGTTTGTCGATCCTCGTGACCACGCCGCCTGGCGCGCTGCCATCCGCCCATCCACGCGGCTGCTGTTCGGAGAGACGCTCGGCAACCCGGGCCTCGAGGTGCTCGATATCCCCCGTGTTGCGCAGCTCGCGCACGAGCATGGACTGCCACTGCTCGTCGATTCGACGTTCACGACGCCCTATCTGCTGCGACCATTCGAGCACGGCGCGGACCTCGTCTATCACTCGGCGACCAAATTTCTTTCCGGCCATGGCGTGGTGATTGGTGGTCTGCTCGTCGACGGCGGAAGGTTCGATTGGGCAGCACCGGGCAAAAGCGCCGGCAAGTTTCCGACGCTGACCGAGCCTTACGCCGGCTTCCACGACATGGTGTTTGCCGAAGAATCCACCACCGCCGCGTTTCTGTTGCGCGCGCGGCGCGAAGGCATCCGCGATTTCGGTGCCTGCATGGCGCCGATGACGGCGTTCCATATCCTGCAGGGCATCGAGACGCTGCCGTTGCGCATGCAGCGTCACGTCGAAAATACGCGCCGGATTGTCGCCTTTCTTGCCGCGCATGAAATGGTCGAGTCGGTCGGCTATCCCGAGCTGCCGCAGCATCCCGACCACGCGCTGGCGCTGCAACTGCTGCCGCGAGGCTGCGGCGCGGTGTTCAGCTTCGCGATCCGGGGCACGCGCGAGCAGGGTCGCAAGTTCGTCGAGTCACTGCGGATTTTTTCGCACCTTGCCAACGTTGGCGACGCCAAGTCGCTGGTCATCCACCCGGCGTCGACGACCCACTTCCGCGTCTCTGCCGAGGACTTGCACGCTGCCGGCATCACCGAAGGCACGATCCGGCTGTCGGTGGGCCTGGAAGACGTCGACGATCTCATCGAAGACCTGAGCCGTGCGCTCTACGCCGCGAGCAAGGGCTGATGCGCTGCGACGTCGGCGGAAAATCCGTTTACGCCTACACCGGGGCGCGGCCATTTGACGCCGCGCTGCCGACACTCGTGTTCGTCCACGGCGCGGCCAACGATCACAGCGTGTGGGCATTGCAGTCGCGCTACTTCGCGCATCACGGCCGTAACGCGCTGGCAATCGATCTTCCCGGGCATGGGCGGAGCGGTGGCGAGCCGCCGCCGTCGGTCGAGGCGGCAGCCGAATGGCTCGGCGCGCTGCTCGATACCCTGTCCCTGACGCGGGTTGGCCTTATTGGCCACAGTTTGGGCGCGCTCATCGTGCTCGAGACTGCGGCGCGACAGCCGCAGCGCGTCGCCCAGATGGTGCTGTTGGGGGTCGCCTCGCCTATGCCGGTGGCGGACGTACTACTGGATGCGGCCAAGGCGGACGATCATGTCGCCTATGAACTCATTACCGGCTGGAGCTTCGCGGCGGGACATCAACTAGGGGGCAATCCGCTGCCGGGCGTGTGGATGATCGGCAACGCGCAGCGCCTCATGGAGCGCTCGCGCCCCGGTGTGCTCTATGCCGACTTGCTCGCATGCCATCGCTACGCCGGGGGATTGTCCGCCGCCGGCAGGGCGCGCTGCCGGGCGCTGCTCATCCTGGGCCAGCGCGACCTCATGGCGCCGCCAAAAAATGCCGTGGCGCTGGCCGGCGCGCTCTCTGACCGAGAGGTCGTGACCATACCCGATTGCGGGCACAGCCTCATGACCGAGGCGCCCGATACCGTCCTCGACACCCTGCGCGAGTTCCTGGTGGTCCGCGCCTAGCTCGGCGCCGTCCACTTGATCGAGCAGCCGATGGATGGCGTTTGCATGGCGGGGCCACGGCCTGTGCGCGCCACTTGCAGCATCGCCTCGAACAGTTCGCGCGGCGCGTCGGGCTTGGCGGCACGGCCGGAATCATCGAGGCGGCCGCGATACTGCAGCGCCAGCTTGCCGTTGTAGCCGAAGAAATCCGGCGTGCACACAGCGCCATAGGCCTTGGCGACGCTTTGCGACTGGTCCCAGAGATAGGGAAAAGGAAACCGCAGGCGCAAGGCGAGCGCCTTCATGTTGTCGAAGGAATCCTCAGGGTAGTCGGTGGCATCGTTGCTGCAGATTGCCACCGATCCAACGCCATGGTTCTTCAATTCAGCGGCGTCGCGCACGATCTTGTCGAGCACCGCCTTGACGAAGGGACAGTGGTTGCAGATGAACATGACCAACAGACCGTTCGGGCCGGCAAGTCCGTCGCGGCGGTAGCGGCGGCCGTCGGTGGCGAGCAGGTCGAAATCCGGTGCCGGCGCGTCGAAATCGCAGATGGAAGGAGCGGTGGCCATCGTCTTACTCCAACGGGTGGTGTGGCAAAATCCTAGCATGTCGTGCGCACATCCGTGCAGTTCGCGACCTCGGGCAGGGCCTGCGGTCGGCAGCGATCGTCATCGCGGTTCCCCGGCGCGCGCGCGATCGGGCAGCGCGTGACGCCGCGTTTTTTCTGTCCGCCGCCGCTTGCGGCGGGCGCCGAGGTCACCCTCCCTCCCGATGCGGCACACCATGTGCTGCGCGTCCTGCGCCTCAGGGAGGGCGCGGCCGTGACACTCTTCGACGGCACGGGCGGCGAGTACGGCGGGGAAGTTGCGCGCGCCGGCCCGCGCGCGGTCGCGGTACGCGTCCTCGAGCATCGCGCTATCGAGCGGGAATCCCCGCTGGCAGTCACGCTGGTGCAAGGGCTCGCGGCAGCCGACCGGATGGATTACGCCGTGCAGAAAGCGGCGGAACTCGGCGTCGCCGCGATCGTTCCGGTCGTCGCCACGCGCAGCGTGGTGCGGCTCGACGGCGCGCGCGCATCCCGGCGCGCTGCGCGCTGGCGACAGATCGTCGTTGCCGCGTGTGAACAATCGGGGCGCAATCGGCTGCCCGAGGTGCATGTTCCCTGCGCGCTCGGGGCCTGGCTACGCACGCGCTCGGCGGCGCAATTGCGCGTGCTGCTCGCGCCGGATGCAACCGAAAGGCTCGGCGACCTGACGCGGCCGGTCGGCACCGTTGAACTGCTGGTGGGTCCCGAAGGCGGACTAACGGTGGAGGAGTCAGCCGCGGCGCGCGCCGCGGGATTTCGGCCCGTGCGGCTGGGTCCGCGCATCCTGCGCACGGAGTCGGCGGGACCGGCTATGCTTGCGGCGATGAACGCGCTGTGGGGGGATTGGCGATGAAAGTACGCGCAATCCGGGACCCGCACCCGCCGGTACCGGGACGCGCCCGCAGCGGGCTCCGACGGCTTGCGAATGGAGACCCTGTCGCGAGGATGCTCCTCGCCGGCCTGCTGTGCGTGTGCTTGCCGGCACTCGCGGCTGCGCGGGCGGCGCCCGACATTCCACGCTTTTCGACCGCCAAACCCGGCGGCGCGCCGCCGCCCCAATGGAAGCACTTGCCGCTGGCATCGTTCAAGAAGAATACCGACTATAGGCTGGTGGTCGAGGACGGATCGGTCGTGCTCCGCGCGCTGGCGCACAATGCCGCCTCGCTGCTTGCCGTGGCGACCGATTTCGACCCGCACCGGTTCCCCAGCCTCTCGTGGCGCTGGAAGGTCGTGCAGGGCATCCCGACAGCCAATAGCGCCGAAGCGAGCAAGGAGGACGCCCCAGCCCGAGTGATAGTGGCCTTCGCCGGCGACACGTCCAAGCTATCGCTCAAGGAACGCGCGGCGGCGACTGCCGCACAGAAAATCTCTGGCCACGCGTTACCCTACGCGACGCTGATGTACATCTGGGGCGGCAAAGTCGGCGTTGATTCGCTCACGGTGAGCAGCCGCAGCTCAAGGGTGCGGATGCTCGCCGTGGCTGCCGACAATCGGGGGCTCGGCCATTGGCAGAGCTACACCCGTAACCTGGTCGACGATTACCGGCGCGCATTCGGCGAGGAACCCGGCACAGTGACGTCGATCCAGGTGTTGACCGACACCGACAACACCGGCGCCGACGCGGAGGCATTCTACGGTGACATCGTGGTCGGTCCTGCCGGCGCCCGCTAACCCGCAGCGCTGCGGGTGTCCGCCGCGACGAGGATGCTGCAGCGCACGCGCTCGATCAGTATCGCATCCACCGAGCCGCGCCACCAGCGCAACGCGAACGATTTGCTGCGCGGGTGCCCAAGGATCAGAAGATCGATCCCAAGTTCGGTCACGAGCTTGCAGATCACGTCGACCGGCTCACCGACCACTAAGTGGTCGCTCACCCGTATGCCTTTCGCGGCGAGCAACGCATGGGCATCCTTGAGGTCGGCTTCCATGTGCTCGCGCTCGTCGGCCAGCGCGACTTCCGGCACGTATTCCCCCGCGAGCAGGTACGCCGAAGGGTAGTGGACCACCCCGGCGAGATGGACCTCGACCGAGGTGTCGGGGGCGAGTCGTACGGCTTCATCGAGCGCGGATCGAGACTCGGGCGCGCCGTTGTAGGCTATGAGAATCTTCCTGTACATGGCTACCTCCTCACCCCAGAGAGTGCTTCTTGATCGAAGACGCCGGGATCACGGCTGCCGCAAACGCGATCGTAACCACCAAAAAGCAATCGCGGAAGGCCGGTGTCGCCCCTCCCGCCGCACCGTAGGCGGACAGCCGCCAATCGAGCAGGACCGCCAGCAGATTCACGCCGACGGCCCCGCCGAGCTGCCGCGCGAAGTTGACTGCGGCGGAAGCCTGGCCGAGAAATTGCGGGGGCAGCGACTCCACCGCGCCGACATTGAGCGCGGGAATGATAAACCCGAGACCCACCCGGCCGATCGTAAGCCAGAGCGCCAGCAACCAGAACGTGGTCGCGCCGGTCGCAAAAGCGAGCAAGAGGCTCGACAGGGCAAAGCACCCGAGGCCGCCGGCGACGACGTACCGCGGCGGGACGCGGTCGGTGAGCCGGCCCGCGAGCGCGATTGCCAGCGCCAGCGCGAACCCTGGCACGAGGAGCAGGTTGCCCGCCTTGGCGGGGCCATAGCCGGCGATATCCTGCACGAAGACCGGCACCAGATAGGTGGTGCCAAACAGACCCAGCCCATAGGCGACCGCCACCAACAAGGTGGCGCGGAAGCCGCGCCGTGCCAACAGGCGCACCGCCAGCAATGGCGCGCGGGCCCGAAATTGCCACACGACGAAGCACGAGGATCAGCGCCAATGCGCTGCTGCCGTCAGCGAGCGCGGCGAACGAAAGCCAGCCGCGGCGGTGGCCGATGACCGGAAAGTTGAGCAGAGCGACGAGCGCGGCGGTAAGCAACACCGTTCCAGCCCAATCGAAGGGGCGCCGCGGCCCGGCCGCGCGTGCTGCGGACAGCCAGCGCCAGCCGAGCGGCAGGGCCGCGACACAGAATGGAATCGATAGCATGAAGATCGACCGCCAGCCGAAGGCCTCCATGAGCACCCCGCCGAGCGCCGGCCCGACCGCGGGCGCGAGCACCACCCCGAAGCCGAAGATTCCCATTGCCCGGCCCCGCTGCTCGACCGGATATACCTCGAACACCGCGATCATCGACAACGGCTGCATGATGCCCGCCGCCGCCCCCTGCAATACGCGGGCGGCGATCAGCGATTCCGTGCTCCAGCTCTCTGCGCCGAGAAGCGACGCAGCTAGAAACACGACCATGGTCGCGACGAACGTGGCACGCTGGCCGAAGGACTCAACCAGCCACGACGTGGCGAGCATCGTCGTGGTCATTGCGGCGAGGAACCCCGTCGCAACCCATTGCAGCGAATCGTGACCGATGTTGAACTCGCGAATCATCGCCGGGAAGGCGACATTGACGATCGTTGCTGCGAGGATCGTCGAAACCGTGCCGACCATGACGGTCGCCACGACCCAGGCTCGGCGATGCGCGGCAGCGGAAATGGCTCTAGTACGTCAGGGCAGCGGTGAGTCGCGGCGGGCGTCCGGCGATGGCGAGCACGATGTCGGCGAGTTCATCCCAGATGTCGCCCTGACCGATGCCCTTGGCCAGCGCGTCGATCCGGGCTAGCCGCTGCAGCAGCGAGGGAATCGCCGCGGGCTCGATGCGCCGCGCTGCGCTCTCCAGCGCCGCTTGTCGCTTTCCCCATACCCGTGCCGCGCGCACTGCCGCGGCGAGCAGCGTGCCCTCCGCAGTCGCGGCCAGCACCGACGAGAGCGCATGCAGATCCTCGCCGAGCTGCCAGATGAGCAGCGGCACAGCCTCGCCCTGGGCCTCGAGCGCGGCGAGGATGCGCAGCGCGCGGGCGGCGTCGCCGAGGAGCCACGCTTCGGAAAGTTGGAACACGTCGAAGCGCGCGACATCGGCGATCGCGCCCAGGACGGCGTCTGGCTCGAGTTCACCCTCGGGTAGCAGGAGGCCAAGCTTTTCGATCTCCTGCTGCGCCGCGAGCAGATTGCCCTCCGTCGTGTCGGCGAGAAACTGCAGCGTGTCCGCGGACGCGCGCTGCTTCTGGCGGGCGAGACGCGCGGCCAGCCAGCGCGGCACCTCGTCGCGCTCCAGCGGCTGGACGGCGACCGTGACGCCGGCGCGCTCGAGCGCGGAGAACCAGGCGGACGACTGCGCCGCGCGCTCGAGCCGCGGCAGCGTGATCAACGTCAGCGTGTCGGGCTGGGGGTTCTCCGCGCAGTCCTCGAGCGCGCGCGCGCCGTCGACACCGGGCTTGCCGGAGGGAATGCGCAGATCAACGATCTTGCGCGCACCGAACAGGCCCAGGTTGCGGTTGGCGGCCGCGAACGCATCCCACTTGAAGCCGGAGTCCGCAACGAGGATCTCGCGCTCATCGAAGCCGCGCGAGCGAGCGGCGGCACGGACCTGGTCCCCGGCCTCGATCGCCAGCAACGGCTCGTCGCCGTGAACGACGTAGAGCGGAGCCGAGGCCCTTGGCGAGGTGCGCGGCGAGCTGGGGCGGGCGGACTTGCACTGTTGGCGAGAAGGCTCGTGCGCTGGCGCGTCCGCGCGCTTATGCCGGTTTCTTGGCGGCCTGCAGGCGGCGCACGATCTGCTGCACGGCGTCATCCTGCATATCGCGCCAGAGGCGCTGCTCCTGCGCCTCCTTGGCCAACGCCTCGGTGTCGTTGTAGGTGTAGGTGCGGCGCACGAGCAACTCGGACGTGGGCAGCCATTCGTTCCCCTCGGCATCGCGGACTCGGATCAGGATGCGCTTGGTCAGCAGGTACTCGCTCACCTTGCCGCCGCTCGACAGGGACAGGATCTGCTTGTTGTTCTCGACGCTCGCGATGTCGAGAATCACCTGCGCCTTATCGGGCGATGCCACCAGTTTCGCGGTGCCGATGCTCTCCAGCGAGCGCCTGAGGTCCGCCGTGAGCGGCTGCGCTGCGGGCGAGTTCAGGAACAGCGTTTCGAACGCATAGTGCGCTTCGCCGCGGAGATGAAAACCGCAGCCCGCGAGCAGCGCGAGAACGAGCGCCATGCCGCCCACGCCGCGCAGCGCGAGGTGACTACGGCCTTGACGAGCGGCCCTAGACGACGACATTGACCAGCCTCCCCGGAACGATGACGACGCGGCGTGGCGCGGCGCCTTGCGCGTGTCGTTGCACCTCCGGGCTCGCAATGGCCGCCTTTTCGATGGCGGCCGGGTCCGCGACCGCCGGCACGCGCAACTTGCCGCGCAACTTGCCGTTTACCTGCAGCACCAGCTCGATCTCGTCCTGGGCGAGCGCGGCGGCGTCAACCTGCGGCCATGGCGCGTCGAGGATGTCGCCGTATTTGGCGGCATAGCCAAGTTGCTCCCAGAGCGCGTGGGTAATGTGCGGCACGACCGGGTTGAGCACGCGCAGCAGCAGCGACAGGCCCTCGCGCACCAGCTCGATCGCCGCCGGCGTCGCTTCCTGCGGCACGGTATCGAGCGCGTTTAGCATCTTCATCCCGGCGGAGACGACCGTGTTGTACTTGACGCGGCGGTAATCGTCGTCGGCCTGCTTGAGATGCATGTGCAGCGCCCGGCGGATCTCGCGCAGCGCTGGCGGTGCGTGCGGCCAGTCGATTGCGACCGGCACGCGCGCAAGGGCGTCGGCCCGATGCTGCGCGTACGCCCAGAGGCGCTTCAGGAAGCGGTACGCCCCTTCGACCGCGTCGTCCGACCATAGCGCCGAGTCCTCCGGCGGCCCGGCGTGCATGACGAACAGGCGCGCCGTGTCGGCACCGTACTTGGCGATCAGTTCCTGCGGGTCGACGCCGTTCTTCTTGCTTTTGGACATCGTCCCGGTGCCGCCGTACTCGACCGATTGCCCGTCGCTCTTGAGCACTCCGCCCGTGATGCGGCCCTCGCCGTCACGGATCGGTTCGACGTCCTCGGGCGCAAAGTAGTCGATGCCGCCCTTGTCGGTGCGCCGGAAGTAGCTGTGATTGAGCAACATGCCCTGCGTCATCAGTCGCGTGAAGGGCTCGTCGAAGCCGCACAGGCCCATGTCGCGCATGACCTTGGTCCAGAAGCGCGCATAGAGCAGGTGCAGAATCGCGTGCTCGATGCCGCCGATGTACTGGTCCATCGGGTTCCAGTATTCGTTGCGCGCGTCCACCATCGTCGCCGCGCCAGGGCACGCGTAGCGCATGTAGTACCACGACGAGTCGACGAAGGTATCCATCGTGTCGGTCTCGCGCTGCGCCGGGCCGCCGCATTGTGGACACGTCGTGGCGACGAAATCGGCACGCTTGGCAAGCGGATTGCCGGTGCCGTCCGGAACGCAGTCCTCGGGCAGCACCACCGGCAGGTCCTTTTCCGGTACCGGCACGGCGCCGCAGGCCGGGCAGTGCACGATCGGGATCGGCGTGCCCCAGTAGCGCTGGCGCGAGATGCCCCAGTCGCGCAGGCGGTACGTGATCTTCTTCTCGCCCAGGCCCAGGGCCTCGAGATCGGCGGCGATCGCGTCGACGGCCGCCGCGTAGGACAGGCCGTCGTACTTGCCGGAATTGACGCAGACGCCGCGCGACTTGTCCTCGTACCACGGCTGCCAGGCGTCGGTCGTGAATGCCTCGCCGTCGACGGCGATGACCTGCTTGATCGGCAAGCCGTATTTCTTGGCGAATGCGAAATCGCGCTCGTCGTGCGCGGGCACGCCCATCACCGCGCCTTCGCCGTAGGCCATCAGCACGTAGTTGCCGACCCAGACCTCGATCGTTCGCCGGTCAGCGGATGCGTGACATGCAGGCCGGTCGGCATGCCCTTCTTCTCCATCGTCGCGAGGTCGGCCTCGATCACGCCGCCGCGCCGGCATTCCTCGACGAACGCGGCCAGGTCCGGACTCGACTTCGCCGCGTGCACAGCGAGCGGGTGCTCGGCGGCGACGGCGCAGAACGTGACGCCCATGATCGTGTCGGCGCGCGTGGTGAACACCCACATCCGGCCGTCGCCGATGAGTGCGCCGTCCGGCATCGCGGATGTCGTGCGGGAAGGCGAAGCGCACGCCTTCGCTGCGGCCGATCCAGTTCGCCTGCATCGTCCGCACGCGCTCGGGCCAGCCGGTCATCCGGTCGAGATTGTCGAGCAGCTCGTCGGCGTAATCGGTGATCCGGAGGTAGTACATCGGGATTTCGCGCTTTTCCACCGGCGCGCCGGAGCGCCAGCCGCGGCCGTCGATCACCTGCTCGTTGGCGAGCACGGTCTGGTCGACGGGATCCCAGTTGACGACGCCGGTCTTCTTGTACGCGATGCCGCGTTCGAGCATCTTGAGAAACAGCCACTGGTTCCAGCGGTAGTACGTCGGGCTTGCAGGTCGCGAGCTCGCGCGACCAGTCGATGGCCAGCCCCACCGCCTGCATTTGCCGCTTCATGTAGGCGATGTTGTCGTACGTCCACCGCGCCGGCGCCATGCCGCTCTTCATCGCCGCGTTCTCGGCCGGCAGCCCGAACGCATCCCAGCCCATCGGCATCAACGTGTTGTACCCGTTCATGCGCAGATACCGGTACATCATGTCGTTGATGGTGTAGTTGCGCACGTGCCCCATGTGCAGCATGCCCGACGGATAGGGCAGCATCGACACGCAGTAGAACTTCGGCTTGACCGAATCCTCGCGCGCGCGAAAGGCCTGCACGGACGTCCAGTGCGCCTGCACGGCAGCTTCGATGTCGGCGGGGCGGTAGGGTTGCATGGCGCGGCCGCGGCGGCGGCAAACGGAGGCGAAGCAGACGATTATACCGGCAGGATGAATTCGTCCCGCGGGCCTGTTAGCTCAGGCGACGAGGGTCACGACCGCGAGTGCGGCGAACAGGCCGGCCGCTGCGAGGCGCAGCGCCCGCAGCGGGATCCGCGGCGCAGCGGCCTGGCCGAGCAAGACCACCGGCACGTCGGCGACGAGCATCCCCAGGGTCGTGCCGGTGATGACCGCGAAGAGATTGTCGAAGCGCGCGGCGAGCACCATGGTGGCGATCTGCGTCTTGTCGCCGATTTCGGCCAGGAAGAATGCGAGCACGGTGACGCCGAACACGCCCAGCGCGGCCCGGCAGCCTCGCGTCGCGCCCATCTTCTCGCTCGGGCACGAGCGCCCACAGCGCGACGGCGAGGAACGACGCGGCGAGCAGCCAGCGCAGATACGTCGCCGGGACGAGCCTGCCGTATTCCGGCGCCGACGAGTCCGGCGAGCGCGTGGTTGGCGAGCGTCGCAACGAAGATACCGCACACGATCGGGACGGCCTGCCGGAAGCGCGCGGCGAGCACCAACGCGAGCAACTGCGTCTTGTCGCCGATTTCGCCGACGGCGACCGCGAGCAGTGAAACGAGGAAGGCTTCCATGACGTCGCGGCGCCGGGCATACCCTGACGCGGACGATGGCCGGCGGCCAGGCTGGTAGAATTCTAACGTACCGGGGAACCCCACCCGGGATTCGCCACCCAAAGGCGTATCGCGACGCCTATTCGCGCATCCGTCCATGACCCCCTCGCTCCGCTACCTTGGATCATTGCTCTTCGCCGCGGGCGTCGCGAGCCATTGCCGCCGCGGCGCCGGTGCGTACCGAGCACGTCGAGGCGGAACTCGTTCCCGCCGCGACGGCGCTGCAGCCGGGCGGGCAGCTGACGGTCGCGTTGCGGCTGAAGATGGACCGTGGCTGGCATACGTACTGGCAGAATCCCGGCGACTCGGGCCTGCCGACCACGCTCGACTGGAAGCTGCCCTCCGGGCTGACCGCCGGCCCGATGCAATGGCCGCCACCGCGCGCGCTGCCGGTGGGCCCGCTGGTCAACTACGGCTACGAAGACGAAGTCCTGCTGCTGACCGACATTGCGGTTGCGCCGGCGTTCTCCAGTGCCTGGGCCGGTGACGCTCAACGCGCGCGCCGATTGGCTCGTCTGCAAGGAGATCTGCATCCCCGAAGGCGCCGATCTCGCGCTGGGCTTGCCGGTGGCGGCGAATCCGGCACCGGACGCGCGCTGGGGCAACGCGATCGCGCGCACGCGCGCGGCGTTGCCGCAACCTCTCGCGGGCTGGAGCGTCACCGCCACCGGGCAGCGGGCAGCAGATCGAACTTGCACTCACGCCTGCGTCGAGCGAAGGCGACCCGGGCGAGTTGCGCCTGTTCCCGCTCACCGAAGGCAAGATCGAGGCAGGTAAGCCGCAAACGCTTGTGCGCGAGGGCACGACGCTCAAGCTGACGCTGCCGGTGGCGAGCCAGCGGGTTGGCGATTTCACGCGCCTCACCGGCGTGCTCACTGCAAGCCGCGGCTTTCGCCAGGGCAGCGCGGTGCGCATCGACGCGCCGCTCTCCGGAACCGTTGTCGCGGGCGCGCCGCCCGACGTTGCCAGCGCGGTCACGGGCGCCGCAGCAAGCGCCGCGACGCCGGCGCTGCCGCTGCAGGCGAGCGGTGCCGCCGGGGGCGCCACTGCACTCGGGCGGCACTCGCGCTCGCGTTCGTCGGCGGCCTGCTGCTCAATCTGATGCCCTGCGTGTTTCCGGTGCTCTCGCTCAAGGTGCTGGGATTTGCGACGCACGGCGACGACGACGGCGCGATGCGCCGGCATGGTGTCGCTTTCGCCGGTGGAGTCGTGCTCTCGTTTTGGTTGCTGGCCGGCATTCTGCTCGCGTTGCGGGCAGCGGGCCTGCAGCTTGGCTGGGGTTTCCAGCTGCAGTCGCCGGCCGTGGTGATCGGGCTCGCCATCCTGTTTTTCGTGATGGCGCTAAATCTTTCCGGCGTGTTTGAGTTCGGCCAGGCCCTGCCGTCGGCAATCGCCGGCTGGAACGCCCGCAACCCTCACGTCGACGACGTGCTCTCCGGCGCGCTTGCGGTCATCGTCGCGTCGCCGTGCACGGCGCCCTTCATGGGCGCGGCGATCGGCTGGGCTCTCGATGGCGACGCCGGTTACGACGCTCGCTGTATTCACCGCGCTTGGCGTCGGCATGGCGCTGCCTTATCTGTTGCTGGCGTGGTTCCCGGCATGGCGAGCCAGGCTGCCGCGGCCCGGAGCCATGGATGGTGCGCTTCAAGCAGCTGCTCGCATTTCCGCTCTACGCGACGGTGATATGGCTTGCCTGGGTGCTGGGCGCGCAGCTCGACAACGACGCGGTCGCGCGGTTGTTCGCGGTCCTGCTGCTGCTCGCGTTTACGCTCTGGGCCTGGCAGACCATGCGCGCCGGCGCGACCCGCGCTTGGGGATGGGCGGCGCTGGCAGGCCTCGCAGGCATCATCGCGGTCGGCTGGCCGCATCGTAAGCGCGATCGCCGGCGGCGAGCCGGCCTCGAAGCAACGTCGCCTCCGACCGGGGACCCTGGCAGGACTACGCGCCTGATCGCCTGCAACAGCTTACGGCGGCCGGTCGCGCCGGTATTTGTCGACTTCACCGCGGCATGGTGCGTGACCTGCCAGGTCAACAAGCGCCTGGTCCTCAACACCGAAGCGGTGCAGCAGGCATTCGCGCAGAACAACGTCGTGCTGCTGCGGGCCGATTGGACTCGCCGCGACGCGACGATCGGACGCGCGCTGGCGGCGCTGGGACGCAGCGGCTTGCCGGTGTACGTTCTATACCGACCCGGGCGCGAGCCGCTGCTCCTGCCCGAGATCCTGCATCAGCGCATGATCACCGATGCGCTGACCCAACCGTAGCAAGGCAGTGCATCGCTCGACGGAGGCAAGATGACTTGGCGCACGCTGATGAGCGTACTGGTGTTCGGAGCGGCGCTGCCGGCGATTGCCGCGACAGTAGGGCTGGGCGCGCCGAACTTTACACTTACGGACACGCACGGGAAGACCGTCCAGCTGAGCGACTTCAAGGGCCAGTACATCGTGCTCGAATGGACCAATCCAGCGTGCCCGTTCGTGCGCAACCACTACAACGCGCGGAACATGCAGACGCTGCAGCAGACCTGGGGCCCGCGCGGGGTCGTTTGGCTGGCGATTGCTTCGTCAAACCGATCCGGCCCGGACTACCTGCCGCCGGCGAAACTCGACGAGTGGATGCAGGCCCGCAGGCGCGGCGCAGAAGGCAGTGCTTGTGGATCCTGACAGCGCTGTCGCCAGGCTCTACCAGGCCAAGACAACGCCACACATGTTTGTGATCAATCCCTCGGGTACTCTTATCTATGCCGGTGCGATTGACGACCGTCCCTCCACGCGGCCCGAGGACCCGGCGGCAGCGCACAATTATGTGCGTGCGGCGCTGACGGAGGCAACCGCCGGCGTAGCGCTGACGACGCCGGTGTCAACACCGTACGGCTGCTCGATCCAATACTGATTCACCCTTGTTCGCGAGTCACGACACAGGGCTCGCGACCCGCGTCGTGACCGGAGTTACTGGCGCTGCGGTATGCTAGCACCGCGTTCGCCAGAAAAATGATAATACTGTCCGCTCCTCGCCGTTGCTACGCGACGGTGTTCTGCATGGTCTCTCTTGCCGCGTGCGGCCCGCAAGGGGAGCGGCCGTTGCAGGGCTATGTCGAAGGCGAATATGTCCGCGTCGGGCCGCAATTCGCCGGTATCTTGCAGCAGCTCTCGGTGCAACGCGGCGACCAGGTAACCGCGGGTGCGCCGCTGTTCGCGCTCGAAAGCGAGAACGAGATCGCCGCGCGACGGCAGGCAGAGGAGCAGCTGCGTGGTGCGCAGGCGCGGCTCGAAAACCTGAAGACGGGGAAGAGACCGCCGGAAGTCGAAACCGTCGCCGAACAATTGCGTCAGGCGCAGGCCGCGCGGGAGCTTTCGGCCGCCAATCTCAAGCGCCAGGAATCGTTGTTTCGATCGGGCTTCATAAGCGACGCGGCCCTCGACGACGCGCGCACGAAGTTGAAGAGCGACGACGCGACCGTGGCCCAGCTCAGGGCGTCGGTGCAGACGGCCAACCTGCCCGGACGTCCCGACGAGATTCGCGCCGCGCAAGCGGACGCCGAGGCGGCGCGCCAGGCGTTGGCACAGAGCGATTGGCATCTGGCCCAGCGCGCAGTCGTGGCGCCGCAGGAAGGCCGCGTCAACGACACCTATTACGTCGTCGGCGATTACGTCCCCGCGGGCAGCCCGGTGGTAAGCCTGCTGCCGCCGCCCAATGTCAAGATCCGCGTCTATGTTCCGGAGCCGCTGCTCGGCCGGCTGAGACCGGGGCAGACCCTGAGTTTTACCTGTGACAGCTGCGGCGCGCCCGATCCAGGCGACGATCTCCTTCATCGCCGACCGCGCCGAGTACACGCCGCCGGTCCTCTATTCGAAGGAGAACCGGGCAAAACTCGTCTACCTGGTCGAGGCGCGGCCCGCGCCTGCCATCGCTGCCAGGCTCAATCCCGGACAACCCGTCGACGTGACGCTGCCGCCGCCACAATGAACGATGCGCGCGCCGCGGACGTCGTCATCGACGTCCACGGCATCAACAAGCATTTCGGCGAGAACCACGTCGTCAAGGACCTGGCGCTGACGGTCCGCCGCGGCGAGATCTTCGGCTTTCTCGGCCCCAACGGGAGCGGAAAAACGACGTCGATCCGGATGCTCTGCGGGCTGCTTACGCCCGACAGCGGCGATGGCACGTGCCTCGGCTACGACATCGTCCGCGAGACCAAGCAGATCAAGCGCCACGTCGGTTACATGACGCAGCGTTTCTCGTTCTGGGAAGATCTGACGATTCGCGAGAACCTGCGGCTTCATCGCGCGCATGTACGGCATGCACCACGGGCGGCGAGCGAGTCGATGAGGCGCTCCAACACCTCGGGTTGGCAAAGCGCGCGAACCAGCTCGCCGGTGCTCTCTCCGGCGGCTGGAAGCAGCGCCTGGCGCTCGCCGCGTGCCTCCTGCACGATCCGCAACTGCTGCTGCTCGACGAGCCGACCGCCGGCGTCGACCCCAAGGCGCGGCGCGATTTCTGGGAAGAGTTGCACGCTCTTGCGGCGCGCGGCATCACGGTGCTGGTCAGCACGCATTACATGGACGAAGCCGAGCGCTGCCACAAGCTGGGCTACATCCTCTACGGCCGCCTGCTGGTGCAGGGCACGGCGCAGGAAGTCATTGGAAGCCAGTCGCTCCACACCTGGTCGGTGAGCGGGGGCGACCTGCCGGCACTGGCCAAGCGCGTGCGGGCTTTGCCGGCGGTTGAAGAGGTCGCAGCCTTCGGTACGGCGCTGCACATCACCGGAACCGACGCGGAGCAATTGCGGCGCGAACTCGAACCCATCATGGCCGAGCCCGGGCGAACCTGGACCGAGGTCGCACCCGGGCTCGAGGACGTTTTCATCCACCTGATGCGCGAGCGCCGGCGAAGCGCCGATCACGGAAATACATCACTGATGGGCGACTATTTCTCGATCTCGCGCTGGCTCGGCATCGTCGGCAAGGAATTCATCCAGCTCAAGCGCGATCGGCTGACCTTTGGAATGATCATCGGAATCCCGATCATTCAGCTGACGCTGTTCGGCTTCGCGATCAATTCCGATCCCAAGCATCTGCCGACCGCGGCGCTGGTTGCCGACCAGAGTGAATTCTCGCGCAGCATCCTCGCGGGCTTGCGCAACAGTGACTACTTCGCGTTCATCGGCGAGGCGCGCAGCGAGGCCGAAGCGGATCGCATGCTCGCGACCGGCGAAGCGCAGTTCGTGGTGAACATCCCCGCCGATTTTTCCAAGCGACTTGTCCGCGGCGAGCGTCCCGCGCTGCTGGTCGAAGCCGATGCGACCGATCCGGCCGCAACGGGCAACGCGATTGCGGCGGTTAACCAGCTCGCACAGACGGTCCTCGAGCACGATCTGACCGGGCCGCTGGCGAGCCTGGCACCGACGCCCGGCGCATTCGAGGTGCGCATCCATCCGCGCTACAACCCGGAGGCGGTAACGCAGTACAACATCGTGCCGGGCCTGATGGGCGTCATCCTGACGATGACGATGGTCATGATGACCGGGCTTGCGATCACCCGCGAGCGCGAGCGCGGCACGATGGAAAACCTCCTCGCGACACCGGCGAGTGCGCTCGAGGTCATGACCGGCAAGATCGTGCCGTACATCCTGATCGGCCTGATCCAGGTCACGCTCGTGCTCGCGCTCGCCGAATGGCTGTTCAACGTGCCGATGCTGGGCGGCTACGCGATCCTCTACCTCTCCGTGCTGCTGTTCATCGCCGCCAACCTGACGCTGGGATTGACGATCTCGTCGGTCGCCGGCAACCAGCTGCAGGCGGTGCAGATGACGTTCTTCTTCTTTCTGCCGTCGATCCTGCTATCGGGATTCATGTTCCCGTTCCGCGGCATGCCGGGATGGGCGCAGATCATCGGCCAAACGCTGCCGCTTACCCATTTCCTGCGGATCATCCGCGGCGTGCTGCTGAAGGGCAACGGCTGGAGCGAAGTCATGCCCGACGCCTGGCCGATCGCGCTGTTCATGCTGGTCGTGATCGCGATCGGATTGCGGTTTTTCCGCAGCACGCTCGACTGACCGGGGCCGGGTCGTGCGTCCGGGGCCAGGGGTGCGCGACGCGGCCGCCGGCACCGTCCATGCCGCCGGGGCGCCGTCGACGCCGCGAGGCCTTGTTGCCTTGTTTCGCGCCGCGTCGCCCAGGAGCCGCGTTCCGGTGCTGCGGGGGCCTGCGGCGAGCGCAGGGGCGCCGCGACACCGGGCTGCCGCCGGCTTCTCCCCGGGCTGCCCGGTGGCGTATCATCGCGCCAAAGGAGCAGGTCATGAAGCCAATTTCGCGCGGCGCAGGTGCGCCAATCACGCTCGGCCAGGTGCTTTTTTGTGTTGTGCTCTTGGTCGGGGCGGCAGCGCCGACCGCGTCGGCGCAGGCAGACGGAGGAGTTGGAAGCGACGATGCAGAAAATGCTCGGCGCGATCCAGACCAAGTCGCTGGCGGATTTCGTCGAGGCGGGCGACGCGTCCTTCCGGGCCGGCATGAGTCAGGCGATGCTCGACGGCGTCAGCGCGCAGTTTGGGCCCCGGCTCAAGCAGGGCTACAGCGCGACTTTCCTCGGCCGGCTGAATCAACAGGGTTACGCCGTGTATCTGTGGAAGCTCGAATTCAAGGACGGCGGGGACGACCGACTCGTCACCATGGCGGTCAAGAATGGCAAGGTCGGCGGCTTCTTCTTGCGCTAGCCGCCTTGCGCGCGAGCTCAAAACCTGAAGGACGGCCAATCATGAAACGTCTCGTCGCAGCAATTGCATGCGGAGCACTTCTCGCCACCGTCTACCCGGCGGACGCCACTGCCCAGACACAGAAGGCCGCACCCGACGCGGCGAAGCCCGTTCCGGCAAAATCACGGCCGGCGAGGCACGCCAAACGACAAAAGTGGGCGCGCGCCGACGCGCGCGTCTGCCTGGAGTTCCCAACCAACCTCCAGGTCATTCGCTGTGCGGAGAAGTATCGCTATATGCGCGTCCCCGCGTAGGAGCTGAAACCGGAGTTTTGGCGCAGGGCGAGCCGCGCTAGCCAAGGCCGCGCCCGTTCGCGGCGCGCCGGCCACCGGCGATGCACCTTCGCCCGGGATATCGCTTCTCGCTAACGCGAGCGGCACGCGGCCGCAAATGTTGCCATCGCCCATCGGTAAGACGGCGTGAACATGCAAGCCAACTGCCTAAGGGTTCACGCGGCAATGAGTTCGACATCGATTGCGCCGAGGTCTCCGAATTGCACGCGCAGCGGCGTGGCGAGGGGAACCTCGAGCGCACCGGCATACGAGCCGGTCGTGACGATCGCGCCGGCCTTGAGCCCGCCGACTTCGGGGCGCGCAGCCAGAAAGTTCGCCAGCCAAACCAGCGGCCGCAGCGGATGGCCGTCCGGATGCCGGCCCTCGCGTTCGTGGAGCATGGCGCTCGGAGTCTCGACCGCGATCGCGAAATGCTCCAGCTGCCGCTCCAATCCGTTGCCGACGGCAGGGCCGATGAACAGGCCCTGATTCGAGACGTGATCGGCGAGCAACTCGGGAAAGGTGACTGCCGCGGGGTCGGCGTAACGCGATCCAAGAAATTCCAGCACCAGGCAAGTCGTGGCGATTGCCGCCCGCGACCTCCGCTTCGCCGTAGGGTTTGCTGCGGTGCGGCAGATCACGTCCCAGCACGAAGGCGACTTCCGGCTCGATGCGGGCGATTCCGTCGTGGCCCACGACACGGCAGGGCGAGGCCCGCGCAATGGTTGGCGCAAAGATCGGTGCGCAGGCGATGGCGCGCTCCGCCGTCGGCACCGAACACTTCCAGCCGCCGGTCGCGACGCCGAGCAACGCCTGCACCGCGGCGCTGGATGGCGAGCGCATCGTCGAGCTCGGACGGTCGACACGATTGCGGCAGGCGCGGCCCCGATTGCCGGGCGCGTCTGGCCGCGAGAAGATGGCGGGCGGCATCGTCGCGTTGGGCGGTGGTGAGCATCGGCGGGGCCCGCAGGCCCGGATGGGAAGGGGTCGAGGGCGGATCATACCCGCGTGCGCAGTGGCAGGGGAAAACATGGATCAGCGACTAGACGTTGCGGCATGCCTGCCCGCAGACCGTGAACGCGCACTGCTGATCGGGCGCGCGTGGGTACCCGAATTCGAGGGTCCCGCGCTCGTTGCCGTGCGCGGCGACACCCTGGTCGATCTGTCGCCTGTCGCCGCAACCGCGAGCGAGTTCTTCGAGGTCGATGATCCGGTAGCCGCGATTCGCGCCGCGGGCGACCGGACGCTGCAGTCGCGTCGCTGGCGAAGACGCTCGCCAACTCGGCGTGGAATCGGCGCAACAACGATACGCCCTGGTTCCTCGCACCCTGCGACCTGCAGGCGATCAAGGCGAGCGGCGTGACTTTCGTCTCGAGCATGCTCGAGCGCGTCATCGAGGAACAGGCCCGCGGCGATCCGGCGAGGGCGGAGACGGTGCGCGCGCGATCGTGGCGGTGATCGGCGACGATCTCGCGCAGGTCCTGCCGGGTTCGCCCGAGGCGATGCGACTCAAGGACGTGCTCATCGAGCAGGGCGCATGGTCGCAATATCTCGAAGTCGGCATCGGCGCCGACGCCGAGATCTTCACCAAGGCGCAGCCGATGGCCGCGGTCGGCTTGGGCGCCGAGATCGGCATCCATCCCCGGTCGCAGTGGAACAATCCCGAGCCCGAGATCGTGCTGGTGGTGAACAGCCGCGGCCGCATGGTCGGTGCCACGCTCGGCAATGACGTCAATCTGCGCGACTTCGAGGGCCGCAGCGCGCTTCTGCTCGGCAAAGCCAAGGACAACAACGCTTCCTGCGCGATCGGCCCGTTCATCCGGCTGTTCGACGAAACGTTTCACGATCGACACGGTGCGCGGCATGCGAGCTCGCGATGCGCGTCGACGGTCCGGACGGCTACAGGCTCGAGGGACACAGCTCGATGGCGATGATCAGTCGCGACCCTCTCGACCTGGTTGGGCAGACGATCGGCGCCAACCATCAGTATCCGGATGGCCTCGTGCTCTTTCTGGGCACGATGTTCGCGCCGACGCAGGATCGGCTCGGTCCGGGCCAGGGCTTCACGCACGTGGTGGGCGACATCGTGACGGTCGCCACGCCGACGCTCGGCGCGCTCGTCAACCGCGTCAACCGCAGCGACCGCATTCCCCCGTGGACCTTCGGCACCGGCGCGCTGATGCAAAACCTGGCGCGGCGCGGGTTGCTCTAAGCGGGACGCGCGCCCGACGCCGTCTAAAGGATGTACTGCGACAGATTGTCGTCCTTGGCGATGCCGGCGAGGCGGTCGTCGACGTACTCGGCGTCGATCGTGATCGTCTGGCCATCGAGCTTCGCCGCGTCGAACGAAACCTCGTCGAGCAGCCGTTCCATCACCGTGTACAGGCGGCGCGCGCCGATGTTTTCCTGCCTTTCGTTGACCGCGAAGGCGATTTCGGCGAGCCGCTTGATGCCATCGGGCTCGAAATTGAGCGCAACGCGCTCGGTCGCAAGCAGCGCCTGGTACTGGCGCGTCAGGCAGGCGTCGGTGGCGGTGAGGATCTGCTCGAAATCGGCGACCGACAGCGACGATAGCTCGACGCGGATCGGGAAGCGGCCCTGCAGCTCGGGGATCAGGTCCGACGGCTTGGCCAGATGAAACGCGCCGCTGGCGATGAACAGGATGTGATCGGTCTTGACCATGCCGTACTTGGTCGCGACGGTCGTGCCCTCGACCAGCGGCAGCAGGTCGCGCTGCACGCCCTGGCGCGAGACGTCGGCGCCGATGGTCTCCTGGCGGCTCGCGATCTTGTCGATCTCGTCCAGGAACACGATGCCGTTCTGCTCGACGTTGGTAAGCGCCTTCGTCTTGAGTTCGTCGTCGTTGACGAGCTTGGCTGCCTCCTCCTCGATCAGCACCTTCATCGCCTCGGCGACGTTCATTCGCTTGACCTTGCGCCGGCCGCCCGACATCTGCTGGAACATGCCCTGGATCTGGCTGGTGAGGTCCTCCATGCCCGGCGGCGCGAGGATCTCCATCTGCGCCGGCAGGACGGAAACCTCGACCTCGATCTCCTTGTCGTCGAGCTTGCCCTCGCGCAGCATCTTGCGGAATTTCTGCCGCGTCGCCGAATCCGTCGGCTTCATGTCGTCGAAGTTGACTTCGCGCACCGGCGGCAGCAGCGCGTCGAGCACGCGCTCCTCGGCGCCTTCGCTGGCGCGGTCGCGTACCTTGCGCGTCTCGCTTTCGCGCGTCTGCTTGATCGCTGTTTCGGCGAGATCGCGGATGATCGTGTCGACGTCGCGACCGACATAGCCGACCTCGGTGAACTTGGTCGCTTCGACCTTGATGAACGGCGCGTCGGCGAGACGCGCGAGCCGGCGCGCGATCTCGGTCTTGCCGACGCCGGTCGGGCCGATCATCAGAATGTTCTTGGGCGTGATTTCCTGGCGCAGCGGCTCCGCGACCTGCTGCCGGCGCCAGCGATTGCGCAGCGCGATCGCGACCGCCCGCTTGGCCGCGTCCTGACCGACGATGTGCTTGTTCAGTTCGTGAACGATCTCGGACGGCGTCATGATGAACGACATGGGGGTCGACGGGGAATCTCGCGGCAAGAAAACGGCCGCCCGTTTCCGGCGGCCGCATCATTCTACCCCGTCCGGTTCGATCCGGCCCCCTCGCTGCGCGCGCACCGGCGCCGCCGGGTCGCCACCTAATCCGGTATGGTGACCGTGCCCTTCGCAAAGGTGATCTGATCCGCGACCGCCGGCGTCTGGCTGATCGCCGGCACGTTCACGGCGGCGCCGGAGCGACCGATACGTGCTTTCATGAGCTGTAACTCCCCGTTGCTCGGTGCTTCCGTGGCGCTGCCCCACCGTCGAATCGTGTGCCGGCGCAATCGCCGTGCTCTCGCGGGGACGAGATGTAGTCGCTGGGGCGACCGCCGGCAGACGACCGATGGTGGGTGAGCGGCCCGGCGAAGTCAACGGGTCGCGCCGCGGCGCGGCACGGACCTGCCTGGAACGATGCAAGCGCGGTCATGCAGGCGACCGACGGACGGCGCCGCGCGTTTGGCAACAGCTGCAGCCTTCGCTTATCATGCGTGCAGAATCTGGCAGCCGCACCGACGCCCATCTGCTCACCCGCAACGGAGTTCATACGATGAAACGCGTCGCAGCAGTCCCGTTGTTCGGCGGCCTGGCCGCGCTGGGTCCCCGCGTGCGGCGTCATCACCAAGTCCTGAGGTCGATCGTCGCGCCACGGGCACCGCCGGGGTCCGCTCGCGCGCCGGCGCAAGCTGCAGCGTCGCGACGCGCGTGCCAGCTGCCACCGCGCGCCGCGGTGATCGTGGCAATGGCGGCGGCCGGACTCGTTGCCGCCTGTGGCGACAGCATGCGCATCATTCCCGCAGCGGGGGCGATGGCGGTAGCCCGGGTCGAGCCCAGGAATAACAGCACCGTGCGCGGCACGATCGCCTTTACCCAGCGCGGAGACCGGGTCTGTATCACCGCCAACTTTATCGAACTTTGGCCCGGCCCGCACAGCCTCTACATTCACGCGGTTGGCAACTGCAGTTCGCCCAACGCGGCAAGCGCGGGCCCGGTGTGGAACATCGCTGGCGCTGCGCCGGCCGGGAAGCGTACCGGCGACCTGCCCCAGATCAACGCGGGGACCGAAGGCAATGGCTGTATTGCAGACGACATCGGCCGAACTCTCGGTGGGCACCGGCAAGCCCAACGACGTGATCGGGCACGCGGTCGTGGTGCACGCCGCGCCTCGATCCCGATCCGAAGCCGGAATTCGGCGTCCGCAACGGCTGGCTTGCCTGCGGCGTCATCGAGCGCAACGAAGGTCTCGACTTGCAGCAGTTGCTCTAGGCACGCGATGACCTGGGCGGCGCCCCCGCACGACCGCGGCGACTGACAACATGGGCTTCCTCGCCGACAAGAAGATCCTGATCACGGGCTTGCTGTCGAACCGCTCGATCGCATACGGCATCGCGCAGGCGTGCCGGCGCGAAGGCGCGACGCTCGCGTTCACCTACGTCAACGACGATCTGAAGGAGCGCGTGACGAAGCTCGCGGCCGAATTCGGCAGCGTGCCGGTGCTGCCTTGCGACGTGACCAGCGACGAGCAGATCGACGCCTTGTTCGCCGCGCTCAAGCGCGAATGGGGCGCGCTCGATGGCCTGCTGCACTCGATCGCCTTTGCGCCGCGCGAGGCGCTCGCCGGCGATTTCCTGCAGGCCCTGTCGCGCGCGGCGTTTGCAACCGCGCACGACATCAGCTCGTACAGCTTGGCGGCGCTGGCGAAGGGCGCACGGCCGCTGATGGCAGGTCGCCGCGGCGCGCTGCTCACGCTGACCTACCTGGGCGCCTTGCGCGCGATCCCTAACTACAACGTGATGGGTCTTGCGAAGGCGAGCCTGGAGGCGAATGTGCGCTATCTGGCCGAGTGCCTGGGTCCGGAGGGCATTCGCGTCAACGCCATCTCGGCCGGCCCGATCAAGACGCTCGCCGCCGCCGGCATCGGCGGATTCTCCAAGATCCTGCATTTCGTTGCCAAGACGGCGCCGCTGCGCCGCAACGTGACGATCGAAGAGGTCGGCAACGTCGCCGCGTTCCTGCTTTCCGATCTCGCCAGCGCAGTGACCGGCGAGATCACCTACGTCGACTGCGGCTTTTCGATCGTCGCCGCCGGAATGACCGAGGAGTAGGTGGCGCCGCTGCGCTCGATCGGCGGCCCGCGGGCTCGCTGATGCCGTCCGCTCGCCGCTACGACGCCGTCATCATCGGCGGCGGTCATAACGGGCTGGTTTGCGCGTGCTATCTCGCCGCCGGCGGCCTGTCGGTGGCGGTATTCGAGCGCCGCGGCATGGTCGGCGGCGCGGCGGTCACCGAGGAATTCCACCCGGGCTTCCGCAATTCCACGGCGAGCTACACGGTCAGCCTGCTGCACCCGAAGGTAATCCGCGATCTCAAGCTGGCGGAGCACGGGCTGGTGATCGTCGCCCGGCCGCTGGCCAACTTCCTGCCGCTTCCCGACCGGCAATTACCTCAAGGTGGGTCGCGGACTGGCCGCGACCCAGGCCGAGGTCGCGCGCTATTCGGCGCGGGACGCTGCCGCGCTGCCGGCGTATTACGCGATGCTCGATCGGGTCGCCGAGGTGCTGCGCGCGCTGCTCCTGCAGACGCCGCCCAACATCGGCGGCGGGGCGGGCGAGTGGCTGCGCGCGTGGAAGGTCGGGGGTCAGCTCAAGCGCCTCACGCTTGCGCAGCGCCGCGATCTGCTCGATCTGTTCACGAAGAGCGCCGGCGAGGTGCTCGACCACTGGTTCGAGTCCGAGCCGATCAAGGCGGTGTTCGGTTTCGACGCGGTCGTCGGCAATTTCGCGAGCCCGTATACGCCGGGATCGGCGTACGTGCTGCTGCACCACGTATTCGGAGAGGTGAACGGCAAGCGCGGCCAGTGGGGACACGCCGTGGGTGGCATGGGGGCGATCACGCAGGCGATGGCCGCGGAGGCCCGAGCCCGCGGCGTGGCGATCTTCACCGACTGCGCCGGTGGCGCGGGTCATGACGCGCACCGGGCGCGTGACCGGCATCGCGCTCGCCGACGGCACGGAGGTTGGTGCCCGGCGCGTCGTCGCGAACGTCGATCCGAAGCTCCTGTACCTGAAGCTCATCGATGCCGCGGTGCTCGATGCCGACTTCCGGCGGCGGATCGAGGCCTACCGCTGCGCTTCGGCGACGTTCCGCATGAATGTCGCGCTCGCTTCGCTCCCCGAGTTCAGCTTGCCTGCGCACCGGACGGCGAGCATCTCGCGCGCGGGCATCATCATCGCGCCTTCGCTCGCGTACATGGAGCGCGCGTACTTCGACGCGCGGCAGAGCGGCTGGTCGCGCGAGCCCATCGTCGAGCTGCTCATCCCGTCGTTGGTCGACTCCTCGCTTGCGCCGCCGGGCATGCACGTGGCGAGCCTGTTCTGCCAGCATGCCAATCCCCGACTGCCGGACGGTCGCTCGTGGGACGACGTACGGGATCAAGTGGCCGACCTGATGATTGACACCGTCGATCGCTACGCCCCGGGCTTCCGCGCCAGCGTCATTGCCCGCAGCGTGCTATCGCCGCTCGACCTCGAGCGCGACTTCGGTCTCTCCGGCGGCGACATCTTTCACGGCGCGCTGGCGCTCGACCAGTTGTTCTCGGCGCGGCCGGTGCTCGGGCACGGCAACTATCGCGGACCGCTCAAGGGGCTGTACATGTGCGGCGCGGGCACGCATCCGGGCGGCGGCGTGACCGGCGTACCCGGGCACAATGCGGCGCGGGAAATCCTGCGCGACGCGCGGCGGCGGCGGACCTGAATGGTGACGCTCCGCGACTTGCGCCGCGGAGCGTCGTGGGATTGCACTGTCGAGTCGAAGCCAGCCGATAAGCCGGGTTCTGTTACGGCGCGTCCGAAGAGCGCGCTATGACCGTCATTCATCTAGGCGCCGCGTTGCCGCGGCGCTCGAGCCACCTACCCGCGGACTAGGCGAGCAGCCTGGTTACAGCTTGCGTCCGCTTACTTGGTGTTGCTCCGGATGGAGGTTGCCGCGTTTCACCCGCATCCTTTGGATCGGATGCGACTCGTCTCTGTGGCCCTATTCCTCGCCTTCACCGCCGCTCGCGCGGACAGCTTGCAGCGTCTGGGCGTTACCCAGCATCCCGCTCTGCGGAGCCCGGACTTTCCTCTCCCGGCGGCGCAACGCGCAACCGGCAGCGACGGCCTGGCTGACTTCGAGCAACAATGATAGCACGCCGCGGCGGCGGGCTTCGACTAGACGCCGGCCCGCCAGCGCATCGTCGCGCCGGCGTTGAGCGGCACGACCGCCTGCGTGCCGAACGCGTACTCCTCGGGCACCACCCACGACTCACGCCTGAGGGTCACCGTATCGCGGTTGCGGGGAAGACCATAGAAGTCGGCGCCGTGGAAGCTCGCGAAGGCTTCCAGCCTGTCGAGCGCTGCGGCGGTTTCGAATGCCTCGGCGTAGAGCTCGAGCGCGGCGTGCGCGGTATAGCAGCCGGCGCAGCCGCAGGCGCTTTCCTTGGCGCCGCGTGCGTGCGGCGCCGAATCGGTGCCCAGGAAGAACTTGGGATTGCCGCCGGTCGCGGCTTGGAGCAGCGCCTGGCGGTGCGATTCGCGCTTCAGGATCGGACGGCAGTAGCAGGTGCGGCCGGCTGCCGCCCGCAAACAGCGCGTTGCGCGAATAGAGCAGGTGCTGGGGGGTGATAGTCGCGCCGACGTGCGCCGGCGCGGCGGCGATGAACTCCGCTGCTTCGCGTGTCGTGATGTGCTCGAGTACGATCTCGAAGCCCCGGAAAATCGCGCACAATGCGGGCGAGCAGCTCTTCGACGAACACGCGCTCGCGATCGAACACGTCGACTTCCGCCGCGGTCGACTTCGCCGTGGACCAGCAGCGGCAATGCATGTTTCTGCATCGCTTCGAGCGCAGGGTACACGCGCTCGATCGCGGTCACGCCGGACTCGGAGTGGGTCGTCGACCCCGGCGGGGTAGTACTTGACGCCGGCGATGAATCCGCTCCGCCGCGCCGCCGCGATTTCCGCGACTGGCGTATTGTCGGTCAGATAGAGCGTGAGCAGGGGTGCAAACCGCGACGCGGCCGGCAATGCCGCAGCGATCCGCTCGCGATACGCCGCGGCCGCCGCGACGGTGGTGACGGGGGGCTCGAGATTGGGCATGACGATGGCGCGGCCGAACACGCGCGCCGTCGCGCCGACAACCGAGCGCATCGGCTCCCCGTCGCGCAAGTGCACGTGCCAGTCGTCCGGACGGGTGATCGTGCAGCGTGGTTGCGGTCATGTGACGCCCTTGCTTTCCGTGCGATTATACGGGCTGGCTTGCGCCGCCCGGTTGGGGCTATAATCCGCCGCTTCATACAGACGGCGACGTGGCAGGAAGCGACGGCCTAGTGGGAAGGTGGGGAGCGTGGCAACAAAGACGGCAGTGAAGAAGGTCAAGGAGCTCAGCGATCAGGACCTGTTGAAGGCGCCTGAGCGCGACTACATGAACGATGCGCAGCTGGCCTACTTCAGGCAGCGCCTGCTCGAATTGCGAGCGCAGCTATTGAACAACGCCGACGACACCGGCCAGCATTTGCGCGAGAACGAGATCACGACCGATCCGTCCGATCGCGCCACCCTGGAAGAGGAATACACCCTTGAGCTGCGCACCCGCGACCGCGAGCGCAAGCTCTTGAAGAAAGTCGAAAAGTCGCTGCGCATGATCGAGGACGGCAGCTACGGTTACTGCGAGGAGACTGGCGAGCCGATCGGCATCCCGCGGCTGCTGGCGCGGCCGACCGCGACGCTGTCGCTCGAGGCCCAGGAGCGGCGCGAGCGCGTGCAGAAGCTCTACGGCGACTGAACGGGAACGCACGCCGCTGGCAAGGAAGACGGCCCGGTAAACCGGGCCGTTTGCATTACGGGTCGCTCGCGCGGGTCGGTCAGCTACATCCCGAAAAAGACACCGCGATGCGACATGCCGCCGGCCATGAAGAACAACAACGGAATCGACAACATGATGTTGAACCGCGAGGCGAGGAACGCGATGCGGCGCGCCTTGGTTTTCTCCTCGTCGGTGGCGGGCTTTAGGCCGAGAATCTTCTGCTGGTTCGGCCAGATCAGGCCCCACACGTTGAACAGCATGATCGTGCCCAGCCAAGCGCCCATGCCGATGCCGGCAAGGCCGCCCCTGAAGGTAAAGGCGTTGCCGAACTGATCGCCAAGCAGCGCCGCGCCGGCAAGCCAGGTGACGACGGCGGACCAGCGGAAGAAAAGAAGCGCGCGCGGTGCGACGTGCTTGGTAATCCCGGCCGCGGTGCCGTCCGCGGTCGCCGCCTTCAGGGCCGCGACCTGCACGAAGTTGAAGTAATACAGCAGGCCGATCCACATGATGCCGGCCATGAAATGCACCCATCTTGCCAATGCCGGAACGTAGTCCATCGCCGTGGCCTCCCTCAGCCGAGCATGGATTTGACAACGAAGTACAGGATCACGGTCAGGATCAGACCGGAAATGACGGTTCCCCAAAGCGAATCCAGCGGATTTTTCATCGAATTCCCCCTTGCGCCGTTGGCCATCGGATCTGACGCGACGAAACTCGCGACTGTCAGAACTGTCGATTCGATTGTAGCAAGCGCAGCCAGCGCAATCCAGCCGGATGGCTGGCTGCGAGCGCGCCAAGGGCGCACGGGGCAAGGGAGCCTCGACCTTGGGCTGTAGTCCTTGGTCCTACGATCACGACAGGAGATTAGCCATGGCAACATTGGCCACACCGACACACTGCGACACCGTTTGCATTACCACCGCTGCCTTACCCCGAAGACGCTCTCGCCCCGGTCATTTCCGCGAAGACGCTGAGCTTCCATTACGGCAAGCACCACAAGGCTTATGTCACCAAGGTCAACGAGCTGGTTTCGGGTACGAAATTTGAGGGCCAGTCGCTCGAACGCATTGTTCTGGCCACATCCGGGCAAGCCGACCATGGCGAACTGTTCAACAACGCGGCACAGGCATGGAACCATGCTTTCTACTGGCGTTCCCTGAAACCGAAGGGCGGTGGCAAGCCGCCGGCGGCGGTCGGTGCGGCGATCGACGCTGCCTTCGGGGACTTTGACGCCTTCAAGAAGGAATTTGCCGACGCCGCGATGAAGCAGTTCGGGAGCGGCTGGGCTTGGCTCGTCAGCGACGGCGGCACGCTCAAGATCGTCAAGACAGCCAACGCCGAGTTGCCTTTGACCAAAGGCCAAGCGCCGTTGCTGGCGATCGACGTCTGGGAACATGCCTACTACCTCGATTACCAGAACAAGCGGCTCGAGCATGTTCAGGCGGTAATCGACCGGCTTCTCAATTGGGAATTTGCCGCAGCGAATCTGGCACGCGCCTAGTGCGGATGCCGGTCGCCGCAAGGCGGCGGCGGATCGCAACCAAACCCCAAGCAGTCGCCGCGTCGGGCAGGCCCGCCGCGGCGCTACGCGGCTGCCTTGTTCGACACTCAGGAACGGGAGATAATGAACAGCTAACGCGGCGCGCAAAGACGGCGAGTTCGAATCCGATGGCATTCCCGTTGTTTCCCAAGTCGCCAAGCAAGCACAAGGCCGCCGAAGCCCGGGCCAAGCCCGAGTTGACGCCGCGACATGACCCACGGGCCGGAGCCGGCCGCCAGCCCGCGTCGGCGCATGAAGTCGCGGCCGCCGCCAAGGCAAGACCGGTATCGGCGGCCAAGCTCAAGTCCTCGCCGGCTGCCGTCGACGTGCGCGAGGGCGACATCACCGTTACCGGACCGCCGAGCCTGATCGACTGGAGCCCCGGCGCGCAACCGGCCATTCAGGTCGCCGAGGCCAATCCCGGACTATGCTCCGTGCTCGAAAACGCAGCGCTGCTGTATGCCAGCGGGCAGCTGACCCAGGCGAGGCAGGTGCTTGAGGACGGCGTGGCGAACGATGATGAAGCGAAGGTTTCGCCGCTTGCCTGGCTGACGCTGTTCGATCTGCTCCAGCGCGCCGGCGATCGCGCGGCATTCGATCAACTCGCCCTGCAATATGTCGTCGCGTTCGAGCGTTCCGCGCCAGCGTGGGAGGAAAGGGAAGCGCAGTGCGAACCGCAGCCGCGTGCGGGCGGCCGGCCCGCGGCCGGCGGCTACTTTGCGCTGACGGGCAAGCTGTCCGCAGGCCAACGCGCCGCAGATCGCCAACATGCTCGCCGCGACACAGAAGCAGTCGCAAGTCCGCCTCGACCTGGGTTCGCTCAGCGGCGCGGACGACGCCGGCGCCAGGCTGCTGGCCGATGCTCTGGCACAATTGCGCAAGCGGCGATACGCGCTGGTCGTGCAGCATCCCGAAAAAATCTGGCGCGCTCTGGAAAGCGCGGTCAAGCAGGGACGTGAAGCGGGCGAGGGATACTGGATTCTCCTGCTCGAGCTGTTGCAGTGGCAGAACAATCGCGAGGCGTTCGAGGACCGCGCGGTCGAGTTTGCGGTGAGCTTCGAACTTTCCCCACCGTCCTGGGAACCGCCGCCCAGTGCGGCTGCGGCGCCCCCGCCTGCCGAGCAGCCCGCCGCCGTCAAGGAGCCACCGGAAATGCTGCGCTGGCGCGGAACGATGACCGGGCCGACGGATCCGCAACTGGCTACGTTGGCTGAATTCCGGGAGGGCCGCAGCACCGTGCCGATAGACGTTTCCGCCGTCGATCGCATCGACTTCGTTTGCGCAGGCGCACTGCTCAATGCGATCATCCGCTCCGAGGCACAACGCAAGACCGTGCAGATCGCCGGTGCCTCGCCGATCATCCGTGCGTTGCTGCTGCTCATCGGCATCTCGCCCCGCCATTTCATCAAGAAGCTCCAATAAGCACCGCCGATTGCGTCTGGCGACACGAGCGCAGCGTGTTGAGCCGAACGCGCCGCGCGAGGCCCGACAGCGAGAATTGATGCGAATCGATACGCCGCGCGCCCGTTCACACGGGGATTCCCGGTAGGTCCGGATTGCCGATGCCCGAGGTCTTTCACGGCACGACTATCCTGTCGGTCCGCCGTGGCGCGGCGGTTGCGCTCGGCGGCGACGGCCAGGTGACGCTCGGCAGCGTTGTGATCAAGGCGACCGCACGCAAGGTGCGGCGCCTGTACAGTGATCGGGTTCTCGCCGGATTTGCCGGCGCGACCGCCGACGCTTTCACTCTGTTTGAGCGATTCGAGGCGAAGCTCGACAAGCATCAGGGACAGCTGCAGCGCGCCGCGGTCGAGTTGGCGAAGGATTGGCGCTCCGACCGCGTGCTGCGCCGGCTGGAAGCCATGCTGGCGGTCGCCGACAGCACCGCGTCGCTGGTCATCACGGGCTCCGGCGATGTGCTCGAGCCCGAGCACGGCATCGTCGCCATCGGCTCCGGCGGAGCGTACGCGCAAGCCGCGGCGCGCGCATTGCTCGAGCATAGCGACCTTCCGGCGGCGGCGATCGTCAAAGAAGCCTTGTTGATCGCCGGCGAGCTTTGCATCTACACCAATCAGAACCTATTCATCGAAGAGCTTGGGCCGAAGTGACGATGCCGGATGTCGATTACGATGTCGTCGTCTCGGTGCCGGGCCGGTCGGGTTGGCCGCTGGCCGCGGCGCTGGGCCGCGAGCGCCTGAGCGTCGCGTTGCTGGAACGCGGGGCGCTGGCTGCCTACGACGGCCGAGCGGACGGCGACGATTGGGACTCGCGGGTCTATGCGATCAGCCCGGGCAGCGCCGAATTCCTGCGCGGCCTGGCGCGCATGGCAGCAGCTGCCGCCGGAGCGGCTTGCCGCGATCGAAATGATGGACGTGCACGGCGACGCCGGGCGGCGCCATCGCCTTCTGCGCCTACGAGCTCGGCGAACGTGCGCTCGCCTGGATCGTCGAGAACCGCGAGCTTTGCGCCGCGCTCGTGGCCGCGGTACGCACTTGCGCCTCGGTCGAAGTGCTCGCGCCGTGCACGCCAACCGCCATCGCATGGCGGTCGCGACAGCGCGCAGGTTACGCTTGCCGACGGCGGCCGGCTGTCGGCGCGCCTCATCGTCGGCGCCGACGGTGTGCGTTCGTGGGTTCGCCAGCGAGGCCGGCATCGGGGCCGAGCCGCGGCCTTACGAGCAGACGGCCGTCGTCGCCAATTTCACGTGCCGAGCTCGCGCATCGCGGGCGGGCGTTCCAATGGTTCGTCGAAGGCCAGGGCGTGCTGGCATGGTTGCCGCTGCCGGGCCGGCGGATCTCGATTGTGTGGTCCGCGCCCGACGCGCTTGCCCGGGAGCTCCTCGCGTTGGATGCGGCTGCGCTGGCGCAGCGGGTCGGCGCGGCGGGCGGACACGCGCTGGGGGCGTTGACGCTGATCACGCCGCCGGCCGCGTTTCCGCTGTCGTTTCTGAGACTCGCCTCGATGGTCGCGCCCAGGCTCGCGTTGGTCGGCGATGCCGCCCACGTCGTGCATCCGCTGGCCGGGCAGGGCGTCAACCTGGGCTTCGGCGACGCCGCCATGCTCGCGGCGGTGCTGAAGGCGCGCGGACCGGTCGCGGACGCCGGGGCGACCGATACTGCTCGAGCGCTATGCGCGCAAGCGCGCGCTGCCGGTGCTGTCGATGCAGCTCGTGACCGACGGCCTGGTGCGCCTGTTCGATCTGCCGCCGCTCCGGATGCTGCGCAACAGCGGGATGAGCGCGGTCGCGGCGCTGCCGCCTGTCCGGCGCCTACTGGCGCAACCCGCACTGCGCTAAACTGCTGGTCCGCACCTCTTTCCTGGAGCACTTCGATGCGATGCTACGTTCATCTACCTGGCGCTGGCCGCGGCGTGCCTTCGTGCCGCCCATGCCGGCGCCGGCGCAGGAGGCCGTCAAGTCCGCAAGCCAAGGACGCGACGACGCCGGATGGCGCGGCCGTGAAGACGCTGCTGGAGAGCAAATTTCCCGGGCGCGGCGATCAGCAACGTCGCCAAGTCGCCCTATTTCGGCCTGTACGAGGCGCAGTTTGACGATCGCATCGTCTATACCGATGCCAAGGTGACCTACGTGATGGTCGGCGCGGTATTCGACGCGGATACGCAAGCAGAACCTAACCGAGGCGCGCATGCGCCAGCTCAATCGCTTCGATTGGGATGCGCTGCCGCTGAACCTCGCGTTCAAGCGCGTGAAAGGCAATGGGTCGCGCAAGCTGGCCATGTTCTCGGACGCCGACTGCCCCTATTGCAAGCGTATCGAAGGCGAGATCAAGCAGCTCGACGACGTCACGATCTACACCTTCCTGTTCCCGATCGATCAACTGCATCCCGACGCAGCGCGCAAGTCGACGCTCATCTGGTGCGCGCCCGACCAGGCCAAGGCTTGGGACGAATTACTTTGATACGGGCGCTCTACCCGACAACAACGGCGATTGCGCGACGCCTCTCGCAGGACACCGCACGTCTTGGCCTGCGCCTGCACGTGACGGCGACCCCGACGCTGGTGTTCGCCGACGGCACGGTCGTGCCCGGGGCGTTGCCGCTGGCCGCAGCTCGAGAGCGAGATCGACAAGGGCGAGGCGGAAGCAAGAAAGCCGGCGGCAAAGAAGTAGCGCAGCCGCGATCACCCGACGGAGACGACTATGGCCATTCTCGATTTCATCAGGAAGCAGTTCATCGACATCATCGAGTGGACCGACGACTCGCGCGACACGCTGTCCTTCCGCTTTCCGGACGAGGACAAGGAGATCAAGCGCGGCGCGCAGCTGATCGTGCGCGAGTCGCAGGTCGCGCAGTTCGTCTATCTCGGCCAGTTCGGCGACACGTTCGGCCCGGGCAAGTACACGCTCACCACCGACAACATCCCGATCCTCTCCGACCTCAAGGGCTGGAAATACGGACTCGAGAGCCCGTTCAAGGCCGACGTCTACTACGTCATCACGCGCCTGTTCACCGGCAACAAGTGGGGCACGGCCAATCCGGTGATGATGCGCGACCAGGATTTCGGCATCGTGCGCCTGCGCGCCTTCGGCACCTACGACTTCAAGATCGTCGATCCCAAGCTGTTCCTGAAGGAAGTCGCGGGCACCGACGACCACTTCCGCCTCGACGAATTCAACGACACGATGCGCTCGCGCATCGTCAGCGTGTTCACCGAGGCGCTGGCGCAGTCGAAGATCCCGGCGCTCGACGTCGCCGCGCGCTACGCCGAACTCGGCGAGGCGCTGCTGCCGCTGATCAATCCGCTGATCGACGTCGAAGTACGGCCTCGAGATGACGAGCTTCGTCGTCGAGAACGTCTCCGTGCCGCCGGAAGTCGAGCAGGCGATCGACAAGCGCTCCAGCATGGCCGCCGTCGGCAACCTCAATGACTACGTCAAGTTCCAGATGGCGCAGGGCCTGGAGAAGGGCGATGGCGGCGGCGTCGGCGGCATGGGCGCCGAGATGGCGGTGGGCATGGCGATGGCGCAGCAGATGATGAACCAGACCGGCGGCCCGCTGGGCAGCCAGGCGACGCCGGGCATCCAGGTCCCGGCCGCCGCGCCGGCGGCGGCCGCGCCCGCGCGCCGCCGGAGCTGTTCACGCCGGCGCAGGTGGCGCAGATGCTCGGCGTCGGCGAAACCGACGTCATGGCGAGCCTCGAAGCCGGGCGACCTCAAGGGCAAGAAGATCGGCACCCAATGGCGGGTCACCAAGACGGCGGTCGACCAGTTCCTGCATTCGTAAGGCGCGACATGAGACGCGACAGTCTATCGAGCGCGGCGCGTGCTGCGCTGCGCTGTGCGTGGCTTGGCTCGCGACCATCGCCGCCGTCGCGCAGGACCCGCGGGCGACCGCGGCGCAGGCGGCGGCGCGCGACTGGCTGGCACTGACCGATCGCGGCGACGCGCAAGCGAGCTGGAACGCGGCGGGCAAGAAATTCCAGGACGCGATTGCCGGCTCGGCGCTGGGCCGATGCGCTGAAGAAGCGCGCGCGCGCCGTTCGGCGCGCCACGAGCCGCGCGATCTTCAAGACCGCCTTCCAGAGGACGTTTCCGGGCGCACCCGACGGCGATTACGCGCTGATCGACTTACGCGACGAGCTTTGCCGAGCAAGCCGGCCGCCCACGAGACCGTTACGCTGGAGCGCGAAGCCGACGGCACGTGGCGCGTCATCGGCTATTACATCCGCTGATCCATGGACGCATCCGGCGAGACGGTCGCGCAGCAGAAATTCTCCTGCCCCGCCTGCGGCGGCGAGGCGGTGTGGAACCCGGCCAAGCAGACGCTGGTCTGCCCGTTCTGCGGCACGGCATCGCCGGCGAAGCTCGACGCCGACACGGGCAAGATCGTCGAGCACGATCTGGTCGCGGCGCTGCGCGGCATCGGCGACGACGCGCGTGGCTGGCAGGCCGAAAAGCGCCAGGTCAAGTGCCAGAGCTGCCAGGCGATTTCCGTGCTCGATCCCGCGCGGCAGGCGCAGACGCTGCGAGTTTTGCGGCTCGGCGCAGCTCGTCCCCTATGAGCAGAGCAAGGCGGCGTTCCGGCCCGAGAGCGTGCTGCCGTTCAAGGTGATCGGAGGACAAGGCGCGCGATGGCATTCGCGCCTGGTACGGCAAGCTGTGGCTCGCACCGAACGCACTGAAGCGCCGCGCGCTCACCGACACGGTCAAGGGCGTGTACCTGCCGTACTGGACGTTCGACGCGCACGTCGACGCCACCTGGACCGCCGAGGCCGGCCACTACTACTACACGACCGAAACTTACACCGACGGCAGCGGCCGCACGCAGACGCGCCAGGTCCAGCACGTGCGCTGGGAGCCTGCTGCCGGGCAGCTTCAGCCATTTCTTCGACGACGACCTCGTCTGCGCGTCGGTCGGCGTGCACCCGGCCCTCCTGCGCGGC
Organism: uncultured beta proteobacterium; assembly: GCA_963778275.1. Taxonomy (GTDB): domain Bacteria; phylum Pseudomonadota; class Gammaproteobacteria; order Burkholderiales; family Casimicrobiaceae; genus PALSA-1003. Next base: position 63,341 of record CAVZTS010000014.1, on the reverse strand, counting down.
ATCGAGCCGTTTCCGACCAAGGAGCTCAAGCCCTACGATGCCGGCTACGTCGCCGGGTGGGTCGTCGAGCGCTACCAGATCGACCTCGTCGCCGCCGCCAAGGCCGCGCGCGACGCGATGGATGCGAAGCTCCGCGAGATGTGCGCCGCGCAGGTTCCGGGCGACACGTATCGCAACCTGGACGTGCAACGCGAACTACTCCGGGCAGACGTTCAAGCACATTCTCGCGCCCGTCTGGCTGCTCAGCTACACCTACGGCGCGAAGGCGTTCCAGGCGGTGATGAACGGGTTCACCGGCGCCATCCAGGGCGAGTACCCGAAGAGCTGGATCAAGGTGACGCTGCTGGTCGTCGCGCTCGTGATCATCGTGCTCATCGCGCTCTCGCTCGGCACGCATCGCTAGAGTCAGCATGCTGCACAAAGCATGCACGCCGCAATAATCACCGGCATCTCGCGCGGCCTTGGCGAGTCGCTCGCGGCTGCGCTCCTCGGGCGCGGCTTCACCGTCGTGGGTATCGGCCGCGCGAGCAGCCCTGCGCTCGCCGGCGAGAGGTTTCGTTTTGTCCGCTTCGATCTCGCCGACGCCGCCCGTGTTGACGAAGTACTGGCGCCGGAGTTTGCCGCGCTCGCCGCGACCGCGCCGGAATCGGTGTGCCTGCTGAACAATGCCGCGACGGTCGGCCCGGTCGGGATGCTGGGAACGCTCGCTGCGCAGGACGTGGCGACCGCCCTGGCGGTCAACCTCGCTGCGGTAGTCGCTCTGGCCAACCTCTTTTGTCGCACCTTCGCGGATGCAACCCAGCCGCGGCGCATCATCAACGTTTCTTCCGGCGCGGCGCAAACGGCGCTGCCGGGCGAGAGCCTCTATTGCGTGGCCAAGGCCGGGATGGAGATGCTGACCCGCGCACTTGCGGTCGAACAGGCCGCGCCGGACTTCCGGGCGATCTCGCGTGCGCCCTGGGCATCATCGACACCGACATGCAGCGCTTCGCGCGCTCTCAGCCGCGTGAGGTGCTTCCATGCGTCGACATGTTCCGGGAGTTTCACAGCCAGGGGCGGCTGGTTGCACCCGATGTCGTGGCCGCCAAGATCATCGACAAGCTCGTCCTCGGCGTCAGTCGAGCACGGACGCACGTACACGTACCAGGAGCTTTAACGCGGATCAGCGCGGCGGCAACGGCCGCAACCGGTATTCGAGGAGATTCGGCTCGGCGGCCGCTTCCCAGCTGAGGCAATAGACGTCCTTGTGGTCGGCGGTGAACTCGACCCGATTCGCGCGTGGAATGCTCGGACGAGATGTGGCATGATCACGCGCGTTCGCATCGCGATAGTGAATGTTGAATGAGAGCGGCGCCACGCTGACATAATAGAAATCGAAGCGCGCGCCGCGGATCGAGAGCAACGCATTGCTCGTACGACTCATAGGGCCGGATCTCGATGCCCGCTGCGCCACGCGGCGCATCGAGGCGATACGGGTCCGCCTGTGCAGCCGCTTCCCAGGACGACCGCCAACCAGGTGACGCCGCGCCGCACAACTACCGCCCGCGCGCGCGGCGTGCGCGCCAAACCTCGACGAGCAGTGCCCAGCGCTCGTGATCGCGCCAGCGTCCGTCGATCTTCAGATAACGGCGGGAATAGCCCTCGCGCACGAACCCGGCCTGTCGCACCAGCGCGATCGAGCGCTTGTTCGCAGGCTGGATGTTCGACTCCACGCGATGTAGTCGCAACGTGCGGAACGCGTAATGCAGCATCAACTGCATCCCTTCGCGCATGTACCCACGGCGCGCATAAGGCGCGAGCGCGTAGTAGCCCAGGTAGCCGCTCTGCATGATGCCGCGAAAGATTTGCGACAGGTCGAATACGCCGACCAGGCTACCGTCCTCGCATCGGCAAGCGAATAGCGTCTTGTACGCGGCCCGGCGGCAACGCGTGAGCATGAGCTGCATAGCCTTTCGGCGTGGCTGGCGGCCGGGTCCAGCGGCGATGGATCCCACGGCTGGCGCGCACCGCAGCGCAAAACGTCGCAGCGTCGCTGGCGCGCGGTCGGCGCAGGTAGACGCGTTCGCCGACGGCAAGCGCTGATTTGGGGGCTGGCATAATGACCGGCATGTTACCGCGCGGATGCAGTCCACGATGAGCAAATGGATCGAAGGCAAGGTCACGGGCAAGACGCGCTGGACCGAGCGACTCTACTCGCTGCAGGTGGCTGCGCCCGCGCTGACGTTCGTCGCAGGTCAGTTTGCGCGACTCGCCCTGCCTGCGCCTCCGGGGTCGAAGGAGCCGATGCTCGGGCGCCCTTATTCGTTCGTCAACCCGCCCGATGCGGCGGCGCACGAGTTCTATTTCAACGTGCTCCCGCAGGGCCCACTGTCGCCGCGCCTGGCGGCGCTCGAATGCGACGATTCGGTATGGCTGCTCGATCGGGCCAACGGATTCTTCTGCGTCGCGGAGCTGCCCGACGCCGCGGCTCTGTGGTGTCTCGCGACCGGCACGGGGCTAGGCCCTTACCTGTCGATATTGCGCACTGCGGAGCCGTGGGAGAAGTTCGAACGCATCGTGCTGGTGCACGCGGTCCGACATGCGGCGGACTTGTCGTACGGCGATCTGATCGCAGACGTTGCGGCCAAGCGACAGGGCCGCTTGACCTTTGCTCCCTTCGTCAGCCGCGAAACGCACAAGGGCGCCCTGTCCGGACGCATCCCCGACGCGATTCGCGACGGCCGGCTCGAGGCGTGGACCGGGGTGCCGCTTACCGCAGACAACGCGCACGCGATGTTGTGCGGCAATCCCGACATGGTGCGCGAGACCCAGACGGTGCTCGAGCAGCGCGGCATGCGCCGGCATCGGCGTCGCGAACCCGGTCATTTCACCCTGGAGACGTACTGGTAGGCGCGCTACGCGCCATTCGGGCGGCAAGCTGTTTACGACAGCGGGAGGCAGACTATGACCCGAAACGGCAGCGCAGCGCCTGCCGCGCCGGATGGGTCCCACCCCGCCGGCGGACCTAGTGGCCTAGTGGTCCCGGACGTCGAGCAACTCGACCTCGAACAGCAGCGTCGCGTTGGGCGGAATGACCCCGCCCGCTCCCCGGCTGCCATAAGCCATGTCCGGAGGAATCACCAAGGTGCGCCGGCCACCGACGCGCATGCCCACGACGCCCTGGTCCCAGCCCCGAATGACTCGGCCCGCACCAAGAGGAAAACTGAACGGCGCGCCCCGATCGAGCGAGGAATCAAATTTGCGGCCTTTTTTGTCGGCTGAAGCGGGGTCAAAAAGCCAGCCTGTGTAGTGAACAACAGCGGTTTTCCCGGCGTACCGCTTCCGCGCCGGTGCCGACGCTGATATCCGTCTTCTGCAACTCCATAATTGTGGCATCCATCTTGCTTTGAGGAGGTGGGGGCGCAGTCTCAGCGGCTTGCACGAGGGTGACTCCACACGGCGCAAGCAACACCGCGGCGGCAGCCGACGCCAGTGCGATGCACCGGCGCAAGAGCCAGGGCGCCGCCAGGACGGCGTCCAAGCGGCTAGGTGCCACCCGGCGCAGGACCGGCGCCGGCAAGGACAGCGTCGTAAATTGCAATATTTTCGGAGGCTTTTGCATCGCCGACAATTATGGGCTATAAATCGCCGACTCGCCAAGCTCGCTTGGCGCACCGCCGCAGCGGACCCTCTTGCCGTTGACGGCCACGGAAGCGCGCGCACGAAGCGACCGTTCGCCCCCCAGCCTTATCTATGAAAGCGATGCTCGGATTTCTCTCCCCCCAGACCAAGGGCGCACCCGATCCGCTGCAAAGCGCGAAGAGCGCGGCGGTGTGGCTGCGGCAGTTGCCCGCGCTCGACGTGATCGGGAGGCAGCAGCACGTCATTCGCGTGCTCGACGCGATGCGCAAGGGGCAGTTCGCATTCGATCTGAATCGCGTTGCGGCCATCGAATTCGTCGATGCCGCGCTCGGTGCTGACCGCCGGCAGCTCATCAAGCAGTACATCGAGAATGTCGAGAACTCGCCCAAGCTCGCCGAGCGCATCTGGCAGGCGCTCTGGGAAATGAGCCAGGCGTTCATGCTTGCCTATCAAGCCGGGCTCGAGGCGGCGCTGTCGCAGGACATGAACGCGCGCTGGAAATCGGTTTTGCCGCTGCTGTTCGTGCGGCTGGTCCATTTCCACGGCACCGACGCCAAGCTGCGCGTGTTCAAGTACGAACGCTGGATTCCCGCGAAGTGGATGGAGCTGCATCAGATCTATCTGCGCTCATGCGAATTGGGCTGCGATCGGCAACCCACGGCGTTGCCGGCCGCCGGTGCCGGCGCGCAAGCGTGGTCCGTCGAACAGGAGTATCTCTACGTCCTGCTCGTGCATCAGCTCAATACCGGCAATCTCGGGCCGGCCGAGGTCGACTGGGCAAGTTCGCAATTGCGCGCCTGGAGTCGGCGGCTCGCGCTGGAGCAGATTCCGAAATCGGTCGAGGGATTCTTCGTCGATCTTGCAGGTCGCTCGGGGCTCGTTCGGCGCGATGGCAATGACCGCGGCTCCGTTCTGCGCTATGTCGATACCACGCCGCTGGCCGAGGCGATGGTGCGCGCGGTCGCAGCGCTGCGCGATGCCGAGGCGACCGATCAGGGGCCGATTGCCGCGATCAACCAGCAACGCTTGGCGGTGCTGCGCAAGATCCAGCCTTCACTCTCGCCCTCCGCTCTCGCCGATCTGCGCCGCGATCCCCGCACTTCGGTCGCCGTCTCGGCGCGCGTGCGCATCGGACTCGCGCGCATCTGCCAGGACCTCGCGGCCAAGTCCTCAGGCGAGAGCGCGGTCGACAGCAGCAGCTCCGAGCAAATCGAAGTTTTCCCCGTCGCGGGCGCGCCGCGCGTGCGCCGCAAAGCGCTCGTCGAGGATGATTCGCTCGCCGCGAGCCTGTCGTCCTGGAGCGACCCGATGTGGGAGGTCAAGGATCGCAGCGTCGCCGGACTGCGCATCGCGGCCACGGGCGGTATCGGGCAGAGCCTGACACTCGGCGCGCTCGTCGCCGTGCGTCAATCCGACGTCGAAGGATGGTTGCTTGGCGTTGTGCGCCGACTGAACAAGGTTTCCAACGAGGAAGTCGAAGCGGGCGTCAACATCATCGCCGAGCGAGTGGTATCGGTGACGCTGGCCGCGAAGCGCCGACCGAACGAGGACATGGGCTATGTGATCGACGGCGTGGACCTGTCGACCATGGGCGACCGCTTTGACGCCTTGTATCTGCCGCCGCCCTCCCGGCCCGACAAGCCGCTGGCGATGAAGACGCTCATCATCCCGACCTCGGAGTATGCGGAGGGCCGCAACGTGCTGCTGACGACCGCGAACTCGGTCTACACCGTCGCACTGCGCCACCTGGTCGAACAGCGGCCTGACTGGTGCTGGGCAAGCATTCAGATCGTCGAAAAGACGTCGCGCGCCCACTGACCTTCGTTCGCCCGTCCGCTCAGTCCAGTGGACGAAATTTGAGCGTCAGGTTGCGCCGAAACATATCCGGCGTGTCCGGCCGCGGTAGCGGCGATGATTTCATGATCGCGCGTTGCACGGCTTCGTCGTAGGCGCGCACGCCACTCGACTTGCCAAGCTGGACGTCGATGATTTCGCCGGTGGGCAGCTGCACGACGTCGAACACGGCCTCCGGATTGCCCTGGATGTCCGGCGGCACGACCACGTTGCCCCTGATCTTGGCCTGGATGCGGCGAATGTAATCGGCATCCGCCTTCGCGCGCGCCGTGTCGGCTGCCGCCTTCTGCTGCTGCGCCTGGCGCTCGCGTTCGGCCTGCGCCCGCAGCGCCTCGGCTTCGCGCGACTGCCGCTCGCGGGCCTCGGCAAGTCGCTTCTCCTGTTGCTTTTTCTCTGCGTCCTGCTTTTCTTTCTCCTTGCGCTCGCGCTCAGCCTGCTCCTCCCTCTTCATGCGCTCCTGCTTTTCCTTGAGGGCGATATCCGGCTTCGGCGGCTCGGCCTGCGGTGGCGGCTTGGGCGGTTCGACGGGGGCCTTGGGCGGCTCGGGCTTGGGCGGTTCCGGAAGCGGCTTCGCCGGCGCGACCTCTGCCACCTGCGGGAGCTACGTAGAGCTCGGCGGTAACCGGCTCCGGCTTCCGGTTCTGCCAGTTGACGCTGAAGATGAGGAACAGCACGAACCCGACGTGAACCGCGATCGCGAGGATCGCGGCGATCCACTTGGCGACAGAATGCCGGGAGCGCTGCGCTGCTGCGGAGGCATCGCCGGTCAGCTCGGTTGCGGGCGAAGCAGCAGGCCGACCTTGCGCACGCCTTTCTGCTGCAGGAGATCGAGGATGCGCACAACCTCCTCGTAGCGTACCGCGCGGTCGGCCGCGATCACGACGGCCTGATCGGGGTTTTTCGCCTGCCGGTCCCGAAGCCTTGCGATGAGCTCATCCGGAGACACGCGCACCGGCGATGCCGCGCCTTCGCGCAGCCACAGCGACTGGTCGGTACGAATGGAGATCTCCAGCGGCGCCACCGGTGCGGTGAGCTGGCTGCCGACGCTCGGCAATTCGATTACGCCGGGATTGATGAGGGGCGCGGTGACCATGAAGATCACGAGCAGCACCAGCATCACGTCGATGTACGGCACGACGTTGATCTGGTTGATCGATTTGCGCGGCCGGCGCATCGGCTATCCCTGGCGCTGCAGTATGTTGGAGAATTCTTCGATGAACGACTCGAATCGGGTCGCCAGCCGGTCGACGTCATGGGTATAGCGGTTGTACGCGACGACCGCCGGGATCGCGGCGAAAAGCCCGATCGCCGTGGCGATCAGCGCCTCGGCAATGCCCGGCGCGACTTGCGCCAGCGTCGCCTGGCTGACGTTCTGCAAGCCGCGAAACGCGTTCATGATGCCCCACACGGTGCCAAACAGGCCGACGTAGGGGGACACCGAGCCAACGGTCGCCAAACCGGAGAGGTTGGCTTCGAGCGCGTCGATTTCACGCTGGTACGATGCGCGCATCGCGCGCCGCGCGCTGTCCATCGTCGCGGCGGAGGAGGTGCCTTGCCGGCGGTGCTTGGCGTATTCGCGGAACCCCGACGAGAAAATCCGCTCCAGCGCGCCGCCACGATTCTGGGTCGCGCGCTGGAACAGTTCGTTCAGGTCGCCACCTTTCCAGAAGTCGTCCTCGAAGCGGTCGGTATCGCGCGCCGCGCGCTTGAGCGCGAACAGCTTGAGAAAGATCTGCCACCACGACCACAAGGAGGCGAGGAGCAACAACGCCATGATGGCCTGCACGACCACACTGGCGTGCACGATCATCGCAACGAACGACAGATCAGGATGCAGGTTCACAGCTTGTGGCCTTTCCAAGGGTCTATCTTCGCGGCGACCGACGCCGGAATTCGTGCCGGCCGCCAGCTGACTGGATCAACGCAGGCAAGCGTCACGCGTGCGCCAAGCAGCCGTTCGTTGCCTCGGAACACGTCCTGTACCGCGGCGAGTCGACTGCGGCCGAGCGTAGCCGAGTTGAGCGTGACCTCCAGGGTATCGTACAGGCGTGCCGGCCGCCGGTACTCGATATCCAGGTGATGGACGACGAAGAGGGCATTGTGGTCGCGTTCGAGCGCAGGCAACGTGAAGCCCAGCGATGCCAGCCATTCGGTGCGGGCGCGTTCGAGGAATCTCAGGTAGTTCGCGTAGTAGACGACCCCGGCTGCGTCCGTATCCTCGTAGTAAACGCGCACCGGCCAGCGAAAGGGTTCGACGGCGGCGGTCATTCCCGGAACAGTTCGCCCGCGGCGGCTGGGGGCACGAGGCCGAAGTGGCGGTATGAAAGGGCAGTTGCAATCCGGCCGCGGTTGGTGCGTTGCAGGAAACCCTGCTGGATCAGAAACGGCTCGAGCACGTCCTCGATCGTGTCGCGCTCCTCGCCGATCGCAGCCGAGAGGTTGTCGATGCCGACCGGTCCGCCGCCGAACTTGTCGAGGACGCAATGCAGGAGCTTCCGATCCATCACATCGAGGCCCGAGGCATCGACGTCGAGCATCGACAACGCGGCGTCGGCGACCTCGCGCGTGATGCGCCCGCCCGCCCGCACCTCGGCATAATCGCGCACCCGCCGCAACAGCCGGTTGGCGACCCGCGGCGTGCCCCGCGAACGGCGCGCAATCTCCAGCGCGCCGTCGAGTTCGAGGGCGATGTCGAGCAGCCGCGCCGAGCGCACGACGATACGGACGAGCTCTTCGGGGGTGTAGAACTCGAGCCTGGCAACGATACCGAAGCGGTCGCGTAGCGGGTTGGTCAGCATGCCCGCGCGCGTCGTTGCCCCGACCAACGTGAATGCCGGCAAGTCGAGCTTGACCGAGCGCGCGGCGGGCCCTTCCCCGATCATGATGTCGATCTGGTAATCCTCGAGCGCTGGATAGAGGATCTCCTCGACCACGGGCGGCAGGCGGTGAATTTCGTCGATGAACAGTACGTCGTGCGACTCGAGATTGGTAAGCAACGCCGCGAGATCGCCCGCGCGCTCGAGCACCGGTCCCGAGGTCTGGCGCAAGTTCACGCCGAGCTCGTGGGCGATGATATGGGACAGCGTTGTCTTGCCGAGACCTGGCGGTCCGAACAGAAGCACGTGATCGAGCGCTTCCTTGCGCTTCTTCGCCGCCTCGATGAAGATCGCAAGCTGCCCGCGAATCTTTTCCTGGCCGACGTACTCATCGAGGACGCGCGGGCGCAGCGTGCGCTCGAGCACCTCCTCCTGGGGGTTTGTCGGAGAGGCCGCGATCAGGCGATCGGTTTCGATCATCTTTGCGGCACCGTCAGGCCTTGGCCAGGATCTTCAGCGCCTGGCGGATGCCGTCGGCAACCGCGACACCGTTGGCCAACTGCTTCACCGCGTGCGTGGCCTCCTTGTCGCTGTAGCCCAGGGCGACGAGCGCGTGCAGCACGTCGGCAGTGGCCGGCGGGGCGCGGTGAACGTCGATCGCAGTCGTCGCCTCGGTGCCGAGCTTGTCCTTGAGCTCCAGCAGCAACCGCTCCGCCGTCTTCTTGCCGATACCAGGAATCCGGGTAAGCCGCCCCGATTCCTGAAGGGTCACGGCTTGGGCCAGTTCGGCGACCGACAGGCCCGACAGCACCGACAGCGCGGTCCGTGCGCCGATGCCACTGATCCGGATGAGCTGCCGAAAGGCGCGCCGCTCCGCCTCCGAACCGAAGCCGAACAGCAGATGCGCGTCCTCGCGCACGACGAGATGTGTGAACAGTGTGAGGGGCTCGCCCAGGTTCGGCAGGTTGTAAAAGGTGCTCATCGGCACGTCGACCTCGTACGCGACACCCTGCACGTCGAGCAGGATTTGCGGCGGGTTCTTCTCGACGAGCGTTCCGGAGAGGCGGCCGATCATGAGCGCATGGCTGGCGGCGAAGTCGCATTATCGCATGGCCGGCTGCCACCTTGGACCGGCGCGATGTCGTCTGCACGCGGTGTTGATCGTGGCGGCGGCTGCAGGAGGGAGTCCGCAGCGGCGGCGTCCTGGTGCCGCGGGTGGAATCGCCGCTGCTACAGAATCCGCCCCCGCCGGACGCGAAAGCCCTTGCGCCGCAACCCGTGAAGGCCTTCGCCGCCGTGCGCATGACAGATCGCGCAGGCGAGCGCATCGGCGGCGTCTGCGGTCGGCGCACTCGAAAGCGACAGCAGACGCCGTACCATTTCCTGCACTTGCTCCTTTGCCGCCTTGCCGTGGCCAACGACCGCCTGTTTGATCTGCAGCGCCGTATATTCGGCGACCGGCAGTTCTGCGAGAACCGCCGCCGAGATCGCCGCGCCGCGCGCCTGGCCCAGCAGCAGCGTCGATTGCGGATTCACGTTGACGAACACTTTCTCGATCGCGACCTCGGTGGGATGGTGTTGGAGGATCACGCTGCCGAGGTCACGCACGATGTTCTTCAACCGTTCCGGCAGGTCGCCCGCGGTGTTGCGGACACAGCCGCTGACGACGTATTGCAGCCGGCCGTGCGTGCAGATAATGACGCCGAATCCGGTAACCCTGAGGCCGGGATCGATGCCGAGGATGCGGCGCGTTGCAGACAGGTTGGTCAATGACGCTACGCGTCTTCGATGACTGCGGTCGTGTAAACGTTCTGGACGTCGTCGAGCGCCTCCAGGGCGTCGAGCAACTTTTGCATGCGCAGGCCGTTATCGCCGCCGACGACGACCTCGGTCGACGGTTTCATCGTGACTTCGGCGAACTCAGGCTTGAAGCCGGCTTTACCGAGTGCCGTCTTCACGGCAACCAGGTCGTGCGGCGCCGTGATCACCTCGATCGAACCATCGTCATGATCGATGACATCTTCGGCGCCGGCCTCCAGGGCGGCTTCCAGCAGGCGGTTCGCGTCGATTCCGGGCGCAAACACGATCTGGCCGCAATGCTTGAACAGAAATGCGACCGACCCGTCGGTCCCGAGGTTGCCGCCGTGCTTGGTGAATGCATGGCGGATATCGGCGACGGTGCGGGTCCGATTGTCCGATAGGCAGTCAACCATTACCGCGGCGCCGTTGATCCCGTAGCCCTCGTAGCGAATCTCCTCGTAGTTCACGCCCTCCTGTGCGCCGGCGCCACGCTTGATCGCGCGCTCGATCGTGTCCTTGGGCATGTTGTTGTCCATCGCCTTGTCGGCCGCAAGCCGCAGGCGCGGATTGCTCGCCGCGTCCGCGCCGCCCAGCTTGGCGGCAACCGTGATCTCGCGAATAAGGCGGCTGAACACCTTGCCGCGCTTGGCGTCGGTCGCCGCTTTGCGGTGCTTGATGTTCGCCCACTTGCTGTGGCCGGCCATGGGTGCTGCACATGCGAATGTGAACGCCGTGATTATACGCGCCGCGTTCGGGCACGGCGGCGCCGGGCAGGTCGCGGCTCGTGACTAAAGCAAGCCTTGTTGCTGCAGAAATTGCGCGAGCACCTTGAGCCGAACTTCGCTGTCGTTGATCTCGAGCATGCTCTGCTTGATGGAAAGCGGCAGTGGCAGCACCTCGGCGAGGCGGTAGCCGACCCACGAGGCATCGTCGAGCGCGAGTTCCGCCGGAAAGTTCTCCTTGCCGACGCGATTGATCAGCAGCTCGAGCAGGGACGCGAGGCGCTTGAACGCCTCCGGCAGGGCGACCGAGGGTTCGGGCGCGAGCGCAGTAACCTGGCCCACGACAAGGCCGTCTTCGGCAATCGTGTGCTGCTGCACGTGGAATCGCGTCGAGCCCTCGGTGCGCAGATGCAGGATGCCGAGCTGCGGCATGTCCCAGGAAGTTATGCGCGCGAGCGTTCCGATCGCAGCGAACGTCGGCGCGGCCTTGGCCGGTTGTGGGCCTGCAACCTCGTCGCCCTGCGTCAGAAGGCACACCCCAAAAGGCTTGTCGTCCTTCAGGCAAGCTTTGGTCATCGTGATGTAGCGCTGCTCGAAGACCTTGAGTGGCAGCACGCCGTCCGGGAAAAGGACAGTCTTCAACGGGAAACAGCGGCAGCGAATGCGGCTCTCGCGACGGCGCGCCGCGCAGGAACGTGAACATCGGTAGGCGACTAGGTGCGCTCGACCGCGGGCGGCGCGACCCGTGCCGCGCCCCAGCGCGGCCCCAGCGCGTGGGCGACACCCAGCTGATCGAGGATGCGGGCGACGACAAAATCGACGAGGTCGGCGATCGCCTCCGGGCGGCCGTAGAAACCGGGCGCCGGCGGCAGGATTACGACGCCCGCGCGGGCGAGCTTCAGGAGGTTCTCGAGATGGATCGCCGACAGCGGTGTCTCGCGCGGCACGAGCACGAGCGGCCGACGTTCCTTGAGCATTACGTCGGCTGCGCGCTCGATAAGATTGTCGGCGAGCCCGGCGGCGAGGGCGCCCACCGTGCCCATGCTGCACGGGCAGATGACCATGGCGTCGGCCGGATTCGAGCCGGACGCGATCGGGGAGAGCCAATCCTCCCGTCCGAATACCGTCAGCTGCCCCGGCCGCGCGCGGTAGCGCTCGGCGAAGAACGCTGCGGCCGCATGCGGCTGCGTGGGCAGCACCAGCTCGAGTTCGTGGCGCGCGACAACCTGCGCGGCGGGCGAATAGACGAGGTAGACGCGGCGTGTCCGTCGCCAGCAGACATTCGAGCAAGCGCAGGCCATAAGGCAGGCCGGACGCGCCGGTAAAGGCGACGGTGATCGTGCGCGTGGAGGTCATCGGTGAATTGTAGCGCAGCACGACGCGCGCGGCCGCGAATGCCCGGTCTCTGTTACTCGGGGAGCTCGCGGTGCCGGGTTAGAACCTGATACCGCCCCGCGAACGCCCTGGCCAGCCGTTCGGCCAGATAGACCGACCGATGCCGCCCGCCGGTGCAGCCGATCGCTACCGTCAGGTAGTTGCGGTTGTCGCGGGCATAGTCGGGCAGCCAGCTCGCTACGAAGTGGTAGATGTCGCCATACATGCGCTCGACCTCCGGCTGGCTCTCCAGGTATTCCACGACGGCGGCGTCGCGACCGCTCAACAGGGCGAGCGTCGGCTCGTAGTGCGGATTCGGCAGGCAGCGCACGTCGAACACGAGGTCGGCGTCGAGTGGAACGCCATGTTTGAATCCGAATGATTGGAACAGGAGCGTCAGCTTCGACGGGTCGACGCTGACGAAATCCTTGATCCACGACCGCAGCGCGGCGGCGGACTGCTCGCTGGTGTCGAAGCTGTAGCCGCGAGAGCGAACGTCGGCGAACAGCCCGCGTTCGAACTCGATCGCTTCGGTGAGGGTGCGATCGTCTCCGGAAAACGGGTGTCGACGCCGGGTTTCCGAGAAGCGCTTGACCAGCGTGTCGGTCTTCGCGTCGAGATACAGAAAGCGCACGGTCCAGCCGTCGGCTCGGCCGGCCTCGAGCGCGGCAGGCAGACCGGCGAGGCCGGCGCCGGTCTTGACGTCCAGCACGACCGCGACCCGGTCGATCCGCGCTGCCTTGAGATGCGCGAGCAAGCCGCCGAGTTGCGCGAGCGGCAGATTCGATGACCGCGTAATAGCCGCTGTCCTCGAGCGCCGCGAGGGCGACGCTCTTGCCCGAGCCGGAAACACCGCAGATCAGGAGGAGATCCATCGCGTGGCCGCGCCCTCAGCCTCCATCTTCCATCAACTTCTGCTGCCTCCCGATGAATTCCTTGGTGCTGTCGATGCCGCGCTGGTTGAGCACGAAATTGCGGACTGCCGCCTCGACCAGGACGGCGAGGTTGCGACCGGCCGCAACGGGAATAGTGACCTTGCGAATCGGTACGCCGAGAATCTCCTGGTAAGTCGCGTCGACCTGCAGCCGGTCGAGCTCGGAGAATTGCTCGTGGCTGTGGTCTTCGAGATTGACCATCAGCTTGAGCAGCTTCCGCGGGCGCACGGCGGTCTCGCCGAAGATGGTGCGGATATTGAGCACGCCGATGCCGCGCACCTCGAGAAAATCCTTGAGTATCGCCGGGCAGCGGCCTTCGATCGTGTCGGGGGATATGCGAAACAGCTCGACGATGTCGTCGGCGACCAGCCCGTTGCCGCGCGAAATGAGCTCCAGCGCGAGCTCGCTCTTGCCGATCGCCGAAGCGCCGGTGATCAGCACGCCCATTTCCAGCACGTCCAGAAACACGCCGTGCAGCGTCGTCGACTCCGCCAGCACCCGCGACAGGTAGAGCCGAATCACGTCGACGATGTGCGGTGAGGGCTGGGGCGAGGTCATCAAGGCGATGTGGTGCCGGTCGCACTCGTCGAGCAGGTGCGCCGGGACATCCTCGCCGTTGGCGACGATGATCGCCGCCAGTTCGGTCGTGAACAGTCTGCCGATCAAGCTTTGCAGCGCATCTTCCGGCAAGCTGCGCAAATACGCGGCCTCCGCGGCACCGATGATCTGCACGCGGAAGGGATGGATGAAATTCATGTGCCCGACCTGGCCGATAGTCGGCCTGAGCGAGGTTTCGCCGGTCAGCATGCGGTTGCCACCCTGCCGGCCGACGAGCCAGCTGAGGCCCAGGCGCTGCTGATTCTCCTCGTACAGCTGGTCGATACTGACCTGCCGCATCGCGCCGACTTCGCTCACGACGCAGACTCCCAATCGGAAAAGAGCCGATGCAGGCTGGCGGCATCGGTCGCGGCGGCGAGCCGTTCGCGAAAGGCACGTTCGCTGAACATCTCGGCGAGTTCGGACAGGAGCTGGAGATGTTCCTCGGTCGCGTTTTCGGGCACGAGCAGCACGAATATCTGGCCGACAGGCTTGCCGTCGGGCGCCTCGAACGGAATCGGCTGGCGCGGCCGCACGAATGCGCCCAGCGCATGGCCGAGGCCCTTGATCCGTCCGTGCGGGATGGCGATGCCTTGACCGAGGCCTGTCGAACCGAGCTTTTCACGTGCAAACAGGCTGTCGAATACCACCGAGCGCGCAATCTGCGCCTGATCTTCGAAAAGCTGCCCGACTTGCTCGAAAAGGCGCTTTTTGCTCGTCGCTTCGAGATCGAGCAGGATGTTCGCTTCCGGAAGCAGTTGCGCGATGTGGTTCACGAGTGGGATTCTGGCCCGGAACGCAAACCGGCGGGCGGTCAGGTTCTGACGCGGCCCGCCGGCAAGAATGGCGGCTGAGTATACGCTACTTTACAGCCTTCCTCCGGCGCGCAAGCGGTGCGGCGATGCGCGGCACCGGCGACGCGACGTTGCGATGGCCATTGCGCTTCTCCTTGTGCTTGAGCACTTGGCGATCGAGTTTGTCGGCAAGCGCGTCGATCGCCGCGTACATGTCCGGCTCGACGCATTCGGCGTGGATTTCCTTCCCGCGCACGTGCAGATTGGCTGTCACTTGCCGCCTGATCTTGTCGACCGAGAGCACGACGTTGACATCGATTACGTGGTCGAAATGCCGAGTCAGGCGCACCAGCTTGGACGTCACGTAGGCGCGAATCGCCGGCGTGATTGCGAGGTGATGACCGCTCAGGTTGAGATTCATACCAGCCTCCTCTGCGTTGCTTGATTTGCGGCGACCGCAGTGCGGCTCACACGGTCTTGCGCACGTTGACGGGAGGAATCTGCAGCGCTTCCCGGTACTTGGCGATCGTCCGCCGTGCGACGAGGATGCCCTGGTCGCCAAGGAGGTCGGCGATACGACTGTCGGTCAGCGGCGCCTTGGGGTCCTCCGCGCCGATGAGCTGCTTGATCAGCGCCCGGATGGCGGTTGCCGAAGCCGCGCCGCCGGTATCGGTCGCGACGTGGCTGCCGAAGAAATACTTGAGCTCGTAAGTGCCACGCGGCGTGAGCATATATTTCTGCGTCGTCACGCGAGAGATCGTCGACTCGTGCAGGCCAAGGATCTCCGCGATTTCGCGCAGCACCATCGGCCGCATCGCCACCTCGCCATGCTCAAAGAAATGACGCTGCCGGTCCACGATCGCTTGCGACACGCGCAGGATCGTCTCGAACCGCTGCTGCACGTTGCGGATCAACCATTTCGCTTCCTGCAACTGCGCGGCGAGCTGCTGGTTCGACGCCTCGCGATTGCGCGTAAGGATGTCGGCATAAATCCGATTGAGCCGCAGCTTGGGCATCGCCGCATCATTGAGCGCCGCCATCCAGCGGCCTCGCAGTTTACGTACGACCACGTCCGGTATCACATAGTTCGCCTCGGTCTTGGAAAAACCGGCACCGGGCCGCGGGTTAAGGCTCGTGATCAGCGTGCGCACGCAACGCAGGCAGGCGTCGTCGGCATGGAGCAGGCGCTTGAGCTTGCCGAAATCGCGCGCGGCGAGAAGCGGCAGATGATGCTGCACCAGCTTCAGCGCTTCGCCACGGAACGGCGTCGACTCGGGCAACGCCTTAAGCTGCAACGACAGGCACTCCGCAGCGTCGCGCGCGCCGACGCCGGCGGGCTCCATGTTCTGCAGGTGCTTGAGCGCAATCGAGAGCTCGTCGGCCTCGAGTTCGATTTCCTCTGGAAACAGCTCCAGGACCTCCTCGAGCGAAGTCGTCAGGTAACCGTCTTCGTCGAGCGCGTCGATCAGCGCCGCAACGATCTGCCGGTCACGCAGCGGAAGGTTGAGCAGGGCAAGCTGCGAATTCAGGTGATCGCGCAGCGAGCTGGTTGCGACCTGCTGCGGCAGAAAGGTCTCATCGTCGTCGTCGCTGCCTCCGGTCGAGGAGCCCCAGTCGCCATCACGCGTGCCGCCGAGCAGGTCGCCGGCGTCCGGCACGCCGTCGTCGGCACCCTCTCCCGGCTTGTCGGCGGCCGGTGTGGCGACGGTTGTTGTGAACTCGCGCGGCGGCCCGGCAGACTCCTCATCGTCGGCTTTCTCGAGCAGCGGGTTTTCCTGCAGCAGCCGCTCGACTTCGGCATTCAACTCGAGCGTGGAGAGCTGCAGCAGCCGTATCGACTGCTGCAATTGCGGTGTCAGCGTAAGGTGCTGGCTTAATTTGAGCTGTAGCGTCGGCTTCATGGACGCGTCGGGTCAGAGCCGGAAATGCTCTCCGAGGTAGACCTTCCGGACACTTTCATTATAAACAATTTCATCGGGCGTTCCCGAAGCCAGCACGCGTCCCTCGCTGATGATATAGGCGCGGTCGCAGATGCCGAGCGTCTCGCGGACGTTGTGATCGGTAATCATAACGCCGATATCGCGATCCTTGAGGAAGCCGATAATTTTCTGGATATCCAGTACGGCGATCGGATCGATGCCGGCGAACGGCTCGTCGAGGAGGATGAAGCGTGGTCGCGTGGCCAGAGCACGCGCGATTTCCACCCGCCGCCGCTCGCCGCCGGATAGGCTGAGTGCCGGAGCATCACGCAGGTGGGAGATCGACAGATCCTCGAGCAAAGCATCGAGGCGGTTGGCGATCTCGTCCGCGTCGATGCCCTGCAGTTCGAGGATCGCCTGCACGTTTTCTCCGACCGTAAGCTTGCGAAATATGGAGGCCTCTTGTGGCAGGTACGAAAGGCCCAGGCGGGCGCGTGCGTGAATCGGCATGCGAGTCAGGTCGTCGCCATCGAGTTCGATCGTACCGCCATCCGCAGCAACCAGGCCCACGATCATGTAGAAGCAAGTCGTCTTGCCGGCGCCGTTGGGTCCGAGCAGCCCGATCACCTCGCCGCTGGCGACGGCCAGAGAAACGTCGTGGACGACGATGCGCGACTTGTAGCGCTTGTTCAGCGCGGCGACCGAGAGGGTACTCATCGCGCCGCGCGCAATCCGACGGTCACTTGGCCGGTTCCGCCGACAGCGCGCCCTCGGGCTTGAGCGGCGCCGGCGGGTTGGGCTTGGGCGGCGGCGCGGCCGGAGCCTTGCCGTCCTTGGACTGCGGCTGGAAGACGCCGCGCACCCGCGCGCCGAGCGGCGATTCGCCGGCCGCCGCAGCACGACTGTCGGCCCGGCCCTCGGCCTTGAAGAATTCGGTCTCGGCGTTGTAGGAAATGTAATTGCTGCGGATCTCGTCCGTTCCGGTACGCAGCAGTGCCCGGTCGAACAGCTCGAGGAAGCGCTTCTGTCCGTCGTACTCGGCGCGCTGCGCGAAGCCTTCGTAGTATTCATCGACGTTATCACGCTTCTCGCGGAACGTGATCGGATTGCCGTACGCGGTCGCCGACACCGAGTTATCGGGATTCTGGTGAAAGATGATCTTGTCAGCGTGAATGGTCAGCGTCCCCTGGGTCAGGATCACGTTGCCGAGAAGCGTACCGATCTTCGTCTGGTAGTTCACGTCGCCAGAGTCGGCTTGGTAGTTGATCGGCTTGTCGCGATCCGCCTTTTCCGCGACGGCGGGCAATGCCACGCCGGCGCTCAGCATGGCGCAGACGGCGAGGCAAGGCAAACGCAGCAGCGCGCGCGTCATCGGGCGGGCGTCTGCGGCTGCAATTGGCCGCTGACGTGGGAGTTGAACTTGACGGTCTTGGCCTTGTTGTCGAGTTCCAAGCCAACGGCGTTGATTGTGCCTTGCGGCTCGCTTATGGTCACCGCGCGGTCGGTGATGATCCGCTCCTGGTTCGGGATGACGTGCAGGAATTCGCTGGTCACGGTGACCGGCCCGTCGGGCTTCCCATTTTCCGCCTGTGTCGCTTCCCGGACCGCCTTGACGTGGCCTTCGAAGTAGACGTGCTCGCGATCGCCCGTGACCACGGCGTGATCGGCGGTCACATCCAGCCGCGGCTTGCCTGGATCGGTGAACGTGATCGCCGGCGCGTCGAGTGCGGTCGTGTCGTCGTCCGGATAGTGCCGCGCGCGATCCGCAATCAGCGCTTGCCGGACGCGGCCATCCTTGTCAAGGTTCACCGCCCTGAAATTCTCCACGAATATGTCGGGGTCGTGCCGCCCCGACCCGTCGAACGAGGGGCCGGCAAGCCGGACCTGGGCGTTGAGCCAATAGGTGAGAGCCGCCAGGGCGCCGAGCAGCAACACCGGCGACCAGCTGACCAGTCGGTCGAGCCACGCCCGCGTCGTCGAGCTCACAGGCGCCTCCGCTTCTGATTGGAGGTCGGCATGGGTTCGGCGCCGTACGTGCGCAATAGGTCATCGAGCTTACCCTGTGCGTCCAGAATGAGCTCGGCGAGCTCGCGCACCGCGCCGGCGCCGCCCTCGGTGCGCGTCACGTAATGCGCACGTCGCTGCAGCGCCTCCGGGGCATGCGGCACTGTCGCGCCCAAGCCGCAACGGGCGAGCACCGGCAGATCGGGCAGGTCATCGCCGATGTGCGCGCACTCTTCCGGTTCGAGCGAGAGCTCGGCACGCAGCCGCTGCCAAGGGTCAAGCTTGTTCTCCGCACCCTGGATTACGCGGGCGATCCCAAGGGTCCGGGCGCGTTGCGCAACCGCGGCAGTCTTGCTGCCCGTGATCCAGGCGACGACCACGCCCGAGCGCTCGAGCCACTTCATCCCCAAGCCGTCCAGGCACGAATACACCTTGAGTTCGCTGCCATCCTCGGTAACGAATATCCGGCCATCGGTCAGTACGCCGTCGACGTCGCAGGATAGGAGCCGGATCCGGCGCGCCCGTGCGCTGAGATCGAGTGCAGGCATCACACGACTCTGGCGCGGAAAAGGTCGTGCAGATGCAGCGCGCCGATCAGGCGCCTCTCGGCATCAACGACCAGGAGTGCCGACACTTTCGGGGCAGACTCCATCAATTCGACGCAATCGAGGGCCAGCCGATCGGGGCCGATGCTGCGAGGCTGGTGGGTCATCAAGTCGGCGACGCGCGCGGCGCGCAAATCGCCAACGCGCGCCAGGCAGCGACGCAGATCGCCATCGGTGAAGATGCCCTCGACGCGGCCTTCGGCGTCGATCACCGCGGTCATCCCCATCCCCTTGCCGCTCATTTCGACCACGGCAACGGCGAGCGTGGCCGACAGCGGCACCGCCGGGACGTCGGCGCCGCTGCGCATGACGTCGCGCACATGGGTAAAGCAGCCGCCGGCCGAGCGATCCGCCAGGATGCGAGCGCGCGAAATCCTCGATCGAGAAGCCGCGCGCGTCGAGCAGGGCCAATGCCAGCGCATCGCCGAGTGCCAGCGCCGCGGTCGTGCTCGCCGTCGGGGCGAGGCCGAGCGGGCAGGCTTCCGCATCGACGCTCGCGTCCAGATGGACGTCGGCAGCCTGCGCCAGCGACGATTGTTCGTTTCCGGTCAGCGCGATCAGGCGCGCGCCCTGTCGCTTGAGATGGGGCAGCAGCGACACCAATTCGTCGGTTTCGCCGGAATTCGACAGCAGAAGCACGACATCATCGGCGGTGATCATTCCCAAGTCACCGTGACTAGCCTCGGCGGCGTGAACGAAGAACGCGGGCGTACCGGTCGACGCCAGCGTCGCGGCGATCTTGCGCGCAATGTGTCCGGATTTGCCAATACCGGTCACAACCACGCGACCGCGGCACTCGAACAGCGTCCGTGCAGCGGCAAGAAACGGCGCGCCGAGGCGGTCGGAGAGGGCGGTAATCGCGGCGGCCTCGGTCGCGAGCACATCGCGACCGAGCGCGAGTGCACGTATCGGGTCGACGCCGCGCGTTGTCCGCCGCGGCTGCTGCGATCGTTGCCGGCATGCGAGAAAGTATACCGGAACGCCTACGTGGCAGCCCCTGGCGCTGTGCTACATTGGGCCGATGTCGCGCACGCTGCTGCTGATTCTGCTGCTCCTCGCCGCAGCGGTGGTTGCTCTCATCGTCTGCCGGCGGGCGCGTCTGCCGCCGATTCTGGGCTACCTTGGCGTTGGAATCGCGGTCGGCCCGCATGCGCTCGGCTGGGTGCCCGACACGGCCGACGTGCGCGGCCTGGCCGAGTTCGGCATCGTCTTCCTGATGTTCTCCATCGGCCTCGAGTTCAGCCTGCCGCAATTGAAGACAATGCGCCGCGCCGTGTTCGGTCTGGGATTGGCGCAGGTCGCGATCACGACGCTCATCGCGATGCTTGCCCTGCACCTGGTCGGCGACCACTGGCTGGCCGGGTTCAGCCTCGGCGGCGCGCTCGCGATGAGCTCGACGGCGATCGTATCCAAGATGCTTGCCGAGCGCATGGAGCTCAACACGGCACATGGACGCGACATCATCGGGATACTGCTTTTCCAGGATCTCGCCGTGGTCGCTTTCCTGATCGCGATCCCGACGCTGGCGGCTGGACGGCGCCGATGTCTGGCCCGCGCTGGCGCTCGCCGCGGGCAAGGCCGCGTTCGCCCTGGCAGTGATCCTCGTCTTCGGGCAGAGGCCCATGCGCGCCTGGTTCCATGTCATCGCGCGGCAGCGCTCGCCCGAGCTATTCATGCTGAACATGCTGCTGGTGACGCTCGGGCTGGCGGCGCTGACCGAAATCGCTGGCCTGTCCTTCGCGCTGGGCGCGTTTCTCGCCGGCATGCTGATCGCCGAAACCGAATATCGGTACCAGGTCGAAGAGGACATCAAGCCGTTTCGCGACGTGTTGCTCGGCCTGTTCTTCGTCACCGTCGGCATGTATCTCGATCCGCACGATGTAGGCGCGAATCTGGGCTGGGTGCTGCTCCTGCTCATCGTGCCGGTGCTGGCGAAGCTCGTCCTCGTGGTCATCCTGGCGCGCGTCTTCGGCGCGCCGCTGGGAGCCGCGCTGCGCATGGGATTCTATCTGGCCCAGGCTGGCGAATTCGCCATCGTCATGCTCGCGCTTGCGGTCGATCTGGCGGTCGTGGAGCCGAAGTTCGCGCAGCTTGTCGTGGCCGCGATGGTGCTGTCGATGCTGGCTGCGCCGCTGTTGATCCAGTTCGCCGAGCCGCTGGCGCGCCGCTTCACCGCCAATGACTGGCTCGCGCGCGCGGCGCAGGTGACGCAAATCGCCGCCCGGACGATGGCCCGGCAGGAGCACGTGATCATCTGCGGCTTCGGCCGCAGCGGGCAGAACCTCGCCCGGTTGCTCGAAAAGGAGGACATCCCGTTCATCGCGCTCGATGCCGATCCGCAACGCGTGCGCGAAGCCGCCGCGGACGGCAGCAGCGTCGTCTACGGCGACGCCGGCAGGCGCGAGGCGCTGATCGCGGCGGGGCTGCCGAAGGCGCGAGCGATCGCGGTGACGTTCGCCGACACCGCGACCGCGCTCAAGATCCTGCACCACGTCCAGCAGCTGCGGCCATGAATTGCCGGTGATCGTGCGTACAGTCGACGACGCTGAGCTCGAGCGTCTGACCGAGGCCGGCGCGACCGAGGTCGTGCCGGAGATGCTCGAAGGCAGCCTGATGCTCGCGTCGCATCTCGCTGCTCCTGCTGGGCGTGCCGCTCAACCGCGTGCTGGCGCGGATCCGCGCCATCCGCGAGGAGCGCTACAGCCTCTTCCGCGGCTTCTTCCATGGCGCGACCGACGCGGCGGATGCCGCCGAGAACCTGCAGCCGCGCCTGCATTCGGTACTGCTGCAGCGACCGCTCGGCTGCGGTCGGACAGCACGCTCGCCGACTTCGATCTCGAGGATCTGGTCGAGGTGACCGGCGTGCGCCGCCGCGGCATGCGTTCGCAGCCGTGCCGCAGCCGCGATTATCGCTTCGAGGCCGGCGATGTCGTTGTCCTGCTCGGCCGGCCCGAGAATCTGACCGTCGCCGAACAACGACTGTTGCGCGGCTGACGCGGTACGGCGGAACTCTCGCCAGCTCGTCCGTGTCATTGTGGCGGTGCGGTCAACCCGTTACAATCGACGATCCTGATTGGTGAGTCCTGCAGGTCCCAAGAATGTCCCTTCCCGCGCAACCGCCGACGCCCCGCGGATGCCGCTGCACATCGGCGCTAGTCGCGTCGATCCTTCTGCGGCCGCGGTCGAGCTCACCGACGTGTCGTTCGCGTACGACGTGCGGCCCGTGCTCAAGGGCATCACGATGACGATCCCGCGCGGCAAGATCGTCGCGATCATGGGCGGCAGCGGCTGCGGCAAGACGACGATCCTGCGCCTGATCGGCGGCCAGCTGCGGCCGGGATCCGGCGCAGGTGCGCGTCGGCGGCCATGTCGGTCCCGGATCTCGACCGCGACGCGCTCTACGAGACTGCGCCGCAGGTTCGGCATGCTGTTCCAGTTCGGCGCGCTGTTCACCGATATGTCGGTGTTCGAGAACGTCGCGTTCCCGATGCGCGAGCACACCGAGCTGCCGGAGGAGCTGATTCGCGACCTGGTGCTGATGAAGCTCCACGCCGTCGGCTTGCGCGGCGCCGCGCAGCTGATGCCCGCCGAGCTCTCGGGCGGCATGGCGCGCCGGGTCGCGCTGGCGCGTGCCATCGCGCTCGATCCGATGCTGGTCATGTACGACGAGCCCTTCGCCGGGCTCGATCCGATCTCGCTCGGCGTGGTCGGCCAGCTGATCCGCCAGCTGAACGACGCGCTTGGCGATCACGTCGGTCGTCGTCACGCACGACGTCTACGAATCGCTGAAGATCGTCGATTATCTGTATTTCGTCTCCGAGGGCAGGATCGTCGCC
Source organism: uncultured beta proteobacterium (assembly GCA_963778275.1). Lineage (GTDB taxonomy): Bacteria > Pseudomonadota > Gammaproteobacteria > Burkholderiales > Casimicrobiaceae > PALSA-1003. Next base: position 40,464 of record CAVZTS010000014.1, on the reverse strand, counting down.
GCCGGCACGCCGGCGGAGATCCGCGCGTCCGAGCGATCCGTTCGTGCGCCAGTTCGTCGATGGCGCAGCCCGACGGCCCGGTGCCGTTCCACTACCCGGCGCCGGCATATCGCGAGGAGCTTTTCGCCGATGTCAGTTGAGCTTGTCGCCGAAGTCGCGCAATGGCTGCGCCGCCTGGGCGCGGCGGTCACGGGTGCCGTCGCGCAGCTGGGCTTTGCCGGCCGCTTCCTCGTGGCGGTGCTGTGGCACACGCCGGACGCGTTCCGGCGCATCCATCTCACGCTGCGCGAGATCTACTTCGCCGGCGTGCTGTCGCTGGTCATCATCCTGATGTCGGGCCTGTTCGTCGGCATGGTGCTGTCGCTGCAGGGCTACGAGACGCTCAAGCGCTACGGCGCCGACGAGCAGCTCGGGATCCTGGTCGCGCTGGCGCTGGTGCGCGAATTGGGGCCGGTGGTCGCGGGCCTGCTGTTCGCGAGCCGCGCCGGCTCGGCGATCACCGCCGAGATCGGCCTCATGAAGACGACCGAGCAGCTCGCGGCGATGGAGATGATGGCGGTCGACCCGCTCGCGCGGGTCGTCGCGCCGCGCTTCTGGGGCGGCGTCATTTCCATGCCGCTGCTGGCGGCGCTGTTTTCGGCGCTCGGCATTTTCGGCGGCTACCTCGTCGGCGTGCGGCTGATCGGAATCGACGCCGGCGCGTTCTGGGGCCAGATGCAGGCCGGCGTCGACTTCTGGCCCGACGTCACCAACGGCATCATCAAGAGCGTCGTTTTCGGCATTGCCGTTTCGCTGATCGCGGTGTTCGAGGGCTATGACGCCAAGCCGACCGCCGAGGGCGTCGTCGAGCGCGACGACGCGCACGGTTGTCGTTTCCTCGCTGGCGATCCTCGCGCTCGATTTCGTGCTGACCGTGTTCATGTTCCGGGGAGCGAACGTCGCATGAACCGCTCCGCGATCGACCTCTGGGTCGGCATCTTCGTGGCCATCGGCTTCGGCGCGATCCTGTTTCTCGCGCTCAAGGTCGGCAACCTGCTTACCCTCGACCACACGCCCGGGCTACCGCCTGGAGGCCAGATTCGACAACATCGGCGGCCTGAAGCTGCGCGCGCCGGTCAAGGCCGCGGGCGTCGTCGTCGGCCGCGTCGAGAGCGTACGGCTCGATCCGAAGACCTACGAGGCCGTGGTCACCATGCGCATCGACCGCGACTACCAGTTCACCAAGGACACGATCGCCGCGATCAACACCTCGGGCCTGCTCGGCGAGGTCTACATCGGGCTCGACGCGGGCGGCGATCCCGACGATGCTCAAGGACGGCGACAGATCGCCAAGACACAGTCCGCGGTCGTGCTCGAAAAGCTGATCAGCCAGTTCCTGTTCGACAAGGCATCGAGCGCCAAGGGCGGCAATGCGGACGATGCTCCCGCGGCCAAAGCGGCAGACACGCAAGGAGCCAAGAAATGATCTGCACCTCGGCGCCGTTGCGCCTCGTCGCGCTGGCTCTTGCCGGCGCGCGACCCTGCTCGCCGGCTGCGCCGCGGCGCCGACCAAGGAGGACCCGTTCGAGCCTTGGAACCGCGCGATGTACGAAGTGCACCAGGTTGTCGACGGCAACGTCGTCAAGCCCATCGCCGAGGTCTATGTCAAGGCGACGCCGGAGCTGATTCGCACCGGCGTGTCGAATTTCTTCGGCAACATCGACGACCTGTTCACCGGGATCAACAACGTGCTGGAGGGCAAGGGCAGCAGGCGGGCGACGACTTCGGCCGCGTGCTGCTCAATTCGACGTTCGGTATCGTGGGCAGTCTTCGACCTGGCGTCGATGATGGGTATCAACAAGGACAAGAAGGATTTCGGCATCACGTTCGGCAAGTGGGGCGTCCCGCCGGGCCCGTATCTGTTCGTGCCGCTGTTCGGGCCGACGACGGTGCGCGACGGCACGGGCGCGCTGGTGCGCCTGTTCATCGGCCCGGTCGGGTACATTCGCGACGTGCCGCTGCGCAACTCGATCTACGGCGTGGGTTACGTCGACGCTCGCGCGCAGGCGCTGGGCGCCGAATCGGTGCTGGATACCGCCGCGCTCGACCGCTACCGCTTCCTGCGCAACGCGTACCTGAAGAATCGGCTGTATCAGATCTACGACGGCAAGCCGCCGCCGGAAGCCGACGACGAGTCGGCGGGCCCGGCCGCGCCGACGCCGCCGACGAAATGAGGATCCATCGATGCCTATGCTTCGAGCCACCGCATCGATTCCTTTCGCTGCTGTTCGTGCTGGGCGTGCCGCTTGCGCAAGCGCAGGAAGCGCCGGACGCGTTGGTCAAGCGCGTCGCCGAGGAAACCCTTAGCGCGATTCGCGCCGACAAGGACCTGCAGGCCGGCAATCAGGCCAAAGTCAAGCAACTGATCGAAGCGAAGCTCGTGCCCCATTTCGACTTCGACGCGCATGACTGCGCTGGCGATGGGCCGGAACTGGCGCGCGGCGACGCCCGAGCAGCAGAAGCAGCTCATCGAGCAGTTTCAAACGCTGCTCGTGCGGACCTATTCCAACGCGCTGACCAACTACCGCGACAACAAGATGAACTACAAGCCGTTGCGGATGAATCCGGGCGACACCGACGTCGTCGTGCGCACCGAGGTGACGCAGCCGGGCCGGGCGCCGGTGCAGATCGACTACAGCATGGAAAAGACGCCGGACGGCTGGAAGGCGTACGACGTCATCGTCGCCGGCGTGAGCCTGGTCACCAACTACCGCGACGAGTTCAACGATCTGGTGAAAAGCTCGCGGCATCGACGGCCTGATCAAGGCGCTGGCGGACAAGAACAAGGGTCTGGCGACGCAATGAACCGCGACACGTTGCTCAGACGTGCACACTCCGGACGGCGAAGCGGGTGCGCGTTTGCGCCGCGCGAGAACCCGCAGTTCGCGGCTGGTGACCGGTGGCTGCTCGCCGGCGCTGCTCACGGTCGACACCGCCGCCAGCGTGCTGGGATCAAGCCGCGAGGCGCCGCTGCCCGAGACGGGCGTCGTCGACCTTGGCCGGCGTCGACGGAGTCGACTCGGCCGCGGTCGCGGTCCTGCTCGCCTGGCGGCGGCGGGCGGCGGCGAGGGCGTCGCGCTTGTCGTTCACCGCGCGTGCCGCCGAGCCTCGCTGCGCTTGCCGAGCTCTACGGCGTCGAGGAACTCATCAGCCGACCGTGCCTCGAATCGCGGCCCGAACCGCGCGCAGCGATCGCCGCTGCGCGCCTGCCACGTGACACCCGCTGTCGAGATCGTCAATGTTGCGCGCCGCTTCGGCGCGCGTGCAGGCGCTCGCCGGCGTCGACCTCGTGGTCGAGGCGGGCGAGTTCTTCGGCCTGCTCGGCCCCAACGGCGCCGGCAAGACGACGCTGATCTCCATCCTCGCCGGCCTGACGCGCGCCGACAGCGGCGTCGCGCGGGTGCTCGGGCACGATGTCGTGACCGATTACCGCAACGCGCGCCGGCTGCTCGGCGTGGTGCCGCAGGAGCTGGTCTTCGACCCGTTCTTCACCGTGCGCGAGACGCTCGAGATCCAGTCCGGCTATTTCGGCATTCCGCGACAACGACGACTGGATCGACGAGATCCTGCACCACCTCGATCTGACGGCGAAGGCGGACGCCAACATGCGCGCGCTGTCGGGCGGCATGAAGCGCCGCGTGCTGGTCGGCCAGGCGCTGGTGCACAAGCCGCCGGTGATCGTGCTCGACGAGCCGACCGCCGGCGTCGACGTCGAGCTGCGGCAGAGCCTCTGGGCGTTCATCCGCAAGCTCAATCGCGACGGCCACACGATCATCCTGACGACGCACTACCTCGAGGAAGCCGAGGCGCTGTGCGCGCGCATCGCCATGCTCAAGGCAGGGCGAGGTCGTCGCGCTCGACACCAAGCAGAACCTGCTGTCGAAGTTCGCCGGCCTGACCGTCCGGCTCGACCGCCGACCTGCTCGCCGCGGCGTGGCAAGACGCGCGTCGTGCGCCAGGAAGAGGGAACGTATCTGCTTGTCGCTCGCGAACTACGCGGAGCTCGAGAGGCCTGCTCGCGGCGCTGCGCGAGCGCAGGGCGACGGATCGTGGAGCTGTCGTTGCAGGAAGCCGACCTCGAGCAGGTGTTCCTGCGCATCATGGCGCGGCATATTAGGCGCCGATGCGGATGATTCCCGCCTTTGGCAGCGGCTGGCTCACGCTCTTGTACAAGGAGCTGCTGCGCTTCTGGAAGGTCAGCTTCCAGACGATCCCCGCGCCGGTGCTGAGCGCGCTCCTGTACCTGCTGATCTTCTCGCACGTGCTCGAGTCGCGCGTCTCGGTATTCGACGGCCGCGTCGCCTACACGGCGTTTCCTGATCCCGGGCCTGGTGATGATGGCGGTGCTGCAGAACGCCTTCGCCAACAGCTCGTCGTCGCTGATCCAGTCGAAGATCACCGGCAATCTGATCTTCGTGCTGCTGCCGCCGCTCTCGCCGCTGGACCTCTTCGCCGCCTATGTGCTGGGGGCGATGGTGCGCGGCCTCGTCGTCGGCGCCGGCGTGTTCGTGGTCACCGCTGCGTTCGCGCCGCTGGGCGCTGCCGCATCCGCTGTGGGCGCTCGCCTTCGCGCTGCTCGGGCAGCGCGATCCTCGGCACGCTGGGCTTGATCGCCGGCATCTGGGCCGACAAGTTCGACCAGCTCGCGGCGTTCCAGAATTTTCTCATCATGCCGCTCACGTTCCTGTCGGGCGTGTTCTACTCGATCCACTGGCTGCCGCCGTTCTGGCAGCGCGCTGTCGCATTTCAATCCTTTCTTCTATATGATCGACGGCTTTCGCTACGGCTTCTTCGGCCTCTCCGACGTCGCGCCCCAGGTAAGCCTCGCCATCGTCTGCGCGTTCTGCCTTGGCCCTCACGGCGGTGGCGCTGGCGCTGCTGGAGCGCGGCTACAAGCTGCGCCGCTGATTGCAGCGGCTTGCCTCGACAAAGCAGACAGGGTTGGTCAGCGTTGCCGTCGCACGTCACGCCTCGCTCGACGCCCACTTGCCATGCGGCAATAGCCACGGATCAGCCATCGAATCCACATGACCACTCCGGAATCCATCAAGCGTACGATCGAAGCGGGCTTGACCCTGCGAGCACGTCGACGTCGTCGGCGACGGCCAGCATTTCGAGGCGCTGATCGTGAGCGCGGCCTTCGAGGGGCTGAGCAAGGTGCAGCGCCACCAGCGCGTCTACGCGGCGCTGGGCGAGCGCATGCGCGAGGAGATCCATGCGCTTTCGATGACGACGCTCACGCCCAAGCGAATGGTCGGAGCGGCGGGGAAACGCCTGAATGGATCAAGCTGCTCATCGACGGGGGCGCGCTCTCGAGGGCGAGGTCGACGTCTCCGGCGCCAAGAACGCCGCGCTGCCGATCCTGTGCGCCGCGCTGCTGACCGCGGAGCCGTCTGTGCTCACCAACGTGCCGCGGCTGAACGACGTGCGCACGATGCAGGCGCTGCTCGGGCAGATGGGCGTTGCCGCCGAGCGCGACGACGGAACGCCTGACGCTCTCCGCTGCGTCGATCGACTGGCCGCTCGCGCCCTACGAGCTGGTGCAAGACGATGCGCGCGTCGATTCTGGCGCTGGGACCGCTGCTCGCGCGCTGCGGCGAGGCGCGCGTTTCGCTGCCGGGCGGCTGCGCCATCGGCCTGCGGCCGGTCGACCAGCACGTGAAGGGCCTGGCTGGCGATGGGCGCCGAAATCGACCTCGATCACGGCTACATCGACGCCAAGGCGAAGCGCCTCGGCGGGACCAAGTTCGTCTTCGACCTGGTCACGGTCACCGGCACCGAGAACCTGATGATGGCGGCCACGCTCGCCGACGGCACCACGACGCTCGAGAACGCGGCGCGCGAGCCCGAGGTCGTCGACCTCGCCGAGTGCCTGATCGCGATGGGCGCGCGCATCGTGGGCGCCGGCAGCGATCGCGTCGTCATCGAGGGCGTCGGCGCATCTCAGCGGCGCATACGCACGCGATCATGCCCGACCGGATCGAGACGGGCACGTTCCTCGCCGCTGCCGCCGCGACCGGCGGCGAGGTGAGCCTTCGCGGGGCCCGCGCCGCGACGCTCGAGGCGGTGCTCGAGAAGCTTGCGGAGGCCGGCGCGGAGATCGCCGCCGACGGCGACTCGATCCGCATAGCGCGGCACAGGGCACTGAAGTCGGTCAATCTGCGCACCGCGCCGTATCCGGCGTTCCCGACCGACATGCAGGCGCAGTTCATGGCGCTGATGACGATCGCCGACGGCACGGCCGTGATCACCGAGACGATCTTCGAGAACCGGATGATGCACGTGCAGGAGCTGAAGCGCCTCGGCGCCGACATCGAGGTCGAGGGCAGCACCGCGATCGTCAAAGGCGTCCGCGCAGCTCACCGGCGCCAACGTGATGGCCACCGACCTGCGCGCGTCGGCCTGCCTGGTGATCGCCGGGCTGGTGGCCGAGGGTGCGACGACGATCGACCGCATCTACCACCTCGATCGCGGCTACGAGCGATCGAGGAAAAGCTCTCCGCATTGGGCGCGAAGATTCGTCGTGTCAGCGTCGCCGGCGGCGAGTAACGCGGCGGCCGAGGTGCCGGACAAGCGACAATCGACGGTGCGGCCAGCGGCGTGTGCAGGTCGGCGCGTCTGATCGAACTCGGCCTGCCGCGGTCCCGGTCACCATGGCAGCGGCATATCGACGGGAATGGTAGAATTCTCGCTCGGTATTAGCCTACGGGCGACAGCGGCATAGCCGACAGCAGGTCTGAGTCACCATTTTCAGTCGATCCGAGCTCCTCTCCGTCGAACCGGCGCGCCAGCGTGATTGCGCTTACGATCGCCCTCGCCAAGGGCCGCATCCTCGACGAAACGCTGCCGCTGCTGGCGGCGCGGGCATTGCGCCGGCCGAAGACCCGGAATCGTCGCGCAAGCTGATAATCGGCACCAATCGCGCGGGACTGCGCTTCGTCATCGTGCGCACCGCAGACGTGCCGACCTACGTGCGAATACGGCGCGGCGGACCTGGGCGTGGCGGGCAAGGACGTGCTGCTCGAGCATGGCGGCGAGGGTCTCTATCAGCCGCTCGACCTTGGCATCGGCAACTGCCGCATGGTGGTCGCCGCGCCGCGCTCGTTCGACTACGCGGCGTGCGATCAAGCGCGGCGCCCGGCTCCGGGTCGCGACCAAGTACGTGAAGACGGCGCGCGAGCATTTCGCCGGCAAGGGCATGCACGTCGACCTGATCAGGCTCTACGGCTCGATGGAACTCGCGCCGCTGGTCGGTCTCGCCGACGCGATCGTCGACCTCGTCAGCACGGGCAATACGCTCAAGGCCAACGATCTCGTCGCAGTCGAGGAGATCCTGCCGATCAGCGCGCGGCTGATCGTCAATCCGGCCGCGCTCAAGCTCAAGCGCGAGAAATTGCAGCCGCTGCTCGAGGCGTATCGCCGCCGCTGCCGGAAGTGAGCGCAGCGATGGCTTGAGCTGCGCCGCCTCGACTCGGCCGCGCCGGGTTTCGACGCCGCGCTCGCCCGGCTCATCGCGTTCGACGCGCACGGAGGATGCAGGCGTCGACGCCACCGTCGCCGCGAATCCTCGCCGATGTGCGCGCGCGTGGCGATGCCGCGCTGCTCGAATACACGGCGCGCTTCGACCGCGTGAGCGCACGCAAGCGTCGCGGCGCTGGCGATTCCGGCGAACCGAGCTCGAAGCGCGCGTTCGACGCGCTGCCGGCGCCGCAGCGCGAGGCGCTGACGACCGCGGCGGCGCGCATCCGCGCGTTCCACGAGCGACAGCGTGCCCAATCCTGGACATTACACCGAGGCCGACGGCACGCGCCTCGGGCAGAAGGTCACCCCGCTCGCTCGCGTCGGGCTGTATGTGCCGGGAGGCAAGGCGGCGTATCCGTCGTCGGTGCTGATGAACGCGATGCCGGCGCACGTCGCCGGCGTCGTCGGACATCGTCATGGTCGTGCCGACGCCGGACGGCGACGAAGAATCCGCTGGTGCTTGCCGCCGCGCATCTGGCCGGCGTCACGCGCGCGTTCGCCATCGGCGGCGCGCAGGCGATCGCCGCGCTCGCCTACGGCACCGCGACGATTCCCGCCGTCGACAAGATCGTCGGCCCGGGCAACGCGTATGTCGCCGCGGCCAAGCGGCGCGTCTTCGGCGTGGTCGGGATCGACATGGTCGCCGGCCCTTCGGAGATCCTGGTGATCGCCGACGCGAGCGCGAACCCGGACTGGGTCGCGATGGACCTGTTCGCGCAGGCCGAGCACGACGAGGCTGCGCGCAGGCGATCCTGGTCTCGCCCGACGCGGCGCTCCTCGACGCGGTCGCGGCGAGCATGGCGCGGCAGCTGCCGGCGATGCCGCGCAAGCGAGATCATCGGCGCGTCGCTGGCGCGGCGCGGCGCGCTGATGCGGGTCAGGAGCCTCGACGAGGCCTGCGCGATCGCCAACCGCATCGCTCCGGAGCACCTCGAGCTCGCCGTCGCCGACCCCGAGGCCGCTGCTGGCCAAGGCTGCACCATGCGGGCGCGATCTTCCTCGGGCATTACAGCTCCGAGGCGCTCGGCGACTACTGCGCCGGCCCCAATCATGTGCTGCCCACGGCGCGCAGCGCGCGCTTTTCCTCGCCGCTCGGCGTCTACGATTTCCAGAAGCGCAGCAGCGTGATCGCGTATATCGCGCGCGGGCGCGCAGACGCTCGGTCGCACCGCGATGACGCTCGCGCAGGCGAGGGGCTCTCCGCGCACGCGCGGAGCGCGGAATACCGGCTCGACGTCGTGAACGATCGCCCGACAGGGCTTGCCGCGGCCGAGCTGATCGCGCGCCGTCGTGCGCCCGGAAATCCAGGCGCTGTCGCGCCTATGTGGTCGCGAAGGCCGATGGCATGGTCAAGCTCGACGCGATGGAAAACCCGTACGCTCCTGCCGGCCGGCTGCCGCGGGCACGGCTCGACGCGGCGCTCGCGCGCGTGCCCGTCAACCGCTATCCGGACGGCGGCGCGAGCGCGGCGAAGGCCGCGCTGCGCGAGTGCGCTCGGCATCGCTGCCGGGGCAGGGCGCTGCTGCTCGGCAACGGCTCCGACGAGCTGATCCAGATCATTACCTCGGCGCTGGCGCGGCCCGGCGCGACCATGCTCGCGCCCGAGCCGTCGTTCGTCATGTATCGGATGAATGCGCTCTACGCCGGCATGCGCTTCGTCGGCGTGCCGCTTGCCGCGGATTTCAGCCTCGATCGCGGCGCCATGCTCGCGGCGATCGAGCGGGAGCAGCCGGCGCTGGTCTTCCTCGCCTACCCGAACAATCCCACCGGCAACCTGTTCGCCGCGGGCGACATCGAGGCGGTGCTCGGCGCGACCCGCGGCCTGGTCGTCGTCGACGAGGCGTACTACGCGTTTGCCGACGCGAGCTTCCTGCCCCGCGTCGGCGAATTCGCGAACCTGCTGGTGCTGCGCACGGTGTCGAAGGTCGGCATGGCCGGGCTGCGGCTGGGCTATGCCGTTGCGCGCACCGGCATGGATCGCCGAGTTGAACAAGCTGCGCCAGCCGTATAATGTGAACGCGCTGACGCAGGCCGCCGTGGTGGCGCTGCTGGCCGACACCGCCTGGATCGCCGAGCAGGCGGCGGCTGATTCGGCGCCGAGCGTTCGCAGGCTCGAGGCGGAGCTGGCGCGCTTGCGCGGGCGCGACGGTGTTTCCCGGCGCGGACGAATTTCGTGGTTGTCCGCGTTGCCGACGCGAACGGAGTGTTCGAGGGATTGAAGGCTCGCGGCATCCTGGTCAAGAATCTTCACGGCTGGCATCCGCTGCTCGCGAACTGCCTGCGCATCACCGTCGGCACGCCGGCGGAAAACGACTTGCTGCTCGCCGCTTGCACCGAGCTTTGCCGATGAACGACAAAAAAGCCATCGCCACCAGCGTGTTGCGGGCCGCAGCGCGCGGATCGAACGCGCCACCAAGGAAACGACGATCGTCGGTCGCGCTGAACCTGGACGGCACCGGCCGCGCCGAGCTCGCGACCGGCGTGCCGTTCCTCGATCACATGCTCGACCAGGTCGCGCGCCACGGCATGCTCGACCTCTCGATCCAGGCGCAAGGGCGACCTGCACATCGACGCCCACCACACCGTCGAGGACGTCGGCATCACGCTCGGCCAGGCGGTTCGCCAGGCGCTCGGCGACAAGGCGGGGATTGCGCCGCTACGGCCACGCCTACGTTCCGCTCGACGAGGCGCTGTCGCGGGTGGTCATCGACCTGTCCGGCCGGCCCGGCCTCGAGTTCCACGTGCCGTTCACGCGCGCCGATGATCGGCGCCTTCGACGTCGACCTGGCGCACGAGTTCTTCCAGGGCTTCGCCAATCACGCGCTGGCGACGCTGCACATCGACAACCTGCGCGGCGACAACGCGCACCATCAGGCCGAGACCGTGTTCAAGGCCTTCGCCCAGGCGCTGCGCATGGCGGTCGCGCCTGATCCGCGCGCGAGCGGCGTGCCCTTCGACCAAGGGGACCCTCTAGAGGCCCTCGAGTCCATGCCCGATATCGCCGTCGTCGATTACGGCATGGGCAATCTGCGCTCGGTGGCGAAAGCGCTTCGTCTCGTGGCGCCGGAGTGCACCACCGTGGTGAGCTCCGACCCGCCGACGATCCGCAGGCGCGGCGCGGGTCGTGTTGCCGGGGCAGAGCGCGATGCCCGACTGCATGCGCTGCCTCGACGCCAGCGGGCTGCGCGAGGTCGTGCTGCAGACCTGCGCGCGATCGCCCCTTCCTGGGCATCTGCCTCGGCCTGCAGATGCTGTTCGAAAACAGCGAGGAAGGACCCACTCCGGGCTTGGGCGTGCTGCCGGGCCGCGTCGTGCGCTTTCGCGACGCGGCAATGGTCGATCGCGGCGGACGCCGGCTGAAGGTGCCGCACATGGGCTGGAGTCCGGTGCGGCAGGCACGGGAGCATCCGCTCTGGCAAGGCATCGACGACGGCACGCGCTTCTACTTCGCGCACAGCTACTACCCGGTACCCGATGACGCCCGCGATGACCGCGGCGACTGTCGCCTACCCAACGGCGTTTACTTGCGCGATCGGCCGCGCTAATATCTTTGCCGCGCAGTTCCACCCCGAAAAGAGCCACCGCGCCGGTCTTCAGTTGCTCTCCAACTTCGTCGCCTGGAACGGGCGCGTCTGAACCGAGCTGCGCGCGTAGCGCGCACCTTCGCAGCAGCGTTCCTCCCGTCGAGCGTCGCCACCCTAGCGACTTCCCGTCGCCCTCCGCCGCCATGCTGATCATTCCCGCGATCGACATCAAGGACGGACACTGCGTTCGCCTCAAGCAGGGGGAGATGCAGTCCGCGACCGTATTCTCCGAGGATCCCGGCGGCGATGGCGCAGCACTGGCTCGAGCTGGGCGCGCAGCGGCTGCACCTGGTCGACCTGAACGGCGCGTTCGCCGGCAAGCCGAAGAACGAGCTGGCGATCCGGGAGATCGTCGAGCGTGATCGGCGAGGAAATCCCGGTGCAGCTGGGCGGCGGCATCCGCGATCTCGACACCATCGAGCGCTATCTCGACGACGGCATCAGCTACGTCATCATCGGCACCGCGGCGGTGAAGAACCCGGGGTTCCTGCACGACGCCTGCTACGCTTTCCCCGGCCACATCATCGTCGGCCTCGACGCGCGGGAGGGCAAGGTCGCGACCGACGGCTGGTCGAAGATGACCGGCCACGACGTCGTCGACCTGGCGAAGAAGTTCGAGGACTACGGCGTCGAGGCGATCATCTATACCGACATCGGCCGCGACGGCATGCTGACCGGCGTCAACATCGAGGCGACGGTCAAGCTCGCGCGCGAGCTGAAGATTCCGGTGATCGCCAGCGGCGGCATCAACAGCCTGAAGGACATCAAGGAGCTCGCCTGCTACGAGAGCGAAGGCATCAGCGGCGCGATCGCCGGCCGCGCGCTCTACGAGGGCACGCTCGACTTCAAGGCGGCGCTCAAGGCGGCCAAGGGCGGCAAGTGAGGTCTCCGGCAGCGGGGCACCCGGCTAGCCCGACATGCAGCGATGCCGGGACAACGGCGCGCAACGCTGCGAATCGACGGGCACCGAGATCATGGGCCTCGCCAAGCGCATCATTCCCTGCCTCGACGTGGCGCACGGGCGCGTCGTCAAGGGCGTCAATTTCGTCAATCTGCGCGATGCCGGCGACCCGGTCGAGGTCGCGCGCCGCTACGACGAGCAGGGCGCCGACGAGCTCGCCTTCCTTGACATTCAGGCCAGCGTCGAGACGCGCGGGCTCCTCTACGACATGATCGAGGCGGTCGCCGATCAGGTGTTCATCCCGCTCACCGTCGGCGGCGGCGTGACGCGCGTCGACGACATCCGCGCGCTGCTCAACGCCGGCGCCGACAAGGTCAGCATCAACACCGCCGGCGTACAGCATCCGGCGCTGCTGGCGGACGCTTCGGGCCGCTACGGCGCGCAATGCATCGTCGCCGCGATCGACGCGCGAGCAGTCGCGCTCGGGCGCGTGGGAGGTTTACACGCACGGCGGCCGCAAGCCGACCGGGCCTCGACGCGGTCGAGTGGGCGCGGCGGGTCACGCAGCTCGGCGCGGGCGAGATCCTGCTGACGAGCATGGATCGCGATGGCGCGAAGACGGGCTTCGACCTTGCCCTGACGCGCGCGGTCACCGATGCGGTCGATGTCCCGGTGATCGCCTCGGGCGGCGTGGGCACCCTGCAGGATCTCGTCGACGGCGTCCTCGTCGGAGGGGCCGACGCGGTGCTGGCGGCGTCGATCTTCCATTACGGCGAATTCACGGTTGGACAGGCGAAGGCGGCGATGGCCAGTGCGGGTATAGAGGTGCGCGTTTGAGCAGCTGGCTCGAGGCGGTACATTGGAACAGCGATGGCCTGGTCCCGGCGATCGCGCAGGAAGCCGGGTCGGGAACGGTGCTCACGCAGGCATGGATGAATCGCGATGCGCTGGAGCGCACGGCCGCGACCGGGAGGCGCATTACTGGTCGCGCTCGCGGGGCAAGCTCTGGCGCAAGGGTGAGACGTCCGGCCACGTGCAGCGGGTGCGGGAGATTCGGCTCGACTGCGACAACGACGCCATTCTGCTCATCGTCGAACAAAGCGGCGGCATCGCTTGTCATACCGGTCGGCACCGCTGTTTCTTTCAACGCCTGGAGGACGGTGCCTGGCGCGCGGTGGAACCGGTGCTCAAGGACCCCAGGACAATCTACGGGAAATGAGATGGCCGACGAGATGACGGGCAGGCAGCGAGGCCGATGTGCGACGACGTGCTGCAGCGACTGACCGCGACGATCGCCTCGCGGCGCGGAGCCGATCCGGCGACCTCCTACGTCGCGACGCTGTTTGCGAAGGGCGAAGACGCGATGATCAAGAAGATCGGCGAGGAGGCGACCGAGGCGGTCATGGCGGCCAAGGACGGTGATAGACTTCGCCTCACGGCCGAGATCGCCGACCTCTGGTTCCACTGCCTGGTCGTGCTGGTCAAGAACGGGCTGGGGCCCGCCGATGTGTGCGCCGAACTGGCGCGGCGCGAGGGCGCCTCGGGTTTGGAGGAGAAGGCGGCGCGGCTGTAACGATGCGCGAGCGCGAGACTTCGGTCGCTGCAGCCTGAAGAACGAGTCATGGATAACTGCATATTCTGCAAGATCGCGCGGGGCGAGATTCCCGCGAAGAAGGTGTACGAGGACGAGGAGATTCTCGCTTTCCACGATATCAACCCGCAGGCGCCGGTGCATTTCATGCTGATGCCGAAAAAGCACGTGGCATCGCTGGCCGACGTGACGCTGGACGACGTCGGCGTGCTGGGCCGGATCCTGGCGCTTTCCAGCCGGCTCGCCGGCGAGCAGGGATCTCCCGACGGCTACCGCACGATCATCAACACGGGTCGCATCGGGCGGCAGGACGTGATGCACCTGCACGTGCACGTCATTGGCGGCCCCGAGCCGCTGGGCAGAATGCTGCCCAAGCCGGGCATCTAAAGGAGAGCGACGATGGGTGCAATGAGCATCTGGCACTGGCTGATCGTGCTGCTGGTCGTCGTGCTTATCTTCGGCACCAGAAAGCTGCAGAATATCGGCCAGGATCTGGGCGGCGCGGTAAGGGCTTCAAGGAAGGCATGAAGAGTTCGGAGGGCGAAGCACCGGCATCCGCAGAGCCTCGCCGCAGCAGATCGCCGGTCAGACGATCGAAGGCGAGGCGAAGAAGGAAAAGACCCCTTGATGGACGCCGCATGTTCGACATCGGCTTCTCCGAGATCCTCGTCATCGGGGTCGTAGCGCTGATCGTCATCGGCCCGGAGCGGTTGCCCAAGGTCGCGCGCACGCTTGGCCACATGTTCGGCCGCCTGCAGCGCTATGTGAACGAGGTCAAGGCGGACATCAGTCGCGAGATGGAACTCGACGAGCTGCGCAAGCTGCAGTCGCAAGTGCAGAGCGCGGCGCGCGACATCGAGCAGTCGGTCACGCAGGCCGCGCACGATGTGCAAAGCGGCGTGCGCTCGGTCGAGACAGAATTCAATCAAACGGTCGCTGGCACCGGAGACGCCGGAGCGGCGCCGCCTCCCGCTTCGACCGCGCCGGCCGCGAGCGATCCGGCGACTGCCGACGCGCGCGGCAACGCCGCCGCCGGCGCCGCTGCCACCGACGCGCCGCAACAGGCGTCGCTGCCCGGCTTCGAGCGCATCTGAAGACAGTCGTCGGGGCCGCGCTACAATGGCGGTTGCGCACACGCGCGCATTTTTTTCGCCATGAGCGAGTCGCCCACCGCACCCGAGAGCACGGAGGAAACGTTCATCTCGCACCTGATCGAGCTGCGCAGCAGGCTGCTGCACTCGATCATCGCGGTGGTGGTCGTGCTGCGTGTGCCTTGTTCCCTGGGCGAAGGATATCTACGCGCTGCTGGCAGCGCCGCTGCTCAAGGCGCTGCCGCGAGGCAGCACGATGATCGCAACCGACGTTACCGGCACGTTCCTGGTCCCGCTCAAGGTAACGCTGATGGCGGCTTTTCTGATCGCGCTGCCCTACGTGCTCTATCAGATGTGGGCGTTTGTGGCACCGGGGCTGTACCAGCACGAAAAGCGGCTCGCGCTGCCGGTGATCTTTTCCAGCGTGCTGTTCTTCGCCATCGGCATGGCATTCGCCTACTTCGTCGTCTTTCCGATCGCGTTCGGCTTCTTCGCCGGCTATGCGCCGGCGGGCGTGCAGATGATGACCGACATCGACAAGTACCTGTCGTTCGTGCTCACGATGTTCATCGCGTTCGGCATCACCTTCGAGGTGCCGGTCGTGGTCGTCGTGCTGGTGCGCCTGGGCGTCGTCGAACTGAAGAAGCTGCGCGCGATCCGTGGCTACGTCATCGTCGGCGCGTTCGTCGTCGGCGCGATCTTCGCTCCGCCGGACGTGCTCTCGCAGGTAATGCTGGCCGTTCCCCTCTGGCTGCTCTACGAGCTGGGACTGCTCGTCGCGCGCTTCGTCTCCGTGTCCACGCGCGCAACGGACGCGGACGGAGAGCGAGGCGGCGAAGTAGCGGCCGATGGGGCCGACCGTGTCGGCGCTTTAGCCGGCCGGCTTTGGCCGCTTGCCGACGGTGACCGCGAGCTCGAGGGGCTTCTTGTCGCGCAGGACCTTGAGCGTCGCCTGGTGACCCGGCGCAAGGCTGGCGATCTGCGAAAGCAGCGCCTGGCCGTCACGCGTCGGCTTGCCGTCGATTTCCAGCACCACGTCGCGCACCTGCAGGCCCGCGCGATCGGCCGGACCGTTTTTCAGGACGCCGCGGATCAGCACGCCGTCGACGTCCTGCAGGGCGAAGGCGACGGCGACATCGGGCGTGAGCTCCTGCGGCTCGATGCCAAGCCAGCCGCGTGTTACTTCGCCGTCGCGGATGATCTGCTCGAGCACGTTGCGCGCAAGCGAAACCGGAATCGCGAAGCCGATGCCCTGCGAGCCGCCGCTCTGCGAAAATATGGCACTGTTGACGCCGATCAGGTTGCCCGCCGAATCGACCAGCGCGCCACCGGAATTGCCAGGATTCACCGCCGCGTCAGTCTGGATGAAATCCTCGAAGCGGTTGATGCCGAGGTGGTTGCGCCCCAGCGCGCTGACGATCCCGTGGGTAACCGTGTTGCCGAATCCGAACGGATTGCCGAGCGCCAACACCGAGTCGCCGACCTGGACGTTGTCGAGCTTGCCGAGCGTTATCGCCGGCAGATCCTTGCCGTCGGCCTTGAGCACCGCCAGATCCGATTCCGGGTCGTTGCCGCGGACGGTCGCGCGCAGGCGGCGACCGTCGGCGAGCACGAGCTGGATATCGTCGGCGCCCTCGATCACGTGATTGTTGGTCAGCACGTAACCTTCGCTGCTCACGATGACGCCGGAGCCCAGGCTGGTGGCGCGGCGGGGCTCGCCCTCGGATAACCCGGGGAAGAACCGCCGCAGTACCGGGTCGTCGAGGAGGGCATTGCGCTGCCGGACTTCCTTGCTGGTGTAGATATTCACCACCGAGGGCATGGCTCGCTTCGCGGCGTCGGCAAAGCTGTCGATTCGCGGGCCGGCGACGAGCGGCGCGGTCTCCTGGACCAGCACGACGTTGTTCTTCCCGCTTACACGCGTGAGCAGGTCGGGCCGCAGCGTCGCGACGACGAACAGCGCCGCCACGCAGACGGTGGCGACCTGTGCGAACAGCAGCCAGAAGCGACGCAGCATTGGATCGGGCGGCAAGCAGGGCGAAAACACCCACATTATAGACCCCGCCACCCCCGGTTACGGCGGCGCAGCCGGGGAAGGCCGGCGCCCGCCCCGGCGCGAAAATTCTCCTAATAGGCTGTTTTGAAGCGGGATTTGTCGCGTTTTTTTGCGCAAGGCTTCCGGCGGCATGGGGGAATCATCTATAATCCGAAAGTTTGCGGGGGATGGGATCCATGGCAGCGGATGGGAGTGTAAGCAGCGGCAAACGCCGGTTCCTGCTCGGCGGCCTCGACGGCGGTCGGGACGGTCGGCGCAGTCGCGTGCGGCGGTGCCGTTTGCCACGAGCTGGTGGCCGAGCGAGCGCGCGAAGGCGGCGGGCGCGCCGGTCGAAGCCGACATCAGCAAGCTCGAACCGGGCCAGAAGATCAACGTCGAGTGGCGCGGCAAGGTGGTGTGGATCATCCACCGCACCAAGGAGATGCTCGACGATCTGCCCAAGCTCGATGCGAGGCTCGCCGATCCGAAATCCGAAGTCGATCACCAGCCGCCGTACTGCAAGAACGAATACCGCTCGATCAAGCCGGAAATCTTCGTCGCGGTCGGCATCTGCACGCACCTGGGCTGCTCGCCGACGTTTCGTCCGGAGGTCGCGCCGGCGGACCTCGGTCCCGATTGGCTCGGCGGCTTCTTCTGTCCGTGCCATCAGTCGAAATTCGATCTCGCCGGCCGCGTCTTCAAGGGCGTGCCCGCGCCGACCAATCTCGTCATTCCGCCGTACAAGTTCCTGTCCGACACGAGTGATCGTGATCGGCGACGACAGCAAGTCTGCGTGAGCGCACATGCAAAAACTCCTGACCTGGATCGACGCCCGCTTTCCCGCTGACCAAGCTGTGGGAGGACCAGTGGGGCAAGTACGTCGCGCCGAAGAATTTCAACTTCTGGTACTACTTCGGCTCGCTCGCTGCGTTCGTGCTGGTGCTGCAGATCGTGACCGGCATCTTTCTGACCATGAACTACAAGCCCGACGCGACCAAGGCGTTCGAGTCGATCGAGTACATCATGCGCGACGTGTCGGGCGGGCTGGCTGATCCGCTACATGCACTCGACCGGCGCGTCGGCGTTCTTCGTCGTCGTCTATCTGCACATGTTCCGCGGCCTGATGTACGGCAGCTATCGGAGCCCGCGCGAGCTGCTGTGGATCATCGGCTGCTTCATCTACCTGGCGCTGATGGCGGAGGCGTTCTTCGGCTACCTGCTGCCGTGGGGCCAGATGTCGTACTGGGGCGCGCAGGTGATCGTCAACCTGTTCTCGACCGTGCCGATCATCGGCGACGATCTCGGGACCTGGATCCGCGGCGACTACACGATCTCCGACGTCACGCTCAACCGCTTCTTCGCCTTCCACGTCGCGGCGCTGCCGCTCGTGCTGGTGATCCTGGTCGCGGTGCACCTGATGGCGCTGCACGAGGTCGGGTCGAACAACCCGGACGGCATCGAGATCAAGAAGCAGCCGAAGGACCCGAAGACCGGCATCTACCTCGACGGCATCTACTCGCATCCGTATTACACGATCAAGGACCTGGTCGGGGATCGTGTTCTTCCTGTTCGATCTTCTGCGATCGTGGTGTTCTTCCTGCCCGACGTGGGCGGCTACTTCCTCGAAGCCAACAACTTCATTCCTGCCGACCCGCTGAAGACGCCGGAGCATATCGCCCCGGTGTGGTACTTCACGCCGTACTACGCGATGCTGCGTGCGGTGCCGTCGTTCCTGGACTCGCAGTTCTGGGGCGTGCTGGTGATGGGCGCCGGCGTGGTCATCTTTTTCTTCCTGCCCTGGCTCGACCGCGGCGCGGTCAAGTCGATCCGCTATCGCGGCTCGCTCTACAAGGCGTGGCTCGCGGTCTTCGTCTTCTGCTTCCTGGTCCTGGGCTACCTGGGTACGGTTTCGGTGACCGTCTGGGGACAGTTCAGCGGTGGCTGGACGGACGCTCTCGACACGAAGGACAAGGCGACGTGGCTCGCGCGTGCTGACGCTCTGTATTTCCTGTTCTTCCTGCTGATGCCGTGGTACACCGCTCGCGACAAGACCAAACCCGTGCCGGAGAGGGTGACATGGTGAACCGCGATGTGGCGCATTGTCGGCGCGCTCCTGCTCGGCGGTTGCCGGCGCGGCGCTCGGCGCCGAAGGCGGCGCGCGCCTCGATTACCGGCGCCGATCGAACCGGCTCGACGTCGAATCGTTGCAGCGCGGCGCGCGCGACTTCGTCAACTACTGCCTCAACTGCCACAGCGCGCAATACATGCGCTACAACCGCCTGACGCGACCTCGGCCTGACTGAAAAGCAGATCCAGGACAACCTGATGTTCGCCACCGACAAGATCGGCAGCACGATGACGGTGGCGATGAGCCGGGCCGACGCCGCGGCGTGGTTCGGTGCGCCGCCGCCGGATCTGACGGTCGAGGCGCGCGTGCGCGGCACCGACTGGCTGTACAGCTATTTCCTCGCGTTCTACCGCGACGACAAGTCGGCGACCGGCTGGAACAACCTCGTGTTCCCGAACGTCGGCATGCCGCATGTGCTGTGGAGCCTGTCGGGTACGCAAAAGCTCGTCGAGACCCCGTACGACGATCACGAGAAGGCGGAGGCCGCCGCGATCGCGGCGAAGGGCATCGTCGCTGGTCGAGCCGGCGCCGGGTGGCAAGTACGTGGTCGAAGACGCTGGCGATGGACACGCCGGGAACGGCTGTCCGGCGTCGAGTACGAGGCCTTCGTCGCCGACCTGGTCAACTATCTCGACTACATGGCGAGCCGGTCAAGAACGAACGGATCAACATCGGCATCGTCGTGCTCATTTTCCTGGGGGTCCTCTTCGCCCTCGTCTATGCGCTGAAGCGCGACTACTGGAACGAATTCCACTGAACACCCGAAGCGAGCACCGGGGCAGGGGCGCCGCTCCTGCCCCTCGCATTTTCGCGCCGCGGCCGATCAGCAAGCGCCGCCTCAGGAGGAAAACATCATGATGACGCTCTATTCCGGGACCACCGACCCTTTCAGCCAGCGCTGCCGCATCGTGCTGCACGAGAAGGGCATGGACTTCCAGATCATCGATGTCGATCTGGACCACAAGCCCGAGGACCTCGCGGTGATGAACCCGTACAACCAGGTCCCGGTGCTGGTCGAGCGCGACCTCGTGCTGCACGAGTCGAACATCATCAACGAGTACATCGACGAGCGCTTCCCGCATCCGCAGCTGATGCCGGCCGACCCGGTGATGCGCGCGCGCGCGCGGCTGTTCCTGCACCGGTTCGAGAAGGAGCTCTTCTCGCACATCGATACGCTGGAAGGCAACAACCAGAAGCAGCTCGACAAGGCGCGCGGCCTGGTGCGCGACAGCCTGCTGCAGATCGCGCCGGTGTTCGCCAAGCACAAGTACATGCTGGGCGAGGAGTTCTCGATGCTCGACGTGGCGATCACGCCGCTGCTCTGGCGGCTCGACTACTACGGCATCCAGCTGCCCAAGCCGGCGGCGCCGCTCATGAAATACGCCGAGCGGCTGTTCTCGCGCCCGGCGTTCATCGAGGCGCTGACCTCGGCCGAACGCGGGATGAGAAAGTAGGCGAGAGCCGCGGGCGGTTGGAACGACCATAACGCGCGACGCTTGACGCTACGCTCACCGCGTAGTATCCTGCCCCATGTCCGAGCAATCCGCCAAGCCCTACCTGATCCGCGCCATCTGCGAGTGGTGCGCGGACAACGGCCTGACGCCCGTACCTCGCGGTCAAGGTCAATGCGACAGACGCGCGTTCCGGCCGCGTACGTCAAGAACGGCGAGATCGTGCTGAACGTCAGCGCAGGCGCGACGCGCCGGCTGACCATCGACAACGAACTGCGTGCAGTTCACCGCGCGCTTCAACGGCACGTCGCAGGAAGTTTCGGTGCCGATGAGCGCGGTCTCCGGCATCTTCGCCAAGGAGACCGGCTACGGATTCGCGTTCACCGTCGCCGCCGACCCGGCCGCGTCGCTCGATGCTGCGACCGCGCCGGTCGAACGCCGGCGCCCGGCACACCCGTCGGACGACAAGCCGCGCACCCGGCCGAAGCACCTTCAAGTTGTAAAATAGCCGCGCCCCAGAGCTTTCGTCAGGACCTGCGCCGGCATAGCTCAGTTGGTAGAGCAGCGGTTTTGTAAACCGTTGGTCGTGGGTTCGATTCCTACTGCCGGCACCAATCCCTTACGCGGCTCCGCGAGTTAGCAACGCCTAACTCACCTCACGACGGCGTATCGCCGCCATCGATTGAAGCTGTCATACGCGCACGTCGAAACTGGTCAGTTGCGTTTCGCGGCAAGGGGAACCCGCAGTAATCGATCAGTGCGGCGAGATCCGCCCGCGAGCGCTTCTCACCCGGCCCTAAGATTTCTCACCAGCACATCACTATAGTGCAAGCGTGGCGTGAGAATCATGGACGAATATCTCGCGCCCGAACAATCGCGTTCTACCGCGGTTCCGATTAGGGGACTCGACCTATTTCTTCAACGCCCTTCTCGCCGCTTTCTTCGCCGGTTTCTTTGCCCGTCTCTTTGCCGGTTTCTTCGCCGCCTTCTTCCCGGGTACCTTGGCGGACTTGCGCACCGTCGCGCCGCGCGCTCCCTTGACACCACGCACGGCACCGGCCAGAACGTCCGCTACTGTTCGGGCGGTGTCGGCGCCGACCTCGCCGGCCGCCTTAATCGCGCCCCTAACCGCCGCCGTTGCAACGCGACCCACATTCCCACCTGTCTCTGCCGTAGCCTCCACGATGCCATCGACGGCGCCTCTCGCGACCGAGCTGACATCCGCCCCGACCGCCGCCGCATGCCTGATGACCGTCTTAACCGTTTCGGCCGCCGCAGTGGCAATATCGCCACCCACCTCGTGCACTCCCAGCACGACACCCTTGGCAATGCTCTTGGAGCTCGCGATCAACCCGGTCCCGACCTGCTCGGTCGCCTGTACCGCACCGGCGACCACATCGCGTACCACGACCACCAATTCGTTGGAGACCGTTCCCGCGGCACCGAGGGTGCTTGAAACGGCGGACGTGACGAGGACGACGATCTCTCCCTCGATCCTGGTCAGCGTTGTTAGGCTGTTGACGATTCCGTCTCTGACCGCACTGCCCGCCCGGCCCAGGGACATTGGAACGACTATGGGCACCGGTTTCGCCGACCGCATTTTGCGCGATAACGCTCCTGACTTCATGGCTTTCACCGTGATTGTGCGCGGTGCGCGCAGCTTTGCGCTTCTGGTTGCCATTTTGGTTCTCGCTTTCATCGTTGTCTTTGGCTTAACGTGCGCGGCATCTTTGCCAGTTGCCCGAAGTATTTCGCCCACATCCCACCTAGTAGATGCGCAACGAGTCGTGGGGGGTGCGACACCGCGTCTTCTGTGGCGTCGCACTGGTTCACCGTCCCGACCTGGCACGAGGGTCTCTCGTTCGCGCCGTTGAGGCGTTTATGCTTTCGTTACGGCGTCTGTGACGGCTTCCTTTAGATCGCCAATGGCTTTCTGTACCTTGCCTTGAGCCTGCTTTTTCAGCCCCTTGGCCTCCTCCTCCTTGCTCCCCACCAGCTTACCGGCTTCTTCCTGGATCTTGCCGCTGATGTCTTTCAGTTCGCCTTTAACTTGATCCTTGTTTGGGGTGATGGCCATGAACATTTCCTTAACGGTTAGTTGAAACATCTGCGCCATGTCGTCACAATCGGCCAGTCAACAACAGGACCACGAGCACGATGACGATCACGGTTCCTATACCGCTCGGATACCACCCATAACTGTGATGCCATGGACCGTAGCCGGGCGCGCCGACGAATGCGAAGATCAGAAAGATGACAACCAGAATCCAGAGCAGATTCATTACATCTCCTTTGAGCTTATGCCAGCCGCCCACCGGCATACAGAGACAGAAACGCCCGCCTTGGCAAACGCCGGATCAAGCAGATTTCCTTTTTTCCCGTCCCTGCGGCCCCGTCAGCTGCGGCCGAATATATGTTTACATGACGACACATTTGCCGTCCGTGCGTTAGCGCACATTAGGTCTCTCGAGCGTATCATCGAGGTGCAATGGGAAAATTGATCATCTGTGCCCCGGAAAGGATTGTGTCAATGGCCTTCAAAGTAGGCGACAAGGTCGTATTGAAATCTGGCGGTCCGATCATGACGGTAACCCACGTCGACAAAAAACCGCGTTTGATTCACACCAGTTGGTTCACTGACAGGGGGGTAGAAAAAGCCGCTCACTTCCCGCCTGACGCGTTGGAAGAGCACCGCCCTGTCGATCTAGAAAGGTGATCGGCGGAATTCAGGAATGCCGCGAGGCGAGGCGCGCAGACTAAGAGGGTTTGCGAGCAACCCGATGAGTTGTCCAGGAGCAGCGCCCGCGATGATCGTAGACGCAATATCGCGATTGCGCCTGAAACCGGTTAGCCAACCCCAAAGGGCGGGGCCGCATCAATAGATTTTTGTGAAATCGCCGTGGCGGCCGAGGCCGGCCTTGAATCGCGTCGCACCGGCGGTGCCGTCCTTGACGAGGGCTTCGCGGCCGTTGTACCACTCCTGAACAAGCGCATCGCGCACCGAGAGGCCGTGACTCTTGATCGCGGAGCGTCGATCCGTCCGCACGCACACCGGCGGGAAGCAGGCAATTACCTGCGCCAATTCCTCAGCCTTGGCGCGCGCTGCGCCATTCGGCACCAGATATTCGCAAAGCCCGATGCGGAGACATTCCTCTGCGGGGACTTTGCGGCCGGTCAGAATGATTTCGAGCGCTCGACCCTGGCCGACGATGCGTGGCAGCCGTACCGTTCCACCGTCGATCAGCGGGACACCCCAGCGCCGACAGTAGACTCCAAAATAGGCATCTTCCTGCATGACCCGGAAATCACACCACAGCGCAAGTTCCATCCCACCCGCCACGGCAGGCCCGGCCACGGCCGCGATGACGGGCTTATCGAGCTCGAGTCGCGTTGGGCCCAAAGGGCCACGCGGGACCTCGGCGCCATTGCCACGTGGTCGCGCAGGGGAATATCGAGCTCGCCAAGCGGATAGCTCTGATCGAGCGTGCTGACATACTTCAAATCCCAGCCGGCACAGAAGGCTCCGCCTTCGCCGTACAAGACGGCGACGCGAGCCGCGTCATCCGCATCGAACTCGAGAAACGCCCGGGTCAACGCGTCCGCGCTGTCCGGATCCATGGCGTTGCGAGCCTCCGGACGGTTGTGAAGTACCGTCCAGACGTGCCCGTTCTTTTCGACTGTGACAGTCATTCCTGTTCTCTCCTTGGGGACTATGGGTGTCCGTGGCTATCTTGGGATCTTCCAGGGGCGGTGCGATGGGCGGAAGACGTCGTCCGGTGCGTCCGCCACGGTCTTGCGGGACGAGACCGACGCGATTAGCTTGCATCGATAATGGTTGCGAACGGCCCAATTTAACACCAAGGCTTGCAGCCAAGCCATAACTGCGCTGCGCGGTCTTCCGCGGCGCGAGGCCATCCTCCGGGCATGCCCCGCCGGCGTTTTCGGGCGCCGGAACCCCGGTGCCGCATGGCCATCCGGATTCGGGCGCTGAGGAACGCTCCTTCATTGACATAAAAAGGGGTAGAGTGACCACGATGGATTCCCGTGGCGCCTGCGGGCAATGCTTTGGCTTTCCGGATTTCGTAGCACAATAGTGACAACTCACCATGAACGCGCACAACATTGCACTCATCCTGGTTCGGTGGCTGGGCTTGCTCTTCCTCGCATTCGGCGTCCAGGGAGCGCTCGGTGTCGTCTGTGCACGCGCGATGCTGGCATGGTCCATGGTGCCCGATGCTTTGCGCGAGCACTTCGACTACTTCTATGCCATCGCAATCTGGGGCACGCCGTTCTATCTCGCTACGGGTATTGTTCTTCTCGTGGCGAGCAAGCCCCTGGGGCGCTTCATCAGTCGCGATCTAGACTCCTGACGCTCCCGCCTTGGGCCATGCCCGAAACGGTGCGTCATTCACCCCGCGTTGCGCGTGCCCGGTCACCCAGGGCTTCAGGGTCAAGCAGGATCGCCACTCCCAGCAACCCATTCTGCCCAACCGTTGAGAGTGCCTTGCAGCTGGTCGCCTGCACCTACGAGTCACATGCGCGCGAGGTCCTCGACATTCTGAACGAGGCCATCGTCAATTCGACCGCTGTCTATGATTACAAACTGCGTGCGCCGGAGAGCATGGTGGGCTGGTTCCAAGCCAAACAGGCGGGCCGTTACCCCGTAATCGGCGCCACCGCCGATGACGGCGGGTTGTTGGGTTTTGCAAGCTACGGTGCCTTCCGAGCGTGGCCGGCCTACAAGTACTCGGTCGAGCACTCCGTTTACGTGCACAGGGATCATCGCGGCAAAGGCGTCGGCCTGGCGCTCATGCGCGAGCTGATCGATGCCGCGCAAAAGCAGCAGTACCATGTCATGGTGGGCGGGATCGACCTGGCCAATCGCGGCAGCATCGCGCTGCACGAAAAACTGGGGTTTTCGCACGCGGGCACGATCCACCATGCCGGGTTCAAGTTCGGCCGCTGGCTGGACTTGGCTTTCTATCAACTTATCCTCAAGACACCGGAAGCACCGGTCGATGGTTAGCCGCGTTGGCGCAGTTGCCCTCGAACGGCTGCCAACTCGGGGAGGCTCGATCAAGACGGCGCGATTGCACTCGAGCGGCGCATATCGCGCTCCTACGAATGTCGCGACGCGGAGGCCCTCTTCAGTGCGTTGGCGCCGCGCGCACAGCACGAGAGCGGCGGGTCTCCCGCGCCGAGACGCGGAGCTGTCATACCGGAACCTCGCCGAGCACCGTGCAACGGCGCACGACGCGCCGCTGCGTGGCCGGATCGTACGGCGTGGCGCGATGCATCAGGCAGCGGTTATCCCACACGATCAGCTCGCCAGGCTTCCAGCGGTGTTCATAGGTGAGATCCGGATGGATGGCGAGGGCGTTGAGTTCCTCGATCAGGCCCCGCCCTTCCGCGTAGGGCATGCCGACGATGTATTCCGCGTGGTCGCCCAGGTACAGGCACTTGCGCCCGGTCTCCGGGTGCGTGCGCACGACGGGGTGATCAATCGGGGGTGTCTCGAGGCGCTGCGCCTCCGTCATTGGATCTTCGCCGTGACGGCGTGTGCGCGAAAAATCCAGGTTGTGCACGGCACGCAGACCGGCGATGCGCGCCTTCCACGCGGCATCGAGGCGCTCATAGGCGCCATACATGTCACAGAAGTGCGTCTCTCCTCCGCTCTCGGCAACGACCTCGCCGTAGATGATGGTCGCCTGACCGGTAACTCGCCGCCAGGAACCGTCGGTGTGCCACGCGAGCGTGCCCTTGTCGGGATGGCGGCCGTTGGGATTGCCGTTCGCGTCGAGGTTGGAGAGCCGGTACAGCTCCGGGTAACCGTCGGCGTGATACTGGCTCATCACGTGAATCTGCACCTCCCCGAACTGGCGGGCGAACTGCACTTGGCGCCCCGGGGGGAACTCCTGCGGCGGGAACAGCAGGACCTGATAGCGCAGCCAAGCTTGGTAGATTGCCCGAAAAGTCCCATCCGGCACGCCCTCCGCCAGATTGACACCGGAGAGCTCGGCGCCGAGCTTCGAGGTCAGCGGCCGAACGGCAAATGGCAATCGAAGGCCGACCGTGGCGTGCATGGCGCGTCAGATCTCGTCGTGTTTGCTGCGGTGGCGGCCGGGGAGTGGACAATTGGCGCGCCGCGCGCGACCACAGTGCAGTGCTCGAAGAGCAGGGCCCGCCGCGCTATTTCGAAATGTCGAATTCATGGGCCAGCGCGCCATCCTCGAGCCTGCCCACCGCATAGTATTTGTCACCCGCCTTGAACATGTAAGAACACCAGTCCTCTTTTCCCATGACGCCCCATTTGATGCTCACGCACCAGGTACCATTGTCGGCCAGACGCCAAGTGCCCTGGCCGGTGGCAGGCAGAGTACGGCCTCCGCTATATCCCCGGAGGTCCGTCGATCCTACCAACGTCCCGTCGACGCTGTTGGTCCATCTGCGCGTGCTGCCCGTGGCCGTAACGTTGACAACCTTCGCACCCGGTATCAGCTGCTTCAGCTCGTCCGCGGTCAGTTGCACGCCGCCCTTTGCCTTGACATCAGCCAGAGGGACTGCCTGGCCCGCTGCCGCCGTACAGACTCCCAACAAAACCACGACCACAAGCAAACGCAGCATTCCGTTTCCTTTCGCAGATTGTATCGACCGGAACCTGGAGATCGAGCCAAAGGCGCCACGGTCTGGGGCGCATGTTTGACCAACTCGCAGGCGTTGACAAGTCGACGTGGCGTGTCGCGCGCGGCGTCCCGCCGCGGAGTTGCACTGCCGCGTTTCCAGGCTACGTGACTACTGCACGCGCCGCGGGATCGAATGGCAAGCTTCGCGCGCCGAAAGCCGACCAAAGGCGGGTGCGAACGTTGCAAAAAACCCACAGTGGGCTGTAGTGCGCAATTCCGGGGGCCTGCTGCAATGCCAGGGGGAAGAGTCTTGCTCGTCTCGGGTCTAAGCCCCGGAAGCAGTGCAAAGCCTGTACATTTGCTGGTTGCTGCGCCGCGCTGCCTACTACAGGAGCCGCGCAAAGCCACGCCCCATGCTTGCCGGCGAATTACCGCTCAGCGGATTCTGGAGGCTTGGAGACCGGTACCTGATTAGAATCCGTAAGCCCGTGATTCGACGCCTATTTGGTCGTCGTCATCGCACCTGCCAGCTTTTGCACGGGGACCATAAGGATATGTTTTGCGCTGCGTTCGCCTCCTAAATACAGCCCGCCGCAGACTCTGCGCATTTGCCAGCTGCATTGCCTTTTGCTCCGCGGCACACGCCTCGGTCGGCGTCAACAAGAGCTTTACACCCAATTCGGTTGTTTCGTCGCAGCCCTCCGCGCTGACGATCGTTCTGCTCAACCCGAACCCCGCCGTGGCGACCGGGGTCGCGTTGACCGATTCGCTCCCGGCCGGGGTCGTTGTGGCCAACCCACTGGTTGTCGGCAGCAACACCTGCGGGTTTTCCACCGCCAGCGTGGCTCCAGGATCGGGTTCGATACCGCTGACCGGCGGGTCGATTCCGGCGCTCAGCGGTGGCGTTGCAGGGCAATGCCAGATCCAGGTCAACGTCGATTCGGCGAGCCCCAACACCTACCTCAATACCATCCCGGTCGGCGCGGTCGCGTCATCACAGGGCAGCAATTCGCAGGCCGCACAGGCGACCCTGGTCGTATCCAAGCCGTCGCCGGTGACCGGGCCCAAGGCATTCTCGCCGACCAACGTGCACGGCAACGGCACCGCGTCGACGCTGACGATCACGCTGACCAACCCCAATGCCATTCCGCTGACGAACGCGGCGATCACCGACACGTTGCCGGTCGCCATCACCATTGCGAGCCCACCCAACGCCGGCACGACCTGCGCGGGCGGGACCGCGACACCCAGTTCGAGTGTGACCAATCCGGCAACGATCGCGCTTGCAGGCGGCACCATCCCGGCGAATTCGTCGTGCACGCTGTTCGTCGACGTTGTGGCGAGGAATCCCAATGCGCTGACTAACGGCAATCAGACCAACACCATCGCTGCCGGCGTGCTCACCACCACGGAAGGCGCAACGAATGCGGCGATTGCAGCCAACATCGATGTCCAGACCGGGGGCAGCGTTACCAAGGCCTTCGCACCAAACCTCATCGCGCCTAACGGCGCATCGACCCTGACCATCACGGTCACGGATTTCAATGCGACGGCTCTCACCCCGATAACGTTCACGGATACCCTCCCCCTCACGATCACGGCCACCGCGCTGCCCGCAACCACCTGTGCCGGGGCGACGGTCAGCACGGTTCCGGCGCAGCCCGCGTTGCCGCCGTACACCGCGTTCACCATCACTGGCGGGAACCTCACTGGCGTAGCCGGACCGGGGCCAGGAACGACAACGTGCACGGTCACGGTGCCGGTGACCGCGACCGCTTCGGGGACTAATAGCATCTGCACGAGCTTGAGCCCGTGCAACTTCGGTGGGGTGGCCATCGCAGCGGCAAGCGGCACGCTCTCGGTCAGCGCCGTCAGCGGCAGCAAGTCGTTCACCACGCCGGCGCTGCAGACCGGTTCGACAACGCTGACGGTCACACTCAACAACCTTAGCGCCGCGGCGGCAACAATCACATCTTTTACCGACCTCCTGACGACGATGGGTGCGGGCTTCACCGTCGGCGGTGCGCCGATCATCGGGCCTGCCGATTGCGGCGCCACGATCACCGCACCGGTTGGCGGAACGTCGATAACAGCAACCGGCGGAACGATCCCCGCGAACGGCTCCTGCACGATCACCATTCCGATCGCCATCGCCGCGACGGCGGCGACCGGAAACCGGACCAATACCGTCGCCGCTCAACGGCGTGCACACGAGCGACCGGCAATAACTTGGTCGCGATCACGGGCACCGTCAATGTCCAACGTGCACTGACGGTAAGCAAGGCTTTCGCGCCGGCGACCGTCGAAGCAGGGGCAGTGTCGCGACTCACCGTCACCATGGTGCCCACCGTGAACCTCACGGGCGTCGGATTCACCGATAATCTGACGACGATGGGTGCGGGATTCGCCATCGCGCCGACGCCGAATGTTGTCGCTACCAATTGCGGAGCGGGTACTGTCACGGCGAATTCCGGAGCGACGAGCTTCTCGCTTGCCGGAGGAACGTTGACCGCCGGTATGAACTGTACCGTGGCCGTGAACGTCGCAACGCCGGCGACGCCGGGAACGTTCACGAACACGATCCCCGCCGCCAGCATCACGACGACGCAAGGCGTCACGACTAGCGCGGTCACAGCCAACCTGATACTGGTTTCCACCTCGGTGACGGTAAACAAGTCGTTCAGCCCGACCACCGTCCCCATTGGCGCGACCAATCCGGGCAACCCCAATTTCTCCACGCTGTCGATCCAGATTCGCAACAACAACGCCGGTGCGATCAACCTGACCGGGGTCGGGCTGACTGACGTGTTTCCCGCTGGCATGGTCGTGGCCAATCCGGCGACGGCGAGCTTCAGCGGGGCCGGGTGCGGCGGGGCGACCATCACGGCGCCCGTTGGGGCGACGCAAATTGTCCTCGCGAACGCTAACGTCAACGCCAATGCGGTCTGCACGCTGGCGGTGCACGTTGTTGGCACCGAATCCGGCAATCTCATCGACAACGTGCCGCCGGGGGCGATCAGCAGCGCACAAGGGGTCACCAATCCGTTGCAGGGAACGGCAACGCTCGCGGTAACGGGGTCCGTTAATTTGAAGATCACCAAGAGCGACGGCGTCAGCTCGGTGATCCCGGGCACCGCCACGACCTACACGATCGTGGTATCGAATAGCGGCCCCAACGATGTCACCGGGCTTGGCGTCAATGACACGCCCCCGGCGAGCTTGACGTTCACCTCGTGGACCTGCGCGGCGACCGCAGGCTCGGCGTGTCCGGCGAGCGGCAGCGGTCCCATCGCCGCAAACGTCACGGTCTTGAACGGCGGTTCGGTGACCTTCACAGTCAACGCGGCCATCGCATCGAGCGCCACCGGCAGTGTCACCAACACCGTGAACCTCGCGATCCCTGGCTCGGTAATCGACACCAACCCGATCACGTCGGCAAGCGATACCGATACGTTGACGCCGCAGGCTGATCTCGCGATAACCAAGAACGACTTTGTCATCAGCGCAGTGCCGGGAACGTCGACGACGTATACCATCGTCGTCAGTAACCTCGGACCGAGCGATTCACCCGGTGCGCTGGTGAACGATAGCCTGCCTGCGGCGGTGACCAGCGACACGTTCACCGCCGTACAGAGCGGCGGTGCCACGGGCTTTACCGCCAGTGGCGTCGGCAACATCAGTGACACGGTGAACCTGCCCGCAGGCAGCACGATCACCTACACGCTGCAGGCCAACATCGCGGCGAATGCGACCGGCAGCCTGGTCAATACCGCAACGGTGACGGCGCCGCCGGGCGTGCCCGACTCGAATCCCGGCAACAACAGCGCGACCGATACCGACACGCTTGTACCGCAGGCCGATCTCGCGATCACGAAGACCGACGGGGTGACGAACGTCAATGCCGGCGGCACGACGACCTATACCATCGTGGTGAGCAACGCCGGTCCGTCGGCGGCCAACGGCGCGGTGTTCACCGATCCGGCGGTGGCGAATCTTACCGTCACCGGCGTCGTCTGCGGCAGCGCGAGTGGCGGGGCGGCGTGTCCGACGGCGCCCAACACGACCGTGGCGCTGATGCAGGGCGCCGGCATCGTCGTTCCGACGCTGCCGTCGGGCGGGAGCGTCACCTTCACCGTGAACGCGACGGTCGCCAATGGCGCCACGGGCTCGATCTCCAATATTGCCAAAGTCGCCGCGCCTGCCGGCGTGACCGATCCGAATCTGGCCAACAACAGCGCGACCGACACCGATACGGTCAACCTGGTTGCCGATCTTTCGATCACGAAGTCTGACGGCGTGACAACTGTCAATGCGGGCGGCACGACGACCTATACGATCGTGGTGAGCAACGCGGGTCCGTCGGCGGCCAACGGCGCGGTGTTCACCGATCCGGCGGTGGCGAACCTGAATGTCACGGCGTGTCCTGCGGCAGCGCGAGTGGCGGGGCGGCGTGTCCGACGGCGCCCAACACGACCGTGGCGCTGATGCAGGGTGCGGGCATCGTCGTTCCGACACTGCCGTCGGGAGGGAGCGTCACCTTCACCGTGAACGCGACCGTCGCCAATGGCGCCACGGGCTCGATCTCCAATATTGCGAAAGTCGCCGCGCCCGCCGGCGTGACCGATCCGAATCTGGCCAACAACAGCGCGACCGACACCGATACGGTCACGCTGGTTGCCGATCTCGCGATCACCAAGACCGACGGGGTCACCACCGCGGTGCCGGGAACGGTGACGACGTATACGATCGTGGTGAGCAATAGCGGGCCGAGCAACGTTACGGCGCCACGGTGACGGACGCGCTGCCGCCGGCCATCACGAGCGATACGTTCACCGCGACCCAAAGCGGCGGCGCCAGCGGCTTCACCGCCAGCGGCAGCGGCAACATCAACGACACGGTCAACCTGCCCGCCGGCAGCTCGATCACCTACACGCTAAACGCCAATATCGCGTCGAATGCGACCGGCAACCTGGTCAATACCGCAACAGTGACGGCGCCGCCGGGTGTTACCGACCCCAATCCTGGCAATAACAGTGCCACCGACAGCGACGCGTTGACACCGCAAGTCACGCTTGCCGTGGTCAAGACAGACGGCAGCGCGACCTACACGCCCGGCGGGACGGCGACCTACACCGTCACGGTCACGGACACTGGCGCGAGCGACGCGGCGGATGTTTCCGTCAGCGATGCGTTGCCTGGCGGCGTGACGCTCACGGCCAGCGTGACCTGTGTGGCCAACGGCGGCACCACCAGCTGCGGCACCGTGACCGGCAGCATCGGCGGAACGGGCTTCGGCGCGACGGGCGCGACCGTCGGTTCCGGCTTGGGCAATTCACTGGTCTTCACGGTCCCGGTCGCGTTTGCGTCGGACTTGACCACCGATCCACTGGTTAACACCGCGACGGCAACCGATCTTGCAACCAATGCAACGGCTTCCGGCTTCGACAGTGACTCGCTCGCACCGCAGGTGACCCTGGCGGTGGCCAAGACCGACGGCAGCACGACGTACACCCCGGGCGGCACCGCGACCTATACCATCACGGTTACGCATGGAGGCTTGTCGGATGCGACCAACGTTACGGTCAGCGACGCGCTGCCGGCAGGCGTGACGCTGACCGGGACGGTTACCTGTCTCGCCAACGGTACCGCCGGCTGCGGGACCGTGACCGGTCTCGCCGGACAGACGAACTTGGGTGCGACCGGTGCGCAAATTGCCGCCGGCCCCGGAAACTCGCTCGTATTCACCGCGCCGGTCGCCTTCGCGGCCGGGCTGATGACCGATCCTCTCGTCAATACGGCCACCGCGACGGACCTGCTTTCGGGTGCGATCGGCTCCGGCATCGACAGCGACGGACGTTCGCCGCAGGTGACCCTGGCGGTGATCAAGACCGATGGCAGCCCCACATACACCCCGGGCGGCACGGCGACGTATACGGTCACCATCACCGACACGGGGCTCACTGATGCGCTCAATGTCTCCGTCGCCGATGCGCTGCCGGCGGGGGTGACGCTCACGGCGAGCGCAACCTGCGTCGCCACCGGCGTCGCAAATTGCGGTGCCGTGACCGGCGGCGCGGGACAGTCGAACGTCAGCGCCACCGGTGCGACGGTTGGCGCCGGAGGTGGCAGCTCGCTGGTGTTTACCGTCCCCGTCGCCTTCGACTCCAATTTGGCGGATAACCCGCTGGTCAACGCCGCGACCGCAATGGACCTTGCGTCGGGCGCAACGGGCAGCGGCTCGGACAGCGACACGCGTGCCGCCCAGGCGGTGCTCGCGGTCACCAAGACCGACGGCAGCGCGACCTATACGCCCGGCGGCACCGCTACGTACACAATCGTGGTCACGAACGCCGGACCGTCGGACGCATTGAACACGACGCTCTCCGACGCGTTGCCGGCGGGCGTTACGCTCACCGCGAACGCCACGTGCGTGGCAGCCGGGACCGCGAGTTGCGGTGTGGTAACCGGCGACGGCAGGCCAGACGAGCCTCGGTACGTCCGGCGCATCGATCGCCGGGGGCGCGGCCAATTCGCTTACCTTTACCGCGCCCGTGGCGTTTGCGTCGAGTTTGACCAGCAACCCGCTGACCAATACCGTAACTGCGACCGACCCCGCCAGCGCTCCGGCGACGGCGAGCGATAGCGATGCGCTGAGCGCGCTCGCCGATCTTGCCATCACCAAGACCGACGGCATTGTGACTGCCGTGCCGGGACAGATCGTGACCTACACGATCGTGGTCACGAACGCGGGACCAAGCGACGCTGTCGGGGCGACGGTTACCGATACGTTACCCGCAGCGATCAGCGGCGCGACCTGGACCTGTGTGGCGACTTCCGGGATCTGCACAGCCGCGGGCTCGGGAAACATCAGCGACACGGTGAGCGTGCCGGTGGGGGCTACGCTGACATACACGCTCCTTGCTAGCGTGGCACCGAGCGCCTTCGGTAATCTGGTCAACACCGCGACGGTTACCGCGCCGGCAGGTGTCATCGACCCGAACCTTGGTAACAACAGCGCCACCGACACCGATACGCTGACGCCGCAGGCCGACCTCTCGATCACTAAGACTGACGGCGTGACGAGCGTCAATGCCGGCGGCGCGACGACCTATACCATCGTCGTGCGCAGCGCGGGTCCGTCGACAGCCAATGGCGCGGTGTTCACCGATCCGGCGGTGCCGAACCTGAACGTGACGGGCGTGACCTGCGGCAGCGCGAGCGGCGGGGCGGCGTGTCCGACAGTGCCCAACACGACCGTCGTGCTGATGCAAGGTGCTGGAATCGTCATTCCGATCCTGCCATCCGGCGGGAGCGTGACGTTCACCGTGAACGCTACGATCGCCACCAACGCCACGGGCTCGATTGCCAATACGGCCACCGTAGCCCCGCCCGCCGGCGTGGCCGATCCAAATCCGGCCAACAACAGCGCGACGGATACCGACACCGTTGTCGCGGTTGCCAACCTCGCGCTGGTCAAGACGGATGGGAGCGCGACGTACACGCCGGGCGCCGGCGCAACGTATTCGATCACCGTGACCAACAGCGGGCCGTCGAACGCAAACAATCTCACGGTGACCGACAATCTGCCTTCGGGCGTGACGCTTACCGCGGCCGCGACCTGCATCGCCACCGGAGCGGCGACTTGCGGGACGATCACCGGCGGCGTTGGAGGCACCAGCTTTTCTGCGACAGGCGCCACCATCGTGGCCGGCGCCGGCAACCGTCTCGTCTATTCCCTGCCGGTGCGCTTTGCTCCCAGCCTCACCGCGCCGCAGATCACGAACATTGCGACCGCAACCGACCCGGTCGCGGCG
Source organism: uncultured beta proteobacterium (assembly GCA_963778275.1). Taxonomy (GTDB): domain Bacteria; phylum Pseudomonadota; class Gammaproteobacteria; order Burkholderiales; family Casimicrobiaceae; genus PALSA-1003. The sequence continues at coordinate 5,686 of CAVZTS010000014.1, read as the reverse complement.
AGCGTTGCTACCGGTTCGGACACCAACGTTCTCGCTCTGCAAGCCGCGCGGCCGATTCCCGCCGACGATCGCCGCGCGCTGCTGCTGCTTGCCTGCCTCATTCTCGTCCTCGGCGCGGGCCTGGCACGGGCCACGGTCTGGGATCGCGACGCGGATCGACGACGACGCTGACCGGGCGCCGCGGCCCTATCGCGGCGGACGTCGATTTGGTGCTAGCATCGCTTCGCCCCGCAGCGAAGCCGATCACCGAACGTTCCCGGAAATGAACCATCTTGATTTCAATGGCCGCACCGCGGTTATTACCGGTGGTGCGACAGGCATCGGCTTCGCCATCGCGGAACGGCTCCTCGCCAGCGGGGGCCGCGTAAGCCTGTGGGACCGCGACGCAGCCGCGCTCGCAACCGCGCAAGCCACACTCGCGCAGAGGACAGATACGCGCATCGTCGACGTTGCAGATCCTGCCAGCGTGGATGCGGCGGCGCACGCGACGGCAGCGGCATTGGGTCGCATCGACGCGTTGGTCTGCAGCGCCGGCATCGCCGGGGCCACCGCCACGACCTGGGACTATCCGCTCGCCGCCTGGCGCGAGGTCATGGCGGTCAATCTCGACGGGGTGTTCTTCTGCAATCGCGCCATCGTGCCGCTGATGCTGCAGCGGGATTACGGCCGCATCGTCAACATCGCCTCGATCGCCGGCAAGGAGGGCAACCCCAACGCGAGTGCCTACAGTGCCTCCAAGGCGGCGGTCATCGGGTTGACCAAGTCGCTGGGCAAGGAGCTCGCGAAGACCGGTATCCGCGTCAACTGCGTCACGCCGGCGGCGGTGCGGACGGCGATCTTCGACCAGATCACCCAGGCTCATATCGATTTCATGCTATCGAAGATTCCCCTGGGGCGTTTCGGTGCGAAGGAGGAGATCGCCGCATTGGTCGCCTGGCTGTGTACCGAGGATTGCTCGTTTTCGACCGCTGCCGTGTTCGATCTTTCGGGTGGCCGCGCGACCTACTGACCGCCGCTCTTCCAGGTTCTCCGCTGCCACCTGCAGCGCGGTCTCGGCATTGGGCTGCGCGATTCGGTCAGCCGTGATTGGGTTCGCCGCCGCTTGGTGCCGTGTCCTCGCTCCAGTCTCCCTCTCCCGCCCATAACCTCGCCGCGCTGCTTCTGCGCAGCGCGCGCCGGTTTCCGGCTCTTCCTGCGGTCGCCGTCGGGGCCGCCGTTCGCCACAGCTATGCCGCGCTCGCCGCGCGCGTGACCCGGCTCGCCGGCGCGCTGCTGGGCGGCGGGCTCCGTGCGGGCGATCGCGCTGCGCTCGTGGCGAGCAATTGCGCCGAGTACATCGAGGCGATGTTCGCGTGCTGGCAGGCCGGGCTGTGCGCGGTGCCCGTCAACAGCAAGCTCCATCCCCACGAGCTCGCCTACGTGCTGCAGCATTCCGGCGCGCGCTGGGCCTTCGTCGATTCAGCCTGGGCGGCCACCCTTGGCTCAGCGGCACCCGGGGCCTTCGCGCTGGAGCGCAGCATCGAGCTTGGCGGCGCTGATTACCATCGACTTCTCACCGGTGCAGCTCGCGACGAGCCGGTTCCGGTCGCCCCAGCCGATCCCGCTTGGCTGTTTTACACCAGCGGCACGACGGGCCGACCGAAAGGTGCCGTGCTCTCCCATGGCAACCTGCGCGCGATGAGCCTGTGCTTTCTCGCCGATGTCGAGTCAGTCGCAGCAGGCGATGCGATCCTGCACGCCGCACCGCTGTCACATGGTTCGGGACTGTACGTGTTGCCGCATGTCCTCAATGCGGCGGTCAATGTGGTGCCGGAGTCGGGCGGCTTCGATCCTGCCGAGATCGTCGCGCTCCTGGCGCGCTGGCCGCAAGCCTGTTTCTTTGCGGCGCCGACCATGGTCAAGCGGCTGACTGCCCATTCCGGACTGCAGAGCGCGCACCTCGAGCACCTGAAAAGCATTGTCTACGGCGGAGCACCGATGTACGTCGAGGATTGCCGGGCGGCGTGCACGGCGCTCGGGCCGAGGCTGGCGCAGATCTATGGGCAGGGCGAATCACCCATGACAATCACAGCGATGTCGCGTGCACTGCTCGCCGATGCCATCGCACGCAACGATAGCGCGCGCTTGAGCTCGGTGGGCCCGGCGCAGACCGGTATCGAGATCCGCATCATCGGGTCCGACGGCACGGACCTGCCTGTCGGAAGGGCCGGCGAGGTGTGCGTCCGCGGACCGACCGTCATGCAGGGTTACTGGGACAACCCGCAAGCCACCGCGATGGCGTTGGCCGATGGCTGGCTGCACACCGGCGACGTCGGTTACATCGATGGCGACGGCTTTCTGACGCTCATTGATAGGGCCAAGGACCTCATCATCAGCGGAGGCAGCAATATCTACCCGCGTGAAATCGAGGAAGTGCTGCAGGCGCACCCTGCCGTGGCGGAGGTGGCAGTCGTGGGGCGCCACCATCCGGACTGGGGCGAGGAGGTCGTCGCCTGTGTCGTCGCGCGGACCGGCACCGATACCGCGGCCCTCGAGCGAGAGCTCGACACGCGCTGTCTCGAATCCATTGCGCGCTTCAAGCGGCCCAAAGCGTACGTTTTCCTGGCCGAACTGCCAAAGAACAACACAGGCAAGGTGCTGAAGACGGTGCTGCGCGAGCGCGTCGCGAATGTCGCGAACGGCAAACGCATCTAGGAACGTCGCAACGGCAATGAAACCAGCGCCGCGACAACTCCGGCCGCCGCCGCCGAGGCGAACGCCCCCCAAGGACCCACGGCCTCGATGAGCTGACCGCCAACCGCCATCCCGGCGCCGACCCCGACAGGATGCAAGTCGACATCCACGTAAACGCTTCGGTGGCGTACCGAGCGGGGGCATACTGTGTAACCAGCAACGACAGCGCGGTGAGCGCGGGCGCGATCATCAAGCCGGCGACAAAGGCGAGCGGCGCGAGCACCCATGCCGATGTGGCGAACGCGTGCGCGGCGAACGGCACCGCCAGCAGCAGCATCAACCGCGGCAACTGCCGCTCCAGCGGTAGCGTGAAATGCATGCCGCCGTAGGCGACGCCGCCCAGCGCGCTGCCGATCGAACAGATCGCGAGCAGGGCGCCGCCGAGCGCGGGCATTCCGGCGCGCGCGGCGAAGCCGGGGTAGCCCACCTCGAGCATGCCGAACGCAAACGTGAGCGCGGTGCTCGTGGCATAAGCGATGAGCAGCCTGGGTTCGGTCAGCGGGCCGAGCAGGTGATGCACTTCGTGAGCGGAGGATTTCCAGTAGCGCGGCGCCCCAGAAAGGACGAACAGCGGAACGGCACCCGCCGCAACGACCCAGGTAAGGCCAAAGGCCAGCGCGGGGGTTCCGAACAGCAGGGCCATTCCAACGAGAGCGGGGCCGACGGTGAAGTTGATCTCGATGAGGACAGAGTCGACCGCAAATGCAGTCCGGCGTTCCTCTGCGCGCTCGAAACGATGCCTCCATAACGTTCGCGTCAGCACGGAAATCGGCGGCATGAAAGCGCCCGCGACCGCAGCAAGGGGAGCTATCGCCCCCAGCGACAGGTGCAACGGCGCGGCGAACAACAGCAGTCCGAGCGCTACCGGTTGGACGATTCCCGTCGCGAGCAGGATCCCGCGGGGGCCGTGTCGGTCGGCGAGGCGTCCCTGAATGGGCGCACTCGCTGCCATCGCGACAAAATAGGTACCCACGATGCCACCGCCGAACGCGAACGACCCGGACAGCTCGCGCAGATGCATGAGCAACGAAAGCGACATCATTCCGATGGGCATGCGCGCAACGAGCGCCGTGACGAGCAAGCGCAGGACGCCGGGTAGCTGAAAGAATGCCCTGTAGTGGGTCAGGAGTCCTGGCATGACCGCCGCCTCAGGGTTGACCACCGGCGGACGTCGCTGCGCGCCCCCGAAAAACCAGGCTGAAGTTGTTCGCCGGCATAGCCACGGTGTCAGCCAGGATGAATCCGGCACCCTTGCCGACCTCGGCAAGCGCTTCGACGTCGCGCAGCCCCCATTCAGGGTCACGGGCGCGAAGTTCGGCGTCGAATTGCGCGTTGCTCAATGCCGTGTGGCGGCCATCGCGGCGATAGGGTCCGTACAGAAACAGCAGGCCGCCAGGTGGAAGTACCCGCTGCGCGCCGGCGAACAGTGACAGCGTCGCCGACCAGGGCGCGATGTGAACCATATTGATGCACACGATCGCGTCTGCTGCAAGGACCGGCCATGGCTGGTGGCGCACGTCAAGCGCGATCGGTGCGGCGACGTTGCCGAGTCGCTGGAAATCGATCCAGCGAGCGATCGAGCGCCGGCACTCGGAATCCGGATCGCTGGGTTGCCAGGACAGATGCGGCAAAGCCTTGGCGAAACAGGCGACGTGCTGGCCGGTCCCGCTGGCGATCTCCAGCACCAGGCCCTTCTGCGGCAGCTCAGGCTCGAGAACCTCGAGGATCGGCGCCTGGTTGCGCTCGGCAGCGGGCGCACAGCGCCGGCCGTCGGTCAACGTCTCGCCGATTTGCCTGTTACGCACAACGCTACCGCATGCTGTCAGACGTCTTCGAGGGGCTCGTTGAGGTTGCGCACTTTGATGAGGTTTCCGGCGCGGCTTTCGTATTCGCCGGAGAGAATCACGTCTTCACTGTCGATGCGGAGCTCTTCCACCAATTCGGTCAGTCGGTCGATATCGCCCCGCGACCCGATGACCGCGCAGCGGAGCAGCCGCGGCTCTACCGGTTCGTCCCATTCGTCGACGGCGTCCTCGAGCAGGCCGATGGCTGTCGCCCGGTCGATTTCCCGGAAATGACGGTTAATCCACGCAACGACGTCGTCTGGGATGGACATGAACGCAGTTTCCTCCGTGGCCCACGCGTGCAGCACTCGCGATCTGCGCGAGTACTGCCTGCCGGAGCGGCTGGACGGGATGATAATCGAACCCTTCCCCGCCGACCATGCCATCGGCCGACGCTGCGTTGACGGCCGCGACCGTTGCGCCTGGGATCAGGCTTGTTCCGGCTGCCTATAGAGCCGCGCGACAATTGAACCGAGAATCAATATGAGTATCCCATCGAAGAGGATCTGCTTGACCACGACCATGGCGGTCATCGGTTGCACGACGTAGTAAATCAGGTAGGTCGGAACGATGGTCAAAAAAGCCACCGCAATGCCGAAGCGAACGCCCTGCGGCAGCCAAGGCTTGGGTTCGGCACCTCTCGCATAGATCCAGACAAACGCCCCGGACAGGATGACATGCGCCAGGATCATCAAGGAAAAGTATTGCTGGGCCTCCGCCTCCGGCCGGAAAAGGCCGGCCAGTTGCATGTAGTCGTCGTGCAACAGGATGCCATGAACGACGAAGCTGCCGAGCATCCACACAATGAAGATAACCAGCCAGGCGACCAGAAATTTCTTATTCATCGCTCCTCCGTGTGACTCGACCCGAAAATCGCCAGGCCCCGCGCGCCGATCCGGCCCCGGCCTTGGCAACTGCCACGCGAGCATACATCGGCCCGCACCCGCAGCGATACGGCGCAATTCACCGCCGCGCCGCGCGCGGCTTGGGGTATACAAGACAAGACGCTGCAAACAGCCGGCCTGCGACGTTCATTCCGCCGCGTCCGTGCTCCCCATTCGCCGTTCCGTGCCCAACCGCCGTTGCAAGACCCTGACCGCCAGCTGATT